>NZ_FQXS01000004.1 GCF_900130015.1 Desulfofustis glycolicus DSM 9705 | reverse complement strand
TTCTTGACTTGCAGCTTAGCCTCCAGTTCTTCAAAGCGCTTCCGCTCGGCCCGTTGCCGACGAGCATCGCTTTTCTCAAAGGCGGCTGCACCGTTTTCGAAAAATTCTTTTTGCCACCGGTAAAATACCGTAGGATTGAGCAGATATTCGTCGCATAGGTCTGAGACCGACACTTTGTCAACAAGATGGCGCTTGATAATGGCAACCTTCTCGTTGGCTGAATAGTTTTTGCGTTTTCGTTTCATGGTGAATTCCTCCTTGTGAGTAAACTAACTCAAATGGGGGAATTCTCCAATTCGCGCTGAACCAAAACATAAGCTTGATGCATAGTAAAATCCGTAGTGGAAGCTGCAACCTTTAGTTCGATCTCTTTGCTGCCATTGGCTGATGACGGATCTAGCGTACTTTCGCAATCTTCCGGACGGGACATCTATTTGGGTTTGGCAAAAAACGTACTCTTCCAGAATCTAAACTTTCCTTCCTTCAATCCTTTTGCAGAGACGAAAGAGACATCCTTTCGCTTTCGACACTTGTCGGTCCAACCTGGTGAGCAAGGCGGTCAAGGAGAATGTTCCTCGCCTGCTTTTGCAACCAACTCACCAGGACCTCTACGGTTGTCGCATAATTCGCTTCCTTTCCTAAAAGGAACATTGTCCTTGAGGGCTGCAGCCGAGCCATGTTATTCATGATACTATTGCCAGTCCCTCTAATTGTGGCTTATAGAGCGGCTTGTACTCCTCTTCGTTTTTCCATAGACGGTGGAGTAAAACCGCAAGTTTCCTCGCAACTGCTACTACTTCCTTCTTTTTTGCACTCTTACCGCCTTTAGACATAATGGTTGCAGTAAAAAAGAAGGCCTGCCCCTTGCGAACGTGGATTATGGTGGAAAAGAGAGGTTTCACCACAGAGCCATAACCAAGGAGGCAGGCCATGACACATTTTATCTTTATCGGTTTGGATGTTCACAAAAACTCTATTGATGTCGCTATCGCAGCCGGTTCTCGAAACGCGGAGGTCCGTCACTACGGTAAAATTGGCGGAGAATCGACTGAAGTAGATCGGCTTGTTCGTAAGCTGGGCTACAAGAAGAAGGAGTTGCGGATTGTATACGAAGCCGGCCCCTGTTGATACGGCCTCTGCCGTCATCTTCAAAACCAGGGTATCGAATGCCCGGTCGTGGCGCCCTCGCTGATACCCAGAAAGACAGGAGACCGGGTCAAGAACGATCGGCGGGATGCGATCACCTTGGCTCGCCTTCACCGTGCCGGTGAGCTTACTGCGTTATATATCCCTCGCCCGGAGGACGAAGCCATGCGCGATTTGAGCCGTGCTCGAGAAGATGCCAAAATTGCTGAGAGGATGGCCAAACAGCGGCTGAACTCCTTTCTCCTCCGTCACGGACGAAACTACAGCGGGCGGCAGAAATGGACGCTGGCCCACAGGCGCTGGCTTTCGGACCAATCGTTTGTAGATTCCACCCAGCAAATCGCCTTCCAAGAATATATCAATAGCATCGAGGAGTGTGAACGCAGGGTTGAACGGCTGACAGAATCCATTCGGGATAGAGTAGAGTCTTGGCGGATGAAGCCGGTTGTCGATGCCTTTCAGGCGATGCGCGGAGTATCGATGATTGCTGCCGTCACTTTGGTGGCGGAACTTGGGGACCTGAACCGGTTTGATCACCCGGAGCAGGTGATGTCTTACCTGGGATTGATTCCTTCTGAGCATTCCAGCGGAGAAAGTCGACGACAAGGAGGTATTACTAAATGTCGCAACAGCCATGCTCGACGTGTATTGGTTCAGGGGGCTTGGGCATATCGGTTTCCAGCAAGGGTAAGCCGAGCGCTTCGCGATCGGCGTGCACACCTGACCGCCGAGGTTGCTGAAATCGGCTGGAAGGCGCAGCTTCGTCTTTGCAGCCGATATCGTCGTCTTATTACAAGCGGTAAATCCAACCAGGTAGCGGTGACCGCAATCGCCAGGGAAATGGCGGCATTTTTGTGGGCCATATCGCGGCAGATACCCTTGCGTGCATAGTGAGGGAGCAGACGGTCTTGTTAATTTTTCCATAGAGGAATAAATAGTCAAGTAAATCAGTTAACACTTCACCCCAAGGATAGAGGCGCGATCTCGGTTAGGAGAACCCTCGTTCCGACCATGAGATAGGGCTTTTGCCTGGATTCTCGACTTTAGAGAGAGGCAGCTTCGCGACGAACTGAAGTCAGGCGGTAACCAACCCGCGAATATCAGTATGATCAACCGTCGCTAAAGGATTCCGCCTCTATCCATGGGGTGGAAAAAACGGCAACCATAACCCACGTTCACAAGGGGGCGTACTCCTTTTGTCTCTTGACATAGTGCAACCATATCAGCCGGATGAACCATTTTTTAGGTACGTATGTTGACGGGGGTTAAAACGAGAAGTTTTCATTTTTGACACCGAAGGGTCCGTGTAATTTGATACGTAGAATGCCCCCCACTTATTTTTTGCTGCCGTTCGTAAAAAAACACCAGAATTGGGTTGGCAGAAGCCTTTACCTCTCGTCATGCCCTGCTGAGGCGTTGCTTCCGTGGAATCTTACACCGGAACAGATTGCGTGCTCCCCGTCGGCGAGGCGTACTTGAGTAGGCGGATACCCTGTTGGAGTATTTTTTTCCGAACTGGCAAATGAATATATGGTTGCGCGGGTTCACGATCTGTCGGAGACGGAGGCTGACAACTGGTACTGGAAGATGAAGTCGATCATCTTTCCTGAATTCGGAGGTCTGGAGGTGTCCCGGCTGGGACATGACCGACGACTGGACAAGTATCGGGCGAAGCGGACGAAAGACGGGGTCAAGCATGTCACGATACACCGGGAACGGTCATACGTCAGGGCCATTTTCAATTGGGGAGTGCGGGGTAGGATTATTGCCGTCAACCCGATGGCTGGCTATGAGATGCCAAAGAAAGACGGGGAGCGGATCAGGCCGATCAGCGACGACGACTTTCAGAAGGTGCTGGCAAAAGCCGCACCACACGTTCAGCGGGCCATGTTAGTGGCGTTTAATACTGGACTGCAGCCCGGAGCGGTCGAATTGCTGTCACTTACCTGGGACGATTTCGGTGATCACGAAAAGGTCCTGCGCATAACCTCGGCCAAAAAAGGAGGGCTCGAGTCCAGAGAGGTGCCGCTGCTTGACTCGTTTGTCGAGCAGATGAAGAAATGGCGTGACGAGGACGGTGGTTCCGGCTACATTGTCTACTGGAAAGGGCGGCGGATCAAGACGTCTATTAAAACGGCATGGAAAACGGCCAAGAAACGTGCCGGGATAACCGGCAGGCTGAGGCAGTACTCGATCCGTCATCGTTTCGTGACATAGTTGCTTGACGCCGGGGCTGATCTGAAAGCGGTATCCGAGATGGTAGGGCATAAGGACATCAACATGACAATCAAGATTTATCAGGAATCGAGCAGCCAGTCGAAGCGGCGGGCGATCAATCTTCTTGATGAAACATGTTCACAAGAAAAGAGTGGTTCAAGTCAAGCAAAATCAATACGCTAGACGTGCAAAAATTCTGCGTTCGGGACGCTGGGGTCGGAGGTTCGAATCCTCTCGTCCCGACCATGAATGATAGCCGAATCGAAGAGAATTATACGTACGCGTAACTTGATTAGCATGCTGGCAGGGTAAAAAGCCGCTCCCCATGGGAAGCGGCTTTTTCTTTTATGAAAAAGCGTCTCCGTTCAGGATTTACTACCGGTGCCTGTGCAGCGGCAGCAGCCAAGGCTGCCGCCGAGACACTGTTGCGCGGTAACCCTCCGATAGACGTCGAGATACCGTTTCCGGACGGTTCGCGTTTCGTCTTTCAGGTCCTTTGGGGCAGGTTGTCGGACGGCGCCGGTGGGGCGGGGGTTATCAAGGATGCCGGTGACGATCCGGACGTCACCAATCGGGCCGAAATTGTCGCCTGGGTGCGTCGTAGCCCCGCTGGTGGCAGCACGGGTACCGAGCAGATTCAGATAATCGGCGGGCGAGGTGTCGGCCGGGTCACTAAGCCCGGCCTGGCGGTACCGGTCGGACACCCCGCTATTAACCCGGTGCCGTTGCAGATGATCCGCGCCGCCGTCGACGAGGTGCTTGGTGCCCTGAACTGCTCGGAGCATGAACGGTTAGAGGTGTGTATCGAAGTTCCTGCCGGTGAGGAACTGGCCGCAAAGACGCTGAACCGGCGGCTCGGAATTGTTGGCGGCATCTCTATTCTCGGTACCACCGGTATCGTTCGGCCGATTTCCGCCGAGGCCTGGACGGCCACCATAGCGGCTTCGATGGATGTTGCCGAAGCGGTCGGTCTGAGCGAAATAATCTTGTCGACCGGAAGGACTTCAGAACGGGTGGTGGAGACCCTGATCGGCGCGCCGGAAGAGGCGCTGGTGATGATGGGGGATTATCTCGATTTTTCCCTGCAGGAAGTGCGCAAGCGATCATTCCGGCGGGTACACATGGCGGCAATGTGGGCGAAATTGCTCAAAGGAGCCATGGGGATCGCCCAGACTCATGTGCGGCACGGCATGCTGGACGTGGCGGCGATTTGTCGGTTTCTTCGAGAGCACCATGTGGCTGAGGCGACCCTGCAGGCCGTTGCCGAGGCCCATACGGCCAGAGAGATGCTGGACATCCTTCGCCGTCGGCAAGATGATGCGGTTATCGAAATGATCTGCCTCCTTGCACGACAGCACTACGAGCAACGTTGCGGGACTCCCGTGAACGTTTATCTGGTCGGCAGCGACAGTACGGTAGTGGCTCGGGCATAGGTTGGCGACAGGGCGTAACAATGAAGACGATCCACGTTATCGGCTTGGTGGGGGATCAGCTGCCCGACAAGATGCGGCAGGTGTTGACACAACCGGTGGCAATCCTGGTCTGTTCCGCCGCCATACGCGATATCATCATCACGCAACTACCTGCCGCCGGCAACGTCCGCTGGCTGTCCATAACACCGCTACATAGTTGCCTGGGTGAATTGCGGAGGCATCAGGAGGGAGACGGACCGATCGTCGTTGCGGTCACTGGCGACCCGTTGTTTTTCGGTTTTGGCCGTCTGCTGACTGATACATTTGCTGACCGGGAGATCATTTTCGAGCCATCGTTGTCGACCATGCAACTCTGCTTTGCCCGTTTCGGCATCCCCTGGGATGACGCACAGTTTCTCAGTCTGCACGGTCGACCACTGCACCTGATCGAGGGTAAACTGCAAACGGAAAAACTGTTTCTGTTTACCGATCGAGTCAATTCGCCGGCCGCCGTTGCCCGCTTTCTGATCGATCGATTCGGAGAGCAGGAGGCGGGGCGTTATCACCTCTCGGTCGGCGAATGTCTGGCGACTTCACGGGAACGTTTGCTGACAGGGGATCCGCAGGCGCTCGCCGGGCAGGTTTTTCACGAACCGAATTGCCTGATTTTGCGTAACACGGCACCTGTCACTGATACCATCAAGCAGCGGTTTGGCCTGCGGGAGCAAGAGCTGGTGCATAGTCGCGGCCTGATCACCAAAAACGAGGTACGGGCGGCTGTGCTGCACACGCTTGCCTTGCCGCAGCAGGGAGTGCTGTGGGATATCGGAGCAGGTTCCGGCTCGGTCGGCATCGAGGCGGCCCGGCTCTTTCCCGAGTTGACGGTCTACTCGGTCGAAAAGAACGACGTGGAATGTGCCAATATCCAGGCGAATCGATCGCGGTTCCGCTGCTGGAATCTGATCGTCGTGCCGGGCACGGCGCCGTCTGCCCTTGCCCGGCTGCCGCTGCCGGACCGGATCTTTATCGGCGGTTCCGGCGGTAATCTACCATCGATACTAAACAGTTTGTTCAACACGATTGCCGGATCGACGATAATCGTGTTGACTGCGGTGAGTGACCGGACCCGGTCGCAGGCTCCGCGGTTGCTCCTCGATGGTGGATATCGGGTGACAGTGAGCCGGGTATCGATCAGCCGGTTTGTCGGAGCCGACAATAAAGAAACCAGGTTGAACCCTATCGATATCATCAGGGCTGAACGAAACGATGACTAAGCAACAATCGAAGCCGGACGGAAAGGTCTATTTCATCGGCGCCGGACCGGGGGCCGTAGACTTGATCACGGTACGCGGCCGGCGGCTCATCGATACCGCCGACTGCATTATTTATGCCGGCAGTCTGGTGAATCCCGAGTTATTCTCGGGGTGTCGAGTGCCGCTGCACGATTCCGCCGCACTGCACCTCGATGAAATGATCGAAATCATGGCGGCGGTGGTCGACCAGGGCGGTTCCGTGGCCCGGGTCCATACCGGTGACCCGTCGCTCTATGGTGCCATCGCAGAGCAGATTACCAGGCTCGAGCAACGGGGCATCGCCTACGAGGTAGTTCCCGGTGTTAGCTCGGCGTTTGCTGCAGCGGCTGCGCTCGGTGTCGAGCTGACGCTGCCCGAGGTGACCCAGAGCGTTATCATCACCAGAAGGGAAGGACGTACCCCGGTGCCGGAGCGTGAGTCCCTTCCTCGGCTTGGTGCAGCGGGGGCGACGATGATGATCTTTTTGTCGGTCGCGATGATCGAAGACGTTGTTGCCGATCTGCTGGCCGGCGGTTACCCAATCGACACCCCGGTGGCAGTGGTGATGAAGGCCAGTTGGCCCGACCAGCAGGTGGTGACAGGAACCCTTGCCGATATCGCTGCGGCCGTGCAGTCGGCCGGGATTGCCAAAACCGCGATGATCTGCGTCGGCAAGGTCTTCGGCAGCAAGCAGCCGCCCGCCCGGTCCCGGCTCTATGACCCTGATTTCAGCCATGGCTGCCGGCCTGGCGGAGGCCTGTGATGAGTGGCGAGCGGGCCGAGTTGAATAGCAGATCTCGCCACCGGTTCGAGGCATTACTGGCCGATTCGGTTGCTCTGCACGGTCATCTCTGCGCCGGGCAGGTTATCGGTGTGCGCATGAGTATGCTCGGGTTGCGACTGATCGGTATACACGAGCCGAAAGGGGTGGATCGAAAAAAACTGTATGTGGTTGTCGAGATCGACCGCTGCGCCACCGATGCGATCCAGTCCGTTACCGGCTGCAGTCTGGGCAAACGGTCCTTGCGCTGGCTTGATCTCGGTATCATGGCGGCAACTTTTGTAAATCTGGAGACCGCAACGGCGGTACGCATTACCGCCCGGGAAGAGGCGCGGGAGTCGGCGCGAACGTATCGTCCGGACATCGTCGACAGGTATCAGCGGCAACTGGCAGCGTACCAGGAGATGCCCGATGAAGCGCTCTTCGCGGTGCAACGGGTTCGCCTGACAATAGCCGAGAACGACCTGCCGGGCCGGCCGTTACGCCGGGTGTGCTGTCAGCAATGCGGCGACTGGGTTCAGGATGGCAGGGAAGAGCGGGTCGCAGGGCGCACCGTTTGTCGATCCTGCGCCCACGGAGCCTATTATACCGTTGTCGAAAAGGTTTGACTGCCGGCAGACCGGACGGAACTGACATAGTGCTTCGTTGCTCAGAGTCCTTTGTTGCGAACCCTCAGACACATATCAATTGATCATGATCACTCTACTCGACTATGGCGCAGGCAATGTTCGAAGTGTACGTAATGCCGTCCGACGACTTGGCTGCGAGATACAAGACGTCACCGAGCCGAAGGATATACTCCGGGCCGAAAAGCTGATTTTTCCCGGTGTCGGCAGCTTCGGCTCGGTTATGAATAAACTGGTGGAAAAGGGCTACGTTGAACCGCTCAAACAAAGAATCGCCGCCGACAAACCGTTTCTCGGTATTTGTGTCGCACTTCAGGCGATGTTTGAAGCCAGCGCGGAATCGCCCGGTGTGCCCGGCCTCGGCGTACTGCCCGGAACGGTGCAGCGATTCACCGACCCGCGGTTGACCGTGCCGCAGATCGGTTGGAACGGCATCCGGCTGCATCGCCAGTGCTCGTTGTTTGAGGACTACCGCGGTGAAAAACTGTATTTCGTCCACTCCTATCATGCCCGGATCGAGGACGTGGACCAACACTGGCTGTTGAGCACAACCGATTACGGGCAATCGTTTGTTTCCGGAATCTGTCGGGGCAATGTCGCGGCGTTTCAATTTCACCCGGAAAAAAGCGGTGCCCCCGGGCTCACCATCCTGGGCCGGTTTCTCGAAAACGAGTCGATCACCGTGCGACCCGGCAGCACCACGGTTGCCGGTGATAAAACGCACCTGGCCAAACGGGTCATCGCCTGCCTTGACGTGCGCAGCAACGACCGGGGGGATCTGGTGGTGACCAAGGGTGACCAATACGACGTGCGGGCAGATGGCGAGGTTCGCAACCTCGGCAAACCGGTGGAACTGGCCCAGCGTTATTTCGAAGAAGGGGCCGATGAAATCACCTTCCTCAATATTACCGGTTTCAGGGATTTCCCACTTGCCGACCAACCGATGCTTGAGGTGCTGCGGCGGACGTCGGAGAAGGTATTCGTGCCGTTGACTATCGGCGGCGGCATCCGTGCCTTCACCGATTCAGACGGGGTATTTCATACCGCCCTCGATGTCGCCTCCGAGTATTTTCGATCAGGAGCGGACAAGATATCGATCGGCAGCGACGCGGTGTATACCGTCGAGGCCTTCCTGGCGAGCGGACAGGCCACCGGCAAGAGCGCCATCGAGCAGATTTCCGCAGTATACGGCGCACAGGCGGTGGTCATCTCGGTCGATCCCCGTCGCATCTATGTCTCCGAACCGGAGCGAACGACTCATCAGGTGATAGCCACAGCGCAGCCTGGACCAGGCGGCGAGCGATACTGCTGGTATCAATGCACCGTAAAAGGGGGGCGGGAAGGGCGGGATATCGATGTCATTCAATTGGTCACCGTCTGCGAGCGACTCGGGGCCGGAGAAATCCTGCTCAATTGCATCGACCGGGACGGCACCAACAGCGGTTTTGATATCGAGTTGATCAATCATGTCAAAGAACGGGTGAGTATTCCGGTCATCGCCTCAAGCGGAGCTGGCAGGCCCGAGCACTTTATCGAGGTGTTCGAGCAAACCGGAGCGGAAGCGGCCTTGGCCGCCGGCATCTTTCATCGCCGTGAGATCGGTATCCGGCAGGTCAAAGAAGCATTGATCGAGCGGGACATCTCCTGCCGCTAAAAGGAGCAGCGTTTTATTTTTCAGCGTTGTGCGGTAAGAGAGAGGAAGGAGAGACTGGCTAAAAAGGATTCGCCCTCGCTGGCAAAAGATTGCGTCGGCTTGCCGGAAGACTGCCGTTCCTGATAAAAAAGGTCGATTCCGAGGCGATTATTGTCGGGGTGGACACAGATCAAACCGGTGTTTGAGACGTTGGTAAACGGCTGAGCCGAGAGCTCGTGCGATCCTTCGGCGCGGTGGTCTTCATAGCATTGCCGATAGCGGACGCACCTTTCGGACTTTTCACTGACGTCAAAAAAGAGTTGGACATTGCGGATCAGAGATGGATCAACGCTGATCAGTTTCCGTTCTTTCACATGGGCAAGAAAATCATTTATTTCGGGGAATTCCTCGTTGAAATGTAATTCCGTGGCGCGACTTGCGATCGAGTATGTTTCGGAATCCACTTTTTTAACATAAAAGAGGCTATCCCGGTTGACTCGCTCATACCAGCCCTGGCCTGGCGGCGGGAGCACCGAAAATCCGAGGGTGCTGATGCGCGGCGTATTGGTGTAGACCGGCAGGTACCGACCGGTATTGTCGGCACAGCCGCAGCATGAAAAGGTGACAAGCAGCGCTGTTACGAGCACCCAAAAGCGGGCAGACATCATGACCTCTTTGCTAACGTATTGAAAACAAACAAGAGAAAGGTAGAGCTACCATTGTCCATAACTGATGTCAACGAGAAAGAGCAGTGCGGCGCAGCGCTTGTCGGCAGCGAAGCTCTTTTTTGATAAATCGGGAAAAGGGGAAGCGGACTTTAGATGTACAGCGTCAATTTTCTTGCAATTCGCTCCGTCAGTGGTTGGATTACCACGCTTGCCGTGATGGTGCTGGTATTGTTTGGCGTATCGACCGCGACGTATAAAAAAGGGCTCGAGGAACTCGCCGAGCAAAGCTCCGTTCAACTCGACCTGTTTGTCCTCTACCTTCGTGGAGTGCTCGGGAAATATGAGAGCCTACCGGAGATGCTTGCGCGGGACAAGAATCTGGTCGGTTTTTTGATCAATCCGGGCGGGAGGGAGCGGATCGAGGCCTTCAATCGCTACCTGCAGACGGTCAACGACATCAGTAATGCTTCCGACACCTATCTGATGGACAAGGACGGCTTGACCATTGCCGCCAGCAATTGGCAGGACGAGCGTCCCTTCGTCGGACGTAATTTCAGTTACCGACCTTATTTTCAGCAAGCCATGAAAGGACAGCTCGGTCGATATTTCGCCCTTGGTACGACATCGATCAAACGAGGTTATTATTTTGCCTATCCGGTGCGCCTGGAACATGAGATTCTCGGCGCCGTGGTTATCAAGATCGACATCGACTCCGTCGAAAAGAGCTGGGGGTATCATGACGCGACGTTTATCGTTACCGATCCCGAAGACGTCATTTTCTTGACCACTCGGCCCGACTGGCGGTTTCGCACCATTGGCGAGATTTCGCCGCGTACGTTGGCCCTGGTCAAGAAAAGCCGGCGGTATCCTGATGCCGATATTCAGCCTATCGCGATGCGCCGGATTCAAGATTATCCTTTCGGTAAGGTAATCAATCTCGATGAGCAGGGCGGCACCACCTCGGCAACGGTGCTGCAGCAGTTCAGGGTGATGGACGAAGCCGGTTGGAACGTCCATATCTTGTCCGATACCCGTCCGCTGCGCAAGAGGATCCTCGCCACTAACGTACTGGTCGGTTCGGCGATCATGATTTCCTATCTGCTGCTGACGGTTCTCGCTCAACGCCGGCGACGGTTGGCGGAGATTAAGCGTTTTGAAGATCGGAGCCGTCAGGCCTTGCAGGAAGCCAATGAGCACCTGGAAACCAGGGTTCAGGAGCGAACCGCCGAACTGGTCGAGGCCAACCGGAAACTGCTCAGCGAGATACAGGAACGAAAGAGCACCGAAGATGTATTGCGGCGAACTCGATCGGAATTGGTGCACGCCGCCAAGATGGCCACTTTGGGACAATTGTCGGCGGGGATCAATCACGAGTTGAACCAGCCTCTTGCCGCTATCCGCAGCTACGCCGATAACGCCCGGCAATTTCTGGAAAAAGGCAGAAAGATCGAAGCGGCCTGGAACATGGCCCAGATCAGCGAACTCACCGACCGGATGGCCCAGATCGGTATCCAGTTGAAAGAGTTTTCTCGAAAGAGCAGCGGCAAGCCGGAGATCGTACCGCTGCATGGTGTTATCGACGGCGCATTGGAGATCCTGGCCTCCGGCATCCTGAAGAACAAAATCGCTGTGCACGTCCGAATTCAGCCGGAGAACCTGCAGGTATCAGCCAACCAGGTTCTGCTTCAGCAGGTGCTGGTGAACGTCTTGAACAATGCAATGCAGGCAGTTGAATCATGCCATGAGAAAGAGATCGCCATCGACGCCTGTGTTGAAGAAGATCGGGCGAGAATCATTATTCACGACAGCGGTCCCGGTATTGCAGGGGACCATGTCAAAGAGATCTTCGACCCGTTTTTTACGACCAAACAACCGGGACAGGGGCTTGGACTGGGATTGACGATTAGTAAACGTATACTCAAGGAGATGGGCGGCACCATCGTTCTTGAGCCGGCGGAATCAGGGGCCCGGTTCGTCATCTCCTTGCTCATAGTGGATCAGCAGAATGAAAACGAGCAATAAAGTACTCTTTATCGACGATGAAAAGCATATCCGGCAGGCCAACACCCAGACGCTGGAGTTGGCAGATATGGAAGTGGTCTGCTACGAAACGGCGGAAGCCGCCCTGCCCGCGATCGATGCGCACTGGCCCGGGGTTGTCGTCTGTGACATAAGACTGCCGAAGATGGACGGCCTGTCCTTCATGGCGGCGGTCCGGGAAATCGACAGCGATCTGCCGGTCATCCTGATTACCGGCCACGGCGATATCTCCACCGCCGTTCAGGCGATGCGCGACGGGGCCTACGATTTTATCGAAAAACCCTATTCATCGGAACGACTGGTTAAAACGGTGCAACGGGCCTTGGAGAAACGGGCCCTGACTCTGGAAAACAGGACGCTGCGCCGGGAACTGGAAGCACAGGAAGTTCTTGGCCCGCGGATTATCGGCCGCACCGTTCAAATGGATGCACTTCGCACCACCATCGCCCAGATCGCCGATACCGGGGCTGACGTGTTGATCACCGGTGAGACCGGAACCGGCAAAGAACTGGTGGCCCGCTCTCTTCACGAGCAGAGCCGCCGGCGATCGAGAAACTTCGTCGCGGTGAACTGCGGTGCAGTCAGCGATTCGTTGATCGAAAGCGAGTTGTTCGGTCATGAGGCCGGAGCGTTCACTGATGCTCGAGAGCAGCGGATCGGCAAATTCGAATATGCCAACGGTGGGACGCTGCTGCTCGATGAAATCGAATCAATGCCCTTGCGGGTGCAGGTGCATCTGTTGCGGACCCTGCAGGAGCGAACGGTCGAACGACTCGGGTCGAATAAATCGATACTGCTCGATCTGCGAGTGGTTGCCGCAGCAAAGTCGGACCTCAAAGAACTGACCGGCATCGGAACCTTCCGTGAAGATCTCTATTATCGGCTCAGTGTCGTGCAATTGCGCCTGGCGCCGCTCCGTGAACGGCGTGAAGATATCCCGCTGCTTTTTCGCCATTTCGTTCTCGTCGCGTCGCACCGGTACCAGCAGGAAGCGCCATTGCCGGACAACAATCAGATGAATGCCCTGATGGCCTATTCCTGGCCGGGCAATGTCCGCGAACTGCGTAATGTGGCCGAACGCTATGTACTACTCGGAGCGCAGAATGACTGGCGGATCGACCGGTTGATGAGCGGCTCCGTTCACTCCGAGGCCCGCAGCCTGGCAGAACAGGTCGAACGTTTCGAGCGCAGCCTGATCGAGCAGGCGCTCGCTGCCGGCAACGGGTCGATCAAAAAAGCCATGGACACCTTGTCTATTCCGCGTAAAACCCTGTCAGACAAAATGCGCAAATATAGACTTGATAAAAGCGATTTCAAAGAGTGACACCCAATGGTTTTTCAACCTCCCGCGGGAGCGGTGAAGAGCTGTCCTCTTTCTATCCATTCGGACCTGCTTCTCCTCGCCGTCCGGTTTCTGCGGTGCCGCTTCCGATAGTTCCCAATCGGTTCGGAATGAATCGCTTTTCAGGAGACAGAGCAGATAGTGAGGCTAGATTCGTAGGCGGATTTCCCCCTCATTGATGGGCAACAATTGGCGGAAATCCGCCAATTGTTATAGCCTGACAATTCCCGATTGTGCTCTGTTGCCTGATATTTCGGAAGAACTTTTTTGTCCCTGTCTGGACCGTTCTTTGCAGATGTTCAGGTGTTACCCCGCACCCGACGATATTCGATTCGTCGTGCCGTGCAGTCTGCTCGACAGCCATTTTCAGGACTGTTCCGGCCAAGGGACAAACCAACACAATGAGGAGGAGTTGTCATGTTGCGAAAGGTTACCCAGATTCTTGCCATTACGGCGGTATCAAGTATGCTGGCAATCGGCACGGCAGTCGCTGCACCGATTACCATCAAGTTCGCCCATGTTGTTGCTGAAAACACCCCGAAGGGCCAGGCAGCCAATAAGTTTCGGGACCTGGTCGCTGAGCGCATGGGTGACAAAGTTGTTGTCGAAGTCTTCCCGAACTCGCAGCTTTTCGGCGACGATACGGTTTTGGAGGCCATGGCCTTAGGTGATGTGCAACTGGCTGCCCCGAGTCTTTCCAAATTCGATCGTTACACCAAATCGCTGCAGGTGTTCGACCTGCCGTTCCTGTTTTCCGATATGGCCGCCGCAGAGCGTTTCCAGCAGAGCGACATCGGTAATGAATTGCTGATGTCCATGGAGAGCAAAGGCTTGATCGGCCTCGGTTACATCCATAACGGCCTGAAGCAGATTTCCGCCCATAAACCGCTTCGTGTACCGGAAGATGCCCGCGGTCTCAAATTCAGGATTCAGGCCTCCAATGTGCTGGCCGCCCAGTTTGAAGCACTTGGCGCCATGCCTTTGAAAAAGCCGTTTTCCGAGGTCTTCACCCTGCTGCAGACCAAAGCGATCGATGGCCAGGAAAACACCTGGTCGAATATCTATTCCCAGAAATTTTTTGAGGTACAGCCCTACATAACCGAATCCAACCATGGCCTGATCGACTATCTGGTCGTTACCTCGGCCGAGTTCTGGAACGGCCTGCCGGATGACATTCGCGCCGAAGTTAAGAAAGCACTCGATGAAGGGATTGCTTTCGGTAATGAAGTTGCCGCACAAAAAGCACTGGATGACAAGCAGAAAATCATCGACTCCGGCCGTTCTGAAATCATTTATCTGACTCCGGAAGAACGCGCCCTCTGGGTTGAAGCGATGAAACCGGTGTGGCAGAAATTCGAGGAAGAGATCGGCAAGGAATTGATCGACGCTGCCTATGCCTCCAACGAATAATCAGCATCCCTAACGGGACGGGCTTGAGAGAACAGGGCAGGGGGTCCCGAACGGTGAGTTCCTGCCCTGATGCTTGTCCGCAGATTGCGCAAGAGGTCGGCAATGTTTTTCAAAATTGTAAATAAGATTGAGGAAGGGATCATTGCCCTGTTTCTGGTAACCTGTACCCTCCTCGTATTCGTTGATGTGGTGATGCGATTCGGTTTCAGCAAGGCCTGGATCTGGTCCCAGGAACTGACCCTGCATCTGAGCGCCTGGATGGTCTTGTTCGGCGCCTCCTATTGTCTAAAGCTTGGTGCCCATATCGGCATGGATGCTTTCGTCAAGATTTTCCCCCCGCTTGGCCGGAAAATACTGACCGGCATCGCCTGTTCCCTCAGCCTGATCTATTGCTGGCTGGTAATCTACGGTGCCTGGATCTATCTCGGCAAAGTGAAAATGCTCGGCATCAGTCTGGAGGACCTGCGCTTTATCCCAACCTGGGTCGCCCACAGTATTCTTTTGATTGGTTTCGTTTTTCTCGGTGTTCGATTGCTTATCCTGCTCTGGACAGTGGTATTTGGGGACGTCGAGGTATTTCGCCATGCCGACGAGGCCAAGGAGAGCATGGCCATTGTCGAGGAGTTGAAAAAGGAGGGCATGGTATGACCACCGCCGCATTATTTATCTTGCTTTTCGGCTGTATGCTGCTGGGCATGCCGATTGCCTTGGCGCTCGGACTGTCGAGCATCGGCACCATCCTGATGTTTTCGAACGACTCGATCGCCTCCATCTCTCTGAAATTGTTCGAAGCACTATCCAAACATTATACGTTGCTGGCCATTCCCTTTTTTATCCTGTCATCGTCGTTTTTGTCCACCGGCGGGGTGGCCAAACGAATCATCCGTTTTGCCACCGGCCTGGTCGGCCATATCAAGGGCGGCGTCGCGATGGCCTCGGTCGTAGCCTGTATGATTTTCGCCGCGGTTTCCGGTTCGTCGCCGGCAACGGTCGCTGCAATCGGCTCCATCTGTATCGCCGGCATGCTCAAGATCGGTTACCCGGAGAGTTTCGGCGCCGGCGTCATTACCACCGCCGGTACCCTGGGCATCCTGATCCCGCCGTCCATCGTTATGCTCGTCTATTCCGCAGCAACCGAAGTGTCTGCAGCCCGGATGTTCATGGCCGGTTTTCTGCCCGGACTGATGATGGGACTGATGCTGATGATCGTTATCTATATCGTCGCCCGGTTTCGCAACCTGCCGAGTCTTCCCTGGGTAGGTTTTAAGGAACTTCTAGCTTCCGGATGGAGCGCGCTGGGCGGGCTGATGCTGATTATCATCGTTCTCGGCTCGATCTATGGCGGTATCGCCAGTCCCACCGAAGCGGCCGCCGTCTCTGCGGTTTACGCCTTCGGTATTGCCTGTTTCGGTTACCGTGACATGGGGCCGATGAAGGAGCAGCCGTGGTTCAAGCCTGGCGAGTCGCTGGGTGCCGCCTTGTTTCGCAACAGCTGGCAGATCACGCTGGCTCTGCCGAAGTGCATTTTCGACCGGGATGTCAACAAAGTGCTGATGGATGCGGCGAAGGTCAGTATCATGCTGCTGTTTATTATCGCCAATGCAATGCTCTTTGCCCATGTACTGACCACCGAACGTATTCCGCACCACATCGCCTCGATCATCGTCGAGCTCGGCCTGTCGCCCTGGATGTTTCTGATCGTGGTCAACCTGCTGCTGCTTGCCGCCGGTAATTTCATGGAGCCGTCGGCGATCCTGCTGATCATGGCGCCGATCCTCTTCCCGATTGCTTTGCAGCTGGGAATCGATCCGATTCACCTGGGTATTGTGATGGTCGTCAATATGGAGATCGGCATGCTGACGCCGCCCGTCGGTTTGAATCTCTTTGTCATGTCCGGTATTACCGGTAATTCCATGGGCTGGGTCATCAAGGCGGCCTTACCGTGGCTCTGTCTGATGCTCGTTTTTCTTGGGCTGATTACCTATATTCCGCAAATCTCTCTGTTCTTGCCGGAGTATATTGACAAATTGAAAGGGTATTGATCCATCCAGAGGTGCGCCGCACTGATTCCGACTGTTCGGGAGTTTCGGTCCGGCGCACTCGTTTAACCCTGAGATACCATCGACAAACCGTTCACCATGGTTATCGTGGGGTGAGATGTTGGGGGGGAGCCGCTTTTTAACAGGATTTGAGGAGAATCGGAATGTTGCCGGAATTCAAAACAATTTTGTATGCTACTGATCTGGGTAAACATACTCGGCCGGTTTTTCGCACGGCAATCAGTCTGGCCCGGCGCTATGAAGCCGACATCACCATGCTGCACGTGGTCGAACCAATGTCCTCGGCAGCGCAGGCCATCGTTGAGACGTACCTGACCGATGTGGATGCGAAAAAAATATTTCAGGATAATATGCGTTTGGTCCTGAAGACGATGAAGAGCAGGTTGGAGAAGTTCTGCCAAGAAGAGGAGCAGAGCCGTGATCGGCAGGATATCCGGGTAAAGGAATTGCTTGTCATTAGTGGCCGCCCCAGTGAGGAGATTATCAAGGCCGCACAAAAGCATCAGGCAGACCTGATCGTCATGGGGAAATCCACCCGCCGTATTTTTGGTACCGATATCGTCGGGTCCACCGCTCGCCGGGTCCCGCGGTACGCGACGATTCCAGTGATTATCGTGCCGAACAACTAAGAACCGGAACGATGACACTCCCGGAAGTCGATGTTGTGCTGGCGTCACCGCGTGGTTTCTGCGCCGGTGTCGTAAGGGCCATCGAGACAGTCAAATTAACCCTGCAGGACGAAGGCGCCCCGGTCTTCGTACTGCACGAAATCGTTCACAACCGTCACGTCCTCGCCGAGTTGGAACAACTCGGCACCCGGTTCGTCAAAGATCTGCACGATATTCCTGCCGGCGGTATCTGTATATTCAGTGCTCATGGCGTCTCCCTGGAAACGGAACGTCGAGCCGAGGCCGGAGGGCTGAGAACTATCGATGCCACCTGCCCGCTGGTAACCGGAATTCATCGCCTGGTCGAGCAATACCATAGTCAGGGGTATGATGTGATCATCATCGGCCATCACGGGCACCCCGAAGTGGTAGGAACGGCGGGACGAGTCGGTGATCGGGTCCACGTGGTGGCCGATGAGCGGGAGGCGGGGCAGGTTGTGGTCAACTCGATGGACAAAGTTGCCTATGTCACGCAGACGACGCTCAGTCAACACGATGTGGCCGGGGTTCGCGCCATCCTGCGTCAGCGCTTCCCGGATATCAAGGGGCCTGCCGAATCAAATATCTGTTATGCGACCCAGAATCGGCAGGATGCGGTGCGCCAGCTCGCCGCTCGGGCCGAATTGATTTTCGTGGTCGGCTCGAAAAACAGCTCGAACTCCAACCGCCTCAAAGAAGTCGCCGAGAGTAGTGGCTGCCGCAGCTATCTGATTGACGATCGAGAAGACCTGCAACCCGGCTGGCTGAACGGGGTTACCAGCGTCGGTATTACCGCCGGTGCGTCGGCACCGGAGCGCCTGGTTGAGGGAGTACTCGATTGGCTCGAAGAACACGCCGTCATCAAAAGTGTTTCGGAATTATTCGGAAAGGATGAGCATATCAAATTTAAGCCGGCTCGATCGTTTCGATAGAATCAAGATCCGCCGGCTTGTCGATTGCCGCCCTGCTAGCCGAACGATTGCTTGATGCGCTCCATCGCCTCCTCTACATTTTCCCGTGAATTAAAAGCGGACAGCCGAATATAGCCGGCACCGCACTTGCCGAAACCGGCGCCCGGCGTGCAAACGACGCCGGCCTGCTGGAGCAGTCGATCAAAAAACTGCCAGGAATCACCCCTGCCTTCGATCCAGATATAAGGGGAGTGGTCGCCGCCGACACAAGCGTAACCCAGCTCGGTCATCGCAGTCCTGATGAGGGCGGCATTATCCAGGTAATATTCGATCAACTCTTTGGCCTGTCGTTTGCCGTTGGCGCTGTACAGTGCTTCGGCCGCCCGTTGTACCGGGTAGGAGACGCCGTTGAATTTCGTCGAGTGACGACGGTGCCAGAGATCGTGCAGCGACTGCGGTTTGCCGGAACTATCGTAGGCCATGCAGGCTTTCGGCACGACCGTGTAAGCGCAGCGGGTGCCGGTAAATCCGCCGCTCTTGGAAAAGCTGCGGAATTCGATGGCCACTTCCTCGGCGCCGTCGAGTTCAAATATCGACTTGGGCAATGATTCATCACGGATAAACGCTTCATAGGCCGCGTCGAAGAGGATCAAGGCCCGATTGTCACGGGCGTAATCGACCCAGGTCTGCAGCTCTGCACGGGAAATGGTGGAACCGGTCGGATTGTTCGGAAAACACAGGTAGATCAAATCCACAGGCGTGGCTGGCAGAGCCGGGATAAAATTGTTTTCCCGAAGCGATTCCAGATAGACGACACCAGAGTATCGGCCGTTTTCGTACGTACCGGTACGACCTGCCATGACATTGGTGTCGAGATATACGGGATAGACAGGATCCGGTATCGCAACGACGATATCGGTGCTGAAGAGTTCCTGGATATTGCCGGTATCGCATTTGGCACCATCACTGACGAAGATTTCATCGGCGGAGATGGTGGCGCCGCGATCCTGGAAGTCATGTTTGGCAATACTCTCACGTAAAAACGGATAACCCTGTTCCGGTCCGTAACCGCGGAAACTCTCTTCCCGCCCCATTTCGTCGACGGCCTGATGAAATGCCTCGATGCAGGCCGTCGGCAGCGGTTTGGTCACATCACCGATGCCCAGTTTGATAATGCGCTGATCGGGGTGAGCCTGCTGGTGGGCGGCTACCCTTTTGGCGATATCGGAGAAGAGATAGGATGCCTGCAATTTCTTGTAATGCTCGTTTATCGTGATCATGGTTATATATCCTGTAAGAAAAGCGGAGCGCGACCAAGCGCTCATTGGCGGTATCAGACCGGTAACCCTCCGTCCGTGCTGCACAGGCAGATTGGACGGTGAAACGTTTCAACTAGCATGAAAAGGCGGCGCCTGTCAACGTTCTCGATGACGTATGGGCTGCCCGGTTCATGATTTACAAGGTGTAATGGAGTGAACGGACAAAATTTCCAACCGATCAGGCTGATTGATTATCGGCCACCGGAATTTCTTATCGACGAGTTACTCCTCACGTTTCGTCTCAAGCAGCGGGGTACGCTCGTCCAGGCCAGTTCGATGATCAGGCGCAATCCGTCGGCCGACAGGAGAAATGGACCGCTGCGCCTCTGCGGCGAACAACTCCAGTTGGTCGAGCTGCGTCTCGATGACCGGCGGATATCGTTGCAGGACGTTTGCGTGACGGATTGGGAACTGATTATCGAAAACGTTCCGGATGTATTCAAGCTGCAAATTACCACCAGGGTCGATCCCGAAGACAACACCGCGTTGAGCGGTTTGTACCGTTCTTCCGCCATCTATTGCACCCAGTGTGAAGCGGAAGGGTTTCGCCGGATAACCTACTTTCTCGATCGTCCCGACGTCCTGGCCCGCTACACGACACGTATCGAAGCACCGCAAGAGGAGTGTCCGGTATTGCTGGCCAACGGCAATCTGGTGGCTGCAGGAGAGATGGACGACGGTTTTCATTTCGCCGAATGGCAGGATCCGTTTCCCAAACCGAGCTATCTATTTGCCCTGGTAGCCGGCGATCTCGTCAAGATCGAAGACGAGTTCGTTACCGCATCGGGACGACGCGTAACCCTGCAGATTTATGTCCATGAACGCAATCGCAATAAATGCAAGCACGCCATGGTCTCGCTGAAAAAAGCGATGCGGTGGGATGAACAGGTCTACGGACGGGAATATGACCTGGATCAGTATATGATTGTCGCCGTCGATGATTTTAACATGGGTGCGATGGAGAACAAAGGACTCAACCTGTTCAATGCCAAGTATGTGTTGGCCGACCCACGCAGTGCGACCGACCAGGATTATCTGGCCATCGAAGGGGTCATCGCCCACGAGTATTTTCACAACTGGACCGGAAATCGGATAACGTGCCGGGACTGGTTTCAGCTAAGCCTGAAAGAAGGATTGACGGTATTTCGCGATCAGCAGTTTTCGGCCGACATGAATTCCGCTGCGGTTCAGCGCATAGAGGACGTTCGCCTGCTCCGGCAATTCCAGTTCCGCGAGGATGCCGGACCGATGGCCCATCCGGTCCGGCCCGATCAGTACCTGGAGATCAATAATTTTTATACGGTTACCATCTACAATAAAGGAGCAGAGGTCATCAGGATGCTGCACACCTTGCTCGGACCGGAAACGTTTCGTCGCGGCATGGACCTTTATTTCCAGCGGCATGACGGTCAGGCCGTGACCTGCGACGATTTCGTCGCAGCCCTGGCCGACGCGGCTGATCGGGACCTGACCCGGTTTAAGCACTGGTATGTGCAGGCCGGCACCCCGAGGTTGACGGTTACCGAGCAGTGGGATGAGCGGCATTGCACCTACGTCGTCACTGTTGCTCAGGCGACGCCGGCGACGCCGGGCCAACCGGACAAGCTGCCGCTGCATCTGCCGCTTCTTGTCGGGCTGCTCGGTAGTGATGGCGGCGACCTGGCGGCCAGAGTTTCCTGCCCGTACGAGCGGCGGGGCAATGATCTCTTGCTCGAGCTGAAAGAGGTACAGCAGGACTTTGTCTTTCGTGAGGTGCCTGAGAAGCCGGTACTCTCGTTTCTGCGCGGCTTTTCCGCGCCGGTCATTGTCAATCCGTTCCAGAGCAGGGAAGAAGCGGCTTTTGTCATGCAGCACGATTCCGACTTGTTCAATCGATGGGACGCTGCCTTTTCACTGGCTGAGGCGGTCATTCTTGAATGTCTGGCGAAATTGGTTGCCGCCGAAACCATGGAGCTCGACCCCGTCTATCTTGAAGCGATTCACTATCTGGTCGGCCATCCGACGGACGATCGCTCGTTGACTGCTCTGGCTCTGCAGCTGCCTGCGGAGAACCATCTGCTGCAGGCACTAAAACAGATCGATCCGGTCGCGCTGCACGAAGCCCGCCGTTTTGTCAAACAGGAGCTGGCCGGCCGGCTTGCCGACGGATTGTTGAACTTGTACCATGACAACGAACCGTCAGCCACCTATCGATTGACCGGTGATCAGGTCGGCAGGCGCAGTCTGCGGGCGGTGTGTCTCGATTATCTGGTGCTGCTGGGCGAAGAGCAGCAGGATCTGCTCGAATTATGCGCTCACCAGTATCGGCAGGGGGGCACCATGACCGAAAAGATCGGTGCCCTGTCGGCTCTTGCCCAGGTGCCGGGAGCCCTGCGAGACGAGATCTTTGATCATTTCGAGAACCAGTGGCGCAGCGACCCGCTGGTGATGGACAAGTGGTTTGCTCTCCAAGCTGCATCTCCGGCTGCAGATACCTATGACCGGGTTAAAAAATTATTGGATCATCCGGCCTTTTCCTTGAAAAACCCCAACAAAGTGCGTTCGCTGCTCGGGGTGTTTGGTCAGAACCACGTCCATTTTCATCACG
Source organism: Desulfofustis glycolicus DSM 9705 (assembly GCF_900130015.1). Lineage (GTDB taxonomy): Bacteria > Desulfobacterota > Desulfobulbia > Desulfobulbales > Desulfocapsaceae > Desulfofustis > Desulfofustis glycolicus. Next base: position 207,386 of record NZ_FQXS01000004.1, on the reverse strand, counting down.
AAAGCGGTCGCGGCTATCGTCTCCTGGCCGACCGGATTTGCCAACTCGATCCGCTCAACCCCCAGCTTGCGGCGCGGCTGATGCAACCCTTCGTCACCTGGAGGCGATATACCAAGGATCGCCGGCAGTTGATGGAGCAGATTCTCCAGGAGATTGGAGGACAGGCAGGGATATCGCGAGACGTTTATGAGATTGTCAGCAAAAGCCTGGCACCGACCGGCGATTAACCGTCTCTTTTATGACAGAACAGGCAACGATAGGGCGGCGGATGGTCGTCGGGAAGAGGTGCTTCGCCGGTCGGACCGTGACAGCGCTGGCAGTGCGTCTCAGCCTCTTTCTTGTCGGTGATGCGGTGGAAGGGCAGGTGGATCTCGTCGACCGGCAACGGCGTCGTCGTCTCTTCCGGGGCGAGCAGCAAGAAGAGCAGAACGGTGATGCTCAAGAGCGCAAAAGCGATATTGAGCCTCTTCAAACGATTTTTTTTCGGGGAGCGATCGGGTGACATTTGACTAACCCCCATGACAGGAAGTCACAACGAACAATGAAAATTGGAGCCATAGTCGGAAGGACTGGCCGGCCCTGCCTCCGGCTGCTGCGCTGCGGCCTGATCGGCTGGCCTCCGAGGCCGGCAGACAGGCCATCCATGGCCTGACCGCCGGTTGCGGACGTCCCTGTCCGCAACCCTTCGGGCCTGATTCTCCGGACCACCGGGCCTTCGCGATGCAGCCTCCGGCAGACCCGACCAGCCCGGGGAACTGATTTTCATATAAAACCGGTTGTGCACGAAATGTCTCAGGCCATTTCAAAGGATGAACTGGACAAGAGCCGATAGCGCAGCAGCAGGGCGGAAAGCTCGGCCAACAATGATGCGAGCCGCGGATTTGTCTCGGCAAGATTCAACATAATTCGATGTTTTTTGTGTTTTTTAAGTAAGATATTGATGGCTGATTGATCGCCCGACGGATCGACAATGGCCGCCGCCACCGCTTCTCCCGAGACGACTGCCGGGTAGATTCCCTCGCCCGTCAGGGGTGAAGCAAGACCGGCTGCATCGCCGATCAGAAAGCAGCGGTCGAAGCGCCAACCGCGATAATCGTGATTGACCAGGTCGGCGCCGACGGCAACGCGGTTCACAGAGACACCGATCGTGCCGAGCCAGCCAAGAAGCTGGCGCTGTAACGAGGCGGCTGAGCCTTTTCTAGTGCCGCGATAAACCCCGACGGACATCGTTTCCCGATGCGGGAAGACCCAGGAATAACCGCTGCCGAAACGGGCAGCGTCGAAGTGCCAGATCATCTCGTCATAGGTTCGTCGGACGAAGTAATTGATACCGATGCCCAGCCTTTGCGTTTTCAGACCGAGCGAGGCGCGGACCAGTGAATTCGAACCGTCGGCTCCGATCAGATAGCCGCAGCGTAGGCGTCGTTCTTTGCCGCGCCAGCGGTAGAAGATCTCTTTATCGTTGATCCTTAGAACCGGTGCATCGAACAACAGCTCCGCTCCGGCTTGAGCCGCCTGTTCGGCCTGATACTGGCCGAGCCGTTGCCGGTTGACTGTCGCGATCAGCGGATGGGGCTCACGGATGGTGACTCGGCGTCTGCCGGTGCTGATGGTCTGGCTGGCAAAAGAAGCCTCCAACAGAGACTCGGGGAGGCTGCCGAGCAAGCCGTTCCAGGTGATGCCGCCGGCACAGACCTTTCGTCCCGCAGCAGACCTGCGTTCAAGCACGGCTACCCGCACTCCCCGGTTGGCGAGATGTTGCGCGCAGCGCAGTCCGCCAGGCCCGGCGCCAATGACGACGGCGTCATAATCCATCGATAACGAGCAATTGGCGGGGCTGTCTGTTGCTGTCCCGTAACCGGGCGGGCTGCAGCATAGTCAGCCGCTGAATCTGAGAGATACGGCTGACCACCGGCCGGTTATCTGCCGAAGAAGACGCCCTTGAGGTATTCCCGGTTCATCCGTGCTATGGAACTGATCGAGATACCCTTCGGGCAAACCGCTTCGCACTCCCGTTCGTTAGAGCAATAGCCGAAACCTTCTTTATCCATTTGGGCAACCATTGCTGTGGCCCGCTGTTTTCGTTCCGCGTGACCCTGGGGCAGCAAGCTGAGTTGCGAGATCTTGGCCCCGGTGAACAGCATTGCCGCGCCGTTTGGACAGCTGGCCACGCACGCCCCGCAGCCTATGCAGGCAGCGGCGTCCATGGCCAGTTCGGCGGTTTCGGTGGAAACCGGGGTGGTGTTGCCATCGATAGCGCCGCCGGTGTTGACCGAAACATAGCCACCGGCCTGGATGATCCGATCGAGAGAGGATCTGTCGACCATCAGATCCTTTTTGATCGGAAAGGCGCGTGATCGGAAAGGCTCGATCACCAGGGTATCGCCGCTGGCGAACTTACGCATGTGCAATTGGCAGAGCGTGGTCTCCTTTTCCGGTCCATGGGCGACTCCGTTGACCACGGCGCCGCACATCCCGCAGATGCCTTCACGACAGTCATGGTCGAAGGCGACCGGTTCCATGCCGTCCTTGGTGAGTTTTTCGTTGAGCACATCGAGCATTTCAAGAAAGGACATGTCCGTCGAGATATCTTTCAGGACATGGGTTTCAAAATCTCCCAGAGAGTCGCTGTTTTTCTGGCGCCAGATCAGTAATTTCAGGTCTATTGTACTCATGCTCTACCGTTGTCTGAGATTGTTGTATGGGCTCGACAGATTGCTATTTATAACTTCTCTGAGAAGGCGTGACATTTTCAAAGGCGAGCGGTTCCTTGTGCAGTTCGGGCGCTTGATCGTCACCGGTGAACTCCCAGACACTGACGTGAGAGTATTGCTCGTCATTACGCAGGGCCTCGTGCTCTTCGGTTTGGCTCTCTTCACGCAGGTGACAGCCGCACGATTCTTCACGAGCCAGCGCGTCGCGCACCATGAATTCGGCAAACTCGAGAAAATCGGCGACCCGGCCGGCTCGTTCCAGGGATTGGTTGATATCTTTTTCGGTGCCGGGCACGTAGACCCGATTCCAGAAGCGATCCTTGAGTTCGGGCAGTTTCGCTAACGCCAATTCGAGGCCTTCCTTGTTGCGGGCCATACCGCAGTGATCCCAGAGCAACCTGCCAAGTTCTTTGTGCACTTCGTCGACGGTGACTTTGCCTTGGGGACCGCCGGAGCTGTTTTGCAGCAGACGTTTGACACGGGCCGCAACTTCGTCGGCGGTAGCCGTGAAGGCCTCGTGCGAGGTGTCGACCGCGGCAAGCGGAGTGGAACCGAAGTAGTGGGCAACAGAGGTGTTGATGATGAAGTAGCCGTCGGCCAGACCCTGCATCAGGGCGGAGGCACCGAGGCGATTGGCGCCGTGGTCGGAGAAATTGCATTCGCCGAGCGCGAATAGCCCTGGGATGGTCGTCATCAGGTTGTAGTCGACCCAGAGTCCGCCCATCGTATAATGGACGGCCGGATAGATCATCATCGGCTCCTTCATCGGATCAGAATCGGTGATCTTCTGATACATCTGGAACAGGTTGCCGTACTTTCTGAAGATAACGTCCTCGCCGTCGCGTTTGATGGCCTCGGCGAAGTCGAGATAGACGGCAAGCTGGGTGCTGCCGACCCCTTTGCCCGCGTCGCATTGTTCTTTGGCGTTGCGCGAAGCGACGTCGCGGGGGACCAGGTTGCCGAAACTCGGATACTTGTTTTCCAGGTAATAGTCGCGCTCATCTTCGGATATCTGCGACGGCGGCCGGTTGTCACCTTGTTTTTTCGGCACCCAGACCCGCCCGTCGTTGCGCAGGCTTTCGCTCATCAGGGTCAGTTTCGATTGATAGTCTCCATGGACCGGGATGCAGGTCGGGTGAATCTGAACAAAACTCGGATTGGCAAAACCCGCGCCCCGTTTGCAGGCTCGCCAGGCGGCCGTGACATTTGAGGCCATGGCGTTGGTGGACAGGAAGTAGGCGTTGCCGTAGCCGCCGGTACAGAGCAACACCGCGTCACCACTGTAGGTCTCAATGGCGCCGTTGATCATGTTGCGCACAACGATGCCCCGGGCCCGGCCGTCGACGACGACCACGTCCATCATTTCCCGGCGGTTGTGCATTGTTACGCCACCCTTCTTGATCTGCCGGGACAGAGCGGAATAGGCGCCGAGCAGCAATTGCTGGCCGGTCTGGCCGCGGGCATAAAAGGTCCGCGAGACCTGGGCGCCGCCGAACGAACGATTAGCCAGCGTGCCGCCGTATTCCCGGGCAAACGGGACGCCCTGAGCGACGCACTGATCGATGATATTGTTCGAAACCTGGGCGAGACGATAGACGTTGGCCTCACGGGCGCGAAAATCGCCGCCCTTGATGGTATCGTAGAACAGACGAAAGACCGAGTCGCCTTCATTCTGATAGTTCTTGGCGGCGTTGATGCCGCCCTGGGCAGCGATCGAATGGGCGCGGCGCGGGCTGTCGTGCAGGCAGAAGGCCTCGACCTTGTAGCCGAGTTCCGCCAGCGTGGCCGCTGCGGACGCGCCGGCCAGGCCGGTGCCGACGACGATTACTTTAAATTTGCGGCGGTTGGCAGGATTGACCAGTTTGCTGGTAAACCGGTGATTATCCCATTTTTCCGCCAGGGGCCCGGATGGAATGTTCGGATTGAGTTCCATGGTTGAACCTTTTTTTCTATGACTCCCGGACAAGGATCCGCAACCCGGGAAGAGCGTTGATATATGAGATCTGCTAAAACGAAGCGCCGGCTCCGGTCATGAAATAGATGGGAATACCGCCGAAAATGACGAGAAAGGCGACCGGCACGACGATGGTCAAAGTGGCGATGAGACAATTATAGCGGGGATGATTAACCCCGAAGGTCTGCAGCATGCTCCAGAATCCGTGGTTGAGATGGATCGCCAGCGCGACAAAGGCGACGATATAGAATAGGCTGTAGAAAAAGCCGCTGAGATAATCTTTGACCACGGCGCTGATCGGCACGTCCGCCGGAACAGCAATATTGAAGCCGAAGACATGGATGATGAGAAAGAGCAGGATGAACAGGCCGGTGTACGGCATGGTCCGTGAGGCGAAGGTGTTTTCGACCACCCTGGTGGCGACTCGGTAGCGTGATTGCGTTTTGCGCTTCTCAAAAAACAACAGGACGCCAAAACCGACGTGCGCCGTCAGGATTACCAGCAAACCGAGGCCGAAGAGCAGGACCAGTACCGGAAAACCGTGCAGTGTGTCAGCATAGATTTGAAAATATTTGCTGCCCATGTATATTGCAGCGTTACCAAAGGCATGGATGGCGAGAAAGCTGATGAGACACAGGCCGGTAACGGCCATGATTGCTTTTCTGCCAATAGACGAATTGACAAATGAGATGAACCACATGGAAGTTTCCTCTCTGATATAAAGATACTGATTTGGGGAGATTGTGCCAAACAGAGCCATATTTATATATCTGGAACAAAAAGAAAAGACTTCTTTTGACAAACGCTGATCAATAAATTTGATAGTTGCTTTTAGAATATATCAATCCAATAAAAACAGAGAGATAAGCTGATTGTCATGAGCAGAGCACCGACTTGTTCAACGATGATTTTCGACCTCGACGGCACCTTGATCGATTCGCTGGCGGATATTGCCGATGCGACCAACAATACGTTGGCAGCGTTCGGCATGCCGGTGCATCCCGTCGACGCCTATCGGCACTTTGTCGGCAACGGCGTGCAGGTTCTGCTGGAACGGGCACTGCCGAAGGATCATGCCGGGCCTCTGCCGGATCGTTTTGTCGAGAGCTTCAAACAATTGTATCGTCGCCATCTCAATGTGAAGACCCGACCGTATGGGGGTATCGACGAGGTACTGCGCCGATTGACTGACAAAGGGATCACGCTGGCGATCTTGTCCAATAAGCCTGATGAGTTCACCAAAGTCTGCGTGTCGCAGTTTTTTTCTGATATCGCATTTTCCGTGATCTACGGATTGCGCGACGGGGTGCCACGAAAACCAGACCCTCGATCGGCCCTGGAAATTGCTGCCGTCGTTGGCGCCCTGCCTGAACAGTGCGCCTTTGTCGGCGACTCCTCGGTCGATATGGCCACCGGCCGAGCGGCCGGCATGTGTTGCATCGGTGTCAGCTGGGGGTTCCGCGAACCCTCGGAACTGGTGGCAGCGGGCGCCGACCTGGTCATCGATCACCCGCACGAGCTCCTCGATTATGTCCACCTTTGCTGAATTGGCCCCGCTGCTTGGTTATGCGGTACCGCCGCTCCTTGGTGCCTTTATCGGTTATCTGACCAACCGGGTGGCCATCAGGATGCTGTTCCGGCCGCTGCACCAATGGCGCGTCGGCCGAATCAGGGTGCCGATGACGCCCGGCGTTATACCGGCACAGCGCCATCAGCTGGCGGTCAATATCGGAGAGATGGTCGGAGAGCAGCTGCTGACCAGCGAAGCGATCAACCATTCGCTCCGACGGGAAGGATTTCAGGACCATCTCGCATCCCTGATCGAATCGAAGGTAGGCTCCCTGCTCAAACAGGACCTTGGCCCGTTGCCGTCGCTGATCCCGCCGGCGTATAAAGCTTATTTCGATATCGGTTACAGGACTCTGAGTTACCGGATCAAGGAGACGGTCCACCAGTTCCTGCAGACGCAGACCTGTGCCACGGCGATCCAACAGGGCCTCGATAGTCTGATCGAAAGCCTGGCGGCGCAGCCGATCGAGAATTTTATCGACAGGGATCGGCGAGCCGTCGTCTACAACAAGGTGGAGAGGAGCCTGACGGCGATGTTCGCGAGCCCGGCCATGGAACGTTGGGTTCGCGACTTTATCGGCAGTCGACTCGAGGAGTTGTTCGACCAGGGTAAATCCTTGCAGCAGGTAGTACCTGCCAGTCTGCAGCAACTCATTATCGATACCATCCGCGACCAAACTCCGTTTGTGCTGCAAAAACTTGGTGATGTCGTAAGGGATGAAGATGTCCGTGAAAAATTGATCGGGGCCATCGGTCGAGCGATCGAAGATTTTATCGAAACACTCGGACCGATGGCCGGCATGATCAAAAATTTCGTGAAGATGGACCAGGTGGAGGAAAAAATTCGGCACTATCTCGACGAGAAGCAGGACGATATCGAGGCGTTGCTGCACAGCGACGAGATCAGGTACCGGGTGGCCGCCGCCCTTGTTGAACGAACCGCGGTATTGTTGGCCACTCCTCTTCCGGAGATGCTGGCACAGGTCGATCGGCAGCGCATTACCGCATTCGGCGACGAAGCGGCACATCAGATCGTCCTGCTGCTCAGGGGCAGGGCGACGGCACGCACTTTGGCGATCATGATCGAAGAGCTGCTGGAGGACCATCTGGAGCAGGGCCGGCGGCAGAGCGGCCGACTGGTGGCCGATGTCTTCGGGCCGGAGGGAATTGATCGTCTGCGACAGTGGCTGCAGGCGACGACCTCATCGGCGTTGCGATCGCCGCAAAACCGTAAGGTGATCGATCAGTTGATCGGTAGCCTGCTCGACAGTTTGCTTGTCAGGCCGGTCGGCCGGCTCGACCACATTATTCCGGCCGGCGTCCGTGACGGGTTGTACCGTTCAACCCGGGAAATGGCTACGGCAATGCTGGTATCCGAGGTTCCCGGTGTGGTAAAATCAATCGATATCAGCAGAATCGTGACGGAAAAGATCGACTCGTTCGACCTGCTCCAGGTGGAGCGGCTGCTGCTGTCGATTATGCAGGAACAATTCAAGTACATCAATTTGTTCGGAGCGTTACTTGGATTTATCATCGGCTGTGCCAATCTTTTTGTGCTGGTCTATTTTTCACCGTGAGGAGTTGGTAGCCACCGGTAAACACCGGGCAGCTGTTTTCCGGCGACAATGTCCTTGACAGGGCCGGATGTTAATAATAAAGGGTTAGCGAACAAAAGGGGAGCGCTGACAGACTCCCGAACATGACCATTACCACAGCGCCAGGCGAGGCGCAGGAGCCATGGAAAAAGAAGACAAAGGTAAACCCGTTGCGCCGAAGAGCCGCAAGAGCGCTTCTTCCCGGTCGCACAGCACATCGGCGGAAAGCGAAAAAACCATAGACGCGGGCCAAGTCGACCAGAAACAGGAGCTGGCTGAGGACGCTGCGCAGCTGGTCGACCAGGCCGATGAAAAGAAAGGCAAAAAGACGCTCTACCGAGTCGTGTTCTTTTATGAGTGGTGTAAATCGTGCGGTATCTGCAGCGCGATGTGCCCGGTGAAGATCATCATGGTCGATGAACTGGGGCACCCTTATATAGAGGATATGGACGCATGTATCGGTTGCCGGAACTGCGAAATACATTGTCCTGACTTTGCCATTACCGTGAAGAAGCGTTATCCGGAAAGGAGGAAGACCAATGGCGTCGCCTGAAACAGGTCAAAGATTGTTATTGCAGGGCAACGAGGCGGTCGTGCATGGCGCGCTGGCGGCCGGTTGCCGGTTTTTTGCCGGCTATCCCATCACACCGGCCTCGGAAATCAGTGAACTCCTGTCGGTCATGCTGCCCAAGGTCGGCGGCACGTTTATCCAGATGGAAGACGAAATCGCCTCGATGGGGGCGATTATCGGCGCTTCACTGGCCGGCGTCAAATCGATGACGGCCACCAGCGGACCGGGGTTTTCGCTGATGCAGGAAAACCTCGGTTATGCCTGTATCACCGAAGTTCCGTGTGTCGTCGTCAACGTAATGCGCGGTGGCCCGAGTACCGGGTTGCCGACCAATGTCTCTCAGGGTGACGTGTTGATGGCGCGCTGGGGCACCCATGGCGACCATCCGATCATCGTGCTTGCCGTATCGTCGGTCGCCGATTGTTTTTCGATTACCGTTCGCGCCTTTAACCTTTCCGAAAAATATCGGGTCCCGGTCATCCTGCTATCCGACGAGGTCGTCGCACATACCAGGGAATGCGTGGTGCTGCCGAGCCAGGATAAAATCAGGGTAGTCGATCGTATCGCACCCAGTGTACCGCCCGAGTGGTACAAACCGTACGCCGACAATAATCGTGGCGTTCCGGATATGGCCTCCTTTGGAGAAGGGTACCGGCATCATGTTACCGGCCTGGTACACGACGAGCGAGGCTATCCGACCCAGCAGCCCAAGGAGATTGAGTCGTTTCTGATGCGCCTGCATGACAAGATTACCAAGGGATTTTCCGAAATCATGATCACCAAGACCCAGATGATGGAAGATGCCGATGTCTGTGTCATCGCCTATGGTTGCGTGTCGCGGGCGGCGATGCAGGCCATCAAAATGGCTCGGGCCCACGGTATCAAGGCGGGAATGCTGCAGTTGATAACTCTGTTCCCGTTCCCGCGCAAGGCGGTTGACGCGGCGTTGCGGCAATGCAGCGCGGCGATCGTTCCGGAACTTAATCTCGGCCAGATGGCCAGGGAAATCAACCGGGTCAACCAGACCGGAACCAGAGTGGTCAAGTATAATCGCATCGACGGCCAGATGATCACGCCGGATGAAATCCTCAAACAGATCCTCGGCGTGTCGTAATAGGGGAAGACCTCGTGGAAAGATCAATCCTCCAAGGAGAATCGAGATGGTAGTTGAAACAGAAGTCATTCGTCATGAATATCTACGGCATGACAAAAAATTCCCCCACGTCTGGTGCCCCGGGTGCGGTAACGGCATCGTTCTTGGATCGTTGCTGCGGGCCATTCATGAACTTGGTCTGCCCAAAGACGACGTGGTGGTTGCCTCGGGTATAGGTTGTTCCAGCCGGCTGACGACGTACATAGATTTTAATACATTGCACACCACCCATGGACGGGCGCTCACCTTTGCTACCGGCGTCAAACTTGCCAAACCGCGGCTGAAGGTGATTACCGTGATGGGCGACGGCGACGCCACCGCTATCGGCGGCAACCATTTCATCCATGCGGCGCGGCGAAATATCAACATTACCGCGGTGATCATCAACAATAGCACCTACGGCATGACCGGCGGCCAATATTCGCCGACAACACCGTACGGCAGCAAATCGACGACATCGGTCTATGGCCATGTCGAGCATGATTTTTCCATCGCCGAGTTGGCGGTAACAGCCGGGGCGGTATTTGTCGCCAGGGGCACCGTTTATCATGCCGCGCAACTTGATAAGTTACTTGAACAAGCGATCACAAAGCGTGGTTTTTCCGTTGTAGAAGTGATTTCCAACTGTCATGTTCAGCATGGCCGGAGAAACAAGCTCGGTGATGCCGTCACGATGATAACCGGATTTAGGGATCGAGCGGTACCGGTGGCCAAGGCTGCCAAGATGAGTGCGGAAGAGATGCGGGGCAAATTCACCATCGGGGTCCTCTGTGATGTCGACAAGCCCGTTTCCTCCGAGGAATACGACCGGATCAGGCAGGAATCCTGTCAGCTTCCTCAATAAATAGTTGGGGAGCTTGAAAATTTTGGAATTTCGTTCAAAATCGAGACGCGCAAGAAAATTTTACCACAGGCATCTACATGATAATGCCAGGATAAAATGTGATTGCGCAACGATAAGATTGAGCGGGATGATAATTTTTCAAGGTTCCCTGTTGATAATTGAACCAAAGGGAAACAACGATGAATAGTGAACCTCGATACGAAATTCGCTTCAGCGGATCGGGAGGGCAGGGCATTATCACTGCCGCAGTCGTCCTCGCCGACGCCGTTGGCACCCTGGACGGCAAATACGTTTGTCAGACACAAAGCTATGGACCAGAAGCTCGTGGCGGCAAGAGCAAGGCGGAAGTGGTTATGTGCGCGGAGCCGATCGATTATCCGAAGGCAATGCAGATTGACCTGCTGCTGTCGATGACCCAGGCATCCTGCGATGCCTATTTTTTCGATATCAAGCCCGATGGCCTGCTCGTTGTCGATGCCGGCCTAGTTGAACAATTGCCGACCAGTCGGGCGGTGGCAATTCCGTTTACCAAGATCGCCCGCAAGGAGATCGGTCGCGAACTCGTCGCCAACATGGTGGCGCTCGGCGCGATAGGGTATCTAAGCGGTCAGGTAAACCTGAAGAACTTGGAGAAAACCCTGTTGTCGAGGGTGCCGAAAGGAACGGAAAATATGAACAGAGACGCCTTGCAGGCCGGAATCGACGAGGCGAAGAAGGTGGACCTGGCAAGCCTGCCCCGTTCGTTTGCCAACGAATGGGAAGCCGAGGTCTGAGTAGTTATTTACCCTGATCGGAGCAGCAAGGATTTCGCGTTTGGCGCGGCTTTGCTGCTTAGAGCTACCGTTTCTTGCCGATCGCTGCACCATAGATGGCCGTCTCTTCAATGCCGTCGATGGCCAGGATTTGGTTTATCTCCTGATCATAGAAGGCTGCCACCGGGCAGCCGCCCAAACCAAGCGCCTCGGCGGCGAGCAGCGCGTTCTGACAGATATGGGCCGCGTCGAGCAGCAGGTAACGCATGCCGCGGTCGCCGTATTTCCCCACCGAGCGTCCGATGACCGCCGACCAGAGCAGACAGACGGCGGCATGATCGACAAATGACTGGCCAAGAAACGCCTCGGCCAGCCGCGTCCCCTGGCACCCCTTTGTCAGCAATTCGAGTTCAAACGTCCGCACATTGAAGTGATAGAGTCCCGCGGCCAGAGAGGCGACGCGCTGGACACTGACATACGTCTCGATCGGATACAGCGCGCCGGCCGACGGAGCGGTTCGCAACAGGTGACTGCCGGCTTGAGCGGTTACTCCCTGGCCGGCCCAGAGCAGAAAAGCCAGGTCTTCCAGAGAGATCTTCTCGGCGGCGAAACGTCTTATTGAGCGCCGGCGCTGCAACAATTTCATGATGCGGGCTTCGGAGAGCTGCCAGGAGGTGCGGGGCAGGGCGGTTTTGGGCGCCTGCGGATAGCTCTTGAACGGTTCGGCGGGGTCATAGTACGGCCTGGTTCGGCTGCGGATAGTGTCCCGATCGAGTCGGGTCTGCAGCAGGAAGGCGGTTCCCGGCGCTTTTCGAAGATCGTCGGTCATTTCGTATCGGCGGTCAGGGAGCTGGCCAGCTGCCCACAGGCGGCGGAGATATCTCCGCCCCTGCTGCTGCGGATAAATACCGAATAGTTGGCGGCCCGCAGGATATCCTGAAAGGCGAGTATTCGTTCACGCGGCGAAGGGCGGTAGGGAATCCCTTCACATTCGTTATAGGCCAGCAAATTGATTTTGCACGGTATCTTTCGTAAGAGACGGGCCAGCTGCCGGGCCTCGCCGTCGGAGTCGTTGATGCCGTCCAACAACAGGTATTCGAACATGATCCGCTTGCGCTTGCGCATCGGATAATTCCGGCAGGCTTCAAGCAACACGGCGATCGGATAGCGCCGGTTGATCGGCATCAGCTGGTTTCTTGTGTCATCGTCAACAGCATGCAGAGAGATGGCCAGGTTGACATTTGTTTTCTCACCCAATGGTTGCATGTTCGGCACGATGCCGCAGGTGGAAACGGTGATCCTCCTGCTCGCCATGTCCAGGCCTTTCTGATCGGTCAAGATAGCCAGTGCGGTGAGCAGGTGATCGAAATTGTTCAACGGTTCGCCCATGCCCATGAATACCAGGTTGGTGATACCGAGCCCGCAGCCGGGACGCTGCTCCGGCCGGCTGAGCAGAAAGTCGCGAACGCTGCTCACCTGGTTGACGATTTCCGCCGGCAGCAAATTCCTGGCAAAGCCCATGCTGCCGGTACGGCAGAATGAACAAACCATGGCGCAGCCAACCTGCGCTGAGACACAGAGAGTATTGCGGTCCTCTTCAGGGATCAGCACCGATTCAACAACGCGGTTGTCAACCAGGCGAAAACCGAATTTGACGGTGCCGTCCTGTGACCTCTCGACGTGTGGTTCGTCGAAACGGGAGATGTAGGCGTGCTGCGGCAGCAGGGCACGAAACGACTTGGCCAAATCGGTCATCTCCGAGAAATCGGTAATGCCGGGACGATAGAGCCACGACATGATCTGCCTGCCGCGAAACGGTGGTTGACCGAGTGATTCGGCGAACCGTTCGAGACCCGCCCGGTCAAGGTTTTTGCAATCGATCAGCATTGGTTGTCACTAGGGCGTGCGCTTCTTCGCCGGCCGGCGTTCGTTGCCAGCCGGCGCGAACTATTTCGCCGGTGGCCGGCAGCCTGGTTTGTCCCGCCCCGGAAGGTCCGGCAGGTGGCAGGTGATTTTTTTGGCTCGGCAGTCTGCCGACGATGCTCCTGTATGCCATCGTATAGGGGCCGCCTAAGCCGGATTGGCGCCGGCAAACTCTTCCATGAAGGCAACGAGCCGGCGTACCCCGTCGAGCGGGAAGGCGTTGTAGATCGAGGCACGACAGCCACCGACGGAGCGGTGCCCTTTCAGACCGATCATCCCTTGCGCCGTTGCTTCGGCTACGAATTTTGATTCCAGATCGGCAGTTGGCAGATTGAAGGCGACATTCATCCGGGACCGGGAATCTGGTTCGGCATGTCCGCGGTAATAGTCGCTGCTGTCGATCAGCTGATAGAGGAGGCGGGCCTTTTCTTCATTTCGCTCGGCCATGGCCGGCACGCCGCCCTGCGCTTTGAGCCATTTCAAAACTTCCCCGACAACGTAAATGGCGAAGCAGGGCGGAGTATTGAACATTGATCCTTTTTCCGCATGGGTTTTGTAGCGCAGCATGGTCGGAACGGAGTCGGGAGCACGGTCCAGCAGATCCTCGCGGATGACAACAATGGTGACCCCGGCCGGACCGAGGTTTTTCTGGGCACCGGCGAAGATCAGGCCGAAACTGCCGACTTCGATGGGCCTCGAAAGGATGTCGGAGGACATGTCGGCGATCAGCATCTTTGAGCTGTTCGGGAAAGCGGCGAATTGCGTACCGAAAATGGTATTGTTCGATACCAGGTACAGGTAGCTGCTGTCATCGTCGATTTGATATGCATCCGGCTGCGGGATCCGGCGATAATTCTCTGCTTTACCGCTGTAGGCGACATCTATCGTGCCGAATTGACGAGCTTCTTTGATTGCTTTGGTGGACCAGGTGCCGGTATCCAGGTAGGTTGCTTTGGCATCGCCGGCCAGCAGGTTCATCGGGACCATGAAGAACTGGCTCGAGGCGCCTCCCTGGAGAAACAGCACCCGATAGCTATCGGGAATAGCCATCAGTTCGCGGAGCAGGGCCTCGGTCTGGTCTGCAATCGCCATGAATTCCTTGGAGCGATGGCTCATTTCCATGATGCCCAAGCCCTTGTTCTGGTAATTGACGATATCTTTGGCGGCTTGCGCCAGTGCCACCTCGGGCAGGGTGCCCGGTCCGGCGTTGAAATTGAAAACTCTGTCGGTCATCGGGTGTTTCTCCTTATCTGGTTTGGTCGACCTGAGTGGTTCTTACCGGTATCCGGCGGTGGTCCATCAGGGCGTTGTATGCTCCGGTGCTGCTTGTCGGAGGATGATTTCAAATCGTCTTGTCGTCTCGCGGCACGAGTCGGTCCCCATCCCCCAAAAATCAGGACCGCTTTTTCGTTACGCCACGCTCCTCCTGTTGGCGCAGGGCCTCATATAAAACGATACCTGCCGTCATTGCAAGGTTGAGGCTGCGGATGTGCGGGTTGGCCATCGGTACGGTGAAGCAGAGATCGCCGTAGAGAGCTCTGATCTGTGGTGGCAGTCCCTTCGACTCCTTGCCGAAGATTAGGAAATCGTCCGGCTGATAGCGCGCCTCGGTATAACGACAGCTGGTCTTGGTCGTAAAAAATTTGAGTTTTTGTTCTTCCTGTCGACCCAGGAAGGTTTCCAGGTCAGGCCAATCAACGATCCTGACCTGATTCCAGTAATCCAGGCCGGCGCGTTTCAAGTGCTTGTCTTCTGTGGAAAATCCCAGTGGTTGAACCAGGTGCAAGGTACAATTGGTCGCCCCGCACAAGCGGGCTATCGAACCGGTGTTGGGGGGTATTTCCGGTTCGACAAGGACGATGTTGAAATGGCTCATAGCTACGGGGCACCATCTGTTTGCCCGGAAACGGTTTATTATTGCGCAAACGCTATATACTCCTTCGCGCAGTGCGAAACAAGGACTATTGAAACAAGGGGATTGGCAGCGCTTTCGTTGTATTGTATTGTTGGCGCGTCTCGTTGTTTTTCTCCGTACCGCTTGTCTTTCCGTTGCCATGAACCAGCCAAGCACTAGCCATCGTGATGCACGGATCCCGGTATTGGTGATCATTGTCTGGGCAACCGTTCTGGTGAGCGCGATCTCGGCCGACATGCGCTATGAACGTGCCGGAACCAGCGTTACGCCCGACCCGCTGGTCGCACAGGGCAACCGGTTGATGTTGACCGGCGAGCCGCTGCCCCAATGCGCAACGGCAGTCCCGCGGCTTGTCGCCCTGGTTTGCGGCAAGGTTCCGGTAAACAGGGCCGGTGAGGCCGTGTTGCAGATCGTTCCCGGTATCGGCCCGGAACTCGCTCGCCGCATCGTCGCCGAACGGCAGAGGTCCGGGAATTTCGACAGCGCCGAGCAGCTCACCCGTGTTTCCGGAATTGGTCCGGTCCGGTCCCGGCAATTCCGAGAGTTTTTCTTGTTTGATGAACCCCCGAGGGAAATCGATGCTCATCGAAAACCCCGTTCTTGTGCTGATCGGGCCAACTGCCGTCGGTAAGACCGATTTATCGCTGGCGATTGCCAGGAAATTCGGCTGCGAGATTGTCAGTGTTGATTCGATGCAGGTCTATCGGTACATGGATATCGGAACGGCCAAAATCGAACCTGAACTCCGGCGGGAAATTCCGCATCATCTTATCGATATCGTCGACCCGGATCAACCATATCATGCGGCTCGTTTTGTCGAAGACGCTCTGGCTGCCATCAGACGGATTCACCAGCGAAACGCGCTACCACTGCTGACTGGCGGGACCGGTCTCTACCTGCGGGCCTTGCTGCATGGCCTGTTTACCGGTGGCGAGAGCGACCCGGCAGTTCGCCGGGAATTGACCGAGCGGCTGCACGAGGAGGGTAGTGACATGCTCTATCGGGAATTGTCTGCCTGCGACCGCCAAACAGCCGGCCGTCTTCACCCGCATGACACGGCACGCATAATCAGGGCGCTGGAGGTCTATCAAATAACCGGAACTCCGCTATCCAGCCATCTCGAGCAGCAATCGGCGGCGGGGAAAATCGCTTTTGCCAGGGTGCTCTCCATTGGACTCGATTGTCCACGGCCGGTGCTCTACGAGCGGATCAACAGGCGAGCACGGAAGATGATTGACAGCGGCCTGGAGCAGGAGGTACGCGGCTTACTGCAGCGGGGCTACTGCCCGGAGCTGAAGTCGATGCAGGCTATCGGTTATCGGCATATGCTTACCTATCTGTCGGGAAATTGGTCGCGTGAACAGCTCCTGGAACAGCTCGCTCGTGATACACGGCGCTATGCCAAACGACAAATGACTTGGTTTCGCAAGGACCAAACCATTACCTGGTTGCCGGTCAGCGATACAGGTCGGTTGCTGAATCATATCGGTGGCTGGCTCAAAGGTACCGTCTCTCCTCACATGTAACTCTTGCAGGCCCTCATGATCACACCACGCCTTTCCATCCATCCGGCAATTCGCACTCATCTGCAGCGGCAGGGGATAACGGACGATACCACCGTGGCGAACCATTTTTATCCGAGCCTTGCTGATCTGCCGTCGCCGAATCTGTTTCGTTCGATGGAACGGGCTGTCGATCTAGTGGTAACCGCGCTGAGCGAGGGCCACGACATTCTGGTCTGGGGGGATTACGACGTCGACGGCATCACCGCGACGGCGTTGCTCGTCGAGTTTTTCAACCAGCTTGGTGTCTCCGTTCGGTCCTATATCCCCAATCGCCTCAGCGAAGGATATGGACTCAACGAACCGGCGCTGCGTCTGCTTGCCGCTGAGATGTCTGCTGAAAAATTATTGATAACAGTCGACTGCGGTATCGGTAATCGTCGGGAACTAGCGTGTGCCAAAGAACTCGGTTTCACAGTCATCGTTACCGATCATCATCAGGTGCCGCAGGATGTCGGAGCGGCTGACGCCGTGATCAACCCCAAACAGCAGGAGTGTTGTTTTCCCTGCAAGGATCTGGCCGGAGTCGGTGTGGCGTTTTATCTGGCAGCGGCGATTCGTGCTCGAATTAACGGAAATAAAATCGACAAAATAGATAAATGCGAGATAAACATGAAATCGTTTCTTGATTTCGTGTGCATCGGTACCATTGCCGATGTCGTGCCGTTGACCGGAGTCAACCGACTCCTGGTCAAGGGTGGTTTCGAGGTACTGGCGCACTCCGGAAGAGCGGGCATGACGGCGCTTCTGGCGGAACTGGGTATTACCGGTGATTGGCTGAGTGGTGAGCAGGTCTCCTTTCATATCGCACCGGTGCTCAATGCGGCAGGGCGCCTCGGGGCGGCGGACGTATCGCTGGCCGTCCTGGCCGGACGGGACCAAGACGAACTCAAAGGTCTGACCAGCCAGCTTGTTGCGTTGAATGCGCAACGGAAACAAGTTGGCAAACATGATCTAGAAAATGCATTACATTTAATTGATATCTACTCAATAGAGCGCGATAAAAGTATAGTATTGCACGGTTCGTTCCACGAAGGGATTCTTGGCATCACCGCGGCTCGGCTGGTAGAGCGGTACGGGGTTCCGGCACTGGTCTGCAGTTCCGGCCGCGGCGATCATCACGCAATGAAAGGTTCAGCCCGGGCTCCGGCCGGGTTTCATCTTTATGATGCCATGTGTTCGTGCTCACGCTACTTGACCTCTTTTGGCGGCCATGCGGCAGCCGCGGGCTTTTCCCTGCAACCTGCTTTGTTCGAGGAGTTCAAATCGGCTTTTCAGCTGACCGCCCGCACCATGTTTGCCGAGCAGCGTTCTGCTGAAGGCGACCGCGAAGTGAAGATGGTCGGGCCGGTGGCCCTGCCACTGCGCGAAGCGCTTGATCCGCTGTTGTTGAACAACCTGAAACAGCTGGAACCGTTTGGCGAGGGGAATCCGCGACCGCTCTTTATCGATGACGCCGTTCGGTTGGTGTCGCTTTCACTTTTTGGTGGGCAGGGCGAGCACTTTAAGGCCGTCGCTCGCGGTTCGTATCAGAACTTGGCAGTGGTTGGTTTTCGCCTCGGTGGTGCGGCTCGTGCCATTGATCTTTCCGCCCCGTGCTCATTGTTGTACTCACCGGTAATTGATTCTTATAATGGGCATATCAGTTGGAAAATACGAGCAGAAAACATTTGGCAATAGTAGAAAATGAAGACCATGAAAGACGGGCGAGCGCCTGCAAACGAGAACATTTTCCAGATCGGCCAAGTATTGAGTCGAGCCTGAAGGTCAGCACCGTCTCTCATTGGCGGTCCTTTTGAGACCAGTCGCGGGCCCCTGTTCGGTGTTCGCAGATCTTTTCGCTCTGTGTAAACAGCAGAGCGGGTGCGGGGACTGGCGTTAGCTGTCGTTGCCTGTTTGGTTCTTCTCTGTAGTGTGATTTTCCGCAGATCAACGTGCCGCACATCATAGCCAGTCTCTGCTGGCTTGGAGTGGGTTAGGTAGTATAACGCTCGAAGCAGTGTGAAAGAGCTTTCAACGTTGGTATTATCTCGTTCCCGGGGTTCGGATATGGGACTAAACGGTTCACGTTCCCATCGGCGCGGTCTCTAGGTCAATCGGCAAATACTGGTTGTTGGGAGTGGTTGCCGTGATATTTGTGCATCCCGACTCGATCAATTGTGTCGCCGCCAGGTGGGCGAGGACATCCCTTGAGATGAAAGTAACATGCCGTTATATAAACATATATTTTCAATCTATGATGATCGGACGCACGTTGCATCGAGTTGCTTCGGCCATTTATTTTACATAATATACATTATGCGACATAATAAACATATAGCGATGAAACGGCTTTCTCTTTGGTGGCGAACGTGGTAAAAGTCGCTTTCCTAGCCTGTGAAAAAAACGTGTGATGTCCTTTTATCGACTATAAAACAGGTATATAGAAAATATACTTAAAGCAATAAGGGAGTTTGTTCATGCATACGGTCTATCAGGAGCCGTTGGTCGGTCGCTATACCAACCCTGAAATGCAGTATCTCTTTTCCGACGAAATGAAGTTCACAACTTGGCGGCGCTGCTGGCTGGCCCTGGCTGAAGCACAATACGAGTTGGGCCTGACAGGCTTGATCAACCGGGATATGCTTGACGAGATGAAGGCAAATCTCACCAACATCGATTATGGTCTTGCCCGAGAAAAAGAAAAAGAGATCCGCCATGATGTGATGGCTCACGTTTTCGAGTTCGGCACCAAATGTCCGAAGGCCGAAGCTATAATTCACCTCGGTGCCACATCGCAATTTGTTGTCTGCAATACCGATCTGATTATTCAGCGTCACGCCTTGCATCTGATCAGGGCTGGTTTACTCAATGTTATCGATCAGTTGGCAGCTTTTTGTGAGCGATATAAAGACCTGCCGACCCTCGGGTATACCCATTACCAGCCGGCACAGCCGACCACCGTTGGTAAACGTAACACGCTTTATCTGCTTGATTTGTTAACAGATTTCAATTCTATCGAGGCATTTCTGGAACGGTTCAGGGCGCGTGGCGCCAAAGGCACGGTCGGCACGCAAGCCACTTTTCTCGAGCTTTTTCAAGGGGATCACGAAAAAGTCCGCCGCCTTGACCAGTTGGTCGCGGAAAAACTCGGCTTCGTCGGCTCATATCCGGTAACCGGCCAAACATATAGCAGAAAACACGATATTAAACTGGTCGAGATACTCGCCGGAATCGCTGCAACGGCCCACAAATTTGCTGTTGACCTACGATTGCTCTCCAATCTCAAGGTTCAGGAGGAGCCGTTTGCCAGTAATCAGACCGGCTCTTCGGCAATGGCCTATAAGCGTAACCCGATGAGATCGGAACGAATGACCGGACTGGCCCGCAAATTGATGGGACTACCCGCTGATTTTTATTCGACATATGCAAACCAATGGTTCGAGCGAACACTCGATGATTCAGCTATTCGCCGAATGGATATCCCGCAGGCCTTTTTGTTGACAGACGCAATATTAAAGTTGTTTATTAACATAACATCAAATATGGTTGTATATACGAAACAAATTGAAAAACATATTGCTTCCGAGCTGCCGTTCATGGTCACCGAGAAGATCCTTATGGAGGCGGTCAACCGTGGCTGCAGTCGACAGCTGATGCACGAAGTCATCAAGGAGCACTCCGTGGCGGCCGGGTTGATGGTCAAACAGGAGGCCCGGGATAACGATTTGCTTCTCCGTCTGGCCGATGATCCCCGCATTCCCCTCAATGGCTCCGAATTAACCGCGATGACCGGCGATTACCGCCAATTCACCGGACGGGCCTGCCGGCAGACCGAGGAGTTTCTTGAAGAATACGTCCATCCGATACTCGAGAAAAACAAGGAGAGCATCGGCACTGTCGATGCTTCGTTGCGCGTCTGAACGTCATGACCGTTTTTCAAGAAAAACGATTGACGGAAACCTTCTTTCGGATCGAGCCGCGACAATTTCATCTGGTCAAGTTTATCCTCGAAGGTTACGATAACCTGGCCGTGTTGTCGTCTTTGTCGAGCACGAGCGGACTGATCAGGCTGCGCTGCGCCGAAGAATCCTTGCCCGACCTGATCGGTCTGCTGACAGCGCTTGCGCCAACGATCAAGCGCAATCGACTGGTCTGAGAACTCAGCGGTTCTGGTTTTTCATCCCCCTTCCCTCTCTCCGGTTTATGAAAGAAAAAACATTTTACATCAAGACGTTTGGCTGCCAAATGAACATCAGAGACAGCGAAATAATGGCACAGACGCTCTGCGAGCACGGCTATCACCCCACATCTGTTATGACACGTGCCTCGCTGATAGTTATTAACACCTGTTCAGTTCGTGCCAAGGCTGAACAGAAAGTCTTCAGTCTTCTTGGCAGTTTGAGAAAGCAGAAAGCGGACAACCCGTCGATGCAGATCTGTGTCGCCGGCTGTGTCGCTCAGCAGGAAGGGCAGATGATCATCGAGCGGATGCCGCATGTCGATCTGGTTGTCGGGACGCAGCATATTTACGAACTACCGGGGTTGTTGGTGCGTGCCAGACACCAGCGGACCGCTGTTAATTTGTCGGACAGCTATGAAATTCCGCGATATATTCCTCGCTTGCCGACTGCCAGCGAACAGTCGCAACGCAACGGTGACACCGCTGTGCTCAGCCGATTTGTCACCATCATGCAGGGCTGCAACAATTTCTGCACGTATTGCGTCGTGCCCTATACAAGGGGGCGGGAAGTATCGAGAAAAGCAGTCGATATTATCGATGAAGTAACGGCACTGGTAAACACAGGTGTCGTTGAGATCACCCTGCTTGGCCAGAATGTCAATTCCTATGGTACGACCAACCCGGTCAGTGAAGAAGATACTCCCTACCCGTTTGCCCGGTTGTTGCACGAAGTGGCAAAGATCCCGGGATTACGGAGGCTTCGTTTTACCACATCGAATCCGAAAGATTTGCCGGACGAATTGATCCGTTGCTTTGCCGAAATCAACAAGCTTTGCCCGCAACTGCATCTGCCGGTACAATCTGGGTCGGACATCGTCCTCCGGCGAATGAATCGGAAATACCGGATTGATGACTACCTGAACATGGTCGACCGGCTGCGTACCGCCCGTCCGGACCTTGCCTTAACCACTGATATCATTGTCGGTTTTCCGGGTGAGACCGATTCTGATTTTCAGGCGACCATGGATTTGCTGGAACGGGTCCGCTTCCACGGTTCGTTTTCGTTCAAGTACTCGGGTCGACCTGGCACCGCGGCAGCATCATTTGACGGGAAATGTGAAGAGAGCGTGAAAAGCGAGCGGCTACAGCTCTTTCAGAAGCGACAGGATGAAATCAGCCTGGAGAGAAACCGGGAGTATATCGGGACGCTGCAAGACGTCCTGCTCGAGAGAGCCGATGGTGAATTGGCGAGCGGCCGTTTACCGACCAATCACATAGTTCATCTCGAGTCATGGCCGTCAACCGCGCAATCGGGAGACGTGCTTCGTGTCATGATTACCGGAGCCGGTCAGCACTCTCTGAAAGGACGGGCGGTGAGCTGATTATTCGGTGTCCTTTTTTTCTTTCTCCGGCGACGGCGTATCTGTCGATTCGGTTATTCCGGGCAGTTCCAGGTTGTGGGGCTCTTTTATCACCGTCCGTTCCGTGCTTTCAACCACCCGTCTGACCACGCGGGGCGACACGCGTTTACCGATGGCGGTGGGGTTCTTGATCAAAAAATCATCGAAACTGATTTCAGCCACATTGCTTTTGGCCCGCCTGGACGGCACAAAACTTACTCTGGCGTGTTGGCCTTCCCCTTTGGTCAGCAGGAGAATCCGTGATCGCGGGTGTTCCGGAAAGAGTCGGTATTCCTTGTCCAAAATGAACTTTGGAGTGGTGAATCGTTTGACATATGCTTGGCTTTCCGACCCTTCCCGATAGATGACATTGAAAATAGTCTCTCCTTCGAGGACGGCGGCATATTCGAGATCTTCACCGATAAAGAGTTTGTCGGGCACCGGGATGACTTTGTAGACGCCGTTCTTGAAAATCATCAGGATTCGGTCATATTCCGAGCAAGCGAAAGAGCAGTCGGCCTGTTCGTCAACGGGTTTGATCAGATGGCCGAAAAAGCCGCTGGCACGATGGTAGCCGACGGTCAGGTTGCTCAACGCCACTTTTCTTGCTTCCACCTCGGAGAACCGGGTGATTTCAGTCTGTCGTGGGAAGGCATCACCGTATTTTTCAAACAGTTTTTCGAGATAAGAGATGGTGTAACCAACCACATCGGTCAAGTGGTTTTCGGTCTCTTTGATACTTTTCTTAATTTCCTTTATTTCCCGGGCGTGTCGGTCGATATCGTGACGGGAAATACGTTTAATCCTGATTTCCAGCAGATGCTCGAGGTCTTCCCTGGAGACCGGTCGTAAGAGCTCGCCGGCGAACGGTTCCAGTGAGGATTTCACCGTAGCCACCACCGCCTCGTAGCTGGTTTTTTCCTCGATCTGTTTGTAGAGCCGTTCTTCGATAAAGATCTGTTCGAGCAGTCTGGTTTGCAGTTTTTCCGTGAGTCTGGCGAGTTCTATTTCAAGTTCTCTGGTCAGATCACCGACCAGCTTTTCGGTGTTGAACGCGATGACTTCCTCGACGGTGCAGACCCGCGGAAAGTCTCCTTTAATCAACGTCAGGCTGGCGTTGAGCGAAGTCTCGCAATCGCTGAAGGCGTAGAGGGCTTTGATCGTATCATCGGCGTAAATGCCCCGGGGTAACTTTATCTCGATTTCGACATCTTCTGCGGTGTAGTCGCTTATTGAAAGAATCTTTATTTTTCCAGACTTTGCGGCCTTTTCAATGGATTCAATCAGAGATGTTGTGGTTGTCCCATAGGGTATTTCGGTGATGGTGATGGTTTTTTCGTTGGTCTCGACGATTCGGGCCCGGCAGCGAACCCGGCCGTTGCCGTTGGAGTAATCGGAGACATCGATTAACCCTTTTTGCTGGAAATCAGGGTAGAGTTCAAACCCTTCGTTTTTCAGGGTGGCGATCTGGGCTTTGAGCAATTCCTGAAAGTTGTGCGGCAGAATTCTCGTTGCCATACCGACGGCAATACCATCAGCGCCCTGAAGCAGCAAGAGCGGGATTTTCGCCGGCAGTGTCACCGGTTCAAGCATCCTGCCGTCGTAGGATTCGACAAACTCGGTCAAATCCTTGTTGAACATGACTTCTTTGGCCAGCGGCGATAGGCGACACTCGATATAACGTGCGGCCGAGGCCTGGTCGCCAGTGTAAATATTGCCGAAATTTCCTTGTCGATCGATGAGATAGCCTTTATTGGCAAGATTCACCAGGGCCGAAAAGATGGAGGCGTCGCCATGAGGGTGCAGCTTCATCGTTTCACCGACGACGTTTGCTACCTTATGAAACCGTCCGTCTTCTATATTGAACAGGGTTTGCAAAAGACGCCGCTGAACGGGCTTAAGTCCGTCCTCAATTGCAGGTATAGCACGCTCTTTTATGACATATGAGGTGTATTCGAGAAAAT
This sequence comes from Desulfofustis glycolicus DSM 9705, assembly GCF_900130015.1. GTDB lineage: Bacteria > Desulfobacterota > Desulfobulbia > Desulfobulbales > Desulfocapsaceae > Desulfofustis > Desulfofustis glycolicus. Next base: position 183,308 of record NZ_FQXS01000004.1, on the reverse strand, counting down.
TGCTGTCGAACAACCGGTGGAGTTTGCCTATCTGTCGATTCATGTGCTTCGATGGTCACTGGCTGAAGAAAGGGACATCAAGAAAATAAAAGCTGTGGATTGTGCGATTTCAACAAAAACGATCGCCAGGCAGTCCCTGTGGTGTCTGGCACTCGTCAAACTTGCTTGGCCTGTGGCCGCTAGTCTGCTCGGCATCGTCGTCAGATCAGGTTTTCCATGATGTATTGCTTTCGCTCCGGGGTGTTTTTTCCCATATAGAACAACAGGACTTTGGCAACTTCGCTGATGCTATCGATGGTGACATTGCGGAGCCTGATATCCTCGCCGATGAATTGTCCGAATTCTTTCGGGCTGATTTCTCCAAGTCCCTTGAAACGAGTCGTTTCTACGTTCTTTTTAATTTTCCCCTTGCCTTGCAGTTTTTTGGTGGCAAGGTCCTTTTCCTTTTCCGAGTAGCAATAGATCGTCTCCGCTTTCGTGCGGACTCGGTAGATCGGGGTTTCCAGGATATGTATATAGCCGAGTTTGACCAAAGGCTCGAAATAATGGAGAAAAAATGTCATCAACAGATTCCTGATATGGAGTCCGTCGACGTCCGCGTCAGTGGCGATAATGATTTTGTCGAATCGCAGGTCGGCGATGGATTCCTCGATGTTGAGGGCTTGCATCAACGAGTACAGTTCTTCGTTCTTGTACAGCAGGTTCAGTCTTTGTCCGAGGACATTCATCGGTTTGCCCTTCAGCGAAAAGACCGCTTGCCGCATCGGATCGCGAGACGAGACGATCGATCCGGCCGCTGACTGACCCTCGGTGATGAAGATCATGTTTTCGTAACCGGTCTTGGACGGCTTGTCTTTGGAGGGATGATACTTGCAATCCTTGAGTTGCGGGATCTTAAAAGCCACTTTCTTGGCCTTGGCCCGGGCCTCGGTACGCACGATCTGTAATTCCTTACGAACCTTTTCGTTTCTGACAATCTTGTCGAGAAGCTGTTCGGCCGTCTCGCTGTTTTTGTAGAGTTCGCTGGAAACCGCGTCCTTTACCCGGTTGACGATCCATGAGCGGACTTCGGTGTTGCCGAGTTTATTTTTCGTCTGCGACTCGAAGATCGGTTCACGGATCTTGATGGAGAGCGTGCCGACGATACCGTCGCGAACGTCTTTGTTGATGAACTTTTTTCCGGAAAATTCGTTGATTCCTTTGAGTATCCCTTCGCGAAAAGCAGAGAGGTGGGTGCCGCCCTCGCTGGTATAGGTGCCGTTGACAAAGCTATAATAGGAGTCGCTGTAGGAATCGGTGTGGGAGAAGGCGAATTCGAGGGTCTGGTCCTTGTAATAGATAGGTTCGTATAGCCCGGATCCGTTGAGTTCCTCATTGAGCAAATCGAAAAGGCCATTAACCGAGTGGTAAACGGTTTTGTTGAAGTGAATTTTCAGTCCGGCATTGAGATAAACATAACGCCAGAGTCGACGGTCGATATAGGTTTCGTCGTAGAGATAATCGGGAAAGATTTCCCGGTCCGGCAGGAACTCAATTTCGGTGCCGTTTTTTTCGCCGCTCTCCCCTTCCTCGCGATCAACAAGGATGCCGCGACAAAACGTTGCCGAGGCGAATTGGCCGTCGCGAAAGGCGCTGACCCGAAAATGTTCGGACAACGCGTTGACAGCCTTGGTGCCGACCCCGTTGAGCCCGACGGAAAACTGGAACACATCGGTATTGTACTTGGCACCGGTGTTGATAACGGAGACACATTCGACGATTTTGCCGAGGGGAATGCCCCGCCCGAAGTCCCTAACCCGGGTCAGGCCATTGTCGTCGATCTGGACATTGATTCGTTTGCCGGCCCCCATGATGAATTCGTCGACGGCATTATCGATCACTTCCTTGAGCAGAATATAGATACCGTCGTCTGGATGCGAACCGTCGCCAAGCCTGCCGATATACATCCCCGGGCGACGCCTGATGTGTTCCAGGGAGCTCAGCGTTTTGATTTTACTTTCGTCGTACTCTTGGGGAGATAGGGTCATTTTCTGATCTGGATTATAGAATTTTGGCGATACCGAATCAGCGGTAACGGCAGCACTGGTTAACGCAGGCGCAATCATATTGTATTTGCCGTTAATGCGCAAGAGCGCCGCGCGCAGCCCGTCGCTGTCCCCGCTTCCCGCCTTTGGCAAAGCCGTCCGGAAGGGAGGTGGATGTGGGAGGAACCGGAGCGGGCTACATCCTCATGACCCGCTCACAATCGGGACAAATCCAGGTGGGTCCGTTACTGATCCCCCACTTGTTTTCCTCGAAGCACTCCGGACATATCTGAAAACCGCAGGGGCAGCTCCAGCAGAACGGTTTGGCCTGTCGGCAACAGCTGCAGCGATATTCCCCGAGACGCCGGCGACGATAACCTTTTTTCTCTTCCTGCACGATTACCCCTGATGCAACTCGGCAAGCAGCCAGTCGCGATAGCCATCGTTGATCCGGACAATATCGGTGGCCACGATTTCCGGAACTTCATAGGGATGAATGGCGGTCAGTTGTTCGACGATCTGGGCAAAGAGTGACCGCACACTTTTCATTACTACCAGGTATTCAGCTTCACTGGTGATAGCTCCCTGCCACCAATAGGAACTGGTTACCGGCCCGCTTACCTGGGCACAGGCAACCAGGCGCCGGTTGAGAAGATGGGTGGCGATTTCTTGGGCAGTTTCCAGATTGGCACAACTGGTCGTTACCATGATTGGTTGCATCGCGGCTCCTCCTTGATCACCGGTATTGCAGGAGGGGACCAACTGCCGGCCTGGAGCACGGCCGACACGAACCGGCAGGGCCCGACTGATCCCTTGTTTCTTCCGTCAACCGCACTATAATGCAAAATCGCGGCAGCGTCGAAATCTTTACCTGGCCCCACTCCTCGCAGGTGGCCGACAACGGCCCCACTGGGGAACCATTAAGTTGATAGGTAAGTTATGTTCTTTGTCATCGATATTGGTAACACCCATACCGTTGCCGGACTTTTCGATCAACAAACATTGTTACGGCAGTGGCGGATTAAAACAGACTCGGCGATGACCGCCGATGAAATCGCCATTACCTACCACAATCTCTTCACGATGGCCGGCATCGACAGTTCGCGGATTGACGGCGTAATCATGTCCAGCGTCGTGCCGCAACTCGATGGCGCCTATGTTTCCTGCTGTCATGCGATGTTTGGTGACGAAACGCGCCCGATGCTGTTCAACATCGATAACCGGGTTGTCGCGGATTTGATTACGATCAGACTCGACAACCCCTTAGAAGTCGGTGCTGATCGGCTGGTCAACAGTATCGCCGCACACCATCTCTGCCGCCGAGCCGCCATCGTTATCGATTTTGGCACGGCGATTACCTTTGACTGTGTCTCCGCGCAGTGTGAATATCTTGGTGGGCTGATTCTGCCGGGAATGAGCGTCTCCATCGGCGCTTTGGCGCAAAAGACCGCCAAATTGCCGCAGATCGACCTGAGTTCGCCCATCTCCCAGGTAATCGGCACTTCCACCGTGACGGCTATGCAAAGCGGTATGGTGCACGGTTACGGGGCGATGATCGAAGGATTGATCGTCAAAGTGCAACGCGAGATGAATCAGCAGGGCCATACCGATATAGAAATCATGGCTACCGGCGGCATGTCCCGTGTCATCCGGCCATATACGCCGTCGATTCTACGGTATGAGCCCAATCTCACTCTGGACGGCTTGGCGTTGATCTATCAGCAGTTGACCGCTGTTGCCTGACCATGGGTGCCTTGCGGATCCCTCCCCCGCTACGGCCCGGTGATACGGTAGCGATTGTCGCACCGGCCGGCGGCCTTGTCGATGGTGAACGGTTACGAAACGGCTGTTCGGTACTCACCGAGATGGGTTTTGAGCTTGCCGTGCCCGATCGGCTCTGGCCCGGCCTCGGCTATCTGGCTGATACCGATGAGGCTCGGGCTGACGAAATGATCAGGGCGTGGCGCGACCCGCGGGTTAAGGCGCTCATTGCCTTGCGCGGCGGCTTCGGAGCCCTGCGGCTGCTTGACCGGCTGGATTTTACGCTGTTCGCTCGACAACCGAAACTGTTGATCGGATTTTCCGACATCTCGATTCTGCTTAATCTGGTGTTTCAGCGCTCCGGTCTGTTGTGCCTGCACGGTCCGGTTGTCACCACCCTGCCCCTGAGCGATTCTGATGCACGGGAGCGCCTCTATCAGTGCCTGATTGGGAATTGGCACCGGCGTTTGCACGAACGGGTGGAAATTATTCGAACCGGCGAAGCGGTTACCGGCCCGTTGATGGGCGGGAACCTCAGCAGTCTGGTCAGTTTGCTCGGAACCCCTTGGAGTCCGGATTTTTCGGGGGCGGTTGTCTTTCTTGAAGATGTCAATGAACCGGAGTATCGCCTCGATCGTGCTTTCACCCAGCTGGCCCGGAGCGGGCAGTTGCAGCGGGCGGCCGGAATTATCCTCGGGGACTTCTCGATGGACCGCAATGATGACGCCGGCAGAAGGGGCGCCCGTCATGAATTCATCTGGTCCCGGGTGTGCGAGTTGACTGCTGGATCGGGGATGCCGATCTGGGGTAATTTCCCGGTCGGACACGGACCCAGGAATCTGGCCTTGCCGATTGGTGCGATGGTGACGATGGACAGCGGGCGGGGTGTGTTGCAACCGCATGATCGGGCGGTTACCGGGCTATATCGTGATTGACGAAGCAGACCGATGATGGTATCTGTATTGCCGGTAAGTCCCTTTTTACAATCATTTTCCCAGGTAGACAGTTATGCGTTCTTTCCGAATTTCCACCGTTTTCACTGCAGTATTCTGTGCCGCCGCCTTGGTGCTGACGACAACATCGTTGCTCGCTGCCGAATACGTCAGTGTAACAGCCGATAATGTCAACGTCAGGACCGGTCCGGGCACCGACCATCAGGTGGCGATGGAACTCTTCGCCGGATATCCCCTCGAGGTTACCGGCAAGCAGGGAGACTGGCTGAAAATCGTTGATTTTGAAAAAGATGCCGGCTGGATTCACAACTCGCTCGTTGAGCCGGTGTCCACCGCCATCATCGATGCCACGACCAACGTCAACATGCGCGCCGAGCCGACCACGTCGAGTCCGGTCATTGCGACCGTCGAGCGTGGCGTCGTCATGGACCGGTTGGAAAGTCAGGGCGACTGGATGAAACTGCGTCATGCAAGCGGGTTGATAGGCTGGATCCACAAGTCGCTGCTCTGGCCGTAACCGCTCAGCTTCAGGTCCGCGATAACAGGGCGACCAGTGCCGCGTCGCAAGCCAGCGGCAGGCGTACTGTCGAGCCGGCCTTGTTGGTGAACAACAGGTAGCCGTTGTCCAACGCGAAGAGCAGCAGGTCTCGAGTCAACGCCACATCTTCCCGGCAATATGTGACTATTTCGTCAATTCTGCCCTGTTTATACCACCGTAGGGCCTGCAGGCCATCGGCCGACTTGGGACGCCCGAGGGTCTGTTCGGCAAGACGGTTGAGGCTGAGCCGGTAGCCGAGTTGCTCCTGAATCAACTTGAGCAGGTCCAATGACGGCCGGTCATAGAGCTGCCTTCCGGAGATGCCGGCCAGTACCCGGTAATCGAAGGCGAGGATGTTGAAGCCGACAATCACCGAGGCGCTCGCCAGGTGGTCGATCAAATCGTTGACCTCGTCTTCCAGATAGGTGGCAAACCCGTCGAGTTTCGAATCGTAGACCACGCCGACCGACATTCCCATCCTGTCGGCATTATGCCAGCCTCCTACCTCCGTCGCCGCACGTTTCGTTTCCAGATCAAAGACGCAAAAGTGTGCCGGTAAGGCGGCACGACCGCGCCCCCCCGCTGCGTCGGTAGCGCGCTGCCGCACTACCGGACGAGGTAGATAAACCGCCGTGTCCCCGACAGCGTCGGTTTCCAGCTGAAATCGGTCCTGCTTGATGGCCTGCAGCAGGAAGCGGGCCGCTTCTTTATCGATCGGCCGGTTTCCCGACCCGCACCGGGGTGAATGGACACAGCTGGGGCAACCGGTCTCGCAGGGGCAGTCAACCACGCAGCGCTCTGTCTGCTCGAGCAATGCTTCGATCAGCTCGTAGGCCTGGGCGGCAAGACCGGCACCACCGGCGTAGCCGTCATAGATGAAAATTGACGACTGCCCGGTCTGTTCGTGATAGGGGCAGGAAATGCCGCCGATATCGTTTCTGTCGCACAGGATCAGCAATGGGAACATGGCGATCAGCGCGTGCTCGACGGCATGGATGGCACCCATAAAGTGCATCTGCTTATCCTCCAGCAGCTGCTTGCAGGCAGGCGGCAGATCAAGCCACAGCCCTTCCGTCTCGATGGTCTGTGGCGGCAAGTCGAGCATCATGGTGGCGATCGTCTTGCCGGTAAATTGCTGGATTTTCCGAAACCCGCTGACCTGCTCGGTGACCCTCAACGTGCCCCAATTGGCTCGTATGCCGCACACCGATTTGCTGGCAAGGCGGGAGAGTATCTCCGTCTCTTTCGTTACCGTCGGCCTGGTATAATAGGTCGGTTTACTCTCCTCGACGAGCACCTCTTGCCCGCTCAGGTTGAGATCGACAACCAGCAGCGTTTTCGTCTGATGCAGGTAGATGGCGCCGGGATGCGCATCGTGCAAGGCCCGACCGGCATCGATCTCGCCGATGATCTCGCCGGTGTGTCGGTGAATGATCGACAGCTTGACGCCGCCGCCGCGCAGGTCGAATTGGCGTTGCGGGCGCTTCCTGCTGGCGTGCCAGCGGTGGCCGTCACCGTCGCGCAGCAGCGTGCCGGCCTCGGTCAGCTCATCGACTGCCCGGCGAATCTGGTGGCAGCAGCGCAGCAACGGCTCATCTTGCTCGAGCGGAATTTCGGCGGCGGCACAGTGCAGATGTTGCCGAGTGATCCGTGAATTGAGCGGATCAAGAGCGGCGTGTTCCGGCGGCCGATTGAAGAAATCGTCTGGATGCAGCATGAAATACTGGTCAAGCGCGTCTTCTCCACCGATCATGATGACGGCGGAGCGGTGCCCTCTTCTGCCGACCCGGCCACTGCGTTGCCAGGTTGCCATCACCGATCCGGGATAGCCGACCAGGATGCAGAGATCGAGATCGCCGATATCGATGCCCAGTTCCAGCGCCGACGTGGATATGACACCGAGCAGGGTACCGTCCGCCAGCTGCCTCTCGATTGCCCGCCGATCCTCGGGGAGAAAACCGGCTCGATAGGAAGTGAGTCTGGCTGCCAGAGCGCCGAGTCGCGGTTTGGTCCAGACGGTGATCAACTCGGTCATTTTTCGCGATTTTGTGTAAACGATGGTCCGCAGTCCCCGTTTCAATGCGGTTTCCAACAATTGGCTGGCGGTGTGCGCGGCGCTGTCCCAAGGGTTGATGAAGAGCATATCTTTCTCTTCCGCCGGTGCGCCGCAGCGATCTATCACGGCAGGCTGTCGACCGATCAGTTTCTCGGCGAGTTGACCGGGGTTGCCGATCGTTGCCGAGAGCATGATAAAACGCGGGGATGCCCCGTAATGAGCGGCGATGCGTTTCAGTCGACGCAGTACCCAGGCCAGGTGGGCGCCGAAAAGACCACGATAGACATGGACTTCGTCAATGACGATTATGCGCAATCCTTTGAAAAATGAACTCCAACTGTCGTGGTATGGCAGCAGGGAGAGATGGAGCATATCCGGATTGGTAACCAGCACCGGCGGCGGCTGTTTTCTCATTCGTGCCCGCTCAGCGGTCGTCGTATCACCGTCATAGATCGATACGAAGCGGGGGGTACCGTGAACCGTCGTATCGCCGATAATTGCCGCGGAAAGTTGTGCCAGGGTCCGAGCCTGATCTTGGGCCAGCGCTTTGAGCGGGAAGAGATAGAGGGCGTGGGCCGACGGTTCGGCGAGGCAGGTTTGCACTACCGGCAGATTGTAGATCAGGCTTTTCCCCGAGGCCGTCGGCGTGGCGACAATTAGGTCGTGGCCGGCTCGAAAGGCGTTCATAGCTTCGACCTGGTGGGCGTAGAGCCGCTCTATGCCCTGCCGGCGCAAGCCGTCGACAATGGCCTCCGAAAGCGGCTGTCGGAGGGGGGCGGTGCGTGCGTCGCTGCCCGGCAAGAGTCGGTGGCAGACGATCTGCGGGGAAAATTTTGGCGAGGCGCACAATTCCTCCACATACCTGGTCAGAGGTGATTTGTCGATCATGAGCGATTGTTGGAACGTCCTTGTCGATGAGATGAAAGAAAGAGAAACATCTGAAAAACCAGCGTCACCGGTTATAGCAATAATGCTAGCACAGGTTCACCTGCCCGGTATTGCCGGGCGTTGCTCCGAATAGCTATTGCCTAAATGTAACCGAAAAGATATTTTTGACACGTTGCGCCATCTGTTGCCATACCGGCATCTGCCGGGCACCGCACCATCTTTCGGGGAGCTTGAAAAAATCGGAATTTCGTTCAAGATCGAGGCGCACAAGAAAATTTTACCGCAGGCATATCTATGATATTCCGAGGATAAAATTTGAATGCGCAACGATGAGATTGGGCGAAATGACAATTTTTCAAGGTTCCCTTTCAATTCATTGCCGGGCAAAATCGAACGGCCCGGGAAACGACAGGAATCAGCAACCATGACCGTTATCGCCACGCTCGGACCGCAAGGATCCGATGGTTATCAGGCTGCCAGGCAATACGATCCGCAGGCGACGGTTCTCCTGTACAATCATATTCCCGACCTTATTGCGGCTTTGAGCGACGGCCGAGCCGATTTCGCCTTCGTTCCCGTTTATAATACCCGAGAAGGAGAAGTTCGGGAGTATTTTCGTGTACTCGAGGGGTTGGAACAAGGGCACTGGATCGATAATGTGGTGCTGCCGATCAATGTCTCTCTCGGCGGCATACGCAGCGATCAGCGACTCGACCAGGTACGGACCATCATCGGCAGAAGCACGGTTTTTCGTCAGTGCGAAGAATTTATCTCCCAGCATATGCCGGACGCGACGCTCGTCTCCGTTCGCGATCTTGAGGCTGCCGCTCTTGATATGCGGGATAAATGCCATGAACATCAGGTATTGATCGATACCGAAGAGGTCATCAATCGCGCCGGCCTCTCCCTCATAGCCCGTGAACTTGCCCCTTATAACCGGACGCGATTTGCGGTAATAGGCCGGTACTCCGCAGCCCAAACAGGCTACGACGCCACAGCCATCATGACCCGACCCTTGGCGGACCGGGTCGGCCTGCTTGTCGATATCCTCAACGAATTTACCAGACGCGGCATCAACATTCTCGATCTTCGCTCGGAAAATGATATCAAGACGCAGAAACTGCAGATTTACCTGGAGGTCGAAGGCCACCAGCAGTCACCGATGGTAGAGGAAGCACTCACCTATATCGAGAACAAGGTGATTCAGGTTAAACAGAGCCTGAAAATTCTCGGCTCCTTTCCCCGGGTTGATATGCGGATCAAGCGGATCAAGACCTTCGGCTTTATAGGTTCCGGCGCGATGACTGCCTGGTTTGCAGAGAAGCTGCGGGGAGAGGGATATCAGACCATCGTCTGTGGCAGGACGAGTACCCTTCGCCCTGAGGAGATGATCGAACGGGTTGACGTCGTATTGATCTGTGTACCGATTTCGGTGACTGCGGCCATGATCCGTCAATACGGCGGCTTGCTCCGCGACGGGCAGGCGCTCATTCTTCTGGCCGGCGAGTCGGAATCCCCGCTGCAGACGGCACTGGAGACGACCGCAACCGGAGTTGAAGTGATGCTCGTGCACAATCTCTGGGGACCGCAGGCGGCAACGATGAAAGACAAGAATGTCGCAGTGGTCAGAACCAGAAAAAGCGGCAGTTTGTGCAGCGAATTCGAGTCGTTCCTCTATAAGTACGGGGCCGAGATCCATCTCGATAGTCCCGAAAAACATGACACTCTGATGGGGGTCAGCCAGAAATTGCCGACGGCGATTTCGGTAGCGCTGGCGATGACTCTTGCCGAGCATCGGATCGATTTTTCCGATATCGACACACATTCCACCCTCACCTCACTCTACGGCGTTCTGTCCATGGCCCGTGTGCATAACCAGAATCCGCGAACCTACGCGGAAATTATGGCGACCGGAGGGCAGGGAGAAAAAATTGTTGCCAGTTTCATCACTCATTTGCAACAGATCGCCAACCTTGCGCAGCATAGCCGGATAGACCAGCTCTGTGAGATCATAGCAGAAAATAAACAAGCCATGCCACCGTTTTTCCTGAAGAACAAAATGCGCCAGGCACGGGCTGTCGATGCCGTACTCAGTGACATCGGCTTCAAGGGTGATTAGAGTGAGCCGGGTTGTTATTACGGATTACTGAGAAATCAAAACTGCAAGAAACAGGAGTCTCATGATTAAAGATTATCGTCGATATTTTGAAAATATTCCCGCCTGTCCCCACTGCCATAACGAACTGAGCTGTTGCGAGGCCCCCCCATTCCATATTGGTGACGGTTTAGGCTGGGGCTCGGAAGTTCTCTATATCTGCCTCAACGATGAGTGTCCGGTGTTCGTCAACGGCTGGAAACAGATCGCCGAGCAATATGGGCATAATTCCTCGTATCGTTATATGCAATTGCCGGGGAGCGATGAGGCCAATGTGATGATGGTCGGGACGAGCGATGCGTTCAAGGGTAGCGTTATCGATCTGACCGTGGTTGAAGCGCAGAATGAGCGGTATCAGAAAGAAAAGCAGGCAGTGGCCGCTCTCGATACCTGTGTCGAACAGGGCAATCTCGCACCGGTCCTGGCCCTGATCGTCGATGAAGCAGCTTCTCTGAGCAGTCGTAAGCGGGCTATTTCCCTGCTGGTCAGCCTTAATGATCTGAGTTGCATCGATCCGATTCGCAACCATCACTTTCGTGATCTGTCGTTGGCCTCTGACTGCAACATGGCGATCAAGCAATTGCTCGAAAACAACTACAAAAAAGAGTGCCCCCAGTGTATGGAAATCATCAAGGCGCAGGCTCGCACCTGCATGCACTGCAAACGGGAGTTTTGATTTTCATCTTGAAAAAAGAGTTCGTTGCGGGTATATCGTGCGTCTCTTAACGGTTATATCCTCATGGTGAGTGTAGCTCAGACGGTTAGAGTATCTGGTTGTGGCCCAGAAGGTCGGGGGTTCGAATCCCCTCACTCACCCCATCGTTATAGCGGAAGACGCGCCCGGTCGAGTGTGCCGGGAGCATCTTCCGCTTGCTTTTTTGCCGGCACCACCCCCTTTCCAGCAACCTTTCACCACAATCACCAACCATGACAGAGCCTTATCAGACGACCACCCGACTGGATCATCCACGGGTCAGTGCAGCGTTGTTTTTTCCTCGGCGGGAGCCGCGCAATGCGCCACCGGCCGGCGCCGTCGATCTTGACGTTACAGCGGCTGACGGCCGGTCCCGGCTCGGTTGTCGGTGCCATGTCAGCGACAGCAGTGCGCCGACAATCCTCTTTTTTCACGGTAACGGGGAGACCGTAAGCGATTACGATGGTACCGGCAGCTCTTTCACCGCTGTCGGCCTCAATTTCGTGATCGCCTCGTACCGTGGTTATGGCTGGAGTTCGGGAGAGCCGTCGGTCACGGCAATGATACAGGACAGTGGCGCCGTCTTCGACAGCGTACAGCTGTGGTGCCTTGCCCAGTCGTTTACCGGGCCGCTGCTGGTCATGGGGCGTTCACTCGGCTCCGTCAGTGCCATCGATCTGGCCTATCACCGTTCCGCCGATATCAAAGCGCTGATCATCGAAAGCGGCTTTGCCGACGCCCTGCCCCTTCTCGAGTCGCTCGGCTGCCCGTGTCGCGAACTCTCCATCACCGAAGATGAATGCTTCAACAATCGCGCCAAGATCACCGCTATCGAACTGCCGACCTTGATCCTGCACGGTGCCCGAGATCAGATAATCCCGGTGGCTGAAGCTGAGGTGCTGCAGGCGGAAAGCGGTGCCCGCAATAAACAGTTTCAAGTAGTCCCGGGAGCCGATCACAATTCCCTGATGGCCGTTGCCGGCAGTCTTTATTTTGCGGCCATCAGACAATTCGTTGACGGGGTCACCGGTACCAACACCTGGCGGCAGCGCCGCAGGCGTTTCAAGCAGGAGGGGCAGAGCCACAATTGACATGAAAGATACCAAAAAACGCCAGGATTACCTGTCCTGGGATGAATATTTTATGGCAGTCGCCCTGCTTTCCGCTGAGCGGAGCAAAGACCCGAACACGCAGGTCGGTGCCTGTATCGCCAGCCGCCAGAACAAGATTGTCGGTGTCGGTTACAACGGGTTTCCGATCGGTTGCTCCGACGATGAGCTACCATGGAATCGGCAAGGAGCGTTTCTTACCACCAAATATCCCTACGTCTGTCACGCCGAACTCAACGCCGTGCTAAACGCGATTTCCACCGACCTGACCGGTTGTCGCATCTATGTCGGCCTCTTTCCATGCAACGAGTGCACCAAGGTGATCATTCAATCGGGAATCGGCGAGATTATCTACTTGTCCGATAAGTATCACGAAACAGACCAGGTCAAGGCGGCCAAGCGAATGCTCGACCTGGCCGGGGTAAGCTATCGTCGTTTTACTCCTCAACGACTCGATATTGCACTGCACTTTGCTGTCGATTGATTGTTGGGAATTTTGAACAAAATTCCGAATTTTCAAGCTCCCCTGTTGCTAATCATTGCCATGGTGTTGAAATCCACGGAAGGCGATATCGCTTGATTCGCCGTCGTGCAGCAGGTGTACGCCCGAACCCGGCTCCGTCCGGCCGATCTTGTAGATGGGCGGACCGTCATGACGGGCCAGATAGTCGATCAGTTCCTGCTCGGCTCCTCTTTTCACGGTAAATACGAGGTGGTAGTCGTCCCCACCGGCCACCTGCAGGTCGATAGGAGAGCGCTCCAGCAAGCGGCAGACCTGTGCCAGATCCGGATGCCCCGGTAACCGTTCGGCATCAACGATTGCCGCAAGATGACTCTGCTCGGCAATATGGGCTAAATCGGTGGCCAGGCCGTCGGAAAGATCCTGCATGGCCGTAACCAGTCCGCTTTGAGCCAGCAACGAACCGCAGAAAACATCGGGAGAGGGATCGAGATGCCGCTTGATAAACGGTGCCTTGAGTTGCTCGTCGACGGCCGGCAGTGCTGCTTTGTCCCGGCAGAACAGTAGTCCCGCCGCCGCCGATCCCAGGTAACCGCTGACAAAGATGGTATCACCCGGTCCTGCGGTACTGCGCAGGATGACGCGGTTTCTGGCGGTCGTGCCGAGGGCGGTGATCGAGATGGTTAATTGTGCCCCGCGGACCGTGTCCCCGCCGATCAAGGCACAATCGAATTCATCGATCATCGAGGCCAGTCCCTGCAGCCATTGCTCCAGCCAAACCGTTTCAATGGTATCGGGGAGGGCTACGGACAGCATCACAGAGTGGGGAGTTGCTCCCATCGCAGCAATGTCGCTCAGATTGACAGCCAAGCATTTCCGGCCGAGTTGGAAGGCGGGATGCCAGCTGGTGTCGAAGTGGACCGTGTCGACCAGCATATCGGTGGTCAGTACCCAGGCCTCGTCACCGGCGGGATGAAGAACAGCGCAATCGTCACCGATCCCCTTGATCAGCTGTTTTTTATCAATCCGGCATGAACCGGCGAAATGCTTGATGAGATCCAATTCCGACCAGTGTGCGGGCATCGTTGTTACCTCCCCCTGTGTTTGGCAGCCAGGCCGTTAGTCATCGCCGGGATCTCGGCAAGGGTAACGGGGTGTGCTGACGGGATAGGCGGAAACGGAAAAAGACAAGAAGGATTCATTTTATTCGTTTCAATTCTTTTCCGGTACGGGAGGGCTTCTTTTTCAACTCCGCTTTATCTTGGTTCTCACCATTGAGATCAACGGCCTTGAAAAAGCGTTTTTCGCCGCCCATGGTGAAGATTTCCCGGCCGGTCATCTGGTCTGTTCGAAGCGTCCAGACCGCCTTTTGCAGCGGTACGGTGAGAAATGTGAGACCGATGATCCACCATTCGTCGCGCTTCGATCGATCTCGCTCGATCGATGATACCTGCGCGTACATCATCAGCTGCGGGCTATGGGCGATAATCAGCACCAGATCACCGACCTCGGTCTGATCTTTGAAGGAAACGAGGCCCTGCACCTGCTCGACCAGTTTTTCCATCGTATCATTTTCCATCGTCGATTACCGCTGTTGCCTCCATGATGACCTGCTCGTCTCGCAGGTATTTTCTGGTACCGATGACACCGTACATCGCCACTCCATCAAGCAGCGGATTGATCAGCCGGTCGATAATGATCTTCGACTTGTCGGCGATGGTTCGGTCCTTGAGGGCCAGAACCAGACCGCCCCAGCTGACGATTTCCTTGAGTTGCCCGCTGAGCTCCGCCATGTTCAGGAAAACCAGAGAGTTGTTTGTATATAAGAAGCCTTTGTTGACCAAATTGAACAATGGGCTTTCGGAGAGACGCTCGTTCCCTTCGGGCGGAGTGATAAATTCCTTGATCTGCTCGACATTATTGGCGATGAGCAGATAATCGTCAACCGTGGCGACGCTTGGTTCAAATGAACTGATCGGTGCCACTTCGCCCCAACTGACGATGGTGTGGTCGCCGATCTTTTTCCTCCGGATGGGCAGACTGTAATGCACGATGATCCGTTCGACCAACTCTTTTACGGACGGAGTATTCTTGCACTTGATGGCAACCAGGAACAGCGGAATCGGCAACAGGTCATCTTTCGGTCCTTTCTTCAGGGCGAGAATCAGATCGTTGGCGAAAAATTCGACGATTTGCTCCACACCGGTCCCGGTCGCAACTTCTAATTCACGCAGCAATGTATCGATTGGTGACGCGGCGCGGTGTTGTCTCTGCTGCCTTCTGATCAGCTCTAAAATACTGTCGGGAGCGTATGAATTGGTCCAATAATACCAGAGCGTACCGGCCGTCAGGTGATCGGCGGAGTGGGTCACCTCGGGTGGCGCTGAAAAGATCGACGACAGTTCAGCCGGGATGCGAGCCGGATCGAATGTCAGTACCGCTTTCTGCGAAACGGTTCCGTCTCCGATCCAGCTACCGAAAAATGCATGCTGATAAAGAGAGTGTCGCCTGTCTTCTACTGAAGGCTCCGAGTCTTTGCTGGCTGCGAAAACAGTCACAGCCCGGGCCAACAAATCGGTAAAGCCGGCCACGTTGAGATAGCCATAGATGGCGGTGCCGGGAAACATTTTTTTTGTGTTTCGGTATGCGGGATCGGCTGCTAGGGTGTCCGTATAGCGATCGTAGTTATCGAGACACCGGCGCAACAGGCGTTCATTTGTCGACAGGAGAACCGCGCGATCGACGCGCACGGTGACGATGCTCATACCGCCGTCAGTCAGATAGCGCCTGATAGCATAAGCGCCATAGGGCGAGTCTGCCGGGGGTGCCCCGCCACTGAATCTTTCGAGCAATTCTTGCATGTGAACCGCCTGCTTCGGGCGACAGATCAGCACAAGGTTGGCGAGGATCTGTTGTGTCAGCGGCACTGCACCATCGTAGTCGAATGGTAGCAGGGCCACCGACATATTCCGGCCGAGAACAGACCTGATGATCGGATCGTCGGCAGCCCGGCCGAGTGCCTTTTGGCCTTCGTCGATCTGTGCAATCCGGGCTGCCGGCATCTCCAAATCCGCAGCGATGCCGACCGCATCGATGCTGTGCAGCACCGAACCGAGTCGGGAGGAGGCAAAGTCGTCGATGCGCCGGGCAAGCTGTTTCTGGTTGATTAGCAACAGCGTATCCGGGTCAAGGAATCGTTCAGGATCGATCCTCTTGGTGAAGTCCGGGGGAAACAGGGAGACAAGGAACAGCAGGAGCAAAAAAAGCGGGATGACGAATATCAATTGGCGCATCAACAGTTCCTCGCAACAGCCGGAAAAAAGCAATCCGGCCGCTCAGCAGACGGTGTCCGTACGCCGATAACCGATGGCCTCGGCAAGGTGTGGAAGCAGGATGTTCGGGCTTGCTTCCATGTCGGCGATGGTTCTGGCGATTTTTAGGATTCGATGATAGGCCCGAGCCGACAGACCGAGCTTATCCATGCTGGTATCAAGGAGTTTTCGCGACCGGTCGTCTATGCCGCAGTAGCGAGTAATCTCTTTGTTGCCCATCTGGCCGTTTCTGAGGGTCGGGCTGCCGGAAAAGCGCTGTCGCTGAATATCGATGGCCCGGTTGACGCGCCGGCGGATTGCTGCCGAATCTTCACGAGGGCCGTTTTCATGCAGGTGTGAGAATTCAAGAGCGGCAACTTCCAAGCGTATATCTATCCGGTCCAGCAATGGTCCGGAAATCCGGTCGCGGTATCGCTGGATCTGCTGTTCGGTACAGCGGCATTCGTTCCTGGCGTCACCGAGAAAACCGCAGGGGCATGGGTTCATTGCGGCAACAAGCATAACCTGTGCCGGAAAACTGAGACTCGTCTGGGCCCGAGAGATAGTCACCGAACCGTCTTCAAGCGGCTGGCGGAGTACTTCCAGTACATGTCGGCGGAATTCGGGAAGTTCGTCGAGAAACAATACGCCGTTATGGGCCAACGACACCTCGCCGGGGCGCGGTGTAGCTCCCCCGCCGATCAAACCGGCGTCGGAAATGGTATGGTGCGGTGCCCGGAAGGGGCGTTGTTCGATCAGCCCGGAGCCGTTGCCGAGCCCGCTGATGCTGTAGATTTTCGTGGTTTCCAGGCGTTCGCTGAAGCTCCACTCGCCCATGATCGACGGCAGAGCGCGGGCCAGCATGGTTTTGCCCGAGCCGGGCGGGCCGTGCATCAGCAGGTTGTGCATGCCGCTTGCCGCAACTTCCAGGGCCCGTTTGGCATGCTCCTGCCCTTTTATATCGGCAAAATCGACGGGATAGTCGGTGGCTTCGACAGCATCTGGGGCAGCCTCGATCGGAGATGCCTCGCGAAGATCGTTGAGGATTTCGACGATTTCGCCGAGCGATCGTACTCCGATCACTTCAAGATCACCGGCGACGGCGGCCTCCCAGCCGTTGTCGTATGGTACAACCAGTCGATGGCAGCCGTTTGTCGCAGCTGCCGCGGCAATCGATAAGATGCCCGGGACGCCGCGCAGCGATCCGTCCAGCGAAAGCTCTCCGACCGCCCACAATGACTGTGTCGACGCCGGTGGAACCAGTTTCGCGGCGGCGAGCAGACCGAGGGCGATGGGAAGATCGAAACCGGTTCCTTCTTTTTTCAGATCAGCCGGGGCCAGGTTGATGGTAATTTTCCGGCCGGGAAAAGGATAGCCGCTGTTTTTGATCGCAGATTTGACCCGATCCTTGCTCTCCCGTACCGATCCGTCCGGCAGTCCGACGGTGGTAAAGGCCGGCAGACCGTTGGCGACATCGACCTCGACCAACACCGGTACGGCGTCAACACCGAACAGAGCGGCACTGTGGATCTTTGCTAACATGACGAGTCAACCATCTCGTGGCATCCAAACTGTGAGCGTCACAGTTATCAAGGCTGATACATTGCCTGCACTTCGGCCGAATAGGCACCATTGCGCGAGCGGTACAGATAACAGGGCGGCAGGATGTGCGCCCCCGGCCCGCCGTTTTTAACGCTTTCGACCAGAACAAGCTTGGCCGTAGCCGTCGGGCCGGGAAAAGAATAGACGAACTGCAGCCGTTTTGGTTCCAGGCGCCGCCGGGTCAATGCGCCGATCAATTCGGCAACCTGCGGGGCCGGATAGATGAAAGCGGTACGTCCTCGATTTTTCAGGCAATAGGCGGCACCATCGACAAACCTCTGCAGGCCGTTCGCACTCTGGTGTCTGGCGGTCGTCTCCTGCTCGCCCCCACAGAGACGCCCCGAACCGGACCTGAAAAACGGCGGGTTGGCGATCACCAGTGAAAAGGATTCCGCCGGGAGCAATCGATCGACAGCTTCCACCTGTCCGAGGACGAGTCGGAAGCTGTCTTGATACCCGTTGTCGATACGGTTTTGGACAGCCAGTTCCAGCAATTCTGCCTGTCGTTCGATACCGGTTACCGAGATGTTCCGGTAACCGTGGCGAAACAGCAGGATCAGTCCGACGATGCCGCAACCGGTTCCCAAATCCAGCACGGTCTCCCCGGTGCGCACAGTCGGAAAGTGGCTGAGCAGCACTGAGTCTACGGAAAAACGATACCCCCGACGATATTGGTGGCAGATGAGCGAGCCGTTAAAGAGGGTGTCTTCCCGAGTCGGGGAATCGGCCACCTCCTGTTGCTCATGCCGCGGGGTGGCACTCGTGTGCATCGTCTTGTGGAAACACGTTCATTACCAGGCCGGTGACGACCTTCGGGTAAAAATATGTTGATTTGTGCGGCATGAAGAGCCCGGCATCGGAAACCGCTTTTACCTGTGCGATACTCGTGGCATTGACCAGAAAGAGAAGCGGTGTGCCCGAGTCCTGAAACGCACTCAGTTTGACGCTTGTGTCAAGGGCTTGTGCCAGATCGCTGTGATACGTAATCAGGCCCTCTTGTTCGCATCGATGCTGGTCGAGACCGAGTGATTCCTCAACGATCAGGTCATTGAGCATTACCGCATCCAACTGCCGTAGACTGGCCGGCCGGGATGTCAGACGCTGCTTGGCGAGATCGTTTGTGCGCAGCACGAAGCCTCGATCTTCCGCGGCGAAATAACAACCGAAGACACCGGCCTCGCCAGTCTTGATGCCGGCACGCACCTCTTCCATCCGGCTGAGCAGGTCCTGGAGCAGTGCCTCTCGACTGGCGCCGCGTACCTCCTCGACAGAGAATAAGGTGCGGAGTTTCTCGAGAAAGGCGGTCAACGTAAACGCGCCGGGGTAACGTATCAGGCGATGGGTCGGCAAAATGGTCAACCCATCGTCTTCGATCGGGCTGAGATACATCATGATGTACTGTTCCGGGCCGTCCGCTGAGGCTGCTTTTTTGCTATAGGAGAGCGCGGTCACATAGCGATGATGTCCGTCGGCGATATACAATGTCCGGTCGGTGAGAACCTGTTGAATGGAGTCAATGGTTGGCCGATCAACAATTCGCCACAATCGATGGCTGTTGCCGTCATTGTCGACGACATGGTACAGAGGCTGATCGCGGTGACGATCGAGCAGGTCGAGCACTCGTCGAGACGGATCGGAAAAGACCGAGAAGACCTGACTGAACTGTGCCCGGCAGGCCTGCGTCAAGGCGAGACGATCATCAACGACGGTGGAGAATGTCTTTTCGTGTGGTTTGACGATTCCTTCGGAAAAATCGGTCAATTTGACGAGACAGACGAACCCCCGCCTTGTTTTTTTCCCGCCGGCAGCCGCGCTGTATTCGACATCGTATGGGTAGATGGCCGCTTCTTCGTCCTGCAGCAGGATGCCTTCGCGACGCCATTGTTCAAGCAGAACCGCTGCCCGCCGATGCCGCGCTGCGTCTGTCGAGGGCGGAGGGCCCGGAGAAGTGGGCAGATCGAGATGGATCACATTGTAGGGGTTGCGTTCGGAAAACGTGCCGCTCAACCGGGCATCGATCACATCGTACGGGGGCGTAATCAGGTCTTCGAGGCGGCCCGCTCTGTCCGTATCGTATCTGACTCCTTTAAAGGCTTTAATGACGGCCATATCCTTTCCGTTCTTGTCTGTTGGGGTATTGGTTATTATGGTAGCACGTAACCGGGCTAGCACCGCCGGCAATTGATCGTGCCGATATTCCCGAAAGAGTATATCTGGCCGATACCTTACAACATCTTCAACAAACAGGAAATGATATGTACGATATTTTTATCAAGACGCATTTTTCCAGCGGCCATCACCTTCGCGACTACCCCGGTAACTGCGAATTTCCTCACGGCCACAACTGGCATGTAACGGTAACGGTCAGGGCCGAAGAACTTGATGAGATCGGCATGGGAATCGATTTCAAGGTCCTCAAAAAAGAAGTCAACAAGATCGTCGATCATCTGGATCACAAAAACCTGAACGATCTCGAAGCCTTTTCTCGAATCAACCCCTCTTCTGAAAATATCGCCCGCTATATTTTCGAGCAGTTGCAACCGATTTTGCACGACGAGCGCTATCGACTGCATGCGGTTACCGTCTACGAGACCGATAATGCCGGTCTTACCTACTACGGTTCCGGCCCGCATGCTTGAGGTTGCCGAGCTGTTTTATTCCCTGCAGGGCGAATCGAGCCTGGCCGGTTTTCCCTGTGTCTTTGTCCGCCTCGCCGGCTGCAATCTCCGTTGTTGCTATTGCGATGCCCGCTACACCTACGAAGAAACGAGCACCATCAGGAGTATTGACGATATCGTTGCCGCTGTGAACGGCTATCGATGTCCGCTGGTCGAGATCACCGGCGGCGAACCGCTCGTTCAAGAAGAAACGGCGGCCCTCTGTGCGACACTACTGGGCCGAGGCTTCCAGGTGCTCTTGGAGACCAACGGTTCCCAGTCGCTGGCCCAGGTGCCCGATCAGGTCCGGATTATCATGGACATCAAGTGTCCGGGGAGCGGCATGGCCGAGTCCCTGCATCTGCCGAATCTCGATCTGCTTCTTGCACGCAGGCAGCGTAATGGCAGGAAAGATGAAATAAAGTTTGTCCTCTGTTCAGCGGAAGATTACCGCTGGGCCCGGGATTTCGTCAGTTGTCATCGCCTGCATGAGTATGCCGAATTGTTGTTTTCTCCGGTGATTCAGCAATTTCCCGCTACCGATTGTGCCGAGTTACTCCTTCGTGATCATCTTCCGGTTCGCCTGCAGCTGCAATTGCATAGCCTGCTTTGGCCTGGAGAAAGCCGTGGAAAATAGCAGAAACACGCCGATTTCTTTTTCATTTTTTTCCACTGTTGCTATAGTGTCCTGACCCATCTCCGCATGTTTAGCCAATACAGGAACCTATCATGAAAACCACAGATTCGATAACAATCGGTATCCTCGGCCTGGGTTATGTCGGCCTGCCGCTGGCCGTCGAGTTCGGCAAGCAGCACCAAACCGTCGGTTTTGATCTGAAACTCCAGCGGATCGAGCAACTGCAGGCCGGTTTCGATGTAACCCGGGAAGTAACGGCCACGGAGCTTGCCGGAGCGAAGCACGTACGTTTCACCGTTGACAGCGATCAACTTGCCGCGTGCAATTACTTTATCGTCACGGTTCCGACGCCGATCGATGATTCGAAACGTCCCAACCTGCAGCCGTTGATCTCGGCATCGGAGATCGTCGGCCGCTACCTGAAACAGGGAGACATTGTCATTTATGAATCAACGGTCTATCCCGGTGCCACCGAAGAGGTCTGCGTGCCGATCCTGGAGCGTTTCTCCGGCCTGGTTTTCAATACCGATTTCTATTGCGGTTACAGCCCGGAACGGATCAATCCCGGTGACCATCGACACCGGCTCAGCAGCATCGTCAAGGTGACTTCCGGCTCCACAACCGCCGCCGCCGACAAGGTCGATGCGCTCTATCGATCGATAATCGGCGCCGGCACCTTTCGTGCCAGCTCCATCAAGGTTGCCGAGGCCGCCAAAGTCATCGAGAACACCCAGCGGGACGTCAATATAGCATTGATCAACGAGCTGGCGATGATCTTTGATCGACTCGGTATCAATACCAAGGAAGTGCTGGCGGCGGCCGGCACCAAATGGAATTTTCTCCCCTTCTCTCCCGGCCTCGTCGGCGGCCACTGCATCGGCGTCGATCCATACTACCTGACGCATAAGGCGCAGCAGGTCGGTTATCATCCGGCGATGATCCTGGCTGGCCGGAGACTCAACGACGATATGGGAAAATATGTCGCCAATCGGGTGATCAAGCTGATGATCCGGCGCGGCATCGAGATGCCTTCGGCGCGTATTCTGGTGATGGGCCTGACCTTTAAAGAGAATTGTCCCGATTTGAGAAACACCCGGGTCATCGATATCATCGATGAACTCAAGGATTACGGTTTGACGGTTGATGTGGTCGATCCCTGGGTTGACGCCGCCGAAGCCGAAACAGAATACCGGGTAACGGTCGTCACTACCCCGCGACAGGCCGACTACGATGCCATCGTCCTGGCCGTCGCTCACCAGGAATTCTGCGAGATGCCGATAGATGAGATCAAGGGCTGGCTGAAAGAGCGTGCCGTCCTGTTCGACGTCAAACAGCTGTTGCCGGTAGATCAGATCGACGGTTCGCTCTAACCACCACTCCCCGCCTTTCGATCACGGCTCGTTTGCCGGAGACCTGTCGAGCAGCACCAGGGTAGCTCCCCAACTACCACGCGTTTCATCGGCGAGATGGAAGGAGCGAACCTGCGGAAGCCTACCCAGTAGATGGTGGACGGTGCGACGAAGCACGCCCCTGCCCTTGCCGTGGATCAGCCGCACTTCGTAAATCCCGTGAAGCCGGCATTGCTCAAGGTAATCGGGAATCAGAGAGGGGAAGTCTTTCGGAGAGAAATGGTGCAGATCGAGGGTGCCGTCGATGGCGATCGCAACCGGCTCGTCAGGATCGGTTTCAGGCGAGGTCACTGCCGCACCTCCGTTGTCCGTCGACCGGCGCCACCTATCAGGCTGACGGCAAGGTCTGCGGCTCGATCGGAAGCACCGGCACTGCCGAGCAGGCCCCTGACCCGGGCAAAGTCCTCTTTCATTCGAGCCCGCCGCAGCGGGTCATGCACCAGCTGATACAATTCGTCGCTGATCCGGTCGGCCCGCGCTTCATTCTGGAGTAGTTCCGGCACGACCTCGTCGCCGGCGATCAGGTTGACCAGAGCGAAGTACGGAACGTTTACCAGCAGTCTGCCGATCTGGTAGGTTAACGGAGATAGTTTATAAGCCACCACCATCGGCGTGCCGAGCAGCAGCACTTCCAGTGTTACGGTGCCCGACGCGGCCATAACTGCATCGCAGGCAGCCATCAGGTCGTAGCGCCGGCTGGTGATGATTCGGATATCGATAATGGAGCGATAGCGGTCGACCCCGTTGTCCGCCAATTCCTCTTCGGCAACAGTTGATGCCTGCGGGATCAGGAACACCGGGCGGGTTGCGGCACGTCGCTGATATACCGCCGCCGCCTCCAGAAAGATCGGCAGCAATTGTCTGATCTCTTTCGTACGGCTGCCCGGCAGAATGCCGATCAGCGGTCGTGACGCGTCGATATCGAACATCGTGCAGAAGGCCTTGCGGGAAATATCGGCCCGAACTGAATCGAGGAGTGGATGACCGACATAGTGGGCGGCGACGCCGCGCGAGCGATAGAAGTCTTCTTCAAAGGGGAGGATGACACCGATGGTATCGGTCACCCTGCCGATGGTCTTGACGCGTCCCGAACGCCAGGCCCAGACCTGAGGGCTGATATAGTAGAAAACGGGAATGCCGAGTTTTTTCGCTTTGGCGGCCAGCATCAGATTAAAATCCGGAAAGTCGATCAGAATGAGCAGGCGTGGCCGGTGTTCCGCAAGTCTGCGGCGCAGCAGTTTCTGTGCGGTGATTATATCGGCGAGATGGGAAATCACTTCGAAAAAGCCGACGACGGCGATCTTCGACGACGGGAAGAGAATATCGACTCCCGCCGCCGCCAACTCGACGCCGCCGATCCCGCTCACCAGGAGATCGGGCTGCCGGGCCCGCATCGCCGTGATCAGTCGGCTGCCGTGGAGATCGCCGGACGCCTCGCCGGCGACGATCATGATCTCGGTGCTCATGGTCCGGTGGACGTCTTGATTCGGCTGAACAATTCGAGACTTTGATGCTCCCTGATCTGATCCATTACCTGCAGAACCACTTCGAGTGCCTTACGGCCGTCGCTACCGCTGACGATTGGTGTCGCCCGCCGGCGGACATGATCAATGAAATGTTCTATTTCGTTGTATAACGCATCCTGCCCGGCAAAGGATTCGACCTCTATGTCATGTTTCGGCATGCCGCTGGCGAGCACACCCTCACCGAGTTTGATGGTCATGACTTTTTTGTTGGCGAAGTCGACGTTGATATAGGAACCGGGTTGAAAAATCCGCATTTTCCTGATGTTGGTCAGCGAAATACGGGAGACGGTGATGTTGGCCGTTGCACCGTTTTCGAAAATAAGGCGGGCGTTGGCGATATCGGTTGTGCCGGTTACGACGGGCGCTCCGACGGTGTGAATGGTCTTGAGCGGCGAATCGATAATGGTCAGGATGATATCGATATCGTGAATCATCAGATCGAGAACGACATCGACATCGACGCCCCGTTGCTTAAAGGTCGATATGCGGTTGCTCTCGATGAAAACCGGCGTCGTCAAAAACGGCTTGATGGCCATGACCGCCGGATTGAAGCGTTCCAGGTGCCCGACCTGAAAGACGCTGTTGTGTCGATCGGCCAGCTCGATCAACTCGTCTGCTTCGGCCAGCGTGACGGTCATCGGTTTTTCCAGCAGCAGATCGACCCCTCGCTCGATACAGTACTTGGCAACCGGATGATGCAGACTGGTCGGCACGACGATGGAGACGGCATCGATAGCGGCCACGAGTTCCCGATAATCGGTGTAGGCACTGCATCCGCATTCGGTGGCCACCTCTTGCGCACGCACCGTATCGACGTCGGCAACTCCGACGAGTTCAACCCCGGGCAACGCCGCATATTTCTGGGCGTGAAATCGCCCGAGATAACCGACCCCGATCACCCCTGCCTTGATCTGTTTCATAGGTTGTTCACGATGCTCATGTTTCGGCGGGAGACAGCAGCCCTGTCGAATTTTGGTGAAGATGTGACCGTGGTGTCGTTCAGATACCCAAATAGGCCTTCTGAACGGCGGTATTCTGCAGCAGACTCTGGGCCGATCCGGTCAATGAAATCTTTCCGTTTTCGATGACATAACCCCGATGGGCGATTTGCAGCGCCTGATTGGCGTTTTGCTCGACCAGAAAAATGGTGGTATTGTTCTCCTCGTTGATCTTCTTGATGATCTCAAAAATCTGTTTGATGATCAGCGGGGCCAGTCCCATGGACGGTTCATCGAGCAGCAACAACTGCGGTCGGGCCATCAGGGCGCGAGACATGGCCAGCATCTGCTGTTCTCCGCCGCTCAGCGTACCACCGTCCTGGTTGCGGCGCTCGGCAAGAATCGGAAAGAGCGAAAAGACATAATCGATGTCCTGCTTGATCTGTTTCGTGTCCTTCCGCAGAAATGCCCCCATATCAAGATTTTCGCGAACCGTCAGCTGAGGGAAAATGTGGCGTCCTTCGGGGACCTGACAGACCCCTCTCTTGACGATAGCATCGGTATCGAGGTCTTGGATTTCCTCATCGTTAAGGCTGATTTTGCCGGCACGGCAGCGAACGACACCAGAGATCGTCATCAGGGTGGTGCTTTTGCCGGCCCCGTTGGCGCCGATCAGAGTGATGATTTCCCCTTCGCTAATCTCTAGGCTGATGCCGCGTACGGCGAGAATATTACCGTAACCGGACTGGACGTTTTCAAGTTTAAGCATCTACTTCTTCACCGAGATAGGCTGTGATGACTGCAGGGTTCAGACGGATTTCTTCCGGACGGCCCTGAGCGATTTTCTTGCCGTAATCCATGACGAAGATGCGGTCAGAGAGGCTCATCACCAGTTTCATGTCGTGTTCTATGAGCAGAATCGACTGCCCGTCCGTGGCTATTTCCTGGATCAGGTTGACCAGTTCGATGGTTTCGTAAGGGTTCATGCCGGCTGCCGGTTCATCCAGCAACAGGAGCACCGGTTCAGTAGCCAGCGCCCGTGCGATCTCGAGTCGCCGCTGGGCGCCGTATGGCAGGTTCATCGCAAAATCGTTCTCAAAACGACTCAACCCGACTTTTTCAAGTATCCGGTGGCTCATCTCAATAATTTCTTCTTCTTCCCGACGAGTCCTCGGGCCACGAAAAAACGCGCCGATAACGAATGCTTTTGTCCTGCAGTGGCGGCCGATCATGACGTTTTCCAGCACGGTCATCATCGGAAACAGGCGAATATTCTGAAAAGTGCGCGCCAGACCGTGTTCAGTGACCTTGTTGGGTTTCAATCCTTTCAGGCTGATTTTTTTGTCTTTATCACGGCGGTAGAGGAAGATGTCGCCTTTGGTTGGCAGGTAGAGTCCGGTCAGACAATTGAAGAACGTCGTTTTGCCGGCTCCGTTCGGACCGATCAGTGCGGCGATTTCACCGCTCCGGACGTCAAGATCGAGGTTGTTCAGAGCGCGAACTCCCCCGAAGTCCATGGTCAGTCCGTGTACCTCAAGAATGGTCTCGCTCATATCGTCAAGCCTCGTCGCGATTCCGGGGTTTGTACGTGTAGGTGCGCCTGATGCTGGCTATGATCCCTTGCGGACGAAAGACCATCATGCAGACGAGAATGGCGCCGAACGCGAGCATGCGAAACTCCGACAGCGCTCGAAGATATTCGGGGAGCAGGATCAGAACGAGAGCACCGATGATAACTCCGATGATGGATCCCATACCGCCGAGGACGACGATGGAGAGGATGATCGCCGACTCCAGAAATGTGAAGCTTGCCGGGTTGATAAACGTCGTTTTTGCCGCGAACACGACCCCGATGATGCCCGCCCATAAAGCGCCGAGCGAAAAGGCCGCCAGCTTGGTCTTGATCTTGTCGATACCCATGGCCTGGCAGGCGATCTCATCTTCACGCAAGGCGATCCAGGCGCGCCCCAACCGCGAGTCCTGGAGCCGATTGACGAGAAAGATGGTGACGATGACAAAGAGGACCATCAGGTAATAGATATAGACGATGGCCATTTCCAGTGATAGCTCGATACCGAAAAAGCCGGGACGGGAAATATTGGAGATTCCCGACGGTCCCTGGGAAAAACCACCCCAGTTTTCCAATACCAGTCTGATGATTTCGCCAAAGCCGAGGGTCACGATAGCAAGGTAATCGCCGCGCAGCCGCAGAACCGGAAAACCGAGCAAAATGCCGAACATCGCGGCAAGCAGGCCACCGATCGGCAGTACGGCCCAGAAGCCAAGACCGAAATGATAGTTCAACAAGGCGTAGGAGTAGGCTCCGACAGCATAGAAAGCAACATAACCAAGATCGAGCAGACCGGCCAGACCGACCACAATATTGAGCCCGAGACCAAGCACCACGTACATCAGTGCGGTGGTCATGATGTTGACCTGATAGCTCGAAGTCAGGAAGGGAAATACGACGGCCGTGCCAAGCAGCACCCCATAGATCATATTACGATACTTCGGCACGATCAGCAGTCTATGGATCAGCGATCGTCCGGTGTTGTCGCCCTGTTGTTCGTCTTCGCCGCTCTGCTGCTCTTTTCTGTAGAGGAAATAGCGAAACAGTAACGACAGGACAAAGCTGCCGACAAGGACGTAGACGACATTCATCCATCGCCACTGCACTGTCTTCTCAATGGAGTTCACCTTGACGACCATGATCGGAAAGGTCAAAAAAACAAACCACAGAGAGATAAGTGCGGAGCGTTTCAGTTCTTGCAAAGTGAACATGGTTCTTTCATACCTTTTGTGTGTCCGCCTTGCCGAGCAGTCCTGACGGTTTGAAGATCAGGATCAGAACGAGCAGCGAAAAGGCGAAGACATCTTCGTAATCACTTGAGACATATCCGGTGGCAAAACTTTCCGTCAAACCGAGTACGACGGAGCCGAGGACCGCTCCGGGGATGGAGCCGATCCCGCCGAGTACGGCAGCGGTGAACGCCTTGATACCGGCGAGAAAACCGATGTAAAAATTGATCTGGCCGATGTGGGAAGCAATCAGCAGGCCACCGATTGCCGCCATCGATGAGCCGATGACAAAGGTCGCAGAGATAACACGGTTGACATTAATGCCTACCAACATGGCCATGGTACGATCCTGAGCGGTGGCACGCATGGCTTTGCCGATCCTGGTGTACTTGATGAGCACCATCAGGAAAATCATTGACACGGTGGTCGTAATCAGGATCACGAGATCGGTGGAGCCGACGATGTGGGCGATGGGCTCCATGAAGGCAAAATCGGGAATAAGTGTCGGAAATGGGAGGAAATCAGAAGTCTGTGCAAGCAGCACATAGTTTTGCAGAAACATCGACATGCCGATGGCACTGATCAGGGCCGACAGCCGCGGGGCATGTCGCAACGGTTTATAGGCGATTTTTTCAATGGTATACCCGTACGAGGCGGACCAGACCACGGCGGCAATACCGGTCAGCACGATAATGGCCAGCAGCGGTAGACCGAGAATGGTCAGGATGGTCGCAACGGTAAACGAGGTGAAGGCACCGATCATGTAAATTTCGCCATGGGCGAAATTGATCAGACCAATAATACCGTAGACCATGGTGTAGCCAAGAGCGATCAGCGCATAAATTGCGCCGCGCGACAGACCGCTGAAGAAAAGCTCGATGAAATAGTCCATAGGGATGATGAATCGGCAAAAAAAATTACCTGGGACGAGCCGTCTCTGCACTCAGTCCCAGGCAGGATATCACAGCGGGTAACCGTTATTTCAGTTCAACCCACTCACCATTTTGTACTTGATAGACCGAGAAGCCGACTCCGATGGCATCACCTTTCTCATCGAACGTGATCGATCCGAGCGGCGTTTCGACCGGTACCGTCTGCAAGGCCTTCTTCAATGCGGCCAGATCAGTAGAATCGGCATTTGCTGCAGCACTGGTCATGGCCAGCATGGCGCTGTAGGCATTCTCGAAAAAAGCACCGGGGTCGGTACCAAACATGTCTTTGTGTTCCTGGACGGCTTGCTGGGCCAACGGATTGTTGGAGGTGTCTTTCGGGCCAGAGGCATAGGCTCCTTCCGCATTTTCCTGAGCTACTTTGACGAAGGTCTGATCTTTCACGCCGTCATCGGAAATAAAGGTTGCATCAAGGCGCTTTTTCTTCATCATCGTGATGATTTTTGAAGCTTCCGGATGGTAGCCGCCGAAGATAACGGTTTCGGCCCCTGATTGCTTGACCTTCTGGACAACTGCCGAGTAGTCGACTTGACCCGGAGTTACCCCTTCGAACAGAACGACTTCGGCCTTGCCGGATGCTTCGATGAATTGTTTGGCAAATTCCGCAAATCCTTTGCCGTAGTCGCCTTTGTCATGAATCACCGCAATTTTCGTGTAGCCCATTGTTTCGATGGCAAAGTCGACATCGAGTTGAGCCTGGGCATCGTCAGGGGCGATTGTGCGAAAGAAGTTAGGATAGTCACCACTCTGGGTCAGCGGCGGATTGGTGGCCGATGGTGAAATGACCAGCAAGCCGGCATCGAGATAGATCGGCAAGGCGGCCTTGGTAGCGCCGGAGCAGATACCGCCGAGAATCATTTGGGCACCGTCGGATACCAGTTTTGTTGCGGTATTGGTGGCAATTTCCGGTTTGCAGACGGTATCTTCGATCAGGAGTTCGACCATCTTCCCGTTGATGCCGCCACTGGCATTGATCTTGTCGGCAATGATTTTCGCAGCGTTGACGGTCGGTAGTCCGTAGGACGCCAGATCACCGCTATGCGGACCGGCAACGCCGATCTTGATGGTATCGGCCGTTAAACCGGCGCCGGGCAGCGCGACGGTCATCAGGAAACCAGCGGCGACGGCAGCAATTTTCTTGTTCAGCTTGACACTCATGAATCCCTCCACATACACTTGAGTTGACAATCAATCACCCCTCCCCCGAAAACGCCATTTCTTCCGATGGTAAGGGCAGTAACCAGCAGATGCTGATAGTAGCCTTTTCCACATGAATTTGCAAAAAGGAATGACGTTTCTTAGTGTAATATCGCTCGAAGCGCAAGTGCTACGAACTTGAAAAACTGTCGAATCCGGTTTAAAAGCAGGCTGGTCGCCTGGAGCCTGTCTCGCTCCGGACGATCGTCCGACCGATGCCGACATTGTTTCGGCATAATTACGCAATCGATTTTCGACTATGAACAAACAACCACCTGAGCCGCCTTATTTTCTCGGCCGGCCGTTCAGCCCGCTCTATGCTCTGGCCATGAAGATTCGGGCCGGTCTTTATCGCCGCCGCGTCCTGACCACGCATCACTTCGACGTGCCGGTCATTTCCGTTGGCAACTTGACCATGGGTGGAACCGGAAAAACCCCCCTGGTGATCTACCTGGCCGACCTGCTCCGTTCGCGGGGCTACCGGCCGGCGGTCATTAGTCGCGGTTACCAAGGGGCAAGTCGCAACGATGTCAATATTGTTTGTGACCGGACGTCTCTGTCGGCCGACCCGCAGCAGGTCGGCGACGAACCGTACCTGATCGCCGACCGGCTCCGGGATGTGGTGGTCATGACCGGGAAAAAGCGACACCTGCCCTGTCGTGCGGCAATCGATGATTACGGTTGTAACGTGCTCATCCTCGACGACGGCTTTCAGCATCTCGCCGTTGCCCGATCGCTGGATCTGGTTCTCTTCGACGCCGACCATTTCGCCGGCAACAGCAGGGTGTTTCCCGGTGGCGAATTGCGGGAACCGATTTCGGCTCTGCACCGCTGTGATGCCTTTGTCTTGACCGGGGTAACGCTTGACAACCAGCAGCGTGCCGACGCCTGTGCGCAACTCCTGACGACGCGATTTGCCGGGAAACCGGTTATCCGGGTGAACCGACGTTACGCCCGCTTCGTCCGCCATGAAATGAGCCCCAGCGGTCCTCGAAGTTCGGTCGTCGATCTGGCCGACATCCCCCGGCCGCTATCCTGTTTCTGCGCCATAGCCAGACCGGAGCGACTGACCGCGTCTCTGGCCGCACTGAATATCGAGATCAGCGCGTTCACATGGTTCACCGATCACCACCGAATCAGTGAAAACGAACTCGCCGTCCTTACCGAAAAAGCAGTGACAAGCGGCGCCCAGGGGCTCCTGACAACGGAAAAAGACATGACGAAACTCAAAAGACTTGTGCCAAGCGCCACGCTTCCCATTTTTGTCCCAATCCTGGAAATACCCGATAACCGGCAGCTCAACGCCTTGGTTTTCGATGCCCTGAAGAGCTGATGCAACGCAGATAGCTGCAGAGATCAACGATATATCATGGTGTTTCTTTTGCACGTTGTGTGGTTTTTGCGACACGCCTCCCCTCTCTCAACGGTTCCGGAAATTCATTCGTATCTGCTTGGAAATATGAAGATAGTTACACATCGTTGCGGTTTCGATCGTGCTTCTGTTGCCATGGATTGATATTTGCAAGCAATTTCGGATAATACCGTCTCTCCATAGATCATCGCGCCGATGGCGACCAGATACGACTGAATGATATGTACGATATGTTTGACCCTCATCAACACACCATTAAGCATCCGACCAGCTGCTGCGGGATCGGATTGCATTCCGGTCGCACTGCCAACCTGACGATAAAACCGGCTCCGGTCGACAACGGCATCCGATTCTTCAGAACCGATCTGGGCGACAATATCTCTGTCAAAGCGCACATGGACAAGGTGATCGATACCCGATTAGCGACCACCATCGGCGAAAAGGGCGCCGTTGTCGCCACTACTGAGCACCTGCTTGCCGCGCTGCGCAGCAGTGATATCGACAACGTCGATATAGAAATAGACTCCAGCGAAGTACCGATCATGGACGGCAGTGCAGAGCCGTTTATCAAGCTGCTGAAGAGTGCCGGGAAAACCAGACAGGAAGGGTTGCGCAAACTCCTGCGGATCACCAGGCCGATCACCTATAGCGACCGCGACACTACTATCGTCGTGACACCCTACAATGGGTTCAAGGTGACCGGCGAGATCAGTTTTGATGATGCCCTGATCAAAACACAAACCTATACCATCGATTTCGATCCGGAACGTTTCTGCCGGGAAATCGCCCGGGCACGCACCTTCGGTTATGTTGAGCAGGTAGAAGAGTTATGGGCCAATGGTCTCGCTCTCGGCGGAACGCTGGAAAATGTCATTGCCATTCATTGGAACCGGACCTCGGTGCTCAATGAGGACGGCCTGCGCTACCAGGATGAGTTCATCAGGCACAAGGTGCTCGACCTGGTCGGCGATTTGACCCTGCTCGGATGCCCGCTACTCGGGCACGTTTCGGCATACAAGGCCGGACATAGTCAGCATCTCGGTTTTATGGAGGCGATTGCCGATGCGCCTGACTGCTGGGAATTGATTGAGCTGGAAAAAAACGGCTGCCATGCGGTTATTGACCGGAAAACGGCAATGACCCGGACGAGTGATGCACTGGTCATGCCGTTTTTCCGCGGCCGTCACAGCGACGCCCTGCCTGCGGCTTGTTGATAGCCAACCGGTTCCGACCGGCTGGCTCATTCAGTCGCCGATGATCTTCACCAACACCCGTTTTCGCCGTCTACCGTCGAACTCTCCGTAGAAAATCTGTTCCCAGGTGCCGAAGTCGAGTTTGCCATCGGTAACCGCCACTACCACTTCCCGTCCCATGATCTGTCGCTTCAGATGAGCGTCAGCATTGTCCTCAAGGCCATTGTGTCGATACTGATTGACCGGCTCGTGCGGTGCCAAACGTTCCAACCACTGCTCATAGTCGTGATGCAACCCCGCCTCGTCGTCGTTGATAAAAACCGAGGCGGTGATATGCATCGCGTTCACGAGAACCAATCCCTCTTTGATCCGGCTTTCCGCAAGGCATTTTTCCACATCTTCGGTAATATTCACGAAGCCTCTTCTTGCCGGAATGTTATACCACAACTCCTGACGATAACTTTTCATTTCAGCCTCCTTTGTTCTCGTGCCGCGAACCCTACCAACCGCCTGAAAAACTACAGATACCTGGCTCAAACCTTCACCTGAGAATTCATTGCAATTGATGCAGAGAGGGGCGTATCGAACAGGATAATCGTTTCATCGTGTCGTGTGCAGAACTTGTTCATCAAGCTTTATGCAAGAACTGGCCATCGTGTCCGGTGCCATCGGTGGGCAAGAGTTTTTTTATTGTTCAGTGTTTTTCTTCATGATATCGTAGAGGCGCTTCTCGGCTCGGTAACTCTCATGTTCCGCCACAAGGGTCTGCAGGCGGTGCAACCCGGGAAAGCCGACACGTTGTTCGCAGGCCCATTCCCTGGCAAAACTGCCGTCACGCAGTTCGTCGACGACTCTGGTCATATGGGCCTTGAGTTCCGGACCAGCGCCGAGCCGGGCCCGGGAAAGCTGACCGAATTGGCTGGTTCGGGAATGGAGTTTTAACTGATCCCAGATACCAAGTTCTGAATAGGCCGCCGCGATTTGTTCCGGTTCGCCGGAAGCATACAGTTCTAATAATATCGCTGAAGGACTGAGCCCATAACTGATGAGAACGTCAAACGCCATCCTGAAGGCCCATAATTGTATTCCGCACATCGCCTGTTCGTTGAAGAGATCGAGAATGGTTTCCTCTTCGAAGCTCGACGCCAAGGCTCCCATCTTTGTGGCGCCAATCCCTTTGGCCAAGGAGAGGAGTCTCGGCCAAGCTTGACCGGAACCATCCTGCTGGACGGAGATGAGGGCCGGGTAGCCCTGCCCGCTGACGAACCGATCGCGCACGCCCTTACCGATCATCCGCGGGGCCAAAAGGACGACATCAAGAGCCGGGTCCGGCACGATAAATCCATAGTATACATTGTAACCGCTGGCAAAAATAATCATTTGCTCGGCAAGCATGAACGGGGCGATCTGTTCGTCGTAGACTCGGGGCATGATTTCGTCCGGAATCAAGACGAAAACTGCGTCGGCCTGCTTGACTGCCTCGGTCACGTTCATGACAGCAAACCCATCCGCTACAGCTTGTTCCAGAGTTGCATCGGATTGTCCCCCGATGATGACCTTGAAACCGTTATCGGCCAGGTTCAGCGCCTGACTTCGACCTTGATTCCCGTAACCGATAACGGCGAGGGTTTTACCATTCATGATTGCCAGGTCTGCATCGTTATCAAAGAAAAATCTTTCTTCTTTTGCCATTGGTTATCCCCTCCACAAGTTTGTTTTGAGATCGACGACAGGTGTCCTGTTTCCTTGCATTAAACCTCATTTTCCCTTAAGTTGACGGACATAGGCTTATGGTCCGCCGTCACTGCCGTTTATGCCAAGTTTCTTGAGAGTAAACTACAATGCCGCCTGGTTCAACAAAAAGTACAATAGAGGCCTCTATCGGGGCCCGGATCAGAAACCTGCGCAACAAAAAACAACTGAAGCTCAATGATTTGTCTAAAGCAACCAACTTATCAAAGGGATTGTTGAGCAAGATTGAAAACGGTAAGGTTTCTTCACCGGTTTCCACCCTGGCCTTGATAGCTGAAGCGCTTGGCGTCAACTTGAGTGTCCTTGTCGATGATGGGGTTGATCAAGCACCCTGCGCTTATGTGCTGGTAAAGAAGAAGGACCGGGTTCGTCTGAACAAGGAGCCGGCAACGTTTGGTCTGTGCATGGAGATGCTGGCCCAGGAAAAACCAAACAAATTGATGGAACCCTGCGTCCTGTATCTGGAATCGGGGCGAACTGAGCCGGTACTTTTCGTGCATCCCGGAGAGGAAATGGTCATTGTTTTACAGGGGACGATGGAATTTACCTATGGTGAGGATATGTTTCTGATGGAAGAAGGAGACTCCATCTATCTCGATGCAACGGTTCCCCACGGCGGTCGGAATGTTGCGGATACCGAGTTGAAGTTATTGATGGTTATCTGTGAAACCAACGAAAGACCAAAATTTTGATAACCTGTCGTGCTGCTGCCTCGTCAAGCTCGACAATACCGGCCCTCCTTATGGTTCAGCATTTCATTCTTCCGTTATCACTCTACCGCTATCATCACCGATCACCGTGACAACCGGATAACAAACTTTGGTGAAACAGGAACTTGGCAGACATGAGAGAAAGCGAAAAAGCTGTATGTCGTCCAAAAAATCAATAGAAATAGTATTCATTATCAGGTAGAATAGACGCCATTATGGGTTCTGTCTTCGCAATAAAGAAATACGCCATCCATGATGGTCCGAATATCCGGCTGACCATATTCTTCAAGGGCTGTCCGTTGCGGTGCTGGTGGTGTCACAATCCCGAGGGCCTGGAAAAGGAATTATCGGTTATCTGGATAAAGGATAAGTGTATTGGCTGTGGTGAATGTCTCACCGCTTGCCCCACCGGCAGCCTCAAAATGGTGAGTACGGGGATCTTGCGGGATCTCACCACCTGTGAGCAAAACCGGGCATGTGTTTCCGTTTGTCCTGCTTTGGCCCATGAGGCCATCGGCTGGGAGGCAAGCGTCGAGGAGATCATCTCTGAAATTGAAAAGGACACCCCGTTTTACGACGAATCGGGCGGCGGTGTGACGTTCTCCGGGGGTGAGCCGTTGATGCAGCCGGAATTCCTGCTCGAGCTGCTCCGTCAATGCGGCCGACTGGACATTCATCGGGTGGTCGATACGTCTGCTTTTGCTAAGACCGAATTACTGCTGCAGGTCGCCGAACAGTGTGAGCTCTTCCTGATCGACCTCAAGCATATGGATCCTGAAAAGCACAAAATCTACACCGGTGTTGATAATGGCCTGATACTTGAAAATATCAGGACTCTGGCCCACAGGGGTGTGCCATTCCGGATACGGATTCCCCTGATTGAAGGGGTTAACAGCGATCAGAAAAATCTGCGTCTGAGCAGTGAATTCCTTGCCGGTTTGCCTTGTCCACCCGGCGTAGACCTTTTACCTTATCACAATATAGCCGAATCGAAATATCGAAAAATGAACCGGGATTATCCGGCGGTGCAGTTTCAACCATCTGGTCGGGAAAAAGTAGCGGCATGGGCGGAAATGCTAACTGACCGGGGACTACACGTTCGCATTGGGGGATGATGAAATGAATCACAGAATTGAAAGGCTGAGAACGGCCAGTTTTAAAGCGCAGCCGTCGATTTC
Organism: Desulfofustis glycolicus DSM 9705; assembly: GCF_900130015.1. Taxonomy (GTDB): domain Bacteria; phylum Desulfobacterota; class Desulfobulbia; order Desulfobulbales; family Desulfocapsaceae; genus Desulfofustis; species Desulfofustis glycolicus. The sequence goes on along the minus strand of NZ_FQXS01000004.1, from coordinate 147,439 downwards.
CATAGAACGGGCCCTGCTTGAAACCAGATATTACCAGGAGCATGCCGGCAAATATTCGCTTCCTATCACCAGAGCCGGTTTCTTCAAGTATATCTGCGAGAACAAGACGATTTACATCGGCGAAGACGAACTCATCGTCGGCGAGCGGGGCCCCGCCCCGAAGGTCGTCCCCACCTTTCCCGAACTGACCTGCCACAGTGCCGAAGATCTGCGAATCCTGAGCAGCAGAACCATGACCGGCTATCACGTCGACGACGCGGATATCGCTGAATATGAAGCCAAAGTGATCCCATACTGGCAGGGAAGATCGATGCGGGAACGAATTTTCGGAAAGGTTCCGGAGAACTGGCGGAAGGCCTATGAAGCCGGATTGTTCACCGAGTTCATGGAGCAGCGGGCGCCGGGGCATACCGTTCTGGACGGCAGCATCTACGCTAGCGGCATGAAAGACTACCGCCGAAGGATTCAGGCCCATATCGGCCGACTCGATTACCTGAACGATCCCGAAGCATCGGATAAATATGAAGAACTAACCGCAATGGATATCGCCTGTGAGGCGGTCATCATTTTTGCCCGGCGTCATGCCGAGCTTGCCGAACAACTGGCCAGCGAAGAGAGCGACCGGCAGCGCCGCGAAGAATTGCTGCACATCGCCGAGGTCTGCCGGTGGGTACCGGAACATGCTCCGCGCACGTTCCACGAAGCCCTGCAGATGTACTGGTTTGTTCATCTGGGGACCATCACCGAACTCAATGGCTGGGACGCCATGTCCCCGGGGCACCTCGATCAGCACTTGTTCCCGTTTTATCAGCAAGATCTGGCCGATGGACTTCTTGACCGGGACAAGGCGAAAGAGCTGCTTGCCTGCTTCTGGATAAAGGTAAACAATCACACCGCGCCGCCCAAGGTTGGCGTTACCGCCAAAGAGAGCGGCACCTACAATGATTTCACCCAGATCAATCTCGGCGGCCTCTTTAAGGACGGCTGTGACGGCTGCAACGAAATCTCTTATATGGCTCTCGAGGTTGCCGACGAACTGCACCTCCTGCAGCCGCAGCCAAGTGTGCACATCAGTACAAAAACGCCGGATCGATTTCTGTTGTCCGCCGCTAAAGTGATTCGCAAAGGGTACGGCTATCCGTCGGTATTCAACACCGACATGGTTGTCATGGAACAGATTCGTGCAGGAAAGAGCGTCGAGGACGCCCGCGAAGGAGGAACCAGCGGCTGTATCGAGACCGGAGCTTTCGGCAAAGAAGCCTACATTCTTACCGGCTATCTTAATGTGCCAAAAATATTGGAAATTACTCTGAACAATGGAGTCGATCCCCTCAGCGGAGAGCTGGTCGGCATCGAAACCGGAGATCCCCGGACCTTTGCAACCTATGAAGATCTCTATGCCGCCTTTTGCCGTCAACTGGAATACGTCGTCAACCTTAAGATCGAAGTAAACAATTATATCGAACGGATGTACGCCAAGTATTGCCCTGCCCCGTTTCTGTCCGTGGTTATTGCCGATTGCATTGACAAGGGCAGAGACTATTACGACGGCGGTCCGCGTTACAATACCAATTACATCCAGTGTTGCGGAATCGGCACGGTCACTGACAGTCTTTCTGCGATTAAAACCCACATCTATACTCAGAACATCCTGAGCTGGGATGAGTTGCTGAAAGCTCTTGCCGAAAATTTTGCCGAAGCGGAGCCGCTGCGCTTGAAGCTGTTCAACAAGACGCCGTTTTTCGGCAATGATGACGACCGGGCCGACACCATCATGCAGCAGGTCTATGAAAGTCTGTTTGCTGCCATAGACGGCAAACCCAACACCAAGGGTACCGGATATCACCTCAACATGCTGTCGACAACCTGTCACGTCTATTTCGGCAAGATGCTGGGTGCAACCCCCAATGGCCGCTTTGCTTACATGCCGGCCTCGGACGGAACGTCGCCCTCTCATGGTGCCGACCGGAACGGACCGACTGCAGTTATCAAATCGCTTGCAAAGATGGATCAGGTCAAATCGGGCGGCACCCTGCTCAATCAAAGGTTCCTGCCGAGCGTCCTAGCGTCGGACAACGATCTGAAAAAACTCGCCGGACTGATCCGCACCTACTTTCGCTTGGGAGGGCATCATATCCAGTTCAACGTGGTCGATACCAAAACGCTGCGACTGGCTCAACAGCAACCGGACGATTATCGAAATCTCCTGGTGAGGGTGGCGGGCTACAGCGATTATTTCGTCGATCTGGACGAGGCGCATCAGGAGGAAATCATTCTCAGGACCGAGCAAGAGACAGTCTGACGTCCCCTTTATATAACTCCCATGACTGCGCGACACAACGAACGATGAAAATCGGCGCCGTGGTCGGCAGGGCCGGCCTCTCCTACTCAGGGAAGGCCGGCTTTTTTAGTCCTGGTTTCCTGAAAAATGATTGAACCGACAATCAGGAACAGGCCGATAAAGGTTGTCAGGTGAATCTCTTCACCGACAACGAGATGAAGGAAAAGCAGGGAAAGAAAGGGTGAAATATAGACCAGATTGCCGATTCTGACGGTGGAACTGCTGAGTTGCAGTGCGGTCAGCCACAGCACGAAGGTGATACCCATCTCGAAGAGGCCGATGTAGACGAGAGGTACCGCGGCGACCGGTGTCGGCAGCTGTATCCCACCAAAGATCGGGCTGCACACAACAATATAGAGCAGGCCGAAGACAAACCCCAAAAAGAGCTTCACCACTGGATCGACGCGGTCCCGGGCGCTGAGTAACCAGAAGACCGCCCACAGCAGCGTGGAGCTAATTGCCAAGACGACGCCGAAGGTACTGACCTCGCCGAAGCTCAAGAAGCGGCCCTTGGTGGCTATCACCACGGCGCCGAAAAAGCTCACTCCGATCGAGACGACCTGCACCCTGGTGAGTTTCTGCTTGAGCAGCGGGACCGACAAGACCGTCAGGGCAAAAGGCCAGCCGTAATTGAGCGACATGGCGATTTGACCGGGGAGCATGGCGTAGGCTTTAAAAAGAACGAGGTAGTAGCAAAAGGGGTTGATAAAACCGAGTAGCGCGGCCAGCGCCCATGATTTCGGAGGCAACCGGGCGACATCGACGAGTTTCCCCTGAAACAGCAGGATGGCAAAGAGCGCCACGGTGGAAACCAGAGCTGAGTAGAACAGAAGAATATACGGCGTAACGTATGCCAGAGCGATCTTAAAGGCCGAAGCCGCTGTCCCCCACAAGATCACGGCAGTGATGGTCAGAAGAAAAGCCTTTGTCTGATTGGTCATCACCTCTCCAAAATGCGTGTGCCGGAGACAGAGGCAGCCCTTACCTATCCCCGGATCCTGTGCACCCAAAGGAGCCTGTCATCCTCGTTATCGCGCTTAGCAACACTAAGCCAGGGACAGCTCCGTGCCGATCCCTTTCTCAAGGCCCTTCCTGAAAACAAGGTCGGCACTGACGAGATCCTGCACGGCAACGCCGACCGATTTGAAAACCGTGATCTCGTCTTCGTTTTCTCGGGCAGCGACTCTACCCGTTACTACCTCGCCAAGTTCACCGTGAATATGGTCAGCGGTGATAAGTTTTTTCTCAAGCGGCCCAAGAATATCACCAGCCTCCGCCAAGCAGCCGTCCCGCTGATCGACGACGATTTTTGCTCTGATAATGGTTTCCGGCGGTATTTCAACCATATCAGGTTTGTAAGCGCCGACCGCATTGATGTGTGCGCCGGGTTTCAAGAAGGCATCGTCAAACACCGGTTGCCGCGACGGAGTCGCGGTGCAGACCACGTCAGCCTCCTGAAGAATGGCCGGTGATGCGGCGACCAGGACTTCGATATTGAGGCGCTCTCTCATTTTGCCGGCGAACGCCTCTGCTTTTTCGGTCAGCAGGTCGAAGACGTACGCCCTGGAGATCGGTCGCACTGTGCAAATCGCTATGAGTTGGGTTTCCGCTTGGAATCCGGTACCTATGATCGCCGCTGTCCGTGAAGATTCCCTGGCAAGAAAGGAGGTGGCCAGGCCGGAAACGGCGCCCGTTCGCATGGCGGTAATGGCTTCACCGTCCAATATGGCGAGAGGCACGCCGGTAGAGGAATCGAAAATCGTCATCAAGGCGTGGATCATAGGCAGCCCTTTTTTGGGATTGTCTATGCAGTTGGTAAGACTCTTCACCCCAACCCTGTTGATGGTGGGCATGTACACCGGCATGAACAACGCATTGGCATTGTCCGGGAGCATCTCCAGGCGGGACCGTACCGGCATGACCACTTCTCCATCGCTCAGCGAGCTGAAAGCGCTTTTCATGGCTTCTATACAATCTTCCATGGTCAGCAGGGCGCGTATGTCGCTTCCCGAAAAAAAACGTATTGTGCTGTCTTTCATGACGACCTCAAAAACTTAAAAAGTCTGTCTCGTCTGAAGTGTTTGACAACCTACAAACGAGGTGGTGGTAGCGTAAAGAGGTAACAGATCTCGAGCGCAGCTCGTGTGCCGAAAATGAGAGTCTTACTTCGAATAAAAGGCAACCGCAATATCGACACCGTTGATCTCAAGAGCTGCGAACTGCTGGCAGAAGGCTTGCCAAGAGCCGTTTCCGGCCTGCCTTCTGAGACTGGCCGGAAACGGCGGGATTACTCTCAAGGCCGATAAATCGTTCAAGGAATATGTTCAGTTCACCAAGGATTGGGCCAGCCCTTTTTACTTGCAGTCCTCGACAGGACACCAAACATCATCGCCGTTAAAAATGCAAAAGGCGAATTGGTCGTTATGCCGGCAAGAAAAAAAGCGAAGCACAGGACCGCAAAGATTGTGCAATAGAAATTCATAATGCGTTACCACGGTGTTCCCATAATATAGTGGGGCAGGAACAGAGACAGCTTCGGGAAGAAAACCGTCACAAACAGTACCGGCACCCAGCAGAGTACGATAAACCACAGGCATGGTTTCATCATCTCGTCGATGGGAGCACCCCCTAAGCGGCCAGACAAGTACAGGACAGGTGCAGCGGGCGGGGTAATGCAACCAAGCCCGGTATTGACGCCGACAATCGCAGCGTAATGGATCGGATTGAACCCCAGTTCCAAGATGATCGGCATCAGGATCGGGGTGGTCAGCACAACGACGCTGATATCGTCCATCAGCATGCCCATGAGTACCAGGAAGAGGTTGATCATGAACATGATGGCCATGGGATCGCTGGAAACAGCGTAAAACAGCGCAAGCAAAACGCCCGGCAGATCTTCGAGAAGATAAAGACGGCTCAGCATTGCAACACTGTAGAGCATGACCATGATGACCCCGGTGGTGACCGCAGTCTCGACAATAACCTCGTAGGTGTTTTTCAGGTTGAGCCCTTTATAGACGAACATGCCGACGGGAATGGCATAAAATACCGCCATTGCCGAGGCCTCGGTGGTGGTCATAACACCGCCGTAGATACCTCCCAAGACTATGATCGGTAGCATCAGGGCCGGCAGGGCCAGCTTGCCTCTGGATTTGAGCAGTCGCACCCGATCGAGATTGGTTCGATGTTTCTTTTTGCCGATTTTAATCGTGGTGCTTTTACGGAGTAGCCACCAGCTGACCGTGCACAATAATGCTATCGTAATAAAACCGGGTACCACGGTGGCCAGGAAACAGGCCAGCACCGATTGGCCGCTGATCCAGGCGAATATAATCAGCGTGGCATTGGGCGGGATAAGCAGGCCCAGGAGCGACGCATTGGCCAAAAGTGCGGCCCCGACCCCCCGCGGATATCCTTCGGCATAAAACCTGGGAAAAATGATCGAACCGACACACGACAGTGTGGCGCAGGCAGCCCCGCAGATAGAACCGACAATCGCACAGGAGATGACGGCGACAAAGGCGAGACCGCTCTTGTAGTGACCGACAAAGACATCGACGAAATCAATCAGTTTCTCACCGATTCTGCCGCGCTCCATGATGCCCCCTGCCGCGATAAACAGGGCAATTGCAATCAGGGAGACCGAGTTCATCTGGGCATAGCCGTAAGGAAGCAGCTGCGTTGCCTGGTACCCTTCTCCAGCCGGGCCGCCATAAAAAATCAACCAGGCGGCGGACGCCATGAAACTTACCGGGACGGGAACACCGATGACCAGACAGAATATGAGAATTATCAGGGCAACGAAAATCATCCTTTTTTCCCCCCAAACAAGTCACGCAGGCTGATAACAAGATCTCTGGCGAAGTAATAAACCATGAACAACAAGCCCAGGAACACAGAGAGATAACCGATCCACATCGGTATCCTCCAGACGCTTGTCATGGGGATGGCGATACCGGTTCCCAGAGGACCCCGGAAACCGAACATGAAAAAATCATATCCGTACCAGGTGAAGAGAAGCGCCACGCAGACGGTAATAAAGTTCCGCACCACAACCAGGAATTTTTTGAGCGTGCCATCGGGCAGATAGGCGTTGACCAGATCTGCTGATACATGCGTACGGTTGTAGGCCCCTATTGCCGCGCCGATGAAATAGAGCCAGAAGGCAATGATTTTGACCCACTCCTCATAGCCATAGAGATTTCCTTCAAGGATATAGCGGAAAAAAGTGGCAACGCAGATAATCAGCGTGAGGATCGTGGCACAGAAAAAACAGATGACGGAAAAAGAGTTGATAATGATGCGGTCGAAGATATTTTTCGGCGTATCTACCGAACTTACGCATTCAGCAGAAGCGTCACAAGTATCTTCCATTTTAAAATCTGACACAAGGCGGCTCCATGGCATGGGCGCGACCGGGGACGAGTTCTCCCTGATCGCGCCTCATTGGTTAAACGCGTTGCAAAAGGGAAAGCATCACTTCGGTGCAAGTTCCTTGCGGAACTCATCCATCAGTTCCTTGGTCATGTTTTTCTCGAGTTGAGGCCAGGTGGTAGCACAGGCCTGCATAATGGGCAGCAGTTCCTCTTTGGTGTAGGTGTGGACTTCAATGCCTTTTTCCCGCATCAAATTCATGTAATGCTCGTCCACTTCTTTGGCTTTGTCAATACTGCTGGTGGTCGCTTCGGCGAGAACGCCGGCGATGATCTGCTGATCTTCAGGCTTGATCTGTTCCCAGGTCTTGCCGCTGATCATGTAATTGAGAACTTCGATGGAGTAATTGGTCATGTACCAGTGTTTCAGGACATCGCCGAGGGCGGTGTACGCTGCCGCTACCGGATAACCGTTGACGCCGTTGACTACGCCGGTCTGAATGGCTTGGTAAACATCGGCATACGGTACGGTCTGGGTTCTGTAACCCATGGCTTGGGCCGCGAGATTATAGACGTCCATGTTCGGAACCCTGATAAGAACTCCCTTCTCAACACCGGGAGTGAGGGGTTCATTGGCCGGTTTGGTGGTTCCGGTTCCAATCATGCCTTCAACAAAAAAACCCAGGAGCTTGACGCCGAGTCGTTCGTTGAATTCGTCCATTTTTTTGAAGAGCCAGCCATCTTGAGCAAAAACTTTTTTTGCATCTTCGTAGTCGCTGACGTAGCCGTTAATGTAGATCAATTCCATCCGCGGATCAAACTGACTCGGAACTGAAATACAAGACATGTCGATGGTACCGCGGATCTGCTCTTCATAAACCAGGGTGTAATCGCCGAGTTGGTTGGCGGGGAAAACTTTTACCTCGATGCGGCCATCCGTCTTTTCACCGATCTCTTTGGCAATTTTGTTCATCATGTCTGTTGCCGGGTGATCAGTTGCATTCTGACCGGCAAATTTCAGGATCATCTCCGGTTCAGCAAGCGCTGCGGTGGTGCCGAAAGCCAGCAGTGAACCCGCCAGAGCGAGACTTACGAAAGGTTTCAGTTTCTTTAACATGCTACACTCTCCTTTTTGTTGAGATTCCAAGGATTAGCTACTGCCTGATCTTGTTATCCGATACTCCGTTAGGTGCCTCCTTATCCTTTGATTTATCAATCAATGGGCCACAAAACAAACTATGTATCCCACACCATACCCCTGCTCGGCAGGAGTTGTATGTAGAAGACCAAAACCAGCTGGAACATGGCGGCTTATTCGGGTGAACCGAGCAAGCTCACGGGTCGATCCCCGGAATGCCGATACGACATCTGCGGGCACCGAGTGGTATCAATAATTCACCCTCACTGTCCAAAGCTTTTTTTACCATAGTCAATGATCGATGGCTACTTTGAAACAATGGATTTTTGTGTTTAAGAGCAAAGCAGACGCGATTAATGTGCACGGGTTATGTGCCCTTGAGGATTGACGACATTATGTCGACAATATCCACTTAACAATCCTCGGCTGACGAATCAAGTGTTTTGTTGTTCCTACCAGGAGGCCGTTTTTCGTTTCCCGTTGTAACTTCCCGTCATGGAGGAGATGAAAAGCGGAACGAAACGGGATCAAGGGGCGGCATTGATCGCCATGGATTACCGGTACGGTTGCCCTGCTGTCTGCGATTTTTCGCCGAAACAAGCCGGTTTGTTCGATCGGTGCAGAATGGCGCGCATCTCCTATCAGGTGGACAAGACGACGGAAAAGCGATATATCCTGTGGGTGCTCTGTCTGCTTGTTTGTCTTGCCCCACCCTGCTCTACATCGCACCGCCTCGGGCGCCGGAGCGATCGGAACCCTCTTGCAGGACCAGAAGAAAGATGCCAATAAACACCATGAATATCGGAAAGGCCGCAACTCCCGCTGGAAGCAACAAGCGAATAAAAGGAGAGCGGCAGAAACTTGTTTATCAGAGCCTGCGCAAAGAAATCCAAACTCTGGCTCTGCGACCCGGCGAAGCGCTTGACGAGACCACATTGGCACGGAAATTTAATACGTCACGTTCTCCCGTCAGAGAGGCGCTGATCAAATTGGCGGGTGACGGTCTGGTGGTAATGCTTCCGAACCGATCGACACTGGTAGCCTCTTTTGATCTCCTGCTACTGCCCAAATATCTCGATGCGCTGAGTCTTCTTCAGCGAAGCACTCACCATCTCGCGGCACTCAACAGAAGGGAGGACCACCTCGCCGCCATAAAAGAAGCGCAGTCGATTTTTTTGTCCTCAGTTGGAGAACAAAGTGCCACCGCCGCGATCGAGGCCAACCTGAAATTTCACCTGGCCATCAGTGAGGCTTCCGGTAATCCATATCTGACACATGCTTATAAAAGATTGCTCAATGAAGGTATTCGCATGCAGCACATGCACATCGAATATCTGGGCTGGACTCCGGATGAACCGGGTGTCATGGAACATCAGGCAATGATCGAGACTATTCAAGCAAGAGACCCGAATGCCGCCGAACAACTCGCGCGGAGTCACGCCGAACAATTCGACCATAAATTCATCCGGTTTTTATCTCATCGACTGTCTGAACATATTCAAATCAACTCGTATGCCGACAGGAAGACCGCCGATGCACCCCCGAAATAGCTATCCATAAGAACTGAAATCGCCACCTTTCCTTGGTACTACACTTGATTGTCAGTTCAAAGAGTGGCTTCCAGGCGGTCCAACCCCTCCATCTGCGGGAAAAGACCACAAACATTTTTACCTGAATGGATCCATGAAAATCGAAAACGAGGTGTGCTGAATGAATGTTCCAAGTATCTTCAATGACGTTATTGGCCCGATAATGCGAGGGCCTTCCAGTTCGCACAGCGCCGCTGCAGTCCGGATCGGCCGCATCGGTAGAGAGTTGATGGGAGGAACACCGCAGACTGTCCACGCCTATTTCGATCTTGCCGGCTCCTTGCCCTCCACCTATCTGTCCCAGGGATCGGACATGGGGCTTAGTGCCGGCCTGCTGGGATTCGATGCCGACGATGAACGGTTGGCAGACTACCGCAATGAGATACGCAAAGCGCAGCTCGAGCTGCACTATTTCACCGATCATTATCATGACCCACATCCCAACACGTATAACCTCAGGCTCAACAAAGACGGTGAAGAACATCGTCTCAAAGCTCTTTCAACGGGAGGGGGAATTATCGAGGTAATCGGCATCGATGACTTGGATGTGTCGTTCTTTGGCGATTGCTACGGCCTGGTGATCTGGTTTAAGAAAAGTCCGACGGCTCAAATCGACTCGCTTCTTGACGAGATGGAGGCAGTGTCCGTTTCATGGAATAAAGACCGCTCTTTAGCTGTAGCGCTCAGCCACTCTCCTTTCAGCGATGAACTCGTCGTCCGGATTAATGTTGAACCGTCTGTACTGGCTGTCCGGCGCTTGTCACCGGTAGTGCCGGTACTCACTCCAGGACAGAGCAACTTGCCCTTCACCACCGCTTCCGGGATGGAACGCTACGCCTCTTCAACCGGAATCACCGACCTTGCCGATCTCGCCATCGCCTACGAGACCGCACGAGGAGCGTTAACCGACCGGGAAGTGATGGAGATGGCGTCCCGGCTCGTGGTGATTATGGAAGATGGTATTAGCCGCGGACTCGAGGGCACGGTCTTCCGCGACAGAATACTTGACGCGCAAGCCGACAAGTATTCCCGCTCCCGGCAGCAGGGAGCGCTGCTGAATCTCGGTGTTCTGGATGCAATCATCCCCAACGTCGCCGCGGTGATGGAAGTTAAGAGCGCCATGGGAGTTATCGTGGCGGCACCGACAGCTGGATCGTGTGGTGGGCTTCCCGGATCGCTTATTGGTGTTGCCGCTGCCTGCAATCTGGATGCCGAAGCCAAAGCAAGAGGGCTGCTTGCAGCAGGTGTTATCGGCGTATTGATCGCCACCGCCAGCACATTTTCTGCCGAAGTGTGCGGTTGCCAGGCGGAGTGCGGGGTTTCCTCGGGTATGATCGCAGCAGCGGTAACCTCCATGCTGGGAGGCTCTTACCAAATCAGTCTGGCGGCCGCTTCTTTGGCCCTGCAGAATATTTTTGGTATGGTGTGCGATCCGGTGGCCAACCGGGTCGAAGTGCCCTGCCTGGGGAAAAACATACTGGCTGCCAGTAACGGTGTTTCCTGCGCCAACCTTGCGCTGTCGGGATTTGATCAGGTAATCCCCTTTGATGAAGTTGTTGCGGCCATGGATCAGGTGGGTCGCTCCCTACCCCACGAACTGCGCTGCACCGCCCGTGGTGGGCTGTCTATCACCCCGACGTCGAAAACCATAACCAAGCGGCTGCAGTCTCAATGATTTTAGATAACACCTCAGAATGAAAGATATCTTTGCGTCAGCATAATTCTTGCCTGATTTTTCAGAATAGCATATAGTCTATAATGGTTTAACCATTTCAGACTCATCTCCCTTGGATCACAGCGGCTACTTATGGGTGTTCATTTTCACAAAGCGAAGCAAAACAGGATCTACCAAGACGTTGTCGAACAGATTCAGAATGCTATTCTAGACGGCCAGATTGTTCCCGGCGATAAACTGCCTCCGGAGAGAGAATTGTGCGAGATGTTTCAGGCCAGCAGAGGGACGCTGCGGGAGGCGTTGCGTATTCTTGAGCAGAAAAGCCTCATCGAGATTCGTCTCGGAATGAACGGCGGCGCCTATGTCAAGGATGCAAATGCAGAATTGATGGCCGAGAACCTGGCCATCCTCATTCAATCACAAAATGTTTCACTGCGGCATCTTGCCGAGTTTCGCGAGGTTGTTGAAGGAGCGGTGGCCGAACTTGCCGCCGTCAGGGCGACTGCGACAGATAAAAGAAAGTTGGCGGATTTGATCGGCCAGGCTGCCGGCTACCGAGAACAGGGCCCGCACCTATGGGATAAATTCGTCCACATGGACGAGAAAATCCATATCGAGCTTGCCTGTGTTGCCGGCAACCCCCTCTACCGTTTTATCCATCACTCGATACACAAAAACATCCATCGATATTATGATACGCTTTTAATCGTCGGCAAAGATGAGATGGAGGAAAATTTTCGCGATCTCAGCGCCATCGTTGATGCCGTCGTTACCGGTGACGCTGAACGAGCCAAACGCTGTGCAGCCGATCATGTCAGAAGATTCAGCGCCTATATGGAACAAAAAAAGCGCCACACCCCAGATCGTTGAGCAAACAACCGGTATCGTTTGCAGTGGCGGCGGCCCCCTGCCCGGTTTATCACCGACACAATGGATCCACGTGTGACTCAATAATCGCTTGAACTACCGGGACGGCACTGCCGACCAGCCGCTCGTTCCAAAACGGACAGATCTCTCCACAGCAAGGAAACATCCGCACGCTATTGACTTTGTCGCACCAACCCGAACGTCTTTTTATTCTTCTTCCATAAACGGATAACCAGTGCTGGTAGCCGGGATGAAGGTCTCTTTTACGGTGCGGGGCGAAACCCATCTCAGCAAATTGGTATAGAAGCCGGCCTTGTCATTGGTTCCGGAGGCCCGGCCCCCACCAAAAGGCTGTTGGCCGACGACGGCGCCGGTGGGTTTGTCATTGATGTAAAAGTTGCCTGCCGCATGTTCGAGTGCGGTCATAGCCAGGGATATTGCCGCTCTATCCCTGGAAAAGATCGCACCGGTAAGGGCATACTTCGAGGACCGGTCGCATAACTCCAAGGTTTCCCGGTATGCGTCGTCTTCATAGACATAAACGGTAAGCACCGGGCCGAATATCTCTTCGACCATCGTTTTGAAATGTGGGTCTTCGGTGTAGATTACCGTAGGTTCTATGAAGTATCCGACCCGATCATCCGAGCCGCCACCGATGATGATCTCAGCACTGCTGCTCTGGCTGGCGTAATCGATAAACCCGGTTATTGCTGCAAACGCCTGCCGATCTATCACCGCGTTTACGAAATTTTGAAAATCCTGGGGTGCGCCAATCTTTAGCGAACCGATCTCCCTTTCCAACCCGGCCTTGATCTCTTTCCATAAGCTCCGCGGTACATAGGCCCTGCTCGCCGCCGAACATTTTTGCCCCTGGTATTCGAAGGCGCCCCGAACCAATGCGGTAACGACCTGCTGTATATCGGCTGAACGGTGCACGAAAACGAAGTCTTTACCGCCGGTTTCCCCGACAATACGCGGATAAGAGGTATACGTCTCGATATGCTCTCCGATGGTCTGCCACATCTGCTGGAATACCGCGGTCGAGCCGGTAAAGTGCACGCCTGCGAGATGGCGATCCTTGAGACATATATCCCCTACCGTTCTTCCGGATCCGGGTATAAAGTTGATTACCCCGGCCGGCAGACCGGCTTCTTCGAGAATCTGCATAAAGAGATACGGGGTATAGACACTGGTGGAAGCGGGTTTCCAGACGACGCTATTTCCCATGATTGCCGGCGCGGTCGGGAGGTTTCCGGCGATGGCCGTAAAGTTGAAGGGCGTCACGGCAAAGACGAACCCTTCCAACGGGCGGTGCTGGACATAATTCCACGTTCCCGGTGCAGAGCGTGGCTGCTCACGGTATATCTGCTCGGCGAAAAAGACATTGAACCGGAGAAAATCAATGAGTTCGCAGGCCGCATCAATCTCTGCCTGAAAAACATTCTTGGAGGTCGACAGCATGGAACCCGCGTTGATCAGGTAGCGATACGTCTGCGCGAGCAATTCGGCCGCTTTCAGAAATATCGCGCAGCGCTCCTCCCACCTCATTGACTGCCAGGTTTTCCGGGCGTCAAGCGCTGCATCGATCGCTTGACGAACCTCTCTAGCTGAGGCTTTATGGTAATCGGCCAGCACATGACCATGGTCGTGCGGCATGACCACCTGTCCCATATCATCAGTGGTAATTCGCTGGCCGCCAATAATCAGAGGAATTTCTATGCGCTTTGCAGCTAGTTCAGTCAGCGCTTCTTTCAGTTTTCGGCGCGCTTCGCTGCCTGGTGCGTAATCGAGTATGGCTTCGTTTTCTGGGTATGGGGTTTCGATGACTGCATTGTTGAGGAGATTCATCATGGTCACCTTGGTTTATCGAATAGATTGTCTGAAAGGCGGTGCTTCGCTGTCTCGAAGCCACGATCTGCGGCTCGGGGCCAGTCAACCAGTCAAGCCGGCTGGCACGGAGGACTTCGTTGTTTTCTCTGACGTCCCGTTACGACAGTGGCGAGAATGTATCAGCCGGCATCGTTAGTCCGTTATTTTGACGTTTGATTCTTGTAACGTATTGCAGTTATCAGCCACTCCGGCCGTGATGAAAAATTGTGTCGGGTGCGTGCTTGATCGCCCACCGGCAGAAACAGATTATCCCGGCTTCTGCCCTCAACTATCAGCATGTTTCAGCGTGTTGTCGAGCTGTTATGAAAAGGAGTGCGGGGAAAATGCGCTGCCCTGGGTTCTTCGGTCTCGACCGAAAAACAGGTGCTGCCGTTTTTGGTAGAAAAGCAATCAACCACCTGATATGGCGGGAAAAACATCCACTTGATCACCGTTGTGTACCAGATCTTCCTGGGAGATGAGCCTCCCACCGCGCACGGCGATTACGCCGCCGATATCTACCGCCGTTTTTTGGGCACATAATTGCAATACCCTGGAAAACGGCACGGGCTCATCAATATCCAGGGAGACCGTGCCCATTTCAGACAGTTTGAAGACAATCGTCACCATTGCATTGCCTGAAGGGTTTCCTCGTCGGTGAAATCGATTACCTCACCTGTTTCAGGTTGTTTTTCGACGTAAAACGTCTCGGCAAAGCGATGATCGGCAATGGTAATACCGGCATCTGTGTTGAATTGGTGCTCTATCCGCAACGTTTTCTTGACCATATCGTCAAATTGCTCGCCGCTGACTTCGACTCCATATCTGGCAGCAATCAGATCAAGTAGCGGAGTCATATCGTTGCGCACGGAATAGCGGACGAAATTACACGTTCCCATGGCGTCCATACGAGAGCCGATGACCTGGAATTTCTTTGAAAGGTCGACCTTTCCCTTTTTCGTCAAGGTATCTTCTTCGTCCCGGAGCGTAAAGCCGAAGGTGTGGTCTGCCCCCATGGGTGAAGAGAGATAGGTCATAGCCATGCCTTTCGATCCGCGCGGCTCGTAAGCGGGTATCGCCTGACCCAAAACATGAGGCGCATGTTTCACGCCCAGTACTTGGGCGGCAATCTTACAGCCGGAAGCGATGATTCTTCCAAGTGGTGTCAGGTGACGGATCTCTTCCATCATTGCCACGGCGGCCTTGTCGTCGCCAAATTCGGCGAGGCCGGCTTCCATGGCCACGCCTATCGCAGCGCCGCAGTCGAGCGTGTCCACCCCGACATCATTGGCTATGCGGTTCATTTCGGCAATTGTGTCGAGGTTCTTGAGGCACAGATTGGATCCCATCAGCGCCATGGTTTCGTATTCTATCGGCGAGCACAACAGATGACCTTCCTTGTCCGGATAAACGTTTGAGCACATGATGGCACATGGCAACATGCAGGCGTGCTGGGTCTTGCCCTCGCCATCACGCTCCTTGATCGTGTCATACAGTGCCTGGGCGTTGATCCGTTCGGCTCCCTCCATTACGCCATGTCTGAAGTTCTGGGTTGGCAACACCTTGAGGGCCTGGCAGATATCGACCATGGCCGATGTGCCATACTTGGTGAACTTGGAGGAAATCGGATTCTCTTTGAGTAGCTTGATGATCTGCTTTGCCGCGGCGTTGAATTTTTCCTGATCAACATAGTCAGGTTTGCGATCGCCATCATCGAGAATAACCAGGGCGATGATTTTTTTCGAGCCCATGACTGCGCCGAGACCGCCGCGGCCGGCATAGCGCGAGCATACGCCATGCGGATCGGAACAGGCAATGCCGGAAGCGTAAAGAAGGTTCTCGCCTGCCGGGCCAATCGTGATGCACCCGGCTTTGCTACCAAATTTTTCGCTGAGCAGGTCTGATT
The DNA here is from genome assembly GCF_900130015.1 of Desulfofustis glycolicus DSM 9705. Lineage (GTDB taxonomy): Bacteria > Desulfobacterota > Desulfobulbia > Desulfobulbales > Desulfocapsaceae > Desulfofustis > Desulfofustis glycolicus. Next base: position 131,681 of record NZ_FQXS01000004.1, on the reverse strand, counting down.
TTTCATATACTCCTTTGCCGGCAAGAAAGGACCCATCGAGAAACTCAGTCCCCGTCCGGCCGATCACAACAATTCTCCACCCACTATTCGGGGGAGGAGTCCCTTCAAGAGCGATGCAACGCAGTCCCTGCTGGGCCATGCGAGTTGCAACAATACCTCCGGCGTTGCTCTCCTTGATTCCGCTGGTCAGGGGACTTTTGCCGCCGATGCTGAGTCGGTTCGAGCTCGAGACGTTGGTTCCACTCAGGGCGCCATTACAGAAAAACAGCTTGTTCTCCTGGCCGAAAGGATCACATTTCGGGTTGACTTCTTCACTGACCAGATGGGAAGAAAGCGATCTGCCGCCGAGCAGGTACTCCAGGGAATCACTGGTTTCCTTGGTAACCGTTTCAGTTGCGGTGTCGATGCGTAACATGCTGAACATTGTGTACTCCTGCTGAAATTCTGGTTCTCTTGTCGATAGTTGTCTTTCTGTCCCCTGGAGCACGTCCTGGCAGTGCATGCTCGCCGGAGTCCGATGGCATGACATGATCGGGGATTTGATTTTTTCTAACCGTTATCCTTTAACGAAAATGGCTTTCATGATGACGCTTGCCATTTTGGGATTTTCCTTGACCCTCCGTGTGCAGTAGCCGAACCATTGTTTGCCGAAGGGTACGTAAACCCGCATCGGGTGCCCCTGATCAACCAGGGATTTACGCAGTGCCGGGGTGACACCGTAAAGCATCTGAAACTCGTAAAGATCCTTAGGGACCTTGTACTTCTCAATGAGCTTGAGTGCGCCATCGACAACCGGCTTATCATGGGTGGCGATTGCCGGGTACATCCCTTCCTGCATCATCAGTTCGATGTCTTCAATGAAATGCTGATTGACTTCGTCATATTTTTTGTACGAAATCGCCGCCGGCTCCACGTAAATCCCTTTGCACAGCCGAAGATTCAGCGGATATTCAGCGCTGTGCAGATCTTTCAGGTTCTTGATGTCCTGGTGTGTCCTTTTCAGGTACGCCTGCAACACAAGTCCGACATTGCCAGGGAATTCCGCTTTCAGTCTTCTAAAAAGCTCAATCTCCAGATCGGTGCAGGGAGAATCCTCCATGTCGATGCGAACAAAATTACCGTGTGAAGCAGCCTTGGCAACGACTTCTCGGATATGCCGGTATGCCGCTTCCTTGTCTATCAGCAAACCGAAAAAAGTCGGTTTGAGACTGTAATTTCCCTGGACACCGGCCTTCTCGGTAACTTCGATGACTTCGAGGTATTCACGCTTGTTGGCCTCGGCCTCGCCGAGGTTTTTGATGAATTCACCGAGAACATCAATGGTTGTCTTGATACCTTCGTTGTTGAGATCTTTCGCGGCCCTTACCGCATCTTCGATCGTCTCGCCGGCGATATATTCTTTGGAAAATTGCCAGACGAGCGCCTGGGGCATATACGGCAGGATATTTGATATCAACTTGTTCAGCACGTTCTCAGCTCCTTCTGTTCTGGTTTGTCAACGCACATTCCAGCGGCCGGGGATGATCCTTTGGGGACCAATGGCCGGAGGACCGGGTCATACCGATTGCGGGCGTCATGCTCTGTCCCTTCGGCAAGCGATTACAAACTATCTGTCACCCGCGACGATGGTACGACAGACGACTTTCTTGCACCAACACGAAAACGCTATAGACACTTGTTTTGTACGCTACTTTCCCGAGCCCTGTCAAGGATTTTCCGTCAATGGTTTAACCATTTGCGTTTCTGACGATATTTCAAGGAGCTTTAAAAAATAGGCATTCCCTTCAAGATCGAGGCGCATAAGAACATTCCACCCAGGTATATATAAGATATTAAATGTATATAATGTGATTTCGAAACAATGAGATTGGGCGAAATGACAATTTTTCAAGGATCCTTTTAGCAAAAGAAACGCTCCGAGCTGGCGCACCGCCCCTCTTCAAAAGTGCGCTCCCGGATGAGCGACCATTCAAGCGTGCGAGTTCATGAGCCTTACGACCAGCACAAAGAGCGTTGCCAGGCATTCTTGCTATTGCCAAATGATCTCCATTTTGTTAAATGATTCGGCTATGTTGAAAATATCATGAGTGACCGAGCCCGCATTGAACGAGACTGTCGTGCCTTCGATGATTCGCCGATAAGGCTGCAAAAACGTATCCTCGTGCTTGCCGGTTGAACCCGATTTTTTTTCTATTCACGGCTGCCTCAAGACATCTATGCGCTCCGGCCGAGACGATCTCAACGGCAACGAAGACGAGCATATCAATGGACGAAAACAAAACGGTTAATATTGTAAATGATTACAGGTTAGAACCGGGTGACGGAGAGCATATTGTTTATCATCCGATCCTGGCCACATCTGTTTACCTCAATGATACAGGTGCCATTATCTGGCAATTATGCGATGGCACACGAACAGTTGCAGAAATTATCGCCGTGCTGACCGAATGTTATCCGGAAAGCGCTCAAGAAATCAGGTGGGGAGTCAGAGAACTGCTCTCAACACTTGTAGAAAAGCAGATCGCAACGATGACGTAGAGATTCTTGCGGTGTCAATCGGTATAACATCTCAATTGAGAGTGCTGCTTCCGGCCACGGGGCTTCTGTTTTTCACAGCAGTTACACCACTGGCATGATAATATCCGGCATTCTGGGATTATGCGCGCGCGATGTCGGCACCGACGAGACCGCATCCCGGAGGGCAGCCAGTGCCGGCTCCGGCAATTTCAGTCTGATCTTCGAAATGACGTACCGGAGCTGTGATAACTGCGGCATCTGTCGCCAATAGCGACTCAACGGGAGCAATCACCGTCTATGACAATTCTTCCGGACAAAAAGGCGGTGTGGTCAGGACGATAACTGCTACCGGCGATATTAAAGGGAGATGCTACTCAAAGTCGAACCCAACCGTGCCCATTGATTTTACCGGTTATGCCATTCAGGTTCACGGTGGCTGATCCACTGGTAAAACGACGGTAAGACCAGACCACGGGTCCCGCCCTGGAAAAAAGAAGTGAAAATCGGAATTTTGCCTTCTTTTTTCCAAAGGTGGCCCGATTATCGACTCCCTATCGATTGACCAATGCGTGCTGCAGGTTGGTCGCCAGCAGTTCGAGAAATGCTTCGGTGTCGAGAAATTCCTGATCGCTGCCGACCAGCAGGGCCAAATCCTTTGTCATCGCTCCCGATTCGACCGTTTCCACGCAGACCCTCTCGAGTGTTTTGGCAAAGGAGCTGACCTTTGGCGTACCATCGAAGATACCGCGATAATCAAGTCCTCTGGTCCAGGCGAAAATGGAGGCGATCGGATTCGTCGAGGTCTTGTTTCCTTTCTGGTACTCACGGTAGTGCCTGGTGACCGTGCCATGGGCCGCTTCCGCCTCGATGGTTCCGCCGTCTTCGGTCATCAGGACCGAGGTCATCAAGCCGAGTGAACCGAACCCCTGCGCTATCGTGTCGGACTGCACATCACCGTCGTAATTTTTACAGGCCCAGACGAACCCTCCCTCCCATTTCATCGCACAGGCGACCATGTCGTCGATCAGGCGGTGTTCGTAGGTTAATCCCGCCTCTTTGAATAACGCGGCAAATTCGGCGTCGAATACGTCTTGGAACAGATCCTTGAATCTGCCGTCATACTGTTTGAGAATGGTATTTTTGGTTGACAGATAAACCGGCCATTTCAGTGACAGACCATAGTTGAAGCACGAGCGGGCAAAACCGCGAATCGATTCGTCCAGATTGTACATGCCGAGGGCACAACCGCTCCCCGGGAACGTAAAAATTTCGTGCCGGATTGGCTCGCCGCCATCCTCCGGTTCGAAGGTCATGGTCAAGGTGCCGGGACCGGGAACGAGAAAATCGGTGGCCCGATATTGATCACCGAAGGCGTGCCTGCCGATGACGATCGGTTTTTTCCAGCCGGGAACGAGACGCGGGATGTTGGCACAGATGATTGGCTGTCGGAAGACCGTGCCGCCGATGATATTTCTGATTGTCCCGTTTGGTGATCGCCACATCCGTTTCAGACCGAACTCCTTGACTCGGCCCTCATCCGGCGTGATGGTGGCACATTTGACGCCGACCCGATAGTACTTGATGGCCTCGGCAGCATCAACGGTAACCTGGTCGTCGGTGCGGTCGCGGTTTTGAATCGACAGGTCATAATATTTCAAGTCGATGTCAAGATACGGCAGGATCAGCCGCTCTTTAATAAACGACCAGATAATCCTCGTCATCTCATCACCGTCGAGTTCGACGACGGGCTGTTTTACCGTGATTTTTTTCATGCCAATCTCCCTTGAGTGGTGGTGAGGTTCGACCGGGATAATACCAATTGATCGTGGTGCTGCAAAGCTCGGATCATCTTCTACAGCGATAAAACGGCGCCCCTCTTTATTCGAAGGGGATGTGGTATCCGGCACGAAATTTCCGGCAGACGGACAGGTTGTCCTTGAATTTCTGGCCAAAGTAATCTAGACAATACCAGGCTGCCGACGCCCGTGCCCCGTCGATATTCTCTCAGAGCGCGGACCTTCGGTTGCCACCTGGCTCGCCGGGCTCTGTCACGTTTGCCGGCGGCACGGCCTAGAGAAATCGGTTGCCGGCCTACCGGCGATGACAATTCATAATCATTACCAGATAGTGTTGCCAATGCTTGCACATCATCAACGCATCGTCATTACCGGTGTCGGCCTGGCCGCCCCAGGAGCTTCGAATCTGCACGAGTTTCGCAAACAGGTGCTAGACGGGAGAAGTGGTATTCAGGAAATCGACCTGCGCTATTTCGGTACAGCTCCTGCCGGCCTTTGCTCGATCCCGGAAACCAAATACCGAAAGAAGAAAGAAAATAAGAAAGGAACCCGGGCGGGTTGCCTCGGCGTCTATTGTGCCCATGAGGCCCTGCTTGATGCGGGTCTCGAACAGAGTGTCTATGACAAGGCACGAACGGGTGTCTATATCGGTTTGACCGAACACGGTAACGTGGAGACGGAAAATGAGATCTACCACCTGAAACAATACGATTACGACGTTGCCTACTGGTCACACCATCACAACCCACGTACCGTTCTCAACAATCCGGCCGGCGAAATTACCGTGAGTCTTGGTATTACCGGGCCCCATTATTCGATTGGAGCAGCCTGTGCGGCAGGCAATGCTTCGTTGATCCAGGGGGTGCAGATGTTGCGCCTGGGAGAGGTCGACATGGCGCTGGCTGGAGGTGTTTCCGAATCAACCGGCTCGTTTGGTATCTTCGCCAGTTTCAAGGCCCAGGGAGCGCTGGCTGAGGCCGCCGCCCCAGAGCAGGCATGCCGCCCCTTTGACCAAAAGCGAAACGGTATTGTCGTCTCCGAGGGAGCCTGCATCTATGTACTCGAGCGGCTGGACCGCGCGCTGCAGCGTGGCGCCCGCATTTATGGGGAAATAGTCGGCTACGGGATGAATTCCGATGCCAAGGATTTCGTATTGCCGTTTGATCAACGTCAGGCCGAGTGCATGGAACTGGCACTGGCGAAAGCCGGTCTACGCCCCGATCAGATCGATATCGTCAGCACCCACGCCACCGGAACCAAACAGGGTGATGCCGAAGAGTGCCGGGCGATTCGCTCTGTTTTTCAGGGAACCGGCAGCCCCTTTATCAACAACACTAAAAGCATTATTGGCCATGCGATGGGAGCCGCCGGCGTGCTGGAACTTGCAGCCAACCTCCCTTCTTTCGATGATCAGCTTGTTCATCCGACCATCAACCTGGACGATCCCGATCCGGAGTGCCTGCTGGAGAACCTGGTCGTCGGAGAACCGGCCCAGGGAAGCACGCTGTCAACGATACTCAATAACTCCTTCGGCATGCTCGGCATTAACTCGGCGGTTATCGTTCAGGCTTACCGCGGCAGCAGCTGAGAGAAGAGCGCGGTTGAGGAAAAAAAGTATTAAATAGTCGAAGAAAATATGTTATAAGAAGAGTTTTGCGAAATTGCCAAGCAATAGCGACAAATTATTGCCTCTCTCACGATGAGCAAACCCCGTAGGGGCGTTGGAGATCTTTCATGACACGTGCTGATATAACAGATTTGATCGTTGAAATAATAGCAGATATTGACGATGAGGCAGATTTTGACAATCTGGATCCGGAAAAGCCGTTGCGCGATCAACTCGATCTCGACTCAATGGATTTCCTCGATATCGTCATGGAGTTGAGAAAACGATACAAGATCCAAATTCCGGAAGAAGACTATCCGCAACTCGCCACTCTCAACAGTTGTGCCACCTATCTCGAACCGATGTTGAAAGACGTTTGATCCGTGCATGCCCGTTTTGTGGTTATCGGCGGCGGGCTGTCCGGTCTTGCCGCTGCCGTCAGATTAGCCAGATTCAACGAAAACGTCCTTCTTCTTGAACAGCACTCCCGCGTCGGCGGTCTCAATTCATACTATTATCGCAACAGCCGGCTGATCGAAACCGGGCTGCACGCTATAACCAACTATAGCGAACGATCGCAACGACACACTCCGTTGAATCGCCTGCTCCGTCAATTGAAAATCAGACGGGAGGAAGTCGGGATCCACCAGCAACTCGGATCAGCTGTCCGTTTTCCCCAGTGTACGCTCAGATTCAGCAATGATTTCGGATTATTGCAAGAAGAAATAGAGCGCTGTTTCGGTGCCCAGGTCGACGGTTTCAATCGTTTTGTCGCCCATCTCGACACCATCAATCCATTTCTCGCAACACCCTTTATTTCGGCACGCCAGGTCGTCTCCACTTATATCACCGATCCGTTGCTGGTCGATATGCTGCTTTGCCCAATGTGCTATTACGGGTCAAGCATCGAAAACGATGTTGATTTTCACCAATACGTGATCCTGTTTCGGGCAATCTTCCAAGAAGGATTGTTTCGTCCCCGAGCCACCATCAGGGAGTTCCTGGAATTGCTGACCGACCGATTTACGGCATTCGGCGGCACGCTTCGGCTAAAGACCGGAGTCAAGCGCATCGTTACCAGAAACAATGCGGTCGCTGCGCTGGAGTTGGACAATGACGAGATCATCACTTGCGAGCAGGTGGTGAGCACCATCGGTCTTGACGAGACGCTCCGTTTGCTCGGAGAGACTGATCATCGGCCGCAACGAGGACAGCGCCTGGCCTTTAGCGAATCGATCTTCGTGGTTCAAGCTGGTGTCCGGCAGCGGGTGCCCGACGATACGGCCTGTCTTTTTTTCAGTGCGCACCATCCGTTTATCTACCAGCGCCCGACCGATGCTGTCGATTTTCGCAGCGGCGTCATTTCCCTGCCGTTCAACTTCAATGGGCTCCACGGCGATAGAGACACGCTGGAAATCAGAACAACCCACCTGGCCAATTACGACCTCTGGCGCGAAGCGACCACGGAGCCTGAGCGCTATCGCCGGCTGAAGGAATCCTCCGTCAAACAATCGCGGCAGCTGGCGGAATCGCTCATCGGCCCCTTCGCCGACTTGATTCTTTTTCACGACTCTTTTTCCCCTCTGACCATCGAGCGCTATACCGGCAAACGAGAAGGGGCTATTTACGGCAGTCCGGCCAAGGTCAAAGATGGTCTGATCGGTTACGAAAACCTGATTCTGGCGGGAACGGATCAGGGATACCTCGGAATTATCGGCGCCCTGTTGAGCGGCGTCTCGATGGTCAACAACCATCTGCTCATAAACCACCAGCCTTCTCCGACTCGTGAGGATTGATGCCGACCCATTTTAAATACTGTAAAGATCGATACGACGCCGTTGTTATCGGTTCCGGTCTCGGAGGCCTGACCACAGCCAATAGATTGGCCCGGTGCGGCCATCGTGTCCTGTTGCTTGAACATCACCATCGCCTCGGCGGTCTGGCTACCTGGTTCAAACGCAAAGGACACATTTTCGACGTTTCTCTGCACGGCTTTCCCTACGGGATGGTGAAGACCTGCAAGAAGTACTGGAACCGGGAAATAATGAACTCGATCGTCCAGTTACGCGATATCGTTTTCGATAATCCACAGTTTTCTTTGAAGACGACCTTTGACAAGCAGGATTTCGCCGCGCTCTTGACCAACCGTTTTGGCATCGACCCGAAACGTATCGAAGCCTTTTTCCGGCGTGTCGATACGATGAATTTTTATGACGACCGGACGATGACCACCCGCGAGTTGTTCGAAGAGTTCTTCCCCGGCCGTAGCGATGTCCATCGACTGCTGATGGAACCGATCACCTATGCCAACGGGTCGACGCTTGAAGACCCGGCCATTACCTACGGTATCGTTTTTTCCAATTTTATGAACCGCGGTGTCTTCACCTTCCAGGGGGGAACCGATCAACTGATAGCGTTGATGACGCGGGAACTTGAAAAAAATGGGGTCACGATCTGCACCGGCGCCAGGGTCGATCGAATCGAGACCAAAAACGGTAGGACGACCGGAGTCAACGTCAACGGGCGTACTATTGGTGCACCTGCTGTCGTGTCCAACAGCGGTATTACCAACACCATCTACAATCTGGTCGGCACCGATTGCTTTACCGACGAATTTCTTGAACAGGCCGATCGGATCCGGGTGAATAACTCGAGTTGCCAGGTCTACCTCGGCATTCGTCCTGACACCTCGATCGAGATGATCGGCGATTTGATCTTTTCTTCCCGCTCACCAGTTTTCGACTCAGCCGAATTGCTCGACGTCAATACCCGGTCGAAGACCTTTTCCGTCTATTATCCAAAGACCAGACCCGGCCACGATCGATATACCATCGTCGCCTCGATGAACAGCCGTTATGAAGACTGGTCGAAACTCGATGAGGAGCACTATCGTCTGGCGAAAGTCGCGTTGATCGACAGGACGTTGGACGATCTTGAGCGCTACGTACCGGAGATACGCGCCAAGATCGACTGGCAGGAAGCGGCAACGCCGAGGACCTTCAACCGCTACACCCTGCACACGAGAGGAACCTCTTTCGGTACCAAATTCGAAGGACTCGATGTCTCCCGCTCAATCTTCAAACAGATCGGCGGCCTCTTTCATGTCGGCTCGGTCGGAATTATCATGTCCGGTTGGCTGGGCGCCATAAATTATGGTGTTATCGTGGCTAATGATGTAGACAGTTATTTGCGCAGCATCGAAAAGGTATGAACTCCATGCAAGAATTCCTGCAGCAAAAGGCGATCGTAACCGGCGCCACCCGCGGTATCGGCCGGGCTATTACCCGTGCCCTGCTCGACCGTGGCGCTACCGTTTACGGCCTTTACGGCAGCGATCAATCGGCGGCGGCCGAGTTGGCCGATCAGTGTCAGAACGCTGGAGATCGGCTGCAGTTGGTCCGTTGCAATGTCGCCGACCATGAAGCCGTCGGTGAATTTTATGCCACGTTCGAGGCGGCGCACGATACACTCGATATTCTCGTGAACAATGCCGGCATCCGGCGTGATCAGTTGCTGGCGCTGATGGATATCGACACCTGGCAACGCGTGATCGACGTCAATCTGACCGGAACCTTCAATATGTGCAAATATGCGGTGCCACTGATGCTCAAGCAAAAGTATGGTCGCATCATCAGTGTCACCTCGCCAGCCTCCTATCTTGGTTTCAGCGGTCAGGGCAATTATGCCGCCGCCAAGGCCGGACAGATCGGTCTGACGCGAACCTTGGCGAAAGAAGTGGCACGCAAGAAAATCACCGTCAATTGCGTTTCGCCCGGCTTTGTCGACACCGACTTTATCGGCGATCTCTCCGACGAACAGCGCGCCGCTTACCGAAAGATGGTCCCCATGAGACGGTTCGGTACCGCCGAGGAGATTGCCGACGCGGTAATTTTCCTGGCATCCGCACGGGCGTCCTATATAACAGGAGCGGTGATCGATATTAACGGAGGTATATAAGATGGACACCACTATTTCTTCGTTGATCCCCCACCGCCCGCCGTTTCTCTGGGTGGACAAGATTATTACAAAGACAATGAATTCGATAACGGCGGAGAAGAAGATTCCGGAAAACCTCGATGTCTTTACCGGACACTATCCGGGACACCCCCTGCTGCCGGGTGTATTGCTCTGCGAGGCCATTTTCCAGACCGGAGCACTCCTGGTGGCCTCGGTTCTGGAAAAAGCCGGGGATTACCAGAGCACAAAAATCCCGGTACTTACCAAGATTACCATGGCAAAATTCAAACGACAGGTAATGCCGGGTGAAACCGTCCAGATGACCGTAGATCTTGTCGAGACGGTTGCCTCCGTCTGTTTTTTCAAAGGGACGGCCAGAGTGAACGGAAAAGTGGCGGCCAAAACCGAATTCACCTGCGCGCTGGTAGCTCCGTAGTTTTTTCTAGATAACTACCTGCCATAACATCTGTTTTTTGATAAACGAGCTGTTGACCTTTTGCTCAAAAAAGGTCATACTCTGTGCGGTTTGTCCACGCTAGACAAAAGCTTTTTACCTACCCCGGCCGGAGATGTGCCCCGAGCCCCCGATTACTTAAAGGAACGCATATCGTGCAACTGTCACTCACCCAAATGATCATTCATGCCGGACCGATCGGTCAGACGGTCATGGCGCTGCTGCTTTTCTTCTCCGTGGGTTCATGGTCTATCATTTTCATGAAAAGCCGGCTATTCCGAAACGCCCGGCTCGATTCCGAAGATTTCCTCGAGGCTTTCTGGTCGTCGAAAACGCTGAGCGAAGCGAGCACGGCTGCCGAGGAGTATGCCTATAGCCCGGAAGCTGCTGTTTTCAAGGCAGGGTTCAACGAGTTGAAAAAGATCAATAGCATCAGAAATCGTGGCGACGAAGCCGGCAGAGAAACTCTGGAAATGCAATTGGCAACCATGGATAATCTCAAGCGGGCGCTTCGCAAGGCTGAGAACGAACAGGTCAGCAAGCTCGGGAGTCTGCTTCCGTTCCTCGCGACCACAGGCAGCGCTACCCCGTTCATCGGATTGTTCGGCACCGTCTGGGGAATCATGATTTCGTTTCATGACATCGGACAACGGGGGTCGGCCTCGCTGGCAGTCGTTGCACCTGGTATTTCAGAAGCACTCGTGGTCACCGCTGCCGGCCTTGCGGCGGCTATTCCAGCAGTAATTTTCTACAATTATTTTGCCAACAAGCTCATCGGAGTGCATGACACAATGCAGAATTTTTCCACCGATTTCCTCAATCTGGTCGAACGTGATTTACTCAGCCGTGTCTGAGAGGTTGTAACCATGGGAATGTCAACTGGAAACGGGCGAAAACAACTGATGGCGGACATCAATGTCACGCCACTCGTCGATGTGATGCTGGTGCTGCTGATCATTTTCATGATCACCGCTCCGATGATGACCCAGGGACTTGATGTTGATCTCCCCGAAACAACGGCCAAATCTCTTCGGCAAGACGATGACCCGATTGTCGTGACCATCGACAAGGACGGGGTGATCGGCCTTGGTAATTTGGAGGGGATCAGCCAGAAAGTCTTGTTGCAGGAGCTTGCCAAAGTTGGGAGTACAGACACGGACAAACCGATCTACCTCAAAGCAGATAAGGCGGTTCCTTATGGTATCGTGGTTTCGGTGATGGCTGATATCAAAAAGGCCGGATTCGACAAACTCGGTATGGTGACCCAACCTTCCGTTGAAGAAAAGCCATAGCATCGTGACCAAGCAGTACAGCGTTACATACGACGGTAGAAACCAATGGTTGCTGCCGCTCAATCTGGCGATCGGTTTTCACCTGCTGATCGCTTTCAGTATTATTTTTCTGCCGGGGATGTTCAAGTCAACACCGCGCTTTGAAGATATCTACAGCGTCGATTTGATTTCTCTGGCCGATCAGCCGACACCGCAGCCGCAAGCAGCTGCCGAACCGCCCCCTGCCGAACCGGTTAAACCCGAGCCGGAAGCGGTTTCCATCGCTCCTGAAACCGTTGCACCGGCACCAAAACCGGTTGACCCTGTTTCGCTCAAGCCGCTGAAAAAGAAAATCAAGAAAACCGTGGTACCAGAGGAAAATCAGGAGCAAAACCGCCAACGCGAGGCGGAACGTCTGCGCCGACAACGATTGGCCGAAGCACTGCGTGCCGAACAACAGGCAGCGGAACAGGCCCGGATAGCTGCTGAAGAAGCTGCCAGGGCACAAAAACTGCTTGAACAGCAACTGACCGAGATTCGCAACCAGGCGCAACGCTCTGCTTCGTCTACTGCTCGGTCCGGGTCAGCAAGCACATTGACGATCCTGGAGCGGCAGTATTATACGGCCATCGTCAATCGCATTACGCAATTCTGGGCCCTGCCTGAATTCAAGCGATGGGATCCGTCGACCCAGGCCGTCGTCGTCATAACGATCTCTCAAAATGGGACGATTACGAACCATTTTTTCGAAAAACGATCAAATGATCCGGTATTCGATCAATTCGTCAGCAAAGCCGTTCAGGATGCCAACCCGCTGCCGGCTATTCCCCCGGCTCTGAGAAAAAACAGTTTCGAAATCGGTCTACGATTTTCGCCCGGCAGTATTAATTAAACCGTGAGTGATGAGCTTCCATGAAACGATTACTGATGCCCCTGCTCTGTCTGTTTCTGTTGGTACCGATTACCGCTGATGCCCAGCGGGTCTATCTCGATATCACATCACCCGATGCCCGGAAAATTCTTTTTGCCGTCCCCTGGTTCCAAAACAGCGGTCTGGCTACAAGCCAACAGGCCTATGGCCGAAATCTGGCCGTAACCTTGGCCAAGGCGCTTGAATTTCACGGAATCATAGACATTGCTTCATCCGCCGCCCAACAAGGTTCCACCGCTGACGACTGGAAACGTCTCGGCGTCGATTATGCGACCGTCGGCAGATATACCATCGCCGGAGACCAGATCTCCCTTGAGATCAGATTGTTCGACGCGGCAACCGGCGACATGTTGCTCGGCAAGTCATACAACGGTCCATCGACACAAACCGATGTGATGCTCTTCAAGTTCACCGATGCGGTAATTAACGAATTGACCGGTAAATCCGGGATTGCCGGCACGCAGATCGCATTTGTCTCACAACCGCCGAACAAACGGGAAAAGGAGGTATTCATCACCGACATTCTCGGGCGCTCGTTGCGGCAGGTAACCAGACACCAGAGCCTGATCGTCTCACCCCGGTTTTCACCGGACGGCGTTTTCCTGGCCTATACGTCCTATCACAGCGGCAACCAGAATCTTTACATCACCGATCTGCGGCAGGATAAAACAACAAGGGCCCTGTCACGTCGGCCCGGCATGAATCTGGCCCCGGCTTGGGCGCCGGATGGCAACTCGATGATCGTGACACTCTCGCACAACGGTAACCCGGACCTGTATCTGATCAATCGTAGCGGCGAGATCCTCAAGCAAATCACCCGCAACGCCGGGATCAATGTCTCTCCGGTCTTCTCCCCGGATGGCCGCCATATCGTCTTCGTTTCCGACCGGAGCAAGAAACCGCAACTGTACCTGATGGAACTGGCTACCGGCAACACCCAGCGGATAACCTACGAAGGGTCGGAAAATGCGGAACCGTCGTGGTCGCCCACCGAAGACCTGGTGACCTATTCCAGCCTGCGCGGCGGAATTTACCAGATATGCACCGTCAACCCCTTCAAGGACAGATCGGAGACACAGATTACCACCGATCAGACCCATCATGAGTCACCGTCTTGGTCACCGGACGGTAACCAGATCATCTTTGCAAAAAGAGATGGCGCCGGCCATAAGATCTATGGAATAATGAAAAACGGTTCATATCAACGCCTGCTTTTCTCGCTTCCCGGCAGTCAGTCGTATCCGCGTTGGCAGATAAAGACCTACTAACCTTTTTGCTTTATCAACGATCATGAAAAAAATTCCATTTACCGTTCTTTGCGCCTTTATCGTATCTCCGCTGCTGGTTCAATGCGCTTCCCAGGACGATCTCAATCAGATTCACTACCAGTTGCGCATGCTCAACAAAAAGGTGACTGACCTGGAGTCATCGACCATCGACGAACTGCAGAAGCGTCAGGCCAATTCTGTCAATCAAATCGATCGTCTGCAACAGGATCTGCTGGAATTGCGCAGCGGCCTGGAAGAAACCGGGCACCTCAACCGCCGGCTCAACGAACAGAGTAAGGAGTTGGAAACAGCCTTTCGTAACTATACCCGGCAGGAAGAGGAGAAACGCCTTACCGAAATGCAACGTCTCGAACAGGAAATTTCGCAAAAGGATTCGCAACTCGAGACACTTGCCGAACAGTTGAAAGCGCAGCAGGAAAACCTGCAGGCGATTCAACAGGCCCGCGTCGAAGAAGCAAAGCGTAAGGCCGCTGCTGCGGCAAAAGCAGCTGAAGAAGCCCGCCGGCGTGCGACAGCAGCTTCGACGAGCGGCGGCTCCATTCCTGCCATCAGAGCTGATAAAGTAAAAAAAGTACTGGCCCCGATAGCGGTTACCACGACGGCTCCGACGACGGTTGCGGAACCGCCGGTCCGTCAAGCCGAGGCCGCCACGCCGGCGCCGACGTCGACACCGACGGCTTCAGCAGGCGATGCTGCCCGGGCCAAAAGCCTTTTCGAACAAGGCAAATACCGGGATGCGTACAACGTCTTCGAGCAATTGGCTCAATCAGCCAATACCGTCGAGACGGTTGAGGCCCGTTATATGATGGGGGAATGTCTGTTCGCACTGAAGGAGTTTGATCAGGCTATTCTCGACTATCAGACCATCATTACCAACTATCCTTCCAGCGCCAAGGCGCCCACTGCCATGTTTCGGCAGGCTCTTGCCTTCGAACGCCTCAATGACCAGGATACGGCGAAAATTCTCTACAAGAAACTCATCGCCTCCTACAAGGATTCTCCGGAAGCAAGTCAGGCTCAGGAAAAACTGGCAAGCATGTAGTTGACCGGGAGTCGTATCAGCATGTTCAGCAGGTGAGTCGGACCAGAAAACAGCGGCTTGACGAGTTGCTCGTCGAGCGCAGGCTTGTCGAACGACGCGATCAGGCCGAACAGCTCATCCGGGCCGGCAAGGTACTAGTTGCCGAAGTTGTTGCCGATAAACCGGGCCGAACATATCCCGAAAATGTCGTCATCCGCATCCGGCAGCAACCAGCCTATGTTTCGCGCGGCGGCATAAAACTCGCCGGAGCGCTGGATCGTTTCGCCATTGATCCGTACGGCTGGGTTTGCGCCGATATCGGCGCTTCGACCGGGGGGTTTACCGACTGTCTACTGCAACACGGCGCCCGCATCGTTTACGCCGTCGATGTCGGTTATGGCATCCTGCACTGGAAATTGAGGAGCGATAAGCGAGTCGTCGTGCGGGAGCGATGCAATGCCCGCCATCTGACCGCACGCCAGATCGAGCGGACGCTCGATCTGGCGGTACTCGACACTTCCTTTATTTCCCTGACCAAACTGATTCCACCGCTGTTACCGCTGTTTAGCGAGAAGATACGGATTGTTGCGTTGGTCAAACCGCAATTCGAAGTGCGTCCGGAACGGGTCGGACGCGGCGGGATCGTTAGCGACGCACAGACACAACAGGAAGCTGTGGCCGCTATTCGCGACTTCAGCGTGTCTTTGGGGTTGTCCTGCGAAGGAATTGTTGCTTCGCCGATAACCGGAACCAAGGGCAATCAGGAGTATTTACTGTATCTGACGGGGTGCTCCCGCTCCGGGTAGTCCTCGTTCATCCTTTTTTTAGTCGCTCAATCAATTCAAGCATTGCTTCACTCTCTCTTTGAATTGCAGGGTCGGCCTGAGGTGCGCCAATCACCTCCTTGAAGTTGGCTTGTGCGAGATCGAGCTTGCCTTCGTAGAGGTTGAACTTACCGAGGAAGAAGCGTGCCTCGGCTTTCTTCCCCTGGTGGCTGAGAATCCGGCCCAGGTCGAAGAAGGCGCTTGAGAACTCGGGCATCCGCGCGACCACCTCGCGCAACAGATATTCCGCCCGCTCAAGTTCCCCGATTTTTTCCAGGACGCCGGCGAGGTGAAAGGCGGTGTACATATCGGTCGGCTGTTCCCGCAGCGCCGTCTCCAGCAGATCCCGGGCCTGCTCGAAATCTCCTTGCTCGGCAAGAATAATGGCTTGATCGACACGGAGAATACGCTGTCGCGGCAGCGTCGCGATAACCTCGTTCAGTAGTGAGAGTGCCTGTTCGTAGTTGTTCTCCCGTCGAAAGATCTGGGAGAGTCCATAACGGGCCATCGTCTTGCTGAAACTCGTCGATCTCGAATCATTGAGGCGATTGGCAAAGTAGGCTTTTGCCGCGGCATTGTCCTCGACCAGAGCCATGATCCGGTACTTGAATCGAAGAAAAGAAAAGTCTTTCGTTTGATCCGGAGCCTCGCTCGCCCCTCCTTCCGCGGCAATCAGGGACTCGACATAGTCGAGACGCGCTTCCGGATCCGGGTGAGTAAGCAGGTATTGGGGAACCTGCCCCATTCGATAGCGAGTGATTCTGCGCATAGTCTGCAGCATTTTACGCTGACCGTCCGGGTTTCTGCCAAGTTCCTTGAGCCAGTGGTAGGCAAGCAGATCCGCTTCTTTCTCGTCTTCTCTGCTGAAATAGAGCTGGGCGCTCTGTCCTGCAGCAAGGGACCCGGTTAACAGCGCCTGGGACGCGGCACCGCCGCCTCCCAAGGCGATGGCGGCCAGAGCGGCGCCGAGGGCGGCAATATTGACGATCGTTCCCTTTTTCATCCGAGAGGCCAGATGCCGTTTGGCCACATGGCCGATTTCGTGGGCTATTACCGATACCAGCTCGTCTTCGCTATCCATGGACTGGATCAGTTCGGTATAAAAGAAAATCAGCCCTGAGGGTGCGGCAAAGGCATTGAATTGTTTGCTTTTGACGATGAAAAAGCGGTATTCGAAAAATTGAATGCCGGCAACGTCGAGGACCTCCTGGCCGAGATCATTGATGTATCGATGCAGGTCAGGATCGCCAATGATCGGAAAGGCGGAGCGCACCTGGTAGAGCAGCTTTTCGCCAAGCTCGCGTTCTTCACCGATGGTAAAGGCTCGGGCCGTCGGCAGGGAACCGGAATGGACGAGAAGGACGACGAGCAGGATAGTGATCCCTTGTTTGATCTTGTTGCGCATCAGATGCTGCGAATCCAGGTTAATAATCGCTGCTGTCCCTCAGCCAGTGAGACGATCGGCTGGTATCCTATGTCGCGTAGGGCCTTGGCATGGGAAAAATAGTGTGACCTGGACAGTTGTTCAGCGAGAAATCGTGTCATTTTCGGTTCACCTCGCAGGTTCAACGAACGATAGACTGTTTCCAGCAGTGCTCCGGCGCAATAGGCCAAAGGTCTGGCGACACGGCGGCGCACCGGCGGTATCTGCAACTCGGCAAACAGCTCGTTGATCCACCGCCAAAGTTTTACCGGATGCTCCTGTCCGATAAAATATGCCTGACCACCGCATTTGTCACTCTTTTCCAGACACTGCCAGGCAAGCAGGTGGGCATGGACGACATTGTCGATATAGCTGATATCGACCTGATTGGTGCCGTCGCCGACAATGCTCAACTCTCTCCGCCTCCCCCGGTCGACGAGACGTGGAATCAGATGGGGATCTCCCGGTCCCCAGATCAGATGCGGTCTAATGGCGCAGGTTTTCAACCGTTCCGAATTGGCGGCCAGAACCTGATGTTCGGCTCTTGCTTTGCTGCGCGCGTAATGGCAGAGAAAATTGTCAGAATACGGCAGCGTCTCGTCGCCACCGGTAATATCGGCGCGATCAAAGACTACCGACGGTGTCGATGTATAGACCAGCCGGGCAACCCCATTTTCCCGGCAGGCCTGGATAACGTTGACGGTTCCGTGCACGTTGGTCTGTTCGTACTCCTGCCGCCGCCCCCAGATACCGGCCTTGGCGGCGACATGAAACACTGTCTCGACATCGCGGCAACTGCGCCGGACGCAGTCGAGATCGGTGATATCGCCGATCAGGCTGCGGCCGCCGTGTCTTTCCAGTTCCGGATAATAATGCCTTGCCAACGCGGTGACGCGGTGGCCCTGCTCGCAGAGCCTGGCAACCAGGGCGGAACCGACGAAACCGCCGCCGCCGGTGACGAGTATCGTATTCATCGTGACAAGCGAAGTTGACGTTGTGCCCAGATTTTCAGTTTTTCACGAAAAATCTTGGCATTGTGGCGAATATCCACCGGAAACGAGGGATGGACGAGAATGTGCTCGATCCGCTTGGTCAACGGATGGTGGCCGACCAGCTGCATGACTTCATCGATCACCTCCTGCTTACGTCGTCGCACGCTCGTTTCCAGTTCGATGATTATCACCGGAATTTCCCAGCCGCGGTCGGTATCGACTCCGACGAGAGCTGAACGAAAAACGTCGGGATGGACGTTGATGACGGCCTCGCAGCAAATCGTATAGAGGATCCCGTCACGACTTCGGACTCGGTGGGCCTTTCTTCCGCAAAACCACAGCCTATCCTGCTCGTCCAGGTAGCCGACATCGCCCATTCGATGCCAGAAACCTGAATCGTCGGGGATTTTTGCAAACGTTGTCTCATAACTGTTATTCTCGTACGCTCGGGTTACCACATCTCCCTTGACGATGATCTCGCCGATCTCATCCGGTCCACATTCCCGACACGCTGAAAACGAGGCAAAGGCCTCATCAGAACAGGCGATTACCTTCAGGTCGATCCCGGGCAAGGCTTGGCCGACGCAGGCTCCCCTACCCTGCTTGGTCTGCGACCAGGTCTGAGCGATAATTTCTTTGCCTTCGATGGAAACGATCGGCAGGCTTTCCGTCGCCCCGTACGGAGTGTGGATTTTTCCGTCAGGGGCAATGATTTCCGCCACCGCGGCGACCAGTTCGCCACTGACCGGGGCACCGGCCATCAACACGGTTTTCAAGGTCGGACATGATCGCTTGTGGAGATGACACCACCTGCTCACCACTTTCCAAATGGCCGGCGAACCGAAGGAATAGGTGACGCCGTAACGATTGATCGAGGCAACGAATTTTTCGGGATCGACCTGGGCCGGCCGGGTCGGATCCATATCCGGAATCACGGCTGTTGCTCCAAGAGCAGCGGAAAACAGGGCAAACAGTGGAAAACCCGGTTGGTCGATATCGCCCGGTCCGATGTTGTAAAACGAACGAATATGCTCCAGCTGGGCGGCGAAAATGCGATGTTCAAAACGGACCCCTTTGGGGGGGCCGGTCGAACCCGTCGTAAAGATAATGGCTGCCAGAGAGTCTTCATCCGGCACGAACTCGGGGTGGGCCAATGAGCCGTGTCGGGCCGCCTGTTTCTTGACATCCGTCGTGCCCAAGCCGGGTGCCGGACCACAGGAGAATCTTCTCCTGATCGTGCGAAACGGCCGCGGAAACAGGCGGCTGAGCAGGATGACGGCAGGGATGCCGAGCAGATGATCGGGCCTGACCGACTGGATACAGCGCAACACATTGCGATAGCCCATGCCGGGGTCGATAAGGATGACCGGTGCCCCGAGGTGAAACAGCGCGAAGGCCAGCGAGATGAAATCAGCCGAGGGCCGGACCATCAGCATGACCCGATTCCCCTCGTCGACACCGTTCACGGAAAGAAACGAGGCGTAGCGGCGGGCACTTTCGTCAAGTCGTTGAAAACTCAAGCTACGGCCGCTGCGCGCCTCAATGAGCCCGGTTTTTTCGCCGTGCTGTCGGGCAACAGCGGTCAGTGTGGCAGCGATGTTGTTCATGGTAGCCGAGTTCCCTCTAATCGTGCAGAAATGATGCGATCAGCGGCTCTACCATGCCGTGCCCATCTTCCAGCACATAGTGACCGGCGGCGGCGAGATAGTGACACCGGGCGTGGGGAAAACGTGTGGTCCATTGCCGGTAGAAATGATCGTTAAAGCAGAAATCCTTGCCTCCCCAGACAAGCAAGGTCGGCGTCTGGCGCTCGGCCAATCGATTGAGGCCGTCCCCGATCTCAACCAGGGTCCGGAAAGACGGGTGGGCCGGAGAAAGCGGGATATCCTTGACGAATCGATGGATGCCGACGCGCTGCCGCCAGGAACCATATGGGGCGAGATAGGCGGCCGCCACCTCTTTGGCCAGCGGTTTTTGCACGGCCATGAAGGTAGCCGGCCAGGCAAATCCGTTGCAACCGCGAACAATCAGTGCACCGAGCAGCGGCCACCGGCAGATCCTGATCCGCAGCGGTATGCGACGGGATGGAAAGGCAGCGGTATTGAGGATGACGAGCCGCTGAATGGACGCGCTGTTTCTGGTCGCATAGCCCATGCCGATGGCTCCGCCCCAATCGTGGACAACAAGCGAGCAGCTATTGATATGCAGATGGTCGAGCAGATACGATATATTGTTAATGTGATTGTTTAGACAATAGTCGTATCCTTCTGGTTTGTCGGACAAACCGCAGCCGATATGATCGGGGGCAATGACCCGGAACCGAGACGACAGGGCGGTGATCAGGTGCCGATAATAATACGACCAGGTCGGGTTGCCATGCAACATGATCACGGCCGGTCCGGACCCTTCATCGATATAGTGCATGCTGCCGCCCGGAGTCTGGACAAAATTTGCAGCGAACGGATAGTCTGGAAACGTCGGCCGCCTCTGTCCGGCATTCATTTGTGTCAAAGCGAGATCGGTCATGACCAGTTCAGGTTCTTGCCGTTTCTGATGACAGCAAGCAGGGTGCGTACGCCGATCCCGGACGGCCCTTTCGGGATATAGGGCTTTTTCGTGAAATCCCAGGCGGTGCCGGCTATATCGAGGTGTGCCCACGGCGTATCGCCAACGAATTTTTCCAGGTACGCCGCAGCGGTTATCGCTCCGGCTTCTTTGCCGCCGATATTTTTGATGTCGGCAACATCTGATTCAATCTGCTTGCTGTACTCCGGACCGAGCGGCATGCGCCAGAGCGGCTCGCCGGTCGCTTCCCCGGCTGACAGAACCTGTTCGGCAAATTGATCGTGATTACTGAATAAACCGCTGCGATGATGCCCCAAACCGATGATAACCGCCCCGGTCAGGGTGGCCAGATCGATCACTCCATCCGGCTTGAATTTCTCGATGCCATAGGCAAGAGCGTCGGCCAGGATAAGCCGTCCTTCCGCGTCGGTATTGACCACTTCCGCAGTCGTGCCGTTGTAGTGGGTAATAATATCGCCAGGTTTGAGGGCAGCGGAACCGGACATATTATCTGTTGCCGGTACAACGCCAATAACCCGCAGGGACGGTTTTTCCGCAGCCACCGCTTGCATAACGGCCAGAACGGCGGCGCCACCGCACATATCGTATTTCATGTCCTGCATGCCGGCTGCCGGTTTCAGACTGACGCCGCCGGAATCGAAGGTAATTCCTTTGCCAACCAATAACAGTGTCCGTTTATAGCTTTTCGGTAGGTACTCGAGCACGATGAGTTTCGGTCCGACAGCCGATCCGCGATTCACGGCCAGAATACCTCCCATGCCGGCTTTCTGCAGATGGCTTTTTTCCAAAACCGTGTACTTCATGTTTTTGCCCTTGCCGAGATCGCGAGCAAAGTCGGCAAACGACTGAGGCGTCCATGAACTGCCCGGTTCATGGGCCATGTCACGGGCGACAATCGCAGCCTGGGCGGATACTGCGGCACGCTTCGCCGCCTTTCTCACCGATTGTCGCTGCGAGGTGAGCAGCGTCAATTCCTCGATCCCGGGGAAGAAGGGATCTTCCGGATCCTGCTTTTTGTATTTGTTGAAGTGATAGTCGCCAAGCAGCACTCCTTCGCAGATCTGTTCAGCACCACGGTCCGTAAGATCGATTAAAAAATGCGGGGCGACGACTGCCACCGACTCGGCCTTGACCTTTTGTGCCGTCCCGGCGATGATACCGCCGGCACAGCGCAGACGCTCCAGGAGCTCGGGTTGCGGTAATTCTTTTTTTAACTCGCCGAGACCGATCAGCAGCAATCGCTTGGCAACAACAGGACCGGCAAGCGATACATATTGGCCGTAGTGTAGGCTTGTCTCCTCTTTTTTACCTTTGAAATCGCCAAGATGAAAAAGATCGGCAACGAGATTGGCAATCATCTCGTCGGCGGTCGGCGGTGCACTCTTCTGTTCGGCGGTCAAAAAGACAAGCAGGGAGGCCGCGCACGCCTGAGGAGAGTGATCAGAGACGACTATTTTGGTGTCTTTCATACAATGATTCCTTTGCAATAGAGCCTTTTGCAAAATTTAGATTTTCGTTCAAAATCAAGACATGCGAAAAATTTTACCGCAGGCATATACATGATATTCCGAGGATAAAATTTTGAGCATAACGCAGAGTTTGGGCGAAAAGATTGTTTTGCAAATGGCTCAATAGTTTGTCCGATTAGCGATGCCCAAACAGCCGACACCACCATACCACAGATCTATACCATCTTCGACTCTGTGATTGATCATATCGATGAACCAACGCGCCTCAATATTTCTCTCGCCGGGCTCCTATCCGGCAGACTTCGGCAGAACCGGGCGACCCGGGAAACTGATTTTTAGAAAAAGACCGCTCAGGTTCCCGGGATCCCTTTTGTATAGAAATAAGATCATCAGGTTACTATTATAGAGGAGCTTGAAAATTCGGAATTTCGTTCAAGATCGAGGCGCATAAGAAAATTTTACCGCAGGCATATGCATGATACTCCGTGGATATAATTTGATTGCGCAACGATGAGATTGGGCGGAATGATAATTTTTCAAGGTTCTCTATAGTTCAACCTCGCCAGGCTGATTGCCGCGACGGCGTGTTTTGTGGGTATCCGCCGGGAAGCCGTTTCATTAGGTAGTGAACTGGAAAACCTGGCACGACCTCCGGGCAGCAGACCGTTGTGGTTGTCGTGTCACCGCAGGTCCGACTGTTTCGGGCGAGCCGTTCTTATCGGTGGAGAAGACACATGTTGCAAACACTCGTCTTGGCTGTTTCCCTGGCCATAATCGTTTCCGCCGTCTGTTCTCTGTGCGAGGCTGTCCTCTACTCCCTTACCACGAGTCAGGTAGAAATGTTGCGAAAATCGGGAGCCCGGGCAGGGACCATTCTGCAGCGACTGCGCGAGGATATCGACGAACCGATAACGGCAATCCTGACGTTGAATACCATCGCCAACACGATCGGCGCCGCCGTTGCCGGGGCCACCTTTGCGAAGCTTTACGGGGACGAGAACATCTTCGTTTTTTCCGCGGTTTTTACCCTATCGATCCTGATTTTTTCCGAGATTATACCGAAGACCATCGGCGTCAGTTATTCGTTTCGGCTGGCATCGTATATCGCATTGCCGTTGCGCTTGATGGTTGTAGTGCTGAAGCCGATTATCATCCTCTGTCGAGCCATCACCCGCCTCATTCCGCAAGACCGGGAAGATGGCATGATTTCCGCCAAGGAACTGCAGACCATCGCCGCCCTGTCCCGGCAATCCGGCCACTTGGAAGAAGCCCAGGAACGAGTTATCAGCAATATCATCGATCTTAAGCAGAAAACGGTCCGCCAGGTAATGACGCCGCGCACCGTGACCTTTTCCCTCGAGGAAGAGATGACTGTCAACGATGCGATGCAGATGCTTGCCCAGTTGACGAGTCACAGTCGGGTACCCGTGTATCACGAAGAGTCTGACAACGTTACCGGTATCATCATGCGTAAAGATGTGTTGCTGGCAGCCGCCCAGCAAAAGCTCGACAGCCGGTTGACCGAATTGAAACGGCCCGTCCACTTCGTTGCCGAATCAATGCCCCTCAATTTGGTACTGATCGATTTTTTCGAACAGCGCCAGCATCTTTTTATCGTTGTCGATGAATACGGCTCAGTAACCGGGGTTATCTCAATGGAGGATGTCCTGGAAGAAATCGTCGGCGAGGAGATCATCGATGAGTCGGATCGTACCAGGGATATGCGCGAGTTGGCCCGCCGACGTGGCCGTTTTTAGGCCACTCACCGGTGCGTGCAATTGTTACTGGACTGCGGTCAGTTCAACGCTCGTGGTAAACGACCGTCCTTCGCGGATACAGGTCAGCTCGACGGTATCGCCAACCCGGAATGATTCGAGGACGGTACGGATATCATCATAGGTGTGTACCCGGGTGCCCGCCACCTCGACGATGATGTCGCCGAGGACAATCTCGCCCAGGTGCTGTCTAGTCGCTTGCAGGCCGGCACGTTCCGCCGGTCCGCCGGGCTCGACTTCCCGGATCAGGATGCCGTCGATACCGAGCTGCCGGGCGACCCGCTCGTCGACCAGTGTCGCGCCGATCCCCGGCTTGATCAACCGACCGTGTCGAATCAACTCCGGGATGACCCGATTGACTTCTTCTACCGGGACCGCGAAGCCGATACCGGCGTATGCGCCCGACGGGCTGTAGATAGCCGTATTGACGCCAATCAACCGACCGGCGCTGTCGAGCAGCGGTCCGCCGGAGTTGCCGGGATTGATCGCCGCATCGGTCTGGATAACGCCGCGGATGGTCCTGCCGGTAATGGCGGTTATTTCTCTATTCAATGCTGAAATGATGCCGGAGGTGATTGTCTGGTCCAGGCCGAACGGGTTGCCGATGGCAAAGACCTTCTGGCCGACCAACAGGTCGCCGGCCGCCCCGATCGGGATCGGTCTGAGCAGTCGCTCGGGAGCACTGACCTGCAGAACGGCCAGATCCTTGTCCGGTTCCGCGCCGATCAGCACCGCTTTGTGCGTTGATTGATCAGCCATGGTGACCTGGATTCGGTTGGCATCCGAGATGACATGATAATTGGTCACTACCCGCCCCTCGTCATCCCAGACAAATCCGGATCCGGTGCCGGCCGGAATTTCAACTGCATTGAGGGAAAATAGACTGCGCCGCAAGGCGATGCTGGTGATATAAACGACCGATGGCGACGTGTTGCGAAAGATCTCGATCGTGTTTTTTTCGTCTTCTGCCAGATCCCCGCGTGCCGTTATCGCCCGCGGCTCGGCGTTGTAGGTGACGGGGCGCCTGATGGAGTCGCCGAAGATCAGCCAGAGACCGACGGCAACCAGCAGCAGCAGGATAAACGGGTTGATTCGGGACACGGTCATCTGGCTCCAATAATAAGGACACTGTTCCGGTTGCTGGTAGCGCTGCTCGCTTAAAGTCCGAGGATGAGTTTGGCTGAATAAAAATACATCAGAACGCCGACTATATCGATCGCCGTCGTGACAAATGGCCCGGTGGCGATTGCGGCGTCAAAATCGAATCGTTTCAAAACCAGTGGGATCAAGGTCCCGAGTGTTGCCGCCATGATCATGGTACAAAAAATGGAAATGCCGACGACCAGGCCGAGCAGCTGCATTTCCTGATGGAGAAAATAGGACAGGGCGCCGAGGAAGAGGCCGTAAATGAAGCCGAGAATGACCCCGACCCGCATCTCCTTGAAAATAACTCTGAACAGCGCGTTCATATTCACCCGGCCGGTGGCGATGCCGCGGACGATAATCGTCGAGGATTGTGTCGCGATATTGCCGCCCATGCCCATGACGACCGGAATGAAGGAGGCCAGTGCCAATACCTTGGCCAGCTCTTCTTCGAAGGACCCTATGATCACCATCGCCATTACACCTCCGAGCCAGGAGGCAAAAAGCCAGGGGGCCCGCAGCATGGCGTTTTCAAAAGTCGATTTGAGAAGGATTTCCCTGTCTTTACCGGCACCGGCCATCTGCAGGAATTCTTCGGTGGCCTCCTCCCTTATAACATCGATGATATCGTCGACGGTAACGATTCCAACCAGATTGTATGAGGAATCGACGACCGGTACCGCGAGAAAATTATACTGTGAAACAACATGGGCGACTTCGCCCTGAGTGGTGTCGGTGTTGACCGATATCACATTGGGATTCATAATATTCTTAAGCTTCATGCCCGGCGAGTTCATCAACAATTCGCGAAGCGAGATCACGCCGGCGAGTTTCCCGTCGCCATGGGTGATGTAGAGATAGAAAACCATTTCCATCTCCTCGCTTTTTTGCTGCACGATAGCGATCGCTTCGCTGACCGTCAGGTACTCGTCCAGACTCATGAAGTCGGTGGACATCAGGCCGCCGGCAGTTTCCGGGTGATACTTGAGCAAACCCTCGAATTCTTCCCGGTCCTGCTGCTCCATATGCCTGCGGACCTCATCGGCCAGCTCGACCGGAATGGTCTCCAGCAGGTCGACGGCATCGTCCGTTGCCATGTCGGAAACGATATCGGCGAGATATTGGGGAGTGAGCTGTTGCACGAGGGCGATCATGATGGCGTCGTCCAGTTCGCTGAGGAATTCACCTACCTGCTTGGTCTGGGCGATGATGTTGAAAATTTTCTGCCGTTCGTCTTCGTTGAGATGCCGAAAGACCCAAGCCATGTCGGCCGGATGGGTTTTTTCGATGAGCTTGAGCAAATGGCCGGTGGCTCCCCGACGATTGAGCCGTCG
Organism: Desulfofustis glycolicus DSM 9705; assembly: GCF_900130015.1. Taxonomy (GTDB): domain Bacteria; phylum Desulfobacterota; class Desulfobulbia; order Desulfobulbales; family Desulfocapsaceae; genus Desulfofustis; species Desulfofustis glycolicus. The sequence goes on along the minus strand of NZ_FQXS01000004.1, from coordinate 105,293 downwards.
CACCATGTCAAGCAGGACCATCCCTTCATTGCCGAGCAATTCCCGTTTTGTTTTTTCACCCTGCAGCATGGCCATGGTCGAATCTCTCGGGGCAGATATTAAGCTCCCTTGCGGCGAACAAGGACAACCTGTATAATAACGTCCATCATTTATAGTCAATACAGTTCTATTTGCACGCCATTTCTCAAGCGCACACAGCGCGCCGAAGAACCAATCAAAAGACCTGCATGCACCGTCCGTGTAGCATCCAGCCAGCAGCTATTATTGGATCATGTATCACAACGAACCTCTGACACAACAAGATGTGGTGAAACAACTTGATGAAGCATGCGCATTGCACCAGTCCGGCGCATACGCCGAGGCTGAGGCGCGCTATCGTCGCCTATTGTCGCACCTTCCCGACTGTTGGCAGCTGCTGTACAATCTCGGGCTGCTCCTGCACGATTGCAAGCGCTACGATGAAGCCACCGAGAGCTACCGTCGCGCGCTCCGTCTCGGCATTGAAGACGGTGATCTCTACTTTAACCTTGCCTTGACCTGTAAGCAACGAGGTCACCTCGATGAGGCGATCATTTATTATCAAAAAGCGCTCGATTTGCAACCCGAGGACAGTGATTACCGCTATAATCTAGCCGGCTGTTACCTTGCCGATGGCCGCCACGACGCGGCCATCGCTGCCTATGAAGCGGTGCTCCGGTTCGACCCCGGCCATCTACCAGCGCTCAACAACTTGGCGTATCTTAACCATATAACAGGAAAGATTGAACGTGCCATCGAGCTCTACCAACTCGTGCTGACGCTTCGTCCGGACAGTCCCTCCGCCGAGTACATGCTGGCCGCCTTGAGCGGGGAGCGGCGGATTACCGCTCCGGCAAACTATGTTCGCGACATGTTCGACCAGTATGCCGATCACTACGAATCAAGTCTGCTCAGCAACCTTCATTACAGCGTCCCGAACCGTCTGGGTGCGCTGGTAACATCGGTTACCAGCAAAGAGGTGTTTTCCGGTATGCTCGATCTCGGCTGCGGTACCGGTTTGATCGGCGAGCGTTTTCAGGACAGTGTTGAGCAACTTCATGGCATCGATCTTTCCAGGAAAATGATATCTCTTGCCGCCAGCAAAAATTGTTATGATGCTCTTTACGTAGAAGAGATTGAGCAGTTTCTCCGGCAGTGTACAGAACGTTATGACTTGATTGTTGCCGCCGACGTTTTTCCCTATGTCGGTCAGGTAGATAACATATTGCAGGGCACCAGAGACATCGCCACCGACGACGCCTTGTTCTTTCTCACCATCGAAGAATTGACCGGCAGCGATCGGGCACTGCACCTCGGTCCAAGCGGCCGATTTGCCCACGCGGACCACTTTATTAGACGCTGTGCCACCGATTGCGGCTGGACGGTGCTTTGTGCGGAACGCATCCCGCTACGAAAGGAGCGTGACCAGTGGGTTGCCGGTATCATCTACGGACTGAGTACGTCTCCTCGGTAGTCCGGTTCAGTCTATGGCCGGTGCCCCGCCGCACAAACGCCAAAACGTACGTTCCTGCCGGGGCTTCAAAAGGAAGCAACTATTGAAAGGAAACGTCAGGAAAACAAGGAGGTTTTCTGTACGACCCAGCAAATCAGGAGCCCACCACCAAGAGAGATAAAGCCAAAGACTCGCATGGTTGCAGGCGGCAGCTCGCTTAGCGTGAGCAGCCATTCCCTCATCTTTTCGGGAGCGACCGCATACGGCAATCCTTCAACTATCAAAACCATCCCCAGGATGAGCAGCAATAATTTCATAACATACAATTGATTTACCGACCGGCCTGCAGCCAGTCGGTAAATAGACTATTTATATTTACAAATCAGAGCCAATAAGGTATGAAAAAGCTCTCTTCCAATCGGCAGTCAGTGAATATCAGAAACCGTCTCATACAATCGATTTACCGCTCCGTCTCCTTGAGCAGGTATCAGCGTAAACCGGCGATGGGGATTTCGCAATCATCATTTTTTTTCACTACCAACGATCATGACTGAAAACAAAGGTTCTCAAAAATATCGCGAAGCCGGCGTCGACATCGACAAAGGCAATGCTTTTGTCGATGGTATCAAAAGCATTGTCGCTTCCACTCAGCAGCGAGGCGTTTTAAACGAGGTCGGCGGATTTGCCAGTTTTTATGCCATTGATAAAAACGCCTATACCAACCCGGTACTGGTCTCTTCCACCGACGGTGTCGGCACCAAACTGGCCGTGGCCATCCGTTGCAACAGGCACGATACGATCGGCATCGACCTGGTCGCCATGTGCGTCAACGATATCATTGTCAGCGGGGCCAAACCTCTCTATTTTCTCGACTACTTTGCCGTCGGTCAACTGGACCAGGAAATGGGTACCGATGTCGTCAAGGGAATCGCCGAAGGCTGTCGCCAGGCCAGGTGTGCGCTGGTCGGCGGCGAAACAGCCGAAATGCCGGGACTCTATCAAGACAAGGACTACGACTTGGCCGGTTTTGTCACCGGCATCGTCGACCGGGATGAAATTATCGACGGTTCGATCATCAGAGTCGGCAACAAGATCATCGGGTTGGCTTCCAACGGCTTGCACTCAAACGGTTTTTCGTTGGTTCGGAAAATCTGTTTCGACGATCTCGGCCTCTCCGTAGATGATAATATCGAACATCTCGGAACGACGCTCGGTGAAGAGCTGCTTCGGCCGACCCGGATTTATGTCCAGGCGATATTGAACGTGGTCAAACACTTCAAGATCAACGGTATGGTGCATAATACCGGAGGCGGTTTTTACGACAACACTCCTCGCGTCCTGCCCCAGGGGTGCAAAGCGGTCATCAACAAGTCGACCTGGCCGGTTCCCCCAATTTTTTCATTTCTCGCCGAAAAAGGAGGCGTGGATGAGACGGAGATGTACCGGACGTTCAATATGGGGATCGGCTTCATGCTGATCGTCGAGGAGCGCTCCCTCAACGATATCATGCAGCAACTCACCGCGCTCGGCGAGACACCGTATTATATAGGCGATATTTTACCGGGTGGCGACGGTGCTCCGTCGGTTGAACTGATCGACTGAAACACCGCGATCAACAAGGATGGGCCTATTTGAGGTTCTTCTTCAGACGCATGCACACGCGCGGTGCATCGATATGGTCTCTCCTCGGGAGGCGACGGATGGCGCCGCTGTAGGGCGTCTCATGAAAGTTTCCGGGGAAAACCACGAATGGCCGAACGAGGGTGGGCTTTAATCCGGACAAACCATTCATTGCTAGACGGCAGCACAGTCTGCCGGGGAGCCTTTGATCTTGTCCAAGGCATGATGCAAGGCCGGCAGAACGACGCTGATATTTTCCAGGGCCGCCTTACGACTGCCTGGAAGATTGATGATCAGGCTGCCACCCCTGATTCCCGCACGTCCCCTGGATAAAACCGCCTGCGGCGTGATGGCGAGACTCGTAGCCCGCATTGCCTCGGCGATCCCAGGCACTTCCTTGTCGAAAAGCGAGTCCATCGCTTCCGGGGTAACATCCGATGGCGACACCCCGGTGCCGCCGGTAGTCACAACCAGATCGGCACCGTCTTCGTCGATCGCCCGTTTGACTGCGATGATGATCGCTTCGATATCGTCGGCAACCATGGAGTAGTGACAAAACCGGTATCCCTGCCGGTTCAAAAGTTCCTGCAGAGCCGCCCCACTGGTATCTTCCCGTTCACCGCGCACGCCCTTATCGCTCATCGTAATGACGGCATAACGATACGTCGACCGATCGCCTAGCCGGCCCTGTGCTTCAGGACTGTTCTGCATTGCGTGCAGCAACCACTTTCTCGGCGATTTGCGCCGGAACTTCCTCATAATGAGAGAACTCAATGGAGAATGATCCAAGTCCGCCCGTCATCGAAGTCAACTCATTGGCATAGGTCTGCGACTCGGCCATCGGCACCTGGGCAGTGATTATTTCACCTTTTGGGGACGAATCCATCCCCATGACTTTGCCGCGGCGCGAGTTGAGATCGCCCATGACATCTCCGACACTATCCTTGTGCACCGTAATCACAATGTTCATGATCGGTTCGAGCAAGACCAAACCGGCTTCCGGAGCTGCTTTTTTAAAGCCGAGCGAACCGGCGATTTTAAACGCCATCTCCGAAGAGTCGACCGTATGGTAGGACCCGTCATAAAGTACCACCTTGACATCGGTTACCGGATAGCCGGCCAGCACCCCTCTCTCCATTGCCTCAATGATGCCTTTCTCGACAGCTGGTCGGTACTGCTGGGGAATAACACCACCGACGATCTGATCGACGAACTCGAACTTCTCACCGGGGATCGGTGAGATCTCGATCCAGCAATCACCGAACTGACCGCGCCCGCCGCTCTGTTTCTTGTGTCGTCCCTGGGCCTTGGCGCTGCCGCGGATGGTTTCCATGTATGGTATTTTCGGCAGGCTGAGTTCCATCTCAACGCCGAACTTTTTCTTGATCCGGTTGCCGACTACTTCAAGATGCACCTGGCTCATGCCGGAAACAAGCGTTTCTCCGGTCTGCTGCTGCCGAGACATCTTCAGAGACAGATCTTCGTCGAGCATCTTGCTGATCGAACCGAACAATTTTTCCTCTTCGCCCTTTTTCGCACTGACTGCATAGGTGATGACCGGGGCGAGCGGATCGGGTGCCGGCAGGATGATCTGGTTGTCGGAGTTGCAGAGGGTGTCACCGGTGGTTGTTTCCTTCAGTTTGGCGACAGCGACGATCATCCCCGGGCCGGCACTGTCAACGGGCCGCTGCTCTTTTCCCTCGATGAGAAATAGGTGCCCGAATCGCTCCTGGCATTTCTTGTTCGCATTATAAAACGATTCTCCAGACAATGTTCCTGAAAATACACGGAAGATTGTCAGTCGGCCGGCATATGGATCGGCCATGGTCTTGAAAACCAGACCGGCGAAGGGTGCATCGGCGACCGGAGCGCACGTCAACGGCTCGTCACTGCCGGGTTTGATACCCTGACGCGGTTGACATTCGGCAGGTGACGGGAGATAGTCGTTGATCAGGTCGAGTACCGCCGCGGTCCCCTTGTTCAGTGTTGAGCTGACCGGGCATACCGGTGAAATTTCACCGGCAAGGACTGCCTTTTTCAGACCCGCCACCATTTCCTCTCTGCTCAGTTCCCCTTCCTCGAGGAATTTTTCGATTAATTCCTCGTCGGTTTCGGCGATGCTTTCCATCAGCGACTCGCGTTGTACTGCCACTTCGTCGGCGAGGTCATCGGGAACTCCGGTCTCCTTGAGCCCCCCCTTGCCAGTATCGTCGAACAGATAGGCGGTATTTGCAATGAGGTCGACGATGCCGTTAAACTGATCTTCCGCTCCGATCGGCTGAAAGACCGGCACCGCTCTGAGCGGCAGTTGATCTTTGATCTGCTCGACCGTCTGCGCAAAATCGGCCCGTTCCCGATCCATGTTGGTGATAACAATCACCGACGGAACGGAGTTATCGGCGATCAGGTCGGCAAATTTTTTCGTCTGCCCGCGGACACCGGCCACCGCCCCGATAGCAAACAACGCACTATCACATATATGAGCAGCAAAGATGGTTTCGTTGAAGAAGGAGTCTTCCCCTGGTGTATCGATCAGGTAGACATCGTGCTTCTTCCACCTGTAATTGTTAAAAGAAGTACTGATCGAAATGGTTCTGCTGATTTCTTCTTCGTCGAAATCCATACTTGCACTGCCGTCATCCACCTTGCCGAGTCGGTTGATCTTGCCCGCAGTATACAACATGGCCTCAGCCAAGGAAGTTTTGCCACTATTTCCGTGTCCTATCAGTGCTACGTTCCTGACCATCGTTGTATCCTGCATCTGATTCTCCTCGATTTCTCTGTTTAAACCGTGACAAGCTCAACATCTGAGCAAGAAGCCGAATGGTGTATGGGTGAACCGAACCCCACCATATATTCAATTCTCGCGAAATAATGTCAAGTCTGAACGAGCGTGGACCACTTTTTCACGCAGCTGTGAGATGTCAATGCAATTTCCTTCGCGGACTGCGAAGGATTTGCTCGTAAATTTACCGAGGAATGGGTAACCTTGCCACGCCGTTTTTCTATACGAAAATCAGTTCCACAGGCCGAACTCCTCGGGTTGGTTGATTCTCTCGGAGGCTGCCTCGTGAAGGCCCGGCTGGGCTAAGGATCGGCCCGAAGGGTGGCGGACAGGCCATGGATGGCCTGTCTATCGGCCTCGGAGGCCAACCGATCAGGCCGCAGCGCAGCAGCCGAAGGGAGGATCAGCCAGTCCATCCGACAACGATGTCGATTTTCATGCTTCGTTGTGACCGTCAGTCATGGGGGGTATATCAGTTCCCCGGGCTAGCCGGCCCTGCCGGAGGCTGCAGCGCGATAGTGAGCAGAGGACGGGTTAAAACCTGTCCCGCCGTTGGCCGCAATTCAGCTGATTTTCATTGTTTTTTTTGAGACTTCCAGCCATGGGGGTTATACAATTTCTGTAAGCAGCTTCCCCGTTTCCCTATACGAACCGTGAGTAACCCCAACGACGCATCGCCGGGTCTGGCTCGGTCAGCGGCCACCGTCTCAATTGCCGTCATGTTCAGCAGAGTCCTCGGCCTGATCAGGGAACAGGTTTTTGCCGCCCTGTTCGGTGCCGGGTATGCCTATGATGCATTCGTGGTCGCTTTCAGGATACCGAATCTTCTCAGAGACCTGTTTGGCGAGGGTGCGCTTTCCGCTGCTTTTGTCGCGGTATTTTCCGACTACAACGCAACCCGCAGCAAGGAAGACACCTGGCGTCTCGCTTCCAATGTGCTGTGCTTCTTTGCCGTTGCCGTGTCAATCATCGTATTGCTGGCCGCACTGAGTGCCGGGTGGATCGTCTCCGTTCTGGCCCACGATTTCGCAGCATCCCCCGGCAAGCTTGCGTTGACGGAGACAATGACCGTCATCATGATGCCCTTCCTGCTCTTTATTTCTCTAGCTGCTGTCGTCATGGGCATGCTTAACACCAAAGGGAAATTTTTTGTTCCGGCCCTGGCTTCGAGTTTTTTCAACCTCGGCTCGATCATCGGCGGTACATCTCTGGCTTTCATCCTGCCGACTTACGGACAGCCGGCAATCGTCGGCATGGCCTGTGGAACCCTGATCGGTGGTTTTCTGCAACTGGCCGTGCAAGTACCAACGCTGAAAAAAACCGGCTTCCGGTTCAAACCAACGCTCAGGCTTACCGATCCCGGACTGGTGCGTATCTTGAAGCTGATGGTGCCGGCGACCATCGGCCTGTCTGCAACCCAGATCAATATCTTTATCAATACAAATTTCGCCGCATCCTGCGCGGAAGGTTCGGTATCCTGGTTGAACTATGCGTTTCGTCTCGTTCAGTTGCCGATCGGTCTGTTCGGCGTGGCCATCTCCATAGCCGCCCTGCCCGTTCTGGCCCGCCAGGTATCCCTGGGCAACACGGAAGAGATGAAACAGACCTTTGTCTCATCCCTGGCGCTGGTATTCTGTCTGACCGTACCGGCGACCATCGGTCTGGTGCTGCTGTCCGAGCAGATTATCGGGATTATTTTCGAGCACGGGGCCTTCTCGGCGCTGGACACCCGAGCAACTGCGGTGGCCCTGTCGCTCTATGCGGTGGGATTGTTCGCCTATTCGGCCAACAAGGTGATCGTGCCGGTCTTTTATGCGATCAATGCCGCCCGGTATCCGGTTATCGGCAGTTTTGGTGCCATTGGCGTGAATATCATCATTGTCCTGCTGACCATCGACGCCTATCAGCACAAGGCGATCGCCCTTTCGACATCCATCACGATGATCGTCAATTTTATCTTCCTGGCAACGGTACTCTATGTGAAAATCGGTGGATTTTCGGTACGATATCTCGGCGCAGGACTGCTCAAGATCAGCGGTGCCGGGATCGTTATGGGCAGTGCACTATTTTACGTTCGGTCGGTTTTTTCTCCTTACGTTTCTTCATCCCTGTTGCCGCAGGTAGCCTTTCTGCTGCTACTCATCGTATCGGCGGCCCTGCTCTACGGAGCCCTGCTACGTCTCTTCGGTCTACCTGAGCTGAACTCCGTGCTGGCGGTCATCGGCAGGATGCGCAGTCGTTTCAGGTCACGCTGATGGGCCGCCGCTCTGTTCAAGAATCTCCAGTTTAGCTTTGATCTCGAGAAGTTCGGTCCTTAGTTCGGCGAGATCCGACTTGGAGGCGCAATCCATTTTTTGCAGTACCGCCTGGACCTGCTCTTCAATTTGTTTTTTCAATTCAGCCCGAGATTCTTCTGATTTTTTCAACAGTTCGGCGACGAGCTTTTCACCTTCTTGTTCTGACAGTTTGCCCTTATCGATCAAATCGCGGGCCACCTCCTCGATTTTCTCCTTGCTGAGACTGAGTACGCCGATACCGGTGAACATTGCCTTCTTGACGAAATCGAACATCATTCCTTCCTCCTCTGGTGGTACGGGGTTCATGCCGCCTGGCGAAAGAATTCGCCGGCGCGTTCAGCGGCCTGTTCAAGCGACGAACTGCTTTGCACTCTACTTGCCAGCAGGTGACCGAAATCGTGGGCAGATGCGAAATAGTGGGTGAATTGTTTCAGTCTGCCGAGCCGCCTCTCCTGCGGAAATCGCTGCTTGAGCAGGTCAATGAACGCGAAGTATAGTCCTTCTCGGGAATACTGCGCAAGGGGTGATTGGCAGCAATACAACTCTCGTGCTATGTCACTGATGAGCCACGGCCAGCGAACCACACCCCGGCCGATCATCAGGCCGGCGGCACCGGTGCATTCGAGACAGCGGCGGGCGTCTTCGACACTGAAGATACCGCCGTTGGCCAGCACCGGCACGTTGAGCCGGTCGGGCAGTCCGTCCAGAAGCTCCCAGCGGGGACGTCGACAGAATTTATCCCCGGCCAGTCGTGCATGGATGGTTATCAGGTCCACTCCTTCGTCTTCCAGAAATCGACAGGTCTGCAGCAATCGGGTTCGATCCGGCTGATCACCGATTCGGATCTTCACACTGACCGGCAGTCTTACAGCTTTGCGCAAACGGCGCAGAACGTTGACAAGTTCGCCGGGCCGATCGAGCAGAAACCTGCCGGCCCCGATTTTTTTTAATTGCGGCGCGGGGCAACCGAGGTTGAGATCGACTCCCTGCGCATCGAGTTCAACGAGCTTGTCCACCGCCGCTTCGATAGTGCTGCTTTCACTGGCATAAATCTGATAAAAAAGGGGGCTCTCCAGAGGGACTCTGATCAGGCCCGGAGATATCGTCTCGTTTTCAGAGGGCAGCCGTTTGGCACTGAGCATTTCCGAAAACAGCAGCCCGACGCCACCGAGTTGGACGAGCAGCGTCCTCAAGGCGGAATGGGACAAGCCAACCATCGGCGCCAGGGCAAGAGGCGGATGGATAGCGAGATCTCTGATCTTCAATACCATGTGGTTCGTACCGTGCGCTTTGAATTGGGGAAAGTGGGCAGCAAGCGATATCGGTCAGATATCGAGGTTAACGACCTGGGTTATATCGTGGGGTTCCATGTTCCGGTAGAATCGCACATGCACCGAAAAGTGTTGGTCGTCATCCCGGTGTCCCTGAACACCGACTATTACACCGAAACATTTCAGGATATTACCGTCAGCCAATCGCATTTCCGAAACGATTTGCCGGCCGAGCAACAAACGGGCGTTTTCCCGGCTCGTGATATGCACGGAAAAACAGAGCCCTCCTCGCGATATATCGGCCAACTCACCCCTGAACTTTCTCTTGCCGGCGTTGCCATACGGGTCGAGCAGCAGGTTGTTGATGAAAATATTTACGCCGTAGCGAGGATATTCGCGGCGATCAGAGCCGGCCATTTTCAAAAGTTCCGGAACGGTATCGTATTTGTTGCAGAAGGCAAAAAGTTTGTTTGCTAGCTCCGGATACGTCGCGGTCAGCATTTCGTAGTTTTCCCGGGATAAGACATGCACCTGGGTTTCGGTCTGGGCAGCGAGCGAGATCGTCCAGACCGAAGCGGAAAAGAATTGGGCAACTCCGATTACCTCGCCGGGCCGAAGCCGTTTCAGAAAAGTTTCCCGGCCGCCGCTTTTACAACTCATGCGAATGATGCCGGCGTTGACAAAATAGAGGCTCGGATCAGTCTCCCCTTCCCTGACAATAATCTCGTCTACCCGGTAGACCTCCTGTTTCATCGCAAAATAGAGCGCGTTGAACTCTTCAGTGGTCATCTGTTCATAGAGCTCGCTCCACACCGCAACATGGTGATTGGAGAGCGAGGAACTCTTTTCTTCTTCGATAATTTCGCCCAGACGGATCACCTCGGACAACGCCAGTGGGTTGATTTCAAGCATTTTGTCACGCAAGAGCTCGGCCGAGGCGAAGTCCTTGTCGCGAGCGGCGGTAACGGCGTTAGCAAAGAGCTTCTGGCCGGCGCGTTCTAGATCGCCCTGTGCGACGAGTTCCTTGACGCTTCTTTCAATTCTCCGCAGCGACCCGGCCTTGTCGGTGTCGGTAGCGAAACGGAAATCCGATTCGACAGAATCTGTTTCTCCGCCCGCCGCTTGCGACTGGTGTCGATAGCGCGGTTCGAGAATGAGCAGAGTGTCCCGGGCGGCGACAATAACCGGATCGGATGGACCGGCATGCCTCTGTCGTTCATCGATCAACTCGTTGAGAGCCGGGATGACATCTCGGGTCGATGAAAACTTAAAAGCGACACAGATCTTGACCAGCAACTCGATATAGGTTTCCCGATTCAGGCTGTCTCGTGACCTGAGCAGGTCGAGCAGAGCAGCGACGACTTCGTCTCCGCCGATCTGACTGAGCTGCATGATAATCTGCATTTTCAGATCGTCATGCACCAACGGCAGGGCCTCGATCAGACGACGCTGCAGTTTCCCGCCACTGATCTTGACCATGCAGCTCAAAACCTGCTGCTGGACTCTGATGTCTGGATGAGATAAGTAGGGCCTGACGATATTGTATAAAGAACCGTTGTTGAGTTCGGAGATGATGAAAACGATGTTGCGGATAACATACCACGGCGGCTTTTTGTCAAGACACTCTGCGAGCACCGGGACGGCGACATTGCCGGTTCCGGGGATCAACTTGATCAATTGCAGACGCTCCTCCTTGCTCTGTGAATGCATCAGGCGATTGAGAAGATAGACCACCGAGCGGCGCCCGAGGTTCGTCATGATCGTTTCGGCGCTATACTTCAGATTGGTCCGTTCCTGCAGATAGCAGGTTGCCAGGGTATCAAGGAGCTGTTTGGTTGCCAGGCTCTCCAGCAGCTTGACAGCCATGCCGCGGATCGAGTTGTTGCGATCGACAACCCCTTCCTGAATATGGTGCAGGGTGATCAGCAGCGGTTCGGTTTCCGACCAATATTTCTTATTGCCCAGGAGCTTCTGGGCGAGTTTGTGCAGTTGACTGCAGGCGATGCCGAATCCGCTGATGTATTTTTCTTCGCACTGTATCCAGGCTACCAGCGGCTTGAACGTGTTGAGCAGGAGCTCGAGGTCGTTATACTGGTCGAGCGCGGCCGAGCTTTTGCTTAAGGCATCAACCGCTTGCTCACGCAAGTCGTGGTCACCGTCGCAAACCAGGTTGCCGAGCATGGCCAGGGTATCATGAACAATCTGGCGCTGACCCGATTGATAACAGTGGAGAAGATGGGAGCCGAGAGCGGAAGCAATTTCCTGTCGGAGTAATACTTCACGGTCTCCGGCAAGGAATTGCTGGACGGCGTGATTTATTTTATCTCTGTTTTTTTCCTGTTCCGCCTCCAACAGTACCTGTCTAGCTTTCTCCAAGGCCCGTTGCTGTTTCACGTGTCGTCTGCCCGTCAGAGGTGATGGCAAGAGAGGCGGTCTGCCCCTCCACACCGGATTATCCGGACTCTGTGGCGCGCTCCCCTGCCGGAAATGGACAGATGTCCGTCATCGATCCGTGTCCGGCAGGTCCTTCAAGCTCTTGGAGTCCCGGCGGGACCGAGTTAGTTCTAATTGCCGATAGGCTCGCCGAACGGATTGAGCTGTTTGGCGGCGGCAACATCCGAGGTAATGTATAACTCGACATAAGTCTTGCCGAGGGCACCGCCGAAACCTTCGGAAAGAACGACCATACAGGTCTTGTTCGGTTTCGTGAAAGCGAGCAGGATGTTTTCATAGGAAGCTTCTCCGACATGCTTCCATTGATTGTTCTTCATTGAAGAAATGACGAAGTCTTTGAGCGAATTGATTTCGACCCGACCGGTGTAGTGAAGAATGCCGCCGCGAAACGATTCAGTTTTAATGGACATCGTCTTTTTCAGGTCCAACTCCATCTCAGCCGGCAATTCGATATCATCGAAGTTGCTTATGACACTTGGGATCGGACTGATCTCGACCGGCGGAACCGTGGCCGACTGCCGGGCGCAACCGCCAAGACCGGTGAAAAAAGAGAAAGAAACGATACAGATCAGGGCGGTCTTCAGGACTCCTTTAAACATAGTGGTTCTCCATTTTCCTTGCCGGTAAGATTGATGGTGTGTACAAATGTACCTGTCTTGTGCATTTTCAGGATGGAGCAGTTCACGAAAAAGCGGAAACGAGTTCCCTGAGGCAGGCCCCAGATCATCACTCCGTTTCGTTAAAAATAGCGTGCTTCATCGATAGATTGTAATCGATTCAAATAAGAACCACAAGATTGTTGGCGCTCCAAAAACGCAACGGCGTCTCCGTCTTCCGATGGAACCAATCTGCAAGCATTTGCGTCCACCCCATTTCCCGACAGATGATCAGATGAAAGAACACGTGGTCGAAATTGGTGGTTACCCGATCCGCCTCGGTCAGTTTCTCAAGCACGCCTCGGTCGTTTCCGACGGCGCTGCAGCAAAAGAGCTTATCCGCACCCATCGCATCGAGGTAAACGGCGTCATCGAGACACGTCGCGGCCGGCAATTGCAGCCGGGAGACCGAGTCTGCTTCGATACTACCTGTTACATCTGCCGTTGACCGATACCATGGCTAACCAATTGCCGTTACGCGAACAATCGCCCCTGGCCGAGCGGTTACGACCGGAAAGACTCGATGATTTTTTCGGCCAGCACCACCTTCTCGGGCCAGGGAAATTCCTGCACAGCCTGGTATCCTCGGGTTCTATCCCGTCCCTGATTTTCTGGGGACCACCCGGTACCGGGAAGACGAGCCTGGCCAAGATCATAGCCCGTCGTATCGGCGGCCACTTCGTCTTCTTTTCAGCAGTTCTTTCCGGTGTCAAGGAGATCAGGGAGATTGTCGCCACGGCCCGGGAACGACTGGCAACCAGCAAGCAGCAGACCGTCTTGTTCGTTGATGAAATTCATCGTTTCAACAAAAGCCAGCAGGACGCGTTTCTGCCCCATGTAGAAAACGGTGTATTAAAGTTGCTCGGCGCAACCACTGAAAATCCGTCGTTCCAGGTCATCGCGCCCCTGTTGTCCCGCTGTCGGGTTATCGTGTTGGAGCCGTTGCAGGATGAAGATTTGTTAAAAATCTTCCGGCGGGCGTTAACCGATAGTGAGAAAGGTCTCGGCAAACATAACCTGGACCTTACCGACGAGGCAGAGGCGCTGTTGGTTGAATTGGCCGATGGCGATGCCCGCCGGGGGCTCACGATTCTCGAGGTGGCGGCAACCCTGACACTGCAACAGCATGGCGACCAAGACACGGCAGCGGTGCTGACGGCAGAGATTATCGCCGAAGCGGCGCAGAAAAAGACCCTGCGTTACGATAAGCGGGGCGAAGAGCATTTCAACCTGATATCCGCTCTGCATAAGAGCCTTCGTGATTCCGACCCGGACGGCGCTCTCTACTGGTTTTATCGGATGATCGAGGGGGGAGAAGACCCGCTCTACATTTCCCGGCGTTTAACCAGGTTTGCCGCAGAGGATATCGGCCTTGCCGACCCGCAGGCCCTGGTCCAGGCCAATGCCGGCAGATCCGCATTTCAAGCCTTGGGGCCGCCGGAAGGACTGCTGGCATTGGCGCAAGTCGTTGTCTACCTGGCCACCGCTCCGAAAAGCAACGCGGTCTATGCCGCGGCCAACGAGGCAACCGCGTTAATCGCAAAAACCGGGTCCCTCCCCGTTCCGATGCACATCAGAAATGCGACGACCGGGCTCATGAAACAGCTCGGTTATGGGAAGGGCTACCGGTATGCACACGACGACAAGGATGCACTGGTCAGTCAGACTCATTTGCCCGAAGAGCTTGCCGGAAGAATTCTGTACCGGCCGACCAATCGCGGCTACGAAGCACTCGTCAAAGATCGTCTGGAAAAATGGCGAACCATCTTAAAGAGCAGAGAACAATGAAAGCAAAAGATACTTTCCCCATCGGTCCCCTGATTGCAATCCTCTTTCTCGGCTCCTCGCTCCTCTTCCAGCCGTCGTCCGGTTGGGCCGAGCCGGCCGACTTTGCCGTCTTTTTTTCCGGCAATGTTTTTGGCGAACTCGAGGCCTGCGGCGGCTGAGGCGCCAACAAACTGGGCGGACTGTCCAGAAAGGCAGGAAGAATCGATGAAATCGCGAGGGAGCACAACCTCCCCTATCTGCTGGTTGACGGGGGGAACCTGCTGTTCAACCGTCCCGGCGTCGACGCCTCCGGGCAGCAAAAGGTCCGAGTTGAGACGATGGCAGCCGTCTATCGGCAGATGAACTATGATGGCGTTGCCGTCGGTGCCTATGATCTGGCGGCCGGCCTCGATGTCGTCTTGACGGCGGGTAGGCTTGGCGTGCCGTGGGTTTCCGCCAACCTGACGGATACAAACAACACTTTGCTCTTCACGCCGTATCGCAGCGTCCGTGTCGGCACGCTGCGTGTTGCCGTGATTGGCCACACGGCCGAGGACGATGCTCGTGGGCCAGACGAGTATCTGGTTATCCCGGCAAACGAGGCCCTCTCCGGTCTGCTGCCGGACATATCCGATGATCACGACCTGATTGTCCTACTGAGCAGCGGCTCTATCACACAGGCAACGCAGATTGCCGAACGTTTTCCGGAGATCGATCTGATTGTCGGAGCCGACCCGAAACGTGACAGTGTTCCCTCTTTTCTTGCCAACAACGCAATTGTCGTGCAATCCGGCAACCGCGGCATGTCGCTCGGTTTTCTCAAGGCTCGTTGGACAGGACAACCGTGGGGGATCGATCCGGAGCAGGAACGGGCTCGCCTGATGGAGCGACTGGCCTCGCTTTCCTGGCAGATTAGTCGGCTCACGAATCAGAGTCATCGAGAACCGTCTGCCTCCAGCCGAAAAATGGAGGCGTTGCTAAGTGCTCAACAGCAGGCCGAAACGGAGTTGGCCCGGATAACAGCAACACGTTCCGAGAGCGTCACCGGCGACAGTCCAAGCACGTTGCAGGCGCTCCTGCTGCCGTTGCGTAGCTCCTTTGCCGAGGACCCGACAATCCGTGCTTTGATAGATACAGGAAAACAGCGCGCCATGGCACAGAACGGGAACAACTAAGAAAAAGACCCGGTTGCCGCTGTTGCGACAACCGGGTCTCCATCATCCGCCTCAACCTGCCGGGCGGGAAAAACGCGCGAGCGAGCGGCTAGCAGCCAAACGCTTTTTGCAGGTTCGGAACGGTCTGTTTCTTGCGGCTCATCATGCCGTCAATCCACATTGAATTGTTTTCCAGCTTACCGTTGAAAGCTTTTTCGATCAATGCCGGATCGTCAGACAGCACGACCAGATCGGTGCCCTCCTTGACAACATCGGTCAGCATCAGCAGAACACTGTGACGCCCTTCCGCCTTGACTGCTTCCATCGCCTTGAACAGTTCACCGCGCACATCGGCAACCTGGTCGATGGTGGCCAGTTCGAGTTGGCCGACGCCCACTTTTTGGCCTTTCATATCAAAATCCTTGTAATCGCGGAAGAGCAGGTCTTTGGCCGGTACGCCGGCAACTGCCGATTTGGCTTTGAGCATATCCATGAACAGCGCGTCGGTATCGGCTACACCGGCGACGGTTTTAAGGTCGGCGACAGCGGCTTTGTCATCATCGGTACAGGTCGGCGATTTGAAATTCACCGTGTCGCTCAAGATAGCGGCAAGCATACCGCCGGCCACATCTTTGGGGATGGCCACGCCAGCTTCCTTGAACATTTTGTTTAGTACGGTTCCGGTACACCCGACCGGCTCGGCCCGGAAAAGGATTGGGGTGTTGGTCGTCACATCACCGATTTTGTGATGATCGACAATGGCAACCACTTCCGCTTCGGCTAGATTGGCGGGTCCCTGGGCAAGATCGCTGAAATCGACGAGTGCGATCTGCTTGCCGGCTGCGTCGGAGATCTGCTCCGGCATCGCCAGACCGAAACGCTCGATGACCACTTTGGATTCGGGATTCAGCGCGTCTGCCGAGCTCTGCATACAGGCTTTGGCATCCTTACCCTGTGCTTTCAAAAGAGCTGCATATGCGATTGCCGAGGTAACGGAGTCGGTATCGGGGTTCGAATGGCCTACCACACAAATTGTCATGTTGTTCCTCCCTGTGAATGAATTTCTTTTACATTTTTTCGTAGTGGAAACGCTGTCATAAATTATGACATTTCTTATCTGAGACAGTCGCCTAGCATAGTGTTTTCGCCGGTGTCAGTCAAGCAGAAAAGCAGCGGCAACGACGCTGCGCACAGCACCTGCCGTTTGCTTGAAGGTCACGATAACCAGCTGATACGGTATCTCTTTTCCCGGTATTTTCGAAGAACAATTCGTTCGTGACTTCTCACTGATGAGACAGTATAGTGGGTCAGCTGAATGAGTCCGGTAAAATAGCCACCCCTATCCTGTCGCTTGCAATGACCGAACAGAATCAGACTCCTCCACCAAAACGGCGTGTAGAGCGGAACGCAACAGCTAAATTCGTTATCGGGTTGCTGTTTCTGATCATCGCTGCACTCGGCACCATCTACGTTCTGTTTCCTGAATCTCTGGATACGTTCACCGCCTGGACCGACCGCTCGAAGACCATACCCAGTGGGCAATCACCGGCCGAATCAGCCGAAGATCGGGGCCAACCGGAGCAGGACGACCGTGCCGCAGATACCTCCGTTGCCACCGGCGCAGATGGCTCGGTCAGGCCCTCCGAGTCCCTACCCTCGGAGACTAGCGGGCGACTCTCAGATACAGCGTTGCCAACCATCGCACCGATCGGCCGAACCGAAAACGAAGGCCGCGACCAGTCTGCCGCCGAAGAAACTTCCCGGGAAATAGGCTGCGCACGGCTTGCCGATCCTGTTGAAAATTTTTTCGACACACTTGATACCCGACCGTATCTGCATGCCTTTCAACTCGACGAAAGAAGCAGCAGCTATTTTCCGCAACTGATTCAGAAACTCGTCGACAACCCGCCGGTGGTCACCGGAGAAACCGACGACCTGTTCACCATCCTGCAAAATACCGCACATTTTTTCCGTATCATCGGCAAAAAGAACATCCTCGTGCTTAAAGGCATTCTCGATCGCGAACGGGACACCTTTGAGCAGGTTCTCGCAGATTTCTACCAATTGACCGACTATCCTGATTGCCTGCAGCAGCGGTTCGACCTGGAGATCGGCGATGAGCCGCTATACCAGTACGCCGGTTTTTTTCTCAACACGATGGGCGGCCGGCTCTATCTGTTTCGCCGCGATTCGATGTCCAGAATGGTGGTCGTTTACTATGCGATCCTGACCATCGACCAGGCCAACCGGGAAGGCAGGAACAAATACGGCATCGACGTCGGCCCCGCTATCGACCGGTTGATCAATGAGATAGAAAGCAGCAACATTGATCTGCGTTTGCGCGATCGCTACCTCGAAACACTCTATGGACTGGAAGGAAAATACCAGTAACTGCACCATGAAGGCTCCCCTGGCAGACAACCAGCTTAATCCCCAGACGACCGTTAGCCGTGCGGTTTGGATCTCTTTCGACAACCGCCCCGACTAGTTTGCAAGCAACCCGATATGACGAGTATCTCTCCCGCCTTGGTTAGCCAGATTTACAACAGATCAGGAGCCTCCGGCAGTACCGGCGTGTCGTCGTCGGCCCCGGCTGGACACGAATCTTCCGCTGCGGACGCACCGGTCGGCTTCATCGACGATATTGTCGAGGTATCGTCGCAAGCTCGGCGTAATGCACTATCAGATGGTGCCAGTTCTCGCGGCGACGATGCAAAACGATCGACAGCTCCCGGTCACCCCGAGCGGTCTGCTGCCGCTGCCGAACAGACCGTGGTGCGCGAGTTGCAGAGCCGCGACCGAGAAGTCCGAACACACGAACAGGCCCACCTTGCCGCCGCCGGTGCCTATGCCCGGGGAGGCGCCTCCTTCGTCTACCAGAAAGGTCCTGATGGCCGCATGTACGCAGTCGGAGGAGAGGTCGGCATCGATGTTGGCCGTGCTGCTACGCCGGAAGAAACCATCGTCAAAATGCAGACCGTCAGACGCGCGGCATTGGCTCCGGCCGAACCGTCCGCCGCCGATCGCCGGATTGCCGCTCAGGCTTCGATCAGGCTCGCAGAAGCTCAGCGTGAACTGCAAGCCGCTGCATCGCATGAGCAGGACACGGCGGCAGACGGTTCGGCCGGCGATGGTTCAGTTTCGTCTTCTCCGCAAGCGGCGCCAATTCCCGCTGCCGAAGGAGCTCCCGACAACAGGAGACTGCTGATTATCGCCGCCTACCAGGCGGTCACCGAACTCTTCTCGCCACGGCCCGGGTAATAATGGCAATCACCGACTCAGTCGCATCGCTCTTTTCCTTTATCCAACGCAGCCCGACTCCGTTTCATGCCGTCGCCACCATGCGACAACGCCTGTTGTCTGCCGGCTTCAGTGAACTGCCGGAAGGAAAGCCGTGGCTCCATGTCGGCACCAAGGGTTTTGTCTGCCGGGCCGGCTCCCTGATCGCTTTTTCGTTTCATCCGGAAGCCCCCTTAACTGATGGGGTGCGTATTATCGGCGCCCACACTGACAGCCCCGCTCTCCAGATAAAACCGAACATCAGTCGTCGATCACCGCCGTATCTGGCCGCCGGAGTCGAGGCCTACGGCGGGGCGCTACTTCGCTCCTGGTTCGACCGTGATTTGTCACTCGCCGGCAGAGTTTGCTGTCGCACGCAGGAGGGTTCCGGGGAGATCGTGCTCGTCGATTTTGAACGACCGGTCGTCTGCATTCCCAGCCTCGCTCTCCATCTTGACCGAAAGGCCAATGAGGGGCAGGAAATCAACGTCCAACGCGATCTCTGCCCGATCATCGGACTCGATTCCGACAGCGCCCCCGCTACCCTGCAGGAAATGGTGCTCGACCGGATAAAGGCGGTTTACCCGGATCTCCGCGCAACCGAGGTGCTCGGCCTTGATCTGTTCTGCTACGACCGCACTCCCCCCTACCTGGCCGGCCTGAATGACGAATTTATCGCGTCTCCCCGCCTGGACAACCTGCTCAGCTGTCACATCGGGATCGAGGCCATCTGCAGTCACCAGGGTCCGAGCAACTGCCTGTTGTTCTGTCTCAACCATGAAGAAATCGGCTCAACCAGCTATAGCGGTGCGCAGGGCAATTTCCCTGCCGTCATCATCGATCGACTCCTGCCGACCAGCGAAGATCGAGCCATCTGCCTGCATCATTCACTGCTTCTTTCATTGGACAATGCCCACGCGACCCATCCAAACTATCGTGACCGGTCGGATGAAAATCATGAGATTCTGCTGAACCGCGGTCCGGTGATCAAGCTCAATGCCGCCCAGCGCTACAGTTCTACGGCCGCATCGGCGGCGATTTTTCGGATGATTGCCGTAGAGGCGGGATTAACGACACAGGATTTCGTAATGCGCAGCGACCTGGCCTGCGGCAGTACCATCGGTCCGCTGACCGCGGCGAAGCTCGGTGTTGAAGCGGTCGATGTCGGCGCACCTACCTGGGGGATGCATGCCATCCGCGAGATGACCGGAGTCAAAGATCCCGATTTGCTGCTCCGGGCCGTCGATCATTTTGTCAATCGTCCCGTTCTGCCGGTAATCAGCGAACGCTGGTAGACGCGAGGATGTGGGCGGCGATTCCGTTCCCGTTGTTCAGACGGCCAGATCTATTTGTTGTATCGTGCCGGTCGAACCGTTTTCAGAGAGAAATAATCCGGTCGACCGAACCTGGCCATGGAGATTGTTCGACTCGTCCTTCAGAGCAAACGGCGTGTTGACATGTTCCAGGTAGATGGCGCCGACTCCTTTCTGACCAAGGGAAAACAAGTGCGACTGCCCTGCCTCATCGCGGGTCCAGATACGCAATCGGTCGTAGACGGCGTCGTTTTCATCGATCCAACCGTTGCGATCGGAATCGAATTGCTGCAGTTCGGCGAACCCCTCACCACTGAGTGGCCCGAACAATTCGCTGCCGTCATTAATGACCTCATCGCCATTTCGATCCAGGGCGAGAAAGCCGCTGCCCGCGCCGACGAAGTGGATCTGATCGGAAGCTCCGTCATGATCGATGTCAAAAGCGAATCGTGTATCGGACAATTCGGCGGCTGTCCCGGCAAAATTGATTACCAGCGGATCCTTCAGAGCATCTCCGGCGCGAAGGGAGACATGTTCTTCGCTGAAGAACTCCCTGCTCATGGTTAATCGCGCCTGAAAGGAGATTTCTTGCCCATCTGCGGTAACGATGGTTCCCTCGGCGCTGAAGTCGGTTTGTTCCTGTTCGTAATGCGATTCGTAATATTCATAAATGATCCCCCAGCCCTCTTCGCCGGCGGCGTCTTTGGCGGCAGCATGCTTTTCGCCTGCAGGAGCGGCTGTGTCTGCCTGCTTCGCAGTAAATCGGGCCGGATCTTCAATTTCGATTTTTTTCCCGAACATGCGTTCGAACAATGCCTTGAGTATTCTCATCTTGAGATCGGCTATCGGCATGTCCTCCGGGTCGATCCCTCCCGCCAATTCCCGAACGAACCGCGGCTGAGCCTTACCGGCCGCTGATACATCGACCAGCACCGCTTCCCGCTGGGCGATGAATGCCTGAGCGTCCCGTGCCGCTCCGGCACCGTCGGCAACCTGTAGTTGCCGGCCGGCTTGCCAGGCGGTCATTGTTTCCCTGACAGTATGTTCTTCCTGGTGAACGTGGTCACTGGTAAGATTGATTGCAGATGCGGCGATGATCACGGCATGCCCTCCATGGCAGGTGATGTTGTTGGCTGGGGGGTCGTCGTCCTGACAAACCGGTCCCCATCACGTATCGGCGCAATCGACGTTCATCTTAAGTGCTGCACCACTATTTTTTTTAAAACAGTGCGGTCTGCAATCCGGTCAGGCGATTGTCATTGCAGCACAGGGGTCTCGGCAAGAATAGTTGAACAGATGATTGTTTTCCTTTGCTTGCCAATACCTCTTGTCGTAGAATGGAGGTCATCTTTTCTACGGAGGAGAAAGAGCCGTTATCTTTCTTAGCGGTTTCGGAAAAACCGGTGTGCCCCGGCGATCACTATGTCAGACGAAAATAGGTGGTTGATGGTTAGGCAAACACGGTTTTGACGATTTCGTCAACCTTTCACTACAAGGAGGCACCATGAGAAAATCGTTCATTGTGGGGCTGGCCTGTTTTGCGATCACAGCACTGACGGCGTGGGGAGCCTTCGGTGCCGGCGGTCCGAAACCGGAGCCACTACCCAAGGCGAAGACAATCAAGGAACTTGCTGAACGCTATGATTCCAGTAGTTGCATGGATTGTCACGAAGACATCCACGACGAGTGGTCCAATTCTCTGCACGCGCGGTCGATCCTCGGCACTCCCCGAACAGCACCGACGATCATCACTGCCATTGAGAACGGGTTGAAAATTTTCCCCTACTCCGGTGTTACCAAAGATGAGGATATTACTGTTGAGCACTTGATGATGTGCGCCAAATGCCACCTTCCGCAGCTCGATGAAGCAACGGACGATGTCGCCCGGGAGATCGTCGCGACCATCCGCGGCTGGCAGCAGGCATACCGAGACGGAGACTATGACAAGGTCGACGAACTACAGGAAACCATCGAGAGCCTGAATATCGGCTGCACCGTCTGTCACAACAAACTGGCGTTTATCCATAAGTGGGCCGACGGCTACGCCCAGCCTGACACCATCTACGGCGCCATGGAAGGCGACCACGAAGATGAGGTCTACACCAAGATGGCCGAAGCGCCGGCCCTTGGCGAGTCGATTTTCTGCGGTCAGTGCCACGGTCTCGGTCCCAACTTCGAGCTCGAACATCCTTCGCAGTGCGCCACTCTGTACGGCAGTTACCTTTACTCTTACGTGGCTCACGGCGGCAGTGAATCGTGCCAGGAATGTCACATGGAGAAATCGGGACTCGGCCACGACATGCAATCATACAAAAGTGATGAGATGATTGATATGGCCGTCGATGTCACGGTGGAAGGACGCTCGTTGTTCTGGCGAAAGAACAAGGAAGACGGTGTTCTGCCGATCGGCGTCATCAATGTCGAGATTTACAACAAGGCGGGCCACGTTATCCCGGACGGCTGACCGACTCCGAACCGGCTGGTCCTGGATGTGACCGCGACAAACACTGATGACAAAGTTATTTACAATAGCCAGAAAATCTACATGCCGTTCCCGGGAAGATTGGGACAGGGCAAAGAAATGGGCCGCGGCCCCTACGAGAAGAGCGGCCTGCTCCGGGAAACAAGCATCCCGGCGCTGACCAGAAAACATGAGACGTTCGAAATTACCTACCCGTTTGAAGATGTTGAAAAAGATGGGAAGACCACGAGAGAACTAATCAATGACGAGCTCAATGTCACGGTTACGCTCTGGTACCTGCCCTTCGGTGAGTTCGACGGCAACGAAGTTGCCTGGTATGAGGAAGAGAAAAAACTCGATCTGCAGACCGAATGGGTTTGGAGATAGACTCATCCAGAAGAAACTATCGACGTAATTCCTGACCGCGGGGAGATGTGCGGGTGGTGTCTTGGAAAAGACGAAAGCCGCCCATCTCCCCGCCAATGTTATCCGCCGCTCGCTTACCCTGCCTGGTCACCGCAACCCACCGGCGACTCTTGTCTCTTCACCAGTTCATCATTACTCTATTGAAAACTCGTTAAGATAGCGACGTCCGGCAACTGACACTTAATAGTGAAGTGTTTCCGGCTCGCTACCATCAGAGATCCGCGCAAAACTACGATCACCGATCAGGCAGGCGTGGTTCTCTTGTATTCTGCTGCAGTGCAATTGCACGGCGATTTCCGCTCATTTTCATCGAGGCGTTGCGTTCGCCCTCAGTCCCAATTTGGATGCCCGGCCTCTCGGTGAAACCGGCGAAAGAGAGTGGAAAAGATGTTACACACCTTTATTAATTAATTATTTACTTTATTAATTGCGCCGAAATTGGTAAAATCCTGTGCGAAGGATGATCGTGACGATTACAACTCAAGGAGGAATTACTATGAAGAATCATTGGCTACGGCTTGGTATCCCACTTACCCTCTTGGCTGTGACGCTGTTGTTTGCCGGATGTGCCCGGGACACGGCAAGCGTTGCCCAGCAGGAGCAGGCATCAAGCGCCCAGACAGAAAAGCAGGCAGCCGCTGTCTATACCGGCTCCATCGTCGGCAAGTCAAACAAGGCCCAAACGGTATCAATCGAAGTGGGCAAAGGTGCCGACGCTCAGACCTACATGCTCAAATTCGATGACGATACCACCGGTATTGAACATGCAGAACCTGGCGAAGCGGCAATAATCAATTGGGAACAGCGAGGCGAAGACAAGTTCGCCGTTGATATCAAGCCGAAGCTGGCCACCCTGCCGGAAGGCGTGACCGAAATCGATGTCGATGAGCTATACCAGCTGATCGAAAACGATACTCCGATGGTTCTTGCCGATGCACGGCCGGAATCAAGGTACAACCAAGCGCATCTGCCTGGAGCAGTCAATCTTCCGGTTCCGCTCTTGACAGAAAAAAAGGAAGCGGTACTACCGAAAGACAAAGACACCCTGCTGATTTTCTACTGCGGCGGCTTCACCTGAGGTATGACAGGTGCTAACGCCGGTCTGGCGAAAAAACTCGGTTATACCAACGTTCGCGGCTTTTTGGGTGGAGAACCGGCCTGGGTCAAGGCAGGTCATCCGGTGTATGCTTCCTACGATTACGTCGAAAAGGGCAATATCGTTCTGATCGACCTGCGTCCCGGTGGGGAAACAGTGGAAGGCCGGATCCCTCGCTCCATCCCATTGACCATCGACGAACTTGAGCGACGGATCAACGACATTCCTCGTAACGCACCGGTCGTGCTGTATGGCGATGATCAAGACGATGTAATGTACGCTTTTGATGAACTGCGCTGGCAGGGATATAAGAACGTTTCCCTGGTGCGCGGCAATTATGAAGGTTGGGTCGCCGCCGGCAAACCGATCGTCACCGGTCCGGTTTTCTCGACCGAGATCAAGTGGGTCAGAAAACTCGGCAAAGGCGAGGTATCCGTTGAAGAGTTCAGGAAGGCAACGCTCGGCCAACTGCCCGACACCTTTGTCATCGACGCCCGTACCGACGAGGAAATCGCGCAACTGGGGATCTTCAAGAATACCGTCAATATTCCGCTCGACGAGATTCCCAAGCGCATGGATGAGATTCCGAAAGACAAGCGCATTTTTATCCACTGCTCAACCGGAGCACGTGCCGATCTTGCCTATCGCGAGCTGGTCAAAAACGGCTACGACGTAAAATTCCTGTTGCTCGACATCTCCGATCCGGAATGTGATTGCCCGATTATCAGACCGTAAGCAACGAGCCATTTTTTCAAAAAGGGAACCTCCGGCCTGCGCCGGGAGTTCCCTTTTTTCGTTTTCCCGTGTAGAGTGCACCCCGTAAAACCACCGTTCAAAAACCTCCGCCACCCACAATTGTTATGAGCAACGACGAGCAGAAAGTCATCTATTCGATGATCAAAGTCAGTAAATTCTACGACAACAAACCGGTTCTCAAAGATATCTCGCTCTCCTACTTTTACGGGGCGAAAATCGGCGTGCTCGGTCTCAACGGTTCCGGCAAATCCACGCTGTTGCGCATTCTGGCCGGTCAGGATACCGAATTCAACGGAAAAACGGTATTATCGCCCGGGTACACCGTCGATTACCTGGAACAGGAACCACAACTCGACCCGAATAAAACGGTCAAAGAAATCGTCGAGGAAGGTGTCCAGGAAACGGTTGACTTGCTGAGCGAATTCAACACAATCAACGAGCGGTTTGCCGAACCGATGGACGATGACGAGATGCAGGCGCTGATTGAGCAACAGGCCGTGGTCCAGGATAAGCTCGATACCCTGTCCGCCTGGGATCTTGACAGTCGCCTCGATATGGCCATGGATGCCTTGCGCTGCCCGCCATCGGACACTTCGTGCGACGTTTTGTCGGGCGGTGAACGACGACGGGTAGCCCTGTGTCGTATTCTGCTGAAAAAGCCCGACATACTTCTTCTCGACGAACCGACCAACCATCTTGATGCCGAATCCGTCGCTTGGCTGGAACGCCATCTGCAGGATTATGCCGGCACCGTCATCGCGGTAACCCATGATCGCTATTTCCTTGACAACGTAGCCGGTTGGATTCTCGAATTGGATCGCGGGGTTGGAATTCCCTGGAAAGGCAACTATTCCTCCTGGCTTGAACAAAAGGAAAAACGACTGGCCAAGGAGGAAAAGCACGAAAGTGAGCGCCGCAAAACCTTGCAACGGGAACTGGAGTGGATCCGGATGTCGCCGAAAGGTCGACGCAGTAAAGCCAAAGCAAGGATAACCTCTTACGAGGAACTGCTTTCTTCCGGTTCTGTCGAAAAAGCGAAAGATCTGGAAATTTATATTCCTCCCGGACCGCGCCTGGGTAAGAAGGTTATCGAGGCCAATGGGGTAAAAAAAAGCTATGGGGATCGGCTGATTGTTGACAACATGAGTTTTAATCTGCCCGCCGGTGGCATCGTCGGCGTTATTGGACCGAACGGCGCCGGCAAGACGACACTGTTCCGCATGATAACCGGCCAGGAAAAACCCGACGAAGGTTCGATCAATCTCGGCGAAACGGTCAAACTGGCCTATGTCGACCAGAGCAGAGAGACGCTTGATCCGGAACAGACCATCTGGCAAGAAATTTCCGACGGTCAGGACACGATCTGGCTTGGCACCAAAGAAGTCAATTCCCGTGCCTACGTGGCGCGTTTCAACTTCTCCGGCACCGATCAGCAGAAGAAGGTCGGCCTGCTGTCCGGCGGTCAACGCAATCGCGTTCATCTCGCCAAAATGCTTAAAGAAGGTGGGAACGTCCTGTTACTTGATGAACCTACCAATGATCTCGATGTCAATACGCTCCGCGCGCTTGAAGAGGCGTTGGAACACTTTGGCGGGTGTGCGGTGGTTATCAGCCATGATCGCTGGTTCCTCGATCGGATTGCCACCCATATCCTTGCTTTCGAGGGGAATTCTGAAGTTGTCTGGTTTGAAGGAAACTATTCCGACTACGAGAAAGACCGCAAGAAGAGGCTGGGCGCCGCAGCAGACCAGCCACATCGTCTGAAATATCGACAACTGACACGCTGAGCAGCGCCTGCGGTCGGAGATCCACACCTGCCAAGCCTATTCCGGCGGCAGCCTCCGGCAGTACCGGCCAGTACGGAAGAGAAGATAATCACAGCGTTTGTAGCTCCACGCCGAATCGCTCCAAGACCGAAAGGTGTTCTTGCGCAGCGGCAAGATCGTTGGCCCGTGCCGCCGTTTCAATGCTCAGGGCTACATCGCGGATGCCGTGCATGCCGAGGCTGGCGGCGGCACCCTTGATCGAGTGCGCCGCTGCTCGTACCTGCTCCGCATCGTTGTTTTCGAGTCCTCGTTCGATCAGAGTGATATCGTTGGCGCAGGATCCTTTAAATAATTCGAGGAGTTCCTGAAGCAGATCGGCATCGTCTGCCGCCTGTTGCAAGGCAAATTCCTTGTTCCAATTGAAGTTCATCATGGCTGCCGGTCCACAGTTCCTGTTTATCATCCTGACACTGATCGCTTCCTGAATGGGTTGTACGCACCTGGTATGCGAGCATTACCATGAGCCGGGAAAAAACTCAATTACCGTGTATCGGCATGCCGGTCGCCGTCAACAGGGAAAAATCGATTCTACCAGCCCTTATCAGTCGTAACTCCCCCCCTTCCTGGGTTATGACCGTGGAACATTTGCCGCCGTTTCGTTCACCGTCGTCGAGGATCAGATCGATCGTATCTCCGAACTGGTGATAGATCTGCTCCGCTGACCGTGCCGGTTCCATTCCGGAAATATTTGCGCTGGTCGCCGTGATCGGGCCGCCAACGGCCCGACAGACGCCGTTGGCAACGGGATCGGAAGAAACCCTGATACCGACTGTTGCAGTTGCGCCGGTCAGCCACGGAGAAAGAAGGGGCACGGCGGGAAAAATCATCGTCAACGGCCCCGGCCAATACGTTGCCAGCAGCGGTCTATAACAGGCGGGGATAGCTGCGGCCAGCTGTCGTAGCCACTCGGTCCCATCTATCAGCACCAACACCGGTTTGTGGCGCGACCGCTGCTTGACGGCGAAGAGCCGCCTGAGTGCTTGCTCATTGAACGGATCGACAGCAAGCCCATAAGATGTCTCGGTCGGTAGAGCGACAATGCCCCCCGCAGCAATGAGCGCCGCCGCTTTTGCCAATGCGGCAGCGCTCACCACCTGAATCCGGTCAACCTTTGAGCGCTCGGGCCTTTTCATGCACTTCCGCAACCATCTTGGCGCGGAAATCACGCAATTTCTGAGCGATTTGCTGATCTTCCAAAGCCAGGATACGGCAAGCGAGAACTGCCGCGTTTTTCGCTCCGGCTTTGCCTATCCCCATTGTCGCTACTGGAACGCCGGGCGGCATCTGGACGGTTGCCAGCAACGCATCCATACCACCCAGCGGCGATGCATCGAGCGGAACACCAATTACCGGCAGATCGGTATGGGAAGCAATGACACCGGCCAAATGGGCTGCCATGCCGGCCCCGGCGATGATGATCTTGATCCCCCGCTCCGGTGCTGATCGGGTATACTCCATAACCAACTCCGGCGTGCGGTGCGCAGAGGCGACCGTCATTTCGCACGGTACCTGCATACTCGCAAAAATATCCGCGGCAGCGCGCATTACCGGCAGATCGGAATCGCTGCCCATCAGGATGCCGACCACCGGCTGCGATCCGGCGTCCGACCTCCGCTGTATAGCTTTATTACCGATATCAGAACGATAATGGCAACCGGCCCAACTGATCTTGGCAACCGCCCGGTAGGCGCAGTCGCGTGCTGCGTCAAGGCTCTCGCCGATGGCAGTAACGCCGAGCACTCGGCCGCCGGCAGTCACCAGTCGCCCCTTGTTTCGCTTGGTGCCGGCGTGAAAAACGGTCACCTCAGGCGAATCCGGAACCGCTTTGAGTCCACGAATCTGTTTGCCGGTTTCATATGACCCGGGATAGCCACCGGATGCCATGACGACGCAGACGGTCGGTCGTGGATCAATCTCCAACTGGAATTGTTCGAGCCTGCCGTCGATAGTCGCCTCAAATATATCGATAATATCGGTCTTCAACCGCATCAATAACGGCTGGGCTTCCGGATCTCCGAATCGGCAATTGAACTCAAGAACATTGACGCGACCGTCGTCAATCATCAGCCCGGCATAGAGCATCCCTTTGTAGAACCTTCCCTCGGCCGCCATGCCGCGCACGGTCGGCAACATGACCTCTTCCATGACGAATCGGGAAATCTCGTCGGTAACCACCGGCGCCGGCGAATAGGCGCCCATGCCACCGGTATTCGGCCCTTGATCGTCGTCAAAAACCGCTTTGTGATCCTGCGAGGTGGGCAGCGGCACTACAGTCTTGCCATCGGTAAAAGCGATAAATGACGCCTCTTCTCCAACCAGACATTGTTCCACGACGACTTTACTGCCGGCACTGCCAAATTTTTTCTGTTTCATGATCAGATCAACCGCTTCTTTCGCCTGATCAATTGTGGCCGCAACAATAACACCTTTCCCTGCAGCCAGACCGTCGGCCTTGACGACGATTGGGGCGCCGCATTTCTCAATATATTTTTTCGCCTTCTTCGCTTCGCCAAAGATTTTGAAATCAGCGGTGGGAATCCGGTATTTCTTCAGGAACTCCTTGGAGAACGCCTTGCTGCCCTCCAGAGCTGCTGCGGCACGGTTCGGGCCGAATATTCTCATGCCTTTTTGTTCAAATGCATCGACGACTCCGGCTGTCAGCGACGCTTCCGGGCCGACCACGGTCAAGTCAATGGCATGCTCTTCGGCAAACGCCGTTAAGGCCTCGATATCGGTGACATCGATAGCGACGCATTGAGCGAGATCGGCGATTCCTGCATTACCAGGCGCACAGTAAATATCGGACACCTTGGAGCTTTGTCTGATTTTCCAGACCAGTGCATGCTCCCTGCCTCCTGAACCAATAACCAGGATCTTCATAACTCCCCCTTTTACGATTCTGACGAAATGGGCCTTTCACCGGTCGATGAAGGCGCCGTTTCTGCTCGGAAATGTCACGACACGAGACCGAGACCAGAGCGTCTCGGTCATTCCGGCACTACGTTCACGGAGACAACAGTCACCCCGCACCTTCCGAGAGACCGGCTTGGAAAATTCCCCCTGCAGGCCCGCAGCCGACGAACGGAGCTGGCATGTTCCAGAGTAACCTATAAGGGGAGCTTGAAAAATCGTCATTTCGCCCAATCTCGTCGTTGCGCAATCATATTTTATCCTCGGAATATCATCTATTCCTGCGGAAATATTTTCTTGCGCGCCTTGATCTTGAACGAAGCTCGGAAATGTTCAAGCTCCCCGTAAGATTAGTCGATTTCGACAATCTTACAATCACAATATGTTCAGTCAAACGTTTCGCCCGGCCGCCCTCACCGTACAATTGTTGAGAAATTTTTCCAGGCCGGCGTTGACAAATGGCATGCCAATGAGTAGATGAATGAATAGTCATTCATCTACCCTTTACACTGTTAATCTAAATAGATGTCATGAAATCCGTCGAAAAGCACAACAAGATTCTCGTCTCAGCGACCAAGGTCTTTGCAAAGAAGGGGTTCTTTAATGCCAGGATCTCCGATATAGCCAAAGAGGCCAAGGTTGCGGACGGCACGATTTATCTCTATTTCAACAATAAATTCGATATCTTGATCTCCGTTCTTGAAGAGGAAATCGGCAAAATTATCGAACAGATACAAAAAGCGATTAAAAAAGAGACTGATCCGCACAAGATGCTTACCATTTTCGTCCACAAGCACCTGGCGGCGATGAAACAGAACAAAAATCTGGCCGAGGTCATTCACATCGAGCTTCGGCAGAGTGATAAACTCGTCAAAGAATATCGCAACAAAACATTCAAACAATACATCGACCTGATATCGGAAATCATCAGGCTTGGCCAAGAGCAGCACATCTATCGCAAGGAAATCATGCCGGGAATTGCCAAGAGAGCCTTTTTCGGTGCACTGGATGAAGTCTCCCGTGTCTGGACGGAAACAAGCACTTCGAGCTACTCTCTGGAAGAAACGACGGAGCAGGTCCTATCCCTTTTTCTGTTCGGCATGATAGAGAGAAGAGACTGACAACAAGACGCACCTCTTGTCAGGCAATCTCGGCGGCCGAGATGCCGGTGACCTCAAACTCCCTATTGCCCCCCGGGGTTCGAGCCAGGACGTCATCCCCGACTTCTTTGCCGATCAGGCAACTCCCCAGAGGCGAGAGGACTGATATCGATCCCTTTTTGACATCCGCCTCCTCCGGCCCAAGGAGCTGATAGCTGATTTCCTCATTGGTATCGAGATCGAGCAGACTGACGATCGTGCCAAAGACGGCACGGTCACATCTGACTTTTGTGCAATCGATCACCTCGGCACGGCTCAGTTTGTCCTTGAGCTCAAGGATCCGGCCTTCTATGTGGCCCTGTCGTTCTTTGGCCGCGTGATATTCAGCATTCTCCTTCAGATCGCCATGCCCCCGTGCGGTTTCGATGGCCTGAACAACCTCGCGCCGATCCTTCCTTTCTAATCGTTCCAGCTCTTCCTTGAGTCGTTGGTAGCCGGTTTTTGACATCGGTATGCGTTCTACCATGTGCTGCCTCCATAAAAAAAAATACCTGCCGCGGCCTGCTGAAGACCGGTGCAGGAAAAACTTACGTGCGCAACTTACCAACGGTACGCCAGGGAGGCGGACACGCCGTAATGATCGTAGTCGTCCGACCAATCGGACGAGAACCCTCCTTTTACTAAAAATAACGGACTCATTTCAAGTGAAATAGTAAAAGTCAGTTTCTGAACCAGTGAGTCTCCCTTTTCGATGCCGAGCCCATAAAGGGCTGAAACATAACTCGTTCCCCCCTGCAGTTTGCCTGTCGGCCATAGATCGAACCTGTATTCGGCCGTTGCCAAGTGCTGCCAATACTTGCCGGGGCTCCAATACGTTAATTCGGGGCGGAGCGTATCCTCCTGGTCGTCACCATATTCGTTATCGATGCTGTTTTCGATCTTCTGGTATCGATAACTGAGATCAAAGGAGCTTTGTTCCCTAAAAAATCGATAGGAAGCAAACAAGTTGAAGACCCGTCCGTCGTTGATATCGCTGTAGTCGTGCATGCTGAAATCAAAGCCGAGAAACACCCGCGGCAGATAATCGATGGTGATACCGGACCTGAACTGCTTTTTGTACAGTCCGGCAGTCAGGGATTCTATGGTATCCGCCACCGGACGCTGGTTCAGTGAGACAAAGATATTGACCTTTTCTTCAAGATTTCCCTCAAGCCCGATATCGAACACGACAAACGATTTACCGTCGGTGTCAAAATCCTCAAACCCGGCATTGATCTCCCCTTTCAGATATTCATTGAATTGCAGGGCGTATCGGCCACTGATATACACGCTTTTGGCCAATGTGGAGGCATCGCTGTTACCGTATTCATTGCGGCCGAACCAGGCACCCGCTTCGTGAAAAACGGCAGGGTTGAATTGCACGTTCGCTCCGGCATACCCTTGCGTGATATCGATGTGTCCATCGCGGCCCTGTTCTTCACGGTATCGCGAGTCCAATGACAGGTGAGGCTGTCGCTGACGCACGATTTTTTCTGCCGCCTCTTTGAGGACCGGTACCTCCTGCTGGCTTTCCTTCAGTTTCTCGAAAAGCTGCGCTTCCTTCTGGCGTTTGCCCAGACGGCTGTAAATTGTTGCCAGATCTGCATAGGATGATTGTACCGCCGACTCGTCAATATCCTGCAATTCTTGATAGGTACGTTCAGCCTGGTAGAATTCCCGGGCATTGATGGCCAGCTTTGCTTCACGCTCCTTGTTGATGATCTTCCACCAGCGATAAGAAGCGTAGGACGACGCTGCCAGATCGACGATATCCTCGGTTCTGGCAGCCACGAAAAAAGAGGGAGACATGATCTCGTCGAGCATCTCTTCGTCTCCTTTGGAAATCAGGACCATCCGGCGCGCCGATTCGGGAAACGTACGACGAAAGGTTTCGGTACTTTTTATTCTCTCCAGGACGCCGAGTACCTGCTTGTCGAGAACCTGCTGTACCGTTCCATAGAGTTTCAAAGCTTCGTCCCAGCGATCCTCGGACCATAAAGACCGGGCCTGAAGGACAGCCGATCGGGGATCGGCAAGGATGTCCTCCGGCTCGTCGATGCGCCCGGCTCCGGTTAACCTCGCTTTCGGCCGTCCGAGCAGTACAGCCAGCTGTTCAGCCTCCTCGGAAAAGGATTGTTCATTGGGAAGCTGCTGATACAAAGCCAGAAATTCCCGTTCGGCCCGCTCGTGTTTGCCTGAAGCGGAGAGGGCCTGGGCAACTAAAACGCGAGCCCGGAGAGTTTCGGGAAGATCGCGCTGAACCCGCTCACCGATGGCAAGCGCTGCCTGTGGCTGCTGGAGCCCGATCAAGATGTGACACGTATCGAGACGCTCGGCGAGCGGAAGCGCCTTCAAATGCCGGGACAGTGCGTCAATCGTTTCGTCTTTGATCTCAGGACCGCCGCTCAGTAGTTCTGACAACACTCCGGCCAGTCTTTCCGGTTTTACGTTTTGCAGCAGTTCCTTAAAACGAGCTGTTTCAGCTGCCGCCTGCCGTTCTTGTAAAAAAACACCCATGAAAAAAAGCAGCATATCCTGCTCGACACCACTGAGCGGCTTTGTCGGTCTGGTGTTGGTAAAGTATTGGAAGAGCTGGTTCAGAGCCTGTTGTCGATTGCCGGTATACCAGCGCAGTTTGGCTTGGAGATGGAAAAGCGTTGGTTTGCGTGTCGCTCCGATGTCACCGGCAACTTTTGTGCCGGCTAGTTGTTCCGCTGCCGCCAACCAGACGGCAGCGCCGTTATAATCGTGTCGATCCAGTGCGAATCCGGCAAGAGACAGCAGTGCCTCAGGAGAGTCAGGCTGCTCGGCGAGCAGCGATCGTAAGACTTCTTCAGCCTGATACGAATTGCCGCGAACGGCGAGAATTTCAGCCCTCCGGCGGAGAAGCAGCGACCGATTCTGCGGATCGTCGCCAAGCCGCACCAAAACGTTATCGATCGCACGCTGCGCTGTCGCGTAGAGGTGGTTGGCGATCAGTGCATCAAGATAAGCCCGCAGCAGTACCGGCGTCTTTTCCACCGCGGCGGACGCATCCGTCTTCAGCTTTTCCACCGTGTCGATAAAACCGAGACGGCCGGCGAGTTTGATAGCGTCACCCCGGACGTTCAGATCACTCGAACGGTGCTGCAGATAAGCAACAAGGCTATTTAATTGTTCTACATCGTCACCAGCGCCGCGCTGGCACCGGGCCAGAGTCAGCTGCAGGGGCACGGGAAAATCGTCCCTGCTCCGGTGCGTCTGCAGCAACGAGATACATGAAGCAAATTGTTTGTCATCAAGGTAGAGCCGGGCAAGCATGCTCAACGAATCGGTATCACCTGGCTCGTGCAATACGATGATTTGCAGTACCTCGGCCAGTTCCTGTCGCTTGCCGAGTTTTTCCAATAACCCCGCCATTGCCCGGTAAATGCCGATTCGATCGGGGGTTACCGTGGCAAGATCACGCCAGAGCATCCAGGCGCCGTTATTCTCGACAATGGTCAACAGATCATTGGCGAGGATCAGCTGGATGTCGGCGATCCGAGCGGAAACATCTTTTCCGGTCGGAAACTCATTTCGGTATTGCTCGAAATAGGCCAGAGCCCGGTCTATACGTCCTTCCTCATACAAATAGATATCGGCGATGACAGGCAGCAGCTCTTCGCGCCTGATGCCGTGTTCGACCAGGGCCAGGAGATGGGGCAAGGCCAGGCGCTTCTGGTCGCGATCGATACGGTAATCGGCAAGCTTTTCGTGGTAAAACAGGTCATCCGGTCGTTCTTCGAGCAATCTCTGCCAGAGAGCGGCGGCATCATCGATCCGTGACCGATTCTTAAAGAGTTCGGCCGCTTCCTCGAGGATTGTCGGAGCAACCCGGTATTTCTTGACCAACACCGCGTAGTAATGACACGCTTTGTCATAGTCTCCAATTCGTTCCGCAGCACGGGCCAGATCGAGAATCAGCTCAGGGTTTGCGCTGCCGCGTTGATACAACTGCTCCATCAGCGGGATAGCGAGATCCACCCGGTCCCGGTTTCTCAAGGACTGCACCATCCCGGTCAGTGCTTCGTTTGCCTGACTGGAAAACGGGTCCTGTTCGAGTACCTGACCAAAAAGTTCAAAGGCGCGTTCATTGTCGTTCTTGGCAAGCGCAAGCGTTCCTGCACTGATCAAATAGTCGTTCCTTGTCGGATCAAGTTCCAAAAGACCTTCCAGATACCAGGACGCCCGCTCGTAATCGCCGACGGTAATCAATACTTTGCACAATTCCCATCTGACTTCCTCGATATGCGGTTTTTCTTCAAGAACTGACAAATAGGATGTGATTGCCGCTTCGTATTGCTCTTTCTTGACCAATTCACGGGCTCTGTCCCAGAAATGTTTCCAGGCCGGTTGCTCACCATCTCGGGTGACGATGGTGATTGTTTTTTCAGGAGCAAGCGGCAGACAGACTGCCGGCCGGATACCGGGCAGAAGAGACCAGCAGCCTGCCAGGAAAAGCGTCCAGAGCAGAGCAAGCGCCGGGCCGGCATGATACCGGATCGGGCGTGGGTGTTGCGGACGCCGGCTGCAGGCCATTTTTACGGCGTCACGTGATCCGGTATGACAGGGCGATACCTGGTGATCAAAGGACATGGCTGTCGGGTATCGTGCACCAACTGGGTGATACCACGCCGGCTAGCCGTAAAACGCCTGAATGGTTTGCACGACATGGTGTTGCATTTCCTCAGTCAGGCCCGGAAAGATTGGCAGAGCCAACGTTTCCAGGGCTGCCTGTTCGGTGTGAGGCATCGGGACGGAAGATGAAATCGGCTGCAGGCACTGCTGCTGGTGAAGGCCGAGCGGGTAGTAAATCTCGGTGGTCACCCCGCTGTCCTGCAACCATATCCGCATGGCATCCCGCTCCTGTACCCTGATAACATACTGGTTGTAGATATGGTAGTTGACTTCTTTCGTCTGCTTTGCGGCCTGATCGGCAAAAACGGCGCGGGGCAACGAGATACGTCCATTGCCTAACAAACCGCTCGCCGTGAACAATTCGTCGTAACGATGCGCGTTCTCTCGTCGCTGGGCATGCCAGACGTCAAGTTGGGGAAGTTTAACACGCAGTACGGCCGCCTGAATCGGGTCGAGACGGAAATTCCCGCCGACAAGGGCATGGTAATACTTCGGGTAGGCTCCGTGATTGCGTAACAACCTGATTTTCGCTGCCATATCCGGATCCTGGCTGATAACCATACCGCCGTCGCCGATTCCTCCGAGGTTTTTGCTCGGAAAGAAAGAAAAACAGCCCGCGATACCGAGCGTCCCGGCTCGACGCCAGGCAGGTGACGATCCGGGACGAGAAAACGGCACCTCTGCACCGATCGCCTGCGCGGCATCCTCGACGAGGGGTACCCGATAGTGTTCACACAAGGAAACAATTTTCGTCATCTCGGCACATTGGCCGTAGAGATGAACCGGGATTACCGCTTTGATCCGGCGATCACGATCTTGCGCCAGCGCGATTTCCAGCTGGTTCGGATCGATATTAAAGGACACCGGGTCGATATCGGCAAACACCGGACGTGCTCCGAGGCGAAGGATAACACCCATGGTCGCGAAAAAAGAAAACGGGGTGGTGAGGACCTGATCGCCGGGACCGATGTCAAGTGCCATCAACGCCACGAGCAACGCGTCGGTACCGCTGGAGACGCCGATCGCGTGAGCCCCGCCGCAATAGTCGGCCACCTCCGCTTCCAGGGCATCGACTTCGGGTCCTTGGATATAACGCGTCGAGTCGATAACTTCGATCACCTTTTCGATGATCTCTTCACGCAACTCGTCGAGTTGCGGCTTCAGGTCGAGCAACGGTACGTTCATTGGCCGGCGAAAAGGCAGAGGTTGACGGGAAACGAGCGGCCGTCACTCAGGACGGTGAAGACCCGGAGGTGTTGACGATGATTTTTTCTCCGTCGAAGAAATCGACGATGTCAGGCATTTCTGCCTCGAGGTACTTCTTCATTTTCGCAAGGAGGTTGACTTCGATCTGACGAACCCGTTCCCGGGAGATGGCAAATTTATCGGCGATGGTCTGCAGGGTCAGTGGTTCGTCGGTCAGCAATCGCTCCTCGAGGATCATCCGTTCTTTATCGTTGAGATTTTCCTTGAGTTTCTCGAGCAACTCCTGGAGCCGCTGCTTCATTTCCCGGCCGGCGATCCGTGATTCGATGCTCGGGTCGTCGCTTGGAATAAAGCTTTTCTGCTCGTCGTCTGAATCGTTTTTGACCGGACTTTCCAGGGAAACATCCCAGCTGTCCATCCGCTGGCTCATCTCCACGACTTCTTTTTCTTTGACGTTGAGCCGTTCGGCAAGCAGTTTGGGTTCCGGTTGAAAGCCCTGCGCCTCGAGAAGTTTCTTTTCTTTGTTGAGACTGAAAAAGAGTTTTCTCTGAGCCTGGGTCGTGCCGATTTTCACCAAACGCCAATTATCCATTATGAATTTGAGCACATAGGCCCTAATCCAATAAGCTGCGTAATAGGAAAATTTAACGCCTCGATAGGGATCGAATTTCTTTGTGGCCTGAACTAGTCCGACATTTCCTTCCTGGATCAGATCCATGAAATTTTGCATCCAGTATTTCTGGAAATCCATGGCAACTTTGACAACCAGTCGAAGATTCGAGGAAACGAGCCGGTAGGCAGCATTCGGGTCGCCGGTTTCTCGAAATCGTATCGCCAGCTCTTCCGTCTCTTCACGGGATAATAACTCATACTGGCTGATTTCCTGGAGATATCGATGGAGGGCCGGGTTGCTGAGCGCCGGCAGGTTCTCATCGTCGGGAACAGAGATCAGCGGATTTTCGTGTTCCTCCAGATCCACCGTTGTTGTGTTGTCGTCTCTACTCATACTATTATTCGAGGCTCCACGGTACCCCTGGTCATTTCTTGAAAAAACTGTTATTTTACTTCATCAGAGAAAAAGTGCAATTGCTATGTCCACGGTCTTGTTTTAGGCCCCCCTGCACCACAGTCCATCCTACCACATCCATCGGGTAGAGAATATTTTATTTTTTATTTTTCAGTTTTAATGATAGAAGTCCTGAGCCTTTTGCAAAACTTAGATTTTCGTTCATAATCAAGGCATGCGAAAAATTTTACCACAGGCATATAGTTGATATTCCGAGGATAAAATTTTGATCATAACGCAGAGTTTGGGCGAAAAGATTGTTTTGCAAATGGCTCGTCCTGGTTTGCAAAAACCCGAACGCTGACCAATCTTCTTCCAGCCAGTTATCTTTTCGTAAACAATGATGAACCATATCCGTAATTTCAGCATAATAGCCCATATCGACCACGGAAAGTCGACCCTTGCCGACCGCATGATCCAACTGTGCGACCTGGTGACTGCCCGCGAATTCAAGGACCAGCTGCTCGATACAATGGACATCGAACGGGAACGCGGTATCACGATAAAAAGTCAGACAATTTGTCTGCCCTATACGGCACGCGACGGCAACACTTACGCCCTGAATCTGGTCGACACACCGGGCCATGTCGACTTCAGCTATGAGGTCTCCCGGGCCCTGGCCTCCTGCGAAGGCGCCCTGTTGCTCGTTGATGCGGCCCAGGGCGTCGAGGCCCAGACGCTGGCCAATCTCTATCTGGCGATGGAAAACGATCTTGTCGTGATTCCGGTGATCAACAAGATCGACCTGCCCTCGGCCGAACCGGAACGGGTAACCTTCCAGATCGAAGAGGATCTCGGACTCGAAGCCGACCTTATTCAAATGTGCTCTGCCAAGAACGGGACCGGAGTCGCCGAGATTTTGGAAGCCATCGTCACCCATCTGCCCCCTCCCAAGGGCAGCATCGACGCTCCGCTACAGGCCCGTATCTTTGACGCCACCTACGATTCCTATCGCGGCACCGTAATATCGTGCCGGATTATCAACGGCAGCGTCAAGCAAGGGGACCAGATTGTCCTCATGTCTACCGGGGCGTCTCATCGGGTCGAAGAAGTCGGCTTGTTTCGTCTGCGCAAGGAGCCGTGCAAACAATTGAGCGCCGGTGAAGTCGGCTACATCCTGGCCGGTATCAAATCGGTAGGTGACGCCAAACCCGGCGACACGATCACGTTGCGGGACAGGCCGTGCGCTGTTCCGCTCGCCGGTTTCCGTGAAGTCTTACCGGTCGTCTTTTCTTCGCTCTATCCGATTGCTGCCGACGATTACGAAGATCTGGTCGCAGCACTGGAGAAACTGCAACTCAACGATGCCGCCCTCTCCTTCCAGAAAGACTCTTCCGCTGCCTTGGGTTTTGGTTTTCGTTGCGGATTTCTCGGTCTGCTGCATCTCGAAGTCGTCCAGGAACGGCTCGAACGGGAATTCGATATTTCCCTGATTCTGACAGTGCCGTCGGTCCGGTATCGTTTTACGCTGACCGATCAGACCGAGATCATGGTCGACAATCCGGCCCATTTCCCCGACCCTTCCAAGATAGCCCGGACCGAAGAACCGTATATCAAGGCATCGATCCTGATTCCGGAACGATATATGGGGGCGGTGATGAATCTGTGCATGGAACGGCGCGGGGAAAATACCAACTATCACTACCCGACGCCGGGCCGTATCGAATTCACCTGTGAACTGCCGCTCGGCGAAGTCATCTACGACTTTTATGATCGCCTGAAATCCATCACCCAGGGGTACGGTTCCTTCGATTATGAACTGCTCGATTACCGCTCAAGCGATCTGGTGAAGCTCGACATCCTGGTCAACGGTGAGGTCGTGGACGCCCTCTCTCAATTGGTTCACCGCTCGAACGCCAGGGAGCGCGGACTGAGCGCCTGCGAGCAGCTCAAGGAAGAAATCCCGCGACAGATGTTCAAGATCGCCATCCAGGCAGCCATCGGCACAACGATCATCGCCCGGACTAATGTCTCCGCCCTGCGCAAAGACGTGACCGCCAAATGTTATGGCGGCGATATTACAAGAAAGCGAAAACTGCTGGAAAAACAGAAAGCGGGAAAAAAGCGGATGAAAACCGTCGGCAATGTCGAAATTCCGCAAAGCGCGTTTCTTTCCGTGCTCAAGCGCGACGCGGATTGATATCAACACCGGCGGATAACGTAACGTACCGGGAAGGTGTCTGGGGAAATCCGGCTTAGTGATCGATCCTGCCTCGACAGGGAAAGGCCATCGTCGAAATGTCGATTCCCTTTCTCATCATGATCTGCTCCATCTCCTGGTGGGACAGCACCGATTCTTCCTGACGGGAGAGAAAAACGATACAGTCCTGGCAGATGTTGAAGGCCGTACTGTCGACCTCACTGAACACCTCCCAGCAATCCTTGTGCGGGTTCAGCTTGGCAGGGCACTCCTTGTCTTCGGCACAATTCATGATAGTCCAGCAGGGAAGGTGGGAAAATGGGGACATGGTTCATCTCTCCTCTGAATGAGTATACGTCGGATGAACTGGGAACTTAATGCATTAAGCAGATCTGTTCAAGAGAATTTACCAGGAACAGACGTCGATTCGAGCACAGATTCGCCGATTGACGACACCTCTGGCAAACAGCAACGATGTGCAAGTTGTGCCTCATCGCTTGGCGATGCCGGCAATGGTCTGGAGTCGTTCAATAAGTGGTTCGCGGCCGAGCCTGCTGGTCGCGGAAAAGATAATTCTCTCGTCCGGTCGCAAACCATGTCCGGCATCGAGCAGGCTACTGTTTCTGCTCCGTTCGTTTCCGGAAAGCTTGTCGGCCTTCGTGTAGACGGTGAGAAACGGAACACCGTGCTGGCGTAGCCAGCCCAGCAGCTCGCTGTCGAGATGCTTAACC
Source organism: Desulfofustis glycolicus DSM 9705 (assembly GCF_900130015.1). Lineage (GTDB taxonomy): Bacteria > Desulfobacterota > Desulfobulbia > Desulfobulbales > Desulfocapsaceae > Desulfofustis > Desulfofustis glycolicus. The sequence goes on along the minus strand of NZ_FQXS01000004.1, from coordinate 64,810 downwards.
CCGTGCCGCAGATCCATGATGACCACAACGCAGGCTATTTGACTGCGGGTCTGCAGGTAGGAGGTGATCAGTTTGCCCCATTGGGTGCGGAGATCTTTGCCGACTTTGGCATAGCCGTAACCCGGCAAATCGACGAAATAGGCAGCGTTTTCAACGAGGAAATAGTTGAGTCCGGTGGTCTTGCCGGGACGGGAACTGACTTTTACCAGCTGTTTGCGGTTAAGCAGGGTATTGAGCAGGCTTGACTTGCCGACATTGGAGCGGCCGGCAAAAACAATCTCCGGTAGATTATCCTGCGGTAATTGGTCGAGACGATGGGCGCTGACGACGAACGCGGTCTCGAAGAATTCCATCGCTTCAGATGACCTTGTTGAGCGGATATTCGATAATTCCCTCGGCGCCCCTGGCAATCAGGCGGGGAATGAGATCCCGGACGATATCTTCAGAAACAACGGTTTCCACGGAAAACCATGTCGACTGGTACAACGGCGCAATCGTCGGCGCATTGAGACTGGGCAGGATGCTGACCAGTTGATCGAGATTGGTGTTCTCCACATTCATCTTCAGGCCGACGATACGATCAGCTCTCAGCGCCCCCTGCAGCAGCAACGAGATATTTTCTATCTTCTGCCGCTTCCACGGGTCGTTCCATGCGTCTTTGTTGGCAATCAGCTGGGTGTTCGACTCCATCAACTCGTGGATGATTCGCAGACCGTGGGCGCGAATGGTGCTCTCCGTTTCGGTAACCTCGACGATTGCATCGGCAAGTCCTGAAACCACCTTTGCCTCCGTGGCTCCCCAGGAAAATTCGATATCGACGGCGATATTGCGGGACGCAAAGAACCTTCGGGTAACATTGACCAACTCGGTAGCTACCCGCTTTCCCTGCAAGTCTTCGATCGACCTGATTTCTGAATCTCCGGCAACGGCAATGACCCACCTTGTCGGTTTATTACTGACTTTCGAATAAATCAGGTCGGCAACAATCACCGCCTCGGACTCGTTCTCCTCGGTCCAGTCTTTTCCGGTAATGCCCGCGTCGAGCATTCCCCCTTCGATATAGCGCGACATTTCCTGGGGACGACAGATCGAACAATCGAGTTCTGGATCGTCGATTTTGGGAAAATAATTCCTGGCTGCCGGCTTAATCAGCCAGCCTGCTTTTTCGAACAACTCGATCGTCGCTTTTTCCAGGCTTCCTTTGGGAAGCCCTAATTTCAATACCTGCATCTTGTCACCCGGTCGTATCGGCGCTGAAACAGCTGTCCGCTATTTTTTGTATACAGTTTCAGGATCAAAAACACGCTGTTCGACAACCTGCAGCGCCCCGTCTTCGACCCGTCGATAAAAACAGGAGGGATATCCTTTATGGCAGGCTGCCCCGCCCTGTTGACGAACGACGTAAACGATCGTGTCTTCGTCGCAATCAACAAGAATTTCGACTATCTCCTGCCGATGCCCCGATGTCTCGCCCTTCTGCCACAATGTTTGCCGGGACCGGCTCCAATAATGGGCATAACCGGTCACCAGCGTTTCTGTGAAGGCCTGCTGATTGATATAGGCCAGCATCAAAATGCGACCGGTTTCCGCTTCCTGGACAATTGCCGGCAACAGCCCGTCCGCCGACTTGCTGAAATTGAGTTGTATCATACCCGCCATGCCTGTGTTTGCTCTGTTGTACCGGTTATCCCGATGCCCGCAACGCCAGGCGGTGAGAACCCGTCTGGCCGGGGCACCCTACATTAGGGGGCCGAACACCTTTTGTCAAGAAAACCGCTGAGAAAATTTGACACGCATCACTCCAGTCACTAGTATTGTCGACCACCGAGAAATAAGATGGTGACGCGTTGCTGTACAATCATTTTTTACTGGCGCGTTGAGAAGACACCAGCAGAGCAATAAGCAAGAGCATCGAGGGAACATGGAACCCATAGTAGAAAATCAAGATCGGATCACTCTTACCTTCATCGGAAAACTGGATAACGGTGCAGTTTTTATGAGGGTACCCGCAGACAAGCCGATGTCGCTGCGTATCGGGGATGCAGAATTGCCACCGTCCGTTGAACAGACCTTGACCGGCATGAAGATCGGAGAAACGAGAACGGTACGAGTGGATCCCGACGAAGGATACGGTCCCCGGATGAAAAACCTGCTTCACGAAGTCCCCCGAAACACCATCGGACATCGGTTCGAACCTAAAGCGGGGATGCTCATCTCACAAAAGGTCGAACGTGACGGCAAACAGCATTCGGTCCCGGCGACCATTATCGAGGTGCACGACGAGACGGTGGTGCTCGATTACAACCACCCATTGGCCGGCCATCATCTCACCTACGAACTCACCGTCGTGGCAATAGAAAAATTCTCCCAGCCCTGACTCACCAGCAAGTGCTCCCCGACACCCGACGATCCCCTGCCTATCCTGCCTTTCAGAAAAATTCCTGTACTTTCATTATTCACTATGTATAGAATTAACTGATTAGAATAACCATTTCGCTGCAGGGGTGATTTATGCACATTGAAGATGACGAAATTTTACAGGGATTTATTGAAGAATCGCTGGAACATCTCGCCGATATAGAAAACGACCTGTTATCTATTGAAGAAAATGCCGCCGATGTCGACGAGGACCTTGTCAACAAAGTCTTCCGCGCCGCCCATTCCATAAAGGGTGGCGCCGGATTTATGGGATTGACGACGATCCAGGAACTATCCCATGCCATGGAAAACGTCCTGGGCATGATTCGCAGCAAGACGCTCGTGCCCACCCCGGAAATCGTCAATGTATTGCTGCTCGCCTCGGATCAGTTGCAGCGAATGATCGAGGATGTGCAAAACAGCAACGATGTGGATATCGAATCACATCTCGTCCCACTCAACGCGATCGCAAACCATGAGTTCGCCCAACCTGCGGAACGTTCCGAAGCCCGGAAAACGAAGACGAAGATAACGACCCCGGCTGAGCCGGAAGCAGCCCCTGCCCCCCCGCTCTCCGTCGAACCGGCGGAAGATAAAGACGAGGCAATTGAAGAAGCCGAAGCAGCCGAGCAACTCGAGGCGGCCACGGCCTCGGAAGAAGAGAGCGCAAGCGACCCTGAGGATCAGATCGAACATCCGCACCTCACCGCTGATATCGACGACCCTGCCGACCTGACGGCGGAAACCGTTTCGAACCGGGATAACGGCAGCTCCAAGGGCAAGATGGAAACCTCGATTCGAGTCCATGTCAGCCTGCTCGATCAATTGATGACCCTGGCAGGAGAACTGGTGCTGAGCCGCAATCAACTATTGCAGACCATCGGCGGCGAAGATTTCCGCAATATGGAGGCGGTCGGCCAGCGGATCGATCTGATCACGTCCGAGTTGCAGGAAGCGATCATGCTGACCCGGATGCAACCGATCGGCAACGTCTTCAACAAGTTTCCCCGGGTCGTCAGAGACCTTTCGAAAAAGCTCGGCAAGAAAATCGATTTGACCATTATCGGCAAGGACGTCGAACTGGACAAAACAATCATCGAGGCGATCAACGATCCGTTGACACACCTCGTGCGCAACTCCGTCGACCACGGTATCGGGCTTCCCGACGAGCGCCGCAAGGCCGGCAAATCGGAGACCGGTGTCGTCCAGCTTAAGGCCTTCCATGAAGCCGGCCAGGTCGTTATTGAAATCGTCGACGACGGCCGTGGCATCGATGGCGACGCCCTTGCCGCCAGCGCGGTGAACAAGGGTCTGCTCACCCTCGAGCAGACCCAGGCGATGTCGGAAAAAGAAAAGGTCAACCTGATCTTTTTGCCCGGATTTTCCACCGCCAAAGAAGTTACTGACGTTTCCGGCCGCGGTGTCGGCATGGATGTCGTCAAGACCAACCTCGACAAACTCGGCGGCCATGTCGACATCATCTCCGAGGTCGGTCAGGGAACCACCATTTCCGTCAAACTGCCGTTGACTCTGGCCATCATTCCCTGCCAGATCATCATGACCGCCGACGAGCGATACGCTATCCCGCAGGTCAACCTCGAAGAATTGTTGCGCATTCCCGCCAGTCAGGTCAAGGAGCGCATCGAACGGGTCGGCACTGCTGAAGTGGTCAGGCTCAGAGGCAATCTGCTGCCGCTGATCCGCCTCTCCGACGTGATCGGCGCCGACCGCACCTACTACGACCCGAAAGAAGATATGTTCAAAAGCGATCGCCGACAACTAATCAGTGACCGGCGTAGCCAGGAATCACCGCTGTTTATGGACAAAACCCAAGCGCAGGAGGATCGCGCGAACGCCGAATCGAGCCGGCATGACCGCTCCGTCAAAGATCGACGCACCTCTGCGGCCAGTGCCCTGAACATCGTCGTCGTCTCCACCGGCTCGATCAAGTACGGCCTGATCGTCGACAAATTGCAGGATTCCGAAGAGATCGTCATCAAACCGCTCGGCCGGCACCTGCAGCAGTGCAAAGGATACGCCGGGGCCACCATCATGGGCGACGGCCGCATCGCGTTGATCCTTGACGTCGCCAATCTCGCCAGAATGGCGAGGCTGACCTCGGTTGACGGCAGCGATCGCGCTACCGAACTTGCCATTGCCGCAGAAGAAGCGGTCAAGTCGAAAAAAGACCGGCAGGCATTGCTGGTCTTCCGCAGCGCCGAAGACGAGCAATTCGCCGTGCCGCTCAATCAGGTCGACCGGATTGAGAAAATCAAGCGCAGTGAAGTTGAGATTGTCGGCGGCAAGCGCGTCATGCAATATCGAGACGGCAGTCTTTCTTTGATGTGCGTTGATGACGTGGCCATGGTCAAACCGCTGGCGGATCACGAGGATCTCCTGGTGGTCGTTTTTCACATCGCTTCGCGCACCGTCGGTTTGCTTGCCATTGGCCCGATCGATGCCCTGGAAATCAGCGCCGACATCGACGAATCGACCCTGAAGCAGACCGGTATCATGGGATCGGCCATCATCAATGGGCACACGACGATGTTGGTCAATGTCTTTGAACTGACGCAAACCTTGCATCCCGAGTGGTTCGAGAACCGGGAAGTGTTCGAGTTCAACGAAAAGAGCGGCACCCAACCGCCGACTATCCTGATAGCCGAGGACTCCAATTTCTTCCGTAATCAGGTCAAAGGCTATCTCTCCGAAGCCGGCTACCATATCCTTGAAGGAGAGGACGGCCAGGTCGCTTGGGATCTCCTCGAAGAGCACCATCAGGACGTAGCTCTCGTCGTTACCGATATTGAAATGCCTAATCTTAATGGATTTCAGCTGACCCAGCGGATCAAGTCCGATCAGCGATTCTCCGGTTTACCGGTTATTGCGCTGACCACGCTGGCCGGGGAAGAAGACATCGCCAAGGGAAAATCGGTCGGCATCGACGAATACCACATCAAACTTGACAAGGAGCGACTCATGGCCTCCGTTCATGATTTTGTCAAACGGGGTCGCTGAGCAGCTTTGCACCAGTCAGACAGATCGGGGACATGAGCGGAGACCGCGCCGTCATTATCAGCACAGGGACAGACTATTATGGCACAAAAGAAGACTGATTCTGTAAAACGGATGGTAGAACTTGCCACCTTTTATGTCGGTGACGCCTTATGCGGCATGGATATCCTCAAAATTCAGGAAATCAATAAACTGACACAGATGACCAAGGTGCCCCAGGCCCCTGAATACGTCATCGGTATCCTCAATCTGCGCGGCCAGATTGTTACGATAATCGACCTGGGAAAAAAAATCGGCCTCGGCGAGACCGAAATCAACCAGGATTCCCGCAATATCATCGTCAACGATTCCAGCGGTCACGTCGGACTGCTGGTTCGGCAGATAAGCGATGTGGTCAGTGCCGACATGGAGCGGCGCGAATCCGCGCCAGCCAACATGCATGGCATTCAGGGAGATTTCTTTACCGGTGTCTACAAGACCGAGCAGACGCTGATCGGCATCCTCGACGTCGACAAAGTCCTCAGCATCGAGGAATGATCGGCAAGAGATGATTCCAACGAAAAAAATCCGCGTTCTCGTCATCGACGATACCATTGTCTACCGCAAGGCGGTTTCCGATATCATCGAGGAACTCCCCTGCGCCGAACTTGCCGGTGTCGCTCATAACGGCAAGATCGCCGTTGCCAAGATCGCCAGCCTGAAGCCTGATCTGCTGACCCTCGACATAGAAATGCCGGTGATGAACGGCATCGAAGTGCTCCAGGAGATCCGCCGGCAAAGGCTCGATGTTGGCGTTATCATGCTCTCGACACTGACCGCCGAAGGCAGCGACATGACCATGCGCGCCCTCGACCTCGGCGCCTTCGATTTCCTGCTGAAACCGCAGCAAAGCGCCGGCCAGGCTGACGGGAAGCGGCAGCTTAAAGAGATGCTGCAGCCGATGATCGAGGCCTTTGCCCGTTCCCGGATCGCGGCCGGGATGGTTTCCGGACGAGCCGGGTTGCAGCGACCCACCGGAGCGAGAGGGCGCGACGGGTCCCGAACGGCGGTTCCTCCGGCCCGCCCGATGCCCGTTGCCACACGAACCCCGGAACGGAAAACGAAATCGGAGATTGTCGTCATCGGTATTTCGACCGGCGGCCCAAACGCGCTTGGCCAGATGCTGCCGGGACTTCCTGCCGACCTCGGCGTTCCGATTCTCGTCGTCCAGCACATGCCGCCGGTCTTTACCAGGTCGCTGGCCGCCAGTCTCGATAAAAAGTGTCGTTTGACCGTCAAAGAGGCCAGTGAGAGGGAACCGCTAATGCCCAACATCGTCTACATCGCCCCCGGCGGCAAGCAGATGAAAATCGTCGCCGCGGCGGACGGCACCAATCGAGTTATCAAAATTACCGACGATCCTCCGGAAAACTCGTGCAAGCCGTCAGTCGATTATCTCTTCCGTTCCATTGGTGATTACTACGTCAACCGGGCTACAGCGGTGATCATGACCGGCATGGGTTCCGACGGCACCAAGGGGCTGCAGACCTTGAAAAGCAAAGGGGCGCGGATCATCGCTCAAAACGAAGAGACGTGTGTCGTCTTCGGCATGCCCAAGGCCCCGATCGAACAGAAGCTGGTCGATGTCGTCGCCCCACTCGGCAGGATCGCTGACGAAATCATCAAAACGGTTAAAACCTAAGCCCAGAGGGATGCCTTGAAACATTCGAATGATCATGTAAAATCAAGGCGAGCGAACACTATGTTCAGCAACGATATCGTTGCTGTCTCACCGACGGGTTATGTGCGCTCAGCGCCCCACCGAGAGGAGTTGCCAACATTTGCCGCGATCGTGTCGCCGGGTGCCTCATGCTGAAGATCCAGACCGGCGAACTCAAGGTCATCGCGCAGTACATCCACAGCGTCTCCGGCATATATCTCGATCACAGCAAATCCTATCTCTTTGAAACACGGCTCAGCTCGATTGCCGAAAAACTCGGCTGCGCGTCGTACCAAGAACTCTACAACAAGGCGCGCTCGGACGGCAGTAAAACCATCGAGCGCCAGATCGTCGATGCGATATCGACCAACGAGACGCTGTTCTTCCGGGACAAAGCACCCTTCGAACTACTGCAGCACAAGATGCTGCCGGAAATCATCGACGCACGCACCCCTGCCGCGCCGAACCTGAAAACGCCGGTCAAGATCTGGAGTGCCGCGGCCTCTACGGGTCAGGAACTCTATTCAATCGCCATTATCATCAAAGAGTTGGTCAGGGATCTTCCCCGGTATCAGTTCACTCTGCTCGGTACCGATATCTCCGATGCCGCTCTCGCCCAGGCCAGTTATGGGAAATACAACCGCTTCGAAATTGAACGAGGCCTTGATCAACGTTCCCTGCAGCGCTATTTCACGTTATTTGGCGACTCATGGAAGATCAAGGATGAGATTCGTTCGATGGTCAGCTTCCGCAAGTACAACCTGATGCAACCGTTCACGGGCCTCGGCAAATTCGATATCATCTTCTGTCGTAATGTGGCCATCTATTTTACTCTGGAAGATCGCAAGGTTCTCTTCAACAAGATCGCCGACAGCCTGGCCGATGATGGGTTCCTGGTTATCGGTTCCACCGAATCGTTGACCGGTGTGTGCCCTCGGTTCGTCCCGAAACGGCACTTGCGCACGATCTTTTACCAGAAGTCTTAGCAAAAGGTACCCAGCCATGGAAAATCTCACGATTCTTGTTGTCGACGACGACCCGGTTATCCGGCGCCTGCTTGAACAACGACTGGCCAAGCAGTCCTATGTCGTGTCGGTTGCCGAAAACGGCCAACAGGCGGAAGCCGCGCTCCGGGAACAACCGTTCGACGTCGTCCTCACCGATTTGATGATGCCGGGCGGCATTGGGGGAATCGAGGTTCTGGAGATCACGAAAAACCTTTATCCGGATACCCAGGTGGTGCTGATTACCGCCCATAGCTCGATTGATTCGGCGGTGGAAGCGATGAAAAAAGGAGCTACTGATTATCTGGAAAAACCGATCAATTTCGATGAATTATTCCTCAGACTCGACAAAATCGCCAACGTCAAGACCATTCTTCGTTCCGCCAAGGACATCGAGCAGGCGATGACGGTTACCGAGAGCGCCGCTTCGGAAACCATTCAAAATCTTGAAATGACCGTCGCCAAAAAGCAGCAACTCATCGATGCGGTAGAAGATCTGTTGACCGACGATACGCTGCCGGAAGACGAGCGTATCGCCAGGGCCATTACCATCCTTTGTGAAAACGGCAATTAATTGCCGTCAGTTCCGACCGTGCCGGCCCGTTCTCGCTGGTGTTCGCCACCTTTGTTTTATTATATGAAAATCAGTTTCACAGGCTGAACTCCCCGGGCTGGTTGGTTCTCTCGGAGGCTGCCTCGTGAAGGCCCGGCTGGGCGGAGAATCAGGCCATAGCGCAGCAGTCGGAGGGAGGACCAACCAGCCCATCCGCGGCCACGATGCCGATTTTCAGGCTTCGTTGTGACGCCCCGTCATGGGGTCAATCAGTAGTTGTCTGATAGCCGATCGCACCACTGAAATCAGCTTCATCCGTTTCGGCCCCGGAAAACGAAGCACCGCTGAGATCGGCACCTGAAAAGTCGGCCTTGTAGAGATCGGCCTTGTCGAGCCGTGCCTTGGTCAGCGTGGCGTTGCGAAACGAAACATTTTTCAGGTTGGCACCTTTAAGGCTCGCTCCACTCAGATCTGCCCCCGTCAAATCAGCACTCTCCAAATCAGCTTCGCTCAGATTTTTCCCGCTGAGATCAGCCCCGGCCAAAGTGCATCGATAGCAGGACCCGGTGTTCAGCAGTCTGGCCAGGGCTGCGGCCAAGTCTTCATCCGGATCGGCCGGAGCCACTCCTCCGCGCTCTGCCTGCACCTGATCGGTACTCGCCGGCAAATCGTCCGGCCGGTTATTTTCGGCCTCGACCGGGCCATCGTCTGTCGACTGTTGCCCGCCGACTGCTGCCGGCTGCTCAGTAGCGCCGGCAACAGTCGGCGCGTTTTCCGGAATCGCGGGTCGGGTACTGGTTGTCGGGGAGGCATCGGCATCGATTTTCACCGGGGACGGAGGGGCGATTCGCTTCTCCGGCAGCGCTTGCAGCGCTCCCGATCCGGGCCGTTGCCGCTCCATCGGATCGACCTGTTGCTCGACAAGGCCGGCTTTTTCCTCGGTAGCTCCGTCAACGGAACGCACGTCCTGTTCGTCGGCAACCGGTTCGGCTGTATCCAACTCTGCCTCGGCCAGCCCGGGTTCGTCATCCATTTTCGTGCCGACGGTATAGGCCCCGGCAAAAACGGCACCCTGCAGATCGGCGCCCCGCAAATCGGCATTGGCCAGATCGGCCCCGCCGAACTGAGCTCCCTGCAAATTGGCACCACGCAAATCGGCGTCAGCGAGGTTGACCAGGTAGAGTGAGGCACCGCTGAGATCGGCATCACGCAGATCAGCGCCGGTCAGATCGAGCCGGTTGAGATCGGCCCCCCGCAGCTCACAGCCGGCGCAACTATTTGTTTTGATAAGGGTATCGATGTTGTTTCGAACCTGTTCATCCTCCTCGCCGGCGATACCGAGACCGGGCTGGCAGAGGATTCCGACTACGCCGCTGAGCAGCACCGTCACCAACGTTTTGTGAGCTGTGATTTTCATAACAAATCCTTTCAGAAGATGGTCCTGGAGCATCATGTTTCTGTCGTTTCCGGTGCCCGCCGCCGATTCCGGAGCATGGCGACATCGACCGTAACATCCCTCTCCCAGCCAATGCGTTCCGCTCGATGGCCCCTGTCGTCAGCGACGCGTAGCTTTTTGTGCTTTCCAGCGCCAGGGCGGCACCGGCCGCTGCTGTCGCCACAGTCCAATCTTGCGCGAACAGGCCTGCTGCTGCTGAGCACGCCAGCGATCACAGATTGGTATCCGGCAGTACCGTGGGTGCACCCAGGCTTGTCCGGTTCTCACCTGTTCCTCGTTAACGGACCCAACTCCGGCGCTGATCAGGGCAACGGTTCGGCCGTAGACATCGTGATCAATGACTTCCATCAGAAGTGCTCTACCGGCGACCAACGCCGCAAGGTGTTGTCTGGCAGCCTTCGACCCTGGTTGATCAAACTCCGGCGCATCGATGCCGAACAATCTGACTTCGATATCCTGATTGTCTTTCTTAACCATTATCGAGTCACCGTCAATAACCGAGCCAGCGCGAACCGTAATTTTCCGGCCTATCTCCAGTTTTTCGGCACGAGCCGGCTGCAGCACGGTCAGGCTCACCATCAGAAGTGCGCAGATAAACGACACGCTGCCGAACCGGCAGTGAAACCCGGTTGTGTCCATCCCGATACCGTTCGTTTGTGTCATTTTTCTGAACCTTCATCGGATCGATACGTTCCAGTAACAGACATCGCTTTCCCAATTGTTGCCTTTTCTTGAGAAATGCCGGACATGATCTTGTTATCGAATATTCGACTGTGATATAGTAAAGCCAGTTTGCATGGTGTCCGTTTTTTGACAGACGGATCGAAGCTGGGACACTATAGCAGATTTTTCGGGGCAGCGGCCGACGTGTCAATCACTTACGTTCCCTTACTTTATAACGGATGATGCAGCAGACCAAATTATCAGAATCTGAAGAGGATACCAGACACTTTCTGGTCAGCCTACCCATTTTTGACAGTTTCCATGTCGATGAACTCACCGTCCTTGCCCGGCACATGAGTTTCATTCACTTGCAGCGTGGTGAATTTTTGTTCGTTGAAGGTGATCGCGGCACCTTTATGGGCTTTGTCGTCAGCGGTGTCCTCGAGGTCCTGAAAAAATCGGAGACCGGCGAAAACATGGTAATAGCCCGATTAACCAAGGGAAGTTCGATCGGCGAAATGGCCTTGATTGACAAATCGACGCGTTCGGCCACGGTCATGGCCAAACAGCCGACTACCATGGTAACGCTCACGGAAAAGGGCTTCGATCTGCTGACCCAGAAATCGCCGGCACTGGGCGTCAAGATTATGCAGAAAATCGCCCGCCTGCTCAGCTTGAACATGAGACGCACCTCCAGCAAGCTGGCAGATCTGATGCAAAGCAAACGATGAGTGATCGTACCGGTTATTCATGACTCGTCAACTGTCCACCCGTATTCTTGTCGCTGTTCACGTCCAGGATCAATGCTCCGTGATCCTCCAGTCCATGCAGGAGATCCTGCCAACCAGCGAGGTGATCTGCGTCAATGAAGATCGCGTCCTGCCCGAATTGGGGGCGCAGGTCCACCAGGCCCTGATCATCTCCGACAGCAACGGCATCGCTGCCTCGTTTGCGGCCCAGTTGCGTAAAATCGCCTCGTATCATCCCGATCTGCTGATCATACCGGTGCTGGCTGCCGACAGCCAAACACATCTGCAAACGGCAATCGAACTCGATGTTTTTTTCTACCTGACCACACCACTCGATCCGGTCGAGGTGGATCTGGCAATGAAACGGTTACAGGCCAAACTTGCCCATAGCCCGGCGACCGCAGTCCGGAGGGCGGCCGCCGCCAATCGTAGAATCCCCGGTTTTATCGGCGGCGGCCCCGCGATGAGTATGCTGTTTGAACTGATCCACCGGGTCGCCCAGGACGACTACGCCACCGTACTGATTCGCGGTGAATCGGGAACCGGAAAAGAACTGGTGGCCAAGGCCATTCATGCCAAAAGCAAACGGCGAGTCCATAATTTCGTGCCGGTCAATTGTGCCGCCATCCCGGACGATCTGCTGGAAAGCGAGTTGTTCGGCCACCTGAAAGGTTCGTTTACCGGGGCCGGCCAGAACAAGACCGGACGCATCCAATATGCCGACCAGGGCACCCTCTTCCTCGATGAAATCGGTGATATGAAACCCGCCCTGCAGGCCAAACTCCTGAGGGTTCTCCAGGAAAAGGAGTTTGAACCGGTCGGCTCGCTCAAAGCGATTCCGGTGGATACCAGAATCGTCGCCGCAACCCATTGCGACCTCGAAACGTTGGTCAGGAAAGGTGATTTCCGGGAAGATCTCTACTATCGCCTCAGCGTCGTACCGATCCAGGTACCGCCTCTGCGAGAACGCTGTGAAGATATCCCCCTTTTGCTCGAACGTTTCATCGAGGCCTTTACTGTCGAGCGCGGCCGGGAAAAAATCGCGTTTTCGCCGGAAGCCGTATCGCTGTTGATGCAATACGACTGGCGCGGCAATGTCCGCGAACTGGAAAACCTCGTGCAACACATGTCGATTCTTTATAGCGGCAGAAGAATCCGGCCCCAGGACCTACCCGACAAATTCCTTCGCTCGGCCTCTGAAGTGGTACCTGAAACAGACGGCAGCCTATGGCCCAATAACGGCCTGGAGAATGAAATACTCCAGGAACGAGCCGATCTCTTTGCCGCCTTCGCCATGCCCGAAAAGGATCAGTCAATCGATCTCGCCAGCGGCCCGGTTGATTTCAACGACCTGATCAATGAGTTCGAGAGCGAACTGATCTTGACGGCCATGAAATTCACCGCCGGCAACAAAAAGGAAGCGGCCCGCCTCCTGTGTTTGAAACGGACCACCCTGCTGGAAAAGATCAAAAAAAAGGGGCTGGAAGGAACGTGGCTGTAAGGATCGTCGCGACGATCCTGATCACGCAGCCAGGCTGATTATATTGTTGTTTATTTTTTCTTCGATGTCCGAATCTTCGGCAGGCGTCAACAAGATATCGGTCACCCCGTATTTGACGGCGCGCAGCACCTTGCTGCGGGTCCATTCCGGACCGGCGGCGATGATCGGCAACGAACAGTTGGAGCTGATCTTGATGGCCATGCCGAACGCCTGTTCATCGACACGCTTCATAACCAGAAACACTGCCTTATAGCTTCCCGGCAGGTGTTTTTTCAGATTGTCTTTGAAACTGAGACGCTTCCACCTCAACTCCCGTGCGTCCAGCACGTTCTGGATCATTATCGCGTCTTGCTCGCAATCACTGACGAGCAACACCTCGCCACTGACCGATTCACCCGACGATGCGGCCGCCTGCCGGCTTGACCGGTAGTCATCGGAAGCTTCAACGGCTGGCTCACCGCCCGGGGCCCCCGCAGCATCCTCTTGATCGTCGGACGGCTGTCCGAGCAGTTCCAGTTCAAGGAGCCGTGCCGGGAAAAGCATCTGCAGTCGGCCGTATTGCGTTCCGCCGATAGAAATAGACATACTGCTCAGGTAATAAAGCAGGTTCGGAACCGGCTCATCGGCGTCCACGTCGACCTTCATCGGGATCACCTGATCGATGTCCTTTTTGATGAAACGCAGCGATTTCGTGTAGTGTTCTTCAAAAACTGCGGTATAGACGCCGGCGATGATATTGGCGATTTCGCCGTAGGCATCCTGGCTGTCGGCGCCGAAATCCTCTTCCGCGACAGCGGTCTCAAGCTCACTCGGCGGCAGCATGATCAGGGTGCCACCGATCCTGATTGCATCCTTGAGGCTGACGAACAAAAAGCTCTTGTCCTCCTGATCGCCGACCACGTCGAGTTCGGCAATAACCTGTTTACCGCTCGTTTCTTCCAAGAAAAACGCTTCTTTGGTAACCGGTCTGTTGTCCGCTTCGCCGCAACTGACAGTAACCCCGAGCAGTGCGCCGACCTCATCGCCGACCCGCTCCCGGCAGGACTGCAGCAGTGAATCGACCTTCTTGCGCTGTTTCTCCAGACCGGCAAGCGCGGCTTGCCGGTCGCTACCGCCGCTTGATGGTCCGGCCGCTGAAGCTGACCCTTGTTCCTGGGCGGCGGGTTGCACGCCGGGATCCGTGTCGGCAAGAGAAGCCGCCTCGGCCTCGTCGGTAGCCGCTTCATTTTCTTCTGTCGCCTCCTCGCCCGTCTCCGCCGCTGTTACGTCGTCGGTAGTTGCGTTCTTGACCAAGTCGAAGGCGGCAGCCGGCACCAACATATACATGGTACCCATTGGCCGTTCCTCGAGGTCCATATCCATGGCAATCTGATAATACTGCTGGTCGGGAATCGGCTCGGCCGATGATGCGTCGACTTTCAACGGTGAGACGACCGTTTGTTCTTTCCTGACAAAACGGGTCGCCTTGGGATACATTTCTTCGAAGGTCTTGGTATAGGATCCGGCAATAATATTGGCAATTTCACCGTAGGAATCCTCGGTTTCTCCGTCATAGCGCTCATCGGCCACGACATCTTCGAGTTCGCTCGGAGGCAGCATGATCAACGTGCCGCCCAGCCTGATGGCGGCCTTTACCGAAACGATCAGAGCCCCTTCCCCGCTCACCTCGCCGGTCAGGTCCATGCAGGCGACGACCAACTTGCCCGCCGGTTGGCTGAAAAAATCTTCTTTGGTGACGACAGCGCCGGGCTGCAGCGTCAGCGTCAAGCGTTCTCCGATCAGCGAGCTGACTTCTTCCTCAATCCTGCCGCGAACCGCTTCTATGATTTTTTCAAAGCGTTGCAATGCTTTCATTTCCGTGCCGTCAATAGATAGTCGTCGTCATTTTCAAGGTTCCCTCCAGACTATGTATCGACCTGTCGAGATAAAACATTTATCGCCCGGTCCCTGTTTTTCTCTGCGTTGTTCATATCGGGCAGACTGCTGTACCGGCGCCGTCCGAAATTCACGCTTCGAGGTATTTCAATTCAATCCAGAGTTTCCCGGCTGACGCGGAGAATTCAAGGACCACCCGCTTGGCGCCTCTCAGTCCACTGATGTGTAAACAATCTCCTACCACCGAATTGGGAATGGCCAAGTCGATGTCGATACCATTTTCACCGCACGCTGATTTCAGGGCGCCGGCAATCATATTGGCAATTTCGCCGAAGGCATCTTTGACATCATCGTCGAGGTGTGCAATCTCCATTCCCAATAATGAACCGGTTACTATTTTGGCCATATCCGCGGTAGCTGAAACACCAATCATCCCTTTGATCGTTCCGCCGAAACCGATCATACCGGTCACCCGGGCATCGGTCAGCGTGCTGTCTGAATGTTCCGTAACACGCTGAAGAACGATCGGCAGCATGACCATTGTTTCGAAGATCTCCACGGTTCCTTCTTGCAGCACTGTCACGTAGTCCATATTGATCCGTTCGACAAAAAAAGGGCGCCGGCTATGGACCGGACACCCTTTTCGCCATTCCCCGTAAGTGTTATCGTTCCAGCTGCAGTTCCACGGAAAACGTACCGGTATCGGTGGCGAACGCCAGAGCCGTCACCTCGACATCCTTGGCCGTCTGGAAATCATAGTTGGTTCCGGAAATCGTGGTGGGCAGAGACAATTCAATATCCCTGCCATTCTCCGAGAGGATGGTCTTGACGTTTCCACCGAGCATATTGGCCAGCTCACCAACCGCGTCCTCGACATCTTCGTTGATTTCCTCAACCTCCATGCCGAGAAAACTACCGGTTATCGCCAGGGCCACCGGAGCGGGGATATGTATGGCAAGCACCCCTTTGCGTGTTCCGGCCAGTCCGATAATTCCCGATATCCCGTCTCTAATCGCCTGCCGGGCGGTCGGGTCCTGATCGACAACCGTGACATCCATCATCACCATGGTCGAAAATATTTCTTTCGTCGATTCGACAATCTTGTCTTTAATATCCACGCCATCCTCCGAAGGTGGTTATAACAGCGGACCGAGGATCTCGTTCACCTTGTCCGGAGTAAACGGCTTTTTGATGGCGCCGACCGCTCCCAATGATTTCGCCTCACCGATAATATCGTCACCGGTTTCGGTAGATATCATCAACACCGGTATGTCTTTGATATCATCCCGCATCGACTTTTCCCGAAGAAAGGATATACCGTCCATATTGGGCATGTTGATATCACTGAGAACAATATCTACTCGTTCTTTCTCGAGAATCGCCAAGGCCTCCAACCCGTCTCCCGCCTCAAAAATATTGTCGAAAGAAATACCTGCCTGGCGGAGCGATCTGCCGATGATCTTGCGCATCGTGCTTGAGTCATCTACCAGCAAAACATTTTTCCCCATTCGAGCCTCCTGTTCGAGCGATTCATCGACCCGTGCGTCGATCGCGTCACTGTTATTTTCCCGCCGTCGACCGGTCATCGACCGATGGTCTGCGAGTTCCCTGTTGCACGTTGAAATTTTAGCAGTAATGAGAGAGAAAAATCAAATCTCATCTGTGATCGGTGCCGAAAAACCGCCCCGCACCTTGTGGCAGCACAATGGAATGCATTTTGCATAATTTCCCCGCAGAGATAGTGGAGACTCCATGAAACGATTCGTTGTTCTGATAATCATTACCGTTCTATTGTCTTCGACCACTGCGATCACTGCCGGCGGTGCTTCGATATTGGAGCGAATCAGCAAGTCCGAGAGCCGTGAGCAGGTGCAAGTCTTCCTTGGCTTTGACCGGCTGCCGCGCCATGACGAGAAACGCTCGGATCGGCGCTTTGACATCATCTTGCACGACACCGTTCCTGCTGACAAGCTGACCGTCTTTGAGCAGGATGAAACCATAGTCAAAATTCTGACGAGCGTGCATGAAGAGGCGACCGTGGTCAGTTTTTTCTTCCGCTACCCCCCGCAAAAAGCAACTGTCTCGACCGATAATGATCGGACATTGGTCCTCGAGATTCTGCCCGGCAACAGATTCAGCAAGACCTACGACGAAGTCAGCAGACAATTGTCCGGCATCACCCTGCTCGATAGAGAAGGTCCCGATTACACCAATCCACTGCTGTCATCGCCGTATGCCCATGACTGGCGCAGTTTTTTTTACACCTACGAAACAGAGCCGACGCTGACGGCTCCGGTCAGTTTCACCATTCCCGATTTTCCGTTGGTTGCCGCCATCCTTCCTGGTGAAACAGACTATCGGGAACTGCTTGACGGCCAACTCCTCGAACGTGTCGACCGCCAGTCCTGGGCAGAGATGGCACCGTTGCTCGAACAACGGCTGCAAGCAACGCAAGACCTGCAAACCGGCAAATATCTGGCCCTGCTGTACGGTGATGTTCTGCTCAGGATGAATCATTTCGAGGGGGCATACAAGCAACTGTATCTGCTCAGACAGAGCTACCCGGAAGAGCAGGTCGGGGTGCTTGCCGCCTACCTGCTGGCGATCCTGCTGGCGGTCAACGACGACCCGTACACCGCCGATTCCGAGTTGCGCGCCCTGGCACAGAAGTTTCCGCCACGCCACCCGCTCACCCCGCACTATCTGATCTCACTTGCGGAAACCAGCCTCGCCACCAGACAATTCGAACAATTGCGCCGTGTCCTTGAGCGAACCGATGTTGCCTATCCGCCACCGTTGCTGGCCGTACGTGCGCTCCGGCAAGCGGATCTGCTCTATGCCACCGACCGCTCGGTGCAGGCCTTTGTCAGTTACCGCCTGCTTCCGGACCCCGTTGCGCTCCGTCAGAGGCCCTTTTCCCTCAATGCGTTCTGCGCAACGCTCTATGAGCAGAAGAACTGGCAGGAAGCAACCTCCTGTTATCAGGATCTGACGCAGATATTGACCGAACGTCAATCCCTGGGCATGGCCTCCTTCCGCACCGCCATGGCCGGTCTGCATCGTGGCGACGCTAGCACCGAGATCGCCATCCAGCTGGGCCGCATCGAAGATACCTTTCCCAACACCGAAGCTGCTTTCAGGGCGGCGGTGAAGCACACCGATCTCCGCTATCTTGACGATTCCGCCTGGCATCCGACGGCGCAGACATACTATCACGCCCTTGCTGAAGAATCGCCGTATCGAGCCGTCTCCGGAGAGGCCTATTTCAAAGAAGCGTTGCTCTATCATCTGCACAACGACGACGCTACGGCGATCGTTAAGCTGATGACGCTGACCAGAAATATACGCAGCGGCTCCATCGTTCCTCACGCCGAGGCCCTGTTGATCCAGATTCTGCCCGGCGAGATCAGACGTTTGATCGAGGCCGGCAGCTATCTCGAGGCCGTGGTTCTGTCCCGACAGAACCGCCGCTTTTTCGACAACAACTGGTTCGATACCGCCCTGCTGACCGACCTGGCCTTGGCCCACGAACGGCTCGGGTCCTATCGGGAAGCCCTCGATCTCTATCTCTATCTGGCAAGCCAGGCAACGAGCAGCGAGCGGGAACAATTCTATCTGCCGCTTGCTCGCAGCGCCTATGCCAGAGGTGATTTTTCCCTGGTGGAAGACTTTGCCGATCAATACAATTTCAATTTTCCGGACGGCCGCTATGCGCACGATATCCTGCTGCTGAAAATCAAATCGCTCTACATGACCGACCAGTTCGACCGAGCACTCAAGCTACTGCCCGAACCGCTGCCCGACCGCCTGGATTTCAAGGAACTGGCAGCCACCCTGCACTTTCACGCGCAACAATTCGAGACTTCCGCCAATCTTCTGGAAGAACTGGCCCGGTCCGCTGACGAGCCGACCGATGAGACCGTCTTCATGCATGCCGAAAGCCTGTTTCAACTCGGGCGCAACGACGAAGCCACCGAATTATTCCGGCGCTGTCGGGATCAGGCAACCTGCCGAGGGCAGAGCCTCTATCGCCTGTCGCAACTCGCCGAGCGGCGCGGCGATACCAGGGAAGCCCTAAATCTCTTGCAGGAACTGGCCGAAACAACAGATGACTCTTTGTGGCGGCAGCTGGCCCAAAAAGAGCTACAAACACGCCCACTCTTCAGTCCATAAGGGGAGCTTGAAAATTTTTCAATGTTCCCATAAACGGGAGACACCATGGATCCGCTCACCCTCTCAGACTCGACAATGGCCCTGCTCACCAAATCTCTCGATCTCCGCTCGACCAATCAGCAGGTGATCGCCGCCAACATCGCCAATGCCGAGACCCCGGGCTACGCACCGGCGCGATTCGAATTTGAACAGGCCCTGCAGGAGGCTGTCAAAAAATCGACCATCGCCCTGGAGACGACGCAACCCGGTCACATTTCTCCGCAAGCGCCGTCCGTTGCCGACGTCCACGGCAGGGTGGTTCGGGAGCCGGATAGTACCGGTATCGGGGACCAAAACGGTGTCAGTGTTGACGACGAGATGATCGCCCTGTCGAAGAATCAGTTGATGTACGAAACAGCGGCACAATTATTGAAAAAGAAAATGACGATGCTGAAATACGCGGTATCGGGCGGACAATAATCCCTGGAGGGATCATCATGGATATCTTTACAACCTTTGCGATCAGTAGTTCGGCACTGAAGGCACAGAAAATCAGGCTCGATACGGTCAGCTCAAACCTGGCCAATGCCGAAACCACGTCGACACCGGAAGGCGGTCCGTATAAAAAGAAATCGGTCTACTTCCAGAGCACGCCGACCAGCTTTGACAAGCATTTCGACAGCGCTCTGCGGGGCAGCGCCCAGAGCGTCGCCGTGACGAAAATCATAGAGGACCCCGATCCGCCGCGAAAAGTCTATAACCCGTCACATCCCGATGCGGCTGAAGACGGCTACGTCGACATGCCAAATGTCGACGTACTCAAGGAAATGGTAGATATGATGTCGGCAACCCGGTCCTACCAGGCTAATGTAACCACCATCCAATCGGCCAAAAGAATGGCGCAGAAAGCGCTGGAGATAGGGAGGTAACCGAAGATGACGATCACACCGCTGCCCCCTGCCGGCGCGAACACCGCCCTGCCGATCAATCGCATCGACGGGGAGGCGATCACTGCCTCCCGGAATGATTTTACCTCCTTTCTCGAAAACAGCATCGATCAGGTGAATCAAGCCATGAGCCGCGGCGATCGCTCGATCGAAATGCTGCACAGCGGCCAGGCGCAGAGCCTGCATGAGGTGATGATTGCCGTCGAGGAGGCGGATATTTCGCTGCGTATGTTCGTGCAGATCCGCAACAAGGCCCTGCAGGCCTACGAAGAGATCATGCGCATGCAGATCTGATGGGGCCCGCCGGCTGCATAGAGAGATTACTCAGGTGAAACAAGAACCATGGCAACCGAACAACCCACCACCGATGTAACCACCGCGGGCGACACACTGCCGGCAAAACCGGAACGCAAACGGCTGATAGATCTGATCAGGGCCTGGCCGCTGCGTCGGAAAATCGCGCTCGGCTCGCTGGCGGTCATCGGCGTATCAGTATTGCTTCTACTGATCCTGCAGGCGCGCGTCAGCGACTACCAGCTGCTCTATGCAAACCTCGCCGAAGCGGACGCCGGCAGCGTAGTTACCTGGTTGAAAAACCAGAAGATTCCCTATCAATTGAAAAACAACGGCAGGGATATCTGGATCGGCGCCGACAAAATTTACGAAACGAGACTCGACCTGGCCGCCAACGGTCTACCGAGCGGCGGCGATGTCGGCTTCGAGGTCTTTGACAAACAGAGTTTCGCCCTCACCGACTACGTGCAGAAAGTCAATTATACCAGGGCGCTGCAGGGTGAGCTGGCACGAACCATCACCTCGCTGGCACCGGTCGAAGCGACCCGCGTTCACCTGGCCATCCCGGAAAAACGGCTGTTCAAGAACCAGCAGCAGCAACCGAGCGCCTCGGTCATCGTAACCCTTCTCCCCGGCAAACAACTCGATCCGAGCCAAGTGCAGGGCATCGTCCATCTCGTTTCCGGATCGGTCACCGGGCTGGAACCGGAATTGGTCAAGGTGATCGACGCCAACGGCCGGGTCCTCGACCTTGACGAGAAACCGGACCAGGATGACATCCTCAGCGCCGATATGCTCGCCTTTCAACAGGAGGTCGAACACCGGCTGCAAATGCGGGCGCAGGATCTGCTCGACACCGTCATGGGCATGAACAAGGCCATGGTCCGGGTCACCGCAACGCTTGATTTTGCCAAAGTGGAGCAGACCCAGGAGGTTTTTGACGCCGACGATCCGGTGGTTCGCAGCGAACAGATCAATACCGAAACGAGCGGTACCCAGACCACCGGCGGCATACCCGGCGTGCAATCGAATCTGCAAGGCCCCGGCACCATCGAAGGTGAAGGCACCACGCCGTTTCAGAAGTCGTCGCGAACCACCAATTACGAGATCAGCAAGACGATCAGTCGAATCGTCAATCCGGTCGGCACCATCCGCAATCTGTCCGTCTCAATCCTGGTAGCCGATCGCGAAATAACCGGGGAGGACGGCACAATCAGCTCCGAGCCGTTGGCCGAAGAGGAACTCGCTTCCATCGAGAATATGGTGGCCAGCGCGCTCGGCCTGATCCCGGAACGGGGCGATCGCATCAACGTCGTGTCCATGCCGTTTACCGAACCGACACCGGCCGAGATGGTGGCCGAACGATTGCCAGCCGGTCTGTTCTACCAGTTCTTGCCGGCCTTGAAAATCGGTCTGTTGGCCTTTGCCATTCTGCTTTGTTACCTGTTCCTGATCCGTCCTATCGTCAAGACCATGCGCGGCGACCTGGTGGAACATTACAAGACGGTCGAAGAGCTTGAACGCGAGCGGCTGGACATGATCAAATCACAGCATGAGGCGGAGATGGCCGAAAAGCCGGTGCCGGAGGAAGATTACATCATCGCCCTGCGCCGCGATGCCATGAGAAATCCGGCGCCCACCGCTTTCATCATCAAAAACTGGATTCAGGAAGTCTAGCCATGGCAATCGAATCACTCACCGGGCTCAACAAGGCCGCCGTGCTGCTCATCTGTCTCGGCGAAGAAGCGACGGCGAAGATCTTTGAGGAACTGACCGACGACGAGGTCCGCAAGGTGACCCGGGCAATGGCTGCCATCGATCATATCCCGTCGGATATCAAAGATAAGGTCTTCCTGCAGTTCAGCAACGCCCAGGACGAATTTGCCGGCCTGTTCGTCAAGGGCAACGAGTTTGCTCGCAACGCGATTGCCGCAACCAATCTCGGCGAGAGGACGGAGATGCTGCTCGAGCAGTTCATCTCCGGCACCGAGACCCGCTCGCTGGAGACCATCTCCCTGATGCAGCCGCGCATGGTGGCCGGGCTGCTGGAAAAGGAACACCCGCAGACCGTGGCGCTGATTCTGTCGACCCAGCACGTTGAACATGCCGCCGAGATCCTGTCGCACCTCTCCGAAGCCATGCAGGCCGACGTCGTTTACCGGATCGCGAAGCTGGAAAAGGTATCGCCCGAAGTGCTCAACCATATCGAAGATGCGCTGCACCGCGAGATCGGCCTCGTGGCCAGCAAGGAACAGAGGGAGATCGGCGGCCTCGACAAGGTGGTCGACCTGCTCGGCAACATGAAAAATAATCTCGACGTCGATATTATTGAAACGATCGAGGAGACAGATGCCGATATGGCGGAAGAGATCCGCAAGCGCATGTTCACCTTCGAAAACCTGATCGCCCTCGACGGCCGGTCGCTGCAGATGATCCTGCGCGAGGTGAACAACGACTCGCTGACCCTGGCGCTGAAGACCGCTTCCGAGGAAATGAAGGAAAAGATATTCGCCAACATGTCCATCCGGGCCGCCGACATGATCCGTGACGATCTCGAAGCCATGGGACCGGTACGGCTCTCCGAGGTCGAAGCCATGCAGCAGTCGATCGTCAAGATTGCCATGAAACTTGAAGAGGAAGGCAAATTGATGCTCGGTCGCGGAGGCGGCGCCGATGAGCTTGTCTAAGGTCTTCAAGGGGCGCGGCGATTTTCAGCCGGCGCAACTGGTGCCCCGCCCCGCCGATCTGGAAGAGAAATGGCAGGCCGTTACCGTAACCGAACAGCCACCGGCACCAACCGGTCTGGACGATACCGGCGAACGCACCCCCTCCCCCTACGCCAGCGGTCAAGCTGCCGCTGAGCGGTCAACCACCGGCAGCGACGACACAGAGGGAGCTGAGCACCCCTCAGTGGACGATACCAAGACAGCACCGACACCCGAGCCGCAGGAAGAGCAAGAAGCAGTTGCCGAGCAATCGCCGGAGCCGCCGATCGATCTCGACCAACTGCGGGAGACGGCCTTTCAGGAAGGACTGGTACAAGGGCGCAGAGAAGCGCTGGCGCAGACCGAAGCCGATTTCGGCTCGGCCTATTCAGCACTGCTGCAGATCAGCGAGCAATTGAGCGTCATCCGTGAAACCATCCTGAAGAACAGCCGGGACGAGTTGGTCGAGCTGGTCTTTGCCCTGGCGGAAAAGATCATCAGGCATTCTGTTCGCGAACAGGACCAGACCATCCTCGCAACCGTCGAGGAGGCCCTCAACCGGGCCGTGCGCTCCAGCGAATTTTCCGTCTACCTGCACCCGGACGACATGGCGGTGATCAAAGAGCGGGTGCCAGAGTTCGTCGCCAGCCTCAACGGACTCGAGCAGATTGCCGTGAAAAGCGATACGACCATCGAACAGGGCGGCTGTCGTATCGAGTCGGACACCTGTATCGTCGACGCTACCGTGGCCAGCCAACTTGGCATCATCAGCGAGCAGCTGAAACAATCCCGGTAACCAGCAAGCCCCGGTGAACGAAGATGCTCCTTGACCTTGACAACATCGCAGCGATCAACCCCATCAAGGTTTGGGGTAAGGTCACCCGCATCGTCGGGCTGGTCGTCGAAGGGTACTGCCCGCACGCCTCGGTCGGCTCGCTGTGCGAAATCTCGCCGCTCGGCGGCGGCGCACCGGTTCACGCCGAGATCGTCGGCTTCAACGATCTGCGGGCGCTGCTGATGCCGCTCGGCGACTTGCGCGGCCTCGGACCCGGCAGCCTGATACGCAGCATCAAGGACAGCGCCACTGTTCGGGTCGGCAACAATCTGCTCGGCCGGGTCATCGATGCTATGGAACAACCCCACGACGGCCTGCCACCGCCCAGCCTGACCGAGGAACGACCGCTCTACAGTCTGCCTCCGGGACCGATGCTGCGCAAGAACATCACCGATGTGCTCGATCTCGGTATCAAGGCGATCAACAGTTTGATCACCTGCGGCACCGGCCAGCGGATGGGAATCATGGCCGGCTCCGGTATCGGCAAGAGCGTGTTGCTCGGCATGATGGCACGCTACGCCAAAGCCGATATCAACGTCATTGCGTTGATTGGTGAGCGCGGCCGCGAGGTGCGCGAATTCATCGAACGGGATCTCGGCAAGGAAGGTCTGGCGCGCTCCGTGCTGGTCGTGGTCACGTCCGACCAGTCGCCGCTGCTGCGCATGCGTGGCGCCTTTGTCGCCACCGCCATTGCCGAATATTTTTGCCAGCAGGGAAAGAACGTGCTGCTGATGATGGATTCGGTGACCCGCTTTGCCATGGCCATGCGAGAAATCGGTTTGGCCGTCGGCGAACCGCCGACGACCAAAGGCTATACGCCGACGGTCTTCGCCACGCTCCCGAAACTGCTGGAACGAGCCGGCCGTTTCCAGGGCCAGGGCTCGATCACCGGTCTCTACACGGTGCTCGTCGACGGGGATGATCTGACCGAACCGGTCGCCGACTCGGTTCGCTCTATCCTCGACGGCCATATCGTGCTGTCTCGCGACCTTGCCGCCCGTAATCACTACCCGGCCATCGACGTACTGAACTCGACGAGCCGCATCATGCGCGATGTCACCTCTCCGAGGCACCAGGAGCTTGCCGGCCGCGCCCGGACCATCCTGGCCACCTATCAGGAGGCGGAAGACCTGATCAATATCGGCGCGTACGTCAAAGGATCGAACCCGAGCATTGATTTTGCTATCAGCAAAATCGATGCGATTAACAAGTTCCTGCGCCAGAATTTTGACGAAACCGCCTCGATGAAACAGAGCATCGAGGCACTCGGCCAGATTCTCAGCGAGCGCAAAGATGAAGATCGTCAGCAGAAGCAGAACCGGCGCGTCTCCGACAGGCCAAGCGAGGCCTAACCCCCAATGAAACCGTTTTCTCTCGATACCGTTCTCAATCACCGCAAACGGCTTCTCAACCTGGCCCGCGGACGTTTTGCCGAAGCCCAGTCGGAGTACAATACGGTCAAGCTGCAGGTTGAACAGTGTGTCGCAGAACGTAGCGGATTGATCGACACGCTGGCCGAAAGGCAACGCGACGGCATCGATATCGACGAACATGTTCGTTTTGCCAACCGGATCGACCTGCTCAAGACCGAGTTGGAGCGACTGCAACGCCGTCTGCAGAAAAAACACGAGATCGTATTGCGTGAAAGGCAGCACCTGCTGCAGAAAAGCAAGGAACATCAGGTTCTGGAACGGCTCAAGCAACGCCAGGATGCACAGTGGCGACAGTATCTCGAGAGAAACGAGGCAAAGGCACTCGACGAAGTTGCCATCATGGCAAATACCAGAAAATATCGATGACCCCGAGACCGTGATCCTGTTATGGACAAGACCGCTGCCCCCCGTTATCTGACCACCGCGCTGATCGCCCTTGCCCTGATCATCTGCCTGGACCGACAGCTCTTTGCCCAGCAGGACGAATCGGACGGACAAACGGCTTCCTCTGTCGAGCAGCGGCGGTTGGAGGCCACCATCGCCAGTGAACGACAGATACTGCTCGAAGAAAAAAAAGCGCTCGAACTGCGGGAAAATGAGCTAAAGACCCTCGAAGAGGCAGTCGATAAGAAACTTGCCGAGATCGACCGGAAAATTGCCGAACTCCAGCAGCAACAGAAAAAACTTGAAGAGGTACTGGCCCGCAAAGATGTCGAGGAGCAGGCCAAGGTCAAGGAGCTCAGCAAGATTTACGAGCGAATGGCGCCGGACAAGGCGGCCCTTGCGCTCTCCGGTCTCGATCAGCGGCTCGCCGCCGACATCCTGGCCAATATGAAGGTCAAGGCCGCGGCGAAAGTGCTCGACAGCCTCAATAAACAAAAAGCCGTCGAGTTGAGTGAGACGTTTTCAACGATACAACTCGAGTAACCACTATGGATATCATCCCGACCGCGCCGGCCCCCAAGCTCAACGCCCCCTCTGCCAAGACGACACGTGGCGCTGCCGGCACCGAGTCAGGATCGGGATTCGACCAGACCCTCAAGCAGGCCGTCAGCTCTGAGGAGTCGGTCAAACAACCACCGGCCAAGTCGGAAGGAAACGCAGAGCAACAGAGAGACCCCGCCGCCGACCAGGCGACCACCGCAGCGACCGACAAGCTTCCCCCACAGAACAGCAACGAACGCACGGGTGCAACTGCCCCGGAAGAAGCAGCCGCTCCGCCCGAACCCGACGATGTATCACCGGCCGGAGTCGCAGCATCCGTCGAGCAACAGCTGCTTGCCCTGCTCTTTGGCAGATCGGCTCAGGCAGCTGGGTCACCGCAGGTGCCCGTCTCCTGGCAAACACCGGCGGGTCTGATGCTCAACCAGGCGCTGCAATCATTAACCCAAGCCGGAACGCCGATCGAACTGGTGACGGGCAAAAATAGCGCCTTGACGGTCGCCCTCGAGCACGGGAGCAACACGATGGTTCCCCCGGCCACCGGCAGGCAGATGGACGCATTGCTGGCACAATTGCAGGCGCTGATAACCGGTAACAACGACCAGGTGACGGTTACCGCCTCCTTTCAATCGGCAGATCGCGCCGCCCTGCCCGGTTACCTGAGCGGCCCGCTGGTCGATACCCTGATGGCCGGAACGAACGGTGCGGCAAACCAGCAGGCTAACCTGTTCACTGGCTTGCCCGGCGAACAACCGCCGCTAACCGCTGAGGCGCTGCTGCAAAAGCACTCGGAGCTGCCCGCCACGTCTCTGCGCCAGGAAAACGGTGGCCCCGAGCTGCATTCTCGGCTGGCCGTCTTCCAGAACAACTCAGCAGAACAGAAAAACGACCAGGGGGGCCAGCAGCAGCCGGCGCAACACCAGGCTACCGCCGGTCAACAGACCGTCACGACCCTGTTGCCCCAGGCTGATGGCTCCACGACGAGCCATGGGTTTACCGCCCAGTTCCAGGAGGCCGCCACCCAACAGTCCGCTGCCGCCTCCCGTCTCGCCGGCCAGGCGACATCGCTCCCCGCCGGCCAGTACGTGGCCGAAAACGACGTTATCGGCCAGATCATCCAGCGATTTTCCCTGCAAACCAGTCTGCACACCAGCAAGATGAATCTCAAGCTGCACCCGGCCGAACTCGGCGAATTGAAGATCTCACTGGTCGTCAAGGAAGACTCGCTCAAGGCCAACATCTACGCGCAGACAAGACAGGCCCAGGAGATTATCGAAAAACACCTGCCGAGGCTGAAAACCATCCTCGAGGAGCAGGGCCTGGTCGTGGAAGATCTGCTCGTCACGCTGGAATCAGACTTTCTCGAAGATTCAACCAGCCAGCAGAGCCAGTCGTTTGCCCAGCAGATGTCGGAATTCGAACGCGGGCAGGGCGGACGCGGAGACAACAACCTGTTTCACCAATCATTGGAGGACCTGCCGGCCGGCGCCGAGCCTGGTCCGCTTCAATCGTCAGGAGTCAACCTGACCGTTTAGGAGCCCGTTATGAGCTATATTGACGTCATCAACCAGGCCGCCACCACCCAGGCGCAGAGCGACAAGAAGAAAAGCGATGCGTCGCGGGACATCATGGGCAAAGAGGATTTTCTAACCCTGCTGGTCACGCAGCTCAAAAATCAGGATCCGATGAATCCTGATGAACCGACTGAATTTACCGCGCAGCTGGCCCAGTTCAGCTCCCTGGAACAATTGTTCAACCTCAATGAGAGCATGAACAATGTCTCCACGGCGGTCGCCGATTCACAAAAGATGTCGGCCCTCAGCCTGATCGGCAAGGAGGCCGCCTATTTCGGCAGCTCCACCACCTACGACGGGACACCGATCACTATCGGCTATTCCTTGGACGGCCCGGCCACGAGTGTCAAACTGCACCTGCAGCAGGACGGTACGACTATCGCCACGCTGGAAGGGTCCGAGTTGTCCAAAGGCAATCATTTCCTCACCTGGAACGGCCTCGATGCCCAGGGTCAACCGGCGCCGATCGGCGATTATACCATCGTCATCGAGGCGGCCGCAGCTGCCGGCTCCATCGCCGCCGCTCCGCTGATCCGCTCCGAGGTGACCGGCGTGGATCTCGATGCCGGCAACGGCGGGCTGCTCTTCACCCGGGCCGGCCAGGTTTCGGTCAACGAGATCAAAGGGGTGTATGAACCCTCCTCGCAATTGACCGGCGAAGAGGAAACCGGTGGGGAAGAAGAGCCCAATGAAGAAGCCGTTGCCGAAGCGGTGATCGATATTGTTGAAGAGACGGTTTCCACGGACGGATAACCAGAGACCTTATTTTTCAGGAACAGGACACAAACCGATTTTCCAGAGCCTGCCGGGCTCTATCCGTTAACGGAGGAACCACAGATGGGTATTACCAGTGCATTATACAGCGGTGTCAGCGGCTTGAAGACCAACTCTCATGCAATGAGCGTCATCGGCAATAACCTGGCACACACCAATACGGTCGCCTTCAAGGGGGCACGCACCATTTTCTCCGATCTGCTCTCCTCCTCGGTTGCCGGCTCCGGCGGTCAATCGCAAATCGGCCGGGGTGTCAATCTCTCCAAAGTCGATAACCTCTTCACCCAGGGGACGTTCGAATCGACCGAATCGGGACTCGACGTCGCCATCGAGGGAGAAAGTTTTTTCATGCTCCGTGAACCCGGCAATGAAACGACCTATTATTCCCGGGCCGGCGCTTTCAGGTTCGATGAAAGCGGTTATCTCGTCAACCCGGAAGGCTTTCGTGTCCTGGGCCAGCAGTACAACGTCGCCACCGGCGAATTGACCCCCGGCGACCCATCCGACATCCGGGTCACCAACACCGGACTGATCGAGGCCAATGCTACGACGCAGATCACGATGAATACCAACCTCGACGCCAGCGATGTGGAACCGGCAGACCCCGATTTTTTCTACCAGGACCCGCTGACCTACAACTACTCATCATCGACCCAGGTCTTTGATTCCCTCGGCAACACCCACCTGGTAACGGTCTACTTTCGCAAGGATGCCGCCCCGAACACATGGAACTGGTATTACACGACCCAGGACGCCAACGGCGTCGATATCGGTAACACAGCGGACGGTGCCGGTGCGTCGGGCCAGATCACCTTTGATAACCAGGGCAACAAAACGGCGCCTATCGGACCGATTGCCCTGCCGCAGATCAACTGGGACAACGGCTCTGATCCCAGCGACATCGCGCTTGATTTCAACACCACCCAGTTCAACAGCGCCTCGGTGGTCATTTCGCAAGACCAGGACGGCTTCGGTGCCGGCGACCTGACCAGCATCGACATCAACGAGGAAGGCATCGTCGTCGCCTCTTACTCCAACGGCGAGCAGATCAATATCGCCCAGCTGACCCTGGCCAAATTCCAGAACCCCGGCGGCCTTGAACTTGCCGGCAGCAACATGTACCTGGCCAACGCTTCGACCGGGGCCCCGCGAATCGGCCTGCCCGGTCCAGAACTCGGCAAGATCTTCACCAACTCCCTGGAACAGTCCAACGTCGACATGGGCACCGAATTCGTTCGGCTGATCACCACCCAGCGCGGTTTTCAGGCCAACTCGAAGATCATCACCACCGTCGATGAACTGCTCAATGAATTGATCAACCTGAAGCGCTGATTGTCAATCTTTTGACGCATGCTGCCACAGGCGGTCGGATCTTCCGGCCGCCTTTTTTTTTTGGGTTTGAAAGACGGCAGTCGGATAATAAATTTTGCGTCCTTGCGTTTCAACCGTCAAAAATCTATGATATAAAGGATTATCGCCAGGTAATCGTCAGGAATTATACGGATTCAACGGGAAAAGCGCGGCGCTGCATCTGTCCCGTATCTCTTTATCACGCTCGATCGCGGAGGCACATTGGATCTTTCGACAATTATCGGTATGGGCGCCGCCTTCGGGCTGATGCTGATGGCTATCCTGCAGGGCGGCCCGCTCACCATGTTCATCAATATCCCGTCGGTATTGATCGTGGTCGGCGGCACCGCCGGTGTCGCCTTCGTCCAGTATCCCGCCAGAGATCTGCTCGACGCCGTCAACGTCGCCAAGAAAACGGTGCTGCACAAAGAAGCCTCCATCAATGACATGATCATGCAGTTGATGGGCTTTGCCAATAAGGCCCGAAAAGAGGGCATCCTGGCGCTGCAGAGTGAAATGGAAAAAATTGACGACGAGTTCCTGGTCAAGGCCATGCAGATGGCCGTCGACGGCCAGGAACCCGATACCCTGCGCGGGATGCTCAACACCGAGATCGATTACATCCAGCAGCGACACGAAAAAGGCGCCAATATCTTTATTTCGCTGGGAACCATTTCTCCGGCCATGGGCATGGTCGGCACCCTGATCGGCCTGGTGCAGATGCTGCAAACCATGGACGACCCGTCAAAAATCGGGCCGGCCATGGCGGTTGCGCTGCTGACCACGTTTTACGGAGCGGTCCTGGCCAACGTTATGTTTCTGCCGATGGCTGGCAAGCTCCGCCTCCGTTCCGAATCGGAGATGCTGATCAAGACCCTGATCATCGAAGGGATGCAGTCCATCCTGTCAGGTGAGAACCCGCGTATCATGGAGCAGAAACTGCACTCATTCATCGCTCCGAAGATGCGTGAATCGACGTTCAACCGGTAGCCCCTCGTTATGGCCGAAGAGAGCACAGCCAATCAGCAATCCCCGCGGAAAAAGAAGAAAGCGGAGAGCCCCGGCGTCCCGGCCTGGATGGTCACCTATTCAGACCTGGTCACCCTGCTGCTCACCTTCTTCGTCCTGCTGCTGTCCATGGCCAACCTCGACCCGGTCCGTTTCACCAGGGCTTCGGGATCGCTGAAAGAGGCATTCGGCGTGCATCCCCGCCCGGCCCAGGTCGAGTTCGCCATCCCGATTCTGCCATCGCCGCCGAAGACCAAATTCACCCCGGTCCAGATCGAGTTGACCCGGAAGATTCATCAGCGGCTCAAGGCGCAGATCGTCGAGATGGAACTGGGAAAGGACGTAGATGCGGTCCAGCAGGACGCCGAGACCATCATCCTCCGGGTCAACAACGCGGTCCTCTTCAACCCAGGAGATCACCGGCTCAACCCGCCGGCCTACCCGACGTTGCGCCATCTCGCCGACCTCATCCGGCCGCTACCGGTGACCCTGCGCATCGAGGGCCACACCGACGATCTGCCGATCAAATCGGAGATCTTTGCCGATAACTGGGAATTGTCCATCGCCCGCGCCGTCTCGGTCGCCCGTTTCTTCGAACAGGGCGATCTCCTGCCCCTCGACCGGATTTCGGCCATCGGTTACGGCGCCGACCGGCCACTCGTCCCCAACATCAGTGAAGCAAACCGCGCCGTCAACCGCCGAGTGGATTTTGTTTTGCGGGTGAAAAACCTTTCAGGCACGACTCCTGCAGAAAACTCTTCGGAATCCGTCCCACTGTAAAAAATTTGACACCTGTCGTCTTACCGGCACGAAAAGGTGGAGCCTATGGCTGAAAAACCCGACAAGGCAAAAGAGTCGCCTGCTACCGGCAAACTCAATAAAAAACTGTTGCTGATCATCGGCGCCGCCCTGCTCGTCATCCTGATCGGCGGCGGCGTTGCCGCCTACCTGCTGCTGAAGTCCGCCGGCGAAGAAGAGCAGGTGGATCCGGGACAACGCGTGCCCGTACCGGTGGTCAACCCGCAGGCGGATATCGGCCCGACGGTCGATATTGCCGAATTTGTCGTAAATATCATCAGCGACCAGGACACGCATTACGTCAAATCGGCGTTGACCATCGAACTCACCAATGATCTGGCCAAGGATGAGATGAACAGACGCATGCCCCAGATTCGCGATGCAATCCTGCTGCTGGTCAGCAACAAGACCTTCGAGGAGTTACGCGATCTCCAGGGCAAGAAGCAACTCAAGGCGGAGCTGCTCAGCAAGATCAACGCATTGATGCAGACCGGCCAGGCGAAATCGATCTATTTTACCGAATTCGTCGTACAATAACCAAAACGTTGCGGTCTCTCTGTGGAACCGGTTCTCTCGAAACAGGAAATCGCCGATCTGCTGCAGGCGATCAAGAGCGGTCAGATTCCCGTCGAC
The DNA here is from genome assembly GCF_900130015.1 of Desulfofustis glycolicus DSM 9705. Lineage (GTDB taxonomy): Bacteria > Desulfobacterota > Desulfobulbia > Desulfobulbales > Desulfocapsaceae > Desulfofustis > Desulfofustis glycolicus. The sequence continues at coordinate 32,432 of NZ_FQXS01000004.1, read as the reverse complement.
CAGGACGGTGGCGACGGTCGTCAGCAGCGTTTTCTCGCCTGCCAAGAGGTCGACCTGTTCACCATTGCCAGTCAGCGTGACAGCCAGATCCGCATCCCCAACTTCGATATCATTCTCGACTCCTTCGGCCAGAACTACGCCATCTCGCTGTCCAATCAGCTCCAGCGCACCTTCTCCATCACCCGGGTCGGCCTCGAGTCCCTGTCCTTCCAGGATTATCTGCTGGCCAAGAAAGAGCCCGGCTCGATGGGGGTGCTCAACCTCTCTCCGCTCAAGCATGGCGCGTTGATTGTCTACGACCAGAACCTCTCCTTCTCTCTGGTCGAGATCATGCTCGGGGCCTCGAACGAGTCGGAGCTGCTGCAACTCGATCGGCAATTGACCAAGATCGAGCTGACGGTTCTCAAGGCCACCATGGAGAAAGCCTGCAGCGATCTCGAACGGGCCTTCAGGCCGATCACTACGATCGAGTCGAAACTCTACAAGATCGAGAACAATCCGCGCCTGGTATCGATTACCGAACCCGACGCCGAGGTGGTTGTCGGCTTATACAACATCACCGTCAGCGATTCGACGAGCAGTTTCGAGTTGGTCTTCCCGGTTGCGGCCCTCGATCCGTTCCGCGAGGAATTCAAAAATCTGCTCAGCGTCAATACGCCGAAGCACGGCGGCTGGACCGATATTTTCATTACCGAACTGCAGGATATAGCTCTGTCCGTCGTCGCCCGTTCCGGAATCATCGATCTCTCCATCGGCAAGGTCCTCGATTTTCGCGAGGGAGACATTGTTCCCGTCGAATACGACTTGAATTCACCCTTGACCATCTTGGTTGAAGGTCAACCGAAATTCTTTGCCATCCCTGGTCTGCACAAGGGAAAAAAAGCGGTCAGCATCACCGGGGTCCGTCACTGATATGAACCTGCAGCACAGCTGCAGAACCGACAGTCAAGCAGGGAGCACAAAACGATCATGGAAGACCAGAAATCCGATAGCACCGCGGCCCGCCCCGCCCCAGAAGAACTCAAGGAATTGCTCGATGAGCAGCCGTCATCCGGCGCTGCGGCCAAAGGTAACCCCGGCGGCGAAAACAGCCCGGACAGCCGCAGTCTCGAGTTCCTCTACGACGTTCCACTCCAGGTATCGGTAGAGGTCGGGCGCAGCAAACTGCTGCTCCGCGACCTACTGAAGATGGGCGAAGGCTACGTTATCGAGCTGGATAAATTGGCCGGCGAGCCACTCGACCTCTATGTCAATTCCCGGTTGATTGCCCGCGGAGAGGCAGTCATGGTCGGGGACAAGTTCGGCATCAGGCTGACCGACGTGGTCAGTACCAAGGCACGGCTCGAAAAACTCGGGTGACGGGGAAACCATGAACAGCCGCCGAATCCTGCCGCTCATAGTGACGGTGCTCGCATTCATGGGCGATCATCGCTGCGCCTGGGCGCTCGGCGACGAGACGCCGTCACTGCTCAACGCATCCTTGCGCATGACCTGGGGTCTGCTCGTCGTGTTGGCCGTGCTGCTGATCATTTACGTCATCGTCAAAAAACGTCTCGCCCCGATGCAGGGACGGAGCAAGGGCCGCATCAACGTCATCGAGACCCGGCACCTGATGCCGAAAAAATCACTCTTTCTCGTCGAGGTGCGGGGCCGGGAATACCTGCTCGGCGCCGGCAGCGACTCGCTGGAACTGATCGCCCGGATCGATGGTGACCAGCCCGGCCGTTCCTTTCAGCAGATTCTGAGCGATACCGAATCGAAGAACACGCAATGAAACGCCTGATCGCCTTCTGCCAGCTGCCGCTGATTGTGCTACTCGTCCTGCTGCCCGACCTCTGCGCCGCGATCAGCGTGCCGACCATCACCTTCGGCGTCGATGAAGCGGAGTCGCCGCAGCAGGTATCCGGCGCCCTGCAGGTATTGTTTCTGCTGACCATCCTGTCGATTGCCCCGGCAATCGTGCTGATGACCACCTGTTTCACCCGGATCGTCATCGTCCTCGGTTTCGTCCGCCAGGCGATGGGCACCCAGAACATGCCGCCGACCCAGGTACTCATCGGTCTGGCTCTGTTCCTCTCCTTTTTCATCATGTCGCCGGTCATCAATACGGTCAACGAGCGGGCCCTGCAGCCCTATCTCGATGAAACCATCAGTCAGCAAGAGGCATTCAACGTCGCCCTGGAGCCAATCCGCCAGTTCATGTTCAGCCAGGTCGATGAGAGCGAGCTGATGCTGCTGGCAGATATCACGTTGACCGACGAGCCGCTCGATCAAACTGAAATTCCGACCATGACCCTAATCCCGGCCTTCATGCTCTCCGAGCTGAAAAAGGCGTTTCAGATGGGCTTCATGATCTACATCCCCTTTCTCGTCATTGACATGATCGTCGCCTCGATCCTGATGTCGATGGGTATGATGATGCTGCCGCCGGTCATCATCTCGATGCCGTTCAAACTCCTGCTCTTTGTCTTGGTTGACGGCTGGAGCCTGGTCGTCGGCTCACTGCTGAAAAGTTTTTCCTGACCCGCACGGAGCGCAAGGAACGTACCATGACCCCCGATATGGCCATCAATATCTGCCGCAAAGCGGTACAGACCGTCCTACTCTGCGCCGCGCCGATGCTGCTGGCGGGCATGATCGTCGGCCTGATGGTCTCCATCTTCCAGGCGGCGACCCAGATCAACGAGCAGACCCTGACCTTTGTGCCGAAGATCGTCGCCGTCTTTATCACCCTGTTGATCTTCGCCCCTTGGTTTATTAGAATTCTTATCGCCTTTACCCTCGGCGTCTTCGACACACTATCGACGCTCTGAAGGCCATGGCTATTGAACTGGTCCCGATCGAGCAATTTCAGATCTTTTTGATTTGTGCCGCCCGTATTGCCGGCTTTATCGGCGCCATTCCGGTCTTTTCCGGAGCCCAAACTCCGGTTCAACTCAAAGCCGGCCTGGTCTTCGTCGTCTCGCTGGTCCTCTTTCCAGCTGTGGCTTCTACCCTGCCCTCACTGACGACATTCGAACCCGCTACCTTTATCGTCTTTCTCGTCTCCGAGGTGCTGATCGGCGCGATTATCGGACTGATCGCCCGCTTAATCTTCACCGCTGTCGAATTTGGCGGCACCATTATCGGCTACCAGATGGGATTTGCCGCCGCCAACGTATTCGACCCGCAGAACGAGCGGCAGATTTCACTGATCTCCCAGATGCAGAACGTCTTTGCCGTACTGATCTTCCTGGCCATCAGTGGACACCATGTATTTATCAGAACAGCGGTCGAGTCGTACCGGATCCTGCCGCCCGGCGGCATCGATTTCTCCGGAGAAGCCGTTCCCTTTCTGATGGAACTCGCCTCGCACATGTTCGTGCTCGGCGTTCAGTTCAGCGCCCCGGTCCTCGCCGTCCTGCTGCTCTCCGGATTGATTCTCGGCATCCTGGCCCGCACTTTCCCCCAGGGCAACGTCTTCCTGCTCTCATTCCCGCTCAACATCGCCATCGCCTTCACCGTCATCGGTTTGACACTGGGCATGGTCTTCATCGTCCTCAGTCGGGAATTTGACAACCTCGCCGATCATTTCTTCACGATGCTCACCCTGCTGAACGGCTAGAAAAAAAGGGACAGTCCCCTTTTTGATCAAAAAGTGGACTGTCCCTTTTTTTCTGTCCCTTTTTTCTCCCGATATCTCTTCCCTTGTCACTTTTCTTGCATAGCCTTCCATGATCACCCGGCTATTTATCACCTGCAGACCACCACAGAGCTGAGCCATGGCGGAAGAAGCACCGAGCGGCGGCGAACGGACCGAGGCCCCGACAGCGAAACGGCGACAGGATTTTCGCGAGAAGGGACAGGTGGCCCAGTCCAAGGAGGTTCACACCGCCGCGCTGTTTACCTTCTGCCTGGCCCTGTGGCTCTTTTATATGCCGTCGTTCTTTTTACGGATGAACGATCTGATTGCGCACATCTGGCGGTCGAGCGGCACCTTTGAAGTCACCCCCCCGGCGATTGTTGCACTGTCCGCCTTTATCCTGAAAGATGTCGCGTTGCTGCTGGCGCCGCTCTTCGTGCTGGTGCTCATTGTCGGTTTCTTCTCCAGCGTCTTCCAATTCGGCTGGCTGCTGACCGCCAAACCGTTTGTGCCCGACATCAGCAAATTCGACCCGATCAAAGGACTCGGCCGACTCTTCTCGAAACGCTCACTGGTCGAGGTCGCCAAATCCCTGGCCAAGATCAGCTTGATTGCCTGGCTCGCCTATTCGACGGTCATAAACCATATCGAAGAAGCCCTCATTCTCATCGATACCCAGCCGATCACCGCCCTGGTCTATATCGGTAAAATGGCGGCGCTCATCCTCGCCAAAGTCTGTGGTCTCCTAATCTTTTTGGCTTTTCTCGATTTTCTCTATACCCGCTACGAGATGGAAGAAAAGATGAAAATGACCAAACAGGAGGTCAAAGAGGAACACAAGGAGACCGAGGGCGATCCGTACATCAAGTCGCAGATCCGATCGATCCAGCAGGAGATGGCGCGCAAGCGAATGATGGCCGAGGTGCCGAAGGCCGACGTGGTCATCACCAACCCGACCCACATCGCGGTGGCCGTCAAATACGACAGCGGCGAGATGGACGCCCCGGTCGTCATTGCCAAGGGACAGGAGTTGGTGGCGCTGAAGATCAGGGAAATCGCCCGCGATCACAACGTGCCGATTGTCGAAAATCCGCCGGTGGCGCGATTGTTGCATAAAATCGATCTGGGTGCGACCATTCCGGAATCGCTGTTCAAGGCGGTTGCCGAAATCCTGGCCCATGTCTATTCACTGAAAGGAATCAGGCCGTAATGCAAGCGACCGATATTCGTCAGGCCATAACTCGGTATAACTACCGGGGTCTGTTGAACCGCAGCGACGTGATGGCGTCTCTTGGGCTGGTGGGCATCCTGTTCATCATGATCATCCCGCTGCCGTCGATCATGCTCGACCTGTTCCTGTCGATGAACATCACCCTGGCCCTGCTGATCCTGATTATCAGCCTGTACACGACCAAGGCCATCGAGTTCTCGATCTTCCCGTCGGTCCTGCTGACGACGACGCTCTTTCGCCTGGCCCTCAATGTCGCCTCGACCCGGTTGATCCTGCTCAACGGCGACCAGGGCGCCGACGCCGCCGGTACGGTCATCCAGTCCTTCGGCCAATTCGTGGTCGGCGGCGATTACGTGGTCGGTATCGTTATTTTTGCGATCCTGGTGCTGATCAACTTCATGGTCATCGTCAAGGGCGCCGGCCGGATCGCCGAGGTGGCCGCCCGCTTCACCCTGGATGGTATGCCCGGCAAGCAGATGGCCATCGATGCCGACCTCAATGCCGGCCTGATCGACGAACACGAGGCACGGCGACGGCGCGAGGAAATTTCCGACGAGGCCGCCTTTCACGGCGCCATGGATGGTGCCGCAAAATTCGTTCGCGGCGATGCGATCGCCGGCATCATCATCACGCTGATCAACATCGGCGCCGGCTTTGTCATCGGCGTGCTGCAGAAAGGCATGCCGATGGCCGAGGCGGCCCAGACCTATACCATCCTGACCGTCGGCGACGGTCTGGTCAGCCAGATCCCGGCGCTGATCATTTCCACCGCCGCCGGTCTGCTGGTGACCCGCGCCACCGGCGAAAAAGACTTCGGTTCGGACCTGCGCAAACAGTTCTCTGTCCATGCCATCGCCCTCTGGGTCGTCTCCGGCATCCTGTTGGTTTTTGCTTTGATCCCCGGCCTGCCCTTCGTGCCCTTCCTGATTCTGTCCGCCGCTCTGGCGGTGATGGCCTTTTATCTCGATCGCAGCAAACGCGAAGCCGTCGCCGAAGAGGTCATGGAACCGCCGACGCCGCAGGTCAAACCGGAAGAAAACTACGACCAGATGCTCTCCGTCGACCTGCTCGAACTCGAGGTCGGCTACGGCCTGATCCCCTTTGTCGACTCGGCCCAGGACGGTGAACTGCTGACGCGCATCCAGTCGATCCGGAAACAGTTCGTCCTCAACCACGGCTTTATCATCCCGCCAATCCATATCAAGGACAACCTGCAGCTCAGTCCGAACCAGTACGTCATCTCGCTCAAGGGCGTAAGGGTCGCCGAGGCCGAGATCCTGCCCGGTCACTTTATGGCCATGGATCCCGGCATCGTCACCGAGACCATCAAGGGCATCCCGACCAAGGAACCGGCCTTTGGCCTCGACGCCCTGTGGGTTACCGAAGACAAGCGCGAGCGGGCCCAGATGGCCGGCTACACCGTGGTCGACTGCACGACGGTGATGGCCACCCATATCAGCGAGATCATCCGGCGCCACGCCCACGAGTTGATCGGCCGCCAGGAGGTGCAGAACCTGCTGGACAACCTGGCCAAGAGCTCGCCGAAACTGGTCGAGGAAACGGTGCCACAGATGGTGTCGCTCTCCACGCTGATGCGGGTGCTCCAGAACCTACTGCGCGAAAGCGTTTCCATCCGCGATCTGCGAACCATCCTGGAAACCCTCGGCGACTGGGCGCACGCTACCCAGGATCCGGAAATCCTGACCGAATACGTACGCCACGCCCTGTCGCGCACCATCTGCGCCGAGCTCGCCGTAAATCAGACCATTCCCCTGATAACCCTTGCAAAACCGGTTGAAGATGCCATACTAAGCGCAGTGCAGCACAAGGAAACCGGCAGCTATCTGGCCATCGACCCGCAGACCGCGCAGCGGATCCTCGACTCCATCGGCAAGGGGATCACGCTCTTCCAGGGCGGGCAAAAGCCGGTACTGCTCGCCGCACCACAGATCCGGCCCCACGTGCGCAAGCTCGTCGAGCGCTATTACCCGGAGCTGGTGGTCATTTCTCATAACGAGGTGGTCTCCACGTACAAGGTTCAATCGCTCGGAACGGTGACGCTTGATGCAGGTTAAAATTTTCGAATCTCCGGACATGGCAACCGGTCTGAAGATGATCCGTCGGGAACTCGGCCCGGAAGCGCTGATTCTCTCCACGCGCACGGTCAGAAACGGACGGCTCGGCATCCTCGGCAAACCAACGCTGGAGATCACTGCGGCGGTCGACAACCGCGTCGATTCGGCCCCGCTCGAGTCACCTGCCCGGCAGCCGGCAACACGGTCACTGCATGGCACCGCCCGGCAGGCCTACCTGGAACAGACCCGGCCGGAGGCCCCTTCGCAACCTGCCCCCGACGAGCGATTGTCCGCGCCCCGAGCGTTGCGTAAACCGGCCGCCACCCGCCTTGCCGCCGAGGCCCCGACAGATCCCCCGACCGACAAGCAGCGCGACGTGTCTCGGGAACTTGGCGAGCTCAAAGAAATGGTCTCGGCACTGAGCGGCGAGCTCTCCCGCCTGTCGAGCCGACCAGAACACCCGACGGCACCGCCCGACAACGGCGGTGGTCAAGCAGCCTTTGGAGCCGCATCAGCTGCCCAGCGCGACCCGGTAGCCGGCTACCTGCTGGCCTACGACATCTCTCCGGAAAACGCTGCGACCATCGCCGGGTTTGCCCGAGAATCACTCTCCTTTGCCGATCTCTCCCGTTCGGACGTCTACACCGCTTTTCTGCGCGACACGATCGGCGGCCTGATCGATGTCCAGCCGCCCGCTTTTACATCGGCCGAAGGCCAGCAGCGCATCGCCCTGGTTGGTCCGACCGGGGTCGGCAAGACGACAACCCTGGCCAAGATCGCCGCCGCCTGCCTGAGCGTCTGGTCGCCGTCGATCGCGCTGATCACCATCGATACCTACCGGATCGCGGCCGTCGAGCAGCTCAAGGTCTACGGCGAGATCATGCGTTTGCCGGTCGAGGTGGTCATCTCGCCGGCGCAGCTCGACGCGGCGCTTGAGCGCCATGCTGATAGCGACCTGATCCTGGTCGACACGGCCGGACGCAGCCCCCGCGACAGCGTCTGCATCGAAGAGCTGGCCTCTTTTCTCACCGCCGAGCGCGGTTTCGAGAAACACCTGGTGCTCTCCGCGGTGACCCGGGAGAAGGAACTGCTCGACACCATCGAGCAATTCGGCCGGCTCGGCATCGATCGCACCATCTTCACCAAACTCGACGAATGCCGCACGCTCGGCGTGCTGCTCAACGTGCAAATCAGCAATCCCGCGCCGCTGTCTTTTTTGACCAACGGCCAGCGGGTGCCCGAGGACCTGCTGCAGATCGACCGGGAGACAGTTTCCCGCCTGATCCTGCCCGCAGGCGAAGGAAACCAGCAATGACCGACCAGGCGCACACCTTGCGTTCCCTGAACGCCGACCAGCCGTCCACCGCCTTTGCGGCAGACGACCAGGTTGCCAGCGTTTTCTCCGTTACCAGCGGCAAGGGCGGCGTCGGCAAGACCGCCGTCGTCGCCAATATCGCCGTATCACTGGCGACGCTCGGCAAAAAAGTGCTCATTTTCGACGCCGATCTCGGCCTGGCCAATATCGATGTGGTCTTCGGCCTGACGCCACTCTACAACCTCAACCACTTCTTTTCCGGCACCAAGGAGCTGAGCGACATCCTGATCGAAGGGCCGCGCGGCATCAAGATCCTGCCGGCCGGTTCCGGTATCCAGTCGTTCATCCGCCTCGATACCCGCCAGAAAATGCTGCTCATGGAAGGGCTCGACGGTCTGCACGACGATTTTGATTACGTCCTCATCGATACCGAGGCCGGCATCTCGGAAAACGTCACCTACTTCAACACCGCGGCCCAGGAGATCATCCTGGTCACCACGCCTGAACCGACCGCAATCACCGATGCCTACGCGCTGATGAAACTGATGTCTACGACCTATCATGAGCGTCATTTCAACCTGATCGTCAATATGGTACGAAGCGACAACGAAGCGCTCGAGGTCTACAAGAAACTGACCACCGTGGCCAACCGCTATCTCGACGTATCGATCGATTATCTCGGCTCGATTCCGGTCGATCGCCAGATGAACGACGCTATCAGGAAACAGCGGGCCTACGTCGAGCTCTTCCCGTCGTCGAAGATCGCCGCCGCCTTTGCCGCCCTGGCCGGCCGGCTGTGCAGCGAAACCGGGCCCTCGGTACCGAAAGGAAACATCCAGTTCTTCTGGAAGAAATTGCTGCGTATCGGCGGAGAACACGGATAAATGCTCTACCAGCAGACCCTGCATAACGAGGATCGCTCGAAGTTGATCAGGGACAACCTCTATCTCGTCGATATCCTGGTCAACCGGATGCTCACCCAGGTACCCGCATTCATGGGGCACGACGACATGAAGAGCGCCGGTATGCTTGGCCTGATCGATGCCGCCAACAAGTTCGATGCCTCGAAAAACATCCTCTTCAAGACCTTTGCCGAATACCGTATCCGCGGCGCGATCCTCGACGAGATGCGCAAACTCGACTGGTTTTCCCGCAGCCTGCGCGACAAGCAGAACCGCATCGGCCGGACCCTGACCGACCTGGAACGCAGCCTGGGACGATCGCCTGAGGATTTCGAGGTGGCCGACGCGATGGAGATCAGTGTCGACGAGTACCAAAAAATGCTCGGCGAAGTCAGTCATCTCGGCTGTGTCAGCCTCAATGAGACACTCGACCATTCCGAGGAAGGCCGCTCCTTTCTCGACACGTTGGTCGACGAGCGCAGCGAATTGCAACCGGCCGAGCGATTGGAGAACCACGAACTGACCGGGATCATCGCCGGTGTGCTCGAAGAACTGTCAGAAAAAGAGCGTCTCGTCGTATCGCTCTACTATTACGAGGAGTTGACCCAAAAGGAGATCGCCGAGGTCCTGCAGGTTTCGGAAGGCCGGATCTCTCAGCTGCACAGCCAGGCCCTGATCAAACTGAAAACCAAGATGCAGTCCCGCCTCCATTGAACAAGAAACAAGATGACGATCATGACCGCTTTACCTGACATGACTCCGTGGGCCCTGACCATAGGGATTCTGACAGCACTGCTGCTGGCAACCGGCGCCGGACTGCTCTGGCAGTATTATCGTTACCTGAAGTTACACGCCTCCTATCGAAAGGTGCTTGCCGAGCAGGACCAAGCGGCAACCGGATCATCGCGCAGCACTGGACAAGGGCACGCCTCCGCCACCTTCGCCGCCGACCTGAACCAGGCCGAGCTGACCACCAAACTCCAGTATCCCCGTCTCCGGGATTACGGCGCGATTGCCGAGCGCACCGCGCCGGAGCGCTATCGTTATGCCCACCGGCTCAGCCAAAACGGCATGGAGGCGGAGCAGATTGCCTCCATGCTGACCATCTCCCAGCACGAGGCGCAACAACTCGTACACCTATCTCGCCTCTCCGGACCCTGATCGCACCGCAGTTTCCACCTCTTAGCAATAGATGCGTCACCGCGCCCGACAGGGTGTCCGGGCAGACTCCACGATGCCTTCTGCCGCTTGGCAAAAGAATAATATTCCACAGGAATTTCCTTAAATATTCGGCAAACAAACCGATACGTATGGAAACCCAGTACCGATTACCACCATCACCAAAAGAGCCCCATGGTTTCAGGAAAATACAGTGCGCTCGCCGGTGCCGTCTCCCGGGAACAATCGCTGGCCAACACGTCGCACAACCTGGCCAACGTCAGCACCACCGGCTACAAGCGGATGATGATCAGCTTCGAGTCGATCCTGCGCGGCGAGCAGCAGACCAGCCAGGCCAACGGCATCAACTATAACCGGATCAAACACAACTTCAGCGATTTCAATCCCGGCCCGTTGAAAGACACCGGCAACCCGCTCGATGTGGCCGTTCAGGGGCCTGGATTTTTCAAGGTGCTCGGCCCGGACGGACCGCTGCTGACCCGCAACGGCGCCTTTGTCGTCGACCAGGACGGCGCGCTGCGCACCCAAAACGGTTACGCGGTGCTCAACCAGGGCGATGCCCCGATCGAGCTGGGAGAGGCCGCCCGGGGTACGCTTTCGATCAGCGGCTTCGGCGTTATTTCGTCGATCGACGCTCAGGGCAACCGTGAAGAGCTCGACCAGCTAGCCGTGGTCGATGTCGACAACCCCGCCGGCCTGCAGCGCCGCGAACAGGCCGCGTTTGCCCTGGGCGAAGACGCTATCGAACAGCCTGTGGAAGAGCCGACCATCGTCTCGGGCTCCCTGGAGATTGCCAACGTCAATATGGTCGAGGAGATGGCGCAGATGGTAGATAGCCACCGCCTCTATGAAATCTACCTGAAGGCGATCAAGGCCTATTCGACGATCAGTGAAAAACAGGAAGACCTCGGCACGCTCTCTTAACCAGTCACGACCAACCAGACGAGACGCAACCTATGATTCGATCATTGTGGACCGGCACCACCGGCATGAATGCCCAGCAGTTGAGCATTGACGTCATTGCCAACAACCTGGCCAACGTCAGCACCACCGGGTTCAAAAAAAGCACCACCGAGTTCAAGGACCTGCTCTACGAGATGATCAAGGTCCCTGGCAGCCAGACCTCGGCCAACACCGAATCGCCGACCGGCATCCAGGTCGGCATCGGCGTGCGACCCGACGCGGTGTCGAAGATCTTCACCCAGGGCGATCTGATCGGCACCGAAAACGAGCTTGACGTCGCCATTGACGGCCCGGGCTTTTTCGAGGTCGAGCTGCCCAACGGCAACAGCGCCTTCACCCGGGCCGGCAATTTCAAGCGCGACAGCACCGGTCAGATCACCACCGCCAATGGTTATCCGATCTTGCCTGCTCTGGTCATTCCAGATGGCTCGCGCGATATCGTTATCAGTGAGACCGGGGTGGTCAGCGCCGTGATCGGCGACGACACGGACAGCACCGAGATCGGCAACCTGGAACTCACCACCTTTACCAACAACCAGGGGCTGCGCGCCCTCGGCGACAATTTGTTCCAGGAAACCGCCGCCTCGGGCATCGCGACGCCCGGCGTCCCCGGTGACGAGGGCTACGGGGTGTTGATCCAAACTTACCTGGAGGGATCAAACGTCAATATCGTCTCGGAAATGGCCCTGCTGATCACCACCCAGCGGGCCTACGAGATCAATTCCAAGACGATCCAGACCTCGGACGAGATGATGCAGGCCACCGTCAACCTTGCATGATAACAACGCCATGATACGAACAATTCTATCGCTGGTCGTCTTCGCCGTGTCGGTCGCCGCCGTCGCCGGTATCACCGCTGCCGCGCCGCTGGAGGTGACCTTCAAGCAGGCCGCCGAGGTGGACGGCGACGCGATCACCATCGGAGACATCGCCACGCTCTCCGGCGAGTCACCGCTGGCCGACAGCCTGGCCGGGCAGATCGTCGAACAGTCGCCCGACCCGGGCCGGTCGATCGCCCTTGATGCCCGAACCATAATCAATCGCCTGGTTCGCCAAAACGCCTCCCTGCTGAGCGTGCTCTGGCAGGGTGCGGCCACGGTCAACGTCTCACGCTCATTCGTCACCGTCAGCTCGGAGCAGATCCTTACAGCCATCGACGATTTTCTCGAAGCAAACCGGCACCGGCTGCCGCAGGCCGATATCCGCTTCATCCCCGACTCGCCACCGCTGCCGATCAACCTGCCGACCGGCGAGACCAGCTGGCAGGTGATTCCGTCCAGCCCGGCGATCATCGGCAGCTCACGTTTTTCCCTGATCTATAACGTCGATGGCCGGGTGCGGAAGAACTTTTCGGTACTCGGCCGGGTCGAGGCCATCGCGCCGGTGGTCATCGCCACCAAGACCCTGAAATACGACGAGATCATCAGCGACGATGCGGTGAGTGTCGAACCGCGCGACCTCGGCCAAATCGCCAATCCGACCGGCGTGACCGAACTGGTGGTCGGCTCCGTCGTCAAACGAACCATCCCGTCGGGGGCGGCCATCGACACCACGGCCATCGAGCAGCCGCCGGTGGTCCGGAAAGGCGAGCTGGTGAAGATTTTCGTCACCCATAAGCGCATGGTCCTGACCGCTACCGGCATCGCCAAGTCGGACGGTCGCAAAGACGAGACGATCCGGGTGCAGAACAGCTCATCGAACAAGCTCATTTACTGCCGGGTCAACGCGCCCGGCGTCGTGGAGGTGACCCTCTGATGAAATTTCGGCTCTTGTTTCCGCTCCTGCTCCTGCCGGCCCTGTTGTTGCCGGGCTGCGCATCGAAAACGACCGAAGTGGTGCTCGTTCCGGAACCGCTCGAAGAAATCCGCGAAGCCCAACCGATCGAGACGACAAACGGCTCGTTGTGGACCACCCAGTCCGGTTCCCTGTTCGAGGATCACAAGGCCCGGGCCATCGGCGATATCGTCACCATCGTTATCTCGGAACAGGCCAGAGCCTCCCGCGAGGCGAGCACCACGTCCGGTCGGGACAGCAATTACGCCGCCGGCATCCCGAACTTTTTCGGCCTGGAAAACCACGACTTCGTTGTCGAATCGAACCTTGACATGAGCAATATGCTTAACGCCAATTTCACCAACTCGTTCCAAGGCTCGGGTAAGACCGAACGTAGCGGCGATTTGACCGCATCCCTGTCGGCGCAGATCATCGATGTCTACCCCAACGGCAACTATAAGGTGCGCGGCGGCAAGGAGGTGATGGTCAACACCGAGGTGCAGATCATCTACCTGTCCGGCATCGTCCGGCCGGTCGATATTACCGCCGGCAACACCATCGACTCCAACAAGATCCTCAATGCGCGGATCTCCTATACCGGTCGAGGACCGATTGCCGACAAACAGGAACCAGGCTGGCTCGGACGAGCTATCGACCATGTTTGGCCATTTTAGAACATTTTCCTCAGGTAGCATCTCAACTTTTACCGGTGCAGCCATGAAACGTCTTTTCGCCTTTTCTTTCGCCACGCTGCTGCTCGGTTCGCTGCTCCTCGCCGCTGCCGCGCCGGTGCAGGCGGCACGCCTGAAGGATATCGCCCGGCTCAGCGGGGTCAGGAGCAACAGCCTGATCGGCTACGGACTGGTCACCGGTCTCAACGGCACCGGCGACGATATGAAAAAGTCCTATTTCACGTTGCAGGCCATCTACAACCTGATGGTGCGCAGCGGCATCACCGCCGATCCGGAGGAATTGAGCAACATCAAACTGAAAAACGTCGCCGCGGTTATGGTTACCGCCGAACTACCGCCATTCGCCCGGCCCGGTTCGGACATCGACGTCACCGTCTCATCGATCGGCGATGCCAAGTCGATCTCCGGCGGCACCCTGCTGATGACCCCGCTCAAGGGCGCCGACGGCCAGGTCTACGCAGTCGCCCAGGGGCCGGTGACCAACGGCGCCTTCGCCTTCGGCGGCAAGGCGGCGGAAGTCCAGAAAAACCATCCGACCGCCGGGCAGATCGCCAACGGCGCCAAAGTCGAGAGAGGAGTGCCAATCGAGCTCGGCACCTCCGGGCTGCTCCACTATCAGCTCGACAATGCCGATTTCACCACGGCGGCCAACATCACCGAGCGGATTAACGCCCTCTATGGGCCCGACACCGCCTATCCGTCCGACTCCGGCACGGTAACCGTGACCATCCCGGAGCTGTTTCGTGACTCGGTGGTGCTCTTCGTTTCGGAGATCGAGGGCATCGACGTGGACACCGACTCCACCGCCCGGGTGGTGCTCAACGAGCGCACCGGCACCATCGTCATGGGCCGCGACGTCAAGCTCTCCACCGTGGCCGTCTCGCACGGCAACCTCAGCCTGGTGATCGACGAGCGTACCGAAGTCTCCCAGCCAAACCCCTTTGCCGAAGGCGAGACCGTGGCCGCACCGCGCACCGATCTGACCCTGACCGAAGACGAAGGCCGGCTGACCGTGCTCAATATGGAGGAAGGCGTCAGTATCGGTGAGATCGCCACCGCGCTCAACGCCATCGGCGCCACGCCGCGCGACCTGATCGCCATCTTCCAGGCAATCAAGGCTGCCGGCTCGCTGCACGGCGATCTGATCATCATGTAAACAGGGAGGAGCCGCGATGAACCTGACCCCGATCGATCCGCGCACCATGCTCAGCGCCACGAAGCCGACCCTCGACCCGGCCCGGCAGAAAGAGCGCAGCCTCGATGATCTCCGGCAATACACCCGGGAGTTCGAGGCCATCTATATCAACGAGATGTTCAAGGCGATGCGCAAGACGATCCCCGACGGCGGACTGATCGAAAAGAACATGAGCACCGAGATCTACGAAGAAGCAATCGACCTGGAACTGGCCCGCTCCGCCAGCGCCGGCCGGGGCATCGGCCTCGGCGAGGCAATGTTCGAACAACTAAGGCAACTAATCTAGGGGTCAGACTTGATTTGTTGATCCTAGGGGTCAGGCTTGACTTGTTGGCAAACCGCTCGCGGTTTGCCAACAAGTCAAGCCTGACCCCGCTTTTCTGCTCCGCGTTTCCCGCTTTCCCCTAAACTTTCCCCCCACCCAATCCGATATAAAACTCAGAAGAACAGCAACACCAAGTTGCTCCAGTGCACGGATGCACACGATTCAGACGCATGGAGGCGGATGATATGATTCAGGGAATTGACAACAGCCAGATCGGTTACAGTGCCAGTGCTACCTATAACAAAACCATTACCGGCGCCAGTCTGTCCATCGGTGGGCACATCGATAAAGACGGCGCTTTTACCGGTGACCAGGTCAGTTTCAGTTATTTCGAGATTGAACAAAGCGCTACCTATAACCGGTTCGGCACCATAACCGCCGCTGCCGATGCGGCCTACGATCTGCTGCGCAGCCATGTACTCGACGTCTTTGAAAAGCAGGGACTCGGCACAACGATCAACATCGGCGACCGCGGTATCGACCTGCAGCAGCTCAGTCAGCAGGACGCCCAGGCGCTGATCGCTGAAGACGGATATTTCGGGGTTGAACAAACCTCCGATCGTATTGTAGATTTTGCAATCGCCATCGCCGGCGGCGACCCAACCCGGTTCGATGCCATCCTGGCAGGAGTGGAAAAAGGCTTTCAAGAGGCCCTAGAAGCCTTCGGCGGCTGGCTGCCTGATATTTCCTACCAGACCTACGATGCGGTCCAACAAAAACTTGATACATGGGCAAACGGAAATCAAGCCGTTTCTTAACCAGAAGGTGATGTCATGATGATCGATTTCTTCGGAGTCGGCGGTCCGCCCAACATCGGTGGCCCGAAAAAAGTTGTGAAGCCGCAGGGCGGAGCAGCCGGCGAGACCAAGAAAAGCGACCAGGTCGAATTCTCCTCGGTGCTGCAGCATGTCAACAAGGCTCAATCCGGCAGCAGCGGTGCCGAGATCGAACGGGCCGCGCGGGTGCAGCAGCTCAAGGAACAGGTGGCCAACGGCACCTACGAGCCGGATATCCATAAAGTGGCCGCTTCACTGCTCCAATACCTCGTTGAGACCAACCAGAAGGTATGACCCCGACAACCACCCACGATAAGCTGGTGCGGCTGCGCGACCTGATCCTCGAGGAGCGGCACCACGCCTCGCACCTCGACATGGCCATGCTTGAAGCCGTCACCCGCGAAAAGGAAGAGTTGGTCAACCAGCTCGGCTTCGCCAAAGAACTCGACCCGGCCGATCGGCAGCTGGCCGAGCAGATCCGCCGCGAAAACCGGCGCAACGCCTTTCTGTTCAGAACCACGCTCGGCTGGATCCGGGAGACTATGGAGTTCTTTGGCCGGCGCACCGTCACCTCGACCTATGCCAAAGATGCCGGCGAGATCCCGGCCCAGGTAAACGGCCGACTCTTATCGGGAAGAATCTGACATGGCCGGACTGTTCAACGCCCTTAACGCCGCCCGCACCTCGCTTGAAGTCAACCAGAAATCGATCGAGATCGTCGGCAACAACATCTCCAACGTCAACACCGAAGGCTACTCCCGGCAGACGGCTCAGCTGTCGCCCTACCCGGCCACCAATTTCGGCGATTTCTTCATCGGCAACGGCGTCAAGGTGGACAACGTCCGGCGTGACCACGATGTCTTTCTGCAGGCCCAGCTCCAGGACAAATACATCGATTTCGGTTTTGCCAACGGCAAGACCCGCTCACTGAGCGAATTAGAGCGTGCCTTCAATATCACCGATGAAAACATCGCCACCGATATCGACCGCTTCTTCGACTCCTGGCAGGAACTCTCCGCCTACCCGAGCGATCTCGTGCTGCGCGACACGGTCATCCAGCGCGGCAGTCTGCTGGCCGTTCATTTCAACAACACGGCCAACGAACTGAACACCATCACCGAAAATATCAACGATACGATCATCGCCAAGATCGAAGACATCAACGACAAGCTCGGCGCGATTGCCGATCTCAACGAGCGCATCTTCAACATCGAGGTGCGCGGCCAAATGGCCAACAGCGCCCGCGACGAGCGCGACGTACTGGTCAAGGATTTGGCCGAACAACTCGGCGCGCTGACTTACGAGGATCGCAACGGCATGCTCAACCTGCAGCTGCCGGGCGGTCTGCCGCTGGTCCAGGGCAATATCGCGATGGAACTGGGAGCCAATACCACCGGGGCCGACGTCACGCTGCAACTGCACGCCGCCGGCGTCACCCGCGATCTGTCCACCAACACGCTGGGCGGCGAGATGCTCGGCCTGTTCACGATGCGCGACCAATTCATTCCCGAGCTGCAGGAAGATCTCGACTACCTCGCCTGGAACCTGGCCGAGCAGGTCAACCTGCAGCACGGTGCCGGCGCCGGCCTCGACTCCGTTGCCGGCCGGGCCTTCTTCAACGACCTGACCGTCGCCGTACCACCGGCCGACTATGCCCACCAGAACGCGGCCCGCAACATCGCCGTAGTGCTGACCGAAGCCGCACACGTAGCCGCCGCCCAGGCACCGGTTGCTCCGGCCACCGTCGCCCCCGGCGACAATCGCAACGCACTGCTGATGTCCAATATCGGCGAGCAATACCTGATAGACGGTCTGGACAATTTCAATGCCTTCTACGGCAAGATGACCTCCCGGGTCGGCATCGAGGCCAACCAGAACGACCTGGCCCTGTCCGGCGCCCAGGACGCCGTCGACCAGCTGGAAAACCTGCGCGACGGCTTTGTCGGCGTCTCCCTTGAAGAGGAGATGATCAGCCTGATCCAGTACCAGCGCGGTTTTCAATCGTCGGCGAAGTTCCTGACCACGGTGGATGAGCTTATGACGTCACTGATCAACATCAAACGCTGAGTCCTGATCCTGAAGATGCTCAGGAGGATATCATGAAAGTCACCGAAAACTCGACCTACCGGCTGATGAACACCAATCTCAACCGGATCACCAATAACCTGCAGGACCTGCGCAACCAGGGCGCCACCGGCCTCAAACTGAACGAGCCGTCCGACGACCCGTCCTCGATCCGGCCGGTACTGACCACCCGCACCCAGATCAGGCACACCGAGCGCTACCTGGAGACCATGGGTGTCACGCTGGACAAGATGCAGGCCACCGACGGTCACCTGGAACACGTCGAAAACATCATGCAGCGGGCCAAAGAAATAGCGTTGAACGCCGTGAACGGAGCGATGAGCGAATCCGATCTGCAAACGCTGGCCGACGAAGTCGTCCAACTTCGAGAGGAATTGCTCGATTCTGCCAATGCAATGATCGACGGCAAGTATATTTTTTCCGGATTTGCCGAGAATACCAAACCGTTTGTCGAGAACCCGGCTTACGATCCGGCTCTTTATGACCCTGCCGATTCGACCACCTGGCGTTACCTCTATCAAGGCGATGCCAATCCGACTGAACTCGAGATCACTCCCGGTGAACTCCTCGAGGTCAACCTGACCGGCAACAACCTTTTTCTCGGGGTCTCCGATGCCAACTGGGTCGACGCGGCCACCCCCGCCGCTGGCCAGCCCGAGCCCGGCCGGGTCGATCTTTTCTCGGTGCTGACCAGGCTTGAAGAAGCTATCCGCGCCAACAACATCGATGATCCGCTCGGCGAAGGCGGCGGTATCCAGAACAATATTGAAAACCTTGAAATCGCCGCCGATCAGGAACGGCGCCTGCGCAGCCGCCTTGGCAACCGGGCCACCCGCGTCGAATCGGCAATAGCCCACCAGGAAACGGTCCTGGTAGATCTCGAACAAATCCTGTCGCGGTATCAAGATGCCGACGCCATCGCTACATTCAACGAGATCGTCAAGCAGGAAACGGCGTTTCAAGCGGCGCTCAATGTCACCTCGCGCGTTTCGAAGATATCCATTCTCGATTATTTCTAGACGGAATCACCTGCGATTTGACATTTTCCCGGTGAAATCATATCATAAGCTACTTATGTCCAGGCGGCTTTCCGTCATGGCACGAGGTTTCGCATTCCTTCTTACAATCGCTGTCCTTTCGGGGAGACGTTTATGCTGGTCCTGTCCAGAAAAGCCGGAGAAGGTTTTCTCATCGGTGATGATATCATTATAAAAATAATTGAGGCCAAAGGCGGCGCAATCCGCATCGGTATTGAAGCACCTCGTGACAGAAAAATATATCGCCAGGAAGTCTACGATAAGATCAAGGAACAAAACGTTGCAGCGGCCCACTGGGAGAGCCTCGACCTCGACGCTCTGAGCAGCAAAATCGTCACCAGGAAGAAATGACATGAGAACGATAGAGACCCGCTTCGGAACCATCGAATACGAGCCGGCCAACCTGCTCCACTTTCCCGCCGGCCTGATCGGCCTGCCGACCCTGCATAACTTCATCGTCATCCCACCGAAAAAGGAAGGCCCGCTCTTCTGGATCCAATCGGTGGACGAGTCCGAATTTGCCTTCGTCCTCACCGATCCGACCAATTTCTTTCTCGACTATCAGGTCATCCCCGACGACTCGGAACGGAATATGCTGCAGATCGGCCCCGACGACGAGTGTTTTATGCTGACCGTCGTAACCATTCCACCGGATCAGGAGATCACCATTAATCTGGCCGCACCGATCCTGTTTGCGCCAAAGAGTAACCGGGCTATTCAGATCATCCTGGAAAATACCGATTATAAATCAAAAACTCCGCTACCCACTATCCGGAAACAGGAGTCAGAAGCAAAGACGGCACCATAACAAAACGCACCTACGGGGGGCAGCCGCTTCACCTGTCCCCTGCCCCCTGTTTTTTTGCACTTTTTCCTAAAGATTCTCTATTCTTCAACCGACATGTTATCTACCTGCGAGGTACATTGAGAGAGCATACGTTTGTGAACGATTGACGCGACGCCATACGTAGTCTTTTCAAGGAGGATTTTCCATGGCATTGACAATCAACACAAACGTCCCTTCCCTGAACGCCCAGCGCAATCTCGGAAAGTCACAATCAGCCCTGGCCACATCCATGCAGCGCCTGTCATCGGGTTTGCGTATCAACTCCGCCAAGGATGATGCCGCCGGTCTGGCAATCTCCGATCGAATGACCTCGCAGATCCGCGGGCTCAACCAGGCGGCTCGTAACGCCAATGATGGTATTTCCCTGGCCCAGACGGCAGAAGGTGCAATGCAGGAAGCCACTAATATCCTGCAGCGTATTCGTGAACTGGCCATTCAGTCAGCCAACGATTCGAACTCTCTCTCCGATCGTGAATCCCTGCAAAAAGAAGTCAGTCAGCTGCAGCAGGAACTCAACCGGATTGCCACCTCCACCGAGTTCAACGAGAAGAAACTACTCGACGGCTCATTTACCTCGCAACTGTTTCAGGTCGGCGCCAACAAGGGCCAGACGATCGCCGTGTCCATCGGCGGCAGCCGGGCCGATCATATCGGTGACTACCAGGTACTGACCAGTCTGAAGAACGCTACCGCCGCCAAGGCGTCTGACCCGATGACCCTGGAGATCAACGGCAACCAGACGACCGAAGAAGTTGTCCTGACCGGCCTGGAATCAGCGCGCGAAGTTGCCACCCTGGCTAACCAGAAGAGCGACGAAACAGGGGTTGAAGCGGAAGCGGTCACCAATGTCAAGATGAACAACCTGACTTCGACCGGAAGCATTTCCTTCAAACTGGTTGGAGCAAACACCGGGGCCGGCAACGAAATCACTATTTCTGCGGTCATCACCGATGCCGACGATTGGTCGCCGATTGTTACCTCGATCAATGACAATGCTGCAGCCACCGGTATCACTGCCCGACTCGACAACAGCGGCGATGTTATTATCACCTCGGCTGAAGGCGACGATATCGCCATCAGCGAATTCCACTTCATGGATTTCGACGGCACGACTGCCCACACAGCCGACTTCACGACAATGGACGCCAACGAGCAGATTCCCGCTACCTCGTCATCGTTAGTAAATGTTCTTGGCGACGGATCCTCATCGGTCGTGGCTCAGGGGCAGTTGACCTTTCATTCCAATCACGCCTACTCCATCGATGTCACCGGGGCTACTGTCGAGCACACCAACTGGTTTGCCCAGGCGGCAAATGCCTCCGGCCTTGAAAACGTCGCCGATATAGATATCTCCACCCGCATCGGTGCCGGCAGCGCACTGCCGGTTGTCGATTCAGCAATCGCCTATATTGACGAACAACGGGCAGCCCTTGGCGCCGTGATGAACCGTTTCGAGTCGACCATTGCCAACCTCAACAACGTCGCCGAGAACCTGAGCGCTGCCCGCTCGCGAATCCTTGATGCCGATATCGCCCAGGAAACCTCGAGTATGACCAAGCAGAATATTCTGCAGCAGGCCGGCGTGGCCATCCTCGCCCAGGCCAACATGACCCCGCAACTGGCCCTGCAATTATTGCAAGGCTAGTCCTCACTCGAGTCGGGCCACCAAAAAATGAAGACGGGTGGCCCGATTATTTTTTTCTAGTTACTATATTGTAATCATAGCCCTTTTACATAAATGGAGCTTTTGGTGAGCGATTCGGTCGTTTTTTTTCTAAACCTCCGCTGCAATCCGGCCGATATGTGCGGTAAGGGACAAAACCGCAAAGGAGAGTCCTCATTAAAGCGAATTGAACGCAACAGGGATAAACCAGCAGACAAGGAGGTGAGCAGACAACACTGACAGCACCAGCAGAACCGCAGTACACACAGTACTTACTCATCGGGCACGGATGCCCGAAACGACCAACCCAACTAATATTCAAGGAGGAATATCATGGGTTTAGTAATCAACACAAACGTAGCATCTCTCAACGCCCAACGGAACCTGGGCAAATCCCAAAGCGCGCTGTCCACTTCCATGCAGCGTCTTTCTTCCGGTATGCGCATCAACTCAGCAAAGGACGATGCCGCCGGACTCGCCATTTCAGACCGTATGACCTCGCAGATCCGCGGTTTGAACCAGGCGGTTCGTAACGCCAACGACGGTATCTCCCTGGCCCAGACGGCAGAAGGTGCCATGCAGGAAGCAACCAATATCCTGCAGCGGATGCGTGAACTGGCAGTCCAGTCGGCTAACGACTCAAACACCGCTTCCGACAGGGCCTCACTTCAGAAAGAAGTCAGCCAATTGCAAAACGAGCTGAACCGGATTGCCGAAACCTCTGAGTTTAACAACCAGAAGCTGTTGGATGGTTCCTTTACCTCAGCTTTGTTCCAGGTTGGTGCCAATAAAGGACAGACCATTGCAGTTTCGGTCGGCAACACGCGTGCAACGCAGATCGGTAATTACCAGATAGCCTCTGAAGTTACAACTACCGACTTCGCTGCAACTTTTGGTGCGCAATCGCTTGAAATCAGCGGTAATCAAACAACAGAAACGGTAACGACTGCCGCCGATGCATCAGCAAAAGATATCGCTGATGCTGTCAACACGAAAAAAGTGGAAACCGGTGTAGAAGCTGAAGCTACTACCAACCTGAAAGTAGATAATCTCGCCTCTTCTGGTAGTGTTAGCTTCTCCCTCAAAGGTGCCAATTCCACGGCTGTAAAAGTATCTGCTGTCATTACTGACAACACCGACCTATCTGCACTGGTTTCTGCAATCAATGATAACAGCGGTGCAACAGGTATTACGGCGCGTCTTGACAATGATGGCGCTATGATCATGACAAGCAGTGAAGGTCATAACATCGCTATTTCCGAATTCAGCTACCTCGGCGATAGTGGCGATGCCGCCTCTCTGGACTTCACCACCTTAAATGCCGACGGTGAAGACCCGAAAGCAACCGCTGGCCCCGATCAGGATGACTTTGATCATGATACTGATGGAACTGACATCGTTGCCCGTGGTCAGGTAACGTTCCACTCTAACAACGCTTACACAATCGAAACCGATGGTGATACCGATCTTCTCGCAGTAGAAAATAACGCCTCCGAGCAAATGAATGTCGGTGATATCGACATTAGCACCCAGATCGGTTCAGGCAACGCCCTTAAGGTCTTGGACGGCGCTATCGCCTATCTGGACTCTCAACGGGCCGACCTCGGTGCGGTCATGAACCGTTTCGAGTCAACGATCGCCAACCTGCAGAATATTTCCGAGAATGTCACTGCAGCCCGATCGCGGATCCTCGATGCCGACATCGCCCAGGAAACCTCCAGCATGACCAAGCAGAATATCCTGCAGCAGGCCGGTGTCTCCATCCTGGCACAGGCCAACCAGATGCCGCAGCTGGCCCTGTCACTGCTCGGATAATCTCCAATCTTCAGCCCCGAAGGCCGGATCTTCCGGCCTTCGGGCCTTTTCAGCAGTGAGCATTCTACAGGGAGGTAGAAGATGAATACGGAAGCATTGGCCGGAACGCTTGCCGCCCAACGAACATCGGTATCGGCCGAGCAAATAGATAGGGTCCGCCGGGCCAAGGACGATATGCCCGAGCAGCCCGCCGTACCGGAAAAGAGTATTCCACCGGAAGAGCTATTGAGCCAGATCAAGGCACTTACCGAAGACGGACTCTATTCGGTACGATTCGAAAACGATCAGGATCTTGGCGGATTAGTCGTTAAAGTGGTCGATCAGGACTCGGGAGAGACCGTGCGGGAAATCCCGCCCGAGGAATTGCGCGAGTTAAGCAAGCACCTGAGCGAGCTGAGGGGCAATCTGGTCGATACGGTCGGCTGATTAGATTAGTATAACAAATTCGTTTCACCTTTTTTTTGAAGGCGCTCTCAGCGATAAGGGATAACCATGGCTATTCAATTCAGCGGTCTTGCATCCGGGATGGACACCGATTCGATCGTCAAGCAATTGATGAATCTCGAACGAGCACCAATCACCCGGATGCAGGGCGACCAGACCTGGCTTAGCAACAAACTGACCGCATACAAGGACTTCGACACCAAGCTCAAAGGCCTGCTCGACAATGTCAGGACCTTGGCCAGCGAGAGCCAGTATAACCAGTACAAAGCCACTGCCGCCTCAGGCGACTTCTTCTCCACCAGCGCCTCGGAAAATGCTCTTGCCAATACCAGCTACCAGGTAGAAGTGGTTTCGCTTGCCCAGGTGCAGAAGAGGTACACCGCCGGTTTTTCCTCCAACACCGAACAAACGTTTGGCACCGGGGAATTGGTGTTTACCGTTGACGGCGTGGATCATGCCATCACCATCGACGAGACGAACAACTCACTAACCGGCATCATGCAGGCCATCAACGACGCCGATATCGGGGTGCAGTCGGCAATCATCAACGACGGCAGTGAAAATCCCTATCGGCTGACGCTGACCGGCGACAACGTCGCCACGGCGTTCACACTTGACAGCAGTGGACTGACTGGCGGCAGCGGGCAGACGCTTGGTGCTCTGTCCGAATCGCAGGCAGCCTCACAGGCCCATATCCGGGTCGACAACATCGACATTTACGGCGATAACAACGCGATTACCGACGCTATTCCCGGGGTCACTCTTGATCTGATCAAAGCAGAGGTAGGAACAACAACGAAAGTTGACATTACGCTCTCCAACGATGCCATCAAGACTAATATTAATTCGTTCATTAGTGCCTATAACGAGGTTGTTTCCTTCGTAACCGGGCAATCGACGTTCGGCGACGACACGCCCGGTGTATTGGGCGGTGATTCGGGACTTGCCAACATCAAGCGGCGTCTGCAGAACATGCTGACAACCAATATAGCTGCCGGTGCCGGCGTAACCAGCCTGTCCCAATTGGGACTCGAAACGCAAAGCGACGGACAGCTTTCCCTGGACGCTACAAGGCTCAGCGCTGCCATCGACACCGATCCCGACAGTCTGATAACGCTGCTTGCCGGCAATGGCGACGATATCGAGGGTATTGGTACAATGATGCAGGATTATCTGAGCAGCCTGACCAGCCCAACCGATGGTCTGCTCGCCGGCCGGAAAAAAAGCATCGAAACAAACCTGGCCCGAATTGACAAACAGATCACCCTGACCGAATCACGCCTGGAAAAACGCGAGGAAACACTCCGCATGCAGTTCAGTGCCATGGAACAATTGGTCAGCACGATGAACTCTCAGTCCAGTTTTCTCTCTTCTCAACTCCAATCTCTTGAAAACCTCTGGAATTACAAGAAATGAACGGCTACGTGAATCAATACCAGGCCAACCAGATCGCCACCGCATCCAAAGAGCAAATCCTGATCCTGCTCTATGACGGAGCGATTCGGTTCAGCCGTCAGGCGGTCAATGCCATGAACGATAACGACATGGCCAACAAGGGGAAATATATCGGCAAGACCATGGCAATCATCGCCGAGTTTGCCGGTTCTCTCAACCATGAAATTGGTGGGATGATTTCTGAAAACCTGGACGCGCTATACAACTTCATGCTCAAAGAATTGTCTCAGGCCAACGTCGCTAATGATCCGGAGAAGATCGAGATCGTGATAACCTTGCTCAAAGACCTCAGGGAAACGTGGGTTGAGGCGATCGAGATCAACAATAAAGCAAAAGCAACCGGCGATTCTTCAGAAAGTCCGCACACCCAACTCGCCGCTTCATCTATCTGATCCAGGATTACGTCATGGAAGACTGCAAGCATCTCGTGGAAAAATCAATTGAGTGCTACAAGGCAATGCTGCTGCATGCCCAGGAATTCAGTTTGGCCATCTCCGACAGAACAATTGCCGCCGACGATTTCCTTAAACACAACGATCGTCTTAAAGCATTGCAGCAAGAGATCGAAACAGCCGATGCCGAATTGATGACCACGTTGAACAACAAAGCTGACTTGTTTGCGTTGGATGGCTTGCTGGAAATGCGTAGTTCGATGATCAAAGAATTGCAGGATCACAACGACAGCATGCTGGCCCGCCTCTCCTCGATGATGGAGATGACCCGCATCGAACTCGATATGCTGCGCAAAGGTATGCACTCACTAGCCGGGTATCATTCAAAAACCATCGAATCGACCGGCAGCATTATCAGAAGCAGTTATTGAATCGAAACAACAGTTTCAGTTTCATCGATCGGCCACTCCAATCTGGCAAGTATTTTCAAGAATTGCCGCAGCCCTTCATGGTATATCTTCTCTGCCGTTGCAACATCTGAAGAAAGGAGCAGGTAGCGATACCAGCTAGTCAGCAGATCGTTGATCAGCCGCTCATAAATCGTCATCCTCAAACACGGGCTGCTCTGTTGGCAGACATTCATGGCGCCCGCCAAGACGCTATCCAAGCGTACGCAGAACTGCGGCCAGTCCCATTGCTCCATCGTCAAAAAAGAGCCTAATGTACTGCTAAAAAGTTGTAAGAGATCTCTTCCGGGCAGATGGTAACGATGCCAGTTCTTCCCCTCTTCGGCCATCTGAAAAGCACTGTAGATCGTTTGCAGATCGTGAGTCTTGCCGGGATACTCGGCTAAAACCATCTCAGCACTTCGCGCAGAGCTTGTTCCTTCGATGCGTGCGCCATCGGACAAATTGCAGCAATGCATCCCCTGCCGATGCTCCCTGAGTTCACGTTCGACATTGATCTTGACGCCATTGAAAAAGGGAGTTGTGTATACACCCGCTTCACCCGAATGATTGGAAAAATTTGCCGGAACAACGTGGAGATTGTCTTGTTGTTGAGGGCGATTATCATGAATGCCGCCACTAATCGCCTGTGTCTCAATATTGTGAAATCCAAGGTCGAGGCCGAGCAGGTATAGTTCGTCAGGATGGCAGAAACAGGCAAACGATAGAGCCAGCGTCGCCGTTGAAGGATGTGTGTTTACCAGCAATTGTTCAAAGTGAACAGGGTTTGCTACATCGCGCTCGACAATCAACAGCGGCAGGTCAACCGCGGCGAGCAACGGCGAAGAGGCTTTGAAATAGGCCACCAACGGTACATCGCGGTGCAAGTGTAGTGCTTGCACAACGTTTTCATCAAGATGCATATCGACGGCGAATTGCAAGTCAGGCTTAATGCCATTGGCCATCAGTGGTCTGACAGCACTATGCACAGCGAAAATTAGCAGACAATCCCGATTGTGACGCAACCATTCATAGTCTTGAGCCAGTGATGGTCCAGAAGCGACTATAGCAATGCGCGCCCCTGCGGATAGTCTCGGCTTGCTGTTGAGAAATTGTCGCCGTTCACGAACAGACTGCCAGCCAGCTGCAATACCTCGGTTCTCGTTATCCACCGAAGTGGTCATACCGTCGAGAATCCGTTGCTGCAGGACAAACTGCTTAAAAATTGGTTCTATTCGCTCTGAAACATATCCCGGCAATAATCGCATCCACAACCGACTGGTGACCTTATCGCTTGAGTGGAACCATCGCATTATAACCTGGTCGGCCTGGTCGCCAATGCAAAGCGGCAGCGCGCCAAAGCGTCTAGCTATCTCCTCGTAATCAAGAAAATAGCAGGAGACTTCGAAGCGCTCCGGCTCCGGCTCGATCAGAGCAATTCGGGTGACCTCTGTTGTTGCCAGGAAGTAATCGATATGCAGCCCATGAAAAATACCGACAAAAACAACCGGAGGTGAAAAATTGACGCCGGCACCAGCAGTTTTCACTTTAACCGTCCCCGTATCCAGAAGCTGTGCCTGCTCGAAAAACACCTCGTTCATGCCATCCTGG
The DNA here is from genome assembly GCF_900130015.1 of Desulfofustis glycolicus DSM 9705. Taxonomy (GTDB): domain Bacteria; phylum Desulfobacterota; class Desulfobulbia; order Desulfobulbales; family Desulfocapsaceae; genus Desulfofustis; species Desulfofustis glycolicus. Next base: position 4,589 of record NZ_FQXS01000004.1, on the reverse strand, counting down.
AAATCGCGGAGAAGCGAACAATGCACGGGAGAGTTATGCGGTTCGACCCGCTCCGCATTTACCAGATCGATCCAGCCTTGGTGATCGCCTGAGCCGAGCATCTCGGCAAAATGATCAAGGCCCGTCTCCGGGTGCCCAAGCAAGCCACTCGGCGTGTGTACGATATTGAGGAATGTCTCTGTTAAATCGATATGATACGGGCATGACCCGGAATCGAGGAATCGAGCGATAGCAGGCTGATTCTTTATAAAATAGCGACGATTCTTATCGTAAAGCCCAGTAATGATCGCAGGTCGCCCGGCGGCATCAACCTCTCGTAACCTGGTGATCATTGACATATTCGACTCCACTTTATCAGATGCCTATCTTTAAAGATTCTGCGCAGCCGCCAACCCGGCCCGACTACCGAAGACGATCGCCGCAGTAATCATCATCCCCCCTACCCGATCCCCACCATGCATGCCGGTAGCCATTTCCCCAGCCGCATAAAGATTTCTCACGCCGGTCTCTCCATTAATGCCAATCTCGACGCCACCATTTGAGGCCTGCGTATGTGGTAGAATCTGATGGAGACACTGTCCTCCCAGGTCAAGAACCCGAATTGCGTATTTCTCTTCACTTACTGGAATAGCAGACATGAGCAATTCATCTAACATTCTATCCCGTTGCAGGTTGGCAATGGGAACATGCGATTTCCTTGCCAACTTAACTTCTTCCGGCAGATCATGAATCATGATCTGCCGGCCGGTATAATCTACAAACCGCAATCGTCGATCCAGGAGCCGATGAAAGGGGAATCGCGGCGCCCCAATTCGGGCATCTTCCCATACCAGTTGTCGATAGTCCATATTTTTCAAAGGAACTCCGATCTCCTGCAGCATCCGATAGCCATCGCCGGTTAATCCAGCATCAACGATGTGAGGATTGTGGAGCGCAGCATTGCCACCGCAGGCCATAATCGTCGCCCTGCTTCTGACCTTTACCTCTTCGCCCTTTTCATTCACGGCCAGGCATCCGCAACAACCGTTGTCATCCATTAGAAGCCGAATAGCCCGGTGCCAATCAAAAATGTTCACCACTGTCCGATCAATGTGCCGGCGAAGACATTCACTCAATTGTTCGGTCGAGGAGATGATTGAGGCAAGTGGTTGATCATGAAAACAGGGAGAAATTCTGTTGGTAGTTCCGTTATTACCGGCAAATCGGACGCCAAGATGAAGGAGCGCTCGATAGGCGCCATGAGATGATTCTACTGCAATAGAACTCAATTGAGGATTGTTGTTGCCACACGCAAGGTCATTTATCCTGGCGAGAAGGAGATCATTTTCCTGGTCTGTTGTTCCGTAAGTAATCCCCCACTTACCGTTAAGATTGTCAAACGAAGATCCAGATTGGAATATCCTCCCTTTGTTTAAAACAACAATAGACCGACATGTCTTTTTTTGCTGCGCGGTATATATTGCAAAAAATCCCGCAATTCCTGATCCGACAACAAGAATATCAGCCGTGACATGGTTCATGAGATGAAATGTACAGTTATCACGGTTAATTATGACTGCAACGAACGAAGGTCGTTTTCCACCATTTCACAAACCATATCATGGAAAGATATGCGTGGTCGCCAGTTAAGCTTTTCCTCAGCCTTTCGAGAGTCACCTTGCAAGATAGCAGTTTCGTGACGATAAAATTGTGGATTGATATCAACCCAATCTCGGTAATCAAGGTCCACATAATTAAAGGCGATCGCGCAGAAATCACGAACCGAATGAAGCTTACCTGTCGAAATAACATAATCGCCAGGCTTGTCTTGCTGCAACATACGCCACATCGCATCAACGTATTCCTTGGCATGCCCCCAGTCGCGCTGTGCGTCAAGATTACCGAGTTCCAACCGTTCCTGTGATCCTTGTTTAATTCTAGCCACCGCGGATGAAATTTTTCTCGTTACAAATTCAAACCCACGCCGTGGCGACTCATGATTAAATAAAATACCGGTAGCGGTAAATAATCCATAGTTTTCACGATAATTGCACGCTAGGTGGTAACCGGCCACCTTTGAGATACCATATGCCGATCGAGGTTTGAATTGACTTTCTTCATGTTGGGGTGGATTTTGAGAACTGCCAAACATTTCGCTGGATCCGGCAAAATAGAATTTTGCCTGCGGTACCAATTCCAAACAAGCTGCCAACAACCCATGTGTGCCGTTTATATTGGCGCTGATCGTGGAGAACTCATCCTCAAAGGAATAATTTACAAAACTCTGCGCGGCAAGATGATAAACCTCATCGGGCTTCGATTCTCGTAACGCCCGATACAAAGAAGGGTAACTTTCTAATGTCCCGGAAAGCAGACGAATATCTTTGAGAAGATGCTTAATTCTCGATAATCGGTTCGACTGGTCTTCCAATGACGCTCGTCGCGTCAAACCATAAACCTCGTATCCCTTCTCCAAAAGAATTTCTGCAAGGTAACTGCCGTCTTGACCGGTAATTCCAGTAATAAAAGCAATTTTCATGGTGAGATTCTAACAAAACTACTCAGTAGAAAGCCTCGCAAGACATCCTCCATCTATAACAATGGATTGACCTGTCATAAACCCAGATTGAGAATTATCAGCGAGGAAAAGGACAGCGCGAGCTATTTCCTCAGGCTGACCAATTCTTCCTGACGCGTGCCTCGACGCAAGCTGTTGTATTTGCTGTTGGTATCCTACTGATTTGTGATTTCGATTCAGTCCAGCCTTGAGCATTTTTGTATCAATAGCCCCTGGTAATAAAGCGTTAGCTCGAATACCCATCTCGCCAAATTCTAAAGCCATGGATCTTGTCAAGGATAACAAGGCGGCCTTACCTGCAGCATACGCACCAATATATTTTGAAGTAGCAAGAGCATGGACAGACGATATATTCACTATTGATCCTCCGGAACGCAACAAAGGGAGGAATTCTTGGGCCAAAAACAATGGAACTTTGAAATTGAGAGACATCACCTGATCAATATCTTGACCAGTAGTTTCCTGCAATGATTTGATTATTTGTATTGCAGCATTATTTACCAGAACATTCAAACATGTCATCTCCCGTGCAAAGGAGAAAACCTCTTCCAATCCAGCATCGGTAGTCAAATCAATTTTTAGAAAATGAGAAAAAAGATGATCATCCTCAGGCTGGAGTACATCAACCCCATAGACAAGCCAATTCTCGTCTGCAAAGGCGCGAGAACAAGCTAAACCAATGCCTCGAGCAGCACCAGTGATAAACACAGATCGCTTCATTCGGATTTTTCCAGTACCGCCATTAGATTATCTATTGTATTTCGATGAACCCTTTCCCAATACAAAGCACTTGAGTTAGCATTGTGAGGAGCCAATAGCACATTGTCCATTTTTAGTAACTGACTTTTCAAAGGAGGTGGTTCGACTTCGAAAACATCAAGTGCTGCACCGGAAATACGTTCTTCAATCAATGCCTCGACAAGAGCCTCTTCATCAACCACTGGTCCACGACTGAGGTTGAGCAGATAAGCATCGGGCCGCATTAATGCAAACCTTTCACGATTCATCAGATGAAAACTTGTGGTATTGAGATCCGTATGTAACGATACAAAATCTGCTTCCTGAAGCAGTTGTTCTTTCGTAACCATGCGAATGTCAGTCAATTCAATAAATTCCTGCGGCATCTCCTTGATATCATTTCCGAGAACTTTCATTCCTAAGGCTCTTGCTCGGGAAGCCACAGCTTTACCGGAATCTCCAACTCCAATAACTCCAAGAGTGCATTCTTCCAGTACACGTCCCGGAATCTTTTCCCAAATTCCACGATGCATGAGCCGATCCATAAAAAGCAACTTCCTGGTGAAACAAAGAATATATCCAAGTACCGATTCAGCGACAGGAGTACTAAAAGCATTAGGATTTCGACAAATAACTACACCTCGTTCTGCACATGCATCGGCATCCAGTGAGTCTATTCCGGTTCCCCATTTTGACAAAACTTTAAGCTTAGGAGAGGATTCAATCACTTTACGAGTAAATCTGTCATCACCACAGATGACGCCATCTATGTCTGTCATCAGGTTTAACAAATCTATTTCTTCCAACCGTTCAAGTACTGGAGGTACTACCAGTTCCACTCCTTTTTCTTCCAACTCGCTCTGAAACCGTCCTAATATAGGTTGCATGTATGGGGCTGATACAAGAACTTTCCATTTCATCGCGCAATCCTTTTGATAAGTGTGGGGATACAGATGTTCACAAGATTATATTGCTCCGGTGTCTAAATATCGAAGTCATGCCGCATATCGGACAAGTGGATGTTTGAAGTAACTTTTGACATGATTTGGTCGTCGCTGAAGGGTCTTCATAAACGACCTCGTTTTCTTTGCCAGATCGTCACTATTTCTGGCCGGCAAACCGGACCGTATTCGTTGCTTGAGATTCCCGTTCAAGTATTCATCCGGGTTGTGTTCCGGCGTATACGGCGGCAGATAAAAAACTTCTATCTGGTCCTGATGTTCAGAAAGCCATTTCCGCACGACCTTGCTGTGATGAACCCGAAGGTTATCCAGGATCAGAAAGACCTTTCGCT
>NZ_FQXS01000002.1 GCF_900130015.1 Desulfofustis glycolicus DSM 9705 | reverse complement strand
CAGATTTCAAGTCGATTATGGTCATTTTGCCGTGAATGCTATATTAATACAAGATGTTACACCGAGTCGTTTGGCTCTTAACCGGACACTACTGGGTAAATATATTATATAATGGTGAACAAATGATTTTCGGTTGGACTATCATATCCTACTTGGTTTTTATTCCTCTAGAGTCGATGATGTTGATGTATTTTGGAACGACACCATTCAAAAAGTTGTTTGGTCTTAAAATAATTGATTTTAATTTTGCAGAGAAGAATTCTGAAAGATATTGGAAAAGATCTTTTAGTGTGTGCAAGGATGGATGCTTTTTTGGAGTGCCGGGTTTGAACCTGATTTTATATGTGGTTTCTTATACAAAGCTAATGAGAGGCGAGGGATTGGTCTGGGATAAGCAAAATAATTTCATGGTTATTGGTAATAACTTGAGCGTATTTGAATTTATTTTTTGTACTTTGGTCGTAATTTTTCTCCCAACATTCTCAACTGCATTTATTATTTCGCTGGTCAATCAGATATTCCTATGAATTTCATATATTAATAATACGGTGATCACTTAAGGAATTATTGCAAATATTTCGATCTGTCTTAGCGAAAGCACTAACAGGGGAAGGAATATAAATTTCACCGAAATTAGGATACTTAATGGTGTTAGAGGTAGTGATAGATAAAATATTGATTGTAGTTTTTTTTGCTAAATTGTTGATGCGATCTTCTTGGGGAGTGAAATGAAAAAAAATGACGGTCCAGAATTTTTAAGATTTTTCGGTCCAATTGTTATTGCTTTAAAAGAGAAGGGCGGGTCGGGCACCTCTGCAGAGATTACGGATAGAGCCATAGAGCTATTGGATATATCGGAAGAAGAGCAAAAAATTGAGTTGCCAAGTGGAGGTACACGTGTTCGGAACCAAGTCCAATTTGCTCGAGCGTATTTAAAAGAAGCTAACGTTATTGGTGATTCTCAAAGAGGTGTGTGGACTCTTACTGATATCGGGTTGAATATTGACCCATCAAAGTACGATTTCCGAAGTCTCTATAAAAAAGCTGTAAAAAGTTTCTCAGATAAAAATAAGCAAAAGAAATGTGATAAAAAGAATATAACAACTCTAGGTGATGATGAGAAACTAACGTGTCGTAATGTCTTACTACAAAAGCTAAAATCGCTTTCCCCGGATGGGTTTGAAAGATTATGTCAAAGGTTGTTGAGGGAATCTGGTTTTGATCAAGTAAAAGTAACTGGAAGATCTGGTGATGGTGGTATAGATGGTATTGGCATACTCCAAGTTAACCCATTCGTTAGCTTTAATGTATTATTCCAATGTAAGAAATATTCTGGAAGTGTAACTGCTTCACAGGTCCGTGATTTTAGAGGCGCTATGTCTGGCAGGGCCGATAAAGGAATTCTCATTACGACCGGATCATTTACGGTATCGTCTAAAAGTGAAGCTAGAAGAGATGGAGTTCCGCCTATTGAGCTAGTAGATGGAGAAGATCTGGTGAAGCTGTTTGAAGATTTGGAACTCGGTTTAATACCAAGGAAGGTATATGATATAGATGAAGCATTCTTCGAGCAATATGAGTGACAATTGCTGGCACTTCCCAAACACTTCCTTTTATTATGTCGGTATTTCACTATTTCTCTTGCATGCATTCTCCGTGGATATTATGTTCCCCTCCGAAGCCAAAGGCCGCGGGTTCGAATCCCGCCTCGCCCACCAGCGAAATCGCGAGCCGACGATAGGCCGTTGGAATAGATCAGACCCTCTGCTTTCAATGCTTACAGAGGGTTTTCTGCTGTTATTGGGAACATCCATCTAAGGGCGCTCTTTCGAGAATAGTCGAGTGTGAAAGTCTCCAGAAAGCGCGGGACGATTTAAGGGCGTAAAGTAGATTTATCGGCTGCCAGGCATTTACTTTCACTCTTCGTACATCTTTTTCCCATCTCCGTGCATATAGTCTCAATTGGTTTGGTGCAGAATCAAATACAACTATCGGAGAGACAGGAATGACAACACAGACAACGCTATTGTGTAAGGGTGAAGCTGTTCGGCATAACAAAAAAGCTGAGTGGGGTATCGGAAAAATTACCGACGTCAACAGCTGCGGAACGATTCGTGTCCTTTTTGCCGGTTTTCCCGAGGTTTCGATAGCAAAGGGTTCGAAATATCTTGTTAAAGTCAAGGCTAAACAATAAGCGTTCGGGGTTGTTTTTCCCGAAAACAAAGAGACAACCATCTAACTATTTGGGGGAGTTTTGCAAACATCAGTGAAAAAATGGTTTCGTGACAAGAACACCGGTTTCCTCGACAACAGAGGCGGCCCGGACATACTGGTCAGCAAGAGAGACCTCGTTGACTGTCAGTTCCTCAAGGTTGGCGCAATCGTAGAGTTCGAATGCCACCCGGGGGAAAAAGGTCTTGTTGCGAAAAAGGTAAAGCTGGTGAGCAGGCACAAGTCGGCAGGCGATGTGAAGGGTAAGAAAAAGGAGTTCCGTTTCGGGGTAATGACCTGAGCAAGAGGAATACCTACATTCTCTCGCAGTCAATGATTGAGGAAACTCAGTCGCCAATCGATCCAGTGCCGAAAGATTGCTACTGACAGCAACCGAAGACATCGTTTGCTGCCAACCTTGGCCGAGACGAAAAAGCCGGACCCCGGTATTCCCCCGGGATCCGGCTTTGGCGCGTCGATCGGTGGGAAATCAGTTGTTACGAGCGGCGATGGCTTGTTCTGCCATTTCGACCAGTTCCGGGCCGACCTGAGCCTTCCATTTGTCAAATACCGGGCGGGTTGCCGCGACAAACGCTGCCCGCTGTTCATCACTCAACTCGGTGATGGTCACATCGTTGGCTTCGATTTCTTCAAGCAGCGACCGGTCGCCTTCGACCAGACCGGCCCGGGCAATAACGATTTCCTGCCTGCCGGCGTCTATAGCGGCCTGCTTGACGATGGCCCGGTCTTCTTCCGTCCACGAGTTCCAGACTTCCTTGTTAACGACAAAGATCAGCGGATCGGCTACATAGCCCCACATGGTGATGTGTTTCTGGCCGACCGTGTGCAGTTTGGCCGCAGTGAAGATAGCCAGCGGATTTTCTTGACCATCGACTGCGCCACTGGCTAGGGCGGGCTGGGCGTCGGACCAACTCATCTGGGTCGGGTTGGCACCCAGGGCGGTGAAGGTATCGAGGAAGAGCGGCGAACCGACAACACGGATCTTCATGCCTTTGAGGTCATCGGGCGAACTGATGGCATGCTTGGAGTTGGAAATCTCGCGAAATCCGTTTTCCCCCCAGGCCAGCGGCACGACCCCGGCCTCTTCGAGAATGGAGAACAGCTGCTCGCCGACCGGGCCCTGAGTCAGGGCGTCGATAGCGGCAAAATCAGGCATCAGAAAGGGCATCGAGAACAGATTGAGCTGTTTGACCTGCGGAGACCAGTTGATGGTAGAACCGACGGCCATGTCGATGACGCCTTGACGAATGGCTGACAATTCCCGGGTCTGGTCACCCTGGACCAGCGAGACACCGGGATAAAGCTTGATGTTGATCCGGCCGTCGGTACGTTCACGGACCAGATCGGCCCAGATTTCACCCCCTTTGCCCCACGGGAAAGCGGTGCTCAAGACGAGCGACATCTTGTACTCGGATTTGTAGTTTTGTGCCGAGGCTACAACCGCGCTAAGCAGCAAGGTTGCGACCAGGAACGCGGTCAGCGTGAATCTTTGTTTCATGTTTGCTTCTCCTTTCAGTTGATGTTGACGGCTCTTTTCTGCAGGAACGATATACTTGTTTGATCAATAGCCGAGTGTCTGCGGCAACCACAGGACCAGCTGGGGAAAGACGATAACCAACAGCAAGACGCAGAGCACGGAGAACAGCAGCCAGCTGACCCAGCGCACGGTTTGCTCCATGCTGACCTGGGCGATCCGGCACGAGACCATCAGATTCACGGCCAGCGGCGGCGTGAATTGGCCGACAGCCACCATCAGAGTGAGCAGGACTCCGAACCAAACGAGATCCCACTGGTAGAACAGCGCGATGGGCATCAGAATCGGCACGAAGATCAAGAAGATCGAGATCCCGTCAAGAAACATCCCGACAAAAACCAACAATAAAATGAGCAGGAATAGGACCCCGTATTGGCCGAGGCCTGAATTGACGATGGCCTCGGTGATCGGGTCGATGATGCCGAGCGTCGACAGCGAATAGGCAAAGATCCCGGCGAGCGCGACGACGATCAGGATTACCGCCGACAGCTCGCCGGCATCACGCAGGATACCGAACAGGTCGCGAACGGCGATGGTACGGTGGATGACCATGCCGACAAAGAGCCCGTAAAAGACGGCGACCACCGCCGCTTCGGTCGGGGTGAACCAGCCGAGTCGCATACCGCCGAGGATCAACACCGGCGCGGCCAGTCCCCAGGACGCCTCGCGCAGGCTCGGCCAGAAGAGCGGTTTGCTCAGGGCGGCCTCCTGGAGTCCCATCCGGTGTTTTCTGGCCAGCAGGACCGACGGGATGATCAGCGCCAGACCGACCAGAATGCCCGGTACCATTCCGGCGGCAAACATTGCTGGGACCGAGGCGCCCGGCACGAGTACCGAGTAAATGATCAGCGCAATCGACGGAGGAATGAGGATGTCGATAGCGGATGCAGCTCCGATAACGCTGGCCGAAAAGGCCGGCGGATAGCCGGCGCGGGTCATGGCCACGATCATGACGCTGCCCACGGCGGCGGCAGTGGCCGGGCCGGAGCCTGAAATACCGCCGAGCAGCAGGGCCACGGCGATCGCCACCAGCGGCAGCATTCCCGGTCCCTGGCCGAATATCGAGACGGCAAAGCGCACGAGCCGAAGCGCCACGCCGGAGCGGTTGAAGATGATGCCGACCAATACGAACATCGGGATGGCCAGCAGCGGATACTTGCCGAGTCCGGCATAAAAGTTTTGCGGCACGGCCAGCAGGCCGAACCATTGGGTGTCGGGATTGGCAAGACCGATCGCCAGGGCGGCGGACAATCCCATCGATACGCCGATCGGTACACCGGCCAACATCATCAGGATGAAAACAATGAACAGGGAGGCACCGATCATTGTTCGCGTCCCTGCCGGATCAGTAATCCAAGTGCACGAAGGGAGATGGCGAAGGACAACAACGGCAGCCAGAGCGAATACCACCACTGCGGCACGCCGATGCCGGGCGAGGTCTCGCCATACCGGATGTCGTCCCAGACCATGCGGGAACTGAGAGCGGCGATCAACAAGAACAGGACGAACACCATTGCTGCGGCCAGTTGGCCGAGAAGTCGCTGGCGTTTCCGGGAACCTTTACCGATAAAATACTCGATGCGGATGTGACGATTGCGGGCGACGGCGGCGGAGCCGGCAACCAAAGCCAGCACGATCATCAGGAAGATGGAGATCTCCTCGGTCCAGGCAAACGAGCGGTTGGTGAAATAGCGAACCAACACGTTGGCGAAGGTGATCAGGGCCAACGAGGCCATGACGATGACCGTCAGCCAGTCCTCGATCTTCAGCGGGACGGTGGTTGCGTGTTCCTCCTCATCGGTCGGCTGGGCACCCTGGTCAGCGGTTGCCTCGGTCATATGATTCGGCGGTTTATTCGACGTGAACTGCGATTCCATGGGCGAATCGATGTGTTTCTGGCAACAAATGACAGGTAAAGGCGAATCTGCAGGCAATACCCCTTGGCGAACCCCGGTGTCGGCACGCCAAAGTGAGTGGCTCGGAAAAGCATCGACCGGATTTCGCAGCGACTTTCTGAGGAGAAGATTTTATCGTCTTCCATTCGTTGTTACAAGGTTTGTCTTACAGATATGTCTAACATTTTCCGTGAATGCCTGCTTCTTCGAGTTGAGCTGTTCTGTCCCCAGCTGTCATGTTCCGCTTTGATCGGCTGGTCGACGGCTGTCGATGTCACGTCTGTAACCACTTTGAATCTGATACAAACCTTCCATCGTGGCCGTCTCGAAGCAGTCTGTGGCAGAATCGATCAGTCCGGGGGTACGGATTGTCATTCAAGGTTCCCAAAAAATCAGGCGTACTTTTTCATTTGTTGCATCGTTCCGCGTGTCCCGGTAAAGCATAGGGGAACCTTGAAAAATTGTCATTTCGCTCAATCTCGTCGTTGCGCAATCAAATTTTATCATCGGAATATCGAGTAGATACATGCGGGAAAATTATTTTGCGCGCCTCGATCTTGAACGAAATTCCGAATTTTTCAAGCTCCCTATAGAAAGCAGCTCCTGCATGGGTGACAGTGACACAACAACAAGATGATGAGGGAGCAACAAACGTGAGGAGAGGTGCGTCATGAGAAACAAATGTCGTGTGGTGATCGTTGGCTTCTTGTGCTTGATGGCAGCAGCGTTTGCGGGCGGGTCGGCTCATGCCGATATCGAAGGGAGCGCCGATCATCCGGCTGTTAAGCGCTATGAAGGAGCGGAAATTATCAAATACAATTTCCAAGAGTACAGCGAACTGACCATTGCCCTAGGCAAGGCCCGTAATTCGAGTGAAATCGAAGAAGAAATGAGCGCCGAGGGAGCGGTTACCCGATTGACCTATAAAGTACCTCTCGGTCGTTCACCGCTCGAGGTGATCCGTAATTACGAGCAGGATCTGCAGGCAGACGGATTCACCGTTATATTTGGTGGCGGCACGAAAGATCTCGGTTCCTACTTTGCTGAAGCAGCCGGGTATAAAGAGATCAAATGGCCCCCCAATGTCCCTGCGCTCACCCTGAACAGCGATTCGCAACGCTATCTCGTCATGGAAAAAAGAGATGATGATACTTCTCTTCTTGTCGCGTTGTATGCGGTGGAAAATCGTTTCTGGGCAAGCGATTTGAAAGATGTCGAGAAGGGGCAGGTGTTACTCCAGGTCGATATCATCGAGCGCACGGAGATGGAGCAGAAAATGGTTACAATCACTGCGAAGGAGATGGCTTCTGTGATTGCTACGGCCGGCAGTATCGCGCTTTATGGCATCTATTTTGATAGTGACAAGGCGGATCTTAAACCTGAATCGGTGGCAACCATCACTGAAATAGCAATTATGCTCAACGATAACGATGACTTAAGTCTGCTTGTTGTCGGTCATACCGACAATGCCGGTTCTTTTTCCTACAACAGCGAGCTGTCGGAAAAAAGGGCCACCACTGTGGTCGATGAACTGGTAAGGAAACACGGCATTCAGGCCGCCCGCCTGCGTCCCGTGGGCGTTTCCTATGCCTGCCCGGTAGCCAGCAACAAAAGCGAGGAAGGGCGGGCGCTAAACAGGCGGGTGGAATTGGTGGAAGACACCGATAAGAGGTCGCTTTGAAAAAGTCCGTATCTCTTCAGGAATCAGTATGAGTGCCAACGTGCAGCAGCTTCGGGAAGAGATCAGTCGGTTGCAGGCGGAATTGGCTGATCGGGAGGCAGCGTTGCCGGCCCATTCCGTCAAACCTCATCAGTTCATGGTGATCGAATCGCTGGAAGATGAGATCGACAGAAAACAAAAGGCGCTCAACGATCTGCAAAGAGCGGGCGACGAGTTGTCGCGAGAAGACGGTAATGGCAAAAGAGGGGCAGGTTCAAGACAATCGCACGTCTTTTGGTTCTCTGACGATTTCGAATAAGAGAGATAGCCACGGCAACGAGATCCATATCTCTTTTGTGCACTTCGGCGAACCGCTGGCCGTGGAGCTGGAGGCAGCATTTCTTGCTGAATTGCCGCCTCTCCAGCAGCAGGCGATATTTCGGTTGAAGCGCTGGCAGGATCGGCAAAGATCGCTGCTGGGCAGGATGCTCCTTCGCCGAGCATTGAGCTTGCCGTACGGCGGTGCCGGGCGGTTTACCCTGCAAACGATTTGCCAGACGGAGCGGGGGAGACCGCTCATCCCCGGCGGCCCTGATTTTAACCTCTCGCACTCCGGTGAAACGGTGGTCTTGGCTGTGTGCAGTCGTGGTCAGGTGGGCATAGATATCGAGGCGATTCGCCCGATCGATGTTGAGCAGTTCCAGCACATTGTCCCGGAGTTGGCAGATGCGCGGGAAGAAACAGGGGGGAGCGGCGATCTCAGGTCGTTTTACGACTATTGGACGCGAAAAGAGGCGGTTGTCAAGGGGTGCGGCCTCGGTCTGGCCCTGCCGTTCGAACAACTCGATGTCAGCCGGGATGTCGTTGCTGCGGCCGGCTCGGTCTGGCATCTTCGATCACTGATTATCGGGGGCGGGGACATGAGCTGTCATATCGCAACGAACGTCCCGCCTTCCGGGATCTTTCTTGAGTCGCTGACAAGAGAAAGCTTGCACCCCTGACGATCGGCTCAGAAACCGAAATGATTTTTGATCACTGTTCCCAGTTCGAAGGAGAAGAGAACGAGCAATCCGGTCATCAGGACCAGGATACTGGAAGGCCTGAGCAGCATCCGGAGGCCATGGGTGCGTGCGAGTACCACGACGGGCATGATGAAGATGAAGATGGCGACCAGGGGTGAGATGACCAGGCCGAACAGGCTCATGACGGAGGGATTGACGAGGGACAGGAGCCAGAGGCTGGCAAACAGCACGAGTTGAACGGTGGTGCTCTGCCGCCGGGATTGCACGGCCGAAGAGCGGTCCACGGTGGTGCTTCCAGCCAGCGAGAGTCCGCGTTGCACCAGTTGCAGGGCGGATTCGCGGACGGCGAAAAAGACGCCGATAAATGAGGTGATCAAAGCACCGAGTCCGAGCACCGGGCCAACTTCGGCAACGACCGGGTTGATGCCGGCCCGATCACCGAGCAGGGCCAGGCAGTTGAGATTGTGCTTGGCGGCATCGGCAAAGGCCTGGGGGGAAAGACTGAGAAGACAGGAAAAGACGAAGAACAGCACGAAGAGCAACAACAACAGTGTGGTCTTCAGCACAATCAGGTTGAGACGGGCTGTGTCCTGCGCAGGTTCACCGGTGGTGGCGGTCGAGTTACGGTAGGCGGCAACCATCGACGACAACGCCGGGAAGAAGAGAAACGACAGGGTCAGAATGGGCAGGATCAGCAGCAGGTCGTCGACGAAATGGAGCGGCGACGGGGTGCCGAGATAAGGCGTGGGGTCCCAGAACGGAATCAGGTACACCGAGATGCCGAAGAGCAACACGATCAACACCGAGGAAATGGCGCTCATAACGCGCAGGATGGCCTTCTCGCCGATCAGGTGAAGCGCGGCAAAAGCGCCGACGATGAGCAGGTTGAGCCGGCCCCCGGTGAGCCAGCCAACTGCTGGAACTCCCATTTTGTCGAGGAAATCCGTCATGTTGGCGCTCAGGCCCAGAAGGTAGGAATAGAGTAGGACAAAAAAGGTGAGAAAATAGAGAGCTACCAGTCCTTCGCTGAAGAAACGGCCGCAGCCACCGGCCAGCACACGTGCGTAATTTGCATCGCTGCCGCCGGCAAGCACGATAGTGACGACGTTTTTGTGGGAATAGTAGATCAGCGGCAACAGCAGCAGGGATAAAACGGCCAGGGCCCAGATGCCGGTCGAGCCAGCCTGTACGGGCAGATAGAGAATGCCCGCCCCGACCGCGGTGCCGAACATGGTCAGGATCCAACCCCACTCGTTAAACGGTGAGGCCGGATCAGGAGCATCGTCTCGTTTGGTGACGCTCACGGCAGGAAGCCCTCATCCGTCAGATATGCGACATAGAGCGGGATCAGTTTTTCGTAGTCGGCGGCAAAATCGATGCCCAGGGCCTCAAGGGCGGTGAGTGTTGCCGTCTGCTCGGTCGGCGGCGGGTCGCCGGAAAGGTCGCCTTCGTAAAACCCTTTGAGCTGAGCCAGGGCGTTGTCTTCGCCGATGGTGACGAGGCGCTGCTGCCAGGTGGTGGTCGGTTCCGGGTCGGCGGCCAGGCCGCAGTTACCGAGCGCCTGGAAAAACTCACGCAGCGAGAGGCTGTTCGGGTTGCTCAGGTTGGCAACGAGCAGCGAGTCGCGAGGCGCGAGGGCCAAGCCGGCGATAGCCCGGGCAAGCACATCGACCGGCGTCATTTCAACGGTCTCGGCGATGTCGGGAAAGGCGCCGAGTTGCAGGCAGCCCTTGTTGAACAGCCAGAAATGGTTGTGCTCATAGTTGCTGAATCCGCTGACACTGCTGCCGGTAATGTTGCCGGCGCGGGCGATGACGGTGGGTAGGCCGAAGCGTTCCGCGCACTGCGCGACGAGTTGTTCGCCGACCCACTTGGTTAGCAGGTAGCCGTTGTCGATGACCGGAGGATTCGGCAAGATCGCCTCGTCGGCTTGGGTGACATCGGCGATGGCGGTCGCCACGGAGAGCGTCGAGACAAAACAGAACGGCTTTTGCCGCCTGGTCAGGGCAAGTCGCAGCAGTTCGGCGGTGGCGTTCACATTGGTCGCCTTCATCGTCGCGTAGCTGTGCAGGTGATGGACGAAGGCGCCGCAATGGACGATGACGTCGATGTCGTCGGCCAGGGATTGATAGGTCTCGTCGGCCAGACCAAGGCCGGGCTTGGCAAGATCGCCGATGAGGATGCCGACGCGCGAGAAATCGGGGCTGATGCCGGCGGTCAGGGCTTGCTTGCGAAGGCTTTCCAACCCCTCGGCTTCGTCGCTGCAACGCAGCAGACACTGGACGAAGGCGCCGCTGCGAATCAGCTCATCGAGCAGCCAGCAGCCGAGAAAGCCGCGCGCGCCGGTCAGCAGGACGCGGCTTATTGCGGCGGGGACGGTGGCGTGCGGCGCCGGGTCGAGGATATCGATCCCGGTCCGGGCATCGCTGATCGCCTGTTGGATGTGGTTGACGCTGTGCCCGGAGGCAAGGGCTGCGATGGTCGGCTGGCTGTAGAACTCACCCATCGTGAAGTCGATGCCGAGTCGCTGGCGCAGCTCGTTCTGCAGGCGAACGGCGAGCAAAGAGTTGCCGCCGACATGAAAGAAGCTGTCGTCCCGGCCGATGCCCCGGTAGCGCAGCAACTCTTCCCAGATCTCGGCGAGTTGGCGCTCAAGTCCGTCGCGCGGTGGATTGGCGCTGACCTTGCCGGCGACGGCGGGCAGAGCCTTGCGGTCCACCTTGCCGTTGGGCGAGGCGGGTAGCGCGTCGAGCCGGACAAAGAAGGAAGGTGTCATGTAGTCCGGAAGAACATCTTCGGTGTGGCGGCGGAGCGCATCGTCATCGAGATCAGTGTCGGCGACGTAGTAGGCGGCGAGATAGCGGTTCTCGCTTTCGCCCTTGGCGGCGCAGACGACCTGGTGCAGTCCCGGGAACGAGCTGAGGCAGGCCTCGATCTCGCCGAGTTCGATGCGGAAGCCGCGCAGTTTGACCTGGGCGTCGTTGCGCCCGAAGTATTCGATCGTACCGTCGGCTTGGAAACGACCGAGGTCGCCACTGAGATACATCAGCGCGTAGGGTGAACCGTCAAACGGGTCGAGTACGAACCGTTCGAGGGTAAGGTCGTCGCGGTTCAGGTAACCGCGCGCCAGGTTCATGCCGCCGATGCAGATTTCACCGACTGCACCGAGCGGGACAGGCTGCTTGTAGCTGTTCAGCAGGTACATGCGGTAGCCGGCGAGCGGCGTGCCGATGATGCGCGGATTGCTATCCGGCAGGATCTGGCCGAGCGAGGACATGACGGTGGTTTCAGTCGGCCCGTAGAGGCTGAACAGGCGGGTGTGCCGGCTCCACCAGCGGGCGGTCGCCTCGTCGAGCACATCGCCGCCGAAACCGAGCATACGCAGCGACGGGATTTCTTCGCGCGGCAGGTTCTGCAGGACCACCGGCGAGAGAATCGCGTGGGTTACGCCGCTTTCGCGCAAGGTGCGGTGCAGGGCGGCCGGGTCTGTGCGGTCGGCCTCGGGGATGACGGTCAACGTGTGGCCTTCGAGCAGACAGGGGAAGATCTCGATCACGCTGGCATCAAAGTTCATCGAGGCGATCAGCGCGGAGAGGCTGTCTTCCGAGAGCCCGAATGCCGCGGCGGCAGCTTGTGCCAACCGGACGACACTTGCCTGCTCGATCATCACGCCCTTGGGCTGGCCGGTCGAGCCGGAGGTGTGAATGACGTAGGCGAGGGTGTGCGGTTCAACCGGCGGCAGCGGCGTGTCGCGCGGAATTGCCTCGGCGAGCGGGTCGATGTAGTCGAGGTGGTTAAGACCGATGGCGGCGAGCGCGGCGCGGCTTTCAGCGTCGGCGGCGACGAGGTCGACACCGCCATTTTCCACGAAGAAACGCACCCGGTCCGGCGGATAGCTCGGATCCAACGGAATATAGGCGCAACCGAGCTTGAGGATGGCCAGCACGGTGGCGACAAGGCCGTCGCTCTTCTGCATGCTCAGGCCGATTCGCGCCCCGGAGGTGACGCGGCGGAGCAGTCCGGCGGCGATACGATCGCTCCAGTCGGCCAATTCACGGAAGGTGTGACGCCGGTCTTTGAAGAGCAGCGCGGGGCGATCCGGAAGGGTGTCCGCGATCTCTGCGAAGCGCGCGGCAATAGTCGTGTCCGGACGGTCGAGCCGCTCGCCGCAGGAAAACTCCATGAAGCGGGCGAGGGCGGCGTCGGACTGATAGGCCAGTTCGCTGACACGGGCCTCGGGGCGATGGGCGGCATCTTCCACCAGTGTCTTGAAGATTTCCAGGAAGCCGGCGATCGTTTCGGGTTGAAACAGCGAGCTATCGTATTCGACCCGCCCCTCGATGGCCCCGTCGCCGCTTTGGTAAAAAATCCCGGCGATGTCGGCTTTGGAGGTCTTTGACGGGAGTTCGTCGGCGCGGAAGGTGGCGCCGCCGAAACCGCCTTCAAGGCCGATACCGCTCTGCAGACTGAAAATAAGATTGAGCGATTCGAGCCCGGCTATTTCCGCGTCGTGCGGGGTGGCGATAAGGTGTTCCTTGTCGTCGAGCATCTGGCGGTGCACGGCCAGGGCCAACTCGCTGAACGGCCGGCGCGGCTGCACGGTTTGGCGTAGGTAGCCCATGGTGACGAAAGCGGCGTACATTTCTTCGGTGCCGGGTATGTCGCGCGCCGCATAGGGATAACTCAAGACCAGCTCTTCCTGGCCGGTCAAGCGCCAGATCCAGGTAACGTAGAGGGCCATCAACAGCGGCGAAAGGGTCATGTTCCGCGCGTCGGCAAAGTCCTTGAGAACGGCGACGGTGGCCGGCTCGATACGCAGGTTAATGGAGGCATTGGCGTCGGGTCGTTTGTGCCGGAAATCGGCGGGCAGTTCGGTATGGGCGTCGACGCCGGCGAGCTTCTCTTTCCAGTAGGCGATGGAATCGCGGAAGGGACGGCTGTTCGGCAGACAGGGGGCCCAGCGCCAGTAGTCGAACCAGGTGAGGCGCGGCGCACAATCGCGGCCTTCGTAGCGGGCAGCGAGTTCCGCCAGCAACAGGTTCAGCGACCAGCCATCGAAGAGCGCGTGATGAACGCAGAAGATCAGCGTCGTGTCGCCGGCGGCAGTGCAGTGGATTTCGCCGCGCCAGAGCGGTGCCTCGGACATTCCCAGCGGTTTGTCGCGCAGCGCTTCGGCACGGGCGGCAATGGTGTCGGCGGAGCTGTCGACCAGGGAAATGGCGGGCAGGTCCCCCTCGGAGGCGCGCAGCCACAACTCGCCGTGCTCCTCGCTGAAGGCGGCGCGGAAAATGGGGTTGGCGGCGAGCAGGTCGTGGAAGGCCCGGCGCAATGCCAGTGGGTTAATCTGGCGCGAGAAATCGATGCGCACGACGATGTTGTAGGTGTTGTCTTCCGGCCGACCCAGGGTCCGGCTGAAGAGCATACCGATAAAGCGGTTGGTAACCACCGCAGAGGTCTCGCCGGTTGCCGTCAATGGCGGAAGCGGGTCGGTGTCCGGTTCGGTGGCGCGCACCTGGTCGCAGAAATCGGCCAGGACCGGATGCTCGAACAGCTGCTTGGGACGAAAGGTATTGCCAAGTGTGGTTGACAGGGTGGTGCAGACCTGTGCGGCGAGCAGCGAGTGACCGCCCAGATGGAAGAAATTGCTGTCACCGCTGAGGGATTCGGGAGGCAGGTGCAGGGTGGCGGCCCAGATGTCCCGGATCTGCCGCTCGAGTTCGTCGAGCGATGCTGCCTGACCGGGGCCCTGGCCGGGCGTCGGCATGGGCAGGCGAGTACGGTCGATCTTACCGCTGATGTTGAGCGGAAAAGTGTCGATCGGGATCAGGAAACTGGGAATCATGTAATGTTGCAACCGCTTGCCGAGCCTCTCACGCAGGGTTTCCGGCCGCAGTCCGGGACCGACGTACCAGGCCAGCAGTTGTTTGCCGCCCGGCTGGTCGATAGCGCCGACATAAACGCCGGTGACTTCAGGCTGGTCGGCGATGGCGGTCTCGATATCGCCGAGTTCCATCCGGAAGCCGCGGATTTTTACCTGAAAATCGCTGCGCCCGAGAAATTCCAGCTCACCGTTGGGCAGAAAACGGCCCAGGTCGCCGGTGCGGTAGATATGCCCGGGGCCGTAGGGATTGGCGAGAAATTTCTGGGCGTTGAGTTCGGGGCGGCCCAGATATTCGCGGGCCACGGTCTCACCGCCGACCACGATTTCGCCGATGCCGCCGATAGGCGTCAGCTCTCCGTCGCTGTCGAGCAGATAGGTGTGGTAACCGCGCAGGGGGCGGCCGAGATGGTTGGCGGCCTTGAAGCCGCCCATGCGGTTAATGGTGGCCATGACTGTCGTTTCGGTCGGGCCGTAGATATTGGCCAGATCCACGGCTTTGGACCAGAAGCGCACGGTATCCTCGTCGCTCGCCTCACCGCCGCAGAAGATCGCGCGCAGGTCCGGCAGGGGTCGACGCGGCAACAGCCGCAGCAGGGCGGGTGGAAGAAAGGCGTGGCTGATGCGTGCCTCGCGCAACAGGCTGAAAATCGCTTCGGGATCGCCGCGCACTTCACTCGGAACGACCACCAGTTCGGCGCCATGGGTCAAGGAGTTGAAGATCTCCAGGACGCTGGCATCGAAGTTTACCGAAGCGAACTGGGCCCAGCGGCTGCCGACCCCGTTTTCCCATACCCCTTCGAGCGAGGCGATGAAGTGGGCGAGCATGCCGCGCTCGATGACGACTCCCTTTGGAATGCCGGTCGTGCCGGAGGTGTAGATGATGTAAGCGGTGCTGCCGGCAACGGCGGCGGGCGGAGTGTCGACGGGCGCAGGGCGATCGAGCAGTTCGGCGATGTCGAGCACCGGACAGGCGGCGACCGAGGCGATGAGCCGCTGCGTGCTTTCGTCGGCGATTACCGCCGCGAGGCGGGCGTCCTCGGCGATGAAGCGGAGCCGTTCGGCGGGCATCTGCGGGTCGAGCGGCACGTAGCCACCAGGTGCCGCCAGAACGCCAAGGATGGCCTGGATCATTCGTTCACTGCGCGACAGGCAGATGCCGATCAGCACGTCCGGCCTGCCGGCGACCAGCGGTCTGAGGTGCGCCGCCACTGATCCGGCGGTTGCCGAAAGCTGGGCATAGGAGAACACGGTATCGTTGAAGCGCAGGGCCGGCGCCTCCGGCATGCGGGTGCAGACGCCGGCAAAGAGGGCCAGGACATCGACCGGTGCTGCCAGCCGTTCACCGCCGTCGGCCAACGCCAGCGCCCGGGCGCGCAGTGTCTCGTCGAAGAGGCGGATCTGATCAACACTGCGGTGGAGGTCTACGGGCAATTGTCCGAGCAGTGTCAGGTAATGGTCGAACGCTCCGCGCAGACCGGGCGTTTCCTGCGGGGAACGGGCCAGGACATGGAAGGACACGGTGTCGTCAAGAGAAAAATAGATTGCGATATCCTCAACTTGCAGGCGATGGGAATAATTCGGCAGCAGTGTCGCCGTCACGCCGGGCAGCCTGAGTTCCCGATAGGGCTGGGCATCTTCGTCGAAGAGCACGTTGGCCGGGCGACCATCCGGGTTGTCCTTTCTGAATTCTTCGATCAGCTCACTAAGCGGCAGATCGGAATGATGGCGGGCCTGTTTGTAAAGACGGGCTGCCTGGCGCAGGAACCCGGCCACTGTTTGGCCGGGGACCAGCAGGCTTTTAAAGGTCGGCCGGTTGATGCTGAAGCCGATCTCTTCCGGGGCATCGATGTGGATACGGTGATGATACAAGGTCAATACCGTCTCGCTGCGAGTGATCCGATACAAGAAGAGATGAAACGAAAAGAGCAGGAGCTGATCGAGGCCGATGTCGAATTGTTTTGCGACGTCGCGCAGGGTGGCGGTTTTCTGTGCCGACAGAGCAACATTAAAATAGCTGCCGGCCACCTGGTCTTCGACCCGGGGCGGCCGCCACTCGAATGACGCATCCCGGAGCATCTGCAACCAGAAACGCATGCTTTCCCGATACCGAGGATCAGCTATCCGGGCTCGCTCCGTTTCGACCAGGAGGGGTTGCGGCAACCCGAGTGATTCGAGCAAACGCTCCCCGCGATAGGCGGTGGCAAGAGCGGCGAACAGGGGCTTGAGCGAAAAACGGTCAATGATCACCGGGTGACAGACGAACACCAGGTAATGAACGCTTTGGCCTTGCAACAGGCAGAAGAGATACGGTGCCCCGCCGTCGAGACGGAAACGCCGGTCCTGCAGCGTTTCGATCAGCGAATGAGCCGCTTCCTCACGTTCGCCGAGATCAATGACCTCCAGGTCGCCTTCAATTTCCTTGCTGTAAAAAATCCGCAGGGCGCCGTCCAGGCGCAGAAAACGGCAGGAGAATGACGGACAGCGTTGCACGACATCGTGCACCGCAGCACGGAGACGCGCCGTGTCCACGTTCCCTTCCAGTCGAAACACCGTGCAGCAGTTGCCGATCAAGTGGCTCCATTCGATAGTGGCCTGTTGGTTTCGGGTCGGTTCGAACATTTCAAAAGACATGACAACCTCATCTGTATGGTTCAGAGCTGCGGCTCGAAACCGCAGCTCATACGTTTTGTATGATTGGTAATGCGCTGCTTCTTTGCCGGCAGGAGCAGTCTGAGCAGCCTGGACATCAACTGTCCATCGGCGATCCGCCGATTGCCGGAAGATGGCGAACACCAAACACCGGGCCTGCCAAGATCGTTCCGGACAACGGGAACACGCTGCTCTGGCCCCGGTATGCCGTTTAGCGTATCACACTTATCAGCTAAGCTCCAGCGGCTTGTAAATCAGGAAAGGCCTGCTCGCAATCCGTCGACTTTTGGTGCCGACGAGGATACTTCGCCGGGAAGAGCGCGTGCCACCGGGTTGAGATTTCACTGGTCCACCCCGGGGAATGCATTATCGTGTACAGACGGATTCGAGACAGGCCGGCGGGAGGAGAGAAGAAGCGTTGCGGATGCGTATCCGAACAGCGGGTGACGCAAGCACTTTGCCGGTAGTGGCGGCAGGTGGCGGGTCGTCCGTCGTCAACATAAAACAAAAGTGTTCACTTTGTGGTGAATCAAAGGAGAAAGAAATGGCAGAAACAACCACCCCGGGGAAAAACGATCCTTATTGGAAGTGCGGCAAATGCGGCAGGACCGTCCAGTCGGCGACGCCGCCCGAAAAGTGTCCCAGTTGCAAGGAGAATTGCGATTTTAAAGATGTCACCTGCTACACCCCCGATTGCGGCGGGCTGGGCAACGTCGATCCACGGCTCTGAGCCTCAGCCGCCACTCCCGGGTGTCAGGGCGGCCACGGCGCCGCGCAGCGGTGTGGCACCGAAGCGAAAGACCAGTTCTTCCCCGCTGACCAGGAGCAGGTGCAGTGATCCGAGAATCAGCCACTGGCGTGAGGTGGTGACGCGGCGTATTCGATTCCGGGCGATTTTGATCCGTTTATCGCTGATCTGAAACGGCGGCCGGACATCGGCGTGATAGCCGAACCGGCCGCCGGCCATCATCAGTCCGGCACGGTGATCAAGGTGCAGACCG
Organism: Desulfofustis glycolicus DSM 9705; assembly: GCF_900130015.1. Taxonomy (GTDB): domain Bacteria; phylum Desulfobacterota; class Desulfobulbia; order Desulfobulbales; family Desulfocapsaceae; genus Desulfofustis; species Desulfofustis glycolicus. The sequence continues at coordinate 245,502 of NZ_FQXS01000002.1, read as the reverse complement.
GCAACGAAATAGACATTCCAGGTCGTTATATGGAGCCGGCCAGTGATCTTTTCAGTGGTCGGTCCGTTTTCGCCGATAAAAACCGCCCAGCAACCAAGGGGTTCCTCGGCCCGTTCCATCCAGTCCGGTTTTTTCATCGGAAACCGTTTGTGAGAAAGCCAGAATATATTCCGATAATCTTACGGGAATCTTGAAAGAGACAACCACGTGGGGAGCTTGAGAAATTTGGAATTTCGTTCAAGATCGAGGCGGCGTTCAAGATCGAGGCGGCGTTCAAGATCGAGGCGGGCAAGAAAATTTTACCGCAGGCATATAACATGATATTCCGAGGATAAAATTTGATTGCGCAACGATGAGATTGGGCGGAATGACAATTTTTCAAGGTTCCCACTTGATTTGGGGAGGAATCGGTTGTCATCTGGCAGACAATATCTACCGTTTTGGAAGAGATCAGCTATCGGAATGGATAGACACATCGCAGTACCAGCTCAGGACTGGGACGGATTAAGATCCTTGGGACCGCCGAGAATCGCGTCTGCTTCATCCGGATATAATTCCCTGACGCAATTGGGACAGAGACCGTGGGTAAAGCGGGTATCGGTATGTTGTTCCAGATAGGCCTCCAGCCGCTGCCAGAGTCCGGCGTCGTCACGGACCTTGCGGCACTGAGAACAGATCGGCAACAGGCCGCGCAGAGTTTTGATCTCGGCCAGGGCCCGCTCCAGGGAGGCGGTTTTTTCGTTGAGCAGGTCGAGATAGCGGCTGTTGGCCAGGGCAATGGCCGCCAGTTCGCCAATGACTGAGGCGATCTCGGCGTCGTCGTCGGTGAAATCCGACGGTTTGTTGGCCAGTCCCATAATGCCCACGGTCTGGCCGTTGATATTGAGCGGCGCAAAGAGCACATTGTGCAGGTCGACGTGGCCTGTCGGCATAAAGGCGACCCACCGGCTGTTCATGAAGTCGTTGTCGTATACCGTCTGGTGGCGGTGATAGGCGGTGGCGCGTAGCCCGCGGATCGGCATCGGCAGGAGCGGGTCGACGGAGCAGGGAAGGTTCCCGGCTTCGAGAAATAACACTTCGTTTTCATGGCCGTCAGCGCTCAGCAGTGCCACATAACCGGAGACAGCACCGGTCAGACGGCAGCAGTGATCAAAGAGCGATCGGGCGCACTCGGGAAAGGAACGCTTCTGCAGAACGGTCCGAGCGCAGGCCATCAGCGCGGCAATTTTCTGATCTGGACTCGGAGTGTTATTCATATGAACGGAGGTTTTTTACCGGCAGTGGCGCCCTTTTCGTTGCTGGTCTTTTGCGGCGACATTGATTATGGTACCAGATCAATGGATGCTCGTCACGAAAACAGTCAAGCGGCGTGGTCCTTTCGCGCAGGGCTGCGACGGCCGGAGGTCAATCCTTGGGAGTATGCGGTCTCGCGCGCTATGAACTGCGTTGCCCGCCAATCGACATGGTGACATCTTTCTCTCATGACACGCTCTACCCTGGTTATCTATGAATCTCAGTGATCCTTTTGGTCGCATGGCACGGCGGCACCAACTCGCCTATGAGACCATGTGTGAAGCAATGCGTCGCAGCGGCGTCACTACCGAACAGGCGGCCCACGAAATTATTCAGCAGGCGAGGAGCCGGGCCATGAAGTTTCTCGCCATCGGCATGCTCGTGCTTGTGGCGGCTGCTTTCCTGGTTCCTCGCCCGGCACTGCCGCTGGTGCTTGGCCTGGGTGTCCTGCTGCTCGTCTGGACGATCAGCTCGACGATCAACGGGCGTCGTTATATCCTGCGTTATATCGAAGAAGAAATAAAACACAAGAAAGAATAAGGCGTTTTTCCGCATACAAGGGTGCGCTGCATGTTTGCTGCCTGCGGTCCTTTGATTGTCGGCAAAATCGGTCATGTTGGGAAGTGGCGCCGCTTGACGCTGCGGCTCGGGACCGTTACAGTTTCACCATATCGCCTCTGATGGCGGCTGGTTGCTCATGGCCTGAATGTGGCTGCGGGGTCCCAGCTGTCTTTGGTTGTAATGCGAGCCATTTCAATTTCTTCCCGGAGCAGATTATGAAACCGTGGAATCTTTTTGTCTGTGCATGTGCCTGTCTATTGCTGTTTGTCGGCTGTGCCCCGACTCTGCCGCTGGATGCCAATCTCACCCTCAGTGTTGCCACGCAACCGGAAAACATATATCCCGATGGTTCGGCGATCTCCCTGCGGGGGCATGACGGCAGGGAGTATCAGGAAGTTGTCCGCTATCTGATTAAAGATGATCCTCCGGTACCGATCCCCAACCGTAATCCGCCGCACATCGTCGTAGCCGAACAATTGACGAATGGGTTTCGCGAACAGGGCCTGGTCTTTTCGCAGCAGGCGCCGGCCCATCTGGAACTCGCTATTGAAGAGGTGTTGGCAACGGTCACCAAGCCCAAGGTCCTCTATGACATCAAGGCCGTCAGCGCGGTTTCGATAACGATCACCGGCCACGGCGACTCGTTGACGAAACGCTATCGCAAGGAGTCGACCCGCGTGTCGGTAACCCGGCCCGACCTCGATGAGTTGGAACCACTGCTCAACGAGCAGTTATCAAGGATCGTTCAGCAGATTCTCGAAGATCAGGAAATCAGGAAGATGATTGTCGGCGGGAAGTGACCGAAAAGTGGCGGCGGATCATCAGTCAGGCTGGAGACATAGTTTGAGACACGCTGCTTTCGGCAGGCGGCACTAAGCTTCCTGATGGTTTGCTCGATCTGGCCTCGGGTGGTCAGGGGCTTGTGCAGTCTGTAATCAGCTCCAGTCTAGCATTTCCCTGCTCAAGGTTCGATAATAATTTGGTTCAAAAATGGTTGGTTAAGCGACGATCGGCTGGAAAAGACGAAAGGCCTGGCGAGCCGTTTCGGAACCGATAATGGCCACCATATCGTTTTTCTGAAATGTGAATTCCGGACCGGGGTTCGGTGTCAACTCTTTGTCGCGCATCACCCCGACCACCGACGCACCGGTGCTGCGGCGGATGGCCGCCTCGCCGATGCTGCGATCGATCAGGGTATTGTCCGGTTCGAGTCTGATCCATTCCAGGTCAAATTGCAGATCGGCGGCGCAGAGTTGGCCGAGCGTGCGGAAGTGCTCACCGTCCGCAAGTTGCGGGGCGAGGAATTCCTGACGCATGGTTTCTGTCTGGCGCTGGATCTCCGAGGGTGTCAGATGGAGGTGGAACAATACCTGCCTGGTCATCTCCAGGCCGGCCTCAAATTCCGGGTAGACCAGGTCGTTGACCCGTAATTCTTTGAACACCTCAAAAAACTCGGGCTCCGAGATACGGGCGACGACCCGCATCTGCTGGTTGATTTTGCGGGCTTGCTTGATGATCGCCTGGGCGGTGACAATGCTCGGGATGGTCACTACCAGCAATGAGGCGGTCTGTACCGACAGGACGTCGAGGACGATGCGGTGACTGCCGTCACCGTAGACCACCGGAAAACCAGCCTCTTTGGCCTGCTCTACCCGTTGCTGATCGAGTTCGACCAGGACGAATGACACGTCGAGCCGTTTGAGCACCTCGGCGATACGGAAACCGACCCGGCCGCTGCCGGCAATGACCACATGATCGTGCAGCCCTTCCTCCGGGATATTGACGCTTTCCAGCGGTTCGTGACGGAACCATTTCTTTTTCAGCGCGTAGAGCCGTGAGGTTTGCGAGGAAATGAGCGGTGTCATGATCATCGTTGTGACCGCTGCGGTCAGGACCAGGTTGTAGAGGTCCGTGTCGATCGATTCGGTGGCTACGCCGACCCGGGCAAGTACGAAGGAAAACTCGCCGATCTGGAACAGGCCGAGGCCGACGGCCAGCGGTACGACGTTACCATAACGGAAGATTATCGCCAACGTGCCGAAGATAAGCCCCTTGCCGATACTGACCAGCAGGACCAGCAGGGCCACTTGCCGCCAGTTTTCCACCAGGAAGGTGGGGTCGAGCAGCATACCGACAGAGGCGAAAAAGAGCAGGCTGAACAGGTCGCGCAGCGGGATGATATCGCTGAGCGCCTGGTGGCCGTAATCCGATTCGCTGAGCACCATGCCGGCGACAAAAGCGCCAAACGCAAAACTGAGGCCGACCAAGTGGGTCGCATAGCCGACCCCGAGCCCGATGGCGGTAATGGCCAGCAGAAAGAGCTCGCGCGAGCCGAGCCGGGCAATATGGCGGAGAACAGCCGGCAGCAGTTTGGTGCCGAGTACGAGCATGGCGGCCAGAAACAGCATGGCGGTGATCGCGGCGCTGCCGAGTGAACTGAGGCCGGAGGCGGGATCGTTGAGCTGGGGCAGAATGATCATCATCGGTACCACGGCCAGGTCCTGTACGATGAGCATGCCGATCATCACCTTGCTCGACAGGGTGCCGAGCCAGCCCTGGTTCATCAGGGTTTTCAGCAGGACCATGGTCGAGGACAGGCTGATCATCGCGCCGAGCCATAATGAACTGTTCCAGTCCAGATTGAACATCATGCCGAGGCCGTAACCAAAGACGATGGTCAGTACGATCTGGATGGGCGTGCCGATCAGAGCGATGAACTTGACCGGTTTGAGATCCTTGAGAGAGAATTCCAGGCCGAGTGCAAACAGTAACAGGGCCACCCCGATCTCAGCGAGCAGTTCGATGTCGTGGGTCTGGCTGATGGTAAAGCCGCCGGAATGCGGGCCGAGGATGATGCCGGCGATGATGTAGCCGAGGATCAGCGGCTGCTGCAGCCGCTGCATGATCAGGCCGCAGAAGAAGGCGGCAAGCACAATGATGATGATATCGGTCGTAATGCCCATAACGTATTTGCAGGTAGTTCCTCACTCGTCGGGGCGCAGATCAAATCGCCCGGCCGCGGGATTACTGATCTTCAGATCAGGCAAGCGGCGATTTCCGGATACAGGACCGCACCGTCACGTACTATACCAGAGAGCAATATATTTTTGTACACCGAGGGGCTCTGGAATTATCTTAGCGTGAAGGGAACGGTTATGGAGGAAAGCGGTGCTCTGTGGATGCCCTATGGCTATGCAGAGTTGGTTGTCGACCGGGATTCCTCGCTCTCTGGAAACCGTCTTTCGCTGTTGCGGAAACGGGGAAGGTTAACGGTAAAGGTCGTTCCGGCGCCGGACTGACTGCTGACCTCGATAAAACCATTATTCTGACCGACGATGCCGAATATCGTGGACAGTCCGAGACCGGTGCCTTTACCCAGTTCTTTGGTAGTGAAAAACGGTTCGAAAATCTGCTTTCTCACCTCGGCATCCATGCCGCATCCGTTGTCGCTCACCACGATCTGCGCGTAATCGCCCGGCGGACATGCTTCCATGCCATGATAATGGTCACAGGTAGCGGTGAAATTGGTGGTGGCGATAACCATCCGGCCGGTTCCAGTCATTGCGTCACGGGCGTTGACGCAGAGGTTGGCGAGGATCTGGTCGACCTGCCCGGGGTCGATGCGTACCGGCCAGAGTCCGTCGGCCGGCTGCCAGAGCAGCTCGATGTCTTCGCCGATCAAGCGTTGCAGCATGGTCAGCATGGCGGCGATGGTAGTGTTGAGATCGAGCACCTTCGGCGTGGCTGTTTGACGCCGGGCAAAAGCCAATAATTGCCGGACCAGTTCACTGGAGCGGCTGGCGGCTTTGTGCACCTCCTGCAGGTTGGCGCGTAACGGGTCGTGGGGCGGCAACTTTTCCAGAGACAACTCGGTATAGCCGATGATCACCCCGAGCATGTTGTTGAAATCGTGGGCAACGCCGCCGGCGAGACGACCGATCGATTCCAGTCGTTGGGAGTGGAGTAATTGCTCGTGAATCGATTGACGTTCCATCTCCGCCTGTTTCCGGGACGAGATATCGAGGACGGTACCGCGCAGCCGGCTTGGCGTGAGCCGCTCGCCGCGGACCACCAGCCAGCTGGAGGTGGCATCTGTTCTGGAGCGTTGGAGTTCCACCTCGAAGTCCTTTTCCTGTTTCAGGGTATCGAACATAGCCGTTCGCAGCCTATGTAGGCTATCGAGACCGATACTATCACCCAGCCGGGAAAGAGCCGGAGGATCATTATCGGGATTGACCTCAAGAATTCGATAAAGTTCCTTGGACCACAGGAAAACGTCTCGCTGCGCGTCCCATTCCCAGCTGCCTATGTGGGCAATGCGCTGTGCCTCTTCAAGGTGACGTTCCCGTTGCTGCAGTTCAGCCCTGTTACGTTGCAGCGAGTCGGTCATGTTGTCGAAGGCCACGGCAAGTGCCCCGATTTCACCGCCGCACGAGTTCAATCCGCTGCGCGTTGCCAGGTTGCCTTCGGCGACTCTGGCGGTGGCGGCGACCAGCCGGCGGAGTGGCCTGATAAAGGAGACCGTGCCGAGCAACCGGGAGACCGCCATTGCCAGGCCGGTGATCAGGACCATCAGTAGCAGGTTTCGCCACAGGATGTCATTGAGTGGCTACAGGACCTGCTCTTCCGGAATGCCGGCCCAGGCATAGAGGTAGGGTGGTTCTCCGGGGGATAGTCTGAGCGGTTCGACGGCAAAGATTCGTTTTCGTCCATCCGAACCCTGTTGTCTAAATAGCTTCGATTGCAGGCTGTCCCGGCCAATCTCCCAGCTTTCGGGGCGGATCGGGACACCAATCGGATTCGTTTCGCTGGCCGGATAGTACAGAACCCTGATGCCCCGATAATCGGTTATGGCCATGAACGAGCCGTCAGGCAGATTGGAAAAATCGAGAAAGCCACTGATTCGATCAAGAAAGAGAACTGCCGTCAAGACCATGTGGGGGCTGCCGGCTCGATCCGGGATCGGGTAGGCGAAGGAGAAACCTGATTTTTTGCCGCCCATTCTGGTGACGATGTATTCTCCAGGTGCAAATTGCCCCGTGGCAAACGCCTGCCGAACGTGCCGTCGATCCGCCAGTGACACGCTGGTAAACGGTCGACTGGCGGCCACTACACTGCCTGATGCGTCGGTCAGGGAGATGCTATAGATGCGTGGATTGCCGGCACAGGTGGTGCGCAACAGGTCGGCGCAGCGTGGCAAGTCGCCGTTACGGATAGCATCGATCGAGGCCAGGGTGGTTAGGGTCTGCCTGACCGAGTCGGTAACACCGGTCAGGACTTCGGCCATGGATCGGGTAATCAGCAGGACTTCCCGTTCGGCATCCTCGATGTGGCGCTGTCGTTGTTCAATACTTGAGTGGATCAGAATACCCAGGACGGGTAACACCGCGATCATAATAAGCAGGTTCAGAATCGCGCTGATGGATCGAGGACGAGGGAAAAACATGCGACTCCTGGTGTTATGGAACATACCCCCTGATCGGGACAATGGGCCAAGGTCCCCTGCCGGTCAGTGTCATAGCGTTTCGTTCCGACGCCTGTTGCCGGGTATCATAGCCGTTTTTTGGCTGTTGCGCATTAACTGATCCGCAGGGATGTCGGGTACTATCGGTTTTCTCAGATCATTATCAGGAGGACTTGGCTGTCACCGGGATGGTGTATAATGCGCATTATTGGACGTGTCGACAAACACTTTTTGGAACGTGGGGTTTTCGCAGAGTTTCTGAGGAGGATAGGTGCACTCCATCCCCTTGCAGCGGAAGGTTCCGCCTTTCGCGTAGAGGTCTCCTTTGTTTCGGTGATGAACCGAAATCCGGGTTTTCCCGGAGGGAGCCAAAAGCTGTTGACGGGGCGATGAGGTGAAAGTATACCTGTATACACAAGAACGGATGGGGCTGCTCCCGAACGAGGATTACTCTCGGTGCCGATGGTCTTCACTACATCATCAGTTTTCATGCTTCGGGTTTGAAGAAACGGCAACCGGCGGAGGCCATCATCGCAGAAGGGTGGGCAGCTCCAGCCCGGCACGGTGAATAGTCTTGGCGCCATTGCCAAGATCAATCTAAGGGGAACCTTGAAAAATTGTGGTTTCGCCCAATCTCATCGTTGCGCAATCGAATTTTATCATCGGAATATCATATATATGACTGCGTTAAAATTTTCTTGCGCGCCTCGACCTTGAACGAAATTCCGAATTTTTCAAGCTCCCCTAGGGAGTTGAGAAAATCATGCCATATATCGAATCCAATTCAGTCCGGTTGTACTACGAAGAAGCCGGTTCCGGAGTCCCGGTGGTGTTTGCCCATGAGTTCGGGGGGAATCTGCGCAGCTGGGAGGCCCAGCTGCGTTATCTGAGCCGGTCTTACCGTTGTATCGCCTATAATGCCAGAGGCTATCCACCGTCGGATGTATCCCGCGAGCAGTCCGCTTACAGTCAGCAGATCGCCGGCGACGATCTGGCCCGGCTATTGACGGCTCTGCACATCGACACGGCCCATATCGTCGGTCTGTCCATGGGCAGTGTCACCGCGCTTGATTTCGCTCTGCGGTACGGTCAACGGGCCCGTTCGGTTACCCTCTGCGGCTGCGGATACGGTTCCATCGCCGCTGAACGTGCCGCCTGGTTGGCCAGCAATGAGGTGCTGGCCGACGGCATTGAGGCCGATATCGCGCAGGCGACCCGGACCTATGCCAACGGGCCGACACGGCTGGCCTTCAAAAGAAAAGACCCGCGGGGCTGGCAGGACTTTGTCGAGCATATGGCGACAGCGCTCGATCCGCTGGGTGCAAGTCTGACCCTGCGCGGCATCCAGGCCAAACGGCCGTCCCTCCATGAGATGACGCATCTGTTGCGCGAAGTGAACCTGCCGGTGATGATCGTCGTCGGCGATGAGGATGCCCCGGCGTTGGAGCCGAGCCTGTTGCTCAAGAAGACGCTGCCCGATGCCGCCCTGTGGGTCTTCCCCCGAAGCGGTCACGCCGTCAATACCGAGGAACCGGATCTGTTCAACCGGGCCTTGGTTGATTTTCTGGCAGCCGTGGAAGCGAAAACGCCGGCTGCCTCGACAGATTCTACGGCTCGCTAATCGTGAGATTAGGTGCACGTGCCGGTTTTCAAGGTGGCCGGTATCGGCTGCCGCCGGTACACAAGCAGCAGGAAGGATGTTTGGTTCAGTGGCGGGCGGCCGTGCTGCGGCCCTGAGCATTGATAGCTGCCGCACGGATCAGGTGTGGGCAGGCGACCGGCGGTGGTTTTTGAAAAAATCGGCAACAAAGGTGCCGAGTGTCATCTGGGTGAGCTGGCAGATGATTGCCGGGATGAAGGCCGCCGGATAGTCGGCGGCGAAATGGCCGGCCCAGACGATATAGCTGATGGCCAGCGTCTTTTGCGAGGTATGGATGGTAAAGGCCACCAGAGAGGCGTGGTCCAGCCTGATCAGGCGGGCGAACAGGAAATTGAAGACCAGCATGAACACGTGCAGGCAGATCATAAAAACCGTGACGGTGATGATCGAGCTGCCCAAATCGGCCAGATCGTCGGCCGAGTTGCTGACCGCATTGAAGATGACCAGAATGATGATGCCGGATTGAAAAATCGACAGGTGGTGGCTGTATCTCTTGACAAAACCTTTTGCCGCCGGCCTGGCCAGCAGCCCGAGAATCAGGGGGAGCAAGGCTTTGAGCGCGAGTCCGCCAAGCATGTGTAGGACCGGCAGGTCGATATCCCGGCCGACCGAGAGAAGGAGATTGAGCATCACCGGAATGGTAAAGATGGCCAGGAAGCTGGTGAGTATACAGATCAGCAGCGACAGCGGCACATTGCCGCGGGCGATGGCAGTCATGATCGTTCCGGAGGACACGGTTACCGGAGCGGTGCCGATGATACAGACACCAACGATGAATTCAGCCGGCAACAGCGGCAGGGCAGCTCCCCAGGCGAGCAGCGGGTAGAGGATCAGGGATGACAGCAGGGCGGCGACTGGTGCCCTGACCGATCTGACCTGGCGAAGAATGGCCCGGGTCTCCAGGCACAAGCCGGTGGCGAAAAAGGACAGGAAAATACCGATGCTGAAGATGTCGTAGTCCTGCAGAACCGCTCCCCAGTCCGGCTCGACGAAGCCGATCGCGGCGGCTGCCGCAATGCCGAGGATAAACCATTGTTGTTTGAGAAAACCGAGCACGACCTACCCCATAGATGAAATCCGGATTTTGTCGACGCATTCATACCGGATGCACGGGGCTTCTGCAAAGGTTTGTCTGCGGAGCAGGGTTGCCGGGGTGCCGATCACTGCGGATAGTGCACGTCAAACGGCAGATCGAGATCGAAAAATTCGGTATCCATTGAATTTCCGGCATCCCAGCGGAGCATGATAAAGGCCCCCGACGCGTTGAGCACGGTCCGGGGAGTATGCCAGACATTGGCGGAATAGATCACCGTCTGGCCGCCCGTTGCGTGAAACGGTGCAATCCGGGCCAGATCCGGTTCGCCATTGGCCAGCGACGGGCAGACGATGACCAGGTGCTGGGTGCCTTCGAGGGGTACGAACATCTGGTGCGAGAACGGGTGCCGCTCGAATTGGGTTATCCGGGCAGGACAGGGGGCCTGATGCATGCTCATGTAGGTGACGTTGAGCCGTGCCTCCGGGCGTAGATTCTCGACCCGTCCTGCCCAGGAGTTGTATTCCGGGATCCCCGTTTCGGCCATCAGGACTTGGCCGAAACGGGCAAACGTTGCCGGATCGAGTGGGGTGGTCGTCAGGATCATAGTGGTTGTTCCTTGATGCGTTTATGATTGGTCAGTCGGCCCTGCTTCCTCGAGCCATTGGGCCGCCTGCAGTAATCTGCTATCCATTCCGCGCGGGGCGACGATCTGCAGCCCCAGCGGCAGATCGTCCTCGCCTGTCAACAGGGGCAGCGACAGGGCGGGGACGCCGCAAAGGCTCCAGAGTGTACAAAATATCGGGCTGCCTGTCGATGCCAGACCGCGCGGCGCCGGTGTCGGGGTGGCGGGGGTCAGGACGCCGTCAAAACCGGCGAGCGCCTGTTCGACGGCGTCGGTGATTTCAGCAGCCAGTTCCCGTGCTTCAAGATAGATGGCCAGTCCGATGGCCTGACCTTCTTCGATCATTGCCAGCAGCTGTGGGCTGATCTGCAGGTGGTGGTGGTCGTAAAAGTGCCAGTAGTGATAGGCCATCTCCGCCAGCATGATGGTGCGATGGCAACCGACGGCCCTGCCGGCGATGTCCGGCAGCACGATTTCTTCGATGTCGACACCGAGAGTGGTTATCCCGGTGAGTATGGCTTCTCTGGTGGTTTTGCTTGCTTCCGGCCAGACGGCGGTGCGAGCCAGGGCCAGGCGTGGCGGAGCGGCGCTGCCGTTGTGCAGCCGGGCAAGATCCGGTGGCGACCAGGGCTGGGTATCGCCGTGCAGCCGGCTCCGATCGGTGAGGGCCGAGACGAGCAGGGCGCTGTCGAAGACGCGGCGGGAAAAGACGCCAACCTGGTCGAGGCTCGGTGCTTGACACAGAATACCGGCCCTGGCAAGCAAGCCGCCGGTAGGTTTGTAGCCGACGACGCCGCAGTAGGAGGCCGGCCGGATCACCGAGCCGTTGGTCTGGGTGCCGATGGCCAGCGGTACCATCGAGCAGGCCACGGCGGCCGCTGAGCCGCTCGACGACCCGCCCGGTGTCCTGGAATGGTCGTGCGGATTGGTAGTCTTGCCGGGGGCGTAGACGGCCAGTTCGGCGGTGACGGTTTTGCCGGCGATCAGTGCGCCGGCAGCACGGAGCAACTCGACCACCCTGGCATCCGTGGCCGGTTGTCGCCCGTGGTCGACGCTCGTTCCATTTTCCGTCGGCAGATCGCAGGTATCGAAGATATCCTTGACGCCGACCGGAATGCCGTTGAGCACCAGGCCCGCCGCTTGGCCTTCGCGGCGGCGCTGGTCCGCTTGTCTGGCCTGGGCGAGCAAGTGCTCCGGGCTGAGGTGTGCCCAGGCGCCGACGGCGGGTTCCAGCCGGTCGATGCGTTCCAGGCAGGATACGGCCAGCGCCTCACTGTCGAGACGGTCGTCTGCCATCAGGCGCAGCGCTTCCCCGGCGGTCAGTTCGCAGGGCGGGTTCATGTCGATTGCTGGGCGAAGGCCTCGAGTGCTGCGGTAAAACACTGCAACGGGATGGCCGTCAGCCCGGCGCCGATCTGGCCGACTCCCGGGCGCTTGCAGGCGATACCGGTATTGATTACCGGGGTGATGCCGGTTTCGACCACCCGGCGGATATCGATACCGAGCGGCGCGCCGCGGAAATTGAGCGGCGGCAGCTTGTAGGTCTGGTGTTCGTCGACGGTGATCTCGTACATCTTCAGCGAGGTCTCCACCGCGAACTGGGCGGTGCCGCCGATGTACTCGACCACGGCCGGCGCACCGGCCATGGAAAAGGAGCCGAGTCCGATGGTCTCGGTAATGGCCGAGTCGCCCAGGTCGGGATTGGCGTCTTCCGGTCCGAACCCGGGGAAGTAAACGCCGTCGATGGGCGGGGCGGGGGCCGTGAACCACCGGTCGCCGAGGCCGCTGACCCGAATTCCGGCCTCGTAACCGTTGCGGGCGATGGCGGTGACGATCGTCGAACCGTCTATGCCGCTGCCGGCGTCGAGCATCCCTTTAGAACCGGCCATGACCACATTGAGAATGAAATGACCGGCCTTGTCGATAAAGTCGATGGCCCGGATCGCCTCCTCCTTCGTGCCGACTTCGATCAGGTGTTGTACAAGGCTGTTCAGCAGCAGTGCGTTGCTCGCCTTGTTGCGGTTGTGCAGCTCGTCACCCATCTGCAGTGACTGGGCGACGATGCTCTTGATATCGATGCCGCCTGCCGCCTGCAGAGCGGCCTTGAGCAGCGGCGCCAGCTCCTGGTTCATCCAGCGGAGTTTGGTCATCACCTCGTCATCGAAGGCGCCGTGCCGGAGCACTTTGCCGATGCCCATATAGAGCGTCGAGTAGGTCTCGATGCCGAAAGGCTCGTTTCTAACGACGTTGACCTCCATGGTCGGCGTGATGATTCCCGACATCGGACCGATGGCATGGCGATGATGACTGGAATCGAAGACCAGTTTGCCGCCGCTGGCCAGCCTGTCGACTTCGTCCGGAGAGGTCGCCCAGCCCTCGTAGATGCAGGCCCCGGTGATGGCGCCGCGCATCGGCCCGCACATCTGCTCCCAGGTCAGGGGGGGGCCGGCGTGCAGTACGGTATAGTCGGTCATGCCGGAGATGACTTCATGGGCCGGCCGGATATCGCTCCAGACCGCGGTGCTCGCCTGGATCTTGTCAAGGCATTGTCGGTTGGCTTCAGTAATGTTCATGACACTCTCTTCTGCTTGATGTGGAGAAAGGATGGTTTCATGACCGGTCTTTGAGGCGGTCCAGGATCTCGATCAGCTTTTTGTCGCCGCCCGCCGGCGGCCGCCAATCCATTTGGACCACCTGGACGCCGAGGCTGCGCAGATCGTCGGCGAAGCGTTCGAGGCCGATATTGATGACCCGCACCTCGCGGGTCAGCGGTGATTGTTTGTCGGTCATGGGCGTACCTCCATTAATGCCTGGCGGCAGTCGGGGACGACGAGCAGGGCCGCATAACGGGCTGCTTCACTATTAATCAGAAAAACGGTAGCGCCGGCCTCGTTCAGGACGCGCTGCTGTTCGACGAGTGATTGTGGGTCGCCCTCGGTGCCAATCAGACTGACGATAGCCGGTATGGTCAGGCCGTGCCGACTGCGTAATTCGGCCAGGCCGGCGGCAAGCTCGCTCGCCGGATCAGCGTGCGAGCCATGGCCGAGCACCAAATCGAAGAGGAGTGCTCCGCAGTCATCGAGCCGGCCGGCGGTGGCCAGTTCCAATAAGACTTCGGTCCGGTTTTCCGGGGCGATCATCGGGTGCGGCTTGCCCACGGTATAGCGGTCGTCGCCGAGGTCGACCAGGCAGTGGCTGCCGGCCTGGTCAAGATCGGCGGAGACGGTTCCGAGCAGCGGGCGAAGTAGCAGATATGCTTCTTTGGCCAGTGTCCCCCCGGTAAACAGACCGATAATCCGCCTTCCTGCCGCTGTCGATTGCTGATGATCGAGCAATTGCTTGATGCGGGCTATATCGGTAAAGTTTCGCGGAACGAAGGGCGTGTTGCCGAGCAGGCAGACCGCTCGGTCGGCGGCCTCATCGAGCGTTGCGCTCTGGATGAAGGCGTCGGAGTCGAGGGTGGTGCCCTGAAAACAGGTGATCACCGGTGTGGCCAGCTGCCGACAGGTCTGCTCAAGGCTACGGGCAACCTCGGGGTGCGGCGGTTTCGAGATCAGGATGATGACCTCGGTGGCCGGATCTTGATCGAGCAGCGACAGGGCGTAGCTGGTCATCAGGCCGCCGACCTCTCCGCTCAGGTCGCGGCCGCCGACGCCGATACCGTGTGAAATCCCCTCACCACGGTGGTCTGCGCGGCAGACCACGGCCTGCAGGCCGGTACCGGCGGCGGCCACACAGCCGATCCTGCCCCGGCGCACTACGTTGGTGAAACCGAGGCCGACCCCGTTGAGATAGGCGGTGCCGCAGTCCGGCCCCATGAGCAGCAGTCCTTTGTCCAGGGCGATTTTCTTCAGTCGTGCCTCGTCGTCCAACGCGACGTTATCGCTGAACAGGAAGACGTTGAGATCATGCGCCAGGCAGTTTTGGGTTTCCCGAGCGGCGTAGGCACCGGGGATGGAAATGGCGGCCAGTGAGGCGTCCGGCAGAAAGCCGAGGGCGCGATCGAGCATCCGCGGCCGGTAGGATAGTTCCGATTGATCGGTTTCCCTCTTGGCGGAGAGCATCGCAGCTGCTTCCGTGCTGGTCTGCTCAGCCAGGGCCTGGGTGTCCGCCCGGACAATGATGATCAGGTCCTGGGGGCCGGCATGTTTGCTTTCAGCCGTTGCCAGGCCGACTTGGTCGAGGAGTTCATGGTTGCCTTCCGTGCCCATGAACATCGCCACTTCCGTGATGCCGTCCCGCTTTTTCAGCTGGCTGGCGACCCGCATCAGGACGACCGAATCAAAATAACTTGCCGTTACGATGGTAGTTGTTTCGAACATAATACATAACCTCTTGACTGCTATCTCATCCAACGGCGGGACAGGTTTTAACCTGTCCTCCGCTAACTTCCCTACGACGAGGGAGATTTAACCTGTCCTTCGCCGACTTCCCAATGGCAAAACAGACTTCAGCCCGTCAGCCACCAATTATCAGCCTCCAGCAGAACCGGCCAGCCCGGGGAATCGATGTTCACCTAAAGGCAGGCCGATGCCGAAGGCGAATCCGGCCAGCATGTCCCATCCCGAGGTGCCGCCGTGGTGGTAAACACCGTGTAGCGCATCGGCGAGATCGGTAGTTTGTCCGGCCGCGCAGCAGTGAAGGAGCCGGGCCTGGCCTTCGGATAGCCGGGATTCCGCTAGTGCCCGAAAAAAGGCGAGACTGATCGCCGTCGTTCGGTTTCCGGCTTCGTCGAAGAGGCCGGTCGCCAGCGTCGTTGCCTGCCGTGTTTTGCCGATGGCAACGAGACTGAGGATCCA
Organism: Desulfofustis glycolicus DSM 9705; assembly: GCF_900130015.1. Taxonomy (GTDB): domain Bacteria; phylum Desulfobacterota; class Desulfobulbia; order Desulfobulbales; family Desulfocapsaceae; genus Desulfofustis; species Desulfofustis glycolicus. The sequence continues at coordinate 230,067 of NZ_FQXS01000002.1, read as the reverse complement.
TCCGGCACAAAAGTCGTCGCCGGACGGCGTTAAACCGTACCCGAGGCCGATCAGTGGGGCCAGCAGTGACGTCAGCCGCTCCGGATCATCGAAAGCATTTTCGTACCGTATGGCATCGACGACCTGCAGCAGTCGTCGATGCAGAGCGACGGTGAGAGCCGAGGTCTTCTCAGCACGAGGTTGAGAGGCAAATATTGCCGGGATCAGGGCACCGAAACTCTGCTGCGGCGCCGTGGTGGCGGCCGTATCGACCAGGGTCGCCAGCATTGTATCAAGGGCGGCTCCGGGTCCGGCACAGGTGTTGAAATCGGCCGGCCACGGTGTGGCACGGGCCGTGTCGAGGATGGCCTGATCACCGAACAGCATGGTGCCGTCACACGATTGGACATATTGGCTGCCAGCAAGCGCAGCAACTGCCGTTACATCACTGACGGTGCAGGTGATGGTGAACGGCCCCCTGTCGATGTGGGCATCACCGATACAGATGACGTCTCCGGTATCGGAGAGGCAATAGAAACAGTGGCGATAGGTCTGGGTGATGCGCCAGCGTGCCGATCCGGAGAGCATCGGTCCGATCTGCACCCCGACCGAATCGGCCGTGATTACCTGCCGCAGTGAATCTGCCGCCATGCCCTGTCTCATTGGTTGACGATCTGGGTGCCGGCGGTGCCGAGACACGCCTGGTATGCTTCGTCGAGATGGGCGATGATGGCGCGTGTGCCGCCGGCGAGCAAAAATTTTCTGGCGGCCTCGACTTTGGGTCCCATGCTGCCAGCCGAAAAATGTCCCTCGCCGATGTAGCGATCGAGTTCGGCCAGTGTCAGCGTCGACAGGTCCTGCTCATTTTCTTTGCCGTAATTGATCTTCACATGTCTTACCGAGGTAAGGATCAGCAGGTGCTCGATACCGAGTTCTCTGGCCAGCAACGCCGAAGTCAGGTCTTTGTCGATGACCGCATCGATGCCGCGGAGCCGATCGCCATTCTCGGTGATTACCGGGATGCCGCCACCTCCGGCGGTAATGACAATAACGCCCTGTCGTATCAACGAACTGAGCAGGGAGCTGTCAAGAATCTTCAGCGGTGCCGGAGACGGTACGACCATCCGCCAGCCTCGGCCGGCATCCTCTTTCATGGTCCAGCCGAATTCCTCTTCGAGATCCCGTGCTTCAGATTCGCTGAAAAAATAGCCAAGCGGTTTGTCCGGCCGGCCAAACGCCGGGTCGGCAGGATCGACCAGCACTTCGCATATGATGCTGGCCACCGGGCGCTGCAGGTTTTTGGCGCGCATCACGTTCTGCAGCGCCTGCATGATGACATAGGAAATTCCGCCCTGACTGTTGGCCACACAGATATCAAGGGGCATGCTGGCCACCCGTTTGCTGGCGATGGCCTGGCGCATCAGGACCTTGCCGACACCGGGCCCGTTGCCGAAGGTGAACACCAGATTCGGCACGGCCTCCAGTAGCGGCAGTAGAGCCGTGGCAGCGGTTGCGGCGACGTCGAACTGTTCCTGCCCGGTCCCCTTGATGCCCTCCGGGTGGATGGCATTGCCGCCCAGAGCGATGAGCAGTTGGTCCGGCATGGCGCTGTGTTGCTTCATCGGAGTTGATCACCCTCTCATTTTTGCCGGCAGCCAGGTTACCACTTCCGGATAGAAGATCAGGAATACGGTGAAGGCCAGCATGATCAGCGCAAACGGCAGCGCGCCCCAGATGACATCGGACAGCGGACCCTTGTCCTGGCGAACGCCCTGGATGACGAACAAATTCATTCCCATCGGCGGGGTGATCATTGCCACTTCACTCATCAGAACGATGAAAATTCCGAACCAGATCGGGTCGGCGCCGGCGGCGGTCATGATCGGGTAGGCGATGGGAATGGTGGCGACCTGAATCGACAGCACATCGAGGAACATGCCGAGGACGATATAAAACAGGATCATTACCAGCGTCAGCTGGGTCAGCGTCAAGTCGAGAGTCAGCACCTGCTGGGTGAGCATCTCGGCGATACCGAGGAGGCTGAGCGTCAGGTTCAGGATAAAAGCGGCGGTGATGATCAGGATGATCATGCCGGTCAGCTGTGCCGTGTTGACAAAGCATTTGTGCAACATGGCAAATGTCAGCTTGCCGCCGCGCCAGGCGAAAAAGAGCGAAGCGATGATCCCGAGGGCCGCCGATTCGGTCGGTGTTGCCAGGCCGAAATAGATGCTGCCCATGACGATGAAGAAGATGAACAGCGGCGGCAGCATCTCCGGCAGGGCGCGTATACGTTCCGGCCAGGACACCTTGATGATGCCGGTGTTTTTGATGGAGATGCTGGCGATCATCAGGTAGACGAAGAACGCGAGTGTCAACACGATGCCGGGAATGACACCGGCGACGAAGAGTTGACTGATCGAGTTATTGGTCAGGCTTCCGTAAATGATCAGGGCGATGCTTGGCGGAATCAGGATGCCCATGGTGCCGCCGGCTGCCAGTGAGCCGAGGGACAGTTTCTTCGAGAAACCACGCTCGTTGAGCGTCGGCAGCGCGACAGTTCCGACGGTCGCCGCGCAGGCCACCGATGAGCCGGTCGTTGCGGCAAACAGGGCGCAGCAGCCGATATTGGTATGGAGCAGGTTGCCGGGCAGCCAGTTCATCCATTTGGCCAGCGCATTGTACATCTTGTCGGCAACTCCGGAGCGCAGCAGGATTTCCCCCATCAGGATGAACAGCGGAACCGCGGTGAGAATAAACGAGTTATGCACCCCCCAGACGACGCTGCCGATCGAATTCATGAACGGGTAGCCAAACGCCAGTAGGCCGCCGATCAGACCGATGATGGCCATCACCGGAGATATCGGCACCCCGAGGAAGAGCAAGGCCAGGCCGGCGACAAAAAATATCAGGATCTCAGCTAACATATGCGCTTTCTTACCTCTCGTTAACGGTGCTCAAGGTCGAGCAGTTCCTCTTTGACCTCGTCGGCGGAGCCCTTTGGCTGATAGAGGACGCGAAGATCGTTCCAGCGGCGGGTAATCAGCAGCCAGGTGGCGTTGATCAGATAATAGCAGGACAACCCGAAAAAGATGATCAGACCGGTGGTCCAGGGAATCTGCGGGTAGTGCAGCGGTGTTGCCCATGGGGTTGGCGCGCTGCTGCCGTAACTCATGGTTTCCTGGAGGACCCCGACGGCGGCAAAAGCGAGTAAAAACGAAATAAACAGCATCGACAGCTTGGCCAGCCAGTTGAGCACGGCCTGCATTTTGTCTGGGAACTTATAATGAAAAATATCGATGCGGATATGGTTGTTGCCGATCAGGGCGATACAAAACGCCAGGGTCGAGCCGATGGCCAGGACGTAGCCGCCCAATTCGTCGGCTCCTTGCAGAGACTTGGTGAAAACTTTTCGCATGACGACCTCGACACTGACGAAGATCGACAGGCCGATACAGAGATAGCCAAACAGACAGCTTGCGTAAAAAGCTATTTTTTTATTGATTTCCATGATTCGTCCTGCACGGAAGAGACGGTGAACCGGCCGACCCTGAAGGCCGGCCGGTTGAGACGGGCGCGTCGGTTATTCAATACCGGTCAGCGGACCGAGGACTTTTTTCCAGAGCTCCGTACAGCCCGGGTAGTTCTTCTCACAGGTCTCGGACCAGGTGGGGAAGGATACCGTCTTGACCGCATCGGCGACGATCTTCAGGTCTTCCTCGTTCACCGGAACCTCTTTCATGTTGTATTTGGTAACGGTCGTGCACGGTTCTTTGCCGACGTTGCAGCGCAGCGCGTCTTCAAACAATTCCTCGGAGTAGACCCAGATGTCGTCGACCAGTTTGTCGAAGGCGGCCTGCATTTTCTCCTGCTCTTCAGGGGAGAGTTTGTTCCAGGTCTTCATGTTGATGGCGTAACCGTTGAAACCGACCTGAAAGCCGATCGGCATGAAATACTCGGTTACTTCCGGCCAGCCGGCGGTGTTTGCCGAACTGGCGCCGGTGATGGCACACTCGGTGACGCCGCGGGACAGAGCCTGCTGCACCTCGGAGAAACCGATCGGTACCGGAGTGGCGCCGATGCTCTCGATAAACTGCGACAGGTTCTGGTCGTAGACCCGGACTTTCTTTCCTTTCAGGTCGGCCAGGCCGGAGATTTCCGGTTTGCAGAACAGGACCTGGGGACCGAACGGCCAGAGGCCGAGGAGTTTGGCATCGAATTTCTCCTGCAGACGTGCGGCGAAATGCGGTTTGTAGGCATCGTAGACCTGGCGCGCTTTTTCGTAGGTCGGGTTGAGGCCGACAAGATCCTGGCCGAGCAGGAACACCTCGTCACGTGCGGCTTGGGCGGTACGGATGGAAACGATGTCGAATAGCCCGTTTTTCAGGACGCGCAGGGTTTCCTCCGATTTGATGCCGGTGACATCGATCGGTTTGTAGTTGGCGTCGATGGCCAGACCAGTGTTTTCGGCAAAATTTTCGAAGAACGGCTGCTCCTTGTTTTTCTGGATGAGGCCGGTGGCCAGTGGCTGACCAAGGACGTTAAATGACTTTTCCGCGGCCAGGGCCAGGCTTGAAGTCGCCATCATCCCTGCTGTGACCAGTGCAATGGTGAAACGTTTCATCTCTGTTCTCCTCAGTGTTGGCGGTGATAATGGGGGATCAGGCAACTGCCCCCCGATTGGCTTGGGTTGACGATAATATGCGGGCGACTGCTTTGGAGACGTCGCCGACATGCTTGGCCGTTAATTGCTTGAGCCCTTCCTTGTCCTGCCGGCGCAGCATGTCGACCATGCGACGGTGTTCCTCGACGCCACGCAGGCGGTGTTCTCGATCAACGAGAGAAAACGGGCGGAAACGCAAAATGGGCATGCGCACGATATCGAGGATCTTGCCGAGATAGCTGCTGCGTGCCGCCGCGCAGATCGTATCGTGAAACAAGGTGTTGAGCCGGCTCAATTCGTCGAGGTCGATGTCCTTTCCTTCATTGGCGGCGGCAACCAGTGCCGCCGCCTGTTCGACGATCAGCTCGAGTGTTTCGATTTCGTGCTCTTCGATCAAATCGCAGGCCATCTCCACGGCATGGACCTCGAGAACGGTCCGCAGCGTGGTAATTTCCTTCAATTCCTCGAGTGACAGTCCGGTGACGCGAATTCCCCCCTGCGGGATGCGTTCGACCAGCCCATCCTGTTGGAGCAGTCGGAATGCTTCCCGGACTGGCGTCCGGCTGACGTTGAGCGATTCGCAGACGGCGACTTCGAGCAACCGCTCTCCCGGCTTGATCTGTTGCTCGATGATTCGTTTGCGCAACAAGTCGTAAACTTGTTCGGCGATGGTCTGGGGTGTCTTGACACGATCTCCTGACAGGCCGGCGGTCATCGGGGTGCCCTCTGGGGAAAAGGTTGGCAAACGTGTGTTGCGTGTTGGTGTGTGTTATTGTGTATTCTTGTATACAGGAATACAGTAACGGCAACAACACGTCAAATGTTTTTTTGTCCTGCACAATTTCTATTGTGGGGTGCGGCGGGAGGGCAACATTGCCGGGACGCCCCGTTGGGCGTCCCGGCTCAAGAGAAGCTTGAAAAGTTCGGAATTTCGTTCAAGATCAAGGCGCGCAAGAACATTTTACCGCAGGCATATACAAGATATTCCGAGGATAAAATTTGATTGCGCAACGCTGAAATTGGGCGGCATGACAATTTTTCAAGCTTCCCTCTACTGTTATTTTGGGAGGATAACGTTTTGGCGGGCCTTGAGTGCGGCCAGTGTCGTCAGGTTGAAGATGTTATCGGCATGAGCCCCGCGTTCGACGATATGGGCCGATTTGTTAAGGCCGACCAGGATCGGGCCGATGGCATCGACCTCGGCCAACCGCATGCACAGCTTGTAGGCAATGTTGGCGGCGTTGAGGTCCGGGAAGATGAGAATGTTCGGCTCTCCTTTCAAGGTGGAGAACGGGAAAATCTCCTCGCGCAATTCGGTGTTGAAGGCGAGGTTGGCCTGCATTTCGCCATCGACTTCGAGTTCGGGCGCGAGCTGTTTGACCAACGCGGTGGCCCGGGCTATTTTTGCCGCGCCCGGAGAATCGGAGGAGCCGAAGTTGGAGTAGGACAGCATGGCGATCTTCGGCGTGATGTCGAATTCCTTGACAAAATCGGCAACCGATACGGCGATCTCGGCGAGCTGCTGTTCGCTCGGGTTGATATTGACCGTGGTATCGGCAAAAAACAGGGTTCGTTTCTTGAACACCATCATGTAAACGCTGGCCACCGTTTTTCGCTCTGAAGTCCGGCCGACGCAGGATAAAACCCGGCGGATGGCGTACGGGTAGGGCAGAGACTGCCCGTAGATCATGCAGTCGGCATCGCCGCCATTGAGCATCATTGCGCCGAAAAAGCCGGTATCACGACGCATGATGTCGCGGGCATAGGGCAGGGTGATGCCGGAGCGCTGTTTCCGCTCGTAATAGTCCCTGGCGTAGCGCTCGATGCAGTCTTCTTCCCGGGATGGGTCGACGATCAGAATCGAGTGATCGGGAATGCCGTGTTTGCTGAGCAATTCGCTGATTTCGTCGTGGTTGCCGAGCAGGATCGGGGTGGCGATATTCTCTTCCATTACCTGGATCGCTGCTCGAATGATTTTTTTGTTGGTGCCTTCCGGGTAGACGACTCGTACCGGTTCTTTCTTGACGCGATTGGTCACGAAGCGCAGGATGGCCTTGGAGCGTCCGAGGGTCGCTTCCAGGTGTTCGGTGTAGCCCTGAAGGTCGGCGATCGGTTTGCGCGCCACCCCGGTTTCCATGGCTGCTCGAGCAACCGCCGGGGCAATGCGTAGCAGGGCCCGGGGATCGAACGGGGTCGGGATCAGATATTCGGGGCCAAATTCGAAATTGTCGGCGCCGTAGGCCCGCAATACCTGGTCCGGGATCTCTTCCTTGGCCAATTCGGCAATGGCCCTGACTGCGGCGATCTTCATCTCGGTGTTGATTTCTTTGGCGCGGACGTCCAGGGCTCCGCGAAAGAGAAACGGGAAACAGAGGACATTGTTGACCTGGTTCGGGTAGTCGCTGCGGCCGGTGGCGATAATGCAGTCAGGCCGGGCGGCGATGGCATCGGGATAGGAGATTTCCGGTTCCGGGTTGGCCATAGCGAAGACGATCGGACGCTCGGCCATGCTCTGCAGCATCTCGGTGGTCAGGGCGCCGGCAACGCTGACCCCGCAGAATACATCGGCCCCCTGCACGGCCTCGGCCAATGTCCGGTGCGGGGTGTCGTTTGCCAATTGCTCTTTGTAGGGGTTCATCGATTCGCTGCGTCCCTGATAAATAACGCCTTTGGAATCGCAGATGATCAGATTCTCTTTGGGCAGGCCGAGGGCGATGAACATCCGGGCGCAAGCTATGCCGGCGGCGCCGGCCCCGTTGAACACCGCCTTGACCTCCGTGATGTCGCGTCCGGTGATTTCCAACGCATTGAGAAAGGCGGCCGAGGTGATGATGGCCGTGCCGTGCTGGTCATCGTGAAAGACCGGGATGTCGACGCGCTGCTTGAGTGTTTCTTCGACATAGAAACATTGCGGTGCCTTGATATCTTCCAGGTTGATACCGCCGAAGGTCGGAGCGATCAACTCGCAGGTCCTGATCAACTCGTCGGGGTCTTCGGTGGCGACTTCAATGTCGAAGACATCGATATCGGCGAATTTTTTGAACAGGGCTCCCTTGCCTTCCATGACCGGTTTGCCGGCCAGCGCGCCGATATTGCCGAGACCGAGCACCGCTGTGCCGTTGGAGATAACAGCTACCAGATTGCCTTTGGCGGTATACTCATAGGCATCTTCGCTATTGGCGGCAATCTCCTGGCAGGGCCTGGCGACGCCTGGACTGTAGGCCAGGGAGAGGTCTTTCTGGGTCGAAAAGGGTTTGGTGACCACCACCTCGATCTTTCCCTTGCGACCGCTTCGGTGGTATTCGAGAGCTTCGGCGTAGACATCAGTAGCCATGGAGAGCCTCCTGTTATGAAAGTTTACGATTCATGTGAAACTGGTATTACCAGAACTGAATCTCATTTTAACGGTGCTTTTAAGCATATATTTGGTAAGACCAGAAGTCAATAATATTGTCTAACTCCGTTGCAATCGAGGTGTTCCGGAACGGCTGCCACCGTCGGCTGAACTGATCAATCCGGCACGCTGATTGTCGACAAAAAAAATAGAGGGGTATCCCTAATTGTTACGCGGGGAGATAGCGGATGTAAAGGGAAGGATGGTCGTGAACGAACTTTCTTTGTTAGGGGAGCTGGCGACGCTACCGGCGTCCTGCAATAACCGCACCCGCTGGCGTCTGGTGAAGACGCCAGCGGGTGCGGCTGTGAAGGGGCGGCGAGGGAGAATGCTATTTCTGGTCCGGCATCGACGTGATCGTGCCGTCCCAAGTATCGACTTTGCCGGAAATCTCCTCGTCCTCGGAGAACCAGGTCTGGGTGACGTTTTTGGTTTCGGTAAAGAATGCGAACCCGTCTTTGCCCATGACGTGCAGGTCGCCGAAAAATGACTGCTTGTGACCGGTAAAGCCGAAAATGCCGAGCGGCACCGGAATGCCGACGTTGACGCCGACCATGCCGGCATCGGTGCGTTTGGCGAATTCACGGGCATAATGGCCGTTTTGCGTGTAGATCACCGAGCCGTTGGCGAACCGGCTGTTGTTCATCAGCAGCAGGCCTTCGGCGAAATTCTTGACTCGCTTGACGGTCAGCACCGGGCCGAAGATCTCTTCGCGGCCGATAGACATCTCTTCGGTGACGTGATCGAAAATCGTCGGGCCGATGAAAAATCCCTTTTCACAGCCGGCCGGTACCTCCGGGTTGCGGCCGTCGACAACGAGTGTCGCTCCTTCTTCGATGCCGGTCTCGATCCAATCGGTCACGAATTTCATGTGCCCCTCGTTGACCACCGGTCCCATGCCGGTACTTTTCTCGTAGGCCGGGCCGATGGCGATCTCGGCGGCCAGTTTTTTCAGCAGATCGACCAAATCGTCGGCGATGGCCTCCTCGACGACGATGGTCGGCAGAGCCATGCAACGTTGGCCGGCGCAGCCGCAGAAGGCGTTGATAATGCCGCGCGCCGTACGTTCGAGCTTGCAATCGCGCAGCACCAGGGCATGGTTCTTCGCCTCGGTCAGGGCCTGAACCCGCTTGCCGTGAGCCGCGGCGGTTGCGTAGATGTGTTTGCCGACCTTGGTTGAACCGACGAAGGAGACGCCTTTGATGTCGGGGTGCTTGAGCAGGATCTCCGCCTCGTTGCGGCCGGCGGTGAAGACATTGAGTACGCCGTCGGGGAGACCGGCCTCCTGCCAGAGTTCCATCAGCCGCATTGATGATTGCGGGACGAAACTGGCCGCCTTGAGTACCATGCAATTGCCGGTGGCGATGCAGATCGGCGTCATCCAGCCGTGCGGAATCATGGCCGGGAAGTTCCACGGGGCGATACCGGCGAAGACTCCGAGTGGATGGTGGTATTGAACGGTGTCATAACCGTTGGAAACCTGCATCAGGGATTCGCCTTTCATCAGGTGCGGCGCGCCGCAGGCGAACTCGATCACCTCGTTGACCTTGAGGATATCGCCCATGGCTTCCTGCCAGGCTTTGCCCATTTCCGTGGCAAGCAGATGGGTCAGCTCTTCCAGGTGGGCATCAACCAGGTGTTTCATCCGAAACAGGACCTGCATGCGCTTGCTCACCGGAGTGTCTGACCAGGCCGGATAAGCCGCGACGGCGGCGGCAATGACCTGCTCCACTTCAGCTGACGTGCACTGCGGGGCCTGGGCGATAATCGTTCCGGTGGACGGGTTGTAGCAGTCCATGTAGACATCGCTCTTTGATTCGAGCCACTGGCCGCCGGCATGGTATTTGAGTTTTTTCGGCGCCGGATCGACCTGGCCGCTGTCGGTTACGACAAAGTATCGGGTGGTGTGTGCTGACATCGAGTCCCCCTTGTTGGGCTAATGGTTTAGGAGAGTCCGGCAATGTGCCGGGGTGCGTGTTCTGTTCTGGACGGTCCCTGTCGCAGGGCGTCGTTATCGGTTGTTTGCAGGCAGTTGTTCCAGAGCCGGCAGCCGTCTTCGTCCTTTCTGAGTCGGGCCAGGTGACGCTCGACGGCCTGGACGTGATCGAGCATCTGCTCGGCCGCGCGCGTCTCGTCGCGATCGGCAATGGCTTGCAGAATGGACTCGTGGGAGGCGAGCACCGCTTCCATGAAGGTCTGGTCCGGCTGCAGGATTCTTTTGAAGTCTTCAAGAAGGGTTTCAACAAAATCAAGCACCAGCATCAAAATCGGATTGCCGGTCTGGCCGGCGATGAGACGGTGAAACTCGATTTCGCTGGCCGTCACCAGGTTGAGATCGCACCGGTCAATGGCCCGGCGAGTCTGCTCGTTGAGCGCGGTCAGCCGCTGCAGGTCGGTCGCCGTAGCGCGTTGCGCCGCTCGCTGGGCAGCATGTGGTTCAAGCAGGATGCGAATTTCCGAGAGATCGGCAATGGTAAGGTCCTTGAAGTAGAGATAGTTGGCCAGGTTTTGCACGACGATTTCGGCGTCGACGGCCTTGATGAAGGCACCGCCGCCGGAGCCTTTGCGTAACGTGATCAGGCCGACGTGTTCCAGGGCCCGCAGTGATTCCCGGATGGTCTGGCGACTGACCTGGAATTGTTCGCCGAGTTCTTTTTCAGTCGGCAGCCGGTCGCCCGGTTGCAGTTTCCCGGCAAGAATCGCGGTGCGGATCCGTTCGATGATGATGTCCGTCGTTTTTCCCTTTCTCGCCGGAGTAAACATGGAGTTCCTTGCTAATGTTTTTCGGTTTAAGAACCGGATCAAGGGCTCTCGCGGAGACTTCGAAGATGTCGTGTGATTTTTTTAATATCATAATATTTTAATATTTGCACGAACAATCGAAGCGGTTTCTCGTCTGCAGATCGCTCTTCTTTCCTCTTTGCTGTCGCAGCTAAATTTCGTTGCCGGACTGGCCGATAGAGAGTTATCCGGCCGGTTTAACAAGACACGGAAAGAGAAAGGGAAAAAAGATGATGGACTACACGGTTCAACGAGGCGATACGATAGCAAACGTCACCAGGCGGCTTGGCACCGATTGGCAGACCCTGAAGGAATTGAATCCGCAGGCGGTCGGTCGATCACGGGTGAACGGCAACTGGTTCTTGCGTGAAGGGAAAACCGTTTCCGTTCAGCAGCGCTTTCAAACCGTTCTTGACGCCCAGGCCAAACAGGCGGCCCGCACGTCTCCAGCTGCCGTCTCCAGCAGCGCGGTGCCGGCGGCAGGGACAACGTTTCAGGCGCGTGGCGGGGAGCGGTTGCATACGGTCCAACCCGGCGACACCGTCTGGGAACTCGGCGTCAAGCGCTATCACGTCGATCCCGATGCTATCCTGCGACTCAACAATATCACCGATCCGCGGCGGCTGCAGCCGGGCATGCAGTTGCGCATTCCGGCCGCGGAGAAAGAGGGATCCAGGGCAGTGGTTGCCAGCTGGTATGGCGAGTATCACCACGGTCGGCCGATGGCCAACGGTGAACCCTACGACATGTACGGTAACACCATCGCCCACAAGGAGATGCCGCTCGGCACCCGGGTGGAGCTGGAAAATCCGCGTACCGGTCAGGTCGTGCGTGCCGTCGTGGCCGATCGTGGACCGTATGTTGCCGGGCGCGAGGTCGATCTGAGTTTTCAGTTGGCACGCCAGCTCTCCCTGGTCGAGCAGGGCGTCGGCACCGTTATCCTTCGTGTTCTCTAGCAGTTCTACGGGACGATCAGTACCGGGCAGTAGATTTTGTTAAGAACCTTGTGGGTGATACTGCCGAGGAACAGGCCGCCGATATCGGAATGGCCGTGCGATCCCATGACCACCAGGTCGAATTCCTTGCTCTTGATCATCTTGGTCAGGACCACGCCGGGGGCTCCCGACACGGTCTCCGCTTCATAATCGATACCGGCTGCCGCAAGTTTTTCCTTCGTTTCGTCAATGATCTGTTCAGCATTCTTGCGTAATTTATCCTTTAACTCATCGATCGCCGACTGGGTTACCTCGTAGAGGTTGGAGCACCACTCGTAACAGCATACGGCAGTGACGCGGGCGCCGGACAATTTGGCCAGGTAGACGGCATAGTCGGTGGCGTCTTTGGAATGAATGGAACCGTCGACGGGCAGCAGGATGTGGGTCATCTGCATGAAAGGCCTTCTTGAAGTTGGGGGTGATTGATCAGGCGGGCAATCTTGCACACAACTATTATACAGCAGGCCTGGATTGATTTACAGGGCAAGGCGAAGATAAAAAATGAACGCTGCTGTTTTACCGGCTGGATCGCTCTGTTGATCAGCGTGGTTGCCGGTATACTGCGCATTAGCGGCGCCGGCGCCCGCCGCGATCAGACGAGGTTCAGCAGTTCCAGCGGATGGTAGACTCGCATAGCTGTACCTTCGGCCAGCTGGATCGAGCAGACGCTGCTCTCGGTGACGATGGCATCGACGCCGCTGGCCGAGAACAGGTCGAACAGCGGCTGACCGACGGCCTGGGAGAGATCGTAGCCGAGCAGGCCGCCTTTCAGGCCGAAGGTGCCGCCCATGCCGCAGCAGGTGCCGGTCTCGATCAACTCGACTGCGGCGCCGCGACGGCGCAGCCAGTCGACGGCTCCCCGACCGCCTCCCAGCGGGCGTTGATGGCAGGCGCAGTGAAAGCCCAGCCGCCTGCCGGTCAGGAGCTCGGGGTCCGGGCTCTGGCCGGTCTCGTCTTCCAGTCTGTTGAGGTATTCGAAGAGTTCAAACGTGTGCTCGGAGAGCAACCGGGCCTCCTCAGACCCGCGGGTCAGTACCGGGTAGGAAACGGCCAACGCGTAAGCGGCGGTCGGCTCGATCGCCACCACGTCGTAGCCCCGGCGGACCCACGGTGCCAGTTTGCTGCTGTTGCGGCGGGCAATCCGGCGCGCCTGGTCCATGCCGCCGTAGGCGATGTAGGGATAGCCGCTGACCTCCTGGTTCGGCACGATCACCTTGCAGCCGAGGCGCTCCAGGGCATCAACGGCGGCCAGGCCGAGATCCGGGTTGTTGTAGTTGGCATAGACATCGACAAAAAAGACGACGTTGCGGATCAGCTCGAACGTGGGTTTTGGCCGTTTGGCAAAGCGGCGCATAAAGGTCGAGGCGACAAACGGCGGCAGGGTGCGTTCGGCGGCCAGGCCGATAGTCTTTTCCAGCAAGGCGCGCAGCGGTTTGCTGGCCAGCACGGCGTTGGCCAACGGGGCGGTAGCGCTGCCGAGCCGGGCGGCGCGGTCGGCGCCCATCATCACCCGGTTGACGAGCAAATGCCCGTTGGCGGCGGCGTCGCGATGTTTGATCTCGGCGATCATGTGCGGCATGTTGATCTTGGCCGGACAGATCTCCTTGCACAGGCCGCAGGAGATGCAGAGCTGCGCGAAATCGCCGGCCCGCTCCAGGCCATGAACGCCGGCGGTCCAGCAGATGCCCATCGGGCCGGGATAGATGTAGCCGAAGGTATGGCCGCCAACCACGCCGTAGGTCGGGCAGATATTCATACAGGCGCCGCAGCGAATACAGTACAGGGCCTCACGCATGTCGGCATCGCCGCGCATCGCCGTGCGGCCGTTGTCGAGGATGATGATGTGGCTCTCACGTTCTTCGGCGGCCGCGCCCTCGCCGAGCGGTGAACGCCCGTGCATCCAGGTGACGTAATTGGTCGGCAGCTGGCCGGAGGCGCTGACCGGATGGGCCAGCACCATGAGCAGCGCGTCCTCGATAGTCTCGACGATCTTCTCCATGCCGATCAGACAGATGTGACATGATCCCAGACTCGAAACGAGGCGCGCGTTGCCCTCGTTAGTCTCGATGCAGATGCCGCCGGTCTCGGCGATGCCCACATTGGCGCCGGTCAGGCCGATCTCGGCCTTGAGAAAGATCGGTCGGAGATAGGTGCGAACCACCTTCATGATACTCGGGATATCGTCGGCAACCGCTTGGCCGGTGGTCCGGGAAAAGATCTCGGCGACCTCCGGAGCCATCTTGTGGATCGACGGAAAGACCAGGTGGAACGGCTTTTCGCCGGCCAACTGGATGATCAGCTCGCCGAGATCGGTCTCCACGACATCGATGCCGGCTTTGATGAGCGGCTGGTTCAGGTCGATTTCCTCGGTGGTCAGCGATTTCGACTTGGCGATGACCCGGGCGCCACGGTGGCGGGCCAGGTTGAGGCAATAGGCGATGGCGTCGGCACCGTCTCGTGCCTCGTAGACGATGGTTCCGCGCTTCCGGGCATTATCGATAAAGCGTTGCTTCAGTTCGGGCAGAGCCTCGATGCACCGCTCCTTGGCAGCCCGCACATCGCCCCGGAAGGCCACGCCGCCGGGCAACTCTTCGAGTGCTGCGGCGCGGGTGTCGCGGCCGCGTTTCATGCAACCGCGCAGCAGATCGCTTTTGCTGTGATCTTCAAGGGCCGCTTCGATGCTTTGATACAGGGAGGTATAACGTTGGCTGGTCATGGCGCTGTCCGGGGTGACAAGGTGGTCGGCTGCTGGCGTCAGGCGGCCGCGTCGATGATGACGCAGTGAGCCTCCTCCGGGCCGTGCACGCCGAGGGTCAGCTTCAACTCGATATCGCCGGTCCGGCTCGGACCGGAAATAAAACTGAGCACCAGGTTTTCCGGATGGTCGGCGATGGTTGCACGGATCCGGCCGGCGCTGTCGTGATAGTGTTCGATAATGTCTTCTGCCCGCAACAGGCCGATATGGATTCTCGGCAGGCTGGAGACGAGCCGGAGGGCGTCGTTGTCGGCCACTTCGACCATCGTTCCCGACTGGGCGATGGCAAAGGAGATGCCGGTGACGCCGATGTCGGCCCGATCGATGGCCAGCGGCAGGTCGGCGGCAGCATAGGGTTCGGTGAGGATGCTCAACTCCGGACAGGTCTGTTCGCAGGCCTCCTTGATCAGGGCTACCAGGGTGGACGACAGGCCGGCCAGTGCGATGCAGCCTGCCTGGGATGTTTGGCAGATCTGAGCGATCGTGGCCGCGGCTGCCGCTTCGGAGCCGACTCGGTGAACGATGCCGGAGAGCTTTTCAAAACGGCTGGCAAAATCGAAGGCCATGGTGGGACTCCTGGTGCTGAACGGGCGGGGTATGACTTGCTCTATCCAGCCAAGCGTACCTGAAGCGGCGTCATTATGCCAGTTTGTTTTTGACGCTGTCGATCTTGTCGTGCAGGGATTGCTCTTTGTCCGTTCTGGTGCCGACCTTGATGCTGCTGGTCAGGCGCGGGATCCCCATCGCGTGCAGTTTTTCATGGCACAGCTTGACGGCGGCGAAGACCTCGTCCCACTCCCCTTCGATATTGGTGCCGTAGGCGTGGAGATTGGTTTTCAGGCCTGCCTCGGCGAAAATTTCGTGACAGGCGGCGATATAGGGCGAAACGGACAGGCCGACGCCGAACGGCGAAACGGTCAGATCCATGATGACCTTCATGCTGTTACCTCCGGGTAGTGCCGGGTTCGGGCGCCCCGTCGGGACAACCGGCCTTGATCAGTAATTCGGCGATGCGCTGCCGGTGCTTATCGCGCCACTGTGCCAATGGTGTCGCGTCGTCGGCTGCCTGGCGCTGCCGGGCGGCGGCAAGGATCTCCTGTCTGCGGGCGGCCGGAATGGCGACGATGCCTTCCCGGTCGGCGACGATCAAGTCGCCCGGTCCGACACCGATGCCGCCGCAGGTGATGACCTCGTTCAACGGCATATAGACCTTCTTGCCCCCCGGTTTTGGGCTGACTCCGCGGGCGAATACCGGAAAACCGATGTCTTTGACCTCCTGCAGATCGCGAATCACCCCGTCGACGACAAAGCCGGCGATACCGCGCTGCCCGGCCACCGCGCAGACGTTGCCGCCGGATACGGCGAAACGGTGATCGCCCGCCTGGACGACGATGATCGAACCGGGCTTGGCGCGATAGATGGCGGCATGCAGCATCAGGTTGTCGCCCGGAGCACAGCGGACGGTAAAAGCGGGTCCGGCAATTCGGGGCATATCCGGCCAGAGCGGTACGATGCCGGGCTCCATGACCTGCTCGATCGGCAGGACGTCGGCAAAACAGGTGGGGGACAGGTCGGCGAACGATAGCAGTTCCGGCATCGGTTTCCTCCAAAGCTCAGCCAACGGTGGGACAGGTTTTAACCTGTCCCCCGCTGACTTTCAGTGGCAAAGTTTTTTTATTGTTCAGTGTGGCCTCAATCATGGGGCCGATAAAAAAACACAGAAACATTATACATCGTTTTTGATCGGGCCATCCAGTAAATTTGATTTCCATTATGGAACTATTTCTTGTATTATTTACTAGTTAAATTGGTCTTACCACTTTCATTATACTGAAATTATACGAAATCCGATGAAACGATCCGTATTTCCTTTTACCGCTCTGGTCGGCCAGGAAAAAATGAAGACCGCGCTGCTGCTCAATGCTGTCGATCCCGCCATCGGTGGAGTGCTGATCAGCGGCCAGAAAGGCACCGGTAAGTCGACGGCGGTCCGGGCGCTTGCTCATATCCTGCCGCAGATCGACGTCGTCCAAGGCTGTCCCTACAATTGCGATCCGGCGGACGAACGGATGATGTGTCCGTCTTGTCGCGAGCGTTTTCGGCCCGGCGAATCGTTGCCGACGGTGTCCAGGCCGATGCCGCTGGTCGAGTTGCCGCTGTCGGCCACTGAGGACCGGGTGATCGGCACCCTGCACGTCGAGCAGATCCTGGCCACCGGTGAGCGGCGCTTCGAGCCGGGATTGCTGGCTGCCGCAAATCGCGGCATTCTCTATGTCGACGAAGTGAACCTGCTCGATGATCACCTGGTCGATATCCTGCTCGACGCGGCGGCATCCGGCGTCAATCTGGTGGAGCGGGAGGGAATTTCCTTTGTCCATCCGGCCCGCTTTATGCTCGTCGGCACGATGAATCCGGAGGAGGGCGAGCTACGGCCGCAGTTTCTCGATCGTTTCGGTCTGAGCCTGACGGTGGCTGGCGAAAGCGAGGCAATGCAACGACGTCGGGTGGTCAGCCGCCGGATCGCTTTTGATCTCGATCCGGAGGGATTTGTTGCCGGCTACGCCGATGATGAAGAGCTGCTGACCGCCCTGGTTGACCGGGCCCGTGCACGGTTGCCGCAGGTCATGGTCTCCGACGAGATGCTCGGCCGGGCCGTGGCGCTGGCGCAGGAGGTCAAGGCCCAGGGGCATCGTGCCGATATCGGCATCGTCAAGACGGCGCGGGCGCTGGCAGCATTTCTTGAAGAAGACGAGGTCCGGTTCGACCATATCCGCGACGCGGCCCGTTTTGTGCTGCCGCACCGGATCACCACGGTGGCACTGGCCACCGCCGAGCAGATCGAGGAAAAACTCGAAGAGGCGCTCCGGCGGGTAGCCGATGACCGGGAGACCGCCGACGATGTGCAGCCCTCGACCGGCCAGATTGAGGAATGGGAGGACCTGCCGATGCAGGTGCCCGGTTCGATGGCCGCCTCGAATGTCGGCATGCTCTTTACCTTCCTTGCCGAAAAAAAAAAGTCGTTTTCGACGCGGATGAATTGACCTGTCTCGCCGATGTCGATCTTGACGGGATGGTGCTGGCCGGCGGTGGCCGCGGCCGCGCCAAAACGGCCACGGTAACCGGCTCGGCCGGCCGATACACCCGGGCCGAACCGGTGGGGGAGCGGGAGCGCGGTTTCGATCTGGCCGCCGACGCCACCGTCCGGGCGGCGCTGCTCAGGCAGCAGGGGCTGACTGCAGATGGCAGACTGACCCTGACGCCGGGCGATCTGCGCAAGAAAATCTACCGGCGCCCGCGCCGGACCCTGGTGGTCTTTGTCGTCGACTCTTCCGACTCGATGGGGGACGACGGGACGTCCAATCGGATCAGGGCCGCCAAGGGGGCGGTCCTGGCCATCCTCGGCAAGGTCTACCAGAAGCGGCACCGGGTTGGACTGGTGGTCTTTCGCGAGGAATCGGCAACACTGGTCCTGCCACCGACGACCAGTCTGGCCTTGGCCCAGCGGCAGCTCAAGTCGCTGCCGACCGGCGGTGCGACCCCGTTCGCCGACGGTTTGATGAAGGCCTGGCAGCTGATCCGCACGGAGCGGTTGAAAGATCCTGAAAGCCGGCCATTATTGGTCGTTCTCTCCGACGGTGAAGCGAACGTGCCATACGATCCCGCGTGCCCTGCCGGTGAGGTTCAGAGCGAACTGTTGGCCATCGGCAGCAGGATCGGGCGGGACCGGATCGCCTCCCTGGTCATCGACACCAGGCCGCTCAGCAGTCCGGCCCCGGAGATGCGCCGACTGGCGGAAGCACTGGGCGGCACCTATGAACATATCAGCCGACTGCGCACCGGCGGCATGGTCCGGGCGGTGGTCGGTTTTTCTTGATGAGAGAAGGAGACGTAACAGAAATGCAGCAGACGAAAGGATATCCGCCGGCGTGGCTTGGTTGGCTGATGTGGGGCCTGGTTGCCGTTTTGTACCTGATCGGCTTTTTTCAACGCATGGCCCCGGCGGTCATGGTCGAGGAGTTGATGCGCGATTTCGCCATGGGCGGGGCCCTGCTCGGCAACTTGTCCGCGGCCTATTTTTACGCCTACGCAGCGATGCAGATCCCCAGTGGCCTGCTCGTCGACCGGATCGGGGCGCGTCGCCTCAGCAGTTATGCCTGCGCTGCCTGCGCCGCCGGCATCTTTATCTTTGCCTACGGCCCGAATCTGGCGACGGCGATTATCGGCCGGGTGGTGATCGGCGCCTCGGTGGCGGTGGCCTTCGTTTCCTGCATGAAACTGGCCGGTCACTGGTTCCCGACGAATCGCTTCGCCACGGTGACCGGAGTTGCTCTGCTCTTTGGCAATATCGGCGGAGTGCTGGCCGGGGTGCCATTGTCCGAGGCGGTGGCATCGTTCGGCTGGCGTCTGTCGATGGGTGTCAGCGGCGGTCTGACCCTGGCCGCCGCGCTGATCATCTGGCTGACCGTGCGTGATGACCCGAGCTCCTATGACTACCGCAGTCACGCCCATGCCTCGGTGTTGCAGAACGGTTCCCTGCCCGCTGGTGTCGCCCTCAAGTCGGTGGTTTTGAAAAAACAGACCTGGCTGCTATTCTTTGCCGGCGGTCTGTCAGCGGCGCCGGTCCTCGTCTTCGCGGGGCTCTGGGGCGTGCCGTACCTGACGCAGGTCTATGGACTGGGTCGCTCACATGCCGCTACCATCACCACCACCATGCTGATCGCCTGGGCTATCGGTGGCCCGGTGCTCGGCGCCATCTCCGACCGAATCGGCCGGCGCAAGCTGCCGTACCTGGTATGCAATCTGGCGACAGCGCTGCTCTGGACCGTTTTTCTGCTGGTGGAGCTGCCGTATCAGTTGCTCTACCCGCTACTGGCAGCGATCGGGTTTACATCCGGCGCACTGATCATCGGCTTTGCCTTTTCCCGGGAAGTCAATCATCCGGGCGCCTCTGGCGCCGTTGGCGGGGTGGTGAATATGGCGGTGCTCGGTATCGCGGCGATTCTGCAGCCGCTCCTCGGTTCTATCCTCGATGCGCACTGGCAGGGCGTGCTCGTCGGCGGGGCCCGGATCTATCCGGCCGAGGCCTATTCAGCCGCCTTTCTCTGGCTGACGCTGTGTGCGGCGGTTTCTGTCTTGATGGTATTGTTCACCCGGGAATCCTATTGCGAGATGGCGGAGCACTGAAGATTCAGGTTCCCTTCAGAAGATGCTAGCCAGCATCCGGGTGCCGACAGCGATCAGCATCAGCGCAAAGATCTTGCGCAGTTTGTCCACCGGCAATCGGTGCGCCAGCCGCACGCCGAGCGGTGCGGTCAGGACGCTGACGGCGGCGATGCCGGCCAGGGCCGGCAGGTAAACAAACCCCACGCAATAGGCTGGCAGCTGAGGCTGCCCCCAGCCGTTGACCACATAGCCGACGGTGCCGGCCAGCGCGATCGGCAGGCCGATTGCGGCCGAGGTGCCGATGGCGCGATGGACGGCGATATTGCACCAGACCATGAACGGTACCGACAGCGAACCGCCACCGATGCCGACCAGGCTGGAGAGTAGACCGATCACTCCGCCGGTGACCGACATGCCGGCCAGTCCGGGGAGTTCCCGAGACGGTTTCGGCGGCCGGTTGACGAGCATCTGCAGCGCAACGAAGTAGAGGAACAGCACGAAAAACCCTTTCAGGAAATCGGTGGATAGCAGCGCCGCGCAGCGGGAGCCGAGCAGCGTGCCGCCGACGATGCCGGCCACGATCAGCCGCACCGTCCGCCAGTGTACGGCACCACGGCGATGGTGGGCCATGAAGCTCGAGATCGACGTAAACACGATGCTGGCCAGCGAGGTGCCGAGGGCCAGGTGCATGGTTATCTGGTCACTGACCCCCTGCAGGTGGAAGACGAAGACCAGCAGCGGCACGATCACGCCGCCGCCGCCGACACCGAGCAGTCCGGCGAGGATGCCGACGAACGCGCCGACCGCGCCATAGGCCAGGAGCATGGTGGTGAAGTCGGTGGGCATCGGCCTTCTCCCAGTAAAGGATGGTATCGGCAATGGTGACGAAGTCCATTACTATACCAGGACGCCACCAGTCGTTCCACGATCAAGCGTCATGTTCCGGCAAAAGGAGCGATCCGCTATGATCACGCCGAGGTAAGCAGGAATGATTTGGTCGTTTTGCCCGGTTCTGCTAAGCTGCAGTGAGGTGGAAGGTAGCCCGAAATTTTCAGGCATCATCAGGGGATCTTGAAACATTCGGAATTTCGTTCAAGATCGAGGCGCGCAGGAAAATTATATCGCAGGCATATACACGATATTCCGATGATAAAAGTTGATTACGCAACGATGAAATTGGGCGAAATGATAATTTTTCAAGGTTCCCTTCAGACATGGACAGGAGCACGCATATGGACTATCAGATTGCGCTGATTCCCGGTGACGGGATCGGCAGGGAAGTCATCCCGGCAGGCGTGAAGGTGCTGGAAGTGCTGGCCAAAGAGTTTCAGTTCGGTCTGCAATTGACCGAGTTTCCTTTTTCCTGCGCCTATTACCGGCAGCACGGTGAAATGATGCCGGCCGACGGCCTGGAGCAGCTGCGCCCGTTTCAGGCAATCCTGCTCGGGGCGGTCGGTGCCCCGAACGTAGCGGACCACGTCTCGCTGTGGGGTCTACTACTGCCGATTCGCCGTCAGTTCGAGCAATATGTCAATCTCCGTCCGGTGCGGCTGCTCAACGGTATTTCGTCACCGCTGGCCGGCCGGACCGCGGCAGATATCGATTTTCTCGTGGTAAGGGAGAACACCGAGGGCGAATACTCGGATATCGGCGGTCGCCTGTTCACCGGCACCGACCGTGAGGTGGTGGTGCAGGAGTCGGTCTTTACCCGGAAAGGCGTCGACCGGGTGATCCGCTTTGCCTGCGAGACGGCCATGAACCGCCCGGCCCGTCACCTGACCTCGGCCACCAAATCGAACGGCATCCGTTTTACCATGCCGTACTGGGACGAGCGGTTTCGCGCAGTGACTGCCGACTATCCGGACCTGCGCTGCGACCAGTTCCACATCGATATCCTGACCGCCCATTTCGTGCAGCATCCCGACTGGTTCGACGTGGTGGTCGGCTCGAATCTGTTCGGCGATATCCTCTCCGATCTCGGTCCGGCGGTGGCCGGTGGCATCGGCGTAGCGCCATCGGCCAACCTCAACGTCGAGCGGGAGTTCCCGTCGATGTTCGAGCCGGTGCACGGCTCGGCGCCCGACATCGCCGGACAAGGCGTAGCAAATCCGATCGCCACCTTCTGGTCGATCCAAATGATGCTCGATTTCCTCGGCGAGGCCCCGGCCGGCGCGGCCTTGATGGCGGCGGTGGAAAAGGTCACCGGTGACGGCTTTCTGACCCGTGACCTGGGTGGCAGCGAGACGACTGACTCGTTTACCGAGCGCGTTATCGGCAGTCTTTCCTAACGGCGGGACAGGTTTTACCTGTCCTCCGCTCTCTAATCCAACGGTGGGACAGGTTTTGATCTGTATTATTGCTGCCCTTCCAACCACGATGCCGATTTTCCGTGTCTTTTGTGCCCTGTCACGGGGGGTAAAAAAATCAACCGGCAGACTGCGTATGGAGGAGCAGTCTGCCGGTTGAGGGTGTTGAGACCTGAGGCCGGCAGTTATTCGCCTTTCTTCACCCGATTGAGCACCCGCATTGCTCGGGTCGTATTGAAGACCCCGCAGACGCAGAACTTGGCCATACAGGAGGCTGCCGCTTCGGGGGCCATCCGGCCTTCCTTGACCCGGTCGATCATCTTTTTGGCGAAATTGGGCGAGACCATGCCGTGGCCGCACATGGTCGACAGCGACAGGGTGTCGCGATCCGGCAGGCGGCTGGTGTCGCCGTGGAAGCCGAGGGTATATTCGACCGCATGCGGGGTAATGTCGACTTCGCCGCAGATGCCCCGGACATCGTCCACCAGGGCGCTGATATTGATCGACAGACCGAGATCGAGTCCTTTGATCTCGCGAACGAACTGGCTGGCGGCGGCGCCGTCGTCAAAGACCACGGCCGCCGAACCGGGACCCGGGATCTCGTCGATAAGCCGCTCGTAGGTGGTCTTTTCCTGTCGGCCGACGAAGTAGAGCTTGATAAAGGTCAGATCCTTTTCCGGGCGATAGAGGGCATTGACCAGGGCGTTGCCCATGTTGATCGGCCGGTACTTGATGGCGGTCCGCAAGAAGGTCTTCGCCTTGTCCAAAGCGCCTTCATCGTTGAAGCCCTTGCCGGCCATGGCAAAGACGATGAAATCGTTTTTCAGGGTTTCCGCTGTGCCGAAACGGTGGAGTGTATTGGTCATTGCGCACCTCCCGCAGTGCTGATAGAGGCGTTGCTGGCCCGCCCCAGGCCGAGATTTACTTTCGCCCAGCCGACCTGATAGCCTTCCCGTTCGAGAAGCTCCCTGATCGGATCGTTGCCGGCCTCATCGCAGACGGTCGAGACGCCGATGGAGATCACCGTCTCGGCCGCTTGGCAGATCTGCTTGACGACGCCGAGGACTCGGACGGTATCGTCGAGCGGTACGGTGATCTCGACGATGCAGGAGAGGACCTTCTCGTCGAGAACGTCTTCCCGGATGGTGCCGATTTGCCGGTCGGCCATCATCTGGGTCACCGGGTTGCCTTCTTCGAAGACGACGCGCGCCGCGGCCATGGCCATGGTCGCTTTTTGTACCTCGCGAAAATAGACACCGATGCCGGGACGGCCGAATTCGACGACGATGCCGACATCACCGGGCTTGATGCGATGACTGACGTCATTGGTCTTGACTTCCTCGGTGCCGCGCCCATGAACGCCGGTCGACTCGTGGGTGACCATCGGGTCGCTGAAGGCGCGTCGGACGATGCGCGGCCAGGAAAGCTCGTCCGGGATGAAGGCCTCGGTCGGGCAGACATCGGGATCGGGTTGAAAGCGCAGGCCGAATTTCTTCAATATGCGGCGAATGGTCCGCGTCAATCCCGGCTGGAGGTGCTCGAAGCTCAGGCTCCGATAGCAATTGTGGCACTCGACACAGGTCTCCGTATTGATCTCCGCCAGACCGTCCTCGCCGATGTAAATGGCGCCGACGGAACAGATGGGGATGCAATTGGCGCACCCGACGCATTTTTCCTTTGAAATGTTCATAACCGCAGTGATCCTCGATGGTTAAAGGGGAGGTTCAGGGCCGTTTCCGGCAGGTCTCTGGTATTGTATCCAAAAAAGAGGGGAGTGGCAACGGTTTCGTTGGTCATAGTCGTCCGACAAGCGGTTCGGAACAAGCCTGTCGTTTGCTTGTTAATAGTAAAATATTGCTAATGTACAATTAGTTATCAGATGTTAGCGAAAAACTTGACGACATCGGTGGGATCGGGTAGGAAGAGCTATGCTTCTAACATTTTTGGATACAAAATAGTGGATTCACTGAGTGCGACTCCCGTTCGTTCCCGTTCCGTGCGTGAACAGACCTATCGGTTGCTCCGTCGACAATTGGTGACCGGGCAATTCCGTCCCGGACAGCGCCTGACCGAACAGTTTCTCGCCGGGCGTCTCGGCGTGAGTCGTACGCCGATTCGTGAGGCGCTGCACAAACTGGAGTTGGAAGGGCTGGTCATTGCCGCCGGCGCCCGTGGGTTCCAGGTGCCCGATGATTCTCTCGAGGACATGAACGAGTTGTTCGAGATCCGGGCGGTTCTGGAAGGCCACGCTCTGGCTTGTCTGGCGGCGACTATAACTGCCGAGGCGCTGGATGAATTGCGGGCGCTGGTGGTCCAGGCGGAGCAGGCCTGCGGCACAGAAGATTTGGACCGCGTTTTCGCGCTCAACACCCGGTTTCATGACCTGCTGTCCGGTCTGATTGCCGGCTCCCGGCCACGGCTGCACGGCTTGATCGAAGATATGCGGCACTATGTGCTGCGCTATCGAGAAAATACCCTGGTCCATCTCGGTGGCGCTCGCCGGAGCATCGCCGGCCACAAAAAGATCCTGTTGGCGCTTGATCTCGGCGATACCCAGCTTTGTGAGCGGATCATGCGGGCACACGTTCGGGAGGCCCGGGAAGACACGCCGCTTCCCGGTGGGCCGGCAGCCCGTTGAAAGACGGTTACCTCGGCGAAATGGTCGTACGATCCGTTCTCTGTGCGCTATGAAAGCAGTTCGTTCCTGGGATGAGGCCTCTATGGAAGCGGCCACTATTCTCATTTGTTTTAATTTTTGCCGGCAGGCTCGAAATTCTCACGGCAGCCTGATATCATAACAATAATCATTCACCATCATTGGAGGAGTGCCATGCAGTATCACTATCTCGGATCCACCGGCATTCAGGTCTCCCAGCTGTGCATGGGTACGATGACCTTCGGCAACGAGGCCGATCCCCGCGAGTCGGCGGCCCTGTTCCATCGTTGCCGCGATGCCGGTATTAATACCTTCGACTGTGCCAACGTCTACAGCAAAGGGTCGGCCGAGGAGATTCTCGGTCAGTTGATCGCCGGCTGTCGCGACGAGTTGATCATCACCAGCAAGGGGTGGGGGCAGATGGGCACCGATATCAATGCCCGCGGTTCTTCACGTCGTAATCTCACCGCGTCGGTGGAGGCGAGCCTGAAGCGGCTGCGCACCTCGTGGATAGACATCTATTTCCTGCACCGTTTCGACCCGCACACATCGCTGGAAGAAACGCTGTCGGCGCTGGACGACCTGGTGCGCCAAGGCAAGATCCGCTATATCGGTGCCAGTAACTTCGCCGCCTGGCAAGTTGCCACGGCCCTTGGGGTGTCGGCCCGGCACGACTGGCCCGGTTTCGTCTGCATTCAGCCGATGTACAACCTGGTCAAGCGCCAGGCCGAGGTTGAGATCCTGCCGCATGCCGAGGCGGCCGGGCTCGGGGTCTTCAGTTACAACCCGCTGGGGGGCGGATTGCTCACCGGTAAATACGGGCAATCCATCGAGCCGTCCGAACATCGCCTCGGCCGGTTGGCCAGTTACGGCCGGCGTTATGGCGACGAATGGATGCTGGCCGCGGCGGTCAAATATGTCGATTTCGCCCGTTCGAACGGGTACAATCCGGTTAGTCTCGCGGTGGCCTGGGCGGCGGCCCACCCGGCGATCACCGCACCGATCATCGGGGCGCGCAACACCGTGCAACTGGAAGACTCGCTCAACGCATTGGAAATCGATATGACTGAAGAGCTGTACCACCGGCTGGCCGCTTTGACGCCGACGCCGCCGCCGGCCACCGACCGGACAGACGATATCAAGCCGTAACCGCGGCCCGCCTGCAGCTTGAGGGGAGCTTGGAAAAAACGAAATTCAAAGAGGTAATATCATGGCAATCGCTCTGCGCAGTACCACCACCACGCATGGCAGGAGAATGGCCGGCGCCCGCTCGCTGTGGCGGGCCAACGGGATGACCGAGGAGCAATTCGGCAAACCGATCATCGCCGTCGTCAACTCCTTCACCCAATTGGTTCCCGGTCACATGCATCTGCACCAGGTCGGTCAGATGGTCAAGCAGCGGATCGAACAACTCGGCTGTTTTGCCCCGGAGTTCGATACCATCGCGATCGATGACGGCATTGCCATGGGGCATGCCGGCATGCTCTATTCCCTGCCGTCCAGGGAGCTGATAGCCGATTCCATCGAGTACATGTGCAACGCCCACCAGGTCGATGCGATGGTGCTCATCGCCAATTGCGACAAGATCGTGCCGGCCATGCTGATGGCGGCGATGCGGCTCAACATTCCGGCGATCTATGTCTCCGGCGGACCGATGGAAGCAGGGCAGGCATTGGGACGAGGGCTCGATCTGGTCGACACGATGATCATGGCCGCCGATCAATCGGTCAGCGATGAAGACATCGCCACCATCGAGCGGGCCTCCTGTCCGACCTGCGGTTCATGCTCGGGCATGTTCACCGCCAATTCGATGAACTGTCTGGCCGAGGCCCTCGGTATGGCCCTGCCCGGCAACGGTACGGTGGTCGCTACCCACACACTGCGGCGGCAGATGTTCACCGGCGCAGCGGAGCGAATCGTGGCCCTGTGCGAGGCGTGGTACGGCAACGAGGATGCCTCGGTGCTGCCGCGTTCGGTCTGTACCAAGGAAGCCTTCGAAAACGCGATGGCTCTCGATATCGCGATGGGCGGTTCGACCAATACGGTGCTGCATATCCTGGCCATCGCCCACGAGGCAGAAGTCGACTTCAAAATGGCCGACATTGACCGTTTGTCGCGCAAGATTCCGAACCTGTGCAAAGTCTCGCCGAGTTCCCCCTACCATGTCCAGGACGTCAACCGGGCTGGTGGCATCCTCGGTATCATGGGTGAGCTTGATCGTTGCGGGCTGCTCGACACGAGTGTCGGCCGGGTGGATGGCATGAACCTAGCCGAGGCGCTTGACGCCTATGACATCATGCGGCAGTCGGCCAGCGAAGAAGCGCTGCGTCTCTACGGCGCCGCGCCCGGCAACAGCGGCCGCAACCTGATCATGGGCTCTCAAGGCAATCAATACCCGGAACTTGACCGGGACCGAAAAGGCGGTTGCATCCGCGACCGGGACCACGCCTATTCGCCCGATGGCGGCCTGGCGGTACTCTATGGCAATATTGCCGAGAAGGGCAGCATCGTGAAGACCGCCGGCGTCGATGCATCGATCCTGAATTTTACCGGTCGCGCCAAGGTGTTTCAGTCCCAGGAAGAGGCCAGTGAGGGCATCCTCGGTGGAGCGGTGGTCGCCGGAGACGTGGTCTTTATCATATACGAGGGACCGAAAGGTGGGCCGGGTATGCAGGAGATGCTCTACCCGACCTCTTATATCAAGTCGATGAAACTCGGCACGAAATGTGCGCTGATCACCGACGGGCGTTTTTCCGGAGCGACTTCCGGACTGTCGATCGGCCACGTTTCCCCGGAAGCTGCCGCCGGCGGCCTGATCGGCCTGGTAAAGGACGGCGACCAGATCGAGATCGATATCCCGAATCGCTCCATCAAGCTGCATGTGCCGGCCGAGGAGCTGGATCAACGACGCCGCAAGGAAGAGGCTCGGGGAGACCAGGCTTTCCAGCCGGTGCGCGACCGGCAGGCGCCGAAATCGCTGCAGGCTTACGCCCGGTTCGCCGCCTCGGCGGATACCGGAGCGGTCCGTATTCTCTAACCCCCATGACGGGGCGTCACAGCGAACAATGAAAATCGGCGCTGTGGTCGGAAAGGCTGGTTGGTTTTTGAAAGTGAGCGGGGGACAGGTTAAAACCTGTCCCGCCGATTTTCATATAAACCCTGCTGTATGGATGCGGGCGGCGCTCATGCAGGCCGCTCGCAACAGGTTCGATGGCTGACATCCTCTTCATCTGCCCCTATCCGGAACTGGCCGAGATCGGTTTGAAGGTGATCGGCGACGACGATGATGTCGATATCCGCATCACCCGGATGGATGAGGCCGTCGAGTTTGCCGCCGGCGCGGAAAAAAATGGCTATCAGGTCATCGTCAGTCGGGGGTTGACCGCCTCCAAGATCAAACAGTCCGGAATAGAGCTGCCGGTCGTCGATATCCGCATCGGCGGTTATGACATTCTGCGGGCCTACAAGGAAGCCAAGAATCTTGGCAATCGGGTCGGCATCGTCGACGTTGAGGATGTGATTCTCGGCCTGCCCAGTCTCGAGAAGATCATCGAAGACACGCTGATCAAGTACACCTGTCAGAACGATCTCGACGATATTTCCCATGGCATCGGGTTGCTCAAGGAAAAAGGCGCCGATGTCGTCATCGGCAAGATAGCCATGGCCCGGGAGGCTCGGGCGCAGGGACTGGAGGCGGTGATCATCACCTCGGCGTTCGAGACCGTGCGCACCGCGCTGCTCGAAGCGCGCCGGGTCAATGAAGTGAGAAAGCTGGAAAAACGCAAGGCCGAACAGCTCAAGGCGATCTTCAACTTCACCTATGACGGCATTATCGTGCTGGACCGGCATGCAAGGATCACCGTGTTTAACCGGGTGGCCGAGGAGCTGTCCGGCTGGTCGGCGGAACAGGCGATTAACCGTGACGTTACCGAGGTTATACCCGACGCCGGTTGCCATCTCCTGCTCCAGTCCGGACGCCCCGAACTCGGGGCGGTTTTCGAGATCGGCTCGGTCAAAGTGGTCGGCAACCGGATACCGATCATCGTCGACCGTAGGATCGAAGGGGTAGTAACGACATTTCAGAAACTGGATGCGCTGCAGAAAATTGAGAGCAAGGTGCGGCGCAAGCTGTCGGACAAAGGGCTGACCGCCCATTACCGTTTTTCCGATATCATCGGCCGCAGTCCGGCGCTGCTGGAGGCGGTGGTGCTGGGGCGAGAATATGCAGCCATCGATTCGACCATCCTGCTCTACGGGCGAACCGGGACCGGCAAGGAGATCTTCGCCCAGGCTATCCATAATGCGAGTCGGCGCAGGAATGAGCCGTTCGTCGCGATCAATTGCGCCGCGCTGCCCGAGTCCATCCTGGAAAGTGAGCTTTTCGGTTATGTCGAGGGTGCCTTCACCGGTGCTCGTCGGGGCGGCAAGGCCGGGGTGTTCGAGATGGCCCACGGCGGCACCCTGCTCCTCGATGAAGTCGGCGAGATGCCGCCGATGTTGCAATCACGGTTCCTTCGGGCAATCGAACAGCGCGAAGTCATGCGGTTGGGTGACAGTCGTATCC
Source organism: Desulfofustis glycolicus DSM 9705 (assembly GCF_900130015.1). Lineage (GTDB taxonomy): Bacteria > Desulfobacterota > Desulfobulbia > Desulfobulbales > Desulfocapsaceae > Desulfofustis > Desulfofustis glycolicus. The sequence continues at coordinate 200,814 of NZ_FQXS01000002.1, read as the reverse complement.
TGCCGATCAACGTCCGCCTGATTGCGGCGACCCATCGTAATCTCAGGGAGATGGTGGCCGACGGGCAGTTTCGTGAAGATCTCTATTACCGCCTCAACGTCTTGTCTTTGCCCATTCCGACGCTGAACCAGCGGCGGGAAGATATCCTGCCGATTGCCGATCACTTCCTCCAGGAATTCTATGCCGCCCAAAGCAAGCCGCCGGGCTTGTTTTCGCAAAATTCTCAGGATTTGCTGCTGGACTATGGCTGGCCCGGTAATATCAGGCAGCTGCGCAACGCGATGGAGCGTTTGTCGGTATTGACACCGGGGGGCTTGATTCACGCCGAAGATGTCCGCAAGGCGCTGCAACTCCAGGAGTTCGTCACCGAAGCAGGCGACGAACCGTCGTCCTGCCGCGAGCCGGCCGAAACAACCGTTGACCCGGTGGTTGCCGGCGGCCCGGACCGTGAGACGGCACCTCCACCGCAGGGATTGGATCAGGAAACGGCCTCCTACGAATACCGGCTCATCCAAAAGGTCCTGCAGGAATGCCGCGGCAGCAAAACAGCGGCGGCCCGCAAGCTCGGTATCAGTCGCACAACCCTGTGGCGGAAGCTGCAGCATATCGACACGGAGCCATGACGGCCCGACAATAATTGGTTCGACGCGCGGGGTGGATTCGGTGCATGGGCGCTGACCCGCGATTCAACGTTTCGCATTTGAAACATATTGAAACATGTTTCATGTCGGAAACAAAACGGAGCTGACTTCCCCCCTCCCCCCGGTATTTCCATCTTCGGTTTTTCCTTCGATACTACATTTTTCGTTCACCATTCCGAAAGCATCACCACCTCTATAAAAAAGCTTCGGTGAGTACTCCGATTGGCCTGGGTTTTGCTTATAGAACAGGGATGGGGTGAGTTGTTTCACCATAGAGACGGCGGAATGCAACCGACCAGTTGCTGATCTCTGCCGCATGTTTCATCTTGGTGCCCGTTTCCTGCTTTGCAGCAAGCAACGGGCAGGAAGGTGACAACGCGAGAGATCGCCGGCGACAAGAATCAACCGTGCGTACAAGGAGGTGCAGCAAAGTTCGTTATTCGATCAAACAGCCACAGGCTGGGAAGCCGGATGGGCTCGCGCCGGTTCGGCTGCAACTCAAACTCGTAAGCAAAAGAGGTGTGTGTATGCTGAGTGTGAAGAAATGTTTTCGATTGTCCGTATTGGCAGTCTCGTCGTTCCTGCTTGCCTTTACCGCTCAAGCGGGGGACGGGCCGGATGGCTATCCGGAACGACCGATCGAAGTGGTCGTTCAGTATGGTGCCGGTGGCGGCAGCGATAACTTTGTCCGTAACCTGATGATGCCTGCCGCTGAAATCCTGGGCGTCAACATCAACGTCACCAATATGACCGGTGGCGCCGGAGTCAAGGCGTCAAAATATGTGCTGGCGCAGCCGGCGGACGGGTACACCATCTACAATTTCAGCCCTGAGCAATTGATCAACACCGTTCTCGGGCGTGAAAATTACAGCGAAGAGTTTGCTCCGCTGGTCCAAGTACAGCAGGACATGAGCATGTTCTATGTCAATCCCGACAACAAGAACTTCCAGACCGCTGAAGAATTGATTGCCTATGCCAAGGCCAACCCGGGCAAAGTACAGTTTACCGGTACCACCCCGACCAGCCCCGATGAGATCATCATCATGCGATTTGCCAAGGCTGCCGGCATCGACGTCAAGTATGTGCCGTTTGACAAGGCGCCTAAGAGCCACGCTGCTGTACTCGGCGGGCATCTCGACGTGCTGCACGAAGAGCCGGGCTCGGTTATCTCGTTGATCGAAGCGAAGAAACTGATCCCGATCATCGTCTTCAACGACAAGCGGCTGGATAAATTCCCCGAAGTCCCGACCTCTGTTGAACTGGGCATCGATATTACCAGTGGCCGTTGGCGCGGTCTCGCGGTCAAGAAGGGAACGCCGCAGCCGATCGTTGATTATCTGGCCGATGCTCTGAAAAAAGCGGCCGACAGTGAATCCTACCAAAAATACCAGGCGGCAGCGCTGCTGGATCAGCGGCCGGGCTGGAAAGGTCCGGAGGAGTTCGGCAAGTTCTGGGAAGAAGAGTACCAGGCTAACAAAGAAATTCTGACCGAATTGGGCTACGTCAAATAGTCTGCCGGATCGGGCGAACCATCAGGTCCGTCTAAAAAAGCAAAATAAACTGCCATCCCTTCATGAAGAAACGACCGGTGCCGGTTTGACGGCCGGTACCGGTCCCCGTTTATGTTTATAAAAGGAGCTAAGGAGAGGTTCGTGTTGAAAGCATTTTTAAAAGCTGACGTGATTATCAGTGTTATCCTCTTCGCCGTCTCCCTGTATCTGCTGAGCGAGATCAAGATCTACGATTCGGGGAGCGTGTACGGCAAACTCGGACCCGCTTATTGGCCCAAGTTCGTTCTCTACATGATCATGTTCCTCAGTGTCGGGGTAGCCTTTTTCTCGATCAAGGGAGTTCTGCAGGGAACCATTCCACCATTTGAGCGGTTGCAGTTTTCGTCGGCGAATCTGCGTTTTGGTGCTGCAGTCGCTCTGATCGCCGGTTATCTCTTGTTGTTGCCGTATGTCGGTTTTCTCGTGCTGACTCCGCTGCAGATGATCGCCTTCATGTTTCTGCTCGGCGAGCGGAACAAGGTGCTGATCTTTTCCATACCGTTTGTCCTGACGCTCGGTATCGTGCTGTTGTTCACCAAGGTAATGTATGTCCCGCTGCCCCGTGGCGCCGGGGTTTTTCTCGAGATCAGCCACCTATTGTATTGATCGGTAAAGGAGCCTGTTGCGATGGAAATCTGGTTTACCGCATTTCATAATGTATTTTCTCCGATGGCGATGCTGTTCATCTGCGGCGGTGTGCTGATGGGTGTCATGCTCGGCGCCATTCCCGGTCTGAACTCGACCATGGGAACCGCCCTGCTGATTCCCTTCACCTATGCGATGGACGCCACCACCGGCCTGCTGCTGCTCGCTGCGGTCTATTGCGGTGGCACCTTCGGCGGTTCGATCTCGGCCATCCTGTTCAATGTTCCCGGCTCGCCCGAGGCATCGGTAACCGGCTTTGACGGTTACCCGATGGCCAAAGCCGGCAAGGCCGGCAAAGCGCTCGGTATTGCCATATTATGTAGTTGCATCGGCGGATTATTCAGTGTTGGAATCATGAACTTGATCTCACCGCAGCTGGCCAAGGTGGCGCTCAGTTTTTCCGAACCCGAATATTTTGCCCTGGCCTTTGCCGCGCTGACGCTGATCGCCTCTCTCGGCGGGACCAAGATGACGAAGGCCTTCCTGGTCGGTTTTGTCGGACTGCTGATCGCCACCATCGGCATCGACCCGATGTCCGGCGTCGAGCGATTGACCTTTGGCTGGAGCGGCCTGATCGGCGGGGTCAATTTCATCGTCGCGTTGATCGGTGCGTTCGCCATCGGTGAAATTCTGATGACCGCCGAAAAGGGATCGAAGATCGATGGCGAGGAGGAAGTCAAAGTTTCAACGGAATTCCCGTCGCTGGTTGAAATGCTCAAGCTGAAGTGGAATGTGCTGCGGTCGGCGGTGATCGGCACCCTGATCGGTATCCTACCCGGTGTCGGCGCTACCACTGCATCGTTTGTCGGGTATTCGGAAGCGGTACGCTGGTCGAAGCATCCCGAGAAATTCGGTACCGGTATCGCCGACGGCATCGCAGCGCCGGAGACTTGCAACAATGCGGCGGCAGGCGGCGCCATGGTACCGTTGCTGACGCTCGGTATTCCCGGCAGTGCGACGACGGCGGTCATCATCGGCGGATTTATGGTGCATGGCCTGCAGCCGGGGCCGATGCTGTTTCTCAATCAGCCTGATCTGATGTATTCGATTTTTCTGGCGATGTACGTCTCCAACGTGTTCATGCTTTTTGCCGGGGTTATTGTCGCCAAACTCTTTTCCAATTTCCGCAAGATCCGTTACTCGATCCTCGGGCCCTGTATTTTCGTCTTTGCCACCGTCGGTGCGTTCGGCATCAGCAACTCGATGTCCGATGTCTGGATCATGTTTGCCTTCGGCCTGCTTGGCTACGTGATGAAAAAGTATGACTATTCGGTCGCCCCGTTGATCATCGCCCTGGTCCTCGGCGGGTTGGCGGAGGAGTCATTGCGGCGCGGCATGCGTATGGAGGATTACGATCTGATCGCCTTTCTCAGCCGGCCGATTTCCGGCACGATTTTGGCTGTCGCGCTGGCGACGTTTCTCTATACGCTCTACAGCCGGATGCGGCATAAGCCCAACCTGCTCGCCGGGGAAATGAAGCAGCCGAGCCTGTAGTTATAACGCGGCGATTGCAAGAAGCTCGATGATGAACGACTCTGGAGAATAAACCGATCATGATCGTCAACAGTGCCTGCCTGACTGGTGTCAGAGCAATAGAAGTGCGGCAGCGGGAGATCTCTCCCGGACCGGACCAGATTCTCGTCAAAACCCATGCTGCCGGCATCTGCGGCCAGGACAAGAATCTCTACAACGGTATCATCCCGCCGGCCGGTGGATTGAACAGCGAGATGCGCACGCCGTTTGGCTACCCATACTTTTTCGGCCACGAGGCCGGCGGCACCGTGGTTGAGGTGGGGGCTAACGTGCGCGGCTATCGGCAGGGCGACCGGGTCATCGCCTTTGGCTGGGTGGAGACCTACAGCGATTATTTTGTCGCCGGAGAGGACGACCTCGAACCAGCGCCGGACGGCCTCGACATGGATTTGGTGGCCCTTGGCGAGCCGATCGGCTGTGCGGTCTTTTCCGGTCTCTGCTCAAAGGTACAACTGGGCGACACCGTTGCCGTTATCGGTATGGGCTTCGCCGGGCAGGTCATTGCCCAGGTGGCCAAGAAAAAAGGAGCGCATCGGGTCATCGGCGTCGATGTCGTCGATGGTAAACTGGCGCTTGGCAAACAGCTCGGCCTTGATGAGGCGATCAACAGTTCCGAGACCGATCCGCTCGCGGCCATTCTCGATTTGAGCGGCGGTGAGGGTGCCGATGTCGTGGTCGAGGTCGCCGGTACCGGCGAGGCGGTACAGCTCTGTAATGACGCGGTCAAACACAACGGCACACTGGTCTTTTATTCCTGGATCACCCAGGATATCAAGCTCAATATCTCGCGCTGGCATAACAATTCGTTGCAGGTCGTCAATACCGGACTGGTTCATCACGGCGTGCTGCAGCGGCATATCTGGGTGCCGCAGGCGCTGCGGCCGGTGCTGCTCGGCCAGCTCGATATCGCCTCGCTGATTACCCATACCTTTCCGCTGGCCAGGATCGATGAGGCGATGGAGGTCGCCAACAACGATCCGGCCGCAATCAAGGTGCTGTTGCGCCCGTAATGCGAGAAGATGTAGCGATGAAGAGAGACAAGTTGGCGTGTTGTAACTGACAATGAGCGAATTCTTCTATCGACAAGTGGCCAAAGCGGCCCAGCGGGACGAGGTGATACCGGGGCAGATCGTTTCGCTGAAGGTCGACTTGGCGCTTGCCCATGACGGTACCGGCCCGGCCGTCTTGCAGGAGCTGAAAGAGCGCGGATCCCGCCCGGCCGGCTGCTGTCGGACCTTGTTTACACTGGATCATGCATTTCCGGCGCCGACCGTGCGGGATCGTGAGTTTCAGCTGGAACTCGCCGAATTTGCCGGTCGCCACCAGATTCTTCTCTATCGGAACGGTGAAGGCGTCCTCCACCAGGTCGTCGCCGAAGAAGAATCCCTGTGGCCGGGCATGATCATCGTCGGGGCCGACGGCCATGTTGCCACGGCGGGTGCTTTCGGTGCCCTGGCCTTTTCTGTCTCCGGCCCACGTTTTGCCGAGGTGATCTGCCGCGGAGCCTATGATCTGAGTGTTCCCGAACAGGTAGTGATTTGTGTTACCGGCAGAATCTCGCCGCTGGTCATGGCCCGTGATGTGGCGATGGAGATCCTGCGCAGCCATGGTGATCTCGTCCGGGGCAAGGCGGTCGTACTGACCGGCGCCGCTGTCGACCAGCTCTCTATCAGCGAAAAAATGGCGCTCTGTAATTTTCTGCCCGAGGGCGGAGTCGTTACCGCTTTTGTTCTACCGCAAGGTGAACGGGCTGTTTGCGATATCGCAATCGACGCCGGGGGAGTGCAGCCACTCGTCGCTTTGCCCGGTGAGCAGCTGACATTCGCCGCTCCGGAAACGCTCAGTGATCGACGTATCAGCATGGCGCTGATCGGTAGCTGCTCCTCGGGGCGGCTTGAGGATATCAAGGCAGCGGCTGAAATTCTGCTCAAGCACGGCATCCATCCCGAAGTGACCTGCCTGATCACGCCGGCTTCCCGCAACGTGTTGGAGGCGATGGATACGTTGAAACTGTCGGCGGCCCTGCGCGGCGCCGGGGCTATCGTACTGCCGCCCGGCTGCGGCCCATGTCCCGGTCGGCATCTGGGTCTGCTCAGTGCTGCCGATACGGCCATTACCACCACGATCAGGGCCAACCCGGGCCGGATCGGAGCAGCGGAAGCCGATATTTTCCTGGCTTCACCGCTGACGGCCGCCTGGTCCGCGGTCAAAGGACGGATTACCGGGCCCGATGGCCGGTAGCCGCACAGAGGAGCCAGCAAAAGACGATGATCTTTTGTTTTTCATTATTATTATTGAGTATGAAGGAGTAGAGAATCATGAGCTTTAAAAGTGGACGTCATTTTCTGCAGATCCCCGGCCCGACCAATGTTCCCGATCGGGTGTTGCATGCTATCGGACACCCGACCATCGACCATCGTGGTCCTGATTTTCACAAACTCTCAGAGGAGGTGCTGCTCGGATCGCGACGGATCTTCAAGACCTCCGGCCCGGTCATTATCTTCCCGACGTCCGGGACCGGTGCCTGGGAGGCGGGATTGATCAATTCCCTGAGTCCCGGAGACAAGGTCTTGATGTTCGAGACCGGTCATTTCGCCACGCTCTGGTGCACCATGGCCCGCAAATTCGGGATCGAAGTGGACTTTGTGCCGACCAACTGGCGGCACGGCGCCGATCCGCAGATCGTCGAAGAAAAGCTGAAGGCTGATACCGAGAAGACCATCAAGTCGGTCAACATCGTCCACAACGAGACCTCTACCGGTGTGACCAGCCGCATCGCCGAGATCCGCCAGGCCATCGACAACGCCGGCCATCCGGCCCTGCTCATGGTCGACACTATCTCTTCGCTCGGTTCGGTCGATTATCGGCACGAGGAGTGGGGGGTCGATGTGACTGTCGGTTGCTCGCAGAAAGGTTTGATGCTGCCGCCCGGTCTCGGATTCAACGCCGTCAGCGAAAAGGCGCTGGAAGCCTCGAAGCATAACGGTTTCAATCGTCATTTCTGGGACTGGAACGACATGCTCAAGGCCAACGCCAACTATTGGTATCCGTCGACACCGGCCACCAACCTGCTCTTCGGCTTGCGCGAAGCGATCCAGATGCTCGAAGAGGAAGGGCTCGATAATGTCTTTGTCCGTCATGCCCGCTTTGCCGAGGCTACTCGCCGTGCCGTCCGGACCTGGGGACTGGAGATTCTCTGCGAGGAGCCGAAGGAGTACAGCCCGGTATTGACCACGGTCATGATGCCGGGAGACAAGGGAGCTGATGCCTTCCGTAAGGTCGTTCTCAACGCGTTCGACATGTCGCTCGGCAGCGGTTTGGGAAAGGTGGCCGACAAGGTCTTTCGCATCGGCCACCTCGGAGATCTCAACGACCTGACCCTGCTCGGTACCCTGGCCGGTGTCGAGATGGGACTGGAATTGGCCGGAGTTGCGCATGAAAAAGGCGGGGTACAGGCGGCAATGAGCTATCTCTCTGATAAGGCCAAGTAACATTTAGTAATTATTGAATTTACATAAGCGCCATTACGTTCGGCTTCCTCGGTTTCGATCAAGGGAGCCGTCTTTGTTCGCTAAGGAAAGATAGATGGAAGATACTAAAAATGTGTTCAACGAACTGAAACAGCGCATTTCCGGGGATGTCCTGGACAACGAGCTGAGTCGGTCGATCTACAGCAGCGGGGCATCCTTGTTTCGCATCAAGCCGCTGGCTATCGTCCAACCGAAAAATCGGCAGGACATCATCGAGACGATCAGGTTTGCCGGCGCCCACAAGATTCCTCTGACTCCGCGTGGCGGCGGGACGAGTCGTGCCGGCAACGAACTCGGCGCCGGTATCCTGATCGATTTCAGCAAGAATCTCAATCGATTGTTGGAGCTCAATGTACAGGAGCGGTGGGTTCGGGTCGAGCCGGGTATCGTCCTGGCCGATCTGAACCGGCAGCTGAAAAAGCACGGGCTCTATTTCCCGATCGATCCGTCGACCGTCGATTCGGCGACACTCGGCGGGATGATCGCCAACAATTCCAGTGGTCCGCACGGCGTCAAATACGGGACGACCCGGGCCCACGTCCGGGGGTTGGAACTGGTGCTGGCCAATGGCGAGGTCATGCGCACCGGAACACAGCGCAATAACGAAACAGACCCGGCGGAGACGGCAGCGACCGGACTGGCGGCCGCCGTCCGAAAAACGGTGCCCGAGATTATCAAGCGCTATGAACCGTATCTCGAAGAAGAGCGACCGTTCACCAGCAAAAACTCCTGCGGCTATCATGTCTGGGATCTTTTCGACGGCGATTCGTTTGATCTGACGCCGCTGCTCGTCGGCTCGGAAGGCACACTGGCCATCGTCTCCGAGGCGACGCTGGCGCTCTCGCCGATACCGCAGAAGGCCTTGAGCGGTTTCGTCTACCTCGATGACCTCGACAAGGTCGGCGAAGCGACCCAGCAGATTCTCGAAGAGGGACCGTCCATGGTCGAGATTATGGAAAAGCACATCCTCGATCTGGCCCGCGAACAGCGTCCGGAGCTGGCCCAATATTTTCCGGAAAATACCGAAGCATCATTGTTCATCGAGTTCCAGGAAGACTCTGATGAACTGCTGCAGGAGAAATTCGCTCGGATTACCAAACGCCTCATCGATGACAACCACCTGGCGGTTCAGGTCCTGCAGGCCCGTAACGCTGCGGATATGAAAACCTTTTCCAAGGTGCGCGGTATTTCCGGACCAATCCTCAACCGAATGAAAGGGCCACGACGGCCGATCGCCTTTATCGAGGATGCCGCCGTCCATGTCAGCCGGTTGCCCGAATACATCAGCGGTCTGCGCCGCCTGTTCGATCGCTTTCAGGTTAAGGCGGCGATCTACGGCCATGCCGGCGACGGCAATCTGCATACCATGGCCATCCTCGATCTTCGTCAGCCCGATGACGTGAAGACCATGCTAGAGTTGTCGGAGGCGGTCTGCGAGCTGGTCCTCAGCCTGAAAGGGACGGTCAGCGGCGAGCATGCCGATGGCCGGTTGCGCAGCTATTATGTCCAGCGGCAATATCCGCATCTCTATGAGGCGATGAAGGAGATCAAAGCGGTGTTCGATCCGGACGGCCTGATGAATCCCGGGGTGATCATCTCCGGCGATGAAAACACCCTCGGCCATGACCTGAAGTTCGGGCCAGATTTCGCGCTGGTCCAAACCGGCAGCTCGTTCGACAAACTGGTCTATCAGGAGCAGATTGAAAACTGTTCGGGATGCGCCAAGTGCCGGTCATATTGTCCGATCGCCAACTCCAGCTTGCAGGAGTGGACCAAGGGCCGCGGCAAGATCACGTTGCTGCGGGAACTGACGTCCGGCAAGCTCGATCCGTCGATTCTTGCGGAACCCGAATTCAAGGAAGTGATGGACTCCTGCATTAATTGCAAGCGCTGCCTGACCGAGTGCCCGTCCGGAGTCGATGTGCCGTGGCTGGCTATGGCGGCCCGAACCGATTACGTGCGGCGCAAAGGGGAAGGGTTGACCAACCGGGTACTCACCGACACCGCTCTGCTCTGCAAACAGGGCAGCCTGATGGCGCCGCTGGCCAATTTCGCCACCTCGCTCGGCCCGGTTCGCTGGGGACTGGAGAAGGTGCTCGGTATGGATGCCAAGCGGCACTTGCCGCCGTTCCACCATCAGACCCTGCGCAAGATGATGAAGACGCGGCCGCGATCAGCCGGCACTAAGGAGGCGGTCTTCTTTCTCGGCTGTTTCGGCAACTACAACGACCCGGAGGGCGAGGGGCTGGCGGTGATCGAGGTGCTCGAGCACAACGGTATTCGGGTTATCATGCCGGATCTGAAATGCTGCGGTATCGCCCGCATCAGTGCCGGTGGCCAGGACCAGATCCTCGGTGACATCGAGTTCAATATTGCTGCCCTGAAGGAGTATGCCGCCCGCGGTCTGCCGATTATTTTCAGTGAGCCGAGCTGCGCGTTGGCCGTGAAAAACGAGTATCCTCGGATTCTTGATTCCGATGATGCCCGTCTGGTCGCCGGGGCCTGTATCGATATCCACCGTTACTTGATGGATTTGCATGAAAAGGGAGAGTTGCGCACCGATTTTGGTCGGCTCGACATGAAGCTGGGGTATCATGCTCCCTGCCACCTGCGCAGCCTCGGAGTCACCACCGAGCCGGCGGAATTGATGCGGCTGGTTCCCGGTGTCGAGGTGCAGACGTATAGCGACAAGTGTTGCGGCATGGGTGGAACCTATGGGTTGAAAGCGAAGAATTACGAGCTGTCGATGAAGATCGGCCAGCGGCTCTTCGATGAAATCAACGAATCCCGGGTCGATCAGGTGGTCACCGGCTGCGGTGCCTGCGGTATGCAGATCTATCAGGGAACAGCCCGCGATTCCCTGCCGCCGCTGAAAATACTGGCCATGGCCTACGCAACGGCCGGCAAGAAGGTCGCTGTCGAGGTGGGTTGACAGGCGTGCGACCTGTGCTGCCGATTCTGCGCATTGTCGTTGCAGGCGGCAGGCCCGGCCAGCCCTTCCGACCATGACGCCGATTTACATAGTTCGTTGTGACGTTCCGTCATGGGGGTAGCTGCATAAGAAACGGCCATGACCGGGAAATTTCCGGTCATGGCCGTTTGCTATTCAAGGGTGCGCCGGATCGCTGGTTTCAGATGATACTGAGCAGCATGCGGGTGCCGACGACGATCAGAAGCAGTGCGAAAATCTTCTTCAATTTGTCCACCGGCAGACTGTGCGCCAACCGCACCCCGAGCGGGGCGGTGAGCACACTGACGGCGGCGATGCCGAACAGGGCCGGCAGGTAGATGAACCCCACTGAATAATCGGGCAATTGCGGGTGTGCCCAGCCGTTGAAAATGAAGCCGACGGTGCCGGCGATAGCGATCGGCAACCCGATCGCGGCCGAGGTGCCAATGGCCCGGTGAACGACCACGTTGCACCAGATCATGAACGGCACCGACAGTGCGCCGCCGCCGATGCCGACCAGGCTCGAGACGATACCGATGATGTTGCCGACGACGAACATGCCGAAACGGCCGGGCAACTCACGGGTCGGTTTCGGTTTGCGATTGGTGAGGAACTGGTAGGCAATGAAGTAGAGAAAGGCAACGAAAAGCCCTTTCAAGACCACCGTCGATAGCCAGGAGGCGATGCAGGAACCGAAAAACGTGCCGGTCATGACACCGATGACGATCCGCCGGACCGTGGTCCAGTCGACCGCGCCACGCTTGTGGTGTGCCATGAAGCTCGACACGGAGGTGAAGATGATGCTCGCCAGCGATGTCCCCAGCGCGAGATGCATGATGATCTCGAACGGGATCTGCTGGTAGGTGAAGGCAAAGACCAGGATCGGCACGATCACCAGGCCGCCGCCGACCCCGAGCAGGCCGGCAAGGACCCCGACAAAAGAGCCGAGGAGGCAATAGAGCAGAATGGTGGTCAGCATGGCTGCTCCTTCGCCGTCGGATCTGCCGGGGGAATGAACCTATCACCAAGGCTCAGGGAGACATCGGCGACGAATTCGGCTGCCGACATTTTCTTGGCGCCGGCCGGCCGTATGGTCTGTACGGTGATGGCACCGTCGCCGGTGGCGACGGTGAACGAGTCGTCAGCGATTTGAATCACGCTGCCCGGCGTACCGGCAGCGTCTGCCGGCCGGCAGTCGAAGATCCGGCAGAGGGTGGTGCCCAGGCAACTGGTGGCCCCCGGAGAAGGGTTGCTACCGCGGATCAGGTTGTAGATCCGCTGCGTCGGTTGTCCCCAGTCGATAACCGTGTCGGCCGGGGTGATCACCGGTTGATAGGAAGCTTCATGTTCATCCTGGGCGACGGTGACGGCCTGACCGTTTTTGATCAACCGCACCGCCGTGCACATCATCGTGATTCCGAGCGGATAGAGTTTGCCGAAGTAGAGGCTTTTAACTGTGTCGTCGTCGGTTATGGTCACTTTTTCCTGGAGGATGATCGGTCCGGTATCGACGCCCTCATCGATAAAATGGATGGTCACGCCGGTCTCTTGTTCACCGTTGATCACCGCCCAATTGATGGCCGAGCCGCCGCGGTATTTGGGGAGCAGCGACGGGTGATAGTTAATGCCGCCGTGGCGGGCGCAGTCGATCATTTTGGTCGGCACGAAGGAGGTGACAAAGGCGAGTACGAGCAGGTCGGGGGCCAGATCGCGGACCCAGGTGATCACCTCGGGACGCTTCAGTCGGTTGGTCTGCAGCAGGGCCAGGCCATGCTTGTCGGCAGACTGTTTGACCGGGTTTTCCTGTTTTTGTCGGGGATTCTCTTCGGTGGTGATGACGCCGACGATCTGCTCGCTCTGGGCCAGCAGTGCTTCCAGTGTTTCGGCACCAAAGGGCGCCTGGCCGATGAAGACGATACGCATGGTTCCCTCCTGGTTGACGATCGCGTATGTATGATACTGCAAAAAAACAGGCCCCGGCCAGAGAAAAAGGCGGGGCCTGAAGGTCTGTCAAGAAAGCAAGGGCGGTATAGCGCCGCCCTTGCTTCAATTCGATCTATCAGCCGTAGACCACACTGGGCAGATAGGTGCACATGGCCGGAAAAATAACGACGATCATCAGGCCGATGACCTGCATGACCAGGAACGGTATCGAGGCCATGAAGATAGTCGACATCTTGATATGCGGCGGACAGACGCCACGGATGTAGAACAGGGCATAGCCGAACGGCGGGCTGAGAAACGACATCTGCATGTTGACGATATAGAGGATGCCGAACCACAGGGCCACATCCTCCGGTGCCGGTCCCGGCATACCGAACAGGCCGGGAAAGGTCAGGGTTTTGATGATCGGCACGAAGATCGGCACGGCAAGCAGCAGGATGCCGACCCAGTCGAGGAACATACCGAGGATGACGAGCAAGAACATCATCAAGAAGAGGATGCCGTAGGACCCGAGCCCGAGTCCGAGCATCGCCTCGGTGATAAAGGCGGCACCGCCCTGCAGGATGTAAAAGCCGACGAACAGCGAGGCACCGAACATGATCCAGAGGACCATGGTGGCGGCCCGCAAGGTGGTCATCGACGCTTCTTTCAACACGAGCAACGAGAACTTGCGCTGGATAATGGCGACGATAACGGCGCCGAACGAGCCGAGTCCGGCCGCCTCGACCGGGGTGGCGATGCCGCCGAAGAGCAGGCCGAGGACGAGAAAGACGAGAAAGATCGGGGCGATCAAACCCTTGAGCAGCTTGATCTTTTCCATCCAGCTGATCAGTTCTTCTTTCGGCATCGCCGGACAGAGGTCTTTGTTGGTAAAGGCCCGGATCAGGACATAGGTGACATACATGCCGGACAGCAGCAGACCAGGCAATACCGCGCCGATGTAGAGTTCGCCGACCGATTGCTGGGCGACGACGGCGTAGAGGATGGCCAGGATCGACGGCGGGATCAGGATACCGAGGGTGCCGCCGGCCATGATCGAGCCGAGGGCGATTTTTTCATCGTAGTTGCGCGACAGCATCGCCGGCAGGGCGAGGATGCCCATGGTAACGACCGCCGCGCCGATAACGCCGACCATAGCCGCCAGAATCGTTGAGGCGACGATGGTCGCCGCAGCCAAGCCGCCGCGCAGACCGCCCATCCATTTATAGGCGACGGAAAACATCTCCTCGATGATGCCGGCTTTTTCGAGCATGGCCGCCATGAAGATGAACAACGGGATGGCCGAGAGATCCGAGTTGGTCATCATCGGGAAGATCCTGCTCGGCAGGATGTTGAGCATCGCCTGATCGCCGATGGTGTAGACGAAAACACAACCCAGACCACCGGTCACGAAGGCCAGCGGCAGGCCAGCCATGAGCAGCACGGCGAGGCTGCCGAACATCCACCAGGTCAGCGTTGAGATATCGACCCCGGCGAAGACGCCGGCAGTCCGGAAGAGAAAGTACTCGTCACCATACGGATCGTAGAACATAACGTTGATCAGCTCGACGAGAACGGCGAGGCTGAAAACGATCGTCAGACCGTAGACGACGATATTCCAAAACAGGCCGAATTTGCTGCCTCCGGCCGATTGAGATGCTGTTGTGGTGCTCATGCCGCCTCCCCGTTACGCGTTTCTGCCAAGTTGATTGAAAAGTTTGATGTCCTTGTAGAGCTTGGATATCGCGGCCAGCGTAATGAGGATGCTGCCGACGACCATGATGCCCTTGACCGGATAGTACTGAATCTGCCAGGTCTCCACGGTGCGCTCGCGCATGCCGAGTGAATTCATGAAAAATTTCCAGGAGGTACCTATCAAAACGATAAAGAAAATGAAAGAGAAGACCGAGGTGAAGACGTCCATGCCATAACGACCGCGGGGCGGAAGCCGGGCAAAGACGATATCGACGGCCACATGCGAGTTGTGCAGGTAAGCATAAGCGCCGGCTAACAGGTACTGCATACCGAACAACAGGAACGACGATTCATGTACCCAGATGGTCGGCTTGTTGAAGATATAGCGGGAAATAACCTCGAAGGCGTAAAAGCAGACTGCGGTGATGGTCCAGAAACCGACCATCTGGCCGGTATGCTCACAGATCCAGTCGATAACCCGGGTCATCGCGTTGCTCGGCGCGGGGCCGTTGGAACCCTCCTCTTCCTTGGTAACAACGAGTTCACCGCGCTGCTTTTTCTTGTTCTCCAGGTAATAACTCCAGATGATCAGGATGATCGGCGATACGACCAACCAGCCCCAATAAAACCAGTGCGGCAGGACAAAGCCGAAATCGTATAGTGTCTTCGCGTCCATACGTGCAGACTCCCGTGCGGAGATCAATTACAAAGACGAAGGCCGCAAGGGCCTCCGTCTTTGTAATGGGTTAATAGATTAGTGGTGATTTACAGGGTTTGTCCTTTGATGTCATCCGGCGTGACGTAGCCCATCAGGTCGTTCATCATGAAGTCCAACTGCAGCTTGAAGACTCGTGTGGCGTCGGCATCTTTTTTCGCCCAATTGTACCAGATCGGCACGATCATTTGCCGCCACTTCATAGCGTCGTCCTGAGAAAGGCGGCTGACTTCGCAGCCGGCTTCCTCGAATTTCTTCAAGGCGACGACATTGGCCTTCTGGATTCCGATATAGTGAGCATATGAATAAGTGCGAACCTCCTCCTCAAACAGGGTCTGCAATTCGGGAGAGAGCCGTTTCCAGGCACCGAGATTGACGGTGATATCCATCAAGTCGACCGGTTGGTACAGAGACATAACACCTGGGGGGCCAAACAGGATGTATTTTGCGACCTGGGCGAAACCGAGGTCCCAGTTGACGGCCGGTCCGACGTAGTCAGCTGCGTCAATGGTGCCTTTCTCCAGGGCCGGGAAGATGTCCGAGCCTGGCAGGGAGACGGTACTGGCGCCCAAGGCTTGGAATGCTTCAGCGATCATTCCACCGGGAGCTCGTAATTTGAGACCTTTGAAGTCTTCAAGAGTGGTAACCGGTTTTTTCGAATGGATGATATTGGCGTCATGGTGGACATGACCAACGTAGAACAGGCCATGCTTGGCATAGATCTCGCGGGCCAGGTCTTTCATGCCGAGGGCGTCGAACATGATGTCCCACTGGGCCGGTTGATCGGGTCCCATCGGATACGAAGAAAGGAATACCGAGGCCGGGATCTTACCGGCCCAGTAAATAGTGAACGGCTGCATACCCTGGAGCACGCCGGTGGAAACGGCTTCGAACAGGGCGTTGTTGTCGGCGGCAATGGATTTGGCCGGGAACGGCTTGAGGATCAATTCGCCACCGGACCGCTCGGCGAACCCATTACACCACTTTTCAAAAAGGGTGTAGCCGCTGGTACCAGCGTCCCAGACGGTTTGCAGTTTCCAGGTGGTAGCGGCACTGGAGGTTTTGATGAACGGCCCGACGGCGCTGCTGGCGGCGACGGCGGCGCCTGCTGCGGCAGCGGTCTTGAGGAACTTGCGGCGCCCGCTGTCTTTCGGCACGGTAGCTACTGCTGCGTCTTGTTTCTGTCCTTGTTCCTGCATGGTTCACTCCTTGTTTCTCAGGGGTTGGTTTGTGACGACAATGCATCGGAATGCTGGTCTCACCCGATGAATTGTTCGGCGAAACTACGGACATTATGGTGCTGTACGATCCTTGAACCGCTTTTGTCCGAACTATGCTTGTATTATGGCACGATCCGGGCGGAAAGGTTCATAAAAAATATGAATTTTCCTCATCAAAAAAGTGGATGTTTTGACCTGGAGCGCCTGTGATAGACCGATCTGCGAGCGCAGGGTCAACTAGCTCCGTCGGAAATCCATATTATTTTAACCTGCTTGTGAATTTGTGCCAAAGAACGAAAAGCAATTTCTGGTCAAACCAGAATACTTCCTTATATAATGTTTCTGTTTAAGTGTCAAATAGTTTTCTAAAAACCGGGAAGCAACAGGAGAAAAATGGTGCGCGCATCTTTTGGGGAATGATCTTCATCATTGTGTTTGTTGTTGATTATTCAGCACAAACACATAAAGAAGAGATAAAGTGGGGAGCGAACAAGACGTAAATTTGTCACTGCAAAAAAGTGGAGCGTGGACCGATATTAACTATTATCGATAAAAAATAATTAATCATCCATATTCTTACGACGAGTTTTTCTTTATCGTTACATCAATAAAAACAAGTACATGGAAAGATTTCATCGAGTGATCCCAATGATCACCTGCGTCGCCTGCTGGGGTGAGGAGGGGTTCAGGGGGTGATGTTGGGTCGAAGTAGTTGAGTCGAACCAGGCAACCGTATTCCTGCAACAGTGATGAATCCGTGGATTATGCGAAATTGTCTAGTTGTGCCGAAAGCTGTGTTTTGTGATGTTTTGGGTAAAGATCTTGAGTGGGCCATAAAACTTCCGGGCGGCCAGCAAAATTCCTTGACATTTGATTGTCAAAATGACAGAATTAGTCTGGTCTTACCAGTGAAAAAGGTTGTTCGGATAAGAGACCGAGCCGGCGTGCGAAAATGTATACATGCCAGGCTGGGCCGTAACCATAACTCAGTGAACACGGAGGAAAGATGGCAAAGTTTCTCGAATATCAGGGTAAAGAGCATTTCAAAAAAGCCGGCATTCCGGTCCCTGAAGGGATAGTCGCCAGCACCCCGGAGGAGGTTGTCGAGGCGGCGCGCACCATCGGCAAGCCGGTTGTCGTAAAAGCGCAGGTTCTGGCCGGAGGACGCGGCAAAGCCGGCGGCGTCAAGCTTGCTGCAACTCCTGAGGAGGCCGGAAAAATGGCCGAGCAGATTTTGGGGATGACCATCAAGGGCTTGGTGGTCAAACAGGTCCTCGTTGAGGAACAACTAGATATCGCCCAGGAGTTCTATGCCGGTCTGATCATCAATTCCGCCCAGGATGTCCGTGGACCGGTACTGATGTTCAGCCCGGAAGGCGGCGTCGACATCGAGTCGGTGTCCGAAGACAAGATCGCCACGCGCAATGTCGACGTGATCAAAGGGCTGATGATCCACGACACGCTGGACATGGCGGTGTCGATGGGCATCAATGGTCCGGTCTTGCGGCCGCTGGCCGACGTTATCTTGAAACTCTACAATGCGTTTCGCAAAAATGACTGCCGGGCACTGGAAATCAACCCGCTGGTGCTCACCAAGGACGGCAAGGTGTTGGCCGCCGATTGCCGGATGGAAGTGGACGATCAGGCCCTGTTTCGGCATCCGGAGTTCGGCATCAAGATCGGCCGTGAATTTCTCAAAGAGCCGACCGATTTCGAATTGATGGGCTGGTCGTTTGAAGCCAACGATTTTCGCGGTACCAGTTATCTGGCAGAAATGGCTCCGCCCGAGGAGTTGCGGAAAGGCGGCTATGTCGGTTATCACGGCATCGGCGGCGGCGCCGCGATGCTCGGCATGGATGCGCTTAACAAGGTCGGCCTGAAGGTTGCCGATTATGCCGATACCAGTGGCAATCCGACTGCGTCGAAAGTGTATCGCGCCGTCAAGCTGATCATGTCGCAACCGGGGATCGAAGGTTATTTCCTGTCCGGCTTCATGATGGCCAACCAGGAGCAGTGGCACCATGCCCACGGTATCGTCAAGGCGTTGCGGGAAGAGCTTCCGAAACGGCCCGGTTTCCCGGTCGTGCTGCTGCTCTGCGGCAACAAGGAAAAACAGTCCCAGGAGATTCTCAAGGAGGGGTTGGCCGAATTTGGCGATCGGGTGGAGATTTACGACCGCGAGCACGTTTATGACGCCAAGTTCATCGGTGGCCGGGTTAAAGCTCTGGTGGAAGAATATCGCAAGGAGAAGGCTGCGGCCTGAGAGGAGAGATAGATGGAATTTTCTGAGAGAACAATCAAGATCATCATCGATGAGGCGAAATGCGAAGGATGCACGACGCATGCCTGCGTCGAGGCCTGCAAGAAATACAGCCGGGGCATTCTGGTCCTCAAGGACGGCAAACCGGCCGTAGTTGATAGCCCGGATAACTTGGCCCGCAAGGGTACCGAGTGCCTGGCCTGTGAATATGAATGCTGGTTTAGGGGAAATTCGGCCATTACCATCGAGGTACCCATTGAGGGGTTGGCCGAATATAGAGCAAAGCACGGAACCGCATGAGCAGGGGATGATATATGTCTATTATAATGGATGAAAATACCACAGTTGTTATTCAGGGTATCACGGGGCGTGAAGGTTCCCTGCGTACCAAATACATGAAGGACTACGGCACCAAGGTGGTGGCCGGGGTAACCCCCGGCAAGGGCGGCAGCGAGGTGCACGGCATCCCGGTGTACAACACCGTCAAGGAAGCTATCCGCAATCACGGCCAGATCGATGCGGCCTGCACCTTCATTCCCGGGCCGGCTCTCAAGGGAGCCGTTTATGAAGCGATCGATGCCGGTGTCAAGTTCGTCAGTTCACCAGTCGAACGTATCCCAATCCATGACGTCATCGACATGGTCAGCTACGCCCGGAAAAATAACGTCGAGTTGCTCGGTCCCGGCAGTCTCGGGCTGATCAGTCCCGGCAAATCGGTAATTGGCTGGCTCGGCGGCAGCGTCGACTGGGCCGGGACGTTGTTTGACCCGGGGCCGATCGGGGTAATTTCCCGCAGCGGCGGCCAGTCCGGTACCGTGCCCTGGGCGCTGAAAGTAGCCGGTCTGGGGATCAGCACGGCGATGCATATCGGCACCGAGCCGGTGCTCGGCCTGACCATGGCCGATGTGCTGAAAAAATTTGAAAAAGACGAGCAGACCAAGGCCGTGGCGATTTTTGGTGAAATTGGCGGTACCATGGAAGAAGAAGCGGCTGAAGTCGTCGCTAACAAAGAGTTTACCAAACCGCTTGTCGTTTTTATAGCCGGCGCCTGGGCCCCGGAAGGTATGCGGTTTTCGCACGCCAGCAGTATTGTCGAGAAGGGACGCGGGACCGCTCAGGGCAAGATGAAGGCCCTGAGCGAAGCCGGAGCGCATGTCGTTGACAGCCCCGAGGAAATCGCTCCCAAAATCAAAGAACTTACCGGATTATAAACACTAACAGGAGGAAACCACCATGGCCGTAATGAGATCAGTATTCTACGTACCGAGCAACAACGAGAAAATGGTTGGCAAGGCGCCGACCATCGGCTCCGACATCGTTACCCTCGATCTGGAAGATTCAGTACCGCCGGCGGAGAAAGCCAAAGGCCGGGAAATGATCCAGAAGTACCTGAAGACCGAACGCGCCAACCAGGCCGCACCGTATCTCTACGTGCGGATCAATAACTGGGAGACCGAGATGACCAACGATGACCTCGAGGCCATCGTTCATCCCGGCCTCGACGGTGTCTGTCTGGCCAAGTGCGGCAGTCCTGAGAACGTTCAGCGTCTTGATTGGAAGCTCGAGGAACTCGAGCAGCGTCGCGGCATGAAAGTCGGTACGGTGGCCATTCAGCTGCTGATCGAAACCGCCAAGGGTGTCATCAACGCGTATCCGTCGGCTGCCGCCAGCCCGCGCGTCAACTCGTTGATCTTCGGCGCTGTGGATTACACCAAGGATATGCGTGTCGAGCTGACCTCGGAAGGTGTCGAGCAGCTCTATGCACGCTATCATACTGCCGTGGCTGCCCGAGCCGCAGGCTGTGTAGCCATCGACTGTCCGTTTGTTGCCTTTAAGGACGAAGAAGCATTCAAGAAGAGCACGAAAGAAGGACACCAGATGGGTTACGAAGGCCGAATGCTCATTCATCCGAGCCAGATCGAGCGGTCCCACGAGATTTACACACCGTCTCCGGAAAGTGTCGAATGGGCCGAGGGAGTGAAGAAAGTCTTCGAGGAGGAAGGGATCGCTAAAGGCTCGGCGGCGGTTACCTATCTCGGAAAAATGGTTGATACACCGGTCTATGAAAATGCCATGCAGATTCTTCGGACCATGGCCGAAATCAAGGCCGTCGAAGACAAAAACAAAAAATAACCCACCGTATTTCGGGGGTATATGGGGATTACCGGACCAGATGGTCCGGTGGTCCCCCAGTCCGTCCAGACTATCGAGAGTGTGTTTATGATCCTTGCGCAATTGTCCATCTATCCGGTCAGCGAAGGGCTCAGCATGGGACGCTTTGTCAGGAAGGGCGTCAAGATCATCGAGGAGTCAGGATACACCTACCAGGTCGGCGGGATGTCCACTTCGATCGAGGTTCCCACGTTGCCTGATTTGTTCGAGTTGGTGAACAAAATCCATCAAGCCCAATTGGAAGAAGGCGCTCGTCGTTTGATCATCGAACTCAAAGTTGATGATCGGCGGGATAAGGACGCCAGCCTGGCCGGCAAGATCCAATCGGTTACCGACAAGGTCGGTGAGTAGCCGATGATGAGAAAGAATGTGAAGCATTCCCGGCGATCATGACAACCGATCAAGCAACCGAAGGCCAATTGTTTGACGATTGGCCGGATCGTTACGATACGTGGTTTACAACCCCGATCGGTAAACTGGTCAAGGCTTACGAGGCCGAACTATTAATCGAACTCCTGGCGCCGCAACCCGACGAGTTGATCCTCGATGTCGGTTGCGGTTCCGGTGTTTTTACCGCACTGGTTGGTGCCGTCCGACCGGCGTTGGTCGGTCTCGATCTCTCGTTGCCGATGCTCCGCCGGGCGGAGGCAAAGGCAGTGGGATATCGTTTCGCCGCTCTGGTCGGGACGATGACCAGACTTCCTTTCGCCGATCAGAGTTTTGACCGGGTCTACTCGATGACGGCGTTGGAATTCGTCGCTGATGCGCGGTCGGCAATCGGTGAAATGAATCGAGTGACCCGGCCGGGTGGCACTGTCGTCGTCACCACGCTCAACAGCCTGAGTCCATGGGCGGTGCGCAGGAAAGAAAAAGCGGCCGCGGGCCATTCCCTGTTTGCCAACATGACGTTTCGTTCGCCGCAGGAAATGAGCCGACTCGCCTCCAGCCCGGGCACGGTCAAAACGGCGATTCATTTTCTCAAAGACACTGACCCCGGGCAGGCAGCCGTGCTGGAAGAGCAAGGACGTCTGGAGCAGAAAAATACAGGGGCGCTTGTGGCGCTCTGCTGGCAGAAACAATGACACCATCCGGATCGGAGCGTGCCTGACGCTTTTCCCCGGGTAGCGTTTTACCGCCAAAAGGCAGTCGGAGGACACAGATGATTAACGAAAGTTTTATTCGCAGTATGGAAGAGATTGTCGGCAAGGAATATGTCAAACATTCCAAGGCCGACATGGAACTATACTCCTACGATGCCTCGGTAGTTCCGACGGATATGCCGGGAGTCGTCGTTTTTCCCGGCACGACGGAAGAGGTGGCGCGCGTGCTGCGTGAAGCGCACCGAGCCGGGGTGCCCTCGGTTTCTCGCGGTTTTGCCACCAACCTCTCCGGTGGTACAATCAGTCATTCCGGTGTGGTCGTTGCATTGTCCCGGCTCAATGAAATACTGGAAATCCATCCCGAGAGTCGTTATGCGGTGGTGCATACGGGGGTGACCAATCTTGAGCTGCAGGAGGCGGTGGCACCGTTCGGCATGTTTTTTGCGCCGGATCCGGCCAGCCAGAAAGTCTCCACTATCGGCGGTAATGTCGGTGAAAACTCCGGCGGCCCGCGTTGCCTGAAATACGGTGTGACCTCGAACCACATTCTCGGCATGAAAATGGTTACCGCCGACGGCGAGATTGTCGATGTTGCCGGGCCGGCGTTTGATCCGCCGGGCTATGATCTGCGCGGACTCATGGTCGGCAGTGAAGGGTGTCTCGGGGTGGCGACCGAGATTATCGTACGAATCACGCCGAAGACCGAATCGGTCATTACCATGCTGGCCATTTATGACGAGATTCCGCATGCCGCCCGCTCTGTCTCGGAGATCATCCGGGCCGGTATTGTGCCATTGACCCTGGAGATGATGGACAACACGATCATCAAAGCGGTGGAGATGGGCGCCCCATGCGGCTACCCCCAGGATGCAGCGGCGGTGCTGATCATCGAAGTCGAAGGTATGAACGCTGGCCTGCAGGAGCAGGCCGAGAAGATCGAGGAAATATGCATGGCCACCCAATGCCGCGAAGTTCGGACCGCCAAGAACCAGGCGGAGCGCGACCTGCTCTGGAAGGGGCGGCGCGGTGCCTTTGGTGCCATCTGCAACCTGTCGCCGAACTACCTGGTCAACGACGGCTGCGTGTTGCGGAGCCGGTTGCCCGAAGCACTGGAGGGCGTTAGAGAAATCTCCGAAAAATATGGTCGTCCGGTCGGCAACGTCTTCCACGCCGGCGACGGCAATTTGCACCCGCTGCTGATGTTTGATTCGCGTCATCCTGAGGAGTTGGAGCAGGCGCACAAGGCTGGTTGGGGTATTATGGAAGTCTGCGCCGAGTTGGGCGGGACCATCTCCGGCGAGCACGGTGTCGGTCACGAGAAGCAGGAAGCGATGCATATGATCTTTTCCGGCAACGATCTCAACACCCAGCAGGATGTCAAACTCGCTCTCGATCCCGACAATCTGCTCAACCCGGGTAAGGTCATTCCGCTGCCGCCGGAAGGGCAGAGGCGACTGCCGCCGTCCGAGCCGACCATACTGAGGCGACCGGGTGGTGCCGCGGCGGCCGGGGTAAAAGAGGCCATGGGTATAATAAAGAAGGCCCGGTCGGAGAAGAAAGCCGTTCGTTTTGCCGGCAACGGCACGTTCAACGGTATCGGCAACTATTCGGAGACTCCGGCGCAGATCGTCGACAGCCTGCAGATGTCCGAGATCATCGAGTACGATAATGACAATCAGTTCATCACCGCCGGTGCCGGCGTCACGCTTGCCGCCCTGCAGGTGAAGCTGGGCGAAAAGAACCAGTGGTTGCCGATCAGACCATCCTATTTCACTACCGATTCGACCACCGGCTCCATCGTGGCTATGGCGGCGGTCGGTCCTGAACGTGTATCCTATGGCGGACCACGCGATATGCTGCTCGGCTTGCAATACATCGACAGCACCGGCTCCATGGTCAGCGCCGGTGGCAAGGTCATGAAAAACGTGGCTGGTTATGACATGACCAGACTGCTGAACGGTTCGCTCGGTACACTCGGCTTGATCACCGAGGCGACCTGGAAAGTTGCTACCCGGCCGGAAACATGCCGTATGGTTGCCGCGGTCGGAAGCCACGAAAAATGCTATGCAGCTGCCACTAAGATCGCCAACTCCAATCTGCTGGCCGTATCCGTCACCATGGTCCCGGAGGCCGACAACTGGAAATTGGTGGTCGGTTTCGAGGGGCTGCAGATCGTCGTCCCGAGCCAGATCAAACGTTGTGCGGAAGTCATGCAGTCCATCGGGCTGGCTGTTTCCGGCGATAGTGAATATCCGCTCGAGGAGGGGTGCCACACTGGCGCCTTCGAGAAAATCTGGCAGAGTCCCTTCGTCCTTCAGGCGGATGTTATTATCGCCCGGGTGCTTGAATGTTACTTGGATCTGGAGAGGATAGTTCGGCCCGATCAAGTGTTGCTCGACGTGGCCTGTGCTCGGATTCATGCGGGGTTTGTCGACCTGACGGCAGAGCAATGGAAGAAAATCGACAGCCTCGTAAAACGCTGTCAGGGTCATGTCGTTGTCCTCAAGGCATCCGAGGCGTTTCGCAAGAGCAATGATGTCTTCGGTTCGACGAGACCGGAATGGAAACTGAGTCATGCCATCAAGGGCGTTCTGGATCCAGACCGCATTTTCGCTCCCGGTATCCTGCCCGGAAGAGTTTAGTGCAAGCGGCATATCAGGTTACTGATCGGCCGGAAACTGTGAAGCGATAAAACCACTAAGAGGTTTGTAATTATGACTGTATCAGCCTATTACGATGACATAGCCAAGTGCAATAAATGCGGTTTCTGTCATGTTGCCTGCCCGATTTTTCGGACAACCGGTCACGAAAGCGGGGTGGCTCGGGGCCGCCTGGCGCTCCTGCGCGGTATCATCGAAAAACGCGTGGAATGGAATGAAGAGCTGGAAGACCCGCTCTTTACCTGTCTCGGCTGTGGTGCCTGCACTACCAACTGCTTCGGCAAGATACCGACCACCGATCTGGTGCTCAATGCTCGGGCCGAATACCTGGACAAAATCGGTAAAAAGCCGGCTCACCGACTGTTGTTTGAGCATCTGCTGCCCTACCCGAAACGCCTCCATGTTGCTGCCCGCGCGGTGGCGCTCGGCAAGAATTCCGGTGCTTCCAAGGTGGCCAACGCACTTGGACTGCTGCGAATCTTCGGTCGGGATTTGCCGAAAGCCGAAGGAATGGTCGACAAGTTGCCGATGTCTTCGTTTCGCGGCACCGTTAAACCGGGCGTTTATCCGGGAACCGGCGACAAACTGAAGATCGGCTATTTTGTTGGCTGCGGCATGGACGTCATTCAGGTTCAGGCCGGCAAGGCAACGTTTGAGGTCTTAAAGACCAAGGCAAAATCGGTCACCGTGATGGACAATTGCTGCTGTGGCCTGCCGCCCTATACGTACGGCGATCTTGGCAATACCAAACTGCTTGCGCGCAAGAATCTCGACGTTTTTGAAAAACTCGATGTCGATCTGATCGTCACGGATTGTTCGAGCTGCGCCTCGTTTTTGAAAAAATACCCGAAAATCTTCAAAGACGATGAACGTGACGCCGCCCGGGCCAATAAGGAATTGCCGATGATCAAAGATGTGGTCGAGTTCCTCTATGCCGATGAGCAGGACGGAAAAAAAAGCTCCGATGAGGCTGCCGGTAGCTATCATGACGCCCATGCAAGCGCACCGCAGCAGCTAACGGGCACAGGCAAAGGCTCGGTAATCGTTACCTATCATGACCCCTGCCATGCCGTGCGGGGTCAGGGAATCAAGGATGAGAGCCGGGGAATTCTGAAAAACCTTCCCGGCGTCACCTTCAAGGAGATGGCCGAGGCCGATTGGTGCTGTGGCGGGGCCGGTTCCTATGCGCTGACTCACTATGATCTGTCGCAGAAGGTGCTCGATCGGAAAATGAAAAACCTGAAAGATACCGATGCCGATATTCTGGTGACCAGCTGCCCGGCCTGCATGATTCAGCTTGCCTATGGCATCAAGCGGCATGGCATGAAGACCAAGGTGTTTCATATCTCCGAAATGCTCGATTACCAGGAACAATTGAAAGCACGACAACAATAGGCAACCGCCCGATCACCGGCCGCACGTTACCACCTCTCCTCGTCGTGCGGCCGGAATGCTCCCTGTCGGTGACATTGAACGGGGAGCTTGAAAAATTCAGAATTTCGTTAAAAATCGAGGCGAGCAAGAAAATTTTTACCGCAGGCATAGATGATATTCCGAGGATAAAATTTGATTGAACAACGATGAGATTGGACGAAATGACAATTTTTCAAGGTTCCCGAGCGTTATTCAGTCTTCTGATAGAAAGGATCAAAAATTAACGTGACTTTGTAGGAGTATGCGCTTGCCAAAGCGAGCAATCTTTTATACAGTGTTTGAGCCTTGGTCAGTCCAGATACCGGCCGGCCGTAGCTTCCAGGCGGTACGGCACCGGGCGTGATGTTGTCGCTGCCGCGCTGAAGCGGCGGGCACCGCGCTTATTGTTCGCCTTTTCTTCCCGAGTTTGTGGAGCGGAAAAGCGCGAATGAACACTATTACATTGTAGAGGTGAATTAATGAAGGGAACAATGCAAACCATTGACGGTAATACCGCCGCCTGCCATGTTGCGTATGGCATGAGCGAAGTCGCCACTATTTACCCGATCACTCCTTCGAGTCCTCTGGGCGAGATAGCAGATTCCTGGGCCGTTGCCGGCAGGAAAAACATCTTCGGCGAGAAACTGAGCATCAAGCAGATGCAGTCGGAGGCGGGAGCAGCCGGAGCGGTGCACGGCGCGCTGGTCGGGGGTGCGGTGACGACGACCTTTACCGCGTCACAAGGGTTGCTGCTGAAAATTCCCAACATGTACAAGATCGCCGGTGAGTTGCTGCCCTGCGTCTTCCATGTGACTGCCCGTTCGTTATCCGCTCACGCCCTGTCTATTTTCGGTGATCAGGCCGATGTCATGGCTACCCGGCAGACCGGTTTTGCGATGATCGTCTCGAGTTCGGTGCAGGAGGTCATGGACATGGCCCTCGTTGCGCACCTGGCCACGATGGAGTCCTCGGTGCCGTTCCTGCATTTTTATGACGGCTTCAGGACCAGTCACGAGATCCAGAAGATTGAAATGATCGATTATCAGGATATGGCCAAGCTGTTCAACTGGGACGCCTATTGGGCATTCAAGAAGCGGGCCGTTAACCCGGAACGTCCCGATACCAGAGGAACCGCGCAAAATCCTGACATTTACTTCCAGAGCCGGGAAGCGGTCAACAACTATTACCTGGCCACCCCGGCCATCGTCGCCAAGTGCATGCAGCAGGTCGGCGAATTGACCGGCAGGAACTACCAGTTGTTCGATTATATCGGCGATCCCGAGGCGGAACGGGTAATCGTCGCCATGGGCTCGGGCTGTGAAGCCATCGAGGAGACTGTCGATGCACTCGTGGCCCGTGGCGAGAAAGTCGGTGCGGTCAAGGTCAGACTTTATCGGCCGTTTGATATTGAAGCCTTTATCGGTGCCGTTCCGGCCACCGCCAAAGCGGTCACGATCCTTGACCGGACCAAGGAGCCAGGCTCGGTCGGCGAGCCGCTTTATACCGATGTCTGTGCCGCTTACATTGACAAGGGCATCGCCCCGCCGAAGATTATCGGCGGCCGCTATGGATTGAGTTCCAAAGAGTTTAACCCGGCGATGGTCAAAGCTGTTTACGACAATATGAGCGAAGCCACGCCGAAGAAACACTTCACGATCGGCATAAATGACGACGTCACTCATTATTCTCTCGACGTCGATCCGAGCTTCCGTGCCGAGCCCAAGGGTAATATCCGGGCGAAATTCTGGGGCTTGGGCTCCGATGGAACCGTCGGCGCCAACCAGAGTGCCATCAAGATCATCGGCGACAATACCGAAAAATACGCGCAGGGTTATTTTGCCTACGATTCGAAGAAATCGGGCGGTATCACCATCTCCCATCTGCGTTTCGGCGACGTGCCGATCAAGTCCACCTACCTGATCAACGAGGCGGATTTCGTCGCCTGCCACAACCCGACCTACGTCAATATCTACGATATTCTCGAGGGTATCCGCGAAGGTGGCACCTTCCTGCTCAACTCGCCGTGGAGCGTTGAAGAGATGGAAGAGCATCTGCCCGGCGATCTGCGCCGCACCATCCACGACAAAAAACTGAAATTCTATAACGTCGATGCGATCAAACTGGCCCAGGAAGTCGGCCTTGGCGGCCGCATCAATATGATCATGCAGACCTGCTTTTTCAAGCTGGCCAAGGTGCTGCCCATCGATACCGCCATTGATCTGCTGAAGAAGGACATCAAGAAGACCTTCGGCAAGAAAGGCGATCATATCGTCGAGATGAATATCAACGCGGTGGACAATACCCTGGACAATCTGGTCGAGATTACAGTGCCGGCATCCTGGGGCCAGGCATCCGGCGGTATCCCGGCCAAACCGTCGGCCACCGAGTATGTCGACAAAATCATGCGGCCGGTTCAGGCCCTCAAGGGTGACGAACTGCCGGTCAGCGTCTTCCCGGTCGACGGTGTCTTCCCGACTTCGACGGCCCGTTACGAGAAACGCGGGGTTGCGGTCAGCGTGCCGGAGTGGCTGCCCGAGGAGTGTATCCAGTGCAATCAGTGTTCCTTTGTCTGTCCGCACGCCGCCATTATCCCGATTCTTGCTTCCGACGAGGAACTGGCCGAGGCGCCGGAGACCTTCAAGACCATTCCGGCCATCGGCAAGGACCTCAAGGGCTATCATTTCCGGATGCAGGTTAATACCCTGGATTGCCAGGGATGCGGCAATTGCGCCGACATCTGTCCGGCCAAGAATAAGGCCCTGGTGATGAAACCGATGGTCACCCAGACGGAGACGGAGATTCCCAACTACGATTTCTCGTTGACCGTGCCGTTCAAGGGCGAGTTGACGAATCGAGAATCGGTCAAAGGCAGCCAGTTTTACCAGCCGCTGCTCGAGTTCTCCGGTGCCTGCGCCGGTTGCGGCGAAACCCCCTATGTCAAGGTTATCACCCAGCTCTTCGGTGAGCGGATGACCATCGCCAACGCCACCGGCTGCAGTTCCATCTGGGGCGGTTCGGCGCCGTCTTCGCCGTATTGCGCCAATGCCGAGGGGCATGGTCCGGGCTGGGCCAGCTCGCTGTTCGAGGATGCCGCGGAATTCGGTTACGGCATGGCCCTGGCCTACAACACCCGGCGACAGGCGCTGGCCGCCAAGGTTGAAAAGGCCATAGCTTCGGATATTTCGGCTGAACTGCGCGAAGCCTTCACCGCTTGGCTTGGTGCGATGAACGATGCGGCCGGCTCCGAGGCCGCCGGTAAGAAGCTGAAACAATTGCTGGCAAATAGCAGCGGCAATCAACTGCTCGAGGAGATAGCCCGCAGCTCCGAGTTGTTTACTAAGAAATCTCACTGGATCGTCGGCGGTGACGGCTGGGCCTATGATATCGGCTACAGCGGTCTCGACCACGTCATGGCCCAGAGCGAAGATATCAACATCCTGGTCATGGATACCGAGGTTTACTCCAATACCGGCGGCCAGTCATCGAAAGCCACCCAGACCGGCGCCGTGGCCAAATACGCTGCTTCGGGCAAGAAGATAGCCAAGAAGGATCTGGCCCGGATGATCATTACCTACGGTCATGCCTATGTCGCCTCAGTATCCATGGGCGCCAACAAACAGCAGATGCTCAAGGCGATTACCGAAGCGGAAAATTATCCCGGACCGTCTCTGATTATTGCCTATGCACCGTGTATCGCTCATGGTATCAGGGCCGGCATGGGCAAATCGCAGCGTGAAGCGAAACTGGCGGTAGACAGCGGTTTTTGGTCGATGTTCAGGTATAACCCGATCCTCAAGGGTGAAGGAAAGAACCCCTTTATCCTCGACTCCAAGGAACCGGACGGCTCCTTGCAGGAATTTTTGTCCAGCGAAGTTCGTTTTGCCGCTCTGGAAAAAAGCAATCCTGAGGAGTCGAAGCGACTGCGGGCGAAAATCGAGGAGGAGGTCAAGGATCATTACCAACTCCTGAAAAGCATGGCTGACCACGGTGTCGGCGTATAACACGTGAAGGATTCGGTGAACGAGGGGCTTTCTCCTCGTTCACCGCAGCTGGCAGACAATTCGTTACTATCAAGGCTCCTTCAAGAATAGAGAGCGTGTAAAAAAAGTAGGGACAGAGCTATTTTCCTTAGGGCAAATAGCTCTGTCCCCGTTTTCTTTACCTGTTCACCGGTGAAAAAATGACCATGGAAGACAACGTATTTCGGGCAATTGAACAAAAGAAGGTGTCCGCGCAAATAATCGATCAGGTCAAAACCCTGATCGCCAGCGGCAAGTTGAAACCGGGCGATGCGTTGCCGCCGGAACGAGAATTGATGAAGGTCTTCAACGTCAGCCGGCCGACCTTGCGCGAAGCGCTCAACGCGCTGTCTACCATGGGCTTTGTGAAAATGGCTCAGCGGCAGCGAACCAGGGTCAGGTCCCTGGTGCCGAGCAACATTACCGAACCGCTTCACCGCCTGCTCAAGGAGGACATGAGCACGTCGCTGGAATTGATCGAAGCGCGGACCATCATTGAACGGGGCAACGCTCGTCTGGCTGCTCGGCGCGCTACCGATGCCGATATTTCACGATTGGAACGCAGCCTTGAGTCGATGCGTCATAAGCTGGATAACCACGAAAGCGTCACCGACGACGACGCCGAATTTCATATCGCCATTGCCGAGGCGTCACACAACAAGATTCAAACCCACCTGATGTTCTCCATCTATGACCTGCTCAAGGAAAAGGTCGGCCTTTGTTATGTCAATGACGAGGCAATGGAAATTTTCAAACAGCACCAGGCCATCGTCAACGCGATCAAGGCGCACGACGAGGAACTGGCCCTGAACAGTATGGAAGAGCATCTGGCCTATGTCGAATCGTTGCTGAATCGTCTCATTTCAAAGGAAACGGCAGCAACGCGTCCATAAACCGGTATGCGGTCATCTCTCCTCCCGGTGCCGGCCGGTGAACGGGTTGACGCCGATGATCGGCGAGGCCGGTGCCCGTCGGTCACCGCGCTTTATTTCCCGCAATAATTCCAGTGCCACGCTTCCCAGGGCATGTTGCGTTTGTTACTCCGCGAGTAAGTTTCTTTGAAGGAGAAGGCGGCTGCGTTCTCCTGCAACCAGGCATAGGCCCGGGTGTCGGCGAATCGCCAGTTGCTCGGGTGAAAGTCTACTGCGGTGCCGAGTGCATGCTGGGAATAGCCGGGCGGGGCTACGTAGCGAATGATATCAGTAAAAATCCGTCCCTGGGCCATCATTCGCTTGAAGATCGTCCGTTGATACCGCTCGCTGCGATAGCCTGATTCGACAAGCAGTTCCACACCGTCCTCGCGGGCGCGGTCGAGCATAGCCAGTAATGGCGGCAACGCAATCGAATGGACGTAGATATTTGTCCGGTTGTAGGTGAGTTCGGCAGGAACCTGGCGAAACGAATCGGAGGACAGCGCCGGTGCCTCGATTTTGTTGCCTGCCCACGGAGCCGGGACGATGTAGTAAAACCCGTCGATGACCACGATCTCCCGTTCCGTTACTCCGGTCGGTGAGGCCCTGTGGTGCTGTGTTGCAGCAGGGCCTGCCGGTGTCGCTCGGTCGGACCGGTCTGCGTGTGCTGCCGAAGATACCGCCAGAAAACCGGCGATAATGGCACCGGCGAGCAGCCGGGCCGGCTGAAGAAACGGGCGCACCAAACGATGGGTGACAGGGGGCGATAATCGTCGACGAGCGGTGTCTCTGTTCATGCGTCCAGATGTACCAGAGGTGCCGGCAGTCGGCAAGTACCGTTTCGGTCGTCGGCAGGTTGTTTGGCGCTCGTAACCCGACACCCTTGTTCGGCAATGGCAGCCCTGGTGATTTTTTACAGAGATTGATAGCTCCTTCTGTTATAGTAGCTCGCTGTCACAGGAAGACAACCGTGCTGAACGAACCCCAAACGTTAACCGCTGCCCGCTATTCGTACCGATGTTTCGCTTCTTTTTCATCGCCCTGATCTTCTGCCTGTCGTCCATCCGCCCCGGTCTGGCCGCACCGGCTTATGATGTTCTCTATGTCTGGGACGATAATCTCGACAACGTCCTTGATTACCAGAGCCAGCTGGCCGAATTGCTCGGCGATGAGGTGGCCCGTCAGTTGCGCATCGTTCGGCATGAAGACGGCCGCTTCGGGGTAATCTACGATCATAACGGCACAGCGCTCAGTTCGGCAAAGATCATGGTCCAGCACAGTGAGATCCTGCGCAATGCCGACTTTTCCGAATGTCTGGCCATCGAAGACAACGATTACGACGAGTTGTTCAACGTCAGTTACGGTCTCGGCCCCAATCTCGATGCGCTGAAAAAGGTTTATGACACGATCTATCGGGTCCTTGGCACCGAGGTTGGCAGCAACCTGTTTATCGAACAGACCGGTGCCGGCAACTACACGTTGATCTATCGCCGTCGTGGGGACCGAAGCTCGACCTATGCAGTGGCGAAGAAACATGCAAAGATGTTGAGACGTTACAAAATTTCGACGACGATAATTGCCGAGAACAATAACCCGGTGGTCTTCGGCGAGGCGAGCCTGCTCGATGACCAGAGCGTCGAACCGCCGCCGGAGAAATTGGTTATTGAAACTGTTTACAAACAACCGGTCCAGCCACGGCAGCCGACACTGTCGGTGGTAACGGACAGCGCGCTCTCCCAGTCGATCGAGGAGTTGATTAACGATATTCGCCGGCAGGGAAAACTGCTCAGCGAAGAACGGACCGGCTGGATGGTCTACGACCTGGCCAACGACCGGACCCTGGCCGAGATCAATGGCGATCAGACGTTTCAGGCGGCCAGCATGATCAAGCCCTTTGTCGCACTCGCTTTTTTCCATCAGGCGGCACGCAAGGAAATCCCCTACGGTCCGAAGAGTCGACGCAACATGGAATTGATGATCCAGCGCAGCAACAATAGTGCCACCAATTGGATCATGAGGGCTGCTGGCGGTCCGGAGAAAATCGATCGACTGCTCAAAGCGGAATACGGAGCTATTTTCAAAAATACCAGCATTGTCGAATATATTCCGGCCGGAGGGAAAACCTATCGCAACAGTGCCTCGCCGTCCGACTATGTGCGCTTTCTCAAAGAATTGTGGGAAGATCGCTTGCCCTACAGCAAAGAGATTCGTCGCCTGATGTCGCTCCCCAAACGAAACCGGCTCTATCACGGCACACCGATCCCGAAAGGGACGCTGGTCTATAGTAAGAGCGGTTCGACGGCGCATCTCTGCGGCGACATGGGTATTATCGTGCTACGCGGCAAGAACGGCAGGCGCTACCCCTATGCCCTGATCGGCGTCATAGAGCGGGAGAGCCGGGCCAAGGATTATGGCAATTGGATGCTGACCCGGGGCAATGTCATCAGAAAGGTCTCGTCGCTGGTCTATCGAGATCTCAAGAACAAGAAGTTGCCGTGAAAGCGGCAGCTTCGGTCAGCCTCTGGGGCGGGCGAGGATGGCAGGTCCTTGCAGGTGAAACGCTCTGTCTGCCGGTCAGTGGTTGACATCGGCTGTGACCGTGGACTGGAACTCAGCTTATACAAGGCAGCCACAGGGCCGCAACGTTGATGACGATCGGCCGTCGGCGTGAGCGGCCATTCGTATCGGCAGCGACTCAGCGGGAATAACCATGTTTGCCGAGAAACTCTATCGCTATGCCATCGATCGAATCAACGGTCGTTTCATCAGCGGCTGGAGTTTTCACCGCATCTTCACGAATCGCCCGGTCGCCGTCAGGGTGGCGGCTGACGGACATGATCTCGGGACGTTCTCCTGTCGCGAATACCGACGTGACCTGAAAGAGCAGGGGCTGCATCCGAGCGGGTGCTGCGGCTTTGATTTCAGCTTCCCGGCCGATTTCGATCCAAGACGATATAGCGCGCTGCACCTTTATTTCGATTCCAGCTCACGGCCGCTGGTCAGCCTCGACTGTCGTGAATTGCCGCTCCTTGCGCCGATTCCCGGGCGGCCGATATTTTTCATGCATATCCCGAAAACGGCCGGTACGTCGTTCAACGCGTTTGTCCGGCAGTGTTTCGCCGGCAGCGAGTACTTCACCCACATCGAACGGTTGGCTCAGCAGCAGCGTCGACAGATAACGGTGCGGGCCCGCTTTTTGTCCGGACACCTGCCCTGGCGTGAGATTGTCGAGGTGATCGAACCGGCGCACTATGATCTCTACGCTCTTCTCAGAGAACCCGTTGCTCACCTGCACAGCCATCTCAACTACGTTCGCCGGGTTCATACCGATGCCGAGCATGAGCACCACTTTCTGTTTCGCCACAACGACACGATCAGGGCGATGGGGACTCGGCTGGCTGCGATCGATTTTTCCGACACGGACCAGTTGCAGCGCTTTGTCGCCGACTTGTCCGGCTATCAATGTGATTTCTTCGACAATATCCAGACCCGCTATTTTCTCGACCACCGCCCCGAACGAGTGACAGAGGCAGATTATCGGCAAGCGGTTGAGACCGTCGAGCGTTTCACGGCAATCGGATTGACCGAGTACTACCATCACTTTCAGGACCGCTTCTGCCGTCATCTCGGCCTGCCTGCCCAACAGCAGACCCCTCGCTCCAACCGCTCGCAGCGCTACCATCTCTTCGACTGCGACACCCCGGAGATCATGAAGATTATTGATCCGTTGGTTTGTTTCGACCGACGACTCTACGACCTGATCGTTTGTCGGGATCAACAGATCGGTGGCCCGAAGCTCTCGTGAGCGGCGGCAAGATGCGTAACGTGCTCGTGCTGATACTATTCTTTGGGCTTGGCGAAGCGTTATGATAGCGGTGATCATCTTCTGTTTCGCCTATCTTGGCATTGCTCTCGGCAAGGTGCCCGGATTGCTCATCGATCGTGTCGGAGTTGCCCTTCTCGGGGCCATCGCCATGGTCGTGTTTCAGGTAATGACGCCCCATGAAGCGTTTCTCGCCATTGATTTGCCGACCGTTCTCTTGCTCTATTCGTTGATGATCGTTTCCGCCCAACTGCGCCTCGGCGGCTTTTATACCTGGGTTGCCCACCGCCTCGTACCGCTTTCCATCCATCCAAAGCTGTTTTTGCTGACAATCATGCTGGTGAGCGGTCTGCTCTCGGCTCTGCTGGCTAACGACATCGTCTGTTTTGCACTGACACCTGTTCTGGCGTTGGCCCTGCTCGCAGCCAGACTCAACCCCGTGCCGTTTCTTGTCGGACTGGCGGTGGCGAGCAATATCGGGTCTGCCGCGACGCTCATCGGTAACCCTCAGAACATGCTCATCGGTCAGACCGCACAGCTCGATTTTTTCGCGTATTTCATCTGGTGTGCGCCGCCGTCCTTGCTCGCCCTGGCGTCGGCATACCTGCTCATTCTCCTGTTTTTCCGCCGCCGACTCCATGGGGATTTAGTGGTGGTGGAAACGAGTCGTGAACCGGGCCAACCCTTCGACCGCTGGCAGAGTAGCAAGGGGCTGCTGGCCGTGGCTGTGTTGGTCGTTTTATTCCTGACTCCGGTGCCGCGGGAGATTTCGGCCATCGGGGTGGCCGGACTGCTGCTCTGCAGTCGGAAGATGAAGACCAGGGATATTACCGGCCTGGTCGACTGGCACCTGATCACCCTGTTCTGTGCCCTGTTTGTCCTTGTTCACGGGGTCACGCAGAGTGGACACCTAGACGCCAGCGTGGCATGGTTTTCCCGGGTCGGGGTGGATCTCGTCGAACCGTCCGTGCTGACAGCTTTTTCCGTAGTGCTCAGTAATCTGTTCAGCAATGTGCCGGCAGTCATGTTATTACTCGGCTTTCTCGATTCGTCCATACCGGAGCAATGGTATGTGCTGGCGGTTTCGAGCACCTTTGCCGGAAACCTGTTCTTGCTCGGCAGTATTGCCAATTTGATCGTCGTAGAACAGGCGGCGCGCTACCGGATCCGCATCTCTCTCGTTCAGCATGCGGCTGTCGGCATACCGGTGACCCTCGTGTCCATCGGTATTTTGCTGGGCTGGCTGGCCTTTGTTTAACGACGACACATAGTGCGGCCGGGCGAGCTTTTGTTGTGGTACCCGAAACGGTTCATCAAGGAGAGATGCATGTCAACAAAGCAAGGAGAAACCGAGCTGTCCCGGTTGCTGGCGGATTTGGCGCCGCGCCTGTTGGCGGAGAAATATGTCTTTTATTCTCTGCCGCACGGGAGCTATGGCGACGGCGCAGAGCTGGCGCCGGTGGCAAGCTTTCAGGAGGAAGAGGGCTTGACCCTGGTGGTTCCCGAACGGTGTGCAAAAGAGGCTCACATCGCGTATAGTTCTGTGTTTTGCTGTATCACGCTGACGGTTCATTCGAGCCTGACCGGCGTAGGCTTGACCGCGGCGGTGTCGACAAAACTGGCCAGGCGCGGGATCAGCGTCAACGTGGTTGCCGCCATGTATCACGACCACCTCTTCGTACCGGCCGATCAGGCTGGGCGGGCTCTGGCCGCTCTGGCGGCTGTGAGCGGCCCGCAGGCTTCTCGACGGATATGAAGGAGTCCAGGTAGAGCAGTCTTATTATTCGCACATTCAGAGCAAGGAGCATGACATGAAGGATCTTTTAGCACAGTGTGCCCGCTGTCCCTATAAACCCGCCGACCGTCTCTGTCGCAATGAAAACGGCAAGGCCCCCGAATTCTGTCCGACCCGCAACCTGCCCGAAGTATGCGCTCGGAGCCTGGCAGAATATGGTGCTAAGCCGGAGATTCACGAGTTTGCCCGGCAGGCCTCCATTCAGGAAGGTGAGGGATATCTCAACCGTGATCTCGGCTACGACCGCGTCCGGGCGGGCAAGACGAGGATTGAGGAAATCATCGAATTTGCAGGGCGGATGAACTACCGTCGCCTTGGCCTCGCTTTTTGCATCGGGCTGCGCAAAGAGGCCAAGACGGTGGAGCAACTTTTCGTTGGACGGGGGTTCGAGGTTGTTTCCGCGGTCTGTAAAGTGGGGCGCACCGACAAGGAGCAGATCGGTATCGAGAAGCACCAGCAGATCGACCCGCAGGTCTGTGAGGCGATGTGTAATCCGATCCTGCAGGCGATGGTGCTCAACGAGCAGAAGACCGAGTTCAACGTACTGCTCGGGCTCTGCGTCGGCCACGATTCAATGTTCTTCACCTACGCCGCGGCCCCCTGCACGGTGTTGGCGGTCAAGGACCGAATGCTCGGCCATAACCCGCTGGCTGCGATCTATAACGTGGACAGTTATTATCGCTGCCTGAAGCAGGAGTCGTAATCGGCGGCTGCGGACTGAACGGCCGGTCGTTTTACGGTTCGTCGCCGTTGTCGGCCGGTCGTTCGTCGGCAAGCAGTTCCATAATCGTGTCGTAGGCGCGCATATCGCCGAGCCACTCCAGCGGAATGGCCTTGATGCCGAGGTGAGCGCCAAGGATCATGCCGGCGGCGAGGCCGCGGGCGGCGGAGTCGCCGCCGGCCATCACGTTTTCAACGAGAGCGGTCTCCAGATCGCTTTCGTAGGTGGCAATCAGGTGGATGACGCCAGGCATCGCCGAGGCGATCGAGCAGGCCTGGCCGAAAGCCTTGATCGTTTTTCGAGTGTCCTCTCCGGCCGAGTCGAGTCCGGCCCGGACTTTCAGGTCCAGGTCAAGATCGTTGACTCCCTCGTCGAGCACCTCTTCCACTGCTTCCATCGGCCGTATCCCGGCCAGGACCTTCAGGGTGATTCTGGCCAGCACCTCGGCGCCGACCAGTACCGTCGGGTTGTTATGAGTCAGTTGTGTCTGCTCTCGCACCGCCGCCAGTAATTGGTCGGGATGGTTCTGGTAGCGGTAGACCAGCGGGGCGATGCGAGCCGCGCCGCCGAGGTCGGCCGAGGACGAGCCACAGGTCTGTGGCGACTGGCCGTTTTCCAGCCCGGCAAGCGTTTCCTTGGTCGCCTTGTCGATATAGCCGTTATAGGTGCGCAAGGCGTCATGCCAGTCTCGGGCAAACTTTTCCAGGGAAAAACCGTCGTGTTCGACGATCGAGCGGAGCAACACCAGCGTCTGGTCACCGTAGTGGGTAAAATGTCCCTTCTTTCTGTTCTTGTGAAAAGAGTCAGGCAGGGGGTGTTGCAGGGAGCGGATGGTGCCGAAGGCGGCGTCGATCTTATCGGTGTCGTAGATCCAGTGCGCACCGAGTGCCAGCGAGTCGGCAACGAATGACGCGAGAACGAGCGCTTTGTTATTCATGGGTCCCCTCCGTTCATGCCAGGCAAGACGAATTTTGATAAGTCCCACAAACAATAGTGATAATACGTGCGGCTGTCAAAAGGACGACAGAAAAGAATTAACCCGATTTCCATTGGTCGTTGTGACCTCCGGTATCGGGGGGCGGCATTGAGAAGTGGTTTTCCGTCGTTGCCGGAGCCCGTCTTGTGTTCCCTTCCGTTGTGTCTTACCATTGTGACGTCGGTGCTGGACTGTCTCGTTGTCAGGCGACAGCCGCCACCGGCCGATTTGTCGCGTTGTTCAGATTACCATCTCAACAAGGGAGGAAGACCATGGCTGTGCGCAACATTTTGATGCTTGTCGGCGATTTCGTGGAAGATTACGAGGCAATGGTACCGTTTCAGATGCTGACCATGGTTGGTCATACCGTCCATACCGTCTGTCCGGACAAAAAGGCCGGCGAGTCGGTCCGTACCGCGGTTCATGACTTTGAGGGTGACCAGACCTACAGCGAAAAGCCGGGGCATAATTTCGCGATCAACACGACTTTTGCCGAAGTCGATCCGGCCGCCTACGACGCCCTGGTCATTCCGGGCGGTCGCGCTCCCGAATATATCAGGCTCAACCCGCGGGTGCTGGAGATCGTCCGTGCCTTCGCCGCGGCCGGCAAGCCCATTGCTGCGGTCTGTCACGGACAGCAGGTGTTGGTCGCCGCCGGGGTGGTCGAGGGCAAGACCTGCACCGCCTACCCGGCGGTCCGGCCCGATATCGAACGGGCCGGCGGCATCTGGGGAGAGGTCAACGACACCTTCTCCAACGCCTATGTCGACGGCAATCTGGTGACCGCGGCCGCCTGGCCGGGCCATCCGGAATGGATGCGCGCGTTTCTCAAGGTGCTCGGCAGCACCATTGAACCTTGACATACGGTAGCAGCCGGCGGATCTGCTGACAGTCCGAAAGAGAGCAGCGCTACTCCGCTTACTCAACTGTTTGTTTCGAGAATGCCATCGACCAGTGTCAGCCGGCGGTCCATGCGGGCCGCCAGTTGCAGGTTGTGGGTGACCATCAGCACCGCCAGGCCGCGCCGGCGGCAGAGATCGTGCAGCAGGTTGAAGACCAGCTCGCCGGCCCGGCTGTCGAGGTTGCCGGTCGGCTCGTCGGCGAGCAGCAGGTCCGGCTCCATGATCAGGGCGCGGGCCAGGGCGGTGCGTTGCTGTTCGCCGCCGGAGAGTTCATTGACCCGATGCTCCTGGCGATGATCGAGCTCGACGGCGGCCAGCAGACGGCGGGCCGGCGCTGTCGCCTGGCTGCGCCTGGCGCCACCGATCAGGGCCGGCATCATCACGTTTTCCAGTGCGGAAAATTCGGGGAGCAGGTGGTGGAACTGGAAGATAAAGCCGAGCGAGCGGTTACGAAAGCCGGCCAGTTCCCGCTCGCCTTTCGTGTCGAGCCGCTCGCCGTTGAACAGTAATTGCCCTGAACTTGGCGCGGCCAGGGTGCCGAGGGTCTGCAGCAGTGTCGTCTTGCCGGAGCCTGACGCACCGACGATGCCGGTCATCTCTCCGGGCCTCAGGGTCAGGTCGATCCCCTTGAGCACCTCGATCTGTTTATTTCCGTTGCCGAAAATCTTGCGGATAGCTCGCGCCTCAAACAGCGGTTCGCTCATGACAATACCTCCGCCGGTTTGACTCGCGAGGCCTGCCAGGATGGGTAGAGGGTTGCCGACAGGGTGATGACGATGGAGCTGCAGGCGATGATGGCCACGTCAAGGGGCAACACCTTGATCGGCAAGGTGGTCATCGGGTAGACGTTGGACGGCAGCTCGATGAACTGGTAGCGCGACAGCAGTTCGCACAGGCCGAGTCCGCCGAGTACGCCGAGGATCGTACCGACGCAGGCGATCACCAGACCCTGCAGGAAAAAGATCTGCATGATCGACCGAGAGGTGGCGCCCATCGACTTGAGGATGGCGATATCTCTGCCCTTCTCCATGACCACCATGATCAAAGCGCTGATGATATTCAACGCGGCGACCAGGATGATCAGGGCCACACAGATGAACATGCCGATTTTCTCCAGCTTGAAGGCGGCGAACAGGTTGCGGTTCATGGCCATCCAGTCGCGGGCGATGGTCCCCGGGCCAAGCTCAGTGGCGATTGCTCCGGCGATCCGGTCGGCGCGGCTCAGCTGGTTTTTCTCGACGAGCACCTCGATGCCGTGGGCGATATCGCCGCTCTCCAGAAAGGTCTGGACGGCCGGCAGCGACATATAGGCAAGCGACGAGTCGTATTCGTACATGCCCGATTCGAATATGCCCACCACCCGGCAGGTCTTGATCTTCGGGATAACTCCCATCGGCGTCAGCGGACCGGAAGGTGAGATCAGCCGGACCTTGCCGCCGGGGGACACCCGGAGGTCGGCGGCCAACTGTTTGCCGAGGATGATGCCGGGGACCGGGGCGCCGGCCTCGTCGACGAGGTCACCGAGCGAGCCGGCGATCAGCTGGTCGGCCAGGATGATCACCGAATCGGCAGTGACCGGGTCGATACCGCGCAGGACCACACCGGAGCCGCCGCTGGCGGAACTGACCAGAGTTTGCGCATAGAGATAGGGCGTTGCGCCGACGACCCCCGGTACTTCGAGGATCTGGCGGCGAACCCGTTCGTAGTCGGTGATCCGGCCCTCGCTGCGCTGCACGATGATATGCGAATTGACGCCGAGGATCTGATCACGCAGCCCTTCGGTAAAACCGGTATAGACGGACAACACGACGATCAGGGCGATGACCCCGACGGTGATGCCGATCACCGAGATCAGCGAGATCAGCGAGATGAACCCGTGCCGGTGCTTGGCGCGCAGGTACCTGAGGCCGATAAACCACTCGAACATATCAGGCGTCCAGCTCCGGATCGACGACGGCGGTGCGCTCCTCCGGCTTCATGTGCGGAAAGAGAATAACGTCGCGAATCGACGGCGAGTCGGTGAGCAGCATGACCAACCGGTCGATGCCGATCCCTTCGCCGGCGGCCGACGGCATGCCGTATTCCAGCGCCCGGATGTAATCGGTATCGAGTTCCGGGTGGATCTCTTCGTCCTCGCCGCGCTCGGCGATCTGCTTCTCGAAGCGGTGTCGCTGGTCGTCCGGGTCGTTCAGCTCACTGAATCCGTTGGCGATCTCCCGGCCGGTGATGAACAGCTCGAACCGGTCGGTGACCGCCGGATTTTCTTCGTTGCGTCGGGCCAGCGGTGAGACCTCGGTCGGATAGGAGGTGATGAAGGTTGGGTCGATGAGCTGTTCCTCGACGAGCAGTTCGAAGAGTTCTGTCTTTGCTTTGCCGGCACCGGCCTGGGCTTCGAGTTTGATGCCGCGCTGTCGGGCCATCTCGATAACCTGTTGGTCGTCGGCGAGCAGTGAAGATTCGATTCCGGCGATCTCGGTCAGGGCCTGGTCCATGGTCAGCCGTCGCCACGGCGGCGCCAGGTTGACCGGATTGCCCTGGTAGCTGATCTGCATGGTGGCGTGGACCTGCCGGCAGACCGAGGAGATCATCTGCTCGGTGAGTTCCATCATGTCCTCGTAGGTGGCATAGGCCTGATAGAACTCGAGCATGGTGAATTCCGGGTTGTGCCTGGTTGAGAGACCCTCGTTGCGGAAGTTGCGGTTGATCTCAAAGAC
Source organism: Desulfofustis glycolicus DSM 9705 (assembly GCF_900130015.1). Taxonomy (GTDB): domain Bacteria; phylum Desulfobacterota; class Desulfobulbia; order Desulfobulbales; family Desulfocapsaceae; genus Desulfofustis; species Desulfofustis glycolicus. The sequence continues at coordinate 158,946 of NZ_FQXS01000002.1, read as the reverse complement.
CCGTTCAAATCCGCCGACCAGCAGCCGTTTCAGGTAGAGTTCCGGGGCGACGCGCAGGTAGAGGTCCATGCCGAGTGCATTGTGGTGGGTCTTGAACGGCTTGGCCGTTGCACCGCCGGGCAGGGGCTGCATCATCGGCGTCTCGACCTCCATGAAGCCGCGATCGCTGAGAAAGTCGCGGATCAGTTTGATGATCTGTACCCGGGTGCGGAAGGTGGCGCGGCTCTCCGGAGTGACGATCAGGTCGACGTAACGTCTGCGGTAACGGGTCTCGACATCGGTCAGACCGTGCCATTTTTCCGGCAGCGGCCGGAGCGACTTGGAGATCATGGCGATCGCCATGGCATGGATCGATAACTCACCGGTCTTGGTTTTGAACAACGTGCCCTCGGCGCCGACGATATCGCCGATGTCCCATTTGCCGAAGATAGCAAACTGCTCCTCGCCGACCGTATCCTTGCGGACGTAGACCTGGATCCGCGCGCTGCTATCGGCCAGGGAGAAAAAGGCGGCCTTGCCGAATTTGCGCATGGCCATAACTCTCCCGGCAACGCGGTAGACGGCGCCGCCGGCCTCTTTTTCTTCCGGCTGCAGAGGCTCACCGCTGGGCAGCAACTCGGCGATCCGGTGGCGCGGTTGAAAAGAATTGGCGTAGAGCTTGACGCCGAGGTCGGCCAATGCCGCCGCTTTTTCCCGGCGCTGCGCAAGAAACTGGTTGTCGGTACCCATTGTCCTTTCCTGATTGTTGATGGCGTTGCGATGCCCGAACCGGGACGCCCGCCGCAAGACTGCGGGGACGTTAATATGGTGTCTGCGTCGGTCGGGTCGGTTGCTGCGAGGCTCTCAATTTACAAAGGGGACAGATGTTGAATCTGTCCCCTTTATCTGGTGCTGCGTGTGTCTTCACCCTTCAAATCGTTTACCGGCATTCGTCCGGGTTGTCAATTCTTTTCCAGCAAAACAACGGTTTCGATGTGATGGGTCTGGGGAAACATATCGATCGGCTGGATGGCAACCACGCGAAAGCCGGTGGCCGTCAATTCCGCGCAGTCACGGACCAGTGTCGCCGGATCACAGGAGACATAGATCAGCCGGTCATGGCAAAGGCGGCCGAGCAACGCGGCCAGGCCGGGCATCCCTTGGCGCGGCGGATCGCAGACGATGACATCGAAGGATTGCGCCTCCTCGACCAGCTGACGGCAACCGTCGACGGCGGCTGCCTGCCGGAATGTGAGGTTGTCGAGGTTGTTCCGGGCCGCGTTCAGGCGGGCGCTGCGGATAGCACTGCCCTGGCTTTCGATGCCGAGCACGTGAGCTGCCCGGCGGGCCAGCGGCAGCGAAAAATTGCCCATGCCGCAGAACAGATCGAGGACACGGCTGGTTTCGTCGATCGCGGCCAGGGATGTGACACAGTCGATCAGGACCCGGTTCTGGTCGTTGTTGACCTGGCTGAAACCGCCTGCTTCCCAGGCCAGCATCAGTGGTGGTGTTCCCGGAAGTTCCATGGACAGCAACCGGCTTGCGGCGCCTTCAGGTGTGCCGAACGGTCCTTCGGCGGCGAAGTTCCTGCCGACGAGCAGGATCCGGGTCCGTTCGCCCCCGCCCTCGCCGAGTTGCCGTGCCGCGGTGCGGTCGGCGGGGCGGGGCGGCCGCCGGAGCTGGAACAACAGGCACAGGGACGATTCCCGCGGATCCAGCAGAAATTCGACCGACTCGCTGTTGCCGGCCAACATGCGAAACGGCTTTGCCCCACCGCAACGGTTCAGGCTCTCATTGATCAGGGGATGGGCGAGCAGGCAGCGATTTATCGGGACTACCTGGTGCGAGTGAAAGCGGTGGAAACCGACCTGCCCTCGGTCGTCGATCCGGAGCCGAATGCGCTGGCGATAGCCAAATGGTTGAGCCGCTCCGCGGACCGGAGCGATCGAGCTGGCCTGACTGCTGATCGCCGGGACCGGACTGCGGGCGAAGAGGTCGACGAGGATGTCGTGTTTGAGCCGGCACTGGGTGTCATAATTGGCATGCTGCAGGTTGCAGCCGCCACAGCGGCCGTAGAACGGGCAGGGCGGTTCGATGCGGCCGCGGTGAGGGGCTACGATAGCCGTTGCCCGGGCATGGTCGAGCTGTTTGTGCTGACGGTCGATGGCGATTGTCGCCGTCTCGCCCGGCAGGCCGAACTGGACCAATACGGTCTTGCCATCCGGCAGGGAGGCGAGGCCGTAACCGCCGTTGACCACCTTTTTTATCGTGACGACCTGACTATTCTTGCAGTTCACAACCATATCCGACTATAATGGCCATCGTGCCGTCTTGCTGTCCGTCGGTTGTTCTCCGGGCGAGCACCCGTCCATCATCCGCTGCCCATAGTACACGATCATTGCGTTATCGAACCCCGTTTTTTTTCTGCCTGCTGCTGGTTATGATTGCCGTCGACGGCAGGTGTGAAACCGACCTTACCGTTTCGGTTACCGGGGTGGAGGGAAGACTCCACGAAAACGTCATGGCCCGTCTGCGCATCAATCTCTTCCGGGCAGACAGTTCGCTAAGTGCTGCTGAAATCAGGCGCCTGCACCGGCTTGCCGAAGAAGACATCGTTTCAGCCCTGCAACCCTACGGCTATTACAACGTGACGGTCGACGGGCGATTGGAACGTGACGATGCCAGTTGGCAGGCGGTCTACCGGGTGGCGCTCGGCGACCCGGTGGTGGTCACCGATCTCTCCGTCGCCGTCATCGGCGAGGCCGCGCAGCTGCCCGAATTGGCCGATGCTCAGGCGCGCTTCCCGCTGCGGTCGGGGGCAGTGCTCGACCACCAGCGCTACGAACGAGGGAAAAAAGAGCTGTTGCGTCGCGCCCGCTCACTCGGCCTGCTTGCAGCGACCTATACCACCAGCGAAATCAGGGTGGACCGAGCGGACAACGGGGCCGAGATCGAGTTGGTTCTCGATACCGGCAGACGCTTTGTCTTTGGCGAAGTGGATACCGATCAGCTGGTGATCTCCGGGGAACTGCTGGCCCGCTTCCTCCCGTTTCAGCCCGGGGAACCGTTTAGCCGATCGCTGCTGCAGGATCTGCAGCGGGACCTGTACCGGACCGACTGGTTCGATACCGCGGTCGTTGCCGCCGATACCAGTGATCTGGAGCATCTTTCGGTGCCGGTGACTATCAGACTCACCGAACAGGAGCATTACAACCGCTACAGCTTTGGTGTCGGCTACGCCACCGATATCAGGAGTCACGTACGCTTCGAATGGTTGAACCGGTTGCTCAACAAGCAGGGGCATCGGGCGTTCGCTTCCTTTCTGGTCGGTGAACAAAAGAGTCTCGGCCTGATCAATTATTCCGTTCCGGTGGCCGATCCGCGGTTCAGTACGGTGACCGCCAGCGGTCTGTGGAACCGCGAATTGTGGGAAGATACGGTAACCAGTAAGGTGTCGGCCGGGCTCGCTTATGACTATCTCACCCCCGAGTATCTCTTCGGAGTTTCCGTCGAGGTGCTCAACGAGGATTATCGGATCGGCTCGACGCGCGGTTCCACCAGCCTGTTGATGCCGGGGGCCAAGGGATCGCTTGCCTTGGCGGATGATGTGGTCAACACCGAAAACGGCCTGCGCGTCACCGTCGACATCAGTGGGGCCAGCCAGGATCTGCTGTCCGAGACCTCGTTTCTCAAGCTGCGCGGCGACGGTAAATTGATCCTCAGTCCGGTCGACGGCTGGCGGTTGATCGGCCGTGGTTCGATCGGCGGCATCCTGGTCGAGGACATCGATGACGTCCCGCCGTCGCTGCGCTTCTATGCCGGCGGGGAAAAGAGCGTACGGGGCTACCGCTATCGCAGCCTCGGGCCGGCCGACGACAGTGGCAATGTCATCGGTGGCCGACTGCTGCTGACCGGCAGTATTGAAATCGAGCGCCGTTTGTCGCGTTACTGGCGGGCGGCGGCCTTTTACGATGTGGGCAACGCGATGGACGACTTCGAGGTCGATCTGGTTGACGGCGTCGGCATTGGTATCGGTGTCGCGCTGCCGTTCGGCCAGGCACGACTCGACCTGGCCTACCCGCTCCAGGACGAGGGCCGGTCGCAGGCGGTCTATCTCAGCGTCGGTGCCGATCTGTGATACGTAAAATGGTGATAGCCGGGGGGGTGGTTTGCCTCGTTCTGCTGGCCCTGGTTGCCGCGTTGCTGTTCAGCAATGCCGGCTTGAGCACGACCGTCCGGCTGGTCAGTGGACTTTCCGGCGGCGGAGTCGTCATCGGCGAGAGCCACGGTCGCCTGGCCGGCGCCTGGCGCCTTGAGAACGTGGTTGTGGAAATGAGCGGTGGCCGGATTACCATCGGTGAGTTGGCCTGCCGCTGGCAGCCTCGGAAGCTGCTGCGCGGCACGCTGTCGATCGGTGCGTTGACCGCCCGCCAGGTAATGGTAACGGTGGCCGATACGGAGCAGGGAGAGACGGAGACCGCACCGGTCAAGGGTCCGGGCGAACTGCCGTCGCTGAGCCTGCCGTTTGCCATACTGCTCGGCAGCCTGGAGGTAAACGAGCTGAGCGTCCGGGATGAAGCCGGCGGCGAGCTGTTTCCGTTGATCCGTATGTCGGCCGGACTGGCGCTGGAGCACGGGCAGCTGAACCTGACCGAAATGCGGTTGCAGACGGCCGACTTTCAGCTTGATCTCGCCGGCAGCGTGCGCAGTACCGGCGACTGGCCGCTCAACCTGGACGGTAGCTGGTCGGCCGCGCTGCCGGGCTGCCATCAGCTGCAGGGGACTGCCGTCGTGGACGGTTCAGTGGCCGCAGCGGAAATATTGCTGCAGTTGGAGCAACCGCAGGCAGTGACGATGAACACCACCCTCACCGGCCTGCCTGGCCAACCGAGCTGGCAGGTGCAGGCCGGTGGCCGGCAATTGGACCCGGCGGCCATTTGCCCCGCCTGGCCGGCAGCGACGCTCGACCTTTCGCTTGCAGCGAGCGGCAGCAACACCGATTATCGCGGCGATATCGCCATTACCGCCGCGGCTCCCGACCTGCCGGCGGTTTCCGTGACGCTCCCGGTTTCCGGCACGCTCGCCGGGCTGATTCTGGAGCACGGGCGCTTCGAAGGGGTCGGCGGCAGTGGCCGGCTGGATGGCCGATTGAGCTGGCGGGACGAGCTGTCCTGGCAGCTCGAGCTCGATGGCAGCGGCTTTGACCCGGGTTCTTTCAACCCCTCGCTGGCCGGTCCGCTCGACCTGACGGTGCGTGCTGACGGCCGAGTCGGCGATGCCGGTCTCTCCTGGCAGGCCGAACTCGTTGCTCTGCACTACCAAAGTGAGTTTATCGATGAGCCGTTGACCGGCCGGGCGTTGCTCACCGGTTCGACGACGGGTCTCGATGGCGATGTGCAGTTCACCGCCGGCGGCAGCAGTGTCTCGGCGCGGGCGGCGGTCGGTTGGATTGACGGGGTGGATTGGGACGGCCGGGTGGTGCTAGACGCCTTCGATCCATCGCTGCTCGATGATCTGCCGGGCGGCGCCATCGACGCGACGATAGCCAGCCGTGGTCGCAGCGGCGGGCAGCATCTCGAAGTCGAGTCGACCGTGGAGCGTTTGTCGGGCCGCCTTGCAGGCTATCAGATAGCGGGCGGCGGTGGACTGACCTATCGGGACGGACGATTGCTGGTCAACGACCTGCAGGTCCAGAATGGCGCCAATCGGCTGGTCATCGATGGGACGGTCGATGACCGGCTCGACTTGAAGATCGTGGTTGACGGCGCCGAGCTGGAGCGACTCTATGAACCGCTGCGCGGTGATGTCGCACTGTCCGGCCGACTGTCCGGAACGCGCAGCGCCCCGGTGGTCGATGGCCGGCTGACGGCGACATCGCTGGCGTATCGTGGCTATGGACTGCAGTCCGGCAGCGGGACCATTCGTTTCGGCCATGACGGCCCGGAGACGATTGATGTGGGCGTGCAGGTCCGAGAACTGACGGGTGACGGCTTGACGGTGGAACGCGGCGGTTTGCAGGTTGTCGGTTCGCGCGGCGACCACCGGGTCGATCTCGACCTGCGCGCCGCTGCCGGGCATTTGCGGGTGATGTTAACCGGTGCGCTTTCAGAACAATGGCGTTGGGCCGGAACCCTGCATGAGGCTGGTTTCGTATCAGAGATGTACGGCGAATGGCAACAGCGCGGCACCGCCGCCTGTCTGTTTGGTGCCGACCAGGTGGAGGTCGACGGGCTCTGCATCGCATCCGGGGCATCGTCTCTGTGCAGCGATGGTGCTTGGCACTCTGCCGGCGATTGGTCCGTCGATCTTTCCTCACTGCGTCTGGCCCTTGGCGATCTCCATGGCTGGGGTGTGGCGAATTCCCCGCTGGCCGGCACCGTTGAAGGGAACCTATCGCTCGGCGGCGAGGGAATCCTGCTGAGGCACGCCGCTGGCATGTTCTCTGCCGCCGAGCTCTCGATCAATGTCGGTGAGGGAGGGTGGTATCCGGAGCTGCGCTGGAACGACAGTCGGCTCGATGTGAAGTTGGTCGACCAGCGTTTGACTGCCGGGCTCTCTTCCCGGTTCAGCGATGCCAGTCTGCTTACCGCCCGGCTGGCGATAAACGAGATGACCGGATTTGACGCCGATTTCCGGCGGCTGCCGGTCAGCGGTTGGCTTCGACTCGACGATGTCGCCCCCGACCCGCTGGCGCCCTTGACCGATGATTACCTGCTACCGTCCGGCCGGTTGACTGCCGATCTGAATATCGGCGGCGAGCTTGGCAGACCATGGCTGTCCGGCCGCGTCGTTCTGGAAGATGGTCAGATCGGTTTCCCCGAGCTGGGTATCGCGCTGAGCGATCTGCAGGGTACCGTGCATGGCCGGGGTGAGCGGTTGACCGTCGAACTGCGCGGCCGCTCGGGCGATGGTACGGCTCACGGCAGCGGCGAAATGTCGTTTCCCGGTTCCGGTTGGAGCGGCAATTTCCGGATCAGCGGGGATAAGTGCCTGCTGGTCGACCAGAGTGAGCTGATGATCGTTGCCAGCCCCCAGGTTGAATTGGCGATCGGTCCGGACGGCGGCAGCCTGAACGGTCGGGTACTGGTCCCGGAAGCGCTGGTGCAGCCGGAGGAGATGCGCGGCTCGGTATCGCCGTCGTCCGATGTGGTGTTTGAGGATCAGAACGAAGAATCGTCAGCCTGGCCGTTTCGTTTCACTGTCGATGTCGAACTGGGTGAAAAGGTACGGGTCGAGGGCTACGGGGTGGATGCGGAGTTGACCGGGGGACTCGTCGTCAGCGATACTCCCGAGCAGGGGGTGACCGGCCGCGGCGAACTGGTCGTCGCCGACGGCACCTTTGCCCTGTATGGTCAGCCGCTGCAGATCAGCCGCGGCCGATTGGTCTTTTCCGGTGCTATGATCGACAACCCGGACCTTGACATCGTTGCCCGAAAAACGGTGCAGGGGGCCGCTTTCGGCTCGGACGGAGCGGTGGTCGGCGTCAAGGTTACCGGCAGTGCCCAAGATTATCATCTGGAGCTGTTTTCCCAACCGACCATGGCGGAAAACGACATCGTCGCCTACCTGTTGCTGGATAAACCGATTGCCGCCGGCGACGACAGCAGCCGAGGCATCGTCAACGAGGCGATCAGCGCGGTCGGTCTCGCGGCCGGCAATGACATCCTGGGGGATATCAGCGGTTTCCTGCCAATCGATGACTTGCACCTGGAGGGCAGCGCCGATCAGGGTGGAGCATCGCTGGTCCTCGGGAAACGCTTGACCGACGATCTGTCGATCAGTTACGATTTCAACCTGTTCGAACATGCCGCCGCCTTTCGGGTACGCTACGAGTTCGGTCGCGGCTTTTCCGTGCAGAGCAGAAACTCTATCGAGTCGAACGGCGTGGAGTTGCTGTATTCATTTGAACGCTAGGCCCGGGCAGTCGGGCTGAGGCGGCGGGGGAGGTGTCATGGATTTGCAACATCGTATTCAGGGCCAACTGCAGGAATCACTGAAGAACCGTGATACCGAGCGGACTGCGGCTGTCAGGGTGCTCATCGGTGAATTTCAGCGACAGCCTGACAAACAACTCAGTGACGACCAGGTCGTCGCCATCATCAAAAAGCTGATCAAATCGGAGAGCGAGCTGCTGAGTGCTGCCGGCCGCTCGGGATCAACCTTTATTGAGATCCTGGAAGGGTATCTCCCCCGGCAGGCCGATGAGGAGGAGATCAGGGCCTGGATTTCCGAGAACATCGAGTTGGCCGACTATGCCAATAAGATGCAGGCGATGAAGCCGATCATGGCTCATTTCGGCAGCAGTGCCGACGGGGCGACGGTAAAACGCATCCTCCAGGATTTTTAAGTATGCGACAGTGGCGATGGAGAGGGCTGCGGATACCACGATAAGGAGACTATTATGCTTGGCAGCAGAAAGACGAAACGGGAGCACGTGCTCGTTCTCGGTCTCGGCGGCGTCGGCTTTTATCTGGCAAAGCGGCTGGCCCTCGAGGAATATGCCGTCAGTGCTATCGAACCCGACGCCAGCAGACTGCGCTATGCCGATGAGGCGCTCGATATCAGACTGATCAAGGGCGAGGCGATGGATATCGAACGGTGGCGTGAGGCTGACGCATCATCGATGTCCTGCGTTATTGCGGTTACCAATAACGATGCGGTCAACATGATGGCCATGCGGATCGGCGAAAAGTTCAATATTCCCTGCCGGATCGCCCGGGTTCGTTCCCGACAGTTCGGCTTGGCCGATTCCGTTCTCGGCATCGAAGACCTGCGCGCCGATCTGCTCATTCATCCGGAAGAGTTGGTCGCCCAGGAAATCGTACGGTTGATCAGATTGCGTGACGGCAATGAGGTGATCGAGATCGCCGGTGGCCAGATACAGATGCTGGCTGCCCGGATCGATGATGATTCGCCCCTCGCCGGCAAGAAGCTGCGGGACATCAGTCAGGAGTTTGCTACGTTTGCTTTTCGCGTGGTGGCTATCGCCCGCGGTATCTCGACCATTATTCCGAGCGGTAATATCGAGTTGCAGCCACACGACCAGATTGTCATCATGGTCGGCGACCGCAATCTGTCGGAGATGATGAATATTGTTGGGATGTCCCGGAACAGCCGGCAACGGATCATGATAGTTGGCGGCGGACTGATTGGTCATCGGGTTGCCGAATTGCTGCAGAAATCGGTGGAGGTCAAAGTGGTCGAGGCCGACGAAGAACGCGCGCAGGCTCTGGCCCAAACCCTGTCTCATGCGGAAGTGTTGCAGGGTGACGGTTCCAATGCCGCCGTACTGGCCATGGCCGGGGTCGAGGATGTCGATACCTTTATTGCCGCCACCGGTGAGAACGAGACCAATATTATGAGCTCGTTGCTGGCTAAAAACTTGATCGTCAAGAAACAAAACGGTGGCGCCAAAGCGGGCAACGAAAAGACTATCGCCCTGGTCAACAAGGAAGATTATCTAGTGCTCGCGTCAACCATCGGTATCGATCTGGCCCTGAATAAAAAGATCATGGCGGCAAGTGAAATCATGAAATATATTCGGCGCAGTGAACTTCTTTCGGTCGCGCATTTGCACGGTTTTGATGCCGAGGTGGTGGAACTGGTGGCCGCGCCGAAATCGCCGATCACGAAAAAGCCGTTGGCCCGGCTCGATCCCTCCTTCCAAGACCACATCCTGGTCGGTGCCGTCTTTCGTGCCGACAGCTGGCGGATCGCCGTCGGCGACACCCATATCAAGGCCGGTGAACGGGCCATTGTCGTCTGCCAGTCGCTGCAGCTGCGGCACGTCCGTCGTCTCTTTGCGGTCTAGCCCCCCCTGACGGGAAGTTACAACGAACAATGAAAAGCGGCGCCCTGTCTACAGCCCTTCGGGCCTGACTTTCCGTCCAGCTGGGCCTTCTTGCCGCAGTCTCCGGTAAAACCGGCCAGCCCGGAAAACTGATTCCAGATAAACTGCCGGTACCCGTTAGCGTCGCCAGAAAGCGGGGAAGAAGATAATCAGCACGGAAAACATCTCCAGCCGGCCGACCAGCATATTAAAACAGAGGAACCATTTGCCGAAATCGGAGATGAAAGCGAAATTCTCAGATGGACCCACAGCGCCGAACCCCGGACCGATGTTCATCAGTGACGAGATGACGGCACTCATTGCCGACAGGTAGTCGAGCCGGTCGGAGAGGACCATGACGCAACCGCCAAGCAGGACCATGAAGATGTTGACGACGAAATAGCAGACCGCCAGATCGATGACCGCCTGCTCCACTGGACGGCCGTTGAGGCGGACGGAGACGACCGACAGGGGCTGAATGAAAATCTTTTTGATGGCCCCGACGAGATATTTACACAGAATAACGTAGTGCACCACCTTGATACCGCTCGTCGTCGAGCCGGCGCAGGCGCCGATAAAACAGACGACGAACAGGAACATCTGGGCGGCCTGCGGCCAGCGCTCATAATCGGCGGTGGTGAAACCGGTGGTGGTCAGCAGCGATGTCACTTGAAAGGTGCCGAATCGCAGCGCTTCGGCAAAGCTTTCGTAGGTGCCGGCCGCCCAGAGATCGAGCGATACGGCACCGCAGAAGGCGCTCAGCAGCACTAGATACCAGCGCAATTCGGTATTGGCCACGACACTGCCGAGCCGGCCGCGCAGCAGTTGGTAGTAGAGCAGGAAGGTGATTCCGCCGAGGAACATGAAGGTGATCACGACCCAGTCGATGTAGGCGCTGCCGTAATGACCGATGGAGGCGTTTTTCGGCGAATAGCCCGAGGTGGATACGGTGCCGAAAGCGGTGCACAGCGCGTTAAAGAGGTCCATGCCGCCAAGCAGCAGCAAGCCGGCCTGCAGGATGTTCAGGGAAAGGTAGATGGCCCACAACCAGATCATCGCGTCACGGTTGCGAGCGACGAATTTTTCCCGAGTGATGACCTGACCGGGGCTCGATTCGGCCCGAAAGATGCGCAGACTTCCCATGCCGTGCGGCAGGAAAATCAGGGTCAGAGTCAAAAAGCCCATGCCACCGAGCAGATGCGTCTGGCTGCGCCAGAACAGCAGCCCGTGCGGCAGGGCCTCGATATCGGTAAGGATACTCGCTCCGGTGGTGGTGTAGCCCGACATCATCTCGAAATAGGCGTCGGTGAACGAGCCGATGGAGCCATGCAGCAAGAACGGCAACGTAGACAGCGCAGAGATGATGACCCAGCCGCTTGCGGCGACCAACACCCCCTCTCTGAAACTAAGATCGCTGAAATGTCGGAAGAACAGGCGCAGCAGCAGGCCCGCCGACGAGATAACACAGGCCGAAACAGCCAGGGGCCACAGGTCGTCCCCGCCATAGAACAGGGAACAGGTTATCGGCAACAGCAATGAGCCGCCGGTTACCAACAACAGGGTGCTCATGACATGGCAGATGCAGGCCAGGTTCACGTTGCCCCCCTCCTTTGGACTGCTGCCGCAGACGCGATGGCCGCAGTGGAGATCGGGCCGGTTCTCGCGGGACGGCGGCGACAACGCCCTGGGAACGGTTGCAGTGTTCCGGGCGCTGCGTCCGTTGGCCTGATCGTTTTATTCTTTCCAGTTTGCATAGGGAGAGCGCGCCAGGCAGGCATTGTAATAGCGGTGATCCCCGGTGACCTCGGCGCCGACCCAGGAGGGGCGGGCGAAGATCTGGTGCTCGTCGGCCAGCTCGATCTCTGCCAGCAGCAGGCCGCGGTTTTCACCGAAAAACTCATCGATCTCCCAGGTAAAGCCCTGATAGTCGACCCAGTACCTGATCTTTTCGATCAGCGGGCCGGGGCAGAGTGTTGCGAGCATCTCGTCGGCCTCTGCGATCGGAATCTCATATTCGAATTCGAGCCGGCGTGCGCCGTCACCGGGACCCTTGATAGTCAGGAAACCCCGCTCTCCGGCGCGGCGGACCCGCACGGTCCGCTCCCGGTCGGCGACGATGTAACCTTGCCGATACGTGGTGCCGACGGCGGTCTGCCGCCAGTCGGAGCCGACGATCAGGAATTTTCTTTCAATCTCGATGCCCATCGGGCGCCTCGTTATCAGTTTTCGGTTCGGGGCCGGTGTCGTCGGGTTGCCTCTGATCGGTTTCCGGAGGAGCATGTTGCCGGCGATCCGGCCGGAGCACCATGTTCATATCCGGCAGGTAGGCGCGGAAAACGGTGCCGTAGATTTCCCAGATGGTAATGAACAGCGCGGCGATGATCGGGCCAATGATGATGCCGAGGATGCCGAACATGGCAATGCCGCCCAGGGTGCCGAAGAGCACGAAGAGATCGTGCATTTCAGTATCCTTGCCGACCAGGCGCGGCCGCACCAGGTTGTCGAGATTGCCGGCCACCGCGCCGCAGAGCAGCGCCAAGATGAGAGCGCCGCTGAAATCGCCGATGAGCAGCAGGATGACCAGCGCCGGCACCCAGACCAGGGCTGTGCCGAAGGCCGGGATGATCGATGCCGCCGCCATGACCGTGCCCCAGAATACCGAGCCGTTGATGCCGGCCAGGGCAAAGGCCAGCCCGCAGATCGAGCCCTGTAGCAGGCCGATGATCAACGTGCCCTTGATGGTGGCCCGGGTCACCGAGGTGAAGCGGCGTAGCAGCAACTGCTCGTCGGCATCGCGCAGCGGTAGGAAATAGAGAATCTTGCCGAGCAGGACGTCGCCCATGAACAGGAAGTAAAACATCACGTAGAGCATCACGATCGTGCCGAAGATCGCGTTGATGGTCAAATTGGCCACCGACGACAATCCGTCGATCAGGAAGGAACTGACGGTGCCGACCAGCTGGCCGGCCTTTTCGATCAGTACGTCGCGATATGGCAGGAGCTGGTCGAGATAGGGGATTTTCTCGATATAGCGGTTGAGGATCGTCGGTTCGTTGATCAGGGTCTGGACGAACGGTGTGATCGACTGGGCGACGTTGATCGCCTGGCCCACCACCACGCCAATCAACACCGAAAGCGGTGCCAGGACCAGCAGCACCATGGCGACCACCGTCAGGACCGAGGCGATTTGCGGGCGGTTGCCGAGTTTCTCGTTGAGCCAGCGATGGGTCGGACTGAGCATCGCGGAGAAAAGCCCGGCCATGAACAGCGGCATCAGAAATTGTTGAATCATCGACAGGAATACCGCTGAAATGATCAACACCAGGCCCAGCAGGACCAATTTTTGAACGGCTTGAGTGCGCACGGAACCTCACTCTGCACGGCGGCTGTCGGACAGCCGCTCGAAACGATTGATGTCTTTGTTTTTTCTGACGTTGTCGGCCTTGAAGACGGTGCCGTTCATAACGATATAGACCCCGGCCGGCAGGGTCTGCACTCCGATCAGAGCGCCGCCGATATTGAACAGGGCGTCGCTGCTATGGAATAATGCCGGTTGCAGGGCGCCGGTCAGGACGATGGTCTTGCCGACCGCCTCAGCCAGGGCCCGGCCGGTCTCGGCCATGGTGTCGGTACCGTGGGTGATCAGTACCCTCCGCTCCGACGCTTCGGCCACAGCCCGACAGATGACCCGGCGATCCTCGTCGGTGAGATCGAGGCTGTCCTTGCGCATCAGGGAAACGATTCGATACGGGGGCGACAGGTTCAGTTCGGCCAACAGTTTTTCCACGTGCGGCGGCCCGACTTCATAGGTGCTGCGGGCATCGAAGTAGAGTTTGTCGATGGTGCCGCCGGTGGTCAGGATCAGGATGGGGTCCATGGCATGGTCGCGCTGCGCGAGGTTCCGGTTCGGGACGATCGGTATGGGCCGGTCGGTGATGACCCGGCGCGGTATTCTCAGATGCACGTCTGTCGGCTTCGGGGCGGCAGACGGTTGCCGTCGTCAAAAGAATTGTCTCTCTCTTTTATCCGTGTTTATATACTTGCTTCAAGGAGAAAGTGGAAGTTTTTCAACGGAGTCTGCCGGCCGATCACGGTCCGGTCAAACATTCAACCGGCAATATCTCAGGGGGTAGGAGATGAAGGTAGTGGCATTTAACGGTAGTGCGCGAAAAAAGGGAAACACGACCATGCTGCTCGAAGCGGTCCTGCAGCCGTTGGCTGAGGCAGGGGCGGAGACGGAATTGGTCGAACTGGCCGGAACCAACCCGAAAGGCTGCAAGGCCTGTTATGTTTGTTTCAAGGAAAAAGACGGCACCTGTGCGGTCAAGGACGACATCATCAATGAGTGCATCGCCAAAATGGTTCAGGCCGACGCCATCATTCTCGGCTCGCCGACCTATTTTGCCGATGTTTCCAGTGAGATGAAGGCCCTGATCGATCGCTGTGGTATGGTCAGCCGGGCAAACGGCGACCTGTACCGGCGCAAACTCGGGGCGTCGGTGGTAGCGGCCCGTCGGGCCGGCGCCATTCACGCCTTTGATTCGATGAACCACTTTTTCCTGATCGGCCAGATGATCGTTGTCGGGTCGAGTTATTGGAATATCGGCCATGGCCGCGAAAAAGGCGACGTGAGCGGTGACGAGGAGGGCATGAAGACCATGCGGCAGCTCGGTGAAAATATGGCCTGGCTGTTGACCAAACTGCACGGAGCGTAGCCGGGGAACTTCGGCGATGGTACCAAGCAAGGTGGCCGGGAGCATTCTGGTTGTCGACGACGAACAGGTGCATCGCTTCATGCTGCGCTCTCTGCTGCGGGACTGGGGCTGGCAGTGCGTCGAGGCCGACGATGGTGATACTGCGGTTGCGGCCATAAGGGAACGTGCCTACGATGCGGTGCTGATGGATGTGCGTATGGCCCGAATGAGCGGCCACGAGGCTTTTGCCGAGATTCACCGGATCAGGCCGGCACTGCCGGTGATCATCATGACCGCCTATTCTTCGGTCGATGATGCGGTCAACCTCATTAAACAGGGGGCCCACGATTACCTGACCAAACCGCTCGATTTCGACCGGCTGCGGCTGAGCCTGCGACGGGCCGTCGATCACCACCAGGTGGAAGAGCGACGGCAGCAGGTAGGTGAGGAGCAGGGACTCCTGGAGACCAGGATTATCGGCGACTCGCCGCCGATGCGCGAGCTGCTGGAAATGATTTCCTATGTGGCGCCGACCGAGGCCACGGTACTGATCACCGGGGAGTCCGGTACCGGTAAGGAGCTGGTGGCCGAAACCCTGCACCGCAACAGTGAGCGTCGACAGGGACCGTTCATCAAGGTCAATTGTGCGGCGCTTGCCGAATCTCTGCTCGAATCGGAATTGTTTGGCCACGAAAAGGGCGCTTTCACCGGGGCCGATCGCCGTCGCGACGGCCGTTTTGTGCAGGCCGACGGGGGGACGTTGTTTCTCGACGAGATCGGCGAGACGACGCCGGCCATGCAGGTTAAATTGCTTCGAGCCTTGCAGGAAGGTGAAGTGCAGCGGGTCGGCGGCGAAGATTCGCTGTCGGTTCAGGTGCGCATTATCGCCGCCACAAATCGTAACCTGGAGCAAGAGGTGGCCGCCGGAGTGTTTCGCGAGGATCTTTTTTACCGGCTGAACGTGGTGACCATCGAGGTGCCGCCGCTGCGCCTACGGCGCGAGGACATTCCGCTGCTCGTCGATTTCTTCGTCAAGCACTTCGCCGACAAGAACCGGAGGCGGGTTCAGTCGGTTGCGCCGGCCTGCATGGAGTTGCTTTGTTCCTATCCGTGGCCCGGAAATGTCCGGGAGTTGGAAAATGCCATCGAGCGGGGCATCATTCTGATGCGCGGCGATCAGCTGACCGAGCGAAGTCTGCCGCTGCAGGTGCAAAACTATGCCAGGCAGCATCCCGTTACCACCGGAGAGCGTCCGGCCACGCTGCAGGAGGCCCAGCGGCTGCTGATCCTGCAGACGCTGGAGGAGACCGGCGGCAACAAGAGTGAGGCGGCGCGCCGTCTCGGCATCACCCGCAAGACCCTGCAAAACAAGTTGCAGAAATATGACGAACCATAAGCCGGTGGCCCCCGGCTCTGCCGACTGAGGTGCTGACCGGGCCCTCTTTGCTTTTTCTTGTCCTTCCTTGCCTTTCCGTCCGACATAGTGAAAATCGGGCCGAACCCCGCTCTTTGCTTTTTTCCGGGGTCAGCTTGACAACGAAAAATGCGCTCATTATTGTTCGCTCAGGTTTGGGGACGCGTCTGCGGGACGAACGTTCCGGACGAACAGTTGCGTGCGTATTGCTCGGTTCACGTGTGGTTTTTTAAGCGGAGGTATTGGTGACTAAGGACAGCAAACACGAACAGCCCTGGGAAGACGAAGTGGCGGAAACAGCGGATACGACGCCTTCTGATGAGGGAGAAGCACTGGTTGCGGAGGAAGAGAGCATCGAACAGCAGCTCGAAAGAGCGCGTGCCGAGTCTGCCGAACTCCGCGATAAGGTGCTGCGTGTTGCCGCCGAGTTTGAGAACTACAAGAAGCGGATGGAACGCGAACGGTCGACGATGCTCAAGTATGCCGGTGAGCCGATTTTTCGCGAACTGCTGCCGGTGGTTGATAACCTCGAACGGGCCGTAGACCAGGGGATCGTCGAGGGCCTTGAAGCGGAAAAGAATCTTGAGGCGTTGCGTGAAGGTGTTCAGCTGACATTGAAGAGTCTGCTCACCATCCTGGAAAAATTTGAAGTTAGACCGATGTCGAGCGCCGGCGAGCCATTCGATCCCAACGTTCAGGAAGCGCTGGCCATGGAGCCGAGTGATTCGGTGCCGACCAACCATGTGATCAGTGAATTCGAGAAAGGTTACAGCTATAAGGACCGCCTGCTGCGGGCGGCGCGGGTGGTTGTTTCTTCCGGGGCCGTCCAGTGATCGACTTTGCGGCAGAAGAGCGTATCGATCCCCTTGACAACCCTGGATAAATGAGAATTGTGATAGAGGATTATTTGACAACTGACTATATCCGGTAGGAATTCGGATTGGAACTGACGGTCCGGTTTATTTGATATAAGGAGAGGAATTATGGGTAAAATCATCGGAATTGATCTTGGTACCACCAACTCTTGTGTGGCGGTAATGGAAGGCGGTGACCCGAAGGTGATCGCTAACTCGGAAGGAAACAGAACGACGCCGTCGGTGGTGGCCTTTGTCGATAACAATGAGCGGCTCGTCGGACAGGTTGCCAAACGACAGGCGGTGACCAACCCAACCCGCACCCTGCATGCCGTCAAGCGCTTGATCGGCCGCAAGTTCACCGATGCTGAGGTGCAGAAATCGATCAGCCTGAGCCCCTTTAAAATTGTCGAGGGAACCAGCGGCAGCGTGGCCATCGAAGTTGAGGGCAAAAGCTATCGACCGGCAGAGATTTCTGCGATGGTGTTGGGTAAGATGAAACAGACGGCGGAGGAATACCTCGGCGAAGAGGTAACCGATGCGGTCATTACCGTACCCGCTTATTTCAACGATTCGCAGCGACAAGCCACCAAAGATGCCGGTAAGATCGCCGGTCTCAACGTACAGCGTATCATCAACGAGCCGACCGCTGCTTCACTGGCCTATGGCCTGGATAAGAAGAACGAGGAAAAGATCGCCGTTTTCGATCTTGGCGGCGGCACATTCGATATTTCGATTTTGGAAATCGGCGACGGCGTATTTGAGGTCAAATCGACCAACGGTGATACCTTCCTTGGCGGTGAAGATTTCGACATGCGCATCGTCAACTGGTTGGCAGATGAATTTAAACGTGATCAGGGGGTCGATCTGCGTGGCGACAAAATGGCCCTGCAGCGTCTCAAGGAAGAGGCGGAAAAGGCCAAGATGGCATTGTCCAGCACCGTTGAGACCGATATTAACCTGCCGTTTATCACCGCCGATGCGACCGGCCCGAAACATCTCAACGTGAAACTCAGCCGTTCGAAATTTGAAGGGCTCGTTGAAGATTTGATCGACCGGACAGTCGGTCCGTGCCGCACCGCACTGAAGGATGCCGGTCTCGATGCATCGGAAATCGATGAAGTTATCCTGGTTGGCGGGATGACCCGGATGCCGCGGGTCCAGGCCAAAGTCGAGGAGATCTTCGGCAAGACTCCGCATAAAGGAGTCAACCCCGACGAGGTCGTGGCGATCGGCGCTGCTATCCAGGGTGGTGTCCTGCAAGGGGACGTAAAGGACGTTCTGCTGCTCGACGTTACTCCGCTGTCTCTTGGCATTGAGACATTGGGCGGCGTGACCACCAAACTGATTGAAAAGAATACCACGGTGCCGACGAAGAAGAGTCAGATTTTTTCCACCGCCGCCGACAACCAGCCGGCCGTATCCATCCATGTGCTCCAGGGTGAGCGGGAAATGGCTCAGGACAACAAGACCATCGGGCGTTTCGAATTGACCGATATCCCGCCGGCTCCCCGCGGTGTCCCGCAGATTGAAGTAACCTTTGATCTCGACGCCAACGGTATTCTGCACGTGTCCGCCAAGGACCTCGGCACCGGCAAAGAACAATCGATTCGTATTACCGCTTCATCGGGCCTGACCGAGGCGGAAATCGAGAGTATGAAGAAGGACGCCGAGTTGCACGCCGAAGAAGACCGTAAGCGGCGTGAACTGGTCGAAGCCAAGAACCAGGGTGATGCCCTGGTGCATGCGACGGAAAAGAGCCTTAAAGACCTCGGCGACAAGGTCGACGGTGAAACCAAAGGCAACGTAGAGAAAGAACTGGAAAATGTCAAAAACGCCCTGAAGGGAGACGATCTTCAGACCATCAAGAGTGGTATCGAGGCGCTGACCACCGCATCGCACAAATTGGCGGAGATCATGTATGCCCAGGCCGCCAAGGAGAATCCCGACGGCGGCGATGCTGGTGGCCCCGAAGGCGGGTCTTCTCAGACCGGTGGCAGCTCGAAAGGTGGCGGCAAAGGCGACGATGACGTTGTCGATGCCGACTTTGAAGAAGTGAAATAGTCCAGCCGCCGACAGCTTCAGCCAGGTTGCCGGCAGAGCGGCTGCGGGGAGGGGGATTTTTCCCTCTCCCCTTTTTTTTTGTTTTCCGGTAAGGTGTCTTCCGTTTTGTACCGGCACCGGGCCGGACCGCAAAGATGTCTTCGCAACGGAATAAATCGCCATGAGAATCTTGTCAGGGATCCAACCTTCGGGAAAGCTTCATATCGGGAACTACTTCGGTATGATGAAAACCATGATCGGCCACATGGAACGGGCGCAACTCTATGTCTTCATCGTCGATCTGCACGCCTTGACCTCGGTGCATGATCGTGACCGGTTGGCGCAGGGGACGATCGAGGCCGCCGCCGATTTCCTGGCCCTCGGTCTCGACCCGGAAAAATGTCTGTTCTGGGTGCAGTCGGATGTCCCGGAGGTTTGCGAGTTGACCTGGATCCTCTCGACTCTGACCCCGATGGGACTGCTCGAGCGCTGTCATTCGTACAAGGACAAGATTGCCAAAGGCATTAGTCCGAGTCACGGTCTGTTTGCCTACCCGGTCCTGATGGCTGCCGATATTCTGCTCTATCAGGCCGAACAAGTGCCGGTCGGCAAGGATCAGAAACAGCATCTTGAAGTCGCCCGCGATCTTGCCCAGAAGTTCAACAATGAATATGGCGAAACCTTCGTGATCCCGGAACCGGGCATCGATGAGCAGACGGCGACGGTACCCGGCCTGGACGGACAGAAGATGTCCAAATCGTATGACAACACTATCCCCATCTTTCTTGACGGAAAGGCACTGAAAAAGAAGATCATGGCCATCCAGACGGACGCCACCGGGGTGGATGAGCCGAAAAATCCAAATACGTGCAATCTGTTTCAGATTTTCCGCCTCTTTGCTTCGCCGTCCCGTCTCGCCGAAGTCCGTGATCTTTATCTGCATGGGGGTGCTGCTTATGGCCATATCAAACTGGAGTTGTTTGAGTTGATCAGCGAGCATTTTGCTGCGGCCCGGGCCCGCAAGGAGGAACTGCTGGCAGATCCGGGTGAGGTCCGACGGATTATGAAACAGGGCGCGGAAAAGGCCCGGGCGCAAGCCGTCACGACCCTCGATCTGGTTCGCGATCGGGTCGGACTGCGCTATTGACAGTCGGCGGAGGAGAGAACGACATGGCGGATTACGGCATTACCCGAGAAGAAGCTTATAAACTGGTATGCGAGCACCTGCACAGCCCGCACCTAGTCAATCACAGCCTGGCCGCCGAAGCGGTGTTGAGGGCGGTGGCCGAGGAGGTGGGGGAGGATATCGACAAGTGGGGGTTGGCCGGCTTGCTGCACGACCTTGATGCCGAAAGTCACCCCGACCTGGATACTCATACCACGCGGACTGTTGAGATACTGAACGATCGCGGGGTCGATCCGGAGATTGTCGAGGCGATTCGCCTGCACAACCTGCAGGCCCATCCCGGCGCCACGCGTTCAAAGCCGTTGCATTACGGGCTGGCCGCCGGGGAGACGGTGACCGGCTTGATCGTTGCCGCCGCGCTGGTGAACCCGGAGAAAAAACTTGCTGCGGTCAAGCCGAAGTCGGTGCGCAAGCGCTTCAAGGAAAAGGCATTTGCCCGCGGCGCCGATCGTACCATCATTGCCGAGTGCGAATTGCTCGGTATCGACGTGCCGCATTTCTGCGAGATGAGCCTAACGGCGATGCAGCGGATTGCCGATGATATCGGGTTGTAGGGAGACCGGCTGGAATCGGGCCTACTGCACCTGATTTTTGCTGTCCCGGTGATCGATGCTGATGATCCCTTCAAGCAGCAGATGGTCGATCCGTTCGTTGAGGGCGATCTCTTCTTCTGCCGAGATATTGGAAATAAAGGCAAAGGTTCCCTGGTTCCAGGAAAGCACGTGGAAAAATGCGTCTTTAACCTGGGCCTTCAGAGAGTCCTGCAAAACGTTTTCCCGAACGAAACCTTTTTCCTTCAGGATTGCACCGAGACGGGCCTGCTGGTTCCGGTTGCTATGGATGGTGAGGCATTCGGCGAGCTGTTCTCTGGTAATCTCGTTCAATTCGACCAGTCGCTGACCCAATTGTTTCTGCCGGGTGTGCAGGGTCCCCCAGACCAGGCTGCCGCCGTTGAAATAAAAGGTGGCCTTGGCCGGGGGATTGAGCAGCAGCAGCTTTCCGGAGAGACTGGTGTAATAGAGGAGTTGGAAGACGTTTTCGATCGCTATAACGTCCAGTGAGCCCTGAAAATCTACGGTCCTTCGTTTCTCGAAAATTTTGGTCATACCCCTGTCTGCCAAGTGATATGTGCCTGGGTCTTGCTCCATGGACTATTGCGGGCCCCCCCAGCGATCCATGTATACCTGTCGATTCTATTGTAGCGAAAAGCGAAAAAAAGAACAATCCTGATAAATACCGGGGCAAAAAACTGGTAAATATACCCGGTCTGTGACATATCAGTAAAAATTATAAATATTTAAGGTTGGTTTTGTGAAAGGGGCCGCCGTGCTCTTTCTCTGAAAAGGGATGACCGCTGCATTTTTTTTGTGCCGGGATTCGGGGCAATGCCCCCGGTCAGTGTGGTACTGACGAGGAGCTGTCCGAGACGGGTCGTGTTGATTCCGGCTTTAGCGCCACGAGCTGTTCGTCTGCATCACTATCAACGGGGGACAGGTTTTAACCTGTTCCCCGCTCACTTTCACTAACCGGACCTTCCGACCACGGCGCCTATTTACATTGGCCATTGTGGGGGTTAGAAGTCAACCAGTTCCACATCGAAGACGAGCACAGCGTTCGGCGGGATCGGCCCTCTTCCGGCACTGCCGTAGGCCAGCTGCGGCGGGATGATCAGGGTCCGTTTTTCCCCTTTTTTCATGGTCAGAAACGCTTCATCCCAGCCCTTGATCACCCGGCCGGCCCCGACCGGAAACCTGATCGGCTGCCCCCGGTCGTAGGAGCTGTCAAACGGTGTGCCGTCAAGAAGCCTGCCGGCGTAGTGGGCGGTGACGGTGGTTCCCTGGGGTGGAGTGCTCTCGCCGACGCCCTCCTCGACTACCAGGTACTTAAGACCGCTCGGCGTGGTGACTGCGTCAGCAAATTGGCTGTCAATCAATTCCTGCTGGGCCTCCAAGGCGGTCAGTTCTTTTTCCTGCTGTCGCTTGGCCAGATTTTGCAGCAGGTTGTCAAAAGCGGCCTGATCGGCCTGAAAGGCTTCCGCTTTGTCGCCGACACGAATGATTTCCACGGCCGTGATGGTGTCGCCCTGCCTGATGTCGTCCACCACCTGCTGGCCGGAAACGACGCGACCGAATACGGTGTGCTTGCCGTCGAGCCACGGGGTCGGTACGTGGGTGATGAAAAATTGACTGCCGTTCGTCCCCGGTCCAGCGTTGGCCATCGACAGGATGCCCGGCTGGTCGTGGCGTAGGCTGGGATCGATTTCGTCGGGAAAGGTATAGCCCGGTCCACCGGTTCCGGTACCCAGCGGGCAACCGCCCTGGATCATGAAGTCGGGGATGACGCGGTGAAAGGTCAAGCCGTCGTAGAACCGGGTCCGACCGGAACCGGTTCCACCACCGAGTTCCTTGGTACCTTCGGCCAGGCCGACGAAGTTGGCGACCGTCAGCGGCGTCTTTTCAAATTCCAGAGACAACAGGATTTCTCCTTTGTCGGTAAAGATCTTTGCGTACAACCCATTCTTCATTTTTGCCTCCACTGGGGATACAGCTCCATTGATAAAACAGCATAACATGGTAATCAGGATGGTGATCATCCCTGTTGATCTGTTCATGTCGTCTCCTCCCTGAAGATCCGCTTACCGGGAAAGGTTCTCACTACTCGATTCGCCCCTCGTTGTCAAGCAGCCGTGCTCTTCCGATAGGATTCGGCGCGGTTTGCCGATTCCCGGTTGACGACTGCTGCATTGCTGGTTTTAGTGCATCGTACGAATCTGGGAGCGCACCTCCCGCGGATGCATAGAGCGAGAAGATAAAGTGGCCTCCGTCGCGCCAGATTATCCTGTTTGCTCCTGCTTGAGAGACAAAGCGAACGATGAGAAGCATCACGATAACCGGGAGGGGTGGTCGGCTGTGCCGCAGGCTGCATCGCGGAGGCCCGGCAGGGCTCAGAACCGGGCCCGAAGGGGCGCGGACAGGGCGTCCGCGTCCGGCGGCCAGGCCATGGATGGCCTGTCTGCCGGCCTCTGAGACCAGCCGATCAGGCCGGAGAGCAGCAGCCGGAGGTACAGCCGACCGCCCCGGAGTTACCATTTTCCACAGAAAAAATTGGTGAAGAGTGGTGTATTGGTGTTACCGCATCATCGTCGGGCTGCTGTTCTGGCTCTGTTTCCCCGTCCTGCTGCTGATCGTTCTGCTGACCGGCATTCATCGCCGGGGCCTGACCGAGCGGCTCGGCTGGTACCGGGGGGCAGAGCGGCAGCCGGGGCGGCCGCTGATCTGGCTGCATGCCGCTTCCATCGGCGAGATCACTGTTGCCCGGGAACTGATCAATCGGTTGCAGCAGCAGGTGCCGGAGGTACGTTTCGTGGTGACGACGATGACCATCCACGGTCGTGATTTTGCCCGGACCCTGCTGCCTCGCTCGCTGCCGGTCTTCCTGGCGCCTCTTGATGTGCCTGGCGTGGCCGGCCGTGTGGTGCGGCAGTTGCGCCCGATCCTTTATGTCTGCCTGGAAACGGAGCTGTGGCCGCTGCTGCTCGATTCGGTCAAGCGGTCCGGCGCCGCTGCGGTACTCCTCAACGGCCGTCTGTCCGAGCGGTCCATCGGCACCTATCAGCGCTTTCGAGCATTTTTCGGCAGGGTACTGGCTCATTTCGACCGCCTTGCCGTGATCGGTGAAAAAGACCGACAGCGCTTCCTGTCCCTGGGGGTTCGACCGGAGAGGGTTATCGTCACCGGCAATGTCAAGGAAGACGGTACTCCGCTCCAGGACCCCGCGGCGGTGCGGGCGCACTGGCGGCAACGACTACAGGTGGACAGAGGGCAGCAGGTGTTTATCGCCGCCTCGACCCATGCCCCGGAGGAGGCGATGCTGCTGCCCCTGCTGCGTCTCTTGGTCGAGACCGGGCGGATCTGCCTGCTGGCGCCACGGCACCCAAAACGATTGGGACAGATCGCAGCGCTCTGCCGTCAGCATGGGGTGGCCTTTGATCTGCTCAGCGAAATTAACGGCGACCGGGGTCGTCGTCAGCGTTTCATCCTGGTCGACACCATGGGTGATCTGGCCGAATTGTATGGTATTGCCGGTAGCGCCTTTATCGGCGGGAGCCTGGTTGATTACGGCGGTCATAACCTGATGGAGGCGGCGCGCTGGGGCTGTGTCGTCTTTTTTGGTCCGTCGACCGATGATTTTCAGGAAGCGGCGGCAACGCTGGAGGCCAGTGGCGGCGGCCTCAGGATAGCCTCGCCCGAGGAGTTGGCGGATCGATTGCAGTGTTTGCTTGACGATCCCGGCGAGCTGGCCCGACGGTCCGGAGAGGCCGCCCGCGCGGCCCATCACCAGTGCGGTGCCGTCGACCGGCAGGCGGCGTTGGTGGTGGCGGCGCTCGGCGATCGGTGCCGGCGGTGATGATCGGTTTGGTTTAAACTTTTGGGGAGCTTGAAAAATTCGGAATTTCGTTCAAGATCGAGGCGCGCTAGAAAATTTTACCGCAGGCATAAACGATATTCCGAGGATAAATTTGATTGCGCAACGATGAAATTGGGCGAAATGATAATTTTTCAAGGTTCCCTGTTTTTTAAGAAGCATAGACGAGGAGTGTTTGATGCGGCTGTTATCGTGGAATGTCAATGGTTTGCGGGCGATCTACAAGAAAGGGTTTGCCGAGGCGGTGGCCGCGATGGCACCAGATATCCTGGCCCTGCAGGAAACCAAGCTGCAGCAGGATCAACGGACCGGTGAGATGCTCGCTCTGAGCGGGTACGATTCGTATTGGGATTACTCAGTCGATAAAAAAGGGTACAGCGGTGTGGCCGTCTATGCCCGCCACCAGCCCCGAGAGGTGCGCTGTGGGTTCGGCATCGACCGGTTCGACCGGGAGGGTCGGGTCCTGCAACTGGACTACGGGCCGTTCATCCTCTTCAATGTCTATTTTCCGAACGGTCAGCGCGATGCCGATCGGCTCGGCTACAAGCTCGATTTCTATCGCGATTTTTTTGCCTATACTGATCGGCTGCGTGAGCAGGGACGCAGCCTGGTGATTACCGGCGACTTCAATACCGCCCACAACGAAATCGATCTGAAGAACCCCCAGGCCAACAAGGATCGTTCCGGCTTTCTGCGGATCGAACGTGACGTGCTCGACGATATTGTCACTCGCGGCTATGTCGATACCTTTCGCGCCCTCTACCCCGATACCGTCAAATATTCCTGGTGGAGTTACCGATTCAATGCCCGGCGGAACAACGCCGGCTGGCGGATCGACTATTTCTTTGTCAGCCGCGACCTGATCGATCGCGGGGCGGTGCGTGAAGCCTTTATTCTAAACGAGATAGATGGCTCCGATCACTGCCCGGTGGGGCTCGAACTGGATATCTGAGCCTTGGCCGGGTGTCTGTCCGCTGCCGGCTATCTGTCCGGCATCATCACCGGCGGATGCGGCGCCGGCGATCCGCTCAACTCCACCTGGAGTTGAATCTCCTGCTGCTCGTCCGGTCCGGCGCGGCCGATGGTGATCGGCAGCAGTTCACCGGGACGTCTCTCGAGCATCGCAATGCGGACGTCGCTCAGATCGGTGATCGCTTGCTTGTCGATGGCGAGCAGTCTATCGCCCACCTGCAGGCCGGCCGCCGCCGCGTGCGATCCCGGTTCAAGACCGACGATCTGCAGGCCGGCCGAAAAATCCTCGGGGTCCTGCAGGTTGACGCCAATCCGGCCCCTTTCCGGTAACGCCTCGCTGTCGAGGTAAAACAGATAATCTACGGTATCGCGCAACGCCGCCATGGATTGACTGGCCAGATTGCCGACCGTTGCCTGGGTGACGGCCAGCCGCCGGGCAAGGCGCGGCGGGATGCCCGAGTCGATGCGGGTATGCTGGCTGCCGGCCAGGACCACCATCTTTTTTCCCGGATGATCACTGAGGAAGCGGTGAATTGCCGCTGCCATGCCCTCGTCCCAGAGGACCTGAGCCTCGATAAAGCTTTCCGGGCTGCGTGCGCCGTCTCCGCTGCCGGCGTGCTGGGCATGGATGGATACGAGCCGCTCCCGGTAGCCGGGCAGGTTTAGGTCGCGGTCGACGGGCAGCACCAACCGCTGCTCGTCGGGCAGCTTGTCAATGCCGCCCGAGTTATAAACCGTGCTGACGAGCTGCCGCTCGACGTTTAGTCCGATGACAGGAATCCGGTGTTTTCGGGCCAGGGCGAAGATCGGCCGAAACAAACGGTAATCGTAGCCCCAGACATCGAAATAGTGTGCTTCCCGGAGGAAGTCGGCTTCATCGAAATCAGGGTCGGAGATGTAGCGATCAAGGGCCGGCTGGCTGGAGGCGGGAAACATCTCCATGCCGATGGCCAGGTCTCCATCGCGTCGGTGCAGGGCCTCGATAAGCAGCAGCTGCAGCAGATGGTCGGCCCGGGAAGTGTGCGTCTCGCCGATATAGACGACCCGATTGTCACTGAGTTGCTCGACGAGGCGATCAAAGTCGTCCAGCTCGGCCCGGGCCAGCCCGGTCGGGCGCTCCAGCAGTCTGACCCGGATGCCCTGCCGGGACGGGGTGAATGATTGCTCAACGAGCCTGCCCTGGCGGAAATGGAGAAACGAGGCACGACCGTAATGACTGAGCCGCCCCACCACGGCAGCCGTCTGTTCGGCACTGTCAGAGGAGACCAGTGCGACGACCCGTTCCGGCCGCAACGGATGGACACGCATCTCCAGGGCAAAACCGTCGGACGGCAGCCCCGGGGTGCCGAACAGACCGCGGCTCTCCTCTCCGGAGGTGCCGAGGAAGATCAGGTCCTTGTCGATCAGTGTGGTGGCGTCGATATCGCCGGTTTCGACAACGGGCCAGGAGTTATGCTCGGCAAGTCTGAGAAAGGGCTCATAGCGGTGCCGTTCCGCGCCGTCGGCAAGTACCGTCAGGACCCGGTCCGAGCCCATGATCTGCGACCAGACCGGCCTTCGTTCCGGCCCGGATAGGGTACGGGCCAGATCGTAGTCCCGGTCGATAATCAGCTCCAGAGGTTGGGTGTCAAGGTCCAGCTCAATTGCGGTCCGCGGTTCGGAGATCAAACGGTGACGGGTGATCGGATCGCCGACGGTGGTCACCGTAACCGGCAGCAGCAGTTCGTAGGAGTGCTCCTGCTGTTGAACGACGGTAAAGCTGAGCACGGTGTGATCGGCACGTGAAGCGGTACGGACGTCTTCCACGGCAAGTGTCGGCAGTTCGTTATGATCGAGGCGTTCGCGAAAGAAGCGGTCCAGCGGCCGACCCGCTTCGGCGGCAAAGAGCCTCTCCAGGTCGTCCCAAGAGGCCGCTCGGCCGCGAAAATCGTTGTAGAATTGCCGGATAGCCCGGGAAAAGGCGGCATCGCCGAGCCGTACGGCCAATTCGTGAAAGAGCAGGGCTGAACGGGTATAACCGACCGCGCGCCGGTCACGGTTACCCGACCGATCATCGTGACCGACCCCGATGAAGCTGCGCAGGGGCGGTGTCGGCGGAGTCACATAGCTGAGATAGGAGAGCAGCGCCTCCTTGCGCGCTGCCGCACCTTCGCCGGCCTCACTGCGATAGGCCAGGTCCGCCAGATAGGTGGTCAATCCCTCGACCCAATTGCCGGAACCCGGGGCGATTGTAATACTGTTGCCGAACCAGGAATGAAGAATCTCATGTCCGAGCGAGGTGTGCCGGATAAACGGTAGCCGGATAACTTGGCTGCCAAGCAGGGTGAAGGTCGGCAGGCCGAGTCCGGTCTGTTTGCTGTTTTCAGCAATAACATAGTGGGCGTAGGGGTAGGGACCGATGGTACGCTCGTATCTGCTCAGATAGGCCGCCGCGGCTTCGAGGTAGTCGTCGGCCAATTCCTGCTGGCCGGGCAGGAAAAAGGTGTGAACGCTCAGACCGTCGCGAACCGTACGGCTGTACTTGTGGTACGGCGCGGCGGCCAGATGCAGCGACCTGACCGGCTGAGAGAAGGAAAAGTCGATCCAGCCGTCCCGGTCCGGTTCCGGCAGGTGATCACTTTCGCTGATCACCAGGAAGGAGGGAGGGACCCGGGCGGTCAGCGAAAAAATGACCGGTCGGTCGGGCACCGGGTGCCAGGACGAGGTCAGGACGATTGCTTCCTCGGTGATACTGTTGGCAAAGGTGTCGCCGACCTGCTTCTCGTAGGAAAGCAGTACGCGTTGCTCATGGGGTGCCGCCGGCAGCGGCAGAGTTCCAGCTGTGGTGATGGTCAGCGGCAGGTTCTCCCGGCCCGGAAGACTGAGCAATGCAGCGGTGATTCGCAGATCGCCGAGCAGCAGGGTCAGCCCGTTGCCGGCCGGCAGGGTCAGTTTGGTGGTGCCGCGGAGCAGGCCCTGGTGCTGGTCGAAAGAGACGGCCAGCTCGATCCGGGGGGCGGTCTGAGCGGCCGGCGCGGTGGTCATGGCACCGGTTGCGGCGGCAATAGCGAGGGTCATTGCCAGGCTATAGAGAATCATGGTACAAAGACGGGTCATGGGGATTCTCGTCGGTGAAACATTTCATGGTTTCGTCAGGGTGCATACCGGACAGAGCACGTTGGAACCGGCAGGTTTAAAGGGAAACTTGAAAAATTGTTATTTCGCCCAATCTCATCGTTGCGCAATCAAATCTTATCCTCGGAATATGATGTATATGCCTGCGGTAAAATTTTCTTGCACGCCTCGATCTTGAATGAAATTTCGAATTTTTCAAGCTCCCCTGAAGTCCAGAGACAAAACGTGTTATGCAGCGTATTGGATACTTATAACCAGCATGGCCATGGATGCTAAAAAAAACTGGGGCCGGTCTCGACAGGTGCGGGGGACGACATGAAAATTGTCGCCGTCGGCATCAATGCCCGCTATACCCATTCCTGTCTGGCTTGTTTTTATCTTCGTCAGGAGGTGGAGCACCATCTGCCCGATGCCGCGGTGGCCATCCGCCAGTTCACCATCAACGATCCTCCCTATGAGATTGTGCAGCAGTTGGCCGACGAACCTGCCGACTATCTGTTTTTTTCCGCGGTCATCTGGAACAGCGAGCTGCTCGAACACCTTATTGACGATCTGCTCGTCGTCTCCAATGGACCGCGCATCGTGGTCGGCGGCCCGCAGGCCGAGGTGATCGGCATACGTTGTGCCGACCGGGACCGGGTGTGCATCTTCAGCGGGGCCATCGAGGCGGCCGGCAGCGATTTTTACCGCGACCTTCGGCAAAAAGAGGTGCGGGGACACTATCGGGCGCCGTCCTTTCACGGTGCCGGCCGCGTATTGACCAGTCCGTATCGACCGGAAGACTTTGCCGGCCCGCTGGCCAATCGCGCCGTCTATTACGAATCCTCGCGCGGCTGTCCGTTTTCCTGCAGTTATTGCCTGTCGTCGGCAGAGCATGGCCTGTACCACAAAGATCTCGATCAGGTTCGGATGGAGTTGGCGGCGATCCTGGTTCATCGGCCGAAGACCCTGCGCTTCGTCGACCGGACCTTTAACGATCGACCGCAGCGGGCTTTGGCCATCTGGCGCTTTCTCGCCGAGCAGGACGGGCCAACCCTGTTTCATTTCGAACTCGCTCCGGATCGGTTCACCGAGGAGATGTTTGCCTTTCTCGAGACTGTCGAAGCGGGCCGGTTCCAATTCGAGATCGGTCTGCAGTCGACCAATCCGTCGACGCTGGCGGCGATCAGGCGGCCGGTCGATCCGGAAACTGCGGCAGAAACGATTCGCCGGTTGCGACGACTGGAGACGATCCACCTCCATGTCGACCTGATTCTCGGGTTGCCGTTTGAATCGGCGGCAACCTTTGCCCGCTCGATCAACGACGCCTTTGCCATGGAGCCCCATTACATCCAGATGGGACTGCTCAAGATCCTGCCCGGAACCGAGATGGCGGCAACAGCTCCGGTCCATCACTACCGCTTCAGCCCGCGGCCGCCCTATCCGGTTTTTGCCAATCGCTGGCTGGATGAGACGGCCCTGCGCGCGTTGTACCGGCGCGGCGAGTGTCTGGAGCGGTTCGTCAACAATCGTTATTTTGTCGCCCTGTGGCGCTATCTCGTTGCCGGCGGCGAGGACATGGCGATGTTTTTCCGGGACCTGGCCAAGCTCTTCGTGCGCCGAGTTTTTAGCGGCGCCGGAACGACCCAGGAAACCCTGAGCATCCTGCTGTTTGAACATCTCTACGGCCGCGGCGACGCTGATCTGTGCCGGGAGCTGCTCACCTATGATTGGCTGCGCTGTGGCCACCGCTTCCTGCCCGATCACCTGCAGCAGGACGTCACCCTCGAGGAGCTGCGTGATGAGATGTACCGGCGGCTGCCCGCTGCCATCGACGGATTGTTCGACCGGCGGGGCCGCAGTCGTTTTATCAAAAAGCAGATCTTCTATCGTTTTTCTCCGCAGCTGCTCGAGCAAACCGGGTGCAGTGATCCGCCCGACGGGGCGCTACTCTGTTTTTTGACGCAGCGGGAAGAACGGGTGTTTGGCTTGCAGAAAACCGTTTTATTGACAATCAGCGATTGACCTGCAGTCCCGGGTTTATACGAAAATCACTCCCCGGGCTGGCCGGTCCGACCTGACGCCAATTTTTCATTGTTCGTTGCCACTGCCAATCATGGGAGTTATATATAGCAGGGCTCAGCAACTGGCTCCAGTGCACCAGCGCGGTGCAATTGACAACCCGTTACCACAAGGAGTATCCCGTGAACGCATATCGCATCAGAAAAATCAACGCCATCGCCCGCAAGGGGCTCGTTCAGCTCGGGCAACAATTCGTCGTCAGTGATGACGAAACCGATCCGCACGGCATCCTGGTTCGCAGCTCACCGGTCGATACCGACGATTTCCCCTCGCTGCTGGCGGTGGCCCGAGCCGGTGCCGGTGTCAACAATATCTCGGTGGCCAAGGCGACCGAGCGAGGAGTTTGCGTCTTCAATACCCCGGGTGCCAATGCCAATGCCGTGGTCGACCTGGTCTTTCCGATGATCGGCGTCTGGCAGCGCAATATCTACAAGGGCATTTCCTTTTGCCAATCGCTGGCCGAAATCGAGGCGGACAAGGTTGCCAAAGAGGTGGAACGCCGCAAAGCCGCCTTTCGCGGCGTGGAAATCGCCGGTCGGACCCTTGCCGTGATCGGTCTCGGCCAGATCGGCGTCAGGCTGGCCAACGGTGGGGTCCATAGGTACATGAAGGTCAAGGGTTTCGACCCGAAACCGGTATTGGCCAATATCCATAAGCTACTGCCCGATGTGCAGATCACCCAGACCCTGTCCGATGCCATCGGTGATGCCGATATCGTCAGTGTGCATGTGCCGCTGATCGACAAGACCCGGGGCATGGTCAATCGAGAGTTCATCGCCCGGATGAAACCTGGCGCGTTACTGATCAACTACGCCCGCGGTCCGATCGTTGACGAAGATGCCGTCCTGGAGGCCTTGGCAAGCGGGCAGCTGCTCGGCTATATTGCCGATTTTCCCAGTGTCAAGTTGATTGGTCATGAGCAGGTGCTGTTGACGCCGCATCTTGGAGCATCGACGACCGAATCGGAGGAGAACTGTGCCCGGATGGCGGTTCGGGAACTTGCCAACTACCTGATGTATGGCAATATCACCAATAGCGTCAATTTCCCGAACATCGAGACGATTCCGGCCGATCAGGTTCGGACCAGGCTGATCGTCATCAACCGTGACGTACCGGGGATGATCGCTTTTATCACTAACATTCTCGGCAGTCACCAGATCAATATCAGTTCATTCAAGAACGAGTCCAACGGCAGCATCGGTTACAATATCATCGATATGGAGCAGGATGTCGCCGAGGAAATTATCACCGAGATTCAAGGCGATGAAAATGTTATCAGGACCCGAACCATTTCTTTTGCCCGCTGATTTGCGGGTGAAGCCGCCCGCTCCGTGTCGGTTGGCGTTGCCTGATGGCTGAATTGATTCCGGTCCTGCTCGGTCGTTGTGCGGCCTACGAGAAGCGCGGGTTGCACGAGTTTCTCGATCGCTGTGCCCCCTTGTGCCGACTGCCGGCGACGCTGGCCGGCACAACGGTGTTGCTCAAGCCGAATCTGGTCAGCGCTCTGGCTCCACCGCTGGCTTGCACCGACAGGAGGTTCCTGCGGGCGGTGGCCGAGTGGTTTCTCGATCGCGGCGCCCGGCTTGTCATCGGTGATTCGCCGTCCTTCGGCAGTGCCGCCCAGGTCATGCAACGACAGGGAATCAGCAGTCTGCTCGGGGATCTGGACCTCAGAGTCGTCGAGCTCAGAACCCCGCGGCCGGTACGGCTGGCCCACGGTGTCGCCATCGCTGTTGCCGAAGAAGCGCTGGCTTGCGATCTGCTCGTCAATCTGCCGAAAATCAAAGCGCACACGCAGATGCACGTGACCCTGGCGGTCAAGAATATCTTCGGCATCGTCTGCGGCATGAGAAAGGCCCTGGCCCATATGAAAAACGGTCCGAGCCACCAGCGTTTTGCTGATTTGATCCTGGACCTGCTGGCCCTGCTGCCTGAGCATGTGACGTTGGTTGACGGTATCGAGGTCATGCATCGACGGGGTCCGGCGCGCGGCGACCGACTTCATCTCGGATGCTTGGCCGCCGGGCGCAATCCGATAGCCGTCGATTACGGCCTGATTGATGCCCTTGAGCTGACGGCCGAGCGTTGCCCGATTTGCGCAGCTGCCCGTAAGCGCGGTCTGACCGGGTCAGACCCGGCTGCACTGGCCTTCCCGTTTGAGGCACCAACGGCATTTCACGGTTCGGGCTTTGTCGCGCCGATCCATCTCGCTCCGGTTCCGTTCAATCCGCTGCGATTTCTGGTTAATGCGCTGCGCCGGGTGATCGGTGGAATGTCCCGCTGAGAGCGGCTGTCTCGGGTGCTCTTTTTACCGGGCAGTTGATCGGGACGACAAGACAACGGATGTATCGGCCGTATCGCAGCGAAAACCCGCCGCAATACGGCCGTATTTCCCAACCATAACAGCTCATCTGAGCGGAGAGGATAGCACTATGTTCAATCTGACCGGGCGTGTTGCCCTGGTGACCGGGGGATCGCGCGGCATCGGCCGGGCGATAGCCATTCGTCTGGCCGAACACGGCGTCGACATCATCGTCAATTATGTCCGCCACCGGCAGGACGCCCAAGACACGGCGACGGCGGTGGAGGCACTTGGCCGCCGCTGCTTGATCGTCAAGGCCAACGTGGCCAAACAGAATGACGTCGACGCGATGTTCGAGATCATTACCACGGAGTTCGGCGCCCTGGATATCCTGGTCAGCAATGCCGCTTCCGGTGTCCTCAAGCCCGCCCTGGAGTTGACCGAGCGTCATTGGAACTGGGCCATGGATATCAATGCCCGAGCCTTGCTCGGCCTGATTCAGAAAGGCCTGCCGTTGATGCGATCCGGAGCCAGGGTAATCGCTGTTTCCAGCCTCGGATCCACCCGGGCGATAGAGAACTACACTACTGTCGGGGCTTCCAAGGCGGCCCTGGAGTCATTGGTTCGTCATCTTGCTGTGGAACTCGGTCCGCAGGGAATCAGGATCAACACGGTCAGTGCCGGAGCGGTGGATACCGATGCGCTGAAGAAATTTCCGAACCGCGACGAAATCCTCGACAACGCCTTGCACCGCACGCCGCTCGGCCGCTTGACCACCCCCGAAGATGTAGCCGACGTGGCGCTGTTTCTCTGCAGCAATCTCGCCGATATGGTCCAGGGGCAGGTTATCACGGTGGACGGCGGCTATGCGATCAGGGGCTGACGGCCTGCCGGAGGTCCTTTGAGCAGCAGGTGGTCGGGCCTTATTTCGGCTGGAGGGCGCTGATGCCTCGACGACTGACGACCAGTCCGATCACCAGTGAAACCAGGATTGCAGCGACAACCCAGCCGCCGGTCAGCAGGGTGTCGAAGAGCGGTAGCCCACGGTGGAAGATCCAGCGTCTGACGAGCCGGTAGACGGGAGAAAAACCGGTCAGCAGGATGACCAGCAGGTAGGCGGCGGCGCAGAAAAAGTAGAGAACGGCACCGATGCCCAGCGAGGCGGAGCGGTTTTCGGCATGATAATCGGCATACATCGCGCCGAAACCGAGGGCCATGGCCACCACCGTCCAGCATATCAGCAGCGAGGCAAACAAGGAGATCCACCACATCGGCCCGCTGATCTGCAGCAGGTGGTTGGAGACGACGATCAGCACGATGGTCAACAGGCTGAACGGGATGACGTAAAAAAGGTATTTATACCAGAAGAATCGGGCGATCGACAGCGGTGAGCTGAGGATCAGATAGAAGGCTTCCCCTTCGGCACCGATCGAGGGGTAGACGAAGCGAGCGGCGAGCGCCGCGGCCAGGAACCCGGTCAGACCGATATTGCCAAATGAGATCAGGTTGGCCACATAGGTGCTGCCAAAGGTTGATTCCAACGGCAGGACCTTGAAGTTGTAAAGATAGACCACCACCAGCGCTCCGATCATGAAGAATTGGGACCACTCCCGCGAGTCCCGTAGAAATGAAATGAGCTCCTTGCGAAAAATCCAGGACCGGCTGCTGCGTTGCCGCGGCGGCCGAAACCGGCGATAGCCACCGAACGATTCCTGGGATTTGGAGTAACCACCGATAAAGAATCTCTCCATCAGCCATTCTCCGAGAAAAACGAGGACCGGTGGGGTGCACAGCAGCAGCCCGAGGAGCAGCCAGTCGATCTGCCGGTCGAGCAGATAGACGGTCAGCAGGTTGGCCGTCCAGCCGGCCGGCAGCCAGGGGCCGGCCGGGTTGGAAACCGCTGCCAGGTATTCGACGAACTGGCTGTATTTTTCCGGGTTGACCAGATCTTCCGGCCGCATCAGCCGGAATACCAGGTAGAGCAGGATGCCGAAACACAGCGTCAGATAAAAGATGATATCCTTGGTCCGCCGGGCCGGGAACAGAAAGACCAGCAGGATTACCAGCAGCATGGCGCTGCCGCTGGCGATCAAAGCCGTGGTTGGAATGGTCACCAGCAGCAGGGGCCAATAGAGCGGTCCGGCCTGAAACACGGTGCCGAAGGCGGCAAAAACGGGCAGCGTGAAAATCAGTACCATCCAGGAGGTGTTGAAAAACGTGGTCAGCAGTCGCATCCGAAAGAGTTCGGCCCAGCCGATCGGTGCGGCGACCATGATCTCGTTGTCCTTGGACAGGTAGAGCGTTGAGACTCCGGCAATCATCGAGGAAAAGACGAGCATGATGAAGATGGTGATCCAGGCCATCTGATAGATTTTCATGCTGAGGATGATGCCCAATTCGCTTTGTGCATGAAAGTAGGAAACAGCCCGCCAGGTGATCACGTAGAGAACGACGCAGATTGCCAGTCCGAGCAGCGTCAGCGGGATCGTTTTCAGCGTGACGGCGCCGCGGCCGAGAAGTCGGTTTCGGGCGCTGCAGAGAAAAGGGAGAAACAGCCGGGTCTGCACGAGATGCCCCCTCAATTTCCGGCGCTGTCTTCGCGCAGCGCGGCGATAACGTGTTGCAGCTCGAAGGCGCCGGTCAGCTGCAGAAACAATTCCTCGAGATTTTTTCCGGCCAGCGACGGGTCTTGCCGCAACGAATCGATGTCGCCGCTGGCGATGATCGAGCCGTTGACGATGATGCTGACCCGATCGCAGAGTTCTTCGGCGATTTCCATCGAATGGGTCGATAAAAAGATGGTGGTACCGTGCCGGGCTTTTTTCCGGAAGAGTTCCTTGACGATTCTGGCGCTTTTCGGGTCGAGTCCGACCATCGGCTCGTCAACGACCAGTAGCGGCAGGTCAAGCATCAGCATTGAGGTCATGATCAGTTTCTGGCGCATCCCGTGCGAATAGCTCTCGATCAGGTTGTTGCGCCACTGGTGCAAATCGAAAAGCTGCAAATATTGTTCGGCTCGAACCTGTTGCCGGCCCGGTTCCGTGGTGTCCGGGTAGAGGCTGGCGATAAAGTTCAGGTATTCGCCGCCGGTCAGTTTTTCGTAGAGATAGGGGCGGTCCGGAATATAGCCGGTCAACTGCCGGCAGATCCGGGATTCGGAGGTCAACGAGTGGCCGCAGATTGACGCGGAGCCGCCGGTGGGCAGCAGCAGGCCGGCGATCATCTTGATGGTGGTGGTCTTGCCGGCGCCGTTGGGTCCGAGAAAACCGAAAATCTCCCCGGCGCCCACTTGCAAGTCGATTCCGTCGACGGCGGTAAGCCGGTCGAATTGTTTGCTCAATTGCTTCAGGACCAGGACGTCCTTGGACATAAAAGACCTCAGTGCGGTGCTGTCGATATCAGGGGACCTTGAGAAATTGTCATTTCGCCCAATCTCATCGTTGCACGGTCAAATTTTATCATCATAATATCATATATATGACGGCGGTAAACGTTTCTGGCGAGCCTCGACCTTGAACGAAATTCGTGATTTTTCCAGATCCCGATCAGTCGCTCAACGGTTGGATCGCCAGGTTGTTGAGCAACGAGCCGATCCGGATCTGCTCCTGCAATTCCCCCTCGACGAACTTGAGGTGGGTGAGATCGGCCGGTAATTGGTTGGTGGTGGTATCCAGGCTGATCCAGGTCCCGCCGATACATACTTCGTTCCAGGCGTGGTAATAAAAGGCATTCTGTTGCCAGACCACGCCGACGGCGATTTTCGTCGGAATTCCTGCGGCACGGGCCAGCGCGGCGAACAAAGAGGCGTGTTCGTTGCAGTCGCCGATTCGTGCTTTCAGTGTGCTCAGCGCATCGGGAATGCCGATAACCGGCCGCTTTTCCAGATTGTCAAAAACCCAGTCAGCCAGTGCAGTGGCTTGTGCCATAGGCGATGACGCGCCGGCGGTAATCTCCCGGCTCAGGGTGATGATTTCTTCGGCATCAGACTGGATGTATGGCGAGGCCTGCAATTCCCGATCGGCATCATCGCAAGGACCGGAGGCACTTGAACCGCTGTTTGGCAACCGTTCGCGGCGAACGGTCAGGATCGGGGCGACAAAGTCCTGCCGTCCGGACGAGAGGTCGAAGTCGCCTTCTTCGGGAAGTTTCAGGCGATAGCGCATTTCTTCGCGACCGATCAGGTCGGGCATGGTTCCGGTAATCTGAATGGACACGCCTGCCAGCAGATCCTGGCCCCGGCCATCGACCATCTTTGCCTTGAATTCCGGTTCCCTGATAAAGACGAAACCGGCCGGCGACTCTTCTTTGACGACACTCCCGTCGTCGTCGAGCCAGACGTTGACCCGAACGCCGGCAAACAGTTCGGTGAAGCGGTGCAACGGGTACACGCGTTGGTTGATCAGGGTCTTTTCCCGGCCGCGGTACTCGACCAGGGAGGTCTTCGCGGTCAGCGACAGCGGATCGAACCAGGGGACGCGAATTTTTTCGCCGACCGTCATGTCCTGACTGAGCAGGTAGGCGCGCCGGGAAGTCGGCAGCAGCGGCGGGTCGGGCAGGGTGATTCGATCTTTGATAATCGAATTGCCGGTGTCGAGGGTAAACGACACGGTCGCACCGGAAACCTCTCCCGTGGCTTCCATGCGATAAAACGGCGATGAAAAATTGAAGTGAAAATCCAGCAGGCGGCTGCTCTGGTCGACGGTTGCCCTGAGATCGAGATCGATCGGATGGGATTGTCCGGAAATGGTAAGATCCATGACCGCCCGTTGACTGACGGCCACGGTGTCGTCATCGGCCGGGATGCTATGATGCTGAACATAACCGATTTTCCTGTCTTTGAAATAGATGCCCTGGTATGCGGTGTGCCTGGCCTGTTCCAGAACGGCGTTTTCGCGACTGCTGATGGTCCTGACAAAAGAATCACGTTGGAGAAGAATGACAAAGAGCAGCAGCCAGACGACGCAGATCACGGCCTTGACCAGCGGTATTGCCCTAATGGTGGAACGAGGTCTCATTATTGAGCGGCGGCTTGTAACATGCTCCAGGAGACGACCCGGTTCCGGCCGGTCTGCTTGGCGTGGTAGAGGGCTTTGTCGGCCCGGTTGGTGATCGCTTCAAGCGTGTCGTTTTCCCGGTATTCAGCCAGGCCGATGGAGACGGTAAACATGCACGGCAGGGCAGGGCTGATCCCGTTTTCGATCTGCTTTCGGATCCGCTCGGCAAAGCGCACGGCGCTCTGTTCGTCGGTTGCCCGGAGCAGGATGAGAAATTCCTCTCCCCCCCAGCGTACCGGGGTGTCGTAGGGGCGGCACTGGTTTTTCAGGTAGTTTCCCAATTCTTTCAGCACAACATCTCCCTGGTGATGGCCGAGGTTGTCGTTAATCTTCTTGAAATGGTCGATATCGAGAAAAAGAATAGACAAAGTCTCGTTTCTGCGCAAATTCCTGGCACATTCATCGTGGAAGATATGGGCGAAATGGCGACGGTTTTTCAATCCCGTCAATTGGTCGTGGATGGCCATGTCCCTGAGTTGCCGCAGGCGAAGGCGAAGTTCGTTTTCCTTCTCCTGGCGGATCGTGCCAAGAATGCCGAAGACCGCGCCGAACAGCAATGGGTGCAGGAGGAAGAACCATTGGAGCGGCGAACCGAAAATCGCCAGCGGTGCGGCGATGCTGTCCACCGAGTGCAAAAAGCGTAGTTCATATAAAATGGTGACCAGCGGGATCGGAATTCCCCAGAATAAGCCGAACCAGATGTAGCTGTTGTGCCGCAGATCATAGCTGAACGGTTTACGGGCGGCGGCGGCGAATTCCGTGATGGTTGCGGGGGGTGAAAAGGCCATACCAGGCACAATCCTCCAAGCGAAGATCAATTCAGCGGCCGCTTCGGCGCCCATCGTCGGAACGCAGACTGCGGCTAGCGGTCAATTGTTGTTCCAATTGGCTGACCCGATGGCGGCTTTCCTGCAGCAAAGCCTCGGTTTCCTGCAACCGTTGCACCAATTGTCTGGTCAGCGGTTTGAGAATGGGCAGTTTGTTGTTGCCCAGCGCATTGTGGAAAATATACTCGTCGACCAAGATCAGCCGGGGTTCTTCGATGGCGGTGGCAGTGGCGCAGCGTGGTTCGTTGGTCAACTCCCCCATTTCTCCAAAGATCTCGCCGCTGCCGAAACGGCTGATTGATTGACGGTTACCGTCGATTGTTTTATAAATCTCCACCAATCCACTGAGGATAAGATAGAGATGACGGCCCGCATCACCCTGCCGGAAGATGACCTCTTCCGGTTGACAGATGCGAGTAATGATTTTTCCTGCTTCGCTCATCGATGCATCTCGGCAAAAAGATGATTGGTTCCTGATTAGCCCGGCAGCAACCGCTCTGTATCGCCGACGCACTCGTCAGTGGTATCCGGCCGAGGGCTACGGATTTTGGAGGAGCTTGAAAAATTCAAGGTTCCCTTCAGCAAAGATTTATCGCCAATCTTATCACGATAGTGAACAATTTGTAAGGTGGTCGGAAGATTTGTCTGCAGAAAGTGAAGATTGCAACAGAGGCGCTGCACCAGAGAAATGAGCTCGTTCATACCGGATCAGCCGGACGATAACGAAGCAGCCGGCGAGATGTTTGCCACTGTCAAACCACTTGTCCTGGCGTCGGCTTCGCCACGGAGAAAACGTATGCTGACGGAGCTCGGACTGCATTTCCGGATCTGTCCGGCATCCCTTGACGAACGCCCGAAGGAGGGCGAGGATCCCGGCGATTATGTCTGCAGAATCGCGGAAGAAAAGGCCCGGATGGTCGGTGTTAATTTTGCTTCGGAGTGGATCCTGGCTGCCGATACGACGGTGGTTCTCGATTCTGAAGCACTCGGTAAACCACGTGACAGCGAGGAGGCCGTGACGATGCTGTGCCGGCTGGCCGGTCGGGAGCATTTCGTTCTGACCGGATTTACGCTGTACTGCCGTCGCGAATCGTTTTGCCATGTCGATTGTGTCGCAACGAGGGTCAGATTCGCTCCCTTTGGCAGACAGTTGGCCCGAGCATACGTTCGAACCGGAGAGTCGCTAGACAAGGCCGGTGGCTACGGCATCCAGGGGAAAGGCGGGATGCTGGTGGCGGCAATCGACGGTTCCTACTCCAATGTGGTCGGCCTGCCGTTGGCGGAAATCAGCGATCTGTTGACCGAACTTGGCATTATCGAGATACGTTCGTCCCGCTGCAAACCGGCGCACAATGGTTGAAAACGGTCGTAGGTTTGCTATGTATCATACCGGGATGTAAATGAAAATATTCGTTTCCGGCGATGTTTGTCGACGGTGTCCGACAGGATTCGAGGTATGTCATTAACCAGTTGTTTTCCTTGACTTTTGAAATGTTGGCGTGGTAGTGAATAATATAGTGAAGTGGTGGCGGCAGATCGGTTGTGACAAACCGGCCGACGTGATGTTCGATCGCTTGTCGATCTGTCTATCGTGCCGGGATCTCCGACAGATCGCCGTAGAGGCGGCAATAACAATCCTCAGAGCATGGGGTCAGCGCCGGTAATGAACATCGAGCGTATACAGCATGAAGCACTGGCGACCCTCAAGTCGTTCAATGCGGCTGTCACCACCTCCCGTCTCTACCCGGCTGCTTCCCCGCAGGTCGCCAATGCGGTAGAAAAGGCGTATCAGGCGATCAAAACGTTTTCCCGGACGGCCGGTCAGTTCAGCTATGGAAAATCACCGGACGTCCCATTGGTCTGTGGGTTCCAGGTGGCCGAACAGGTGGCGGAAGAGCTGAAGAACATGGTTGTCTACCGTCATCTGGCCCTGCTCAATCTCGAGCATGTCGTCCTGCGTCCGACGTTTGACCGCAGGGTGTTCAGTGCCATCCTGACGGTCTTTACCGCGAGAAAAGAGAAAATTGCCCGGGAGGGAGGCGGTCGTTCTTTTGTCAATGAGTTGGGCCTCGCCCATTATTTCCCGGAGGAGGCCCCCGAACTCGAATACGACCCGGCTCAGACCGAGGCAGACGAGGAGGTGTCGTTCGAGACGGCGGCCGTGCCGCAGGACCTGCTCAACGACCTGTTTTCCAGGCGCGATCCGTCCACGCGACTGGCCGGCTTGTCCTCCTATCTGCAGGACACTTCGCGGGCGATCGATCTGGTTGTTGCCGGCGTTGCCCAGGCGTTGCAGGAATTGAGCGCGGTCGAAGCTGCTCCGCTGCCGACCAGGTCGGCAGCATTTTCCCGTTTCGTGCGCCGTGTCGGTGGCCATCTATCACCGCAGCAGCATCAACAGGTTGCCGCCGGCGCTGCAGCCATAGTGGTGCGCGCCGGTTCGGCTCTCTTCCTGACGAGGCTCTACTGCCAGGATTATCCCGATGATTTCGGCCGGTATCTCTTAAATGCACTGGTCGAGCTGGTCCCCAACGAGCTGTTTGATACGGCGATGACAAGACTCCGCGAGCTAAGCGAGCGAACCGGTGGGCGGCGTGGCGAGATCAGCGTCGATGATGCGATCGTTGCGGCGACTGTTGAGCTGCTTGCAGGCACACCGAAAGGCAAACTCTATCTCGGTAAGGAAAAAGCACGTTCGTTGCTGGAAAGCAGCGAACAGGAGCGTCGCGACAAACGAATCGAAACGGGTATCGGCGCGCTGCTCAGCGGCAATCTCGCCGGTTTGCGCAGCGAGGAACTGCTGCTCAATCTGCCGGAGGAAATCGAACAATATTACCGGCGCGGTGATGGTGCCACCGCCGACCGTCTGGTCGAGATTATGGCGGCGGAAATGCTCGGCGGCGACGATCATCTTCGGCGACGCCTCATTCGCAGTCTGGTGATGGTCGGCAGTGTCCTGTTTGCCCAGAAACGCTGGACGTCGCTGGAAAAGATGAGTGGCGCGTTGATTTCCTGGATCCGCGAATCGGAAGAAGGCGACTCGGCTTACGAAAAAGCGGCGTTTCTGCTGCAGGTGATCGTCGGTGCGTCCTGCCAGCGAGGACATTTCGACCGTGCCGATCAGGTCCTGGCGCTCTTTCATAAGATCCGTACCGGTCAGTTGGCTAAACCGCCGCCCATCCCGGCGTTGATCGGTCGTATTCAGGACCGCTCCTTCAATCGACCGCTCTTTCGGGAGCTGCTGCAACAATCTCTCGAAAGTGGGGCGAAGAGCAAGGCGGGAGAGCGGCTGACCATGATGGGCCGGCCCGCCGGCGTTTTTCTCGTCGATCAGCTGTTGCAGGAGGAGGAGCCTCAGGA
Source organism: Desulfofustis glycolicus DSM 9705 (assembly GCF_900130015.1). Lineage (GTDB taxonomy): Bacteria > Desulfobacterota > Desulfobulbia > Desulfobulbales > Desulfocapsaceae > Desulfofustis > Desulfofustis glycolicus. The sequence goes on along the minus strand of NZ_FQXS01000002.1, from coordinate 116,832 downwards.
TCGACTGCGGATCATCGACCTGTTGACCGCGATGGGATCGGTTGTCCTGTCGGTGATTCTCGAGAAACTGCCGGAGCCGATGCCCTGGTATGGTAAGCGAAACCTAATCAAGCTGACGGCGGAGCTGGCCGGGCCGAAGCAGGTTGCCGACATCATGCCGTTTCTTCGCCATGAAGACTTGCGCGTGCAGCGCGAGGCCTTTGCCTGCATCTACACCATCAGCGGTGAGCGGCGGAAGCAGGCACTGCTCGACTGCTTCAGCGGGGCCAGCGAGGCGATGTTGCTGCAGATCGTCAAAGCCCTGCACCGGTTTACCGATGAAGAGACGAGCGGGCCGCTGATGGTCATTCTGGCCGACCAGGAACACTATTCCGAAGCGGTTCGCGAACCGTTGCTCCATGAAATCATCAAGGCCCTGTCACGAATACCGACCGCGACCGTTCATACAGCCCTGCGCGAATTCCTGGATAACCGCGGCAAAAAAGTCAATCGGAAACTGGGGAATCAGGTCTGGGTTGACGCGGAGAACGCCTTGAAAGCGGTCTCTGCAGAGATGAAACGGGCGAGTCAGCCGACGCCGATCGAGCCTCCCTCTCCCTCTCCAGCCGCTGGCGCCGGCCCTGGAGAGGCAGGAGAAGGAAAAGGAGACACGGAGCTGGCCAGGACGCTGGCGCAGGTGCCGGGAGTAAGCCAGGTCAAGGAGCTGGTCGGCCAGGGGAAAAAGGAGCTGGCCCGCGAGGTACTGCTCGAATTCATTGCCAAGGCGGTGGCCAAGCATCGCTTTGCCGAGGCGGAAGCGTTGCGGGAATGGCTGATCGAGATCGACCCGATGGCCCTTTCCGAAATCATTCGGGCGGCGGAGTTGATCGAGGAAGAAAAGATTTCCGCGATCGACCGGGATCAGGTCGAGGCCTGGTCCGATCTCTATGACGTCCTTACCACCGAGGAGTTTGCCAACTTTTACCATGCTCTCAAACGCGTTACCTACGAGAACGAACAGTTTATCGTCCGGCAGGGGGATATGCAGTCCGGCCTCTATCTGATCAATAGCGGCAAAGTCAGGATTTCCTATCGGGACGCGTCCGGCGATGTGCTCGTTAAAAATGCAACCCGTGGCGAGATCCTCGGAGCAGACACCGTGTTTGAAGCCTCGGTGTGGACGGTCAGCGTCTCCTGCCTGGTTCGGACCGAGGTGCTCTACCTCGGCATCGACACCATCTATAAATGGCGTGAGGAGTCGCCGGCCCTGGAGTCGAAACTTCATGATTTCTGCCTCAAATCGGCGAGCCTGCAGGCGTATTTTTCACGCAGCGGCAAGGATCGCCGGGCGACGCGGCGGCACAAGCTGTCCGGCCGTGTGACCTCGTTGTTGCTCGACAGTAGGGGACGCGACACCGGTATCGCGTCCAAGGGCGAGTTGTCCGACATCTCAACCGGCGGTGTATCGTTCTTCCTGCGCATTTCCCAGAAAAAGAACGCTCGCCTGCTGCTCGGGCGCAGCACCAGGGTCCTCTTGCCGATGGAGGGAGCGGTTGAGCGTCAGGTAGCGGTATTGGGAACGATTATCGCAGTGCGCGGACACCAGGCCATGGAAAATGAATATTCGGTTCACGTCAAGTTTGTCGACGATATCTCCGGCAGCGATCTCCAGACAATCGTCAAAACCGGAAAAGACACCACCTTGCCGTAAAGGCTGCCACCACCGTTTGCGAGAGTGAAATGAGCGATTACGCCGAGGCGGTCTACCAGTTCTATGTCAGCAATCTCAGCGGTGGTTCGCTCGATAAATCGATCTACAGCGCCGATTGCCCGTTTTGTCCGGAAAAAGGACTGGACGGCCAGCAGCGACTGGTGGTTACGATCAATCCGGACGGCTTTTTCCACGGCTATTTCCGCTGTTTGAACCGCTGCGTTCCGGGCGGGTTCCCGCTCTGGTTCACGGCGCTGGCCAAACTGAATCCGGAGGCGACGCCGGGCTTTGATCCTGACCGCGAGCCGCTTCTGCGCCAGATCGATTATCCGGCCCAGACACTCAATCAGCAGGTCAAGGGTTTCCAGGACAATCTGACCGAGTCGGTGTTGGCTCATTTCCAGACGGCTGGCGTTACCGAGCCGGTCCTGCGTGAACTCGGCATCGGTTATAACGGCCGATACCTCGTGTATCCCTATTTCCAGGAAGATGGCAATTGCTATACCGCTCGTTGTGTTTACCCGGATCGACCGAGCGACTCTTTCTGGCAGGGAGACGAGACCCTGCGCGCTGAAGAGTATCAGCTGTTCAATGTCGAGGATATCCGGCGATGTGAAAACGGCACCCTGGTGATCTGTGAAGGTGAGGATAGTCTGTTGACCCTGAAACAGATCGGTCTGCCCGGCGTGGCGGTGCCCGACAGCCAGATCCTGGAATTCCTCGATCCGCAGCGTTTCGCCTATATCAGGACGCTTTTTATCGCTACCGTCAACAACGCCGAAGCGGAGATTCGCGCCCGGTCGTTGGCCTCCCGCATCGGCCACAAGGTGCGCCTGCTGGGCTGGCCGATCGGTGTGAGCCGCAATTACAGCCTCTGGCAGCTCGCCTGTGACAAGGGCGCCGGTTTCAGCGGCGAGGTCATTGCGATGGCCCGTTCTTCCCGGGCTTTTTCTCCGTTTGCCACGCCGAAACGAGAGCATGACCGGTTTTTCAAGAGGCTGGAGCAGCAGCGGGGAGACGATTTCCGCGGTATGAAGACCGGACTGGCCAAACTCGATCGGGCCGTCGACGGTATTCACGGCATCAACGTGATCGGCGGGGCGCCGAAGGTCGGCAAGTCCTGTTTCATGATCCAGATTGCCACCGACATGGCTCGTCGCGGCATCCCGGTGATCTATTACGATTTCGAGAATGGCAGGCAGAAGATCCTGCAACGTACGCTGGTGCGCCTCAGTCGGCTGGCCCTTCGCGGACTGCAGACGGGTCGTTTCAACGATGAGGATCGCCGGCGTTATCAGCAGGCCTGTCAGGAGTTCAGAAAGCTGTTGACCTGGTTTCGTATCGTTAACGATCGTCGCCTGACGCCGGAGATCATGCGGCGGCATATCGATTTCATGCGCCACGAGACCCAGCGGGAGTACACCGTGGTCGTCGTCGACAGCCTGCACAAACTCCCGTTCAAGGATCTGAGCGAGCGGCGCAGCGGCATCGACGCGTGGCTCCGTCAATTCGAGTCGATCCGCGATGAGATGCAGGTCTCCTTTCTCGTTATTTCAGAGCTGTCCCGCGGCGACAAGGGCTCTTATCGGGAAACTCCGCATCTGGGAGTCTTCAAGGGATCAGGCGATATCGAGTACAGTGCCGACAATGCCTTTGTCCTCCATCCAGACTGGGACCAGCAGAGTGCCATGGACGGCAGTCGGCGCGACAATCATCTCTGGCTGGTCGCCAGCCGGGAGCACAGTCCCGGCCTGATCGCCACCTATCGCCTCGACTACCCGTTCTGGGGATTCACCGAGATCTGAGCAAGCACCATATCTCCCGGTCCCAAGGCGATATTTCCAAACAAATAGGGAGAATCTCTGCCTGGGTCGGAAGGGCCGGCCAGCCCGGGAAGACCGATTTTCATACAAAGAACAGCAACAACCCAGCCGGGCAAACGAATTGTCTGGGTAACCCAAAGCGCTTGCTGACCCGGTTCAGTCGATGGTGTGCGTCGCCAGCCAGTCGGTCAGGGCCTCATCAGATTGCTGGGCGCGGGTGGAGCCGCGCAGCCGTTTCGGCACCTTTTTCGGCCAGGGTGGAAAGAGCCCGAAATTGATGTTCGACGGCTGGAAATGGCGCGGGTCCGTTTCGGTCAGGTGAGTGATCAGGGCGCCGAGTCCGGTGCCGGGAGGCGGCATAAGCGGTGCGCGGCCGGTGGCGAGCCGGTAGCCGTTGAGGCCGGCCAGCAGACCGATGGCGGTCGATTCGACGTAGCCTTCGACCCCGGAGAGCTGCCCGGCGATCAGAATATCCGGCCGACAGCGCAATTGCAAGCTCGGCAGCAAGACCTCCGGCGCCCGCAGGAACGTGTTGCGGTGAATGGATCCGAGCCGGGCGAACTCCGCCTGCTCCAGGCCGGGGATCAACCGGAAAATCCGCTTCTGCTCAGGATACGTTAGCTTGGTCTGGAACCCTACCATGTTGTAGAGGGTTCCCTGTCGATTCTCCTTGCGCAGCTGCACCACGGCATAGGGCAGCGCGCCGGTCTGCGGATGTTCCAGGCCGACCGGCTTCATCGGACCGAAGCGCAGGGTATTGTCGCCACGGGCGCGGATCACCTCGATTGGCAGACAACCTTCAAAATATTTGGGGTCTTCGAACTCCCGCAGAGGCACGCAGGCGGCCCCGGCAAGTTCGGTGATGAACCGCTCGTAGGACCGGTGATCCAGAGGGCAGTTGAGGTAGTCGCCCGGTCCGTCATCATACCGTGATTTCTGATAGACGATCGACAGATCGAGCGATTCATGATGGATAATCGGGGCGATGGCGTCGTAGAAGTAAAGCCGCGCACTGCCGGTCAACTCGGCCAGCGCTGCGGCGAGCGCCTCCGAGGTCAGCGGGCCGGTGGCCAGAATGAGCACGCGGCCGTCTCGTGGTTCCGGGAGATCGTTGATCTCCTCCCTGACGATAGTGATACGCGGGTGGTCGGCCAAGGCAGCGGTGATGGTCGCTGAAAACCGGGCGCGGTCGACGGCCAGCGCTTTGCCGGCCGGCACCGCGGTGGCGTCGGCGGCCTGCATGATCAGTGACTGCAGGCGACGCATCTCATGTTTGAGCAGGCCGACCGCGGCATGGGGATCGTTTGAGCGCAGGGAGTTGGAGCAGACCAACTCGGCCAGATCCGGGGATCCATGGGCCGGACTGAAGCGGTGCGGTTTCATGTCGTAGAGCCGGACCCGGCTGCCGGCACGGGCGATCTGCCAGGCCGCTTCGCAGCCGGCCAGGCCGCCGCCGATGATCACTACCGGTTCGGTGTCAGCAGATCTGTTCATCGGTTCCTCCACTCATTGGCGTTCAATGGTCACGTTGACCCGGCGGCGGCCCCACTGCAGGGCATTCCGGTGGGAGTGATAGAAGATGTCGATCCGCGTCGGTCCTTTGATGGCACTGCCCCGGTCCTCGACCGTGCCCCAGCCGTAATCGGGGACATACATCCTGGTACCGAAGGGGTAATAGGCGGTATCGGCGGCAATGGTGCCGTCACTGGGCAGAAATTTCCAGGGCAGCAGCACTCTGACAGGGATCATCCAGGGGCGTTGCAGACTGTCCAGTGAGAAGAATCCTTGCTGGGGTTCCCGCGGATAGGTACCGCTGGCCGTGCGACCGGAGTAAGACGCGCCTTGTTGGGGCCCGCTGCTGACGTATTTGTTCCAGAAATCGAGCTTGAGATAGGCCCAGCTGCCGCGCTCCCAGCCGCAGCAACTCGAGCAGCCGCAATAGGCGGTCACTTCCATCAGCGTCGTAGTCGGTTGTTTGGCGCAGCCGGCACTCAGCAACAGAAGGAGCGACAACAGCAGGGACAGGCCGCGACACGTTCGATAGGCGGTGCCGGGAGTTACGTGCGGGAAAACCATTTTTTCAGATCCGTTTCACGGAAGATTTTTACCACCGGCCGGCCATGCGGGCAGTGGGAGAACAAGTCGGCTTCGGCCATTTTCTTGAGCAGGGCGGTGATCTCTCGATCGTCAAGGTGATCGCCGGCCTTGACCGCGGCTTTGCAGGCCATGGTCGCCAGGATGGTATCGATCGTGGATCCGTCGCCGCCCTGATCGTCGCCGCCGAGCGAGTCGAGGACGTCGAGTAACAGGTGCTGCGGGTGAGAACTGCCGGCCAGGGCCGGAACGGCGCCGATCACCCAGGTGGTACCGCCGAAGTCGCGCAGCGTAAAGCCCATCTGACTCAGAATATCAAGCGAGGCCTCCACCAGCTGCGCCTGCCGGGCGCTGAGCTCGACGGTGACCGGGAAGAGCAATTGCTGCGAGGCTACCCGTCCCACGACATATTGACGGCGTAGCTCCTCGAAGAGCAGGCGCTCGTGGGCAGCATGCTGATCGATCACCACCAGCCGGTCCCGGTTCCGGCAGAAGATATAGAGATCCCGGTAGCTGCCGATGACCAGCAGTTCATCGACCCGAATTGTGCCCTCGGTGTCGGCGGCCGGCAGGCCGGCGGTTTGTCGCTCTTCGTAGGCGCGGGGCGGTTCCGCCTCGCCGGTGGTCGGCTGGAAGCTGGAGGCAACCGCTGATACCGCCTGCCAGGAGGGTGGTGCCGGACGTGACGGGGGCTCGGCCGACGCCACGTCCGGCAGTTTGCCGGCCGGTGGTGCAGCGGCCGCTGTGATCGATTCGTCGGCCTGCTGCACCGGTGTCGCGGGGGCTTGGAACAGCTCGCGGCGTAGTTGCTGTTGACGGTCGAACATGCCGTCACGTACCGCCTGGCTGACCAGGTGATGGACGGTTCGACTGTCGCGGAAGCGGACTTCTTGCTTGGCCGGGTGGACATTGACGTCGACTTCGGCGGGCGGCAGGGTAACGTCGATAACCCCGGCCGGAAAACGGCCTTTGAGCAGGAAGGAGCGGAGACCCTCAGCAACTGCGTGAGTCAAAAGTCGATCCCTGATGATTCTGCCGTTTACCAGCAACCGCAGGCGTCCTGAGCTCGGTGCCGCCGCTTCCGGCGGGACGAGCAGTCCGTGGACGGAGATACCGTCCGGTCCGGGCGGGCCGCTGTCGATGGTGATCAATTCGTCGTGAAAGTTGAGCAGTTGAGCCAACCGTCGCTCCATGGTTGTTTCACGCTCAAGCCGCAGGGTCTGCCTGCCGTCGATGTGCAGGGAGAAGCAAACGTCCGGCCGGGCCAGCGCGCAATTTCTGACGGCCTCGTCGATATGAGCGATCTCGGTACGGGCGGTACGAAGAAATTTCCGGCGGGCCGGGGTGTTGCCGAACAGGTTGGCGATTTCGATGCTGGTCCCGACCCTGGCCCCGCACTCGCGGACGGTCTTGACCGTGCCGAAATGGGAAACCACCATGGTACCCAGCTCGCTGGTACGCGTTCGTGAGATAATCGTCAGTTTTGCAACTGCACCAATGGAGGGGATGGCTTCACCACGGAAACCCAAGGTGGCGATTTCGCTGAGCTGGTCGGACTCGAAGAGCTTGGAGGTGCCGTGCCGTTCCAGGCAGAGGAGCACGTCGTCTTCATCCATGCCCTCCCCGTTGTCTACCACCCGGATCAGCCGGGTCCCGCCGCCCTCGATTTCTATCTCGATACGGTCTGCCCCGGCGTCGAGACTGTTTTCCAACAGCTCCTTGACTACTGAGGCGGGTCGTTCGACCACCTCGCCGGCGGCGATCTGGTTGGCCAGGTGTTCGGGAAGGATACGGATTTTGGACATGCGTCAGGCTTGATAGCGGTTGCTCGTTTTTTGCTTCGAGGCTACAGTAGACAAGTTTTTACTATAGGTGGTAACAGCGCAATATTCAATATCAGGCGGCGGACGATGACGAGTTCTGGCACAAAAAAGACGGCGACCAGGCGCACAAAGGTGCTGGGCGAGAAGCACATCATCGCTTTTTTCTTTTCGGTGGCACTGCTGCTCAGCGTCTTTCTCGCCGGCCTGCTCGGGTTTTTCCAGCAGCTGAATCTACCCGGCATAAGGAATGTCAGCAATTATCAGCCACTCCAGGCGACGCTGATTCTCGACCGCCATGGGGCCGTCGTCGATCGGATTTTCACTGAAAACCGGGTTGTTATCGGTCTTGACGAGATGCCGGCGCTGCTGCCCAAGGCCTTTGTCGCCGCCGAGGACGGCCGGTTTTACGAGCATCCGGGGTTGGATTTCTATTCGGTGCTGCGGGCGTTGGTCAACAATGTCCGGGCCGGGAGGAAAAGCCAGGGCGGATCGACGATTACCCAACAGGTTGCTAAAGGACTGCTGCTCTCTTCGGAGAAGACCTACCTGCGCAAATTCAAGGAAGCCATGCTCGCCTGGCGTATCGACACGCTCTTGAGCAAGGACGAGATTCTCTATATCTATCTCAATCATATCTATCTCGGGGCCGGTGCTTACGGGGTCGAGGCCGCCGCCCAGACCTATTTCGGCAAGCCGGCGATGCGGCTCGAGCTGGCCGAGATGGCACTGCTTGCCGGGCTGCCCCAGGCGCCGAGTCGCTATTCTCCGAAACAGCACTGGCAACGCGCCCATGCCCGCCAGCGCTATGTGCTCAACCGCATGGTTGCCGACGGGTATATCAGTCCCGAACAGGCCCAGGCAGCCCACCAGCGGCGACCGACGATCAGTGCCGGATCGCCCGGGTCGACCAACGGCTACTATCTTGCCGAAGTGCGCCGGCGCGCGCAGAAGATGATCTCTCGGCCGCTCGAGACTGCTGCCGTCAGGATCCACACCAACCTTGATCAGCGTTTGCAGCGGGCCGGCCAACGGGTCATCAGGGATGGGGTCAACGCGATTGCCTCTCGCCAATCACCGGACGTCCAGCAAACGGGGCACCCGGAAGGAGCGCTGGTTGGCCTTGAGCTCTGTTCCGGTAAAGTACGGGCCCTGGTCGGCGGCAGCGATTTCTCCAAGACCCCGTTCAATCGCACTGTCCAGGCGCAGCGGCCGGCCGGATCGGTATTCAAACCACTACTCTACGGGGCCGCCTTCGAACGCCGGTTGACGCCGCAGACCCGGCTGGTGGATGAGCCGATCGCCATTACCGGGGCCGACGGCAGACCCTGGCGACCCCGGAATTTTTCCGGACGCTTCCACGGCTCGGTGACGCTCGGCACGGCCCTTATCCATTCCTACAATATCCCGGCGATCAAGACCATGCAGCAGATCGGCATCAGGCCGGTTCACGAACTGGCCAAAAAGGCCGGGATTTCCAGCGACCTGCCGCCCGACTTGTCGCTTGCCCTCGGTGCCGTCGATGTGTCGCCGCTGGAAATGACCGGGGCCTACCTGCCGTTTGTCTGTGATGGGGTTGGTGTTCAGCCGATGTTGATCGAGCGGATAACTGAACATGACGGGCGGCAGTTGTACCAGGCGCGACCGGAGCGGCGACAGGTCTTGTCAAAAGCCAGCGCCGATCAGGTCAGACAATTGCTCATTCGGGTGATTGGTGAAGGAACCGGTCGCCAGGCGGCCGGTTTGGTCGGGACATCGGGCGGCAAGACCGGCACCTCGGACGACAACCGGGACGCCTGGTTTATCGGCTTTCATGACCGGTGGCTGGCCGGTGTCTGGATCGGTCACGACCGTAACCGGAGTCTGGGCAACGGTGAGAACGGAGGACGGACGGCGGCGCCGATCTGGCGCCGGTTCATGAGCACCGTCGCAGTCGGTGAGTAGAAGAGACTTGTGTATGAAGATCGGTTTTCCGGACTGGGCGATTCAGCCGAAAATTCCCTTCAAGGTGAAGAAGAAGAGCATCGCCATGATGGCTCCGGCCGGCAGGGTGACGAGCCAGCTGACGATAATGTTCAGGACGACCCGCAAATCGAGAGCGCCGATGCCGCGGGCCAGGCCGACACCGAGGACGGCGCCGACCAGAATATGGGTGGTCGATACCGGCATGCCGGTCCGGCTGGCGATGACGACTGTCGTTGCGGCGGCCAGTTCGGCACAGAAGCCGCGTGACGGGGTGAGTTCGGTTATCTTGCGGCCGACGGTCAACATGACGCGGTAGCCCAGGGTCACCAGGCCGAGCACGATACCACCGCCGCCGATCAGCAGGACCCAGACCGGCAACGGTGAATTTTGCATGACCTCGCCGCCGGAACTGACGATGCTGATTACCGCTGCCAGCGGACCGATGCCATTGGCCACGTCGTTCGAGCCATGGGCGAAGGCCATGGCGCAGGCGGTAAAAATCATCATCGGCGCAAAAACCTTCTCCACGCTGGCAAAATGAAAATCTCGGTCGGCAACACGGTCTTCCTTGATCCGGCGAATGAAATACCAGCCGATGATGGACGTCAACGACCCAAAGCAGATAGCGACGCCGAAGCTCTGCGGTACCGACAGATCGATATTGAGATGGCTGAGACCTTTGAAAAGGGTGACCAGGGAAATGATGAAGCCAACCAGAAAGACATAGCCGGGAGCGAATCGTTTGGCGTTACGCAATGGGTTGTCGGTGTCGAAAATCAGTTTTCTGGTGCTCATTACCAGCAGAAAACTGATGGTCCCGCCGACAGCAGGGCTGACCAGCCAGCTGGCGACGACACTGCCGACCTTGCCCCACTTCACCGACTCCGGACCGATACCGACGATGGCAAAGCCGATCAGGGCACCGACGATCGAGTGGGTGGTCGATACCGGCCAGCCCTTCCATGAGGCGACCATCAGCCAGAAGGCGGCGGCCAGTAGCGAGGCGAGCATTCCGTAGACAAGAATCTCCGGGGAACCGGTGATTGCCGAAGGGTCGATAATCCCTTTCCTGATCGTACCGGTTACATGCCCGCCGGCCAGTACCGCACCGGCGAATTCGAAGACAATGGCGATGCAGATCGCCTGCTTGATCGTGACCGCTCCGGCACCGACCGAGGTACCCATGGCGTTGGCCAGGTCGTTGGCACCGATTCCCCAGGTCATGTAGAGGCCGAAAATTACGGCCAGGGCCACGAGAACGGTGCCGTACGATGCGATGATGTCCATGTTGATAGCTGATTATTTTGAGAGGAAGAGCAGAAGCCGATCGGCTATGTTTTCGGCCTGGTCGGAGATGCCACCAAGCAGATCGATCAACTGATACCAGAACATGACCGAAATCGGGTCGAGCCGGCGCTCATGTTCGAACAGCGTGCGTTTGACCCGATGGATGATGGCGTCGATATTGTGTTCGCTGCGCCGAACACCGGCGATCATTAGTGAGACCTTCTCCTGCTCGCGGCCGCGAAAGCCGACCTGCAGCAGCTCATCGAGTTGTTCGATCAGATCCTTGGCCGCTACGCTGATCTCCATGGTCCCTTCCAACAGTTCGTCGAGTATAACCTTGAGGGCGTCGGGCACCTCCATGTCTCGATAGAGCAGCACCTTGGCGATTTCTTCGGCTAGGTCGGCGAGATGGTCCTGATCGCTCATCAGGCTGAGCAGGTCTTTGCGATCGACCGGCAGCAGCAGCGTATTCGGCATGTTTAGGCGAAAGGCCTGTTTGATTTCGTCGGCTTCCGATTCAAGTGCGATGATTTCTTCGGCAAATTCCTTGAGCTGTTCATAATCCTTGCGATACAAGGCGTCGAGCAGTGGCGGCAACAGGCAGATACAGTTGAATGCCAGGCGCATATGCTGTTGCACCGGTTTGAACGGTGATTTCCTGAACAGGCCGGACAGCGGAGTGGTAGATTTGATATCCATGGCTGATTGTATCACAGTCTGCCAGGAGCAAGTCTCAACACCGGGCGGACTGCGAGTATCGATTGAGATGATTTTTCCAACGTCGGAAAAGTTAGGGACTGATTAGCAGATGATCAGGATTCTCTTCAAGACAATTATACATCCATCCCTGCTTCATTGCTTGCTAATCTTTATTACCCCCATGACGGAATGTCACAATAAAACATGAAAATCAATGGTGCCACTGGCAGGGCAGCCAACCAGTTCGATAGAACGATTTCATATACTCCCATGACGGGACGTCAGAAAGAACAATGAAGATCGGCGTCATGGTCGGAAGGTCTGGCCGGTCCTGTCTCCAGCTGCTGCGCTGCGGCCTGATCATCCGCCCACCCATCACGGCCTGTGTTTGAGTTTGTTGATCAATTTAGTCAGCGGTTCCGCGGAATAGGTGAGTGGCACCATCTTGCCGTTGATCCTCGTGAAACAGGCCGGGCCGTTCTGGTGTGAACTGCAGATGATGTGATGATTCTTGATGCCGCCGACATTCTGCCAGACTGAGCCGAACGGGTCGAGCGGGGTGTGGCCGACGATGATCGGTGTGGACTTCGAGGCTTGAAAGGCCTGACGCAGAGTCTTGATATCGGCTTTGCCGTAACCACTCAGATAGTGTGGCCGTTTGAGACGATTCTTGGTCAACTCCTCACCGGTCTGACGGTTCAATCTGATCTGGATGATCTGTTCCCGGGTGGTTCCGGCCCGCGGTGGTCCGGCGTGGGTGGCGATAAACGAGGGGCTGACGATCATGTAGGGCAGGCGGTGATAAAACGTCTGCATCGCTTCGACGTAGGCGTGGCCGCGTTGCCGCTCGAGTTCCATTTTCAACAAGAGTCCCTGGGCGACACCGTTTTTGGAGAGTTCCGGATTGAAATCGTCGTGGTTGCCTCGCAGGTAAAAAACATTGGCGGGAAACCGTCGTTTCAGGGAAAAGATCAGATCCATGATCAGGATCGAACTGTCCATCCTCTCCATCTCCTCGATGTTTTCCGAGTGGACCGCGTCACCGAGGATGCAGAGAATCGCGTTGTTTCTTTTCAAGGCCTGGAAGAGACAATTCTCGGTGAGAATTTTGAGCAGGTTGTCGGTCTGAGCATGCAGGTCGCCGATGATGACCGGTGTCGGTTCGTCCGGTAACTCCACCAGGCCGCCGGGCAGGTCATAACCGTCGAGTGGTCGATAGGATTCGGTGGCCAGGATCTCATTGACTTCGAGAATCAGGGACAGCGCACTGGTTCGGTCCAGATCGGCGATTTTTCCGCCCAGCAGTGAGCGCACCTGGCGCATCGCCATGACCCGGCTGGCATCCATCTGTTCCCTGCTGTCCAGATCCTCGATCCGGACGACGCTGATCCGCTGCTGATCACTGAGCGGCTTGACCAGCAGATCGCCCTTGAGGTTGGAAACGGATAGTTGGCGTTTGGCCACCTCTCTGGTGAAAGAGAATAGATCGTCATAATCTTTGTTTGAACGCCCGATGATAACGGTATCTCCGGGACAGATACGGGCAAAGCCGCGAATGTTGACCTCGCTGCAACTGCCCGGTTTCTTGACGATCCAGTTGCGGTTGAAGCGCAGGTAGTCCTTGCTGGTGCCCATCGGTATTTCCGGAGACAATCGGAGGTGGAAGGCGCCGATGAGGATGTCCAGGCTCTTGCCGTCGTGAGGAATCCGGCTCGGCCCGGTCAACTCCTGTATTTTGTCGGTTACCGAAAACCAGGGAATCGGACTCTGGCCGAGCAGCAGCTGTTTCCAGCCGGTCAACGTCTTCAGGTTCGGCCGCGGCTTGGCGTCTGCCACGGCCCAAGGCGGCAGGGACACATCGCCTTTTTCGCTGATCAACATCGGCGGCTCGCTGATATCGTGCCTGATGCATACATGGACCCCGGCTCGATGGAGATAAAGGGCGATATCGCAATAGGTCTGGATTTGTCGGGTCACCTCGGCCAGGGTCAAGTTTGCATCTACCGGGAAGTAGCCTTCTTTTTGCCGGCTGCGTCGTCGCTCGTAGACCACTTCCGGTTCGGGGATGATGAATTCGAAAATATAGCGGTCTCGCCAATTAGTCCGCAGCAGACTGTGGGACTGTGGCGGAATTCTGATGCGCTGATAGTCGATTTGTAGCGATCCCGGTGGAGATTCGCGCCACTCCTGGTCAAAAACGGTGAGCACCTCTTTCCGGCCGCGATAGGGGATGCCGAGGTTGATTTCACGCGGACGATAAATCAAGGTTTGGTCGCGCCACCATCCTTTCCTGCTCAGGTCGATGTATCCTTCGTTGGGCCACCCTCGGATCTGGTTGATATAATAGGTTTTTCCTGCCCCCGGCGGGCCGGTGATCACCAATTGTCTGAATTCCAGGCCGATCGGTAGCTGCACACCGCGAATGGTCTGGACCTCTTTGATCGGCTTGAGTTTTTTGGCGAGTGGGTTCTTCATTGGAGCCGGAGTATTGATGCTGCTGACGATACGATCTTTGGTTGATCTACTATAGCATGCCTGCTGAATCATTACCGGCCATTTTCCTGCCGTGAGCGGTCGCGGTGAGCCCAGCGGCAACGGTGTTGTCGGCCGAGAGGATGGAAAAAGACGCACATCCGTGGTCGAAGAACTTGTCAACATTGTCTGATCGGGTATTATCTGCCTTATATTTCCTACAGATAACAGGCAGCGTCGCAGGCACTGCCGTGGTCCAACGCTCCGGAGCGCCGTCATGGAAATAATCATCGGGTCCACCCCGTCGCTGAGCCAGAATTTTCCTGCCAAGACCGAACCGCCCCCACCGAGCGGTTTTATTGAGGCCAAACTGCTCCACATCCGTCCACCCCGCAAAGGTGTTGCCGGTCCGTCTGGGATGGAACGGCGCGGCAAGAAGACCAAGGACCCCCTCAAGGGCAGGGTGCTGACCATCATGGTCCCCGACGGCGATCTGCTGCCGCGTGATATCGACAGCGGCGCGTACAAAGTCTACCTGCGGTTTCAGAAATAGGTTGTCGTCTCGGAATCAATCGGATCTGGGGTGTTATCGGAGTGTGTTGTGATTGTGAGCGGCCGGGATGGGGTTAAACTCGTGCCGACCGTGGTGAAGGCAAGGGGCAGGCAAAAACCCGTCCCTTTTTGCGTTTTCAAAATGGAAATCAGTCCCCCGGCCAGCCCTTCCGACCACGCTGAAGGTAGGCGGAGGACAGAAGTTAGCGCGGGACAGGTTAAAACCTGTCCCGCCGGTGGCTTAGAATGGGTTGATTTGCCAGATGCCGCATGGGCAGGTATCGGCACAGAAGCCGCAGCCGATACATTTGTTTTCATCCGAGATGTACTCGAAACTCCGTTGCCCGCCGGCCTCGATGTCCCGGCGACTGATGGCCCCGGTCGGGCAGATCGTCTCGCACAGGTGACAGTCCCGGCAAGTAGCGCAGGAGAGACACCGGTCGGCCTGTTCCGCTTCGGTGCTGCCGCGCTCGCTCGGATTGTAATGGGTGATGGTCAGGGCGCGCTGCGGAATCAGCTGTTTGCTGAACGGGACGTATGGCGCCCCTTTGATTTCAGCGATAATGGTTTCGGCCGCAACCTTGCCGGCGCCGAGGGCGTCGGTTGCCAGACCGGGTTTTTCCACATCGCCGACCGCCAATACCTTGGCATCGGACGTCCGATGTGACGGGTCGGTCTTGATCCAACTCGCACCGCCGACCTGCAGAGTCTGCACACTCTCGGGCAAAAATGGCAGGGACGGAACGTCGCCAATGGAAATAAAGACCGTCTGGGCAGGGATCAATTCCCCGCTGTCGGTGACCAGGCCGTCGGTAGTGACCTCTTTGGTGACGACCGGCCAGCGGAATTGGGCGCCGAGGGCTTCCGCCGCCTCCTTTTCCTTGCCGAAGGCGAGCGGTTTCTGGATGTCGACCAGGGTCACCTGCTGCGCCCCGAGACGGTAGGCCTCGCAGGCTACATCGCAGCCGACGTTGCCGGCACCGATGACCACCACCTGCGGACCGATATTCATGGTCTCTTTTCCTTTTGCCTCCTTGAGGAAATCAAGTGCCGGAACGACCCGTTCGTGGCCGGGGAAGGTTAGCCGGCGGGGCTGATGCGTGCCGACGGCAATGATCACGTAGTCGAATTCCCGGAGGAGCCGCTCGAAGGTGTCCGGGTCCATGCCGCTATTTTCATGGACGGTGATATTGGACATCGAGCGGAATCGTTTGATCTCCTCGTCCCAGATGGCCTGCGGCAACCGCTCCCAGGGAATGACCTGGGCCAGTTTGCCGCCGAGCCGGCTGTCCTTTTCAAAGATGTGCGCCTCGATACCGGCGATGGCCAGCTGCCAGGCGGCGTTGAGTCCGGCCGGACCGCCGCCGATGACAGCGACCCTTTTGCCGATCGGTGGAGCCTCCGCGGGTGCCTTGAAATGAGCGACGGCGCGGCCGAGAATCTGCATTTCGATGGAGCCGTCGATGCCGGTCCGGGTACAGTTTTCCATGCACAGGTTGGGGCAGATGGCCCCGCACACCGAGGCCGGCAGGGGCGTATAGCCGAGTACCAATTCGTAGGCCTCGTCGATCCGCCCTTCCCTGATCAAGCGTAGCCGCTCAACGGTGGGGATGTGGATCGGGCAATAATAGGTGCAGGGTGCTGCCGCTTCATTGTTGGCCCACCAGGGTGCCCGACGGCGCAACTCGCCGGTGACGATGGTGCCGATTGGCGAACGATCCTGGTCAGGGGCCAGATCGCGCAGCGGGTCGCCGCCACCGAAGGCCTTGCTCCAGAACTGTCGGCGGAACTCGGCCATGGGCATCGGGCCGGACCACATCAGTGCTCGTTCCTGCGGCGTGACGGCGATCAGCATCTGCCACTCGTCGCGCACGCTGAGCAGCTCGAACAATTCCGGATGACCGATCCGCTCCAAGTAGAGCGGCAGATTGTCGATCAGCCACTGCCATTGCTCGTCGTCGGGCGGTGCCAGGCGGGCGTTGGTTTGGGCATAGGAATCGTCGTGCCGGCCGCGGAAATAAATGAGGCCGCCGACCATGCCGACGCAGGGTCGATAGCCGAGCACGTTGTCGGGGTTTTTGGCTTCGTGGCCGCAGACCACGGCGATGCCGCCGCAATTGAATTCGGCAAACGAGTCGCCGGTCGAACCGAGAATCCACAGTTCCGGACGACTATGCTCCGGATTCCATTTGGTCATGGTCAGGCCGCGGGCGCCGATGGAGCCGCCGACGGAGAGCCTGCCTGCCGCCATGGCGTTGCCGACGCCGTTGGTCGCGTCGCCGAGGACGGTGATGTCCGCGCCGATATTGAGATAACCCAGGTCATCGGAGACCGATCCCCGGCAGGAAATGGTTGTTCCCGGCTGTCCCATCGCCCCGAGCCGCTGGCCGCACGGGCCTTCGATCTGCAGGTGCAGACCACCCGGTCGTTGCAGCCGGATGCCGATATTGTGCTGTCCGAAGGTCTCCAGCACCAACTGGGGCGACTGGACGGCGGCTTCGCGGACCAGCCGTTCGAAATCCATGGAAGAGATGCGCAGGCCGTTTTCGTCCCGCCCGTGTAAGACCGTGGTAGTCACTAAAGAACTCCTTGCAAGATGATAAGCGATAACAGCAATTCCTTTGTGCGCAGCTGTCGATCAGCAGACATATTTGATCTGCAGTAAATCGGCGGCATCCTTGTCGCCGATGCCGATCGCATCAGACATGCCGATGGGGAGCGATTGCGACCTTCCGAGCGGGGCCATGATCTTTTTCACCTCGGTCTGGATGGCCATGAAGGTTTCGGCCACCCGCTCGGCGACCTTGTCCGGATCGAGGCGCCGGTAGAGTTTCGGGTTCTGGCTGGTGATGCCTTTCGGACAAATGCCAAGGTTGCAGACGTTGCAGCGGTTCTGTTCGTTGCCCAGACAACCGGCGGTGGATTGCATGATATATTTACCGATATGTACGGCACTGGCCCCGAGCATGATCAGGGCCATACCGTTCTGGGCGACGTTGCCGTTCTTGCCGATGCCGCCTGCGGCATAGATCGGTACCTCGTTCTGCATGCCCTGGGCGCAGAGATCGAGATAGCACTCACGGACGTTGGAAGCGACCGGGTGGCCGGTGGCGTCCAGCGATACGTGATAGGCGGCGCCGGTGCCGCCATCAATACCGTCGATCAGCAGACCGCCGGCATAGGGATTGCGTACCAGGTTGTTGAGTACCGCTTTGGCAGAGGTCGAGGCGGAGATCTTGGGATAGACCGGGACCGTGTGGCCGAAAGCCATGGACATGGTCTGGATCATTTTCATGACGCTCTCCTCGATCGAATACAGCGTCTGGTGCACCGGCGGCGACGGCAGGTCGACGCCTTCCGGGACGCCGCGCAACCGGGCAATCAACTTGGAGACCTTGTACCACATGAGCAGGCCACCGTCCCCGGGCTTGGCGCCCTGGCCGTACTTGATCTCGATCGCCGCCGGGTCGCATTGCATCTCAGGTATCGCCCGGATGATCTCGTCCCAGCCGAAGTAGCCGGAGGCGATCTGCAGCACGATGTATTTCAGGTACGGACTCTTCAGCACCCACGGCGGACAGCCACCCTCGCCGGTGCACATGACCACCGGTATGCCGAGGACTTCATTGCAATAGGCGACGCCCTGGAGCAGTCCGAGCCACATATTGGGCGACAGCGCGCCGAACGACATCGATCCGATGATAAACGGGAACACCTCCCGGGTCGGCGGAATCCAGCCACCTTTGACACGGCGGTCCAGGTAATCTTCCGGCGACAGGATACGGCCGATCGAGGTGGTTACCGTAAATTCGTGCCGGCCGGCATCGAGTGCCGGGTCGGTGAGCATCGAGATGCGATCGAAGATGACCCGGTCGAGCAGGGTTGCTCCGGAGGCGTTGCGTCGGCCGCCGCGTTTGTAGGCCTCACCCTTCTGGTTGGCAAAGAACTGGGAGCGGCGTTCCACGGTGTTGAGTACCGGAGTTATCGCCTCGTTCGGGCAGACCATTGCGCACATGCCGCAGCCGATACAGGCATGGGCCGGATCGGTACGCTGGCGGATGCCGGTAAAGGTCCGGTATTCATTGCCGCGCTTCTTGCTCAGGATCTGCAGTTGCGGCATACGCTGCCGCCGGTAGGCCAGATAGAGTGATTCCTTTGGGCAGACAGTGGTGCAATGGCCGCACAGAGTGCAGCGATCTTCCCGGTGTTCAATGATCCAGGGTAGGTCCGGATAGGTCAGGCTGCCTGGCTCAACGGGAATTGTTCGAATTGGGACCATATGGTGAGTTCCTTTCTGTCAGGAGGAATGATAACGGTGTGCTCGCGCATCGGTTGAAAGTCGAGGGCCGGATCACGGTCGGGAACCATCGCGTCGACGCCGCACATTTCCGAGGCGATTGCCCAAACGCCTTCGCGGCCACCGACAGTGGCCGGGCGGAGTTTTTTGTGGTCCATGACCAGCAGGCAACTCTCGTCGGGTAAGGTGCCGATCACTGCGTTCGGCCCATCAATGATCAGCCGTCGGCAGGCGTTGCGCAACCCCTTGAGAAATTCGCCTTGCGGGTGGCGCTCCAGTTCTAAGGCGCTGAGCGGCGTGATGATATGCTTGTAGGTCTGCAGCGGCAGTTTCAGATGGTTCAGGGTGTAGTGCAGAATATGGGTGAACACCTCCGAGTCGCTCTGGTAGCCGAGATAACCGGGCAGATTGCGGCCGACCAGCCAGTCACGGATCGGCACGAAGGCGGTGTTCTCGCCGTTGGTCATGGTGGCGATGCCTTGAATGAAAAAGGGATGGCAGGCGTAGAGATTGATGCCGTAGTTGGTATTCTGCCGGCCCTGGGCCATGCAGACGCGGGACTTGATCTGGCCGTCGTGGAGGCTGAGCAGGTTGCCGACCTGCAACGGCCAGCCGACTTCCTTGATCATCGTCACATCGGGCCAGAAGGAAAAGACCGACAAGTCATTGCCATGTTCCTCACCGTCCTGGCGTAGAGCCAGCCTGGTTTTGAGCAACTCCATCTCTCTGTCTTCACGACTGGCGTCACCGAACCGGTCGGGCATGCGGTAGGCCCGAACGAAATAGCGATAGCGATCTTTGCCGTCCATGAAGGAGCGCTTCATGTGGAACTTGTGATCGTATTTGAGCTCGTAGCCGCGCTCTTCCATGAAGTTGTCCAGCCGGCGCCAGGCCTTTTCGTTTTCGGCGATGCCGGAGAGGATCGGAAATTTCGGGTTGTAACGAAAATCCTCGAATTCCATGCCCCGCAGCAACAAGCCGAGACCGGAGCCGTCGTAACCCTCCTGCATGGCCTCCATGGCCATCAACACGTCGAAGGGTGAGAACGGTTCATTGGCTGTTTTCAATGCTAATCGACACATCTGTTTGTCTCCTGAGGGGAGTAGCACCGCTCGGTGGCGGCTGTTTCCTTGTCGGCTCCGGGGAGGACCGTGCAGGGGTGTTGTGGGCCGGCCGGCCGGCCGGTCGGGTAAAGCGAAACTGCAGGAATACAAAAAAAAGACGGCTTCGTCAAGCAGCTCTGGAGCGGCGGCGAGCCGATGATGAGGGGTGTGTGAAGGGAATGTGCGGAATCGTCAATGGTGGGACGCAAAAACGCTGATCACGTCAAGATAATCGTCAAGAAGTGAGCGAAAACGACAGAAAAAAAGTGGCAACGGCTTGTGCTACACACGCCCGCAAGCCTGGGCACCGGCAGTCAGCCGGCCTTACACAAGAATGAGACCGGCCGGAACTACTTGAGGACCTTACCGATATTTTTAACCTGGTCCACCTGCTCCTTGACGTCCTTGACCTCTTTGACGCCGGGAAGATCGTTAATCAGGCCGGTGCCGGTATCTTCGACGTCACTGACGCCTTTCTTGAATGAGGAAATGGCCTTGCCGAGCCCGGAACCGATCTCCGGGAGTTTCTTGCCACCGAAGACGAGAAAGGCAATGGCGAGGATGATGACCAATTCTGGGGTGCCGAGTCCGAACATGATGAAAACTCCTGGGTGAAGGTTTGCGGCTGTGTTTCAAGGGGACGGAGGATCGTTCTTGTCGGTTTTTTCTTCGTCGAGCGCTTTTTTCTCTTCCTGTTTGGTCGCTTCTTTGAAGTTTTTGATGCCTTTGCCAATACCGGAGCCGATTTCAGGAAGCTTACCCGCCCCGAAAATGATGACGATGATAACCAGTATAATGATGAGTTCCGGCATTCCCAGTCCGAACATACGCTACCTCGTTAAAAACGGTTCAGGGGCGGCTCTCGGCCACAAAGGTCGGTGAGCGCGACGATTACCCCTCGACGATTCACCGCTGACTTTAGAGCAGTATGGCAAGAAAGTCAAGCAGGGCGAGTGTTCCGTAATTCTTTGTCGATCGTTAATCGATCGCCGTGTCAGCAAGAGGTGCGCACCGTGTTCCTGATAGCTTGAACCCGGTCGCCAAGGGCCTGCATTGCGGCGATGATTGCCGCTTCGTCGATGGTTTGCAGTTGCCGTTGCTTCATGACGAGACGGCCGGCAATCAGCGAATGGATCACGTCAGCGCCGCGGGCGGCGTAGACCAGGTGTGACGGGATATTGTAGAGCGGGGTCAGGTGCGGTTGATCGAGATCGAGAACGATCAGATCGGCCTGTTTCCCCGGTGCCAGTGTGCCGATCAGCTGCCCGGCTCCGAGTGCTTCGGCGCCGCCGAGCGTGGCCGCACGCAGGGTAGTCTCGGCGGACATCACAGTCGGGTCCAGGTTCACTCCCTTGTGGACTTTGGCGACACTGCTCATTTCGGCGAAGAGATCGACATCGTTGTTGCTGGCGCTGCCGTCGGTACCGAGGGCGACGGTTACACCGTGGTCAAGCAGGCGAGGAATCGGGGCCACCCCGGAGGCAAGTTTCAGATTGGATTCGACGCAATGGGCGACGCTGACGCCGCGCTTGCTCAAGAGTTCGATGTCTCCATCATCAAGCCAGACGCAGTGGGCGGCCAGGGTGCGCTCGCCGAGCAGACCGAGGCGGTCGAGATGGCGGGTCGGAGTCAGTCCGTATCGCTCGCGGCAGGTCTGCACCTCGAACTGGGTCTCGGCCAGATGGATGACCAGCAGGCTGACGGTGTCGGCCGCAAGTTCACCGCATCGTTCGAGCAGTTCCGGAGCACAGGTATAGATGCTGTGCGGATTGACGGTGGCGGTGATGAGGGAGTGATCGCGATACTGTTCGATCAGGTCTCCGGTCAACCGCAGTCCGTTCTCGAGAGCGCCGTAGCACGGCGAGTCGAAATCGTAGAGCACTTCGCCGAACCAGCAGCGCATGCCGGTCGCGTCGGCCGCTTGGGCGACCTGATCGGCGAACAGGTACATGTCGCAAAAACTCGTGGTGCCGGATTTGATCATCTCGGCGATGGACAATTCGGCGGCCAACCGGACCGTTTCCCGGTCAAGACGGGCCTCGACCGGAAAAATATGGTCCTGCAGCCAGGTCATCAGCGGCAGGTCGTCGGCCAGGCCTCGGAAACAGGACATCGGTGCATGGGTGTGGGTGTTGACCAGACCAGGCATGATCAGACCGTGCGGTTCATGCAGTTCCGGCAGGTCCGGATGGCGGCGGTGCAGGTCACTGCGGCTGCCGATCGCCTCGATGGTATCGCCGTAGACGAGGACGGCCCCGTCTTCGATGCAGTCTTGCTGACGCCAGGTGGGCAACAGGTAGCGAGCAGAAATCAGTTGGCGGGGCGGGGCGGCGGGTAGCGTCATGAAAATCCTGTCAGGCTGGGGGGTGCAACCGGGTGATGATGTCGATGACCAACCGTTCGAGCTTCGGTGCGATGGCGGCGGCTTCCTCGATAATGGCACCGAGCGACAACGGCTGGAAATCGTCCGGGTCGTTGACGTTTGAAACGGCGGACAGGCCGAGGACCTCGATGCCGCCATGGTGGGCAACGATAACTTCCGGGACCGACGACATGCCGACGGCATCGGCCCCACAGGTCCTGAGCCAGCGGGTCTCGGCGGGGGGTTCCAAACTTGGGCCGGGAATGCAGACATAGACGCCGGTGGTGATCAAATCCTTCAGGCCGCAACTCTCGGCGCCGGCCAAGGCCAACTCGATCAACCGTGGTTGGTAGGCCTGCGAGAAATCGGGAAACCGTGGCCCCCATGCTTCGACGTTCGGGCCGCGGAGCGGATTTTCGCCGAGAAAGTTGAGGTGATCGCGAATAATCATGATCGAGCCGGGTATGAAGGCCGGGTTCAGGCCGCCGGCGGCATTGGTGATAATCAGCCGCTGCAGGCCGAGCATCTGTAGGACCCGGATCGGAAAGGTCACTTCCTTGGTGGAGTAGCCTTCGTAATAGTGGAACCGTCCGGACAGGACGACCAGTCGCCGTCCATTGACGGTGCCGACGATCAGACTGCCTCGGTGACTGGGTACAGTGGCCCGGGGAAAGCCGGGAATGTCACGGTAGGCAATGACTTGTTCCGTCTCGATATGGTCGGCAAAAGCGCCGAGACCGGTTCCCAGCTGGATGGCGGTATCGGGCAGAGGACCGAGGTGCGCCTGCAGGTAGGCAGCGGCCCGGTTGACCTGGTCGATATATGTTGTGATTGAAAAACCCATTACCGGCGGATGGCGTGTTGCTCGATAAAGGCGGTAATAGCGGCTCGATCGGCAGGCATGACTTCGCAGCGGGTCGGCTTGTCTTGCAGTTCGGCCAGCGGTGGCGGCAGATCGACGGGTCGGCCGGTGGCCTCCTCGACAACCGTCGAAAATTTGGTCGGATGTGCGGTGGCCAGACAGATCGTCGAGATTCCTTTGGCTCGATGCTGGGTAGCTGCCCGGACGCCGACGGCGGTATGCGGGTCAAGCACGTAACCGTAGCGTTCGTGGTAGTCGGCAATGGTAGCTCGCACGTCGTCTTCGGATACTGCCACGGCGACAAAATCGCGCCGCATGTGGCCGAGACAATCGTCGAGTTGCAGGCCGCCCGTTTCCTTGAGGTGCGCCATCGCGTCTCTGACGTGTTCCGGTGAACTGTCAAGCAGATAGTAGAGATAGCGCTCAAAGTTAGAGGCTACCTGGATATCCATTGATGGACTGGACGTGGCGACCACCTGTCCCAGCGAGTAGTCGCCGTTGTTGATGGCCCGGGTCAGGATGTCGTTGGCGTTGGTGGCCAGCACCAGTTTGCTGATACAGCCTTCGGGCAGCATCTTTTTGGCGATGTAGCCGGCGAAGATATCGCCGAAATTGCCGGTCGGTACGGCAAAGGTGGCGGCCCGGTCGTTTTCATGACCGGCGATATGCAAACAGCTGGCGACGTAGTAGACCACCTGGGCAAGGACCCGGGCCCAGTTGATCGAGTTGATGGCGCCGAGGTGATGGGCTTGCTTGAAGACCACATCACTGAACATCTCCTTGACGATAGCCTGCCCGTCATCGAAGGTTCCTTCAATGGCGATATTGAAGACATTGGCGTCGGTTACCGTCGTCATCTGCCGCTCCTGCACCGAACTGATGCGCCGGTGCGGGTGGAGGATGAAGATGGCAATCCGTTCCTTGCCTCGGACCCCGTATATGGCGGCGCTGCCGGTATCGCCCGAGGTGGCGCCGAGGATGTTCAGGTAGGAGTCATTTTTGCTCAGCAGATACTCGAAGAGATTGCCGAGAAACTGCAGCGCGATATCTTTGAAGGCGAAGGTCGGACCGTGGAAGAGCTCGAGGATATGCAGGTCGTCGAGATGGACGAGCGGTGTTACGTCGGGATGGTCGAAACTCGAGTAGGATGCGGCGATCAGGGATTTCAGGTCGGAAGTCGGGATGTCGTCGATAAAGCGCGACATGACCTCAAAGGCCAGCTCCTGATAGCTCAGTCCCTGCCAGGACTCGAACGTGGGTCGATCCACGCGGGGAATGGTCCGCGGCAATAGCAGACCGCCGTCGGTGGCCAATCCCATCATGACTGCTTCGGTAAATGAGATGGCGGCGATACCGCCGCGAGTACTGATATATTTCATGGTTTCGGAGAGCTCGATGCTCAGGTCGGTTCGTGGTTCAACGGGATCGAGGCGGCGTCGCGCAGGTCCGTTGCCGGGGGTGGTCAGCCGTTGGCAACAGGCGTCAGATCAAGGCGCGGAGCGTCGTGCCAGAGACCTTCGAGATCATAGAATGAGCGTTGTTCGTGATAAAATACATGAACGACCACATCGCCAAAATCGAGCAGTACCCAGGTTCCCTCTTGCAGCCCTTCGGCCTGGGATGTCTTGATCCGTTTGGAACGCAATTCGTTTTCGATACTCTCGGCCAGGGCCTGAACGTGCCGGGTGGAGCGGCCGCTCATAATCACGAAGTAGTCGCTGAACGAGGCTTTGCCGCGGACATCGAGGACGGCGATGTCATCCGCTTTGCCGTTTTCGGCGATACGTGAGCAGGTGAGGGCGAGTTCCCGGCCGTCGAGGGCCTGAAACTCTTTCTTTAAACGTTTCATCTTTTCTTTTGTGCCGTTTAAATTCTGAAGTGTCAATGCTTTTTCGCGGTTTGTCGGGGACGGCGCGGTGGAAACTCGAAGGTGATCTTGCCGCGACCGTCGATCAGCAGGTAGGCATCGAACGGTTTTCGTTTCTTGGAGATAAAGCCTTTGATGAGCGGTGTTTTCCCTTCAGTCAGGAGGTGACGGATGGCGTCCGGGGTGATGGTTTTTCCGAGAATCACTTTGCTGATTTTCAGGCCGTTTTTTTCGTCGTTATCCAGAGCTGATTCAGAGAGATAGCCGGCCGGTGTCTCGTATACCGGTGTGTTGTCGATCGGCGAGGGGCCGAGCGAGCCGGCCTCTTTAATAGCATCGATATCGAGGCCGTCGGTGGTATCGGCGAAGATGAAATCGACCTTGTTGTTGGTCAAGCGAACCGACGCGGTGAAGGGTTTGCCTTTTTTCGAGCGAAAGTCGCTGAACGGACCGATCGTCTCACCCTTGATCAGAGCAACGATCTCCTGCGGCTCCATGACCCGGCCGCCGAGGATTTTGCGGATGGTCAGCCGCTTATCCTCGCTGATATAGGCGGTCGGTGTCTCGAAGAAAACGACATCGCCCACCGGGCTGAACGGGGCCTGCCGTTGTTCGTGATTATCTTCGTACCCTTTGATCCGCTCAGTGATCTGCCTGGTCAGATCGCGGATCTCCTTCATGAACTGCTCTCTGGTGAGTTGGCCCTTGAGGATCTGGTTGAGCTTGAACTCCCAATCGCCGGTCATTTCCGGCGAAGCGAGCACGTCGACGTGCATAGCCTCGAGCAGAGCGAAGAGCTCGAAGGCCTTGCCGGTCGGGGTCAATTCCTTGCCTTCGCGAACCAGGTATTTCTCGTTGAGCAATTTTTCGATGATCGCCGCCCGGGTCGCCGGGGTGCCGAGGCCGCGTTCTTTCATCGCTTCGGCCAGTTCCTCGTCGTCGACCAGTTTGCCGGAGTTCTCCATGGCCGACAGCAGGGTCGCTTCACTGAAACGGGCCGGTGGCTTGGTCTCGGCGGCTTGGGCTTCGACCGCCGTGCAGGTGATGGTGGCGCCGGCGGGCAAGGCGTTGAGCATCCCGTCGCCCTTTTCGCTGCCGCCGTCCAGGTAGACCGCTTTCCAGCCCGGATCGAGCAGGATTTTGCCTTCGGTCAGAAAAGATTCCTCGGCGACGACGGTGATTCGCCTGGTCTGCAGGTAGCGGGCCGGTGGGAAAAAGACGGCAAGAAAGCGCTGCACGACCATACGATAGATCTTCAGTTCGGCCTCGCTCAGATCGGCCGGCAGTTTGTTGGTCGGGATTATGGCGTGATGGTCCGAGACTTTGGCGTCGTTGAAAACCCGCGGGTTGGCGCCGATATATTTTTTCTCCAGAACGGTCTCGGCGTGCACCCCGTACTGCCAGTTTTTCTGGGTCTTGCAGACGGACGTGGCCGTCGCCCGGTAATCCTGGGTCAAATAGCGGGAGTCGGTCCGCGGATAGGTAAGCACCTTGTGCCGTTCATAGAGTGATTGGGCGATGCTCAGCGTATTCTGGGCCGAAAAGCCAAAGCGCGAGTTGGCTTCCCGCTGCAGTGTCGTAAGATCGTAGAGCTGTGGCGCTATCTGCTGCGTTTCCTTTGAGGAGTCTTCGGCCTCTCCGGGTTGGCCGGTGCAGGCGTCGATAATGGCCTGGGCTCGCTCGGGCTCCCAGATACGATCGGCCCGCCGGTCGGGGTCGGCAGGATCCTTTTTGAAGGCGATATCGATCCACTTACCGGAATAGCTTTCGCTTGCCGCGGTAAAGGTAGCGAGCAGCGTGGTATAGGGCCGCGGAACAAACCGCTGGCGCTCCTGCTCCCGCTTTACGAGAAGAGACAGAGTCGGTGTCTGAACCCGGCCGCACGGGGTCTTGAAAAATCCGCCGAAACGGGACTTGTAGGCAGTCAGCGCCCGGGTGGCGTTGATGCCGATCAGCCAGTCGGACTCGGAGCGGCAGCGTGCGGTGTCCTCCAGCGGCACCATCTCGGGATCGCTGCGCAACGACGCAAGTCCCTTCTTGATCGCATCGTCGGTCATCGATTGCAGCCAGAGCCGTTTGAGGACTTTCTGGGCCACCGATTTGTTCCAGACGAGGCTGATAATGTACTTGAAGATCAACTCGCCTTCCCGGCCGGCATCGCAGGCATTGATAATGGTCGCCACGTCGTTGCGCCGAATCAGTTTTTGCAGCGCATTAAACTGAGACTTGGTCGAGTCGAGTACTTTGAGCGGGAAGGTTGGCGGCAGGATCGGCAGATCTTCCATACGCCATTTCTGATAGCGGGGGTCGATCTCTTCCGGATAACAGATGGAAACCAGATGCCCGATAGCGAAGGAAACGATGTAGTGATCTCCCTCGTAATGGCTGCGAGTCTTCTTGAAGCGACCGGGCAGTACCTTCACCAGGTCCCCGGCAACGCTTGGTTTTTCTGCAATGATTAATGTTTTTTCAGTCATTTATCCGTATGTGTCGGCTGTTTCCGGCCAGGCGATTCATCCCGGTGCGGTGCTGCATGTTTTTCCCAAATTATGGAGATAAATAGGATAATTGCAATGCAAATGCGGGGCCTGGATACGACGGGACGATATGTTTTCAGGCACAGTTGCCCGTTGTTGTATTAATCAGCCGCGGGTTTGTCAATCTCTTTAACGGCAGGACGGGTTTAATCCTGTTCCCCGCTGGCTATGAAGCCTTCCGCTCGCTATAAGCTCAGCCGGCAGGGCTGGCCGGTCCTGCCTCCGGCTGCTGCGCTGCGGCCTGATCGACTGGCCTCCGAGGCCGGCAGACAGGCCATCCATGGCCTGACCGCCGGCTGCGGACGTCCTGTCCGCAGCCCTTCGGCCCTGATTCTCCGGCCAGCCGGGCCATCGCGATGCAGCCTCCGGCAGAACCGGCCAGCCCGGGAACATGGAATTCAGGTAAAACAAAGGCCGGGCATATTACAACCCGTCCTCGCTCACTGGCAAAGGTGGTCATTTAGTAACCCTTCGAAGCTAATTTTCTGTCTTGCCGGGCCTTCGTGCTGCAATCTCAGACAGGATCGGCCAGGTCGGGAAGACGGATTGTCGTCGCCTGTTGTATTTATATAGCCAGTGAAGCTAGTCCGAAACATTCTGTTAGGTGCAACATCTTGACAAGTCAGGCAACGTGTGGTTACTTAGTCACGTTACGGTCTGATAGATGCGGGCATAGCTCAGTTGGCAGAGCGCGAGCTTCCCAAGCTTGAGGTCGCGAGTTCGAGCCTCGTTGCCCGCTCCACACCGAAGACCAACCGTCTGCAGTCATCGACAACAGCCTGCACCTGGGGCACGAGCCGAGGGACGGTTGCTTATACCTGGAACGCAGGGTGTGTTGCCAGGAATAGGAAAGTGGGCTTTGCCCGCTTTTTTTTTTATGACCGGCACAGCAATGTGCGGCCGTCGGATAACCCGGCGCTGACAGCAGTCGGCAACGCGGCGTCGTGACAGGCCAAATGAAACAACTGAAGGACGATGAACGAAGGAGTGGTCAGCCGTGTTCGTGAGTTTGCCGAGTCGCTCTTGCCGGCGATGGGGCTGGAGCTCTATGATGTCCAGTTCCGCCGGGAGAACCAAGGCTGGGTGCTGCGTTTGACCATCGACCGGGTCGGCGGCGTGTCGCTTGACGATTGTTCCCGGGTGAGCCGGGAAGTGAGCGATTTCCTTGACGTGGAAGACCTGATCGAGC
This sequence comes from Desulfofustis glycolicus DSM 9705, assembly GCF_900130015.1. Lineage (GTDB taxonomy): Bacteria > Desulfobacterota > Desulfobulbia > Desulfobulbales > Desulfocapsaceae > Desulfofustis > Desulfofustis glycolicus. The sequence continues at coordinate 88,213 of NZ_FQXS01000002.1, read as the reverse complement.
ACCAGTATCATTTGGAGGTTTCCTCGCCGGGGGCGGAACGGATGCTGCGTTCACTAGCTGAATGCCGACGGTTTGTCGGGGAAAAAATACGCGTGAAATTGTCGCAGGAGCGAGACGGCCAGAAGGTTTTTATCGGTCGGCTGCAAGAGGTGGGCGACGGGACACTGATCGTTGAACTTGAAAACGGGGAGCTGCATACCGTTCCCTGGGATGAGATCAACAAGGCCCGTCTGACTCTTTAGGGTGGTTTTAGGACAGAGGCGCACAACCGCAACGGCCGGTTCCTTGGCATGGGAAGCGCTGATGGTGAGGTAGGATAATGGTATCGGACTTAAAACGGATAATTGACCAGATCAGCAGGGATCGCGGATTCGACCGTCGGCTTCTGGTAGAGGCGATCGAGGAAGCGGTAGCCTCCGCCGCCCGAAAGAAGTACGGCAGCAGGCGCGACATCGAAGTGCACTACAACGAGGAATTGGGTGAAGTCGAAGTGTTCCAGTTCCGCAGTGTTGTCGAGGTCGCCGAGGATGATCAGACCGAGATCTCTTTCGAGGCCGCCAAAGTGCTCGATCCCGAGGTCCAGCTGGGTGATGAACTCGGCGAGAAAATGGAAAACATTACCGAACTCGGTCGCATCGCCGCTCAGTCCGCCAAACAGGTCATCATTCACCGTATGAAGGATGCCGAGCGTGACGTTATATACGACATGTTCAAGGATCGTCAGGGTGAAGTTGTCAGTGGTATCGTCCAACGCTTCGAGCGCGGCAACATGGTGGTCAATCTCGGTCGTACCGATGCGATTCTACCCAAAGAACACCAGATACCGAAACGCTCGTTCAAGCAGGGCGACCGGATACGTGCCTATTTGCTGGAGGTTCGCCAGAACAGCCGTGATTCCCAGTTGATCCTGTCGCGCACTGCCGATGAATTTCTCGAGAAGTTGTTCCAGCTCGAGGTGCCGGAAATTGCCGAAGGCATCGTTAAAATCATGGGTGTCAGCCGGGAGCCGGGATTTCGGGCAAAGATAGCGGTCAGTTCATCCGAGTCCGATGTCGATCCGGTCGGCGCTTGCGTCGGCATGAAGGGCAGCCGGGTCCAGAACGTCGTCCAGGAATTGCAGGGTGAACGCATCGATATCGTCACCTGGAGCCCCGATCCGGCAAAATATGTTTATAATGCACTGGCGCCCGCCCATGTCAGTATGGTCATGGTCGACGAGGACGCCAACTCGCTGCTCGTGGTCGTACCCAACGACCAGCTGTCGCTGGCTATCGGCAGACAGGGACAGAACGTCCGCCTGGCCTCGAAGCTGATGGGCTGGCGGATCGATGTGAAGAGCGAACAGCGCTGGGCCAACCTGGAAGACGAGGGTTACCAGTCATTGCTGCAGGTACCGGGAATCGATGAAAACCTGGCCGATCAACTGCTGGCCAAGGAGATCAAGTCGGTCGTCGATCTGGCCCGTGCTTCGGCGGAAACATTGACGATTATTCGGGCCATCGACGAAGAGTACGCGGCGCAGCTTATCGATGCGGCGGCCAATCTTGCCGGTGAGGAGGCGCTTGCCGAGGCCGCCGAGCAGGAGGAGAAGGAGTTGGCTGCGGCAGCGTTACGCGAGAAGGCGCAGGCTGCCGACCGTCAGAGCCAAGCCGGCGACGGTCCGCTTCCGGACGCAACAGGCGGAGTTGAAGCTGAAGACACAGCCGATGAAGCCGGTACCGAAGATGCGATTGATGCAGTCGCAGGAGAAGATGCAGCAGGCGAAGGTGCAGCTGAAGACACAGCCGATGAAGCCGGTACCGAAGATGCGGCCGACGAGGCTGACGAGCAGGAAGAGCAGTCGCCCGCGGCCAAGCCGGAATAAGATCGTCCGTGACCCGGCGACCGATTCGCACCTGCGTCAGTTGCCGCAGGAAGGCAGGCAAGGGCGAACTGCTGCGCCATTGTTGGCGCGGTGACGGTCCGGTAGCCGATGAACGCCAGGTTGCACCGGGGCGCGGTGTCTATACGTGCAGTAACGAGACGTGCATGAACAGGTTTTACGCAGACAGCAGACGATGGCAGCGGTTGTTTCGCCGGACATGATGTCCCGGCTGTTGCCTGGTGATAGATGCTGTGGTAGAGCGAAGAAGAACCCAGAAGGTGGTTTTCCAGGAGTGAGGCATGAGCAGAGTGAGGGTTTACGAACTGGCGAAAGAAGCCGGGATGACCGGCAAAGATCTGGCCGATAAGTTGATTGCCGAAGGGTACGACGTCAAAGGCCATAGTTCGACAGTCGATGAAGATACCGCTGAAAAGATTCGCCGGACGATGCTTCAGAACTCGGAAACCGAACTGGTCGAAAAGAGAATAGATGCTTCCCAGGGGGCGACGGTTATCAGGCGGCGGGCCACCATTATTCGCCGGCGTCCGAAGGCCGAGCAGGAAGAGGCCGCGGAAGAAACGACCGAGATCGAGCAGGCGGAACAGGATGGTACCGGCGACAGCGATGCCGATAGGACGGCGGTCCAGGCTGAAGCCGAAGAGGCGTCGATCCTCAGACAGTCGGGAGCCGAGGAAGAGCAGCAGTCTCCGGCAGGCGAGACCGCCGAGCCGGCCGAGGAGGTAGCGCAACCGGCCGCCGACGCGGATCGGGATGAGACTCCGAGCACCGAAACCGATGACGGCGCATTGGCCGAAACGGTTGAGGATTCTGTTGCGCAACCTGGCGAACCGGATGACCGGGAAGCTGCAGCACCGCCGGCAAAGTCGAAAAAAGTGGAACGCAAGACCATCGCCCGGGTGGTCGGCTCGATCGACCTGCCGGTTCCTGATGAATCGGACACGGCTGAACGGTCCCGGCCGAAAAAGATGGCCCGCTCTACCGCATCGAAGACCGGTCGACCGAAAATCGCCGTGGAATTCCAGCCGGAAACGCCCGCTGAGGCCTCGGAGCGGGCCCGGAAAAAGGGCAAGCGTGCAGTTGGAACCGCAGACGACGATGACCGCGACCGGCGCGGCAAAGGGGCCCGTAAAGGGGGCAAGAAGAGCGTTAAATTCACCCATTTCGACGCCGACTATCAGCGTGGCGGCAAGCGTGGCAAACGGGGCCGCAAAGCGGACAAACGAATCGCACCGTCGACCATCGAGATGAAGGCCAGCAAACGCAAGATCACCGTCTTCGACACCATTACCGTTGGCGATCTGGCGGCTCGGATGAAGGTCAAGGCTTCCGAGGTCATTGCCAAGTTGATGGGTCTCGGTGTCATGGCGACGATGAATCAGGTGGTCGATATCGAGACGGCGACATTGATAGCAACTGATTTCGGTTACGAGGTCGAGCAGGGGATTACCGAGGAGATCGGTATCCAATTGCTCGATGCGCAGGAAGAGGGCGGAGAAACGAAGATGCGGCCGCCGGTGGTCACGGTTATGGGCCATGTCGATCACGGCAAGACCTCGATCCTCGATGCCATCAGAAAGACCGATGTCGCCGAGGGCGAAGCGGGTGGCATTACCCAGCATATCGGCGCTTATCACGTGCGTTCCAAGGCCGGTGACGTCACCTTCGTCGATACGCCCGGGCATGCCGCCTTTACCGAGATGCGTTCCCGTGGTGCCCAGATCACCGACTTGGTAATCCTGGTGGTGGCCGCTGACGACGGCGTCATGGATCAGACCAAAGAAGCGATCAATCATGCCCAGGCCGCCGGTGTACCGATTCTGGTGGCGGTCAATAAAATAGACAAGGACAATGCCGACCCGGATCGGGTCAAGCGGGAACTATCCGATTTCGGCTTGATCCCTGAAGACTGGGGCGGACAGACCATCTATTGCGAAACCTCGGCCAAGAAAAATGTCGGTATTGACGAATTGCTGGAAAACATTCAATTGATGGCCGAAATGCTGGAACTGCAGGCCGACGCATCACGAAAGGCCAAAGGCCGCGTCGTCGAGGCGCAACTGGATAAAGGGCGCGGTGCGGTTGCGACGGTGCTCATCCAGGACGGAACGCTGCGCAACGGCGATTATTTCGTCGTCGGCCAGTACAGCGGCAAGGTCCGGGCGATGCGCGACGACAAGGGGCGGCCGATCAGGGAGGCCGGACCGTCGGCCCCGATCGAGGTCCAGGGACTGTCCGGTGTCCCGCTGGCCGGCGACGAGTTCATAGTGGTAACCGACGAGAAGATGGCCAAGAACGTCAGCCAGGCCCGCTCGATGAAGGTGCGCGAGACCGAACTGGCAGCCGGCAGCAAGATTTCGCTGGATAAGTTGTTCGAGAAGATGTCCGAGGGAGACGTACAGGAACTGCGGGTGATCATTCGCGCTGACGTACAGGGAACCCTGGAGGCGTTTGCCAAGGCTGCCGAGGAATTGTCCACCGAAACGATCAAGGTGCGGGTCCTGCATGAGGGGACCGGTACCATCACCGAGTCCGACATCCTGCTCGCCTCGGCCTCCGATGCTATCATTATCGGGTTCAATGTTCGGCCGACCGCCAAGATCAAGGATCTTGCCAGCCGGGAAAACGTTGACCTGCGCTCGTATGACGTCATTTATCATGCCTTGGACGACATCCGCAAGGCGATGCTCGGCATGCTCGACCCGACGTTTGAGGAAGAGGTCATCGGTACTGCCGAGATTCGCGATACCTTCAGCGTTCCGAAAGTCGGCAAGATCGCCGGTTGCTTCGTCACCGATGGGGCGATCAGGAGAAATGCCGGTGTACGCGTCGTTCGTGACGGGGTGGTTGTCTATACCGGCAAGATCAGCTCGTTGCGCCGGTTCAAGGACGACGCCAAGGAAGTCGTCGCCGGTTACGAATGCGGTATCGGCGTTGAGCATTTCAACGATATCAAGGTGGGCGATCAGCTTGAGGCATTCGTCATGCAGCAGGTTGAAGCAAAGCTGGACTAGCAGTGTGCCGCAATGAAGAAGCCATGGCATCCAAAACAGGAACTTGAGGCACTCGGGGCGGTCCGCTCGCAGCCTCCCAAGCGTGCCGTCCGGGTCGCCGATGCAATCCGTAACGAATTGTCCATGCTGCTGGTGCAACGCAGCAGCGATCCCCGGTTGCATGACGTGCAGATCAACCGGGTAACGGTTACCGATGACCTGCGTCACGCCAAAATTTATTTTACCACCCTGCCGGGGGGCTGCACTGTCGACGAGGCGCGGCAGGCGTTGGAACGGGCTGCCGGTTTCATGCGCAGTCATCTGGCCAGGACCATCAATCTGAGATTTACTCCGGAGTTGCGCTTCTGGTATGATGAGGGAGCGGAAAGAGTGTCTGAAGTGGAAAAACTACTGGCAGAGATAGCCAGGGAGAAGTATGAGCGAGAACGTCGTTCCTGAAGATATTCTTCGCTTGATCAGAGACCGAGGTCATTTTGTCCTGTTGACCCACATCCATCCGGATGGTGACGCGCTCGGCTCCTTGCTCGGGCTGGCCGATATGCTGTCGGCGATGGGGAAAACGGTCTTTGCCTACCTCGATCAGCCGGTTTCGCATCTCTATGACTTTTTGCCCGGCTGCGAGCGGATTCGTTGCAGTCTTGAGGCATTACAAGACTTTCGCCGGCAGGCCGGGAGAAAAGACCTGGTGACTATCGTCCTCGACTGCGGTGAGGATGAACGACTCGGCAAGGATAAGCACCTGTTGCTCGACAGCGAACCACTGGTGGTCGTCGATCATCATCGGTCCCATCGCAACTACGGACATCTGCGTTGGGTCGATCCGTTACGTTCCTCCACCGGTGAGATGGTGTACGAGATCGGCACCGCTCTCGGACAGGAATTCTCTCTGGATGGCGCTTTTAACATCTATGTTGCGATCGTCACCGATACCGGCTCTTTCCGCTATGATTGCACCGGTGCCCGGACGCTGGAGATTGCCGGCCGGCTGCTGGCGAGCGGCGTCAAGCCCGAGCAGGTAGCCGCCCAGATTTACGATAACTTCAGTCCCGGACGACTGAAGCTGCTGCAATTGGTTCTCGGTACGCTCGATCTGTCCGACGACGAACAGATCGCCTGCATTCATGTCACTAATGATATGTTGGACCGCGCCGGTGCCGCGATCCAGGATATCGAAGGCTTTGTCGATTTCCCGCGGGCCATCCGTTCAGTCCGGGTGGCGGTTTTTCTCAAGGAGCTTGACGACAACCGGGTCTCGGTCAGTCTCAGGGCCAAGGGGGCTGTCGATGTGGCCGATATCGCCAAGGAGTTTGGCGGAGGTGGGCACCGCAATGCCGCCGGTTGCCGGTTTTGCGGACTTTCTCTCGAAGAGGCCCGGCAACGCCTGCACCAGGTTATTGCCGAACGACTGGCCAGCCATCTTCCCTGATCGTTGACACGAACCGATGACCGTACCTTTTGCGCCCGGGATGGTGCTGGTTGACAAACCGGCCGGCAAGACTTCTTTTGCAATGGTGCGCTTGGTACGCCGGCTCAGCGGCGTCAAGAAAGTCGGTCACGCCGGTACGCTCGATCCTTTTGCCACCGGCCTGCTCGTCGTCTGCATCGGCCGGCCGGCCACCCGGTTGATCGATCGGATCATGGCCGGGGAGAAACAGTACCTGGCGACGCTGGTCTTGGGCACGGTTTCGTCGACCCAGGATCCGGAAGGCCAGTTGATACGCAGCGAACCGTGGCCGCCGATTGAGCACCAGACCATAGAGCAGGTACTGGACCGCTTTCGCGGTCCGATCATGCAATCGCCGCCGGCCTTTTCCGCCGTGAAGCACCAGGGCAAGCCGCTGTATCATTACGCCCGGAACGGCATCATCATCGAGAAACCGCCGCGGCCGGTAACGATCTCCTTGTTGCGTTGGCTGGATCCCCGCGAGCAGGTAACGATGAGCGCCCCGACGCTCGAGTTACTGGTAGAGTGCAGCAAGGGTACCTATATCAGGACATTGGCCGCCGATATCGGTGCTGCCCTGGGATGCGGGGCCTACCTCACGGCGCTGCGCCGTCTTGCCAGTGGCTCTTTTTCCGTGGAGCAGAGTGTCTGCGGCCAGGCCCTGGCCGCAGAGAATGGTCCCGAACTGTTGCGCCAGGCGTTTGTCGATGTGGATGAAGTGCAGAAATGCTTGCAGTCTTCAGGGAAAAGCGATAATATTACCTGTTACGGTTGAAACGGATCGCGAATGAGAACTGCTGTCATTCAACGTCGTCGGCATGGCAGATCGGATTTGCCGTCGATTCGGCATTGCAGTATAATTGAACAACTACTAGAGTTCTGAACGATACAGGAGGATTACTGTGGCACAGTCGGCAGTAAAGAAAAACGAGATTATCGAGAAATTTAAAACGCACCCGTCGGATACCGGTTCGTCAGAAGTCCAGATTGCCTTGTTGACCGACCGCATCCAATACCTGACAGAACACTTCAAGGTGCATGCCAAAGACCACCATTCCCGTCAGGGATTGCTCAAACTGGTCGGACAACGACGGAGTCTGCTCGATTACCTCAAGAAAAAAGACATCGGTAAGTACCGGGAACTGATCAAGGAACTGGGCATACGCAAGTAACACCTTCCTGCCAGCCAATCGTGTCTCCTGTCGGTGCGGAAACGATGCGAGCAGTAGCCCGCCGTCGTTTCCGTCGCGACAGAGACAGATATCTCCGTTCCGGGCGAGTCGCTCCACCGGCTGTGGTGGCGATCGTCCGGATCCGTCGTTTTTTTCACCATATAGTAACAACGAAGAGTATGAAGCTGTTCCGCAATAGGGCGGAATGGTCCGCGATGAAATTATCTCAGATCGTTTCATTAAAGCAGGAAAATCCGTTCGGTGGATAATCCGATCGGAGAACATCGGACCCGAAAGAGGGTCTGAATCATGGAGAATACATGATGCAAACAGTTGAAGCCACTATCGGAACGAAAACTATTTCTATTGAAACCGGCAAATTGGCAAAACAGGCCTCCGGGTCGGTTGTCGTACGATGCGGCGAAACGGTCGTGCTTGTGACCGCTGTCGGAGATAAACGCAACAAACCGGAATTGGGGTTTTTGCCGCTTACCATTGAATACCAGGAAAAGATGGCCTCGGTCGGCCGCATCCCCGGTAACTACTTTCGCCGTGAGATCGGTCGCCCGAGCGATCGCGAGGTCCTGACCTGCAGGATCATCGACCGCCCGTTGCGGCCGCTTTTTGCCGACGGCTACAGTGCCGAAACGCAGGTCATTGCCTCGGTGCTGTCGGCAGATCAGGAGCATGAGCCCGACATTCTTGCGCTGACCGGGGCCAGTTGCGCCCTGATGCTCTCCGATATCCCGTTTGCTGGACCTGTTGCCGGCGGCCGGGTCGGCTATATCGACGGTGCCTACGTGATGAATCCGACCAGAACGGAGCTGGAGCAGTCGACGATGGATATCGTCGTGGCCTGCACCGAAAAGGCGGTGGTCATGGTCGAAGGCAAGACCGGAACCCTTGCCGAAGATGTTGTCCTTGAGGCGATTTTCTTTGCCTTCAAACAATTGCAGCCCTTGATCGAAATTCAGAAACAATTGCAGGCCGGCAACGGTAAAGAAAAGCGCGTCGTCGAACCGAAAACCATCGACGAAACGCTCTACCAGCAGGTTGTCGATCGGGCCTCGGAGCGCATGAACTCGGTGATCGCCACGTCCGATAAGGTTGACCGCAGCCGCGTCTACGATCAACTGGTGACTCAGATTCTTGAGGAGATGGACCCGGACGGCGAGCGAAGCGGCGAAATCGTCGACCTCTTGTCGCGTTTCCGGAAGAAACGGATGCGGGCGATGATCGTTGAACAGGATCAGCGCATTGACGGCCGCGCCTTCGACGAAGTACGGCCGATCAGCTGCGAGGCCGGATATCTGCCGCGGACTCACGGCTCGGCACTGTTTACACGCGGCGAGACGCAGGCGCTGGTTACCGCCACTTTGGGCAGCGAGCGCGACCAGCAGCGGGTGGAAACCCTGGGCGGCGAGGAGAACAAGCGGTTCATGCTGCATTACAACTTCCCGCCGTTTTGTGTCGGCGAAGTGCGGCGCATGACCGGTCCGTCCCGTCGCGATATCGGCCACGGGACGCTGGCGATGCGCGGCATTGAAGCGGTGCTGCCGGCCGACACCGAATTTCCCTATTCGATCAGGGTGGTATCCGAAGTGCTCGAATCGAACGGCTCGTCCTCGATGGCCACCGTCTGCGGCGGCAGCATGGCGCTGATGGATGCCGGCGTGCCGATCTCCGCACCGGTGTCGGGGATAGCCATGGGGTTGATCAAGGAAAACGACAAGGTGGTAATTCTCTCCGATATTCTCGGCGACGAAGATCATCTCGGCGATATGGACTTCAAGGTCGTCGGGACCGCCGAAGGGGTCACCTCGCTGCAGATGGATATCAAGATCGACGGCGTCGACCGGGACATCATGGGCAGGGCGCTGGCCCAAGCCAAGGCCGGCCGGCTGCATATCCTCTCGGAAATGAACAAAGGCATTTCGGAAGCGCGCAAGGAAATATCCGAGTATGCGCCGAAATTTCACTCCCTGCAGATCAACCCCGATAAGATCAGGGATTTGATCGGTCCCGGCGGTAAGGTGATCAAGGAATTGTCGTCCGACTACGATGCCAAGATCGAAGTTGAGGATAGCGGCCTGGTCAAGATTTTTACCATCGACGGTACCAATTTCGAGGAACTGCTCTACCGGATCAAGACGATCACCGCCGAACCGGAAATCGGCGCCGTTTACAAAGGGGTGGTCAAGACCATTAAGGACTTCGGTGCGTTTGTCGAGATCCTGCCTGGAACCGACGGTCTGGTCCATATTTCGGAGCTGGACAAGAGCCGGGTCAACAAGGTGACCGATATCGTCAAGGAAGGTGACGAAATCGAGGTGAAAGTCCTGGAGATCGACGGTCGCGGTCGTATCCGATTGAGCCGCAAGGCCCTGCTGCAGGACGACTGATCTGATCGGCAGGACCGTCCCACGGTGTTCGGGGCGGTCCTGCCCCCTCGCCTGGAGCAATGGCCATGACGTCTTCTTCTGCCGACCGGGTGGTCGTTGCCGTGTGCTGGCTCGACCGCGAAAAGAGCGGCGATCTGCCGCTGCCTTGCTATGAAACCGACGGAGCGGCCGGCATGGATGTCTGTGCCGCACTGGACGCCGATCATCTCCTGCACCCCGGCGAGCGGGCTCTGATACCCACCGGGTTGGCGGTCGCCATCCCGAAAGGCTATGAGATTCAGGTCAGGCCGCGTAGCGGGCTGGCAGTTCGTCATGGCGTGACCATCCTCAACGCCCCGGGCACCATCGACTCCGACTATCGGGGCGAAGTCAAGATCGCCCTGATCAACCTGGGGCGGGATCCCTATCTGATCAAACGTGGTGACCGCATCGCCCAATTGGTAGTCGCCCCGGTTGCTGCCGCCACCCTGCGGCTCCAACCAAAGCTTGAACAGACTCGGCGTGGCGACGGCGGTTTCGGTCACACCGGGGTGCGCTGATGCGCTTTTCCGTCCTCGGCAGCGGCAGCGGCGGTAATTGCGTCTATATTGAGTCCAATAACACTGCTCTGCTTGTCGACTCAGGTTTTTCAGGCCGGGAAACCGCGGCCCGCCTGGCGCTGATCGACCGTTCCGTGGAATCGCTCGCCGCCGTTTTCATCACGCACGAACATCAGGATCATATCAGCGGTGCCGGCGTCCTGTCGCGGCGCTGCCGGATTCCGCTCTTTGCCAACGAGCGGACCTACCAGGGGGCCGGAAAGACACTGGCGAAACCGTTTCGCCGTGATGAATTTCAAACCGGCGAGCCCATTTGTTTTCGCAATCTTGAAATCCGCTCCTTTGCCATTTCCCATGATGCCGGTGATCCGGTCGGTTTTATTGTCGATGACGGCGTTCACCGCCTCGGCATCTGCACCGACACCGGGGCGGTCTCCCGGCTGATCCGGCGCCGTTTGAGCGACTGTCAGGCCCTGATCCTGGAATTCAATCACGATCCGCTGCTGCTGAAAAACGGCCCCTATCCGGTGGCGCTGCAGCAACGGGTGCGCTCTAGCCGGGGACATCTGTCCAACGGCGAGGGCGCCGAACTGCTGGCAGCGCTCGATCACGAAGGGTTGCAGCAGGTGGTGTTGGCTCACCTCAGCGAGACCAACAACCTGCCGGAGCTGGCCTACCGGGAAGCGGCGGCGGTGCTGCAACCAATCGGCCGAAGCAGTATCCTTGATTGTGCCTGCCAGACAATCCCGACCCGACTTTTCGAGCTGACCTGAACGTTCTCTTCCTCTGTTTCTGAAGTGCCTTGCGAACACTGCGGGGTGCGTCAGTAACTATTAAAAAGCAACGCCGGAATGCTGCTCGTAACGGATTGAGTAGCCGCCATGGTTCACACTACCTCCGGCTGCTGCGCTGTGGCCTGATCGGCTGGCCTACGAGGCCGGCAGACAGGCCATCCATGGCCTGGCCGCCGGCTGCGGACGTCCTGTCCGCAGCCCTACGGGCCTGATACTTCGGCCCGCCGGACCTTCGCGATGCAGCCTCCGGCACTGCGAACCATGGCTCCGGATTTCCGATAATTCTGGTCGGAGAAATTTCCTGAAGTAAGCTTTTTTAAAAATGGCACGCTAGATTATACCGTTCGCCCGCAACTCGTCGATTTTCTCCTGCGAATAGCCGAGACCGGCCAGAATCTGGTCGGTATGTTCACCGAGATCCGGAGCCTTGCAGCGATTGTCCGCCGGTGTCTTGGAGAGCTTGATCGGGTTGTTGAGCAGCTTGATCGGGCCGTAGGTCGGGTGGTCCCAGTCGCCGTAAAAGTCATTGGCGATGGCCTGCTCGTCGGCGATGACCTCAAGCGGCGTCTTGACCGGGGACCAGACCAGCTTGTTGCGGCTGAGGATATCCATCCACTGCTCATAGGTTTTCATAAGAAATATCTCTTCCAGGATAGCCACCAGTTCAGCCGCATGGCCGGAGCGCTCCTCCTGGGTGGCAAAGCGTGGATCGTTTTCCAGCTCCGGGTGCTCGATCGCCTGACAGAAAGCCGGCCAATAGTGTTGCGAATTGGTCATGCCGAGCATGATCCAGCGCCCGTCGCTGGTCGGATAGATATTGCGGATCGGGTTGCCCATCGCTTTGCGCGCCGGCCGGACCGAGTCTTCGCCGCTGATCAGGCAGCCGGTGATATCGGTGCCGAGTGCGAAGGTGGCCGTGTTGAATAGAGAGACTTCCACCTCCTGACCTTGGCCGGTGCGTTCCCTGATGAACAGGGCGGCCATCACGCCGGCCAGCAGACTTTGTGAGGTGAGGCTGTCGCCGTAGGCCGGTCGTGAAATGTTGGGTGGGCTGTCGGCCTCGTGCATCAGATCCATGACACCGCTGCGGGCCCAGAATGCGACCGAATCGTAACCGCCGACGTTTTTTTCCGGTCCGCGCTGGCCGTATCCCGTCAGGTTGGCGTAGACGATCTTCGGGTTGATGGCTTGCAAGGTCTCGTAGTCGAGATTGAATTTTTCCATCTCGTAGGGACGCAGATTGTTCAGGAAGACATCGCCGCCGGCCACCAGGTCGTGGATGATCTGCTGGCCCTCAGGAGAACCGAGATTGACAGTCAGACTTTTCTTGTTTCTATCGACGTGCTCCCAGATATAGTTGACCTCATGCGGCCGTGCCCAGCCGGCCATACCGGCGGCCAGCAGATAACGTTGTAGGTCGCCCCGTTTCGGCGGTTCGACGTGGATCACGTCGGCGCCCCAGCTGCCCATGAGCATACCGGCCAGCGGCATGGCGAAGGCGCCGCCGACTTCAATCACCTTGATACCTTCGAGTCCTGTGGTCATAATCTGCTCCTCCTGGAGACGGTGTGGGGGCAAGAGGCCCTGGGTGGATTATTGTCGATAATGCAATTGTCGACAATTTTACCGACTGGTCTCGTGAAGGTCAAGGGTAATTGGTCGATCATGTTGTGGCAGCCTGATAGTCATCGAGACAACGGCCGGTATCGGTCTTATAGTAGAAACGCCATGTGGCACCCGAACGGATGCCGCATTTCAGACAACCATCTCTATCGGGAGCGATGATGATGAAACATTTGTTGAAACTGGTTGCGGTCCTTCTGATCGGCCTGGCCGGGCCTCTCATGGCCGCCGAGGTGCCGACCATGGATCAGCAGGAGTTGAAAGACCGTCTCGGATCGGCTGATCTGGTGGTAATCGACGTGCGTACCAGCCGAGATTGGGACGCGAGCGACCGCAAAATCGCCGGGGCGGTCCGGGAAGACCCGAACCAGGCCTTTTCCTGGGCGAAATCCTACGACACGACCAAGACCATTGTCCTCTATTGTGCCTGACCCAATGAATATACCAGTGCCAGTGTGGCACGGATCATGATGGATCAGGGGTTCGGCAACGTCTTTGCCCTTAAAGGGGGATGGCGGCAGTGGCTGAGCAATGATTTTCCGACCGAGAAGAAGTAACCGTCTATGACTGATGATCACAACGAAGCATGAAAATCGGTATCGTGGTCGGAATGGCTGGTTGGTTTTTGAAAGTGAGCGGGGGACAGGTTAAACCCTGTCCCGCCGATTTTCATATAAATACTGCGCAGGACGCAACCGGTTGCCGGCGACAAACACTTAAGAAAGCTTGACCTGTTTATCCTTGGGGCGTTTGGGGTTGGGTCGATAGAGCAGCAGGGTCTTGCCGATCAGTTGCACCAGATTGCTGCCGGTGCGTTTCGGGATGACATCGGCGGCGCTTTTCTTGTCCAGTGGTGTGGTGTTGAGCAGTTTCACTTTGATCAACTCAAACGAGGTGAGCACCGAATCGATCGCTTCGATGACGCTGTCGGTAAGGCCCTCTTTGCCGATGGTCACCAGCGGTGTCAATTCATGCCCGAGACGCCGCAACGCTTTTTTCTGGGCGTTGGACAAGGCGGGTGGATTTGGTGTTTGTTTGTCGTCAGGCATATGATCTCCGAGCGGTCGGGAGCGGGTAGGGAGCAGTTATCCGGTCAGGTTCTTGAGAATTTCATACCCGCCGATATAAGTGCCGACGGCGGAACCGAGGCCAGTCAGCAGAAAAACGAGAAAGACGCGCAGCAGCTTGTTGCGCCACCAGCCGAACAGGCTGGCCATATCCGTGGTGACCGTCTCGAACTCACGGACCACCGGCGGCCGTACCATGACCTGGACAAACGCGGTGACGTAGCCGGCACCGATGACCGGCGTCAGGCTGGTCAGCGGCGCGGCGGCAAAAGCGGACAGCGTTGTTGCCGGATGAGCCAGGGCGATCAGGGCACCGATCGCCGACGGGATGCCGTTGGCGAGGATCCAATAGATGATGTTGTCGCCGGCAGCCTGGGCGCCGTGCCGGTACCCGATCAGACCGATGGCCGTCAGGATCAGGATCGGGATCAACCATCCGACTACTTTCCAGGTAGGGGAAACCGGGGGAATGGTGGATAGTTCCGTCATCCGGCCTTGCTGATCGAGAGGCCAGCAGCGCTTGATGCCGGGAACATGGCCGGCACCGACCACGGCAACGATCCGCGAGCCGGATGTCTGTTTGATCTTTTCTGCCAGATAGATATCTCGTTCATCGATCAATACCCGCTTCAGTTCAGGCAGTGAATCGCCGAGTTCCGCCATCAGCTCGCCGAGGCTGTCGTGGTGTTTCAATTCCTCAAGCCGCTTTTCGTCGATTTTTTCAGTATCGAACAGGCTGACGAGCAGGGATGAGAGCAACGTCATTTTTCGAAAAAAAGACGTTGATTTCCAGGCTCGCCGCATGGTGATACGAATGTCACGATCACAGAGAAACACCTGTGCACCGGTTGTTTCGGCAGATCGTGCCGCGGCGACCAATTCCGCTCCGGGGGTGACGCCGAGCTGGTCGCCGAGCCGCCGCTGGTAGGAGGCCATCAGCAGGGAAATGAGCAGCGTTGACAGCTGCTTCTTCTTGATGATCGTTTTCAGATCCAACCGCTGCCAACGTCGCGGATCGGTTAGTGCCTGGTATCTCCGTTCGTCCAGTTCAAGGCAGACGCCATCGGGCTGCTCGGCCGTGATGACGCGGGTCACCAGATCGACGGACAGCTGAGAAACATGGGCGGTACCGATGAGCAGAACGGTGCGCTCTCCGTCAGCAAGCAGGTGGACATCGGAAGGGTAGGTCTGCCCCGGGAAGACTGTATCATTCATTGGAAATTACGCTGCAACGCGGCACCGCCGTGCGGAGGGGCCGGGAGATCGCTCGGCTGTCGGGGTTCAGACATCAATCAGCTTGAGCCGGTTGCCGGGATGGATGAGGTTTGTTTTCAGGTTGTTCCATTTCTTGATGTCGGCCGGCGAGGTGTTGAAGCGTCGGGAAATGGTCCATAGCGAATCGCCGTTGCGTACCCGGTACCATTGCTCGACGGCTGCCGGTTGTTGCAGCTTCTGCTGCGGAGGTAATTTTTTTACCGCCGTCAGCACCATGACCTCGGCTGCGGAGTCGTTTGCGACGGTTTCGACGGTCGTCGTCGGTTCACTGCTGCCGATGTAGAGGGCGAGCTGCTGTCCGGCGGTGATTTGGTGCGCGTTAGGCAGGCCGTTCCAGGAGACGATCAGCTCGGCTGGCACCTGGTATTGGCGGGCGATCTTCGAGATGGTGTCCCCTCTCTTGACGGTGTGCAGCTGCAGTTCGTCTCCGGCGGCACGACGCGGATCCATTCCTTCCGGCAGCAAACGATAGGCCACGGTCCGGTAGGGGATACGCAGCCGGCTGTCGATCGTCAGTTTGTTGCTCTTCAGGTTGTTGACCTTGAGCAGGGTGGTGGTGTTGATGTTGTATTTCCTGGTGATCTGTGCCAGCGTCTCGTTTTTCCTGACGATGTGGGTTTTGTAGTCGGTCGTGGCAATGCTGTGCAAGCGGGGGAGGTTGTGTTCGGCCAGCTCCCGGGTACCGGGCGGGATCTTCAGTTCGTATTGTTCGCAATCCAGCGGGGTTTTACCGCTGAGTAGTTCCTGGTTGAGCTGTTTGATCACGGAGTCTTCGGAATCGGTGAGCAGCGCGGCGGCCTGAAGGCTGAGCCCCGGACCGACGGTCATCGTTTCATAGGCCAGCGGGGTCTCGTAGGTGATATCATCAAAACCGTAGGTTGCCGGATCTTTGGCGATGATAATGGCGGCAATCAGCTTCGGGACGTACCGCTTGGTCTCCAGGCGGAGATATTTACCCTCGGCGATCTCCCAGAAATCGGAACTGCCCGAGCGTTTGAGCGCGTTGCGCATGGTGCCCGGCCCGCCGTTGTAGGCCGCTACCGCCAGATACCAGTCCCCGAACTCATTGTAGAGGTGTTTGAGGTAGCTGACGGCGGCTCGCGTCGATTTTTCGGCATCACGCCGCTCATCGATATAGCTTGAAACGCTCAGGCCGTAATCGCGCCCGGTGCCGGCCATAAACTGCCACAGTCCGACGGCTCTGGCACGCGAGTAGGCACGTTGGCTGAAGCCGCTTTCTATCATTGACAGGTAAACCAGATCGAGCGGCAGACCGGCTCCCTCCAGTTCCGTCTTCATCAGCGGCAGATAGCGACCGGAGCGGGCCAGCCATTGGCTGAAATAGGGGCGCAGTTTACCCTGGAACAAGTCGAGGTACATTTCGACCTGGCGATTGATGACGATCGGAAAGTCGTATGTTATAGCCGGTTCCGATTCTGTTTCGATGGCCGGGGCAGGGTGCTCGGTCTGCGGTGCGTCCCAACTGCCGGTGGAGGCGAGCGCTTCGAGTTCCTGGTCGAGACAGATTTCCGATTCGGCGACAACCGGTTGCAGCTCCGGGTCCTGAGCCGCCGCTGCGGTTTCGTCCGAAGAGAGAAAATCGACATCGAGCCAAGCCAGATTTTCGTTGATCGCGCACCCTGAACTGGAAATCATGATTACGATCAGTGCACAATAATAAAAAGGACGAACTGCGGTGGACAATAAGAATGATCGTAGCATCGCCTGGTGGGTGTATTGATTCCGGCCAGAATCACCGATGTTTGGTAAAACCGGCCTGAGGGGAGTTTGAAAAAATCGGAATTTCGTTCAAGATCAAGGCGCGCAAGAAGATTTTATCGCAGGCATATACATGATATTCCGAGGATAAAATTTGATTGCGCAACGATGAAATTGGGCGAAATGACAATTTTTCAGGGTTCCCTTGAGTTATCGCCGTCAACAAGGTACATTCAGCCCATTTGTAGGCCGAGCGCAAAACTGCCATAATAGACCCTGAAGTGACTTTTATCGCAAGAAAATTGTTCCCGATAACCGCTTCATCCGGTCGTTTCGCGTCCGATATCGTCTGCAGACCCCTCCGATCTTCACGACAATGATCAAAAAATTCTTCCTCACGCTGGCGGCTTTGCTGCTGTTGGCCGCTCTTGCCGGCGGTGGTTTCCTGTATTGGTTGATTGCCTTAGAACCGGGAGAAGAGATCTCGCTGGACAATATCCGGACCATTCTCGGCCGTGAGAGTCCGGTTCTCTATAACGACGGGGTAACCCCGCTCGGCGTGTTCTTCGCCGACGCTCACCGGCGCTACATCGAGTATCGGGAGGTTCCCGATGTCTTTGTCAACGCGCTTGTTGCCGCTGAAGACAATCGTTTCTTCAGTCATTTCGGGTTTGATATCGTCGGCATCAGTCGAGCGGCGATCAAAAATATCCAGGCCGGACGGATCGTTCAGGGGGGTAGCACGCTGACCCAACAGACGGCGAAAAACCTGTTCAAGCGGGAGGAACGTTCGTTCCAGGCGAAATTGAAGGAGCTGCTCTACGCGCTCCGCCTGGAATACCATTACAGCAAGGAACAGATTCTCGAGTTTTATGTCAACCAGTTTTATGTCAGTGGCAACGGCCTCGGTCTCGGGGTTGCGGCCCGTTACTATTTCGACAAAAAACCCGAAGAGCTGACGCTGGTCGAGTCGGCCTTTATCGCCGGCAGCGTGAAGCGTCCCAATGCCTATAACCCGTTTATCAAGAAGTCGAGGGCAGAGGCGGCGCAGGCCGAGCAGCGTGCCGTGGAGCGGATGCGCTACGTGCTGGGCAAGATGCGGGAGCTCAAGATGATCAGCGAAGCCGACTTTAAACGGGCTCGGGCCGGGTCGATTCCGTTCAATCAGGGTACGGTCGGCTATCCCCTCGACTACGTAATGGCCATGGTTACCGATGCGGTCTCCTCGGACCGGGTGACAACGGCCCTTGCCGCGCATGGTATCGACAACATTGCCACGTCCGGGGTCAGGATCGTCACCACGGTCGACCGTGACGTACAGCGCTCAAGCCTGGAGGCACTGCGAGCTCATCTGTCCTACCTCGATGTTCGCCTGCGCGGCTATGAGCATGATGAGGTGCAGGCGGAGCTGAAGCAGCTGGATTACGCGGGTGACACGGTGGTCGAGAAGGGAGCCTTCCTGTTCGGCACGGTCCTTTCAATTGCCGGGGCTGGCGAAGATCTTGGTGTCAGTGTCGATTTCGGCAGAAAACGAGGTGTGGGCATCATCGATCGCCAGGGGCTTCTTGAGTTGGCCGATGCCCGCGTCAAATGGCAACAACATCGCTGGACCGAGGCTGGCGATAAAGATGTCGACGAGTTACTGGCGCAGATCAAAGAGTACGACAAGGTTTGGGTGCGAGTCAGGGAAATCGGCGAAGACGGGCGGATGCTGCTTGATCTGGCACGTTTTCCGGAGGTTCAGGGTGCCGCCGTGGTGCTCAGGCAGGGGCGGATCCTGGCCGTTGCCGGCGGTGCGGAGAACCGGTTCTTCAACCGTGCCGTTTACGGCAGGCGGACCATGGGGTCATCCTATAAACCGTTTGTCTATACCGCAGCGCTGCAGCTCGGCTGGAACGCCGCCGATTTGTTAAGCAATAAACGGGAGGTCTTCGTTTACCAGAACCGTCCCTATTTCCCTCGCCCCGATCACGCGATTGAACAGGAGCAGGTCAGCATGAGCTGGGCCGGCGTAAAATCCGAAAACCTGGCCTCGGTCTGGCTCACCGCCCATCTATGCGACCGACTCGACGGCAGCGAATTCAATGCGGTGGCCGAGGGGCTTGGCCTGACCCCGCGAGTTGTCGACGGCGAAGCCGAACCATACCGATTATTCCGGGCGCGTATCCGTGACCGCTACGGCATCGTCCTCAACCGGGAGACGATCCGCCAGGCGGCGTACCGAAAGACCATGCAGACGATCGAGACAGACCTGATCTTCGAAGGGCTCGATAACGAAACGGAAACAATCAGGTCCTTGCACTACGGTCTTGGCTACGATTCGTTTCTTGCGGAAATCGATCGCGATCTCGAAAAAGGAATCTATGAAGATGGCGGGGAAGAGGAGTTGCGCCTGCGTCGGCGCCTGCTCAGCACCACGTTTCTGAGTCTCTCGAACCTACGCAACCAGCTTGCCGCTTATCTCGATGAGCGGCAGTCGATGCCGGTACTGTCCGACGATTTTGGGTCTCCGGCGGCGGTCGGACGGTCGCAGCTGTTTTACCACCGCCCCAGTGACAGCTACAGCTTTGCCCGTTCGGCGCCTGGTGGTGGGGAAACGGTGCTGTTGAGTCGGCAGCGGGTGCAACGCTATCTGGCCGACATGGACGACAGCCAACGCCATGCTTTTATCGGCGATATCAGGCTGGGTAACCTGATCTCCGTGGCGGCCTTCGATGTCGTCGAGCGTCATCTGGAATCGGAATTTCAACGGCTGCTCGAGCACCTCCCTTACAGTATGGAAGTCCTCGAGTATGTTGACGATTACCGAATCCTCGTCGGTCTGCACTACTTGCTGTCCCTCGGGGAAGCGATGGGAATCAGGAGTGAGCTTGAACCGGTCCTCTCTTTCCCGCTCGGTTCCAATTCGGTTACGCTGCTGGAAACGACCAGGGTTTACGAAACCATGGTCAGCGGCGAGAGCCATTTCTTCACCGAGGAAGATGGCACGATCAATGAGAGTCTGGCGATTATCGATCGTATCGAGTCCGAAGACGGCGCGGTTCTCTTCCGGCCACAGCGGAGCAGCCGTTTCCTGGTCGACCCGAAAACTTCGTTGTCTCTCGGTCATATACTTGAGAACACTATCAAATTCGGTACAGGTCGGTATGCCGATCGGCAGGTCAAGCTCACCGATACCGGTGATGAGATTATCGATGGAATGGAACTGTCCGTCCCGTTGCTCGGTAAGACCGGGACGGCCAATCGTTACACCAACGCCTCGTTTCTCGGGTATCTGCCGGGTATCGGCGATAACGGGAATGGTTTGACTCTGGAAGACGGCTGGAGCGTCGGCGTCTATGTCGGCTATGATGATAACAAGCCGATGCGCCGCGGTTCCACTCGTGTTACCGGTTCTCTCGGGGCATTGCCGGCCTGGACCGCCATCGTTACCGACATCGTTGACCAGCATGGCTACGCCGCCGATCTCGATCCGGTAGACCTGTCATTTTATGGGCTGACGATCAAACGACCGGATCTCGGCCAGAAAAACCTTGCGATCGATGTCGAGCAGGGCGGAATCCCGAGTGTGCCGCTGCGACTGGTGGATCCACTTGATCGCTATCAACCGGCGATTATGACCTTCGGCTCGATCGGAGCCGAGCAGGGATTTCAGGTGCAGCGAATCGTCGCGCCCTTCTGGTCGCTCAGCGTGCCGGTTCAGTCCGCCTCGGATGTTTCCGCCGAAACCACTTCCTTTTCCGGTGGCGTCGATCTTGCCGCAGGTCGTTAAACTCTTTTGCTTTTTCTCCGATAGGTTAGTAAACTTACTGTAGGGAACCTTGAAAAAATGTCATTCCGCCCGATCTCATCGTTGCACAATCAAATTTTATCTATGGAATATCTTGTATATGCCTGCGGTAAAATTTTCTTGCGCGCCTCGATCTTGAACGAAATTCCGAATTTTTCAAGTTCCCTTACAGTATCTTCATGACCCATGAATTGAATCGTCATCAGGTGACGCACAGAGAGGAAAACTGTTCCATGAAATCGGCATCCTGTCTTGTTGTTGTACTGTCTTTTGCCCTCTTGTTCAGCGGTTGTGCCCAGAAATCGCTGCCGCGAAACGACGCTGATTCCGCCGTCAGCCGCCGGCCGCCGGCGATCACCGAACGCAGTATCGAGACTCCGGGTAGCCGAACTGCCGACCCGGCGAAGAGCGGTCCCCAGCCGATTGCCCGGCCGGTACTCGAGCCGGTCGAAACGGTCCGGCCCGACGTTGCGGATCAGGCACCACTGCTGCCGGTCGGTTACATCAACGATCGGATTTTCGAGTATGGCAGGAAGCTGGAACGCTGGAAAGAGCTGGACAATCAGGCGGTTGTTGTACAGCTCGACAAGGAGCAAAGCGACACGATGGTTCGCTGTTTTCGTGACCTGCAAACGGTCTTGAACGGTTACCAGCAGCTGCGCGACACTCTGCTCCAGAGAAATGTCATTGTCCCGGAAGTGATCGGTCCCGAACAGGTACTGGACCTTCAGCGACAGGATATCGACTTTCTCGAGGGGATCTGCGGCAGGATGCTCGGTGAAGCGCACGACGAGGATGCCGGCTGGCAGCAGCGGCAGGAAGGGGCGGACCTCAACCAGGTGGAGACTCTGATCGAGAGATATTCCGCCAACGGTGAATATAGCGAGGTCGTGCAGGTCTGGCTGAAAATACCGGAACATCAAGTCGATCGGGTCAGTCTCAAGACCAGGATTCTTTATGGTAATGCGTTGATGTTTCTTGATCAACCGGAACAGGCGGCCCGGATCTATCAACAGATCGTCGATGCGATGTCGGCCTCCGACGAGCAACCAACCGACATTCTCTCCCTGCGCAAGGTCCTCGCCGATCTCTATACCTCCTATGGCAATTACCCCGCCGCTCGGAAGCAATATAACCAAATCGACGACGATTATGACGCGATCGGTTCGATCAAGCAGTGGGCGAACCTGCAATTATCCATTCTCGAAAGGAGCGAAACGGGCAGTCCGGAATTAAACGAATATTCCTCGCTGCTGCGCGGTTATCTCGGTTATCTGCCGCGCCGTGACGGTTACTCGATCGTCTGGCAGGCCGACACATTTCTGCAGACGTATCCCTACTCGCCAGTTTCATCCAATGTCGATGCGATCAGGGAAGATGCACAGCGGCGGGCTGACGCTTGGTTTAACAACTATCTGTCGCGTTCCGCCGAGCTTGCCGAGGAGAGGAAATTTCAGGATGCGATGGAGCTCCTACAGACGATTCCTGAAGATCTCGTCGGTGATGAGCATCGCCAGCAGGTGCAGGCCCGCTTGGACGAACTGGTACTCGCCGAGGAAGTTGCGCGGGAGACCCATAAAATCGAGCAGATGCAGGAGCTGCAACGGACCTGGAACGACGGTATGCTGCGCGCCGAGGCCGAGGATTATGAAGGTGCGATCGAGGTGTTCACCACCTTGCTCGATAGTGAATTCGGTGCCCGGGCGGCGGAAAAAATCAAGGAATTGTCGCTCAAGGCGGCTATGATCGAACGTCGCAAGGCCGCCGACCTTTTTATCCGTTTTTCAAAGACAACGGATATCGAGAGCAAAAAACGGCTGCTCGTCGAATCCCGACAAGTGCTCAAGGATATCCTGGTAAAGTATCCCGAGGTCGAAATCGCCGACAAAGTCGTAGGCAATATCAACCGGGTCGAGCAGGAGATGAATGCCCTGGACCCGCAATTGCTGCCGATTATCAAAGAACAAGAACAGCGCCAAGAACTGCTGCGGGAAGAAGATCAGCAGGTCGTACCCGTCGGTGTCGATGTTTTCGATCTGCCGTTGTCGGCGCCGGAGCAGCCGGCTCCGCCGGCTTCGTCGGAACCGCTGCCGGTACGAACTCCGGATCAGCTGTAGGCGTCAGCACCCCCGCCGGCAGCATAAATCGGGAACAAGCACCTGTTTCCCGTCAGTTCGTTGCCGTCGGCGATCGCGTCGGCAGGAATCTGCCGGGACAGTGTTGGACCGAGTGAACCGGGGGGAACGATGTATCTGACGACAATGACCCACCGGGACGAACTCTTCGACCTGACATTGCGTTGGCTCAACGATCGGTTCGAGCCGCAGGACGGGAAGATCGTCACCCGGATTTTTCTCTACGAAAGTGCCGTCTCTGCCGTGCTTGTCGAGCGGGTGACTGGTCTGCTGACCAGATTGTTCAGCGGCCCGCTGCAGATTGAGCGCATCTGGCAGAAGCAGGAGCTGCGCCAACGCCTGATCCACTACCTACCCCGGAACAGCGAGCGCACCGGTTTCTTGATCCGGCGTTTTACCGACAATCCCGAATACTTTTTCCCCCGATTGCCCATTGATGCGTTGTTGGTAACCGGTCCCGGTCTCCGTTTGCTGGCGATCGGCCGTATCAAGCGTTTGTCGCGGGTTGCGGAAAAAGTATCGTTTCGCCTGGTGGACGCTCTGTTCAAGGAGATCCAGGCGGAGGCTCGGGTCATTGCCGGCCGCCGGGCCGCCTCGTCCGGAGTATCCCTGATCGATCTGGTCAGTTCGGAACGTGAAATGTACACCGACTTTACCGCCGCCGAAACCGAGGTGGCCCGACGCTTTCGCAACCACAATGTCTGGATTCCTCGCCGGGCGATGACCGTCAACGATCTGATCGGCTTCAAGATCATCGGCGATCAGGAACTGATCGATAGGGTGCCGCTCCTGTTGCAGCAGCAGCCTGGTGTGGCGCTGATCGAGACCGAACGACACAGCGGTGACTACAACGCCACCAATCTGCTGGTGGAAATCACGCTGCCGGAGCCGGCTGCCCTGGCCGCCCAACTGAACAAATTCGACTGGTCCATTGCCCGGCAGCGCGGCCTCGATCCGGAGGAAACGCAGCGGGGATTTGCCGATTATCTGGCGCGGGGCGCCGATACGGTTCGGATGGAGATTATCCTGACCACGTACGACGAACTGATGGAGTCGGAATTCGGCCGCTCGACCCATGAACTCCGGGTATTGCGCCTGCGGCAGCGGCAGGCCTACAACGGTCCGATCGCCCATAACGGCGCCTACCTGATCGAGTATCTGCTGGCCCTTGCCTCGTCACCGACGACCGATATCGTCGAGTTACCGATCAAGATGTACGGTCGCTACCTCCCCGAAACAATCGATAGTGCCAAGTGCACGTTGTTCGGTTACGACATCGACGCAGGCATGCTCGACGCCTTCTGCCTGAAAACCATCAATCTCGACCAACGGCCGGACAGGTTTTAACCTGTCCCCCGCTCACTATCATGGCAGCGGACGTCCTGTCCGCAGCTCTTCCGGCCTGATTCTCCGGCCCGAAGGGCCTTCGCGATGCAGCCTCCGGCAGGACCGGTCAGCACGGAGGAGCGAGTTTCACAAAGAAACCTGCCAGTGGCGATGAAGATGTCCTTCGCTGATGAAAAGCTTGACAGTTCAACCTTCGAATCGTACTCTTGAATACATATTTAGCTAAATAAACAAATACACCTTTTCGAGGTTTCTCGTGCGCACCTATCTGGAAGCATTGAAGGCCTTTGCCGACGGTAACCGTCTACGGGTCGTAGCTGCGTTGCTGGAGCACGATGAACTCTGTGTCTGTCAGCTCGTCGAGATGCTCGACGTGGCCACCCCGACCGTTTCGCGGCATCTGAGCATCCTCCAGAAAGCACGCCTCGTTCTCTCCCGCAAGGAGGAACGCTGGGTCTACTATCGACTCGACCCCTCGTTTCCCCAACCCATTCGCCGCTGGCTCGAGCAGACGGTGATGGCTACGGCGGAAATCGCGGCGGACCGGCAACTGCTTGCCGATATCGTGACCTGCGAACGGGCGGAACTATGCAGAAAGCAAAAAATGAGGGGCACCCGTCAATGAGCATCCTGAAGATCCTCTTTCTCTGTACCGGCAACTCCTGCCGCAGCCAGATGGCCGAAGGCTGGGCCAGGCATCTGCATCCAGACAAGATTCAAGCGTATTCGGCCGGTATCGAGAAGCATGGCCTCAACGAGCGGGCGGTGACGGTGATGGCCGAGGGCGGTGTCGACATCTCGACGCAGCGTTCCAAGACCATGGAAGAGCTGGGTGATCAGCGCTTCGACTACGTGATCACCGTCTGCGACCACGCCCATGAATCGTGCCCGCTCTTTCCCGGCACCACTAGCGTGGTCCATGTCGGTTTTGCCGATCCGCGGGTCTGGCACGGGAGGTCGCCGAGCATGGCGGCGATGAGCAGCAGATCCTGGCCTGTTACCGCCGGGTGCGCGACGAGATCCGGGATTGGGTTGCCTCCCTGCCCGGATCGTTGCCCGGGCGATAGAGGCCTTATCTCACCACCGGACACCTGCCGGGTAACTGAAAAAACGTGAGATAGAAACAAGGAGGAGAAAATGGCTGGTAACGAACACGATTCAATGAATCAGCGGCGCATGTCGAGCATCTTCGAGCGCTATCTGACCGTCTGGGTCGGGTTGTGCATCGTCGGCGGCATTCTGCTCGGCACGTGGGCGCCGAATCTGGCCCGGTCACTCGACAACATGGCTCTGACCGTGAACGGCGCCCCGGTGGTGTCGATCCCGATTGCCGTCTGCTTGTTCTTCATGATGTACCCGATCATGGTCAAGATCGATTTTGCCGCGGTCATCAGGGCCGGCAAGAGCGGGACCCCGGTTTTGCTGACGCTGTTCATCAACTGGGCGGTCAAGCCGTTTACCATGTATGCCATTTCCCTGTTCTTTCTCGGCGTCGTCTTCAGGGGGCTGATCGGCGCCGAGGCGGTCGATCTGGTGAAGATGCCATTCGGCCTGAATTTGCCGGTGGGCGCCGAGCACGGCGCCGGCACCGTGGTCCTGCAGGACGGCGTAAAAATGCTGGAGGTGCCGCTCTGGCGCAGTTACTTCGCCGGATGCATCCTGCTCGGTATCGCGCCCTGCACGGCGATGGTGCTGGTTTGGGGATATCTGTCACGCGGCAACGACGGCCTGACCCTGGTCATGGTGGCCATCAACTCTCTGGTGATGCTCGTGCTCTACGGTGTGCTCGGCGGTTTTCTCCTCGGGGTCGGCCGGCTGCCGATTCCCTGGCAGGCACTGTTGCTGTCGGTCGGTATCTACGTCGCGCTGCCCCTGGTCGCCGGCTATTTTTCCCGAACCTGGTTGATCAGGGCCAAAGGCGAGGCCTGGTTCAAGGAGAAATTCCTGCACGTGCTGACGCCGATCACCATCGGAGCCCTGCTGGTGACCCTGGTGCTGCTGTTCAGCTTCAAGGGCAAGGTGATTCTGGCCAACCCGTTGACCATACTGTGGATCTCGATCCCGCTCTTTTTGCAGACCGTGCTTATCTTCATCATCGGCTATGGTGCTGCCCGCCTGCTGCGCTTGAACTACGAGGATGCTGCGCCGGCGGCGATGATCGGCGCCTCGAATCATTTTGAGGTCGCTATTGCTACCGCGGTCATGCTTTTCGGACTCTCATCAGGTGCGGCCTTGGCCACGGTGGTAGGGGTATTGATCGAGGTGCCGGTGATGCTGATGCTGGTGAAGTTCTGCCTGAAGACGAGGCACTGGTTTACGGCTTGAGATCAAGCCGGTGATCAAGCCGTTTTGTTGACGGCAGATGAAATACTCTTGGTAATCGCTCTTGGGCAGGGGGAGGTGAGCCGTCTTACCCGTGGGGCGGCCGGGGAGGCGGCAACGCTGGTTCGCTGACGGTAATTGCCGATTCCGGGCAGAACTCCATGCACAGCCGGCAATTGCTGCAGCGAGACGCGTTGAACACCAGCTGTTTGCCGGATTCGCCGGTTTTTCGTTTCAGGGCGCCGGTCGGGCAGATGCCGGCACAGCGCGGACAACGGGTGCAGTCAGGAGTGACCGAGAGGTGGGGGAGCAGGGCCGAACGAAGTTCCTGCTCCATCGATTCGTCGACAGTTGCCAGCAACTGGTTGACAAAGCGAATCTTTTCCGGGATATGCCGACCTGACGGGGAAGTGGCGGAGTTGTTCGCTAACGATGGCGAAGGAGGGGCTGCCGGCAGCGGGCGTACCGATGTCTTCAGGTCGCGCAAATAGGTTCGACGGGATGGTGGCGGGAGATATGGCTCCGGGGCTCCATGGGGCGATGTTTCCAACCGGGTGCCGCAGCAGTGTTCGATCTGTCCGGCGACGGCGCGGAGATCATCCAGGAATGCACCTGTGGCCCGAGCATTGACGCATGCTGCGCAGCCGCCGGTCTGGAAGGTGATTGCCGGACAGCCGCCACTGCCAATGGCCAGCAGTGCCGGTGGCGAAAGCAAGCCCAGGCAGGGCAGGACCAACTCGTCTTCTGTCAGCCGCGGCTGACGGCTGCAGGAGATCATGGCCCGGTCTTTACCTGCCAGGCTACCGATGAGCTGAGTAATATCAACGACAGAGGTGAAGGCATCGCTCGGGCAGACGGCCCGGCATCGCCCGCAGCCGCTGCAGCGTTCGGCATCAAGCAGAATGCGCCGGTTTTCCAGGCGCAGGGCCGAACCGGGGCAAACCTCCAGGCAGCGCCGGCATTCATTGCTGTTGAGTCGGGACCTCAGGCAGCGCTCGGCAACCAACTGCACGACACCTTCGGTATCGTTGCTGCAGAAGCGTTCGGCCAGCGAGGACAGCGAGATCATACGGTTTGCGGTACAACTCGATCGGTTCCTTCGCGCCTTTGCCGATAGATTGGGCGACAGGACTCGATAAACTGCTCAAGACAGGCGGCGAGGGCGAGATAAAAGGGGTTGCCGGTGGCCGAACGGATGGCCGAACAGAACGGTTTCATCCAGGGCAGCAGGGCCTGGTTGAAGAACGCGGCCTGCAGCGTTCGGTAGCGCTGGGTCTGCTCGGAAGCGTCGGCTTCGGCCTCCTTTCTGCAAAGATAGAAGAGAAACTCAAGTTCGATGGCGATATGGTCAGGGGGTTCGGCGACATCGATGCTGAGACCCGCTTCCCGATAAAACCGCTGCACCATCATCGTCGAATCGCCCATCGTCCGCCGCTGTCGTTCCAGGTACACGGAGCCGTAAGGAGCGGCCGGCAATTCGAAAGGGCCGACAAACAGGGCGGCGTGGTCGATGGAAAGCTGTTGTTGCTCAGTCGCGGCCAGGGCCGTTACCATCGCTTCGGCGGCCGCTGCCGCCGACGGGTCGATTTCCCGCAGCAGCCCGGCCAGGTTTGCGCAGACGTGCTTTCCCTGCAGCAATTCCTTGTCCGGCTCGTAAAAACAGGCGGCGAGTAGTTTGAACGTGTCGCCCCGCCTGATCAGTTCCTGCTCCGTGGCGCTATTCATAATATTCAATGTCCGCAAGTAGGCCGGGAGAATCAAACGGTGCCGATTCTCCCGGCCGGTTGAAGGTGACGACTACCGTGCCGAGTAGTCGCGGATATAGTAGACGTTGGGTTTGGTGCCTTCTTCCTCTTTCAGCACGAACGATTGGTGCTGTTTCAGGAGCTTGGCCACGTCGCTGCCGGCATCGTCGAGGTCGCCGAAGATCCGGGCGCTCGACGGGCAGGCCGACACACAATAGGGCAGCTCGTCGTTTTTTATCCGGTGATCGCAGAAGATGCATTTTTCGACGATGTTATCCCGCCGGACGCTCTCGTAATCCGGATGCTGATAGCGGGTCTGGTGCGGCGGAATGGCCCCGGTCAGGGCGACCAGTTCGGCGCCGGATGTCGTGCAGCCCTTGATCAATTCGGTTTTATCCGTGAAAAACGGCTGGGTCGATTCACCTTCTTCGTTATAACTGATAACGCTGTATTCACCGTAGGCGCCGTCCTTGGTTACCTCGTCCATGCTGTAGGGGCAGGCATCCTGACAGGCGCGGCAGCCGATGCAGCGCTCGTCGTTGTGCATGGTGATACCGTCGGCGGTTTTGTACATCGCCTTGGGTTCCACCGGGCAGGCTTCGACGCACGGGGCATTGGAGCAGTGGTTACAGAGTACCGGCAGGGTCCGAAAGCCGGTGTTGGGAAAAGAACCGGTCGTCTCGTGGATGAAATCCGCCCAGTTATGGGTCTGCCCATATTTACGGGCGGCCGTGTTGTTCTCCGTCTTGCAGGCAAGAGCGCAGGCACCGCAGCCAACACATTTTCTCAAATCGATTACCATCGCATATTGTGTCATTGATTGGTCCTCCTCTTACCTTATATCTTTTCCACGCGAACGGCTGCGTGGCCGCCGTTTCGGGCATTTGAACCGGAGAGGCGTTCAAGCTCCCAGGGAATGATGGTGTTGTTGTTGATGCCGCGGGCGGTTCCCTTGGCAAAATCGCTAGCTGCGGTCCGGCCGTAGGCCCAGTGCCCCTGGCCGTAGGATTTGCTGACCGTGCCGGGGCGGACGCCCTCCCAGACGCGGGCGACGGCTTCGCCGCTGCCGCCCATCGAGGTGATACGCACTCGATCGCCGTCCTTGATGCCCAGCTGTGTGGCATCGGTCGGGTGCAGCCGCAACGTGTCCTGGCCACCGACATCGCCCGGGTCGACATGTTTGAACTCATAGTACCAGGGGGCGTTCTGGCTGCGCCCTTCACGGTTGAGGCGCGACTTGTAGTCGATAAAGAGCAGCGGGTACTCGGCCTCGCTGCCGTGCCGCAGCGGTGGTTCGTGATGCGGAACGAAGGCCATTTCGCCACGGGCGGTGTAATTGACCTTTTCCATCACCGTATCCACGTCGACCTTGTGCCTCTCGGCATGCGCAGTCAACGCCTTTTTCAGGGTCTCGCTGTAGAACTCGAACTTCTTGGTCTCGGTGGAGAACTTTCCGCCCCAGTGTGACTTGTAAGCATACGGTTCGGAATTCCACATGCCCCGGCTCAGCATCTCGTTCCAGCCGTTGATCGTGTCGCCGTGAGTGTCCTTCTTGCCGTCCCAGAGGGGTTTCGTGTAATACTTCAGCGCATTGAGCGACAGCTCCTGGGCGGTCTTCGGAGCCGCGCCGGTTTCCGGGTCGGCGTACATCTCGACCAGACAGTCGTGGAGATTTGAAAAGCCGCGTTCCTTGAGCTTTTCCGCGATCAGGAAAGGAAACTCCGTTTCGTCTTCGATGACCTGCCAGATCGGCTGGACCACCGGTTGCTGGATGGTGCAGGTGGCATAGCGGTTGGCCTTGGTCTTGAGGAATCCGTGCCGTTCGTACTTGCTGATCGCACACGGCAGCAGGATGTCGGAGAACATCGAGAACTCCGAGGCATGGGTCGTCAGATGGACGGTAAAAGGGACCATCGACAGGGCCTTTTCCCAGCGATCGGTGCCGTTGCTGGAAAAAACGAAGTTGTTCATATAGCCGACCAGCATCTTGATCTCGTACGGATCCTTGTTGATGATGCCGTTCGGTGCGTTGTTCGTCGATACGCCTCCGCCCGATTTTCCTTTGTTGATGGTCGGCAGTTCAAGGCGGCCACGCTGATCGATTTTCTCCTTCTTGGTGTGCTTTTTGGCCAGCTCGTCCTGGTGCTTTTTCAGGATGTCCCCGTCGAGTTTGTTGACCGGGATCTTAGCGGTCTGCAATGAGCCGCCGACATTGTCGATGCCGCCGACCAGACCGCCGAGGGCGTGCACGGCCATGCCCGAATAGCCGCCGCGGGCATGCATTGCCGCACCCGGTCCCATCCAGACACAGACATTGGGGGCCGCCGCGGCCAGGCCGCGGGCTACCCGGATAATCTGCTCGGCCGGCACGCCGCTGATTTCAGCGGCCTTGGCGGCGGTCATGTCTTTGACCGCCAGATTCCACCACTTGACCAGGCCGTAGGTCTCTTTTTCGACAAAATCAGCCTCATCTACCATTGCCCCCGGTTTGAACCGATTGAATCCGTCTTTGAAATCACCGACGAAGTCGCGGTCCCAACCGCCGTCGGTGAGGATGACGTGGGCGATGCCGAGGGCCAGGGCGCCGTCGGTACCCGGTTGCAGTGGCAGCCACTCCTGGGCCTTGGCGGCGCTGGTGGTCAGGCGTGGGTCGACGGCGGCTACGGTGGCTCGGTCGAGGGCGTTGCCGAGCCGTTTGATGGCGGCCGGTACCATGCGATTGCTGGCCACCGGATCGCAGCCCCAGATCAGGATGTACCGGGCGTTGTCGATATCGTAATCGCGATAGTCCCAGTACCCTTCGGTGTAGTAGGAACCGAACTTCTCCGCCTCGGCGCAGGTGGAGCTGTGCGAGATATTGTTCGGCGAGCCGAATACCTTCGGCAGTACGTCGTAGATCACATCACGATGATAGGTATAACGGCCGCGCATCAGGCAGAATTTCTCCGGTTCACTGTTGGTGCGCAGCTCCATCATCTTGTCGGCGATGGTGTTCAATGCTTCGTCCCAGCTGATCGGCACGAACATCGGATCTTCGTTTCTGCCCTTTTTCGGGTTGGTTCGCTTCATCGGCAGCTTGATCCGGTCCGGATCGTAGAGCTGCTGCAGCGAGAGATGTCCTCGCGGGCAGACATTGCCGTCGTTTTGTTTCGAATAACGATTGCCGCGCACCTTGACCGCCCGGCCGTCCTGGACGAAGACTTCGACCGGGCACCAGGTGGTACAGCCCTGGCAGGTGGTCGGAAGCCATTGGCCCGGAGCTTCACCGATGTTTTTGGTCGAGCCCGCCGCTTTCAGTGCGTTCATGTCTGCGGTGCCGCATCCGGTCAAGGCTGCAGTCGCGCCAGCGGCCGCCGTCAGTTTGAGAAAGTCCCTTCTCTTGATTTTCATTGCTACCTCCGTGAGTAACGGTTCGTTGGGTGGACCATACGTTCTGCATCTGCAATACCACCTGGTGGTAGCATTTTTCGTGCCATGGGGCTCAGCGCGTAAAGTGTTACGATAGCGAAACAGCATTGGCCGGATACGTCAAAAGATCTTCGGAATACAGTCTGTTGGCGACCTAGTGAAACGGCCGCCTGAGAAAACGGTCACTTTCGTGACCTGATTAAAAAAAAGAACCTAAAATTGGGGAGAAGCTGAACAGAGCGGTAATCGGAGTGTTACGAAAAAGAAACAGTTGATTCGCCGCTCTGTCCGCTGTGACAGGCGGGCCGCCTAAAGATCGAGACGATGGGCGTTAATTTTTTCCCACAAGGTCTTTCGGCTGATTCCGAGGATCTCCGCCGCTCGGGACCGGTTGCCCTGGGTCAGCTTCAAGATGGTGTTGATATGTTTTTTCTCTGCTTCAGCGGTGATCTCGTGCAACGTGGCGACCCGGGCTTTATCGCGACGTGCTCCGCCGATATGGTCGGGCAATTCATCTTTGCCGATAATCTTGCCGCCGGCCAGGGAAACGCAGCGTTCGACCACGTTGAGCAGTTCGCGGACGTTGCCCGGAAATGAATAATTAGCCAGGCTGACGAGCGCCTCGGCGTCGAAGCGGACAGCGGTGCCCAATTGATCGTTGAACCGCCGGGTGAACAAATCGATCAACAGCGGGATATCCTCTGTTCGTTTGCGCAGCGGCGGCAGGACCAGTGGAATGACGTTGAGCCGGTAATAGAGGTCCTCGCGGAAGGATCCGTTCTTGACTTCCTCTTCCAGATTTTTATTGGTGGCAGCGATGATTCGCACATCGACGGAGACCGAGGTCGTGCCGCCGAGTCGTTCGAAGCTGCGTTCTTCCAGGAACCGCAAAATTTTCGTCTGGGTCAGCGGCGGCAGGTCGCCGATCTCGTCAAGAAACAGGGTTCCTCCGTCGGCCAGGTCGAAACGGCCCGGTTTCCGGGCGTCGGCACCGGTAAAGGCTCCCTTTTCATAACCGAACAGCTCGCTCTCGATCAAGTCGCTCGGCAGGGCGGCGCAATTGACCCTGATGATCGGTTTATGCTTGCGACCGCTTTGAAAGTGGATGGTGGAGGCGATCAGTTCCTTGCCGGTGCCGGACTCGCCGAGGATCAATACCGTCGAGTCGGTGCGGCTGATTTTGTCGAGCAGCGCAAAAATCGTCTGCATCGCCTTGCTTTCGCCGATGATGTTGGGGCCGCCGTAATAGGTGCTCAGTTCCTTTTTCAGCCGAATGTTCTCCTCGGTCAGCGAGTGAACCTCTATCGCTTTACGGGCGACAAGGATCAACTCGTCGAGGTCGAACGGCTTGGTGATATAATCGAAGGCGCCCAGGCGCATGGCCTGGACCGCATCTTCGATACTGCCGAAACCGGTCATCATGATCACGGGTGTCGACGCTGCTTCGGCAAGGCTTTTTTTGAGGATCTCCGTGCCGCCGATCCCCGGCAGCCTGATGTCGGTGATCACCAGGGAAAATGCGCCTTTTTCGAGTGCTGTCAGGGCTGCCTCGCCATCCTCGACGGCCAGGACCGAAAACCCTTCGGCCCGGAGTGCGTCGCTCAGGGAAATGCGCAGGATTTTTTCGTCTTCGACCAGCAGGATGCTATCGCTCATCTTTCCTCCGCGATGATCAGGGTAACCGTGGTGCCCACGCCTTCCGTGCTGCTCACCGTGATGTCGCCCTTGTATTTCTTGACCAGTTCATAGCACATCCATAACCCCAGTCCGGTGCCTTCACCGTCGCTTTTGGTTGAATAAAACAGGTCGAAGACCCGGTCGAGATCGGCCTCTTTGATGCCGACACCGGTATCTTCGATAATGATCGTGACGTTACCGCTCCCGTCTTTCCGGGCGATTACCGATAGCAGGCCACCCGACTCCATGGCCTGAATGGCATTGAGCATGGTGTTGAGCAGCAGTTCTTCCAGGTCGTAGGGGGCGACCGCAAGAAAAAGGCCCGGCGCGACGTCGGAGGAAAACACGATACCCTGGCGCTTCAGCCGGTGCTCGAGAAACTTCAGGACCGTAGCCAGCACCTCGGCCACCTCCAGGTGTTTGCCGGCACCGGTGCGCCGGCTGGCCGTGGTGAGCAGTTGGCCGGTGGTCAGTTTGATGCTTTGAAGGCCCTCCTCGATCAGGTCGAGATAGTTTTTGCGGAAGGACGGATCGTCGCCTTGCCGGCGCAGCAACCGCACGCAATTGAACAGGCCGCCCAGGGGGTTGTTGATGCGGTGGGCGATTGATGAAGAGAGTACTCCGAGGGTAGCCAGTTTTTCCGATTGTCGCAGTTTGTCGTGGGCTGTCTTCATTTCCTCGTTGGCCCGGCGGATGCGCCGGACCATGTCGTTGAAGCTCTTGGCCAGGCGGCTCAGCTCATCATCACCGGCAACGGGAATGATTTTTTCGCCCATCTCCATCTCGACTTCTTCCATTGCGTGCGACAGGTTGGTGATCGGTTTGATGAAGCGCCAACTGAGCAGGAAGATGAGAAGAAAGAGCACGGCCATGACGATGAAAAAAAATGATACGATGCGCACGATCAGTGTCCTGATTTCGCTTTCGACAGAGGCGAGACTGAGCGAAAAATAGAGCAGCCCCCACTGTTTTCCTTCGATGGCGAGCGGGGCCGCGAACTCGAATGCTTCGGCACCGACCGAGTCGGTCTCCACCTTTCCGACCAAAATGGTGTTGCCCTCAGCCGCCTGCGTTAACAACGGATTCTCGTAGTGTTTGCCGAATTCCCTGAAGTCGCTGTGTGAGGTGACCCGCTGGCCGGTATCGAGCACGGCCACGAAGTTGAGATCGAGTTCCCTTCGGCCATGCAGATCGCGGACATAATTGTCGATCAAGCCGCCTTCTTCGACGAGGCCGAGCTTTTCGTAGATCAGTTCGTTGATGATCAGGGCGCTGACGGTCTGGGCCAGCATGCGCCCCTGCTTTTCGGTGGCTTGGTACAGCGCGGCCCTGGTGTTTGAGGCGGCGATGAAACTGATCACCGAAGTCAGCGCGAGCAGCGAGACGAAGGCGACCAAGATGAATTTTTTCTGCAAAGATAGGCGCATCATATCTCAACCAGCGGCGGGACAGGTTTTAACCTGTCCTCCGCTAACTTTAAAGTCCGGCCAGTCGTTTGTGACAAAAGTTTTCATCGTTCGTTATGGGCTCCAGACATGGTAATTAAAAAGAAATATCGGGGTGGCAGCGTATGCCGCAGGTGCTGGGAATCGCGTTGAACAGGGAGCGGATATCGGCATAATCGGCATCAGATGCGGCAACGAAACCGCCCTGCAGGTCAGGATCGAGTTTTTCCAGAACTTCTCTGCCTGCCTGACTGTCCTTCATCGACAACAGCGCCTGCTGAACGGACTTGACCACATGGTAAGGTGCGTGTGACGAGGCGACAACGGGCCCGGTCGGAATGGGGTCGGAGGTGGCGATCACCTTGAGCCCGTGGGGCAGGTAGCGCTGGGCGGTGGACAGCCTGATGGCGCCGCCGTCGAACTCGTTGCTGATCACCTTTTTGGCCACCGTGTCGTGGTAATTGTAATGGTGGTAGTCGCCGAGTTGCTCCAGGTGGATGCCGGCCCAGGCCAGCATGTAGCGGGGAATCAGGTTGCCGGAGGTGGACCAGAGGGCGGAAAAGGCGAACCGCTTGTCCACCAGGTCTGAAATCTCTTCGATGGAGCCGTCCGGTCCGGTAACGATGACGCTGCGGAAAAACGTTTCGCCGCGCCCGGTCCTGCTGCGGGCGATGGGTGCGGAGGCAAAACGCTTGTTGGCATCGAGATAGGTGAGCGGGCCGAGCAAGGCAAAGGAAATGGTGCCGTCGCCAAGCCGGTCGACGACGTCTTCGTAGCCCTTTTCCAGATGAAGTTCGATGTTCTGGCCGGTGGTCCTGCTCAGATAATCGACGAGCGGTTGATAGCGTTCGTAGGCAATGATCGGGTTGTCGCGGGGCAGGACACCGAACAGGACGGCGTCGCCGCCCCGGGCCGTAGTGGCTGTGGAGGCGGCATCCTGTTCCGGCGGGCGATCCCGGCTATTTCTGATAAAGGCCAGCATGGCCCGGATCGAATCATAGTTGCTGTCAGGGGTGGCGACGAAGCGCTCGATCCGCATTTGCTCGAGGATTCGGCGTCCCTCTTCATCGCGGTGCATCTCCAGAAAAACCGAGCGCATCGCTTCCTTCAGTGGTGCCGGTGTGGTCGGCGGCACCACGATCGGCGGAATACCGAACGGCGGTGAACGGTGGATGACCTTGGTCTGTTCGATGTAGGGCGAGCCGCTGGTCGTCATAAAATCATAGACGATAGAGTCGACCGAGGCGCCGTCGACCCGTTTCTTGGCTACCATCTCCACCGACTTGTTGTGACTGTAGCTATAGAGAAAGGAGCTGAAGAAGCTCTCCGGTGTCTCGTCTCGCTTGGCCAGCAGGTAAACGGGATAGAGCCGGCCGGAATTTGATTTCGGGTCAACGAAGGCGAAGGTCGTGCCGGCGAGGTCGTCGAATGTTGCAAACGTGCTGTCCCGGTGGACGATGAGTGTTGAGTGATACACGGTTTTGCCGTCTACCTGCGGGACGACAAGCAGTTCTCCGCCGAATTTCTCGTTGTTCAGGACATAGGACATCGAGCAGATGAAAGCCATGTCGACCTCCCCCTGTTCAAGCATCATGTCGATTTCGTCGTAGGTGGTTCGATGGATCATCTCTGCGTCCATGCCGAGCTTGGCGCCGAGATAATCGATGATCTGCTGATAATAGCGGACCGTGGAAACCGGCGTGATCATACTTGCCACCCCGGCCTGCAGGTTCGCCTGGGCAGCCGTGTCCCCAACGGCTGCCGGCAGCACCGGCAGCAGAATGAGAAAACAGAAGAGCGGGAAGCGAAACATGATTGATACCTTTTCGTTGGCCGGAGTTTGTTGTCGGGCGATCGATGATGCCCGAGAGGCAGCGTGTTGGGCAAAAGTCCTGCAATAAACGGTCCAAGGCCTTATTTTGCTTAATATACCTGACGAGCGTGGTATGACACAAGGGAAGTGTTACGAATCGGTGACATCAATCGCCGACCAGTTGCCAGGCCCCTGATTCGTCTAAGGTAACTCGGGCAACATCGGGAAATCCGGATGATCCGTCGGAGACGACCACCAGGTCGGCCCGGGCCAGGTGTCTGATGGCGCGCGCCTTGTCGGTTCCTGACGGGGACGTGACCATGACCAGCAGACCGGGCCGGATGAAATCGGCCAGGCTGTTTGATTCACAAATGATCGTCGTCGCCTCCGGAAGGATCTTCCTGAAGCGGCGATAAGCGGGCAGGATATCGCTGTCCTGGCAGCGCAGATAAAAAACCCGCCGGGCGCCGGCGCGCAGCATTCGGCAGGTGTCTTTGGTGCCGGATCGGTCGGTCTCTTCAAACAGCTGAAACGGTGGCTCGTCGGGATCGTGAGAGCCGTGAAACAGGAGTTCGTCCGGGTAGACGGCAGACACTTTCAGGGCCACGATGACCCCTTGCCGGAGATGGGCGCACCGGTCGATGAGCCGGCAGATCATTTCGGTCTTGCCGACGTTGCGAGCGGTACCGCCGACCACGAGCAGGTGCGGATCCCGTTCGGCGGCGGGCCGAACGGTGACGATGGGCGTTGTCGGCTCGTTCATGACAGACAGCGGATACCGCCCAAGCTCCATTGGCAGTGGCCGCAGGGTACGGTACTGCCACAGCAGTCGTTGGCGAATTCTGCGGTGTCCAGGCCTGCGTCCAGCAGCGCTTCGGCCCGTCCCCGGTCGATCAGTACGCCATTGCTCTGCAGGCCGACGCTGCCGTGCGGAGGAAGGTGCCTCCCGGTTAAACTGATGAGTTCCTCAAGCCGTGGGTGCAGGAGCGGTTCCCCGATACCGTTGATAATCAAGCGGTCGGCAAACGGCGGTGCCGGAAGCAGCCCGGCAAAGAGGGCTGGGCCCAGATCCTGCTCGTCGATTCTGCTGCCCGGCGCGAACTTGACGAACATCCGGTAGCGAAGGTGGCACCGGGTAGTCAGCTCGACGGAGATTTTTACAGGAGTCTCTTTCACGGAGCGTTTTCAACTGAGACGATAGTCGCGCCAATCTGTGTGCTGGCGCGGATAGCAACGAGGGTTCTTGATTGGAGGAAGATTTAGCCCGATGAAAGAGCAAAGGTCAAGGTGTTTCGGTGTGTGGGGCTTGCTGGGAGGCAATCCTGAGGGAGGCAATCGTGACAGTGACTCGATTAACTCGGGATCGGGCCGACGACGATAGAAGAGATATCGTCGCCGGCTTCCCGACTATGCAAAGTTGCTGCACGTGTTGATCAAAGCGGCGGTTCCGGGACATCTCCGCCGTGGCAATCCATGCAGTTCATCTGGGCGGTGATGCCGAATTCCTTGACCGGACTGTGGGTGCCGGCACTCTGATAGGTGCCGTCATGCCATTGATTGAGCAGTTCCACGAGATGATAGGCGACGCTTGCGGCTACCCGGGCACACCGATCTTTTCGTTCGGCGCTGGTGATCGGATAACCGGATTTTTCCATCCATCTGCCGACGGAGAGGTGGCAGAGCGGTGAGGCGCTGTTGGTCTGCACGATGTCGACGGTCACTTTCGGAGTCTCCGGTTTGTAGATAGGCAGCATCGCATCGGAATACCACTCGAACAGTTCGGTGGTAATCAGGTGCCCTTCATGGGCTCCGGCGGTCCGGGGGCCGATGATGCAGTTGGCGACGATAGCGGCGCCGGCATTCGACCCGCAGGTCATGCCCCAGCCGGTCATGCCGCCTTCGAGAAAGACGAAGGAATCGACCGGAAATGAGAGATAGGGTTCGCCGACTTTTTCCCGCAGCTGGCTGAAAACGCTATTGATCACCGCGGCGCCACAGTACACCCGATACCACTCCTCATAGGCGATGGCAGCTGTGGCGGCGGGGTCGAGCTTTTCGTAGGGCCAGGGCCATTTCTCGGTCGAGCCGTCTTTGGCCAGAGAGTGCTTGACCAGTCCGCCAAAGTGGCTGAGTGCAGCACCCGCGGCCATGGCTCCTCCGGCAATGAGCATCTGGCGGCGACTGATTCCACTGTTTTTTGGGTTGTCGTGATCATGCATGCTCCGTTCCTCCTCTGCGACGAATGATTGAATGCCCAGTTTGCCGAATAAACAGCCGATACCTGCGCTGCCCATTCACCGGGCCTGGTCCTTTCCAGATAAAGTGAAATTGAGCTCAATTTGCTCATGGCAACCAGAAAGTACCACGACGTAGTATCTTTATAAAGTAATATTTTCCTAGTTGATCAATAAAAATGATCATAAATTCGACGAAGCAATACTTCTTCAGTGAACAGGCTGGGAACCGGTGCGCTATGGTGCGGGTAACGGGTTGATTTTAAATGTACCGACTATTCATCGTCGCAGTCTTTTGGGCACGGCAGAAAAGAATTGACGCGCATATATGGTTATTCTACCATGTGTGCAATTGAGGGACCGAGGTATGTATGGAACAAAGAGATAGAACGCTGCTGGAGGCCAAAGCGAGCGTCCTCAAGGCGCTCGGGCATCCGACCCGGCTCTGGCTGGCCGAGCAACTCGCCGACGGTGAAAAGTGCGTTTGTCAATTGGCCGAGTCCATAGATGCAGACATTTCAACAGTGTCGAAACATCTCGCCATTTTGCGCATTGCCGGTGTCGTCAGTGTCGAGAAACGCGGTAAGCAGGTTTACTACCGGATCAAAGTTCCGTGTATTCTGCAGTATATGCCCTGTATCGAGGCGGTCATCCGGGCGCAGGCGCAGGAGCAGATCGCTTGCCTTAATTAATGCGGTAGAGTGTTGCCGTTCTGACTGAAATCATTGCTGATCGGTGACGCATGCAAGAGATTTTTCTGACGATTTATCAGTGGATGAGCCAGGGACTGTTGCTCGGCGCGTTCGGCTGTTTTCTCTGGGGTGTGGTCAGTGTCCTGCTCAGCCCCTGCCACCTCGCCTCTATTCCGCTTATTATCGGCTATGTCGGCGGCCAACAGGGCCTCGTGGAAGGGCGGCGGGCCGGCGGCTATGCACTGCTGTTCACGATCGGCCTGTTTATCACCATCACCGCGATCGGCATCATCTGCTCACTGCTGGGCCGGATGCTCGGCGATGTCGGGCCCTATTGGACGATTGTCGTTGGCCTGCTGCTGATCTGGGTTGCCTTGGGCATGCTGGGGGTGCCCGGCTGTTCCATGGACGGCAGCATGATGGCGAAGCTGCGGCTGAGAGGGTGGTCCGGCGCGTTGGTGCTTGGTCTGGCCTACGGAGTGTTGTCCGGCTCCTGCACCTTCGGCTTTATCGCACCGATCCTGGCGCTGATCACCATTCAGG
Organism: Desulfofustis glycolicus DSM 9705; assembly: GCF_900130015.1. Taxonomy (GTDB): domain Bacteria; phylum Desulfobacterota; class Desulfobulbia; order Desulfobulbales; family Desulfocapsaceae; genus Desulfofustis; species Desulfofustis glycolicus. The sequence goes on along the minus strand of NZ_FQXS01000002.1, from coordinate 48,131 downwards.
ACACCTTTCTGGCCGGGTTGCTGTTCATCACGCTGTTCGGCGTCGGCCACAGCCTGCCGATCGTTGTTGCCGGAAGCTCGACGGCTCTTGTCAAGCGGCTGCTGGAAAGCAGCGCCTGGCAACAGGGCGGGCAGATGTTTCGCAAAACGGCCGCGGCGATGATTGGAGTTCTCGGGATTTATTTTCTCGCCCAGCCTTTTCTGCCGGTTTCATGAGCGGACACGGGTGGCGGCCAATCCAGGCGAATCCGGCAGAAGATATGATGCGATCAGGGATACACCATGGAAGATTATGTCAAGATCAGGATCGGCAATCTGCAGGCCGGCATCATCGGTCTCAAGGCGGTGCTCTCCGAACTGGCGCAATGCCCTGGAGACATTCCGGAAGAGCAGATCGGCGCTGTGATACGGGAGCGACTTGCCGGCACAAACTATTTTGCCCCTGCGGCCGCGGAAGTCTACGAGAAGGCCTTCCTCCGTGAATACCGTAAGCACCTCGGCCTGCCGGTTGCAGCTGAGGGCAATGAAGTCCTGTCGATCAAGGTGCTTGGGCCAGGGTGCCCGCGTTGCCGGCAGCTTAAAGATACCGTTATGCAGATCCTTGGCCACCATCAGGTGGCTGCCGATTTCGAATATATTACCGATCCGCTGGCAATCGCCGAGCACGGGGTTGTGCTGACTCCGGCCGTGGTCATAAATGACGAGATCAAGACTTCGGGCACCGTGCCCAATCCGGCGCAGCTCGAGTCCTGGATCATCCCGCGTACCGACTGATCAATCAGGGGGGGCGCGGAGAAGTATGGCCTTGAAATCCGGTTCCCAAAACATCCAATGGAGCAAGCATGAATTTCACCTATCACCGGCAGCTGGCAATGTTCGTTCTTTCCACGGTCATCCTGGTGCTGGTCTTGAGCACATCGGGCCATGCCGCAGATGCCAAGGCGGCTGTCATTCCGCCCGTTCCGACCCCAGGGCTGGTGACCATGCTCGATCTCGGCGCGACGCAGTGCGTCCCGTGCAAAATGATGGCCCCGATTATCGAGGAGTTGAAAGTCGAGTATCAGGGACGGGCGTCGATCATCTTCATCGACGTCTGGCAGCATCGAGAGCAGGCCCGACTGTTCGGCATCAAAGGCATTCCCACGCAGATCTTCTATGATCGGGACGGCAACGAGGTCGGGCGCCATGTCGGCTTCATGGATAAAGAGTCCATTGTCTCTGTGTTCAAAAAGCTTGGTGTCCCGCACTGACCCGGATCGTCGTCTTGATCTGAATCAGCAGCTCCGTCAGAGCTGGAGATGACGGCCTGACAGCGGTTCGCTTCGTTATTTGTTTTCCTTTCCCCGCCCGATCGCCCGCTATTTCCGTTGATAACGGGCACTCGGCAGTCTGGTGCGCGACCGCGCCATCTTCCCTAATTGTCTATCTGCTGTTTTTCTCTTTGACAGATACCCCACTAATAGATATATTCCGATATGACGATATGGAGGCGATATGAGAGAATTCACTAAAGTCATGAAGGCGCTGTCGGATCCGAATCGGGTCAAGATTGTCAAGATGCTGCAACGACGGTTTCTTTGCGTCTGTGAAATACAGACAGCTTTGGGGCTGGCCCAGTCCACGGTGAGTAAGCATCTCAAGGTGCTGGAGGAGGCCGGCTTGATCACCTATACCAAAGACGGCCAATGGGTGAATTATCGTCCGGCCGATGGCACCGCCAGTCCCTATGCCTCCAGTCTGCTCGGCAACCTGCGACACTGGCTGGAAGATGATGAGGAGATGTCTGAGTTGACGGTACGCCTGCCGACCATCAATCGGGAGCAGATCAGAGGAGACAAAGATATCCGGAAGGGATTCTAATCCATGATCACGGGACTAACCATCGCTGTATAGCGATGCAGTGACCGGAACGAAGGACAACTGGTCGGGCTCCGGGCCGGCCGGGGAGAATGACGCATGATGAAAGAACGTACCAAGCTGTTTTTGATCGGGGCGGTATTTCTTGCCGCCTACTATGTGCCTTGGAGCCATCCGTTGATCCGGCAGTCCGGGCTCGAAGCGTTCATGATGCTCCAGGAATACGCCCGGGAGCATGTCCTGACCTGTTTAATTCCGGCCTTTTTCATTGCCGGCGCTATCGCCGTCTTCGTCTCCCAGGCGGCGGTCCTCAAATATTTCGGGGCCCAGGCCAACAAGATACTGTCGTATTCGGTGGCCTCGGTTTCCGGGACCATCCTGGCGGTCTGTTCGTGCACGGTACTACCGCTGTTTGCCGGCATTTATACCCGGGGCGCAGGTATCGGGCCGGCCACCGCTTTTCTCTATTCCGGCCCGGCCATAAATGTGCTGGCCATTTCGCTGACAGCGAAGATCCTCGGCTGGCAGTTGGGACTGGCCCGGGCGATCGGTGCGGTCTTTTTTGCGGTGATCACCGGTTTGCTGATGGCCGTTATTTTCCGCAAGGATGATGCGGCCCGCACAACTGGCAAGATCTACGTACCGGAGGCGGAGGGCAAGCAGCGCACCCTGTTGCAGGATACACTCTACATCATGACCATGGTGCTGATCCTGGTATTTGCCGCGTTTGCCAAACCGGCACCGGATGCCACCGGCCTGTGGCCGGCCATCTTCACCGCCAAATGGTATATCACCATCGCCTTGCTGATAGCCCTTGGGTTGATGCTCAAGGCATGGTTTTCCGGGGACGAGCGCAAGAGCTGGGTGGAGTCGACCTGGGGATTTGTCAAGCAGATCTCGCCGCTGCTTGCCGGCGGTGTCTTGGTGGCCGGCTTTTTGCTGGGACGTCCCGGTCACCCGGCCCTGATCCCGGAACAGTGGATCGGCGGGCTGGTCGGCGGAAACTCCGTTTCGGCCAATCTGATCGCTGCACTGGCCGGCGCGTTGATGTATTTCGCCACGCTCACCGAGGTGCCGATCCTGCAGGGGCTGCTCGGCGCCGGCATGGGTAAGGGTCCGGCCCTGGCGCTGCTGCTGGCCGGCCCGGCCTTGTCGCTGCCGAACATGCTGGTTATCGGTAGCGTTATGGGTGTTAAGAAGACGGCGACGTTTTGCGTGATTATCGTCGCCATGTCGACCATTGCCGGAATCATCTATGGATCTTTGTTCGGCTAGCGCGTTTTGCTGCGGAGTCGTTTGAACCGTTTGTCGTATCGTTAATCTGAACCAGTGGAGGAAGAACATGGAAATCAAAGTGTTGGGACCCGGTTGTGCAAAATGCCAACAGGCGGAAGATGTTGTCAGGGAAGCGGTGGCGGAGGCCGGGGTTACCGCCGATATCGAAAAAGTGTCTGATTTGATGAAAATCGCCCTCTATGGGGTACTCGGCACGCCGGCGGTGGTGATCGACGGTGAGGTCAAGGTGGTCGGCAAGGTACCGACGAAAGAGCAGGTCTTGTCCTGGCTTGCGTAGTTTTGTGGCCCAACAGCGGCGGCACGAACCAATGTTTCATGGATTTTGCCGCCTTCCTGCTGAGACCCTCTGTTGATGATTTGTGGAGATTCGCGGCAGATTCGGACGTGAGTATCGGGGGCTTCCGTTGTCCCGGGAATGGTCGCTCCTTGCCCCGTATTCAGCCAATTGCCGTTCAGTGACGGCACCCCCCTGACCCGCATGATCCGGAACTGCACCCCCCACCAGCCATTGGGAGAGGGTTCGCGGATGAGATCGTGAAGCCGGAGCGACTGCCTGCTTCGATATACTCGATACTGATACTGCCGCATTGTTCGAGCAGATGTTTATCGATCACAAAGGTTACATCATCTATTTGAAATGATTCATCCTGCGGCTTTGCTTCGTCCAGGGAGAGCCCCAGCGCCGACCCGGAACAGCCTCCCTGCATCACAGAGACCCTGATGGCCGATGAGATTTTGTTCTCTTTTAGATAATTGACAAGTTTGTCGTTTGCCATGGCTGTTACATCGAACATGATATCTTCCTTGAAAAATGGTTTCTTTCTCTGAAAAACCAGCGCTATAGTTCTTTGAAGCTATACGTATAGACAAATCCCTTCGGATCATAGAAGTCAATGGGTTCACCGCCCACTTCGGCGTAGGGGTAGCCGAAGGTGTTGAGGGGTGGGCCAGCTTGCCGGGGATTGAGCACCACATCCCGCCCCTGTGCAATCACCACTCGGTACGGGTCGGCCCCACCCCAGAAAAATTCTCGATATGCTGCGGTCTTCTCGCTGTCCAGCTCAAGTTTTTCGACGAGCATCGCTTTACGGACATCTGCCGGATCAACGGTAACCCAGCCATAGCCGGGCAGAAAGAACTCCGCCCAGCAATGCTGCCAGGTCGTGATGTCCTGTTCAGTTTTCTTGCCTAACCGGACACTGAACAATTCGCGGGCCGGTATGCCGGCGGCACGGCATAAGGCGATATATACAGAAGAGATATCGGTGCACTTTCCACCGGGACGTTTCAGCAGGAGGCAGACATCGCCTGTGCCGCAACCGATCGTATCCGGGTCACGATACATATTCTCTACGGTCCAGTCATAGAGAGCCCGAGCCTTTTCCAGGACTGTCGTTTTGCCGACGACGATTGAATCGGCCAGTTTCTTCACCTCACCATCAACCGGACCAAGGCTGGTTGACGTGAGATAGTGCTCATAATCCGATGGGTTCCAGGCGGGTTCGATGGTCGGCAAGTCCGTCTGGCGAATCTCCTGGCGATCCACCGTGAACGAGAAGACCAGCGTCCGGCTGGCGGCATCTTTTGGCCAGTGGGCATAGAGGATCGGCGTGCCATTCTCGCGATCCGTATAGATTCCAGACGTCGCGAAATCCCCTTTGACACTGATATCTCCGATGACCTGGCGGGAATCGGTAACCGGGTACGGAACCCACAACTTGGTCTCTTTGCCAATCGGTTGATTGGACAGATCGACAGTCAGCGTAACGGTGCCCGACCGGTTTTGCGCCCCGTATGCCAGCGGAGCTATGTGGAGAACAAAGATGGCCATGATAATCGGAAGAATCGTTTTCATGGAAGCACTCCATTATTGCAAAAGGTGGTTGAAGATTGATCCGACAACTGAAGTACCACTTTGAATCAGTTTGTATGATATGTCAAATCGGAAATATCGATCCTAATATAGCAGAGAATAGGAATTACACTTAATAAACCGGTACCATCTGTCCCCTTGAGCCTTCTGGGGAGGAATCGGATGGCCTGATACCAAAAAGGTTACGAATCGGAAATGTATATTTGACAAATTTACATAAACAATAGTAAGCCTCCTTTGGGCATGCTGAAGGGAACCTTGAAAAATTGTCGCGCAGGAAGTGTTCAGCCAGTTCGTCCGCGACGGTTTGAAAGAGCACTCCCTTGGGGAAATGGAATCCGTCACATCGTCAATGTGACTGCATACTGATCGTCTCCGCAGCGTCTTGTAGCGATGGCGCTTGCCACCTCTTAAAACAAGGAGCACAAGAAAAATGAGCATTGATTACCAAACGATGTGGACAGACCTCGGGCTTGATCTGACCTCTCACGATGCGCTGCTGAACGTTCTCGGTACCGCTTACCGGGACATCTATCTGGCCCAGGAAAATCGGCCGGAAACGATGGCCTATTTCGATTTTGTCATGAGTGAAGTGCACGGCCTGCGGATCAAAGAGTTGCTCGATGAAAAGGCAGCCGGTCGCAAGATCATCGGGTCCTATTGCGTCTTCGTGCCGGAAGAGATGGTCTTGGCTGCCAACGCCACGCTGGTCGGTCTCTGTTCGGGGGCCGATTTCGCGATGGAAGAGGTTGAGAAGCTGTTGCCGCGCAACACCTGCGCGCTGATCAAGTCATCGTTCGGTTTCAAGCTTGGCAAAGTGTGCCCGTATCTGGAAAGCGCCGATATGATCGTCGGTGAAAACACCTGTGATGGCAAGAAGAAAGCCTATGAATCCCTGCGCCCACTGGTGGATAATCTTTATGTGATGGATCTGCCTCAGGTCAAGTCAGCAAACGGCAAGGCGTTGTTGAAAAGCGAGTATCTCCGCTTCATGGAGGCCCTTCAGGAACTTACCGGTGTCGCCGTTACCACCGAGTCGTTGCGCAGCGGCATAAAAACGGTCAATGCCAAGCGGAACGCCATTCACCGCCTGTCCGCTTTGCGGGCTGCAGACCCGGCACCGATATCCGGCCTCGACGCGCTGCTCGCCAACCAGGTCTTTTTTTACGACAACCCGGCGCGTTTTACCGATGCGGTCAATAAAATCTGCGACGAACTCGAGCAACGGGTCGCCTCCAAGAGCGGGGTCTGCCCGGTCGGTACCCCGCGCATCCTCGTTTCCGGTTGCCCGCAGGCGGTGCCGAACTGGAAATTGCCGATGATCGTGGAAAATTCCGGAGCGATCATCGTCGGCGAGGAGTCTTGTGTCGGTGAGCGTGGCACCCGCAATTGCGTTGATGAATCCGGCAGTACTGTTGACCAGTTGATCGATGCTATCGTAGAACGTTATTTCCAGGTTGACTGCGCAATCTTCACTCCGAATACCGATAGGTTGGCACACATCGAGGAGATGGTGAAGGCCTACCGCGCCGACGGCGTCATTCATTATGGTCTGCAGTTCTGTCAACCCTATCTGATGGAAGCCATTCCCGTGGAAAAGGCGCTGGAAGAAAAGGGTATTCCCTGTCTTCGCCTGGAAACCGATTACAGCATGGAAGACGCCGGCCAGCTCACCACCCGGGTTGAGGCTTTTGTCGAACAACTCCGTTGAGACGATCGACCATGACCCACTATGGTGGCATAGATATCGGCTCACGGACTATCGAGCTGGTGGTGGTCGATGAAGCGGGGCAGGTGTGCGCGAGCCTTCAATGCGATACCGGCTATGATCCGCTGGCGGCGACCAGGAGCCTGATCGATGCCGCCCCATTTGACCGGATCATGGCCACCGGCTATGGCCGCACTCTCTTTGAGATCTCGTTTGAATCGCGCACGGTTACCGAAATCAAGGCCCACGCCAGAGGAGCGCGGGCCTTGTTTGGTGATGCCGCGACCATTATCGATATCGGTGGCCAGGATAGCAAGGCAATCGCCTTGCTGGAGAACGGCAGGGTGAAAAAATTCGAGATGAACGACCGGTGCGCTGCCGGCACCGGCAAATTCCTCGAAATCATGGCCAGAACCCTGGGATTTACCATCGATGATTTCGGGCGGGAGGCGCTACAGGCTCAAAACGCTTTGACCATTTCCAGTATGTGTACCGTTTTCGCCGAATCGGAGGTCACCTCGCTGATTGCCAAAGGCGAAGATCCCCGGAATATCGCGCTGGGTCTTCACCACAGCGTCATCCGCAGGGCCGCGGCAATGATCAACCGGGTCTCATCGGCTGGCGACGTTGTTTTTACCGGCGGCGTTGCCCGGAACCCCTGCATGACCGAACTGCTGGCGAAACAACTCGGACGGCGGGTACTCGTCCCTGACGAACCGCAGCGGATCGGTGCCTTGGGAGCTGCTCTGCTCCTCATGGAGGAGCACTGATATAAGCCGAAATCATTGCTCGTTGTGACGTCCCGTCATGGGGGTTATGTGGGAAATCAGTTTCACAGGCTGAACTCCACGGGCTGGTTGGTTCTCTCGGAGTCTGCATCGCGGAGGCCCGGCGGGGCGGAGAATCAGGCCCGAAGGGTGGCGGACAGGACGTCCGCCACCGGTGGCCAGGCCATGGATGGCCTGTCTGCCGGCCTCGGAGGCCAGCCGATCAGGCCGTAGCGCAGCAGCCGGAGGGAGGACCAACCAGCCCACCCGGCCACGATGCCGATTTCCATCGTTCGTTGTGGCGTCCCGTCATGGGCGTTATAAGAAAATCCTATGCTCAGCTGGTCGAGTATCGTTATTTCCCATTGGTTTTTTGTCTGTTCTTCGTGCTAATTGAGCTGCTGATGAGCGTGTGCCGAGCCACTGGCAGGACCGGGGGCGCCATACACCCTTAAGCAGCGGTAGCAAAGAACCGCTGATTATCCGTTTGTTTTTTTTTATAGGAGGAAAGGCAATGCGAAATTTCTTCGCCACCCTGACAGTTTTATGTGCCATTATGATTTCTGGCGCTGCTGTGCACGCCGCTGATCTGGATGCTTTCACCGGTCAGAGCGGAACTTTGAAGATCGCCGGTGGAACCGCCCATATTCCAGTGATGAAGGACGCCGCGCAGGCGATTATGGAGATGAATTCGGAAATCAGGATTACCATTGCCGGAGGTGGATCGGGAGTAGGGATTAAGCAGGCGGGTGAGGGTTTGATCGATATCGGTAATTCCGGGCGGGAAGCAACGTCCCAGGAACTCGAGACCTATGGCTTGACCATGATTCGCTGGGCGATCGATGGCGTTTCCGTGGTGGTCAATCCGAAAAATTCGGTGCAGGCGCTCAGTTCGGTTCAGCTTCGTGACATTTTCGCCGGCCGATTGACTAACTGGCAAGAAGTGGGTGGCGAAGATCGTCCGATTAATCTTTACACGCGCGATGAAGCCAGCGGAACTCGCAACGTTTTCTGGACCAAAGCCATCGGTAAAGAAGCTATTGATACCAAGGCCAACGTTGTCGTGTCTAATGGTGCCATGAAGACCGCGGTTGCCAACGATCCATACGCTATCGGCTATGTCTCTGTCGGTCACATCGATGAAACGGTCGCTGCTGTGACCCTCGACGGTGTCACGCCAAGCATCGCCACCGTGAAAAGCGGCGATTACAAAGTCGCCCGCGGCCTGTTCAGCCTGACCAAAGGCGAACCGCAGGGGCTTGCCAAATTGTTCATTGACTATCTGCTCAGCCCTTCAGGCCAGGCAATCGTTGCTGCCAAAGGATTCATTCCCGTCAAGTGAGTCGAGAAGATCTCCTGCAGAAAACCATCCTGCTCTGCGCCACCGTCGGCAGCGGGACTCTTGTCGTTGGCATATTCCTGTTGATGCTGCATCTCGGCTGGCCGCTTCTGATCAGCGGCCAGTTTTTTTCCCTGCTCCTCCAGGAGTGGCGGCCGGCGGATAATCTCTACGGTATTTATCCCATGCTGCTCGGCAGCACGGTGATATCCCTGTTGGCCCTGCTGATCGGTTTGCCGATCAGCCTCGGCACCGCCTTTGCCACCACCGTAGTGGCTCCTCCGTGGTTACGCTCTGCCTCTTTGGCACTGATTCGCTACATGGCCGGGATCCCGACGGTGGTCTACGGATTCGTTGCCGTCTTTTTCCTGGTGCCATTCATGCGGGAGCAGATCACCGGCGGCTCAGGGCTCAATATTCTGTCGGCAGCACTTGTGCTGGCTATTCTGATTGCACCGACCATGGTCATTTTCTTTGTCAACGGCCTTTCCGGCGTTGCGAAAACCTATAGCCTTGCCGTTGACGCCCTCGGTGGCACACCGGTGCAGAAACTGCTTTATCTGCTGCTTCCCCAGGCCTGGCCGGCTTTGACCGCCGGCACCGTCATGGGGCTGGGAAGGGCCATGGGAGATACCCTGATCAGTTTGATGGTCGCCGGCAACAGTATCGCTGTACCCGGTGCAGTAACCGATTCGGCACGTACCTTGACCGCCCATATCGCCCTGGTCATTGCCGCCGATTTCGCCGGGATGGAATTCATGTCGATCTTTTCCTGCGGCATCGTTCTCTATCTTTTTACCGTGCTTTTCGTCAGTGTCATCCGCCTCACGTCCAAAACTCGAAACGACTAGCCGATGATCAGATTCGCCGAACGGTTCGTTGTTTTCTTCTCTCTGGCGTGCACGGCACTGCTCTTTTTCTGTATTGCCGTTGTAACAGTCTATGTACTGTGGCGCGGGTTGGATGCCTTCAGCATATCCTTGATATTCGGCGGTGTCGATCCGCTCGACGCACTGCTCGGTAGACGGCCCGTCTTCGACGGGTTGTTTCCTGCGATTGTCGGTACCCTGCTGCTCGTCGTCAGCGCAATCGTCGTTGCGGCTCCGGTCGGCATTGCTACCGGTATCTATCTCGCCGATTATGCCTCGCCGCGGTGGCGGGTAACCCTGTCGGCCCTCTTTGATGTTCTTGCTGGTTTGCCGTCAATCGTCATTGGTCTGGCCGGCTTTACGATAACGATCTATCTGCACCGGTTGTTTCCCGGAAGAATCGGCCCGTGCCTGCTGATATCCGCATTGTCCCTGGGGTTTTTGGTGCTCCCCTATGTTATTCGTTCCACCCAGCTGGCGTTGGAATCGTTACCGGCGACACTTCGGTTGACCGCTCCGGCACTCGGTGCCAGACACTGGCAGAATATCTACCGGGTGCTGCTGCCTGCCTCCACCTCCGGTATTCTCGGCGGTATTATCCTGGCTATCGGCCGAGCTGCCGAAGATACGGCGGTTATCCTGTTGACTGGGGTTGTCGCCTCGGCCGGATTGCCTCGGTCACTGCTGGAACAGTATGAAGCCTTGCCGTTTTTTATCTATTATATTTCTTCGCAATACACGACAACTCAGGAACTGGAGATGGGGTTCGCCGCCGCGTTTCTTCTGCTGGTTCTGTGCGGCTCCCTTTTTCTTCTCGCTTATGGTTTGGAACGGCTGTTGGCGCGTCGCTTTGTGTTTCGATAACGATATGGCATCTGCAAGTAAAATCATCACCCGCTCCCTGGCATTCAGCTACGACAAGAAGACGCTGTTTGAGTCGATCGATCTGGAACTGCCGGAACACTGTATTGCCGCTGTTACCGGACCATCGGGCGCCGGTAAATCGACCTTTCTCACGGTTTTTAATCGTCTTTGGCAGGAATTCGGTGGCGGCAACGTCAGCGGGACGGTTTTACTTCGGTTTGCCGACGGCCTAGTCGATATCTATCGCGAGCATTTGCCCGCCTCCGAGCTGCGACGGCGGGTCGGCATGGTGTTTCAAAAGCCAAACCCTCTGCCGATGAGCATTCATAAGAACGTTGCATTCCCCTTGCGGCTTGCTGGTCACAGAAAGAGAGGAGAAATGGATCATCTGGTCGAGAAAGCCTTGCGAAAAGCTCATTTGTTCGAGGAAGTCAAGGATCGGCTGCGGGCCGATGCACGTGCCTTGTCGGGCGGACAGCAGCAGCGCCTGTGTATCGCCAGGGCTCTGATGCTCGAACCGGAAATTCTGCTGCTGGACGAGCCGACGTCATCACTTGATGCCCGTTCCTGTGGCAAGATAGAAGAGTTGCTTGACGATTTGAAACAATCCTGCACCGTGTTGATGGTGTCGCATTATCAGGACCAGGTACGGCGGGTCGCCGATCTGGTGTTCGAAATGACCGATCAGACCCTGATCAGGTCGGCGTGATTTTGTGAAATCTGGTGAATCGGCAGGGTGACGGTGAGAATTAGCTTTTCCGCTCAACATGCTGCCGATAGGTCGATCTCGTCGATAGCGCGTTCGATGCAGGCGATGATGTCGGTTACCTGGGTTGCCGGGTTCGGCTGGGCGAGCCTTCCGGCGATTCGATTGATGCGGGCCGCTGCTTCGGCGGCGGCCGGGATCGGCAAACCGGCCTGGATCAGGGCCGCGGCGATGCCGGTCACGGTGTCGCCAGTGCCGCCGATCGGTTCGAGTTCCGGGACGCTCGGCGTGTCGACAACTGCCCGGATGCTTCCCCGTTCGACCACGTAATCCCGCCGACCCTTGACCAGCAGGTGTTGGGCGGCATTGCCATGGCGGTAGGCCATGTCGATCATCTCCTCGGCCCTCTCTTCCATGTGCAGGATAAATCCGCGGGTGTAGAAGGGATGCGGGGCCTTCTCGTCTGCCAGGAAGGCGAGTTCGCCGATGTCCGGGGTAAACAGGTCGTAGGCTTCGGCCTGACCGCTCATCTTGGCCACGTACATGAAACCGGCGTCGGCGATGAGCAGCGGCGTGCGAGCCATCTCCTGGAGGGCCAGCAGTACTCGGCCGTGCCAGTCCACGTCGGGCTGCAGATAATGAAAGACCATGATCCGGTGGTCGGCCGTGGCGAGGTGTTCGGCCAGGTGGGCGTAGAGTCGGCGACTGCCGTCACCGCGGCCGATATCGCCGACCAGATAGGCCAGCGGCGCCGGCCGACCGAGTGCCCGGCTGGTAACCGCCGCCGCCGCGAGCAGCGCGGGGGTGCCGCGGTTCACCGGAAAACGGCGACCGGCTACGGTAATGGTCGTTCCGTCAAGCGTAACGGTGCCTGTCAGGACCGGCAATGCCGCGTCGGGGACGGTACCTACGATGGCGAGCATTGTTCGGTGATCTCCTCGAAGGCGAGTTGCAGGGCATACCCGCACAAGGTATGGCCGATGTCGCGGGGACTCGGTACTTCACGCAGTTTCTTGCCGACCAGCATGGCCGCTAGATACGGCACGTCGGGGCAGCCGCCGCCGGAGATGTTGACGATGATCCCGGTGGCTTTTTCCACACAGATCTTCATGTTGGCGGCGCGCACCATCAGATAGGCACCATAATCTACTCGCTGGAAGATATCGACCGGTTGCAGCAGCGGCCCGCTGACCGGTACCATCTCCAGCGGGTCCAGCCCGGAAGCACCAAGGAGCCTGACAATCTCCAGCCGCTCGATCAACGGGAACTCGATTACCAGATCGCAGCCGCGCTGTATCTCGGGCGGCGGCCCCATGACCCGGACCATCCAGCCGGCCTTAGCGAGCAGCTTTTCCGCCTGGATCACCTCGCTGGTATTTTCGAAGACGAGAAAGCCGCGATCCATCGAGGATCGCGGCGATGAGGTCGGTTTGGCTGGAGTGAACGCCTTCCTCAGTCGGGACAATAGGGGCACGCTCACCCCTTCTTCAGGGTCAAGCGGTAGCCGTCACCGTCCGGATCAACGGCCGCAACCGTGTATCCCTGGCTGGCTGCCGCCCGCGAGACGTTTTCCCGAGAGGTGTCGGTATCGACCAGCACGATCAGTTCTTTGTCGGCCCCGGCCTTGATGGTGTCCAGGGTCATCAGTACCGGTTGCGGGCACGACAAGCCCCGCGCATCTATCGTAGTTGCCATGATCTGCTCCTTTTTAAGCTGTTTTGCGCATGGTGAAACCGATGAACAGGCACACCGCCAGGCCGACTACAACGGCAGCGATGCCGTTCGGCCCGACTCCGGCCGGAGAGCTGGCCAGGCCGAAATTGTGCGCGAAGGCGGCACCGACGATCATGCCGACAACAAAAACGGCGGCGTCACCGTCTCCCTCTCCGGCCATAAACAGCTGTCGACCGGGACACCCGCCGGCCAGGGCAAAGGCCAGGCCGGCCAGCACCATGCCGGCGAAATTCCAGAAGTGCTGGGTATGGGCCACCGGTTGACCGGTAAAGCCCGGATTGAATTGACCAAGCACCAGGTTGGCGGCAAAGGCGAAGACCAGCAGGGCAAGAAAACCGCTGAGCAGGTGGGTCTGCCGGAAGAGGATCAGGTCGCGAAGGGCACCCATGGTGCAGAAGCGGCTCCGTTGGGCGAGCACGCCGATGAGCAGTCCGACGAGTAAGGAGACGAAGAGCGGCGCATGGGCGGCACCCGGTCCCTTGAGGCTGTAAAAAAGTACGCCGCTTTGCGCCTCACCGGCGATCTGCGGGTTAGCCAGTAGTAAAACGAGAAAACCCAGCATGGTCAGCGGCATCAACCAGCCGACCGAGGTGTAGGTCTTTTGCGCGCGGCCCAGATTGTAGCCGTTTTTCAGGAACCAGGCGCCGATACCGATACCGGTGGCTAGTCCCGCCAGCCCGAGAATGGCGTTGCCGTCACCGCCGGCCAGGCGCAGAACTGCGCGCCAGGGGCAGCCGAGAAATACCAGTGCGCCGATCATGGCAAAAACGCCGAGCATGAACCGCACGATCGGCGCCGAGCCGGCACGGGGCCGAAACTCCTTGAACAGGTAGGCGGCAAGTAGGGCACCGAGCACAAACCCGATGATCTCAGGACGTAGGTACTGCACCACCGCGGCTCGATGTAGGCCGATCGAGCCGGCAATGTCGCGTTCGAAGCAGGCGACGCAGATGCCCATGTTGGCAGGATTGCCCAATTTTTGCAGGATCGCCGCGAGCACGCCGATAACGGCGCCGACGCAGATGATTCCCCAGCGACTTGCGAAAAAACGTTTAACGGCTTCCATGGTCTCCCTCTCAGGTAATTGGCAGGTCGCCTTGAAAATATTCCGTGTTCGTTCACGGTCAAAGCGGCCCGATAACAAGGATTGAAACGGCCAGAAAATGCTTTGTAGGTACATCGAAAGCGAAGAGGGGTCCAATACTATATATCGATATCAGTTAGCTGAATTATAGAAAATTCCAATAATTAGAGAGCGCCACATGGGTCCAGCATTAGCGCTGCATGGGTACGCCATCTTCTCTCAAAACAACAGGAGGGAACCTTGAAAAATTGTCATTCTGCCCAGCCTCATTGTTGCGCAATCAAATTTTATCTTCGGAATATCGTCTATGCCTGCGGAAAAATCTTCTCGCGCGTCTTGATCTTGAACGAAATTCCGAATTTTTCAAGCTCCCAAGTATTGAAAAAGTGGGGGTGCCGTCCCGTATTTATCGATAATACCTATTTGACATCCTCTAGTAATCTTAGAATCCTACGACCGGCTACGGTCCCTGCATTGTTGTTGATCGTGTTTCGGAAAAACGTCGGGGGGAATGACCGTTCGGGATGGTCGAGGCGTTTATCGGTTCATCCCGGCAGAGCTGTCAACGGAGGCAAACTATGTTTCGATCCATCCATCTGGCCCGGGCAATCGAGCGCCAGCTCATTGTTTTGCGCCGGTCCGGCAAGAAAGGGGAACTGGCGGCCGACCAGTGTCAGCGTATCCTTACCGAATTGAGGGAAAACGGGGAAGAAACGGCGGGGATTTTCCTGAAACGAACGAAAAACGGTGAGTACCGCATGAAAAATTGCGTCAAGTATGATCTTGGCGGCGGCTATCGTCTGATAACGGTGCGGTATTGCGACCGTCTCTATGTCCCATATCTCGGAACGCACGATGATGCCGACAGCTGGTTGGAGCGGCGTCGCAGAGAAGACTTCGAGCCGAACGAGGCGAACTATCGCTTCGAGCCGATCAACGTCGATACCACATCCGATGACGATCTGGCCCGACAAATGTCGCCGGGCATCGAGGAATCGGACCTCTACGAAGAGCACTTGCGCGATCGACTCGATGAAACGACGCTGCGAGAGGTCTTCCGCGGCCTGTGCCGGAATTGCGGCAAGACCGTGCACCAGGGTTGACATCCGGGGCCCGGAGCGATAAGCACAACAGAAACACTGTCCACTGTTCCGGAGAAGAAGCGATGTTCACCTGCGTTGTTCCAGAATACGGAAGCATCACGCTGCGCCATTGTGTCACCGATTTTACCGGCACCCTGTCGGTCGATGGCTCCTTGCTGCCGGGCGTCAGAGAGGGATTACGGACACTTGCCGACCTAGTTGAGGTACACGTGCTGACGTCTGATACGTTCGGCACGGTGCGGCAGCAAGTCGCCGGGATCGATTGCACCCTGCATATCCTCAGCGGCGACAACCATGCCGCTCAGAAACAGGAGTATATCCGCATCCTCGGCGCCGACGGGGTCATTGCCTTGGGTAACGGCAACAATGATCGGCTGATGCTTGAGACGGCGCGCATCGGTGTCGCCGTCTGTCTGGCCGAAGGTTGCGCCATCAAGGCGCTGCAGGCGGCTGACCTCCTGGTCTTCTCACCGTTGGATGCGTTCGACCTGCTGTTATCGCCCAACCGTTTGAAGGCCACCCTGCGCCGATGATCGCTGCCGCCTTGCACGTGCTCCTGCCGGCCGGACGTTTCATGTCGAGCCAACGGCCCGGGAACATGCCGTTTTATTGTCTGTGGTGCCTTGGGTGTACGGTATACCGGTGATGAATATTCTGCATGTCATCAGCCAGCACCCGGAAAGCACCGGCAGCGGCATTTACCTGCAGCATGTGCTGCGTCAGGCCGCCCGTGCCGGCCATAGGAACTATCTGGTGGCCGGCTGGTCAGGCGGTGATCGTCCAAAACTGGCAGGGGCTGACACTGCATCGTGCCGTTTTGTCCGTTTCGATGACGGGGAGCTCGATTTTGCCATTCCCGGCATGAGTGACGTGATGCCGTACCGCAGTTCCCGGTTTTGCGATCTCTCCCCGGAGCAACTGGATCGTTATGAAACGGCTTTTGCCGAAGCGGTCAGTGCGGCCGCACGTAATTTCCCGATCGAAGTGATACACAGCCACCATCTCTGGCTGGCAACAGCGGTAACCAGGCGAACCCTGCCTGCCTTCCCGCTGCTCACCTCCTGCCACTCTACCGATCTGCGCCAACTCGTCACCTGCCCCCACCTGAGGGGCCGTGTCGTGCCGGATTGCCGCGCGGTCGACCGGGTTCTCGCGCTCGATCCGGGCCAGGTCGAGCGAATCAGCTCTCTCTATGGGATTGCCCGGGATAAAATTGGTGTTGCCGGGGCGGGGATCGATCGAGATATCTTTTCGTTTGGTGTCAAGCCGCCGGTTCCGCCGGTTCACCTGCTTTATGCCGGCAAGCTTAGCCTGGCCAAGGGGGTCGACTGGCTGCTGCGCGTTTTTGCCGCTCTGGGCGAACCGGCCGTCCATCTGCACCTTGCCGGATCCGGACACGGCGAGGAGGAACGCTTGTGCCGGCAGCTGGCGGCAACATGTGGCGATCGGGTAACGCTGCATGGTTCTCTGAGCCAGCATGCGCTTGCCGAGTTGATGCGGCGCTGTCATATCTTCGTGCTGCCCTCATTCTACGAAGGCCTGCCGCTCGTCCTGCTGGAAGCACTGGCATCGGGGTGTCGGTTGGTCACGACCGACCTGCCGGGGTGTTGCCACCTGCTTAACCAGGCCACGGACGATCTTGTCGACTATGTCCGATTGGAACCAATGAGCGCCGTTGACAGACCCGACGACTCGGTCTGGTGCCTTCTCGACGAGCGGCTGACAACGGCTTTGATGAATATGATCGAAAGAGCAAAGAGGAGGGCCACCCCGTGGAAGGATGACGTCGAGGCTTGTACGGCCGGCTCCAGCTGGGAAGGGGTCTTTGCCAGGGTCAGTGCGGCTTATGATGCGGCGAGACGGTCCCGGCCGGCAGCGTGATCGCGACCGCGGCAATGTCGTCGTGTCGTTTGAAACGGGGAAACTGACGACAGTCCGGATCCTGTCTCTGCAGCATGCGGACATGATTGCGTATTCCTGCCAGTCCGCCAAGTCGGTAGAGATCGGCGAACCACTGCCAGTCCGTTGCCTCGCCAGGCTCGCTTTTCGGCAACAGCAGACCGTCGGTAAAGAGCAGGATACCGGCGAGATCGCTCAGGCTGCGGCGGCCATGGCTCAGAAAAGAAAGGGACTTCGGCTCGCCGTTGAGCACGCCGTAGCGCACGTTCATCTGCAAACGAACGGCGAGAATTTGCGAGGCCAGGCTGATCTGGATCGGCGGCGCCGAAGCGGGCAAGCGCTTCCACTGCAGCAGCGTCTCGGCATCTATATCGATCTCCGGGGTGAGCAGTTCATGGCGGCCGTCCCGGTAGAGCAGCAGGATCATGCTGTCGCCGATCTGGCAATACTCGAACCAACCGTCATGCAGCCGAGTCACCGCCATGCTTGTCGACCAGAGTCGTTGCCGCTGTTCGAGTGGGATACCATGGTCGTGTTGGGCCGAACGAATCGCCCGGTTCGCCCGTTGCGCCCGGGACGCCAGGTCACCCGGCTCGTCCGCGAAAACCTGAGCCGCCAACTGCGCCGCCCGATAGCCACCGGTTGCACCATCTCTGTCGAGAAAGCCGTCCAGGCTGGTGGCGCCGTCAAAGACGCCCAGCAGATCGCCGGCGCGCAGCAATACATCCTCGTTCTGCAGCCCGCTGCCCTGTTCGTGCAGGGTTTCCAAGGCGCAGCGTGAACGCGCAGGAGCAGGAGATACGGCGGTTTGGGGTTCAGGAGAGAGGAGCATGGGGCACGTTTGGTTGAGTAATCATGTCGCATCATAATAGTGAGCTTTGTCAATCAGGGCAAATCGCTTGTTTCGATGGGTTATGGCTTGGTCATAGTAATATCTGATAGTATAGGTCATGACTGAAGAAAATTGGACGATGAAAACCAACGCCAGAGGAAGGGCTGGCCGGTCCTCCCTCCGGCTGCTGCGCTGCGGCCTGATCGGCTGGCCTCCGAGGCCGGCAGAAGGCCATCCATGGCCTGACCGCCGGCGGCGGACGTCCTTGTCCGCCGCCCTTCGGGCCTGATTCTCCGGCCCGCCGGGCCTCCGCGATGCAGCCTCCGGGAGAACCGGCCAGCCCGGGGCAATGATTCATATAAAAACAGCAATGAATTGAATGCAAAACATTCAGGTGCACGAAGCTTCGGGCTCCGCCGGAGTGAGCATCGATTGTGCGGGGATCGAGTCGGCTCCGATCTGGTCGGATTATTGCGCCGGCCATCCCGGCGCGCTCTTTTCCCAGCTGCCCGGTTGGTGTCGGGCGCTTGCCGATACTTACCGGCTGCCGCTGTTTGTACTGCGGGCACGGGAAAGCAATTCCGGCGAGACAACGGTCGGTCTGCTGCCGCTGCTGCTCTTTGCCCCTCCCGGTAACACCAGGCGGCTGATCTCCCTGCCCTATACCGACGCGGCCGGCGTCTTGGCCGAAAGCGAGGCCGTTCGTCACCGTCTGCTGCTGGCCGCGCTGCAGCTGACCGAAGAGCTGGCGGCCGATCACCTGGAGGTGCGTGAATATCGACCCGAACCAGTTGGCGGTCCGCCACCGGATCTGGACAGTCGCTGGGTTCACCGGGAATTTGATTTCAAGATCGGCCTGCAACGGCGCCTGCCCGAGACAGCAGACGAGCTCTGGGCGAGCCTTGGACCCAAGGTACGCAACCAGGTGCGCAAGGCGGAGCGTTGCGGCTGCCGTTGCGCCATTGGCGGGCCGGAACTGCTCGATGATTTTTATGCGGTCTTTTCGGAAAATATGCGCGATCTCGGCTCGCCGACGCATAGCATCGAGTTGTTTCGCCGCCTCCTTGACCGCGATCAGCCGAGTACCCGCTGTCTCGTTGTCTCCTGTGACGGTGTTCCGGCTGCCGGGGCCATTGTGCTGCGCTACGGCGAAACTCTTGCAAACCCGTGGGCATCCTCGCTGCGCCGGTTTCGTCCCCGCTGTCCGAATATGCTCCTGTACTGGTCAATGCTGAGACTGGCCGTGGAACAGGATTGCCGCCGCTTTGATTTCGGCCGTTCCAGCCGGGACACCTCCACCCACCGTTTCAAAAAACAGTGGGGAGCCGTGCCCCGACGACTCTGCTGGCAGGTGTTCTCCCGATCAATGCCGCTCTGGCGGCCCGATAACGAATCGCTTGTCGATGAGCAGTGGCGACTGATGGACCTGGAATCCTCCCGGCGATGCGGGCCGGCCCGCCGCCGCTGGATTAGCCTCTGAGGTGCGGAGATGATAATTTCCGCTGGCAGGTGTTGTCCCGGGCCACCGCCCTACGGGCGGCCCGCCTACGCCCATCTGGTCGAGGATCAGTGGCGGCTGACGGACCTGGCAGCGTCTCGGCGCTATGATCCGACCGCCGCCGCTGGATTAGCCTCTGAGGTGCGGAGATGATAATCTACCATGGTTTGGAAGGGAGCATCTCTTTGCCGCTGCCGGTCTTTCTGGTGGTCGAAGACGTCGGCTGGTGGCAGGGCGAGGACGGTTCCGCCCGGGGTGAGCCGTTTCGCAATCGTTTTCCGCGGCGCCACTGCCTGGCCGACTATCAGGCCCTGGTATGCCTGTCCAGGCGTTTGGGGATGCGCATCGCCATCGCGATGGTGCTCGGGGAGTGGGATACTACCAATCTTCTCAGCAACGTGACCGGTGCCACCTGGATGGGGCGGGATTGGGAAAATCGGCGCAATCAGGGGCCCTGGCTGGCAGAGGCCGCCGCTTATCTCCGCGATCATCGGGAAGACCTGGAGATTGCTCTGCACGGGCTCTGCCATGAGTTCTGGCAGGACGGCAGCATGCATCGCTCGGAGTTCCATGACAGCAACGGGAGGATGCGCCCCCGCGATCTCGTTGTCGAGCACTTGACGGCCTGCCGGCAGATCATGGAGCAGCATGATTTCCCCAGCTTTCCGAGGCTCTATGTCCCGCCGGCCCTCAACCACAGCTTTGGCGACGACGCCACATCGATGCAGGCGATCCTGCAGGCATTTGGCATTGATTATGTCACTACCCGTTTTTCAAGAGCACACCAGTACCGTCCCCCGGAGCATGACGCCATTACCTGGGAATGCGGAGTGGTCCTGCTCGAGCGCGGACGCTCACCGGTGGCCTGGGACCAGCCGGCCACGGTGCCGGCTTCGCTGCCGGACCAACCGATCGTCGCCCTGCATTGGGCGAACCTGCTGCATCCTGACGTAACCCGCACCAACGAGATCGTCGATCGGTGGGCGGCCCTGGTTCGTGCGACGGCAGACGATATCCTGCGCATCCAGGCCAAAGATGTTGCCGATTGCTGGACTCAGGCGGCCTATTATTACCTGGCGACCTGCCGCTCCGATACCGGCGGCGTCACCATTGACCTGGACCGTCTTCCTCGGTTTGCGTCCCTGAACGGCTCGTTTTCCTTGAAAATCCGCCAGACCGCGGCGGCATCATGGCAGTGCAGCGGTGCCCGTGTCGTTGACGGCAGCATCGAGCCC
Source organism: Desulfofustis glycolicus DSM 9705 (assembly GCF_900130015.1). Lineage (GTDB taxonomy): Bacteria > Desulfobacterota > Desulfobulbia > Desulfobulbales > Desulfocapsaceae > Desulfofustis > Desulfofustis glycolicus. The sequence continues at coordinate 27,468 of NZ_FQXS01000002.1, read as the reverse complement.
GACGGGACGCAGATCGTCCGGCTCCTTCCCGAAGCCGGACAGCGAGCGATCTCTCTGGGGTTTCTCTGAACGATCGTCAGACAGTGCTAATCGATCACCCCGCAGGCAATCCGTGCGCCACCGCCTCCGAGAGGTGCCGGGTGGTCGGCGTGATTGTCGCCGCCGGCGTGGATCATCAGTGAGCGTCCGGTCACGTCGCTCAGGCGCAGGCGAGGGGCCAGCACCGGGTTATCGGCGGTGCCGTCGGCATCGACAAAGAGGCCGGGCAGGTCACCGAGGTGGCCGTCTCCCCAGGGCAATCCGTGTCTGCCGCTGTTCTCGGGATCGTAGTGACCGCCGGCCGACAGGGCCGGCACCATTTTCCCGTCTTTTTCCGCGGGGCTGCAGTCCGGTGTTTCATGCACGTGGAAGCCATGCAGGCCGGGTGCCAGTCCGCTCAGTTCCGGGGTCAGCACGAGGCCGTAGGCGGACTCGCTGAGTACCACCTGACCAACGCCTGCGCCGACACCGTTTTCGTCCACGGTATGCATCGGCACCGTGAACTCGGCCCGGACCGGAACGGCAATGAGTACAAGCAGAAGGGCGATGCTGTAAAAGGGTTTATTTTTATTCATAATCATTCCTCCTGTACGAGATGAGACAAGAATTCGGTGACAACACGAATCGGTGCCACCATGTAGGACTATGCGTACGGAAGGAGATCTTGTACAGGTCTGCTGGTGCGGGAAGAGCAGATCGGACGGCAGCCGGTCTAGAGCCCACTGTCGGCCGCCCGGTCAGGTGGCCGACAGCGGGCAATTGGCTCAATGTTGATGTTTTTTGACCACGTAATACATCACCGGCACCGCCATCCGGCTGACCAGCAGCGAGGCGATCTCGCCGAACATCAGCGAGATGGCCAGCCCCTGGAAGATCGGGTCGGCCAGGATCACCGAGGCGCCGACGACGACGGCCAGGGCGGTCAGCAGCATCGGCCGGAAGCGCACGGCACCGGCCTCGACCACCGCCTCGGCGAGCGGCAGGCCGTCTTTGATGCGCAGCTCGATGAAATCGACGAGGATGATCGAGTTACGCACGACGATGCCGGCCCCGGCCATGAAACCGATCATCGAGGTGGCGGTGAAAAAGGCGCCGAATGCCCAGTGTGCCGGCAGAATGCCGATCAGCGAGAAGGGGATGGCGGCCATCACGACGAGCGGCGTCACGTAGTTCTTGAACCAGCCGACCATCAGCATGTAAATGAGGATCAGCACGACGCAGAACGCCAGACCGAGATCGCGAAAGACCTCCAGCGTGATATGCCACTCGCCGTCCCATTTCATCGCCGGTCGCCGCTCGTCAAACGGCTGGAACAGGTTGTAGATGGTCAGGTCCGCCGCAGCTCCGCCAAATGACGTGGCGTTCAGCGCCTTGATCCGCTCGTTCATGTCGAAAATGGCATAGACCGGGCTTTCCACTGCTCCGGCCACGTCGCCGGTCACATAGAGCACCGGTTTGAGATTCTTCCGGTAGATCGGCTGCTCGACCGGTGCCTCGGAGATATGGACCAGCTCGCGCAACGGCACGAGTGGTGCCTGGCTGCTCTGCTCCGAGCGCAGCGAGATATTGAGCAATTCGTCGACTCGAGCGCGCTGCGAGCGCGGCAGTTCCAGCACCAGGTTGATCGGTTCCTTGTCGCGCGGCTGGTGATAGAGATCGACCGATAGTCCCGTCACGGCCATGCGGATGGCCCGGGTGATCTGCCCCTCAGTGATGCCGCTGAGCGCCGCTTTCTCTTTGTCGACGGTGATTACCGTGCGGGACCGCTCGGCCTCACGGTACCAGTCGATATCGACAACGCCGTCGGTCTCGGCGAAAATCTGCTTGATCTGCTCGGCCAGCTTGACCCGGTCCTCGGCGGTCGGCCCGTAGATTTCGGCTACCAGGGTCTGCAGGACCGGCGGTCCCGGCGGCACCTCGGCAACGACCAGTGCGGCGCCGTAGTGCTCGGCGATCGCCGCCAGCTGCGGGCGCACCCGCTTGGCGATGTCGTGGCTGTTGATGCTGCGCGCATGCTTGGGCAGCAGGTTCACCTGGATATCAGCCAGATGCGGTCCGGAGCGCAGGAAATAGTGGCGCACCAGGCCGTTGAAGTTATACGGCGAAGCGGTACCAACATAGACCTGGTAGTCGACCACTGCCGGATCACTGTTTATCACCTGGGCCATCTCCAGTGCCACCCGTGAGGTCTGCTCGAGGGAGCTGCCCTCGGGCAGATCGAGGATCACCTGGAACTCGCTTTTGTTGTCAAACGGCAGCATCTTCACCTTGACCAGGCCGACGCCGACCATGGCCATCGCACCGAGCAGCAGCACGGTGATGCCGATAAAAAAGATGGCTCGCCAGCCGCCATGGGCCAGCAGCGGGTCCATGATTCGGTGGTAGAGGCGGGTGAAGAGGTCGTCCGGAGCTTGGTCATGGTCTACTCCGCCCCCGTGTTTCCGTGTTTTCAGGATATGGGTGGCCGCCCAGGGAGTGACGGTGAAGGCGATCACCAGCGAGAAGATCATCGCCGCCGAGGCGCCGACCGGGATCGGCCGCATATAGGGTCCCATCAGGCCACCGACAAAGGCCATCGGTAAAATGGCGGCGATCACCGCCCAGGTGGCCAGGATGGTCGGGTTGCCGACCTCGCTGACCGCCTCCACCGCGACGGTTGTCATCGAGCGGCCGCGATTTCCGGGCAACCGCAGGTGGCGGACAATGTTCTCGACGACGACGATGGCGTCGTCAACCAGGATCCCGATGGAGAAGATCAGCGCGAACAGCGTGATCCGGTTGAGTGTGTAACCGTAGAGATAAAAGACGAGCAGGGTCAAAGCCAGCGTCGATGGGATGGCCAGCATCACGACGATGGATTCACGCCAGCCGAGAAAGAGCAGGATGAGCACGGCCACGCCGAATACCGCGATGCCCATGTGCAGCAGCAGCTCGTTTGATTTCTCCGAGGCGGTCGCCCCGTAGTCCCTGGTGACGCTGACCTCGATATCTGCCGGTATCAGCGTTCCCTTGAGACTGTCCACCTTGTCGAGCACCGACGCCACAACGCTGACCGCGTTGGCACCCGGCCGCTTGGCGACCGAGATGGTTACCGCCGCCTCCGGATCGTGGAGGTCGGGTGCGCCGAACAGCACGTAGGTCGACGGTTCCTCGGGGCCGTCGATGATCTCGGCGACCTCTTCGAGATAGACCGGTTTGCCTCCGTAGACGCCGACCACGATCCGGCCCACTTCTTCGACGCTGGTCAAAAACGAGCCGGTCTGCAGCTCTATGTCCTGGTTGCCGCTGGTCAATACCCCGGAATAGCGCTGCTGGTTGGCCTGCTGCAGCATCGGCACCAGCTGGTTGATCGAAATATCGCGGGAGGAGAGCAACAGCGGGTCGAGACGGACGGTTACCTGCCGCCTGGTACCGCCGATCAGACTCGTTTCCGCAACCGACGGGATGCTCTTGATCGCATCGTCGACCTGGGCGGCCAGGCGCCGCAGCATAAAGTGATCGTAGTTCGGGCTGTGCAGCGTCAGGGCGAGGACCGGCACATCGTCAATGGTGTGCGGTTTGACCAGCGGCTGCGAGACGTTGTGGGGAATGCGGTCGAAATTGGTGGCCAGTTTCTGGTTGAGCCGGACAATGGCCGTCTCCAGATCGGCCCCGACGTAAAAACGGACGATGAGCAGGCTCTTGCCGGCCATCGACGTGGAGTAGATGTACTCGACATTGGGCAGCTCGTAGAGCAGCTTTTCCATCGGGATGGTGACCTGCTCTTCGATCTCTTTCGGGGTGGCGCCCTCCATGGCTACCATCACGTCAATCATCGGCACCTTGATCTGCGGCTCTTCCTCGCGCGGCAACATGGCCACGGCGAGGATGCCGAGCAATAAGGAAGCGATGATGCCAAGCGGCGTCAGTTTCGAGTTGATGAAGGCGGCGGCCAGTTTGCCGGCAAAACCGCTTGGTTTACTCTCCGAAGTGCTCATGTCGATCCGTTGGTTGATGCTGGGATGCGTCGGTGTCGGCTGCTTAGTTGATGGTAACCGGTTGGCCGTCCTGCAGGTGGCGGTGCCCGGAGACGATGACCCGGTCACCGGCGGCGACCCCGGCGAGAATTTCCACCGTGCCGTCATGCTTCAGCCCGGTTTTCACCAATTGCAGACGAGCCCGTTGTCCGTCGGTCAGGAAGATTCGCTCCATTTGGCCAAACGGCAGGACTGCGTCCTGCGGAATCATGAAGGCAATGCCTCGCTCACTTGGCAGGCTGATCCGGGCGAATTGACCGGAGCGGATCTGTTCGGCCGAGTCGATGGTCAGTTTGACCGGGGCGGTGCGCGAACGGGGATCGGCGGTCGGGGCGATCTCGATGATCCTGCCGGTGGTCCGCAGCCCCGCCGCCGGCAGGTGGATCGGTAGCTCATCGCCGATGGACAGCGCCAGGACGAGCGACTCGGGAACGTCGGCCAGGACCTGCAGGTGACCTTCGTTCTCCAACTGCAGCAGGAGCTTGCCCGGTGTCGCCAGATCGCCGATGCTGGCCATTTTCCGGGTGATGATGCCGCTGAACGGAGCGGTGATGGTGGTGTAGCCGAGCATCGTGCGGGCCTCCCTGAGTGCTGCTGCGGCGATCTGGCGGGTTTCCTCCAGTGTACGGACCGTTTCCGCGGTGGCAGCGTTTTTAGCCAGCAGGCTCCGCTCTCGGGCCAGGTTTCGCTCGGCCTGCTCGAACTGGGCCTGGGCCTGCAGGAGTTGAGCGTTGATCTCGTCTGCACCGAGAGTTACCAATAGGTCGCCTTCGCTGACCCGTGAACCGAGCGATACCGGCAGCTCAACGATATTACCGCTGATTCGGGCGGCAATCGAGGCGCTTTCCGCCGCCTGCACGGTGCCCATGATCTCGACCTGACGGGCCGGCGTCTGTTGCTTAACGGTGACGACGGAAACCGGCGCCGGCTCCAGCTGCTCTGCCTTCTCAACGTGCTCCGTCGTTTCCGACGAGCAGCCGGCGGCCAGCAGGACGGAAAAAACGGCGAGCAGAATGAAGGGAAGGACTGCGGGCAATCTCCTCATGGCTGTGTCTCCAGAAGTTCTTTCGTGGTTGGTGCGAATTGCTGCATGCCGGCCGCCTGTCGCAGTCGAGCGGCGGCGGTCCGGCAATTGGCCCGGGCCGCCGACTGGCGAACCAGGGCGTCGGTGAGCCGTACCTCGCTGTCGATCAGGTCGGAGGCGAGGATGACGCCTTGCTGGAAGCGCTCGCGATTGAGTTGCGCGCTTTCCCGGGCGACCTGTACCATCTTTTGGGTTACCTGCCTTCGTTCGGCGGCCTGGCGCCGGTTCAGTTCGGCCTCCTGGATCTCCAGGTCGACGGCCAGTCTGAGTTTGCCGAGGTGCTCCTTGAGCTCGGCGAGTTCCGCGGCTTTCTGGGCGATCTCGCCATCCCGGCGGCCGCCGTCATAGAGCTGATAGGTCAGCTGCAGACCGGCCAGCCAGGAGCTGCCATCGCCGTCGACTTCCCAGCCGCGGTCATACTGGTAGCCGGCAAAGCCGTCAAGGGTCGGGCGCAGGGCTCCGCGGGCGCCGGCAAGGGCTGCCTCGGCGGCCATCAGACGGGCGTGCAGGGCCGCGATTTCCGGCCGCTCACGGTACGCATCGACGGTCGGCACCGACTGTTCGTCACCGGCGCCGGGCAGCAGCACCGTGTCGGTGCCGCTCAGGCCGAGCAGGTTGAGAAAGCCGCGTTGTGCCAGATCCAGCTGGTGTCTGGCGATGATCAGCTGCTCGCTGGCGCGGGCCTGTTGCACTTCGAACTGGAGCAGGTCGGCGCGGAGCAGATCACCGGCTTCGTAGCGGGCCACGGCCACCTGCAGGGATGAATCGATGGCGCTGAGTTCCGCTTCCCGGGCAGCGACCTGGTCGCCGGCTTGGATGATAGTCTGGTAGGCACGAACGACTTCGTAGCCGAGACGGTGCTGGGTTGCGGTACGATCCGTTTCGCTGGCCAGCTGCAGTGCCTCGGCGGCCTCAGAGGCGGCTTGGTCGCGGCCGCCGTTATAGAAACGGTAGTTTATTTCCGCCTTGAAACCGAGGTTGTCGGTGCGGCCGGGGTCGTTGAAATCGATGGTGTTGTCGAAACCACCCTGGTTGAGGATGGCACCGAAGGCCTGCATCGGGTTGTCGGTCTGGCTGTAGCCGCCGCTCAGGCTGATCCCCGGCCGCATCGCGGCGGCGGCCTGGTGGCGAGCTGCCTCGGCGGCACTGATCCGTTGCCGGGCGATCTTACTGTCCGGGTTGTTTTGCAGGGCATAGATAACCGCTTGCCGTGCGGTCCAGGCGTCGGGCTGGTCGGCGGCGGTGACCGGGCCGGCCCAACAGAGAGCGAGGGCCAGGCAAGCGGCGGTAAAGAGGTGTCGAAGAGGCGGTGCTGCAGCGGTCATGGAAATACCCCGTGGCTCGGTCCGGGTGGAATGGACTATGTTTAATAAAAAACTTAAATAGAAATAAGCGCCTTTTTCCTTGCTGTCAAAGAAAAATGTATCACAAAAGACGCAAATAGTCGAAAAAAAGGGACTTATGCCACGAGGTAGGAGGGTGGGGAGAGCGGTGAGCCGACAGGGGACCTTGAAAAAATTGGAATTTCGTTCATTTTCAAGGTTCCCTACAGATCGATTGCGGCCAAGGCGGTCAGCAGGGCCTGTTTGACGGACCCGCCGGCAAAAAAACGTTCATAGCTGCGCCGTGCCAGCAGTCCCCGCTTAGCCAGTTTATGTCGCTCGGCCAACAGGGCAGCGGCGGCGGCCGCCAGCGCCGAACCATCGGCAGGCGGCACGAAGCATATGCCGCTTTCGGGATCTCCGGCAAGCTCTTCCGGGTAGGCGTTAGAGCATCGGGTGATCAGCGGTCGCCCGCAGGCCAGCGCCTGGTAAACCTTGTTCGGAATGACCCGCCCGGCCTTCGGCGAGGCCCCGAAAATGCCGAGCAGAATGTCCGCTTCACCGATCCGTCGGGCGAGTCGGTCATAGGGCAACCAAGGCTCAAAGCGTACCTGCGACAGAGTGCCCGCCTGGTGCCGGCAGGACGGGCCGAGCGGCCCGTCGCCGAGCAGTGTCCAGCGAGCTTCGGGCAGGCGGGCCGCCGCATCGACGATAACCTCCGGCCCCTGCAGCCCGATAAAACTGCCGAAAAACAGCAACTCCGGCGGCTGGTGAGGTTCGTGCAGCGGCTGCGCGGGGAAGAGAGCCTCCTCGGCGCCGACCGGCACGACGAAGGTTTTTTCCGGCTGAGCTCCGAGCGTCTCGACGAAGAAGCAGCGGTGCGGCGCGGTATCGGCGAGAACGAGGTCGGCGGCGGCAAACAGCGAGCGTTCCCAGACCAGCAGTCGTCTGCCGCGCCGGCTGTCGGCGGAGAATTTTTGCCGCTCGAAGACCGCCTTGTCCCAGGCGCTGATCAGCGGATCGAATATGAGCGGGATGGAGCGGCGGTCGGCAAAGCGGCGGGCCGAGCGCAGATCGCTCTGCCGGAAGGTCGGCACCCAGAGCGCATCGACCGGCGGCAGACCGGCGAGGATCGATTCGATGGTGCCGGTCAGTGAGGAGTGCGGCTGAAAATCGACGATTTGATGCCCGCAATTTCTCAGCAGACCGCGCAGGATTCGGTTGCGGGAGTAGTCGGCGTCAAACCGTCCCCACCAGAGGATGGTTTTTTGTGCTTGTGGCTGTTTCATGGAGTGCCGCATCTATCTTCGTGTCGAATAATACATCCTTAGCCGGTTCAACGGGCTGGTGTCAATCCTGCGTTGCCGGCGGCAGCCGCCGGGAGCTGGACGGCCGGCTGGAAAACTCGGTCTGTCGTTGGTCATCCGGAGTCGAGGTGGTGATCAAAGGTGTCCGGCCATCGAGCAGATCGAGGCGAAGCAACCGGGAGTAGTGGCCGTCTGCGGCGAACAGGATTTCTGGTGATCCCTGCTCGATGATGCGGCCGTTTTCCATCACGACGATCCGATCGGCCCTCCGCACAGTGGACAACCGATGGGCGATGATGATCGAAGTGCGGCCCTCGAAACTGCGGGCGATTGCCTCTTCGAGGATGCTCTCGGTTTCCGAGTCGATCGAGGCGGTGGCCTCGTCGAGCACCAGGATGGCCGGGTCCCGGCACAGTACACGGGCAAAGGAGAGCAGTTGCTTTTCACCGGTGGACAGGTCCCGACCGCCCTCGCCGAGCATGGTGTCAAGTCCGGCCGGCAGCTTGGCGACAAAACGGGTCATGCCAGTTTGTTCCAGCACCGCTTCGACGTCCTCGCGGGAGCAGCCGGTGTCCATGACGATATTGGCCAGCAGAGTATCCTTGAGGATGAAGACATCCTGCAGGATGACGCCGACGATGCGGCGCAACTGCCGGACCCGCAGCTCGGCGATGTCGACGTCGTCGATTTTAATGGTGCCACGCTGCGGCTCGTAGAAGCGCAGCAGCAGGTTGATCAGGGTACTCTTGCCGGAGCCGGTGGCGCCGACCACGGCGATGATTTCGCCGGGCTCGATGCACAGGGTGAAATCGACGAGAACCGGCTGGTTCGGTTCATAGCTGAAACTGAGGTCGTTGAACGAGAGACGGCCGGCAGGCGCCGTCAGCTGCCGCGGGTTGGGCGGATCGATGAGGGCGGCTTTCGTGTCGAGGGTGGCGAAGATCCTTTCGGCCGAGGCCAGGGCCGACTGGACGATCGAATATTTCTGCGACAACTCCCGCAGCGGTTGAAAAAAGAGGCGCATATAGGCGAGGAAGGCGACCATTTCGCCGATGGTCAGGGTTCTGTCGATAACCTGGGCGCCGCCGTACCAGAGGATCAGAGCGATGGCCATGGAACTGAGCAGCTCGGTGAGTGGCATGAAGGCGCCGAACAGCCGGATCTGACTGAGCGTTCGGGCCAGATACTCTGCACTGAGGCCGGCGAAGCGCTCGGCGGCCCGGAGCTGCCGGCCGAAGAGTTGGATGATGGCGATGCCGGACACCGCTTCCTGGGTATAGCTGTTGAGCCGCGACAGCTGGCTGCGGATAGCGCGGAATTTTTCGCGTGCCAGCCGGGCGAAGACCACGGTCAGCAGCAGGGCGACCGGGATGAACAGCGACATCACCAGTCCCAGCCGGAAATTGATCAGCAGCAGCACGACAAGGATGCCGGCCAGGCGGAGGATATCGTTGAACAAGGTGACCAGCACCGAGGTGAACATCTCGTGCATGTTCTGCACGTCGTTGGTCAGCCGGGTCACCAGCCGTCCGGTCGGCTGGCTGTTGAGAAAGGCCAGGTCGAGATCGAGGATATGGGCGAACAGATCCTGCCGAATGCGGTGCATCACCGACTGGCCGACCCATTCGAGCAAGACCACCTGGATAAAGGTCAGCGCAAATCCGAGCACGACGAGCAGTCCGAAATGCAGCGCCGTGGTGACAAGCCCGGAGATGCGCGCCGCTTCGGCCAGGTCGGGAGCGGTAATATAGGAATCGATGCCGCTTTTGAGCAGGTAGGGCAGGGCCAGAGTGGCGCCGGTGACGCCGAGCGACAGCACCACGGCGATAGCGATGGCCCGCCGAAAGCCCCGGCTGTGGCGCAGGATGCGATGCCACAGCCGAACGTCGCTGAGCGAGGCCTGCTTGCCCTTCTCGATGTAGCCGAAATCATGCATCGCGCCGATCCTCCGTCCCTTCCTGCAGCTGTTTGCGATACATGGCCTGGTAAAAATCGCTGCGCTGTAACAATGCATCGTGCGGAGCGTCATGGAGCAGGCGGCCCTGGTCGAAGAGCAGGATGCGATCGGTCATGGCCAGCAGCTTGATCCGGTTGGAGACGATAAACACCGTCTTGCCGGCGAGCCGTCGCCGCAGCGCCTCGATGATATGGCTCTCGGTGGCGGTGTCGACGGCGGATAGGCCGTCGTCGATGACCAGGATCGGCCGTCGGCAGATCAGCGCCCGGGCCAGCGCCAGCCGCTGTTTCTGACCGCCCGACAGGAGCACCCCCCGTTCGCCGATCATCGTCTTGTAACCTTTGCTGAACTGGCGGATTTCTTCGTCGATGGCGGCGTCGCGGGCGGCCTGCTCGATCTCGGCCGGGTCGGCCCGATCCACGCCAAAGGCTATATTGTTGGCGATCGTGTCGGAAAAGAGAACCGGTTCCTGGCTGACGTAAGCGATCCGGTCGCGAACCTCGGCCAGTGAAAGGCGGTTGACATCGCGCCCGTGCAGCAAGATGGCGCCGTCAGCAACGGGATAGAGACGGACCAGCAGTCGGCACAGGGTGCTCTTGCCGCTGCCGGTGCGGCCGGCAATGCCGATCATTTCCCGATCGGCCGCGAAGCTGACTCCTGCCAGCTGGCTGCTCTGCGCGGCGGGATAGGAAAAGCTCAGGTTGCGAATGGCAAAGACCGGTCCGTCCGGTGGCGCGGAGCCACCAGATGGCTGGTCGAGCAGCAGCGGCTCGGCGGAGACGAGCCGGTGGATACGGCGCAGTGCGGTGGCGCCGCGCTGGAGCAGATTGGCCACCCAGCCGACGGCCATCATCGGCCAGATGAGCATTTGCAGGTAGGTGACGAAGGCGACGAAGTCGCCCATGGTCAGTTCCTGGCGAATAACCGCGGTACCACCGAAGAGCAGGATGACCAGCAGACCGATATTGCCGATCAGCGTAGCCGCCGGCCACAGCACCCCTTGGATGGCGGCCACCCTGATATTGGCCGATGCGTAGCGTCGTCCGAGTCGATCGAATTCCCGGGTCTGAATCTCCTCCAGGGTATAGGCCTTGCTCAGCTTCAGGGAAACGAGGGTGGACCGGGCGAACTCGGTGAGGCCGGAAAAATATTCCTGGACCGTGTTGAAACGGTGGTGCAGGCGGCCGGACAGCAGCCGGGTGGAGACGGCCAGGATCGGCATCGGCGCCAGCGCCAGCAGCGTCAGCCGCATATCGATGTGGAGCATGAAACCGGTGGCGGCACAGGACATGACCAATGCGTCGACCGCCGCCACCAAGCCCATGCCGCAGGCCATCTGGACGGCGGCAAGATCGTTGGAGCCGTGGGCCATGATGTCGCCGGTGGAGTGTTTTTCAAAAAACGGCTGGTCCATGACCAGGATGCGGTTGAAAATACGGTTGCGCAGGGTCCGTTCCAGGTACCGGGAAAAGCCGATGATCAACGTTCGCCAGAAAAAGCGCAGCACCACGACGAATACCGCGATGGCGACGATGGCCGCTCCCAGCCGCAGCAGCAGCCCCGGCGATGCGCTGCCGGCGGTGAGCGCGTCGACGCCGTGCTTGAGGATGCGGGGGATCATCAATTGCAGGAAATCGACGGCGATCAGGGCCGTCAAGCCGACCAGCAGACGCAGACGGTGGCGGCGGAAGATAGGCGCGAGCAGGTCTTTGAAAAGGGCGGACAGGGGGAGCGACGTTTTGTTCTCCGATCTGCGATGGGACAGAGACATTGGTCAATCGGGACGGTTGCCGGTGGCAGTGTCCGGCGGCGCCGTTTCCGGCAGGGAAAACCTGTCCGGCACGGCCTTGATATAGAGATCCTGTTTGGCATAGGGGATCTCTATGCCGGTTTCGTTGAACCGTTTGTAGACGGCGGTGTTCATCGCATCGAGTATCCGGCCGCGCTCTTCCGGGTGGTTTGCCCAGAAGAGCAGCTCCAGGTCAAGACTCGAGCCGCCGAAAGCGCGAAAACGTACCCGCGGCGTTGGTTGTCGACAAACGAGCGGTTCGCTGTCGGCAACGTCGAGCAGGATCTGCTTGACCTGGTCGATATCAGATCCGTAGGCCACGCCGATTTTGAGCCGGATTCTCATCTTTTCACTCAAGCCGCCGGACTGGTTGATGATCATCGAATTGCCGATGATCGAGTTGGGAATGGTTACCTCGATATCGTCGCGAGTCAGGATCCGGGTACTGCGCAAACCGATATTGGTGACCATGCCGCGGCTGGCGTTGTCGAGCACGATGTAGTCGCCGACTTTGTAGGGTGCATCGGCAACGATGAACACGCCGGAAAACAGGTTGGACAGGGTATCCTTGGCGGCGAAGCCGACGGCGATGCCGACGATGCCGGCCGAGGCCAACCAGGCCGTCATGTCGATATGCCAGATGACGAAGATCAGGTAGATACCGGCGCCGAAAATGACCACTTTGGCGATATTGTCGAACAGGGTTACGGTACGGCGCTGAATGAAGCTGATTCTACCGGAATAGTCGGCGATCCGGTTGAGCAGCAGGGTCGCGAAGCGGCCGAGAAAGATGATCCAGATGATCACATTGATGGAGCGGATGATCCGGCTCAGCATCACATTCCAGACGTCGGGCAACGGCATCACCTCGATGCCGGCGGTGATGCCGAGGGCGATCAGCGTATAGGTGACCGGCGGTTGCAGCAGCAGCACGAAGTGATCATCGAGTTGGTGACTGGTTTTCGACGTAAGTGCCCGGAGCAGGCGAAACAACAACCAGGAAAGTAGTGAGGCAAAGGCAAAGGTGATCAGGATTAACAGGCTGCCCTGGACCCAGGGATTGCTGGAAACGGCTTCGATCAGCGGTTTGAGGGGGTCAAAAACCATGTTTGCCGGCGCTGCGTCGGCCGGGGATTGACCGTCGGCGGCCGCTAGCAGCGGCGGGGCCGACAGCAGCATAAACACCGACAACCACGCAACGATTGGCCGCATCCGATTCTCTCCCGATCAATGGTGATGATTACGTTGTGTGCCAAACCCTGCTTCAAACTGCGGGGATGAGCGATTAACAAGGGATGAGCAATGCTAAACGAAACGTGTTTGAAGCACAAGCGTTTCAATGACGGATTGTTTGCGGTGGGAGAGCGGCGAGGAAACGGTTTGCCGCTCCCGAGGGCGCCCGGCCGCACCGCAGGTAGGTGCGACCGGGCGAACGTGGAGCGTTGTCGTCATCAGTCAGCGGAGCGGACCTCGATTTGTTTGACATCGGCCTTGGAAACCGCTTTCTTCGGGATGGTCAACTGCAGGACACCTTTGCGAAAACCGGCCTTGATACCGTCCCGGTCGGCGTCATCGGGCAGCGTCAAGACCCGCCGGAAAGAACCGTATGAGCGCTCGATCCGGTAGAAGTCCTTCTGGCGATCCTCTTTTTCCTGTTGTTTCTCACCGCTGATCGTCAACGTGTCGTCCTTGATTTCGACCTTGATGTCTTTTTCTTCGACCCCGGGTATTTCGACGGAGATCGAGTACTCTTTTTCGTTGCCGCCGATATTGACCGACGGTTTCAGGAAACTGCCGGCCATCAGGCTACCCGATTCTCCTGCCTTTCGGCCGGGCATGCCGAGATCATGGGCCCAGGAATCGAAAAATTGCTCCATCTGCTGTTGAAAGTGATACAATGGGTGATACGGATCAATCAGGTCGCTCCGTTTTCTCGGCCGATTGATCCGTACCGGTGTTGCCGCTGCTTCTTCGTCCTCATTTTTGAACCAATTCCACGGGGCAAGTTTTTTCAGATCCATAACATCCTCCTTTACTGATGATTACGGGCTGCCACGGAAAACCACATATCTATACCACTGCTGCAGCGGACGCCAAAAAACTGTCTTCGCCGGAGCAGTTCTCTGCGGTATGGCATCGTACCCACCTCTGCCCTGATCGTGCATGCAGATCCGAGTTTTCCACGGCAGCCGAAGACGGTACGGTTATTCAGTATCGCTGAGTGAACAATAAGTATAGTTACCCGAAAATCAACATGACTAAAATTACTAAAAAGAAAGTATTGAACAAGTAATAAGCAAGATTATAGTGTAGTGCATCACGAGCAGGAAATCGCTGCGTCGGACGGGCGTCTCCGACACTGTGTGACGCACTGCCCAATCCGTTAACCGGCAGAGGACAAACGACCATGGAGTATATGGACTATTACCAGATCCTCGGTGTCTCGAAGAACGCAACGGCCGATGAAATAAAGCGGGCCTATCGGAAGCTGGCTCGCAAGCATCACCCCGATGTCAACAAGGGCGTCGATGCCGAATCACGGTTCAAAGAGATCAATGAGGCCTATGAGGTGCTCAAGGATCCGGAAAAGAAAAAGCTCTATGACCAGTATGGCAAAGAGTGGAGTAGTTTTCGTGACCAGCCGCCGCCAGGCTGGCAGCAGAGCGGTCGAACCGGTGGTGGTCGCAGCTCGAGGAGCTATCATTTTTCAGGTGATGGCGATTTTCGCGAGGCCGGAGACTTCAGCGACTTTTTCCAGAACCTTTTCGGCGGCGGTTTCTCCCGCGGTGGGGGGCATCACGATTTCGGCTTTGCGGCGGACAGCGAGGGGCGATCACACGAGGCTGAGATCACGCTGAGCCTGCGAGATGCCTTTCATGGCGGTAACCGGACGATCTCCTTCCAGACATTTGTCGGAGACGGCCACGGTGGCATGCAGCCGCAGACGAAGACCCTTCAGGTGAAGATCCCGCGCGGCGTCACCAATGATTCGGTCATTCGCCTCGCCGGTCAGGGTGAACAAGGGACCGGACGGGGAGCGGCCGGTGATTTGCTGCTCAGGATCAAGATCACCCCCGACCCGACCTTCAAAGTGTCCGGGCACGATTTGCATACCATTGTCGCCATCTCACCCTGGGAGGCAGCGCTCGGCGCCAAGATCCCGGTCCACACCGTCGATGGCCAGGTATCGCTGACGATCCCAGCGGGTACCCAGAACAACAAACGCTTTCGCCTGAAGGGTAAGGGGATGCCGAAGCGGTCGTCAGGGGCCGGTGATATCTTCGTTCGCGTCGAAATCCGTATCCCGACCACCCTCAGTGACGAGGAACGGGCGGCTTTTGAGCAGCTGCAGAAGGTTTCGACCTTTCATCCGCGACGAAAACACGGACAAAAGGCGGGCTATGATGAAGAGATATGAATTGATAGTCGATGAGCGGCGCCTGCTGACGATCGAAGAACTCGGTCGCCTGGTCGATGTGCATCCCGATCTGCTGCAGCGTTTCGTGGTATATGGACTGATCGATCCGGAGATCGACAAACCCTGCCTGCTCTTTGCCGATCGGGCGATTGTCCGAATCAGAAAGATTCAGCGGCTGCGCGGTGATCTCGGCCTGAATCTGGCGGGTTGCGGGGTGGTTCTCGATCTGCTCGACCGCATCGACGATCTGGAGCGGGAGATCCATTACCTGCGCTCCGTCTTTTAAGCCGACCTGGAGGGTTGCAGGTGATATCGCTGCAGCCGTCCTCAACGTGCTTCAGCCAGGTCGAGCCAGATGCCGCCGGTCATGGTGTCCAGATCCTCCGGCGTCAGCTTGAACAAGGCACGGGGGGTACCGGCCGCAGCCCAGATGCACCGACAAACCTTGAGATCCTGATCCAGGATGGTGCGCAACCGTGCCGTGTGCGCCACCGGCGGCACTCCGCCGATGGCAAAGCCAACCTGCTCCTTGACCCAGGCCCCGTTGGTCCCAGCCAACTGCAGGCCGGTCTGCTTCTCGATTTTCCCGACATCAACGCGGTTGGCGCCGGAGGCGATCACCAGTACCGGTGTGTCGTCCTGTCGATTTTTAAAGACCAGTGATTTGGCGATTTGCGCCACCGAACAGCCGATGGCTTCGGCCGCCTCAGCAGCGGTCCTGGTCGAGTTCTGCAGTTCGATGACGATGCAGTCGAAGCCGTGTTCGCGCAGGTAATCTTGGACGCGCCGGGCGCTGTCGGGCAGTGTGGTTTGGGTTTCCGTTCGCTGCATGGTATGGTATCTTCTCGGGTTACAATGTGCCGGGCCGGCGCCGAGCTTCGGTCCGGCTGACCGGTCCCTTTTCTACCCGATTCCGGTGCCTCCGGCAACCGCTTATCGGTAGATCGCCGAAGCGAAAAATCGGCACCGGTTCGATCACCACCAGCGAACGTGGATACAGGCAGGCAAGCACACATGGACAAGCAGTATCTCTACGATGCCCCGTGGGGGCTATTGTTGCGGGCGATGACCTTGCTTTCGATCTGCCTGCTCGGCGGCATGGTTGCCATCGGTCTCGGCAACCGGCCGTCGGGAGCTTTCGGCTGGGATTTGGTGATGATCGTCCTGCCGCTGGCCATGCTGGTTGTGGCGGTTTTTTTTACCATTCGCGGCTATCTGCTGTTCCCCGATGTCCTTTTTGTGCAACGGCTTGGCTGGTATTCCAAGATTCCACTCGACGGACTACTGGCAGCGAGCTTCGACCCGGAGGCAACGAAGCGAATGATCAGGCGCTTCGGCAACGGCGGCATGTTCTGTTTCGCCGGTTCCTTCAAGAGTAAGAAAATCGGACCGTTTCGTGCCTTTGCTACCGACCTGCGGCGTGCAGTTGTGCTGCAATTTGCGGACCGGACCATAGTGGTTACGCCGGGTGACCCGATTGATTTTGTTGAGAAAATTACCGCGATTCGCGGACTGGCGCGCACCGGAGCCGGCGGCGACGGTGGCTCGCCGGACAAGAGTTGAAATGGGGAGGAAGAGCTGATGATCGGTAGAGCTGGAACTGAGGGGTACCGTGAACTGTTGCCGGGAATCCGGCAGAAGACCCCGGTCTATGGGGAGAAGATGTTGCTGGCCGAATTCCGGCTGGCAAAAGATGCGGTCCTGCCGCTACACACCCATATCCACGAACAGATCGGCTATCTCGTTGCCGGCAGGCTGCGATTTACCATCGGCGGCGAGGTAACGCTGGTGGCGGCGGGTGACAGCTGGTGCGTCCCGGGCGGTGTCGAACACGGAGTGGATGTATTGGAGGATGCGGTAGTGGTCGAGGTATTCTCGCCGGTTCGCGAGGATTACCTGCCCGGTAAGCAGTGGCGTTGATGAGCGACTGTCTCGGTCGGCGCTTATGATACGGCGGCGATGACGACGAGAAAAGAGCAGATTGAGCGGGCGATCAGCGAACATATCGACATCGTCGATTATGATCCGCGTTGGCCGCAGCTGTTCGCCCGCGAGCGGGACCATTTGCTGTCCTGTCTGCCCGGTGACCAGATCGTCAGGATTGAGCATTTCGGCTCGACGGCGGTACCCGGGCTGGCCGCCAAACCGGTGATCGACATGCTTGTCGAGGTAAAAAACCTGGCGCTGGCCCGCCGGACAATCGTGCCGATTCTGGAAGCCCAGGGCTATGACTATTTCTGGCGCCCCTCCTTTGGCGATCTTCGCTCTCCCTATTATTGCTGGTTTATCAGGCGGGATGAAGCGGGCCGGCGGACTCACCACATCCACATGATTGAAAAGCATTTCGCCCAGTGGGAAGGGCTGCTGTTTCGCGACTATCTGATCGAGCATCCCGATGTCGCCCGCCAGTACGAGACCCTGAAGCGGGATCTTTCCCACAGCTACCCGTCCGATCGGGCGGCATACACGATGGCCAAGAGCGATTTCGTCCGGCGCATCACCGAGGCGGCCAAACGGGCCTATCGACCAACCTGAACAGTCGACCGCGCCATCGGTACCCCGGTGGCTGACGATATGTTGTGTACCGAAAGCAAGGAGGCGTCATGGTAACATCCATCATCCTGATCAATACCGAACGCGGCTATATCAACGAAGTAGCCGAAACCCTGGCCGGCATGTCGGAGATCTCAGAGGTCTATTCCGTCAGCGGCGCCTACGACCTGATCGCCGTCGCCCGGGTCAAGACCAACGACGATCTGTCCACCCTGGTCACCCGCAACCTGCTCAAGATCGAAAATATCCTGCACACCGAAACCATGCTCGCCTTCCAGGTCTTCTCTAAACACGACCTGGAAGCAATGTTCTCGTTGGGCGCGAGCTGATAACCCCTAAACGATACAACGGCTGAAAGAGAACAGATGAAAAACACGGCGGTTCCGGTGGTCAACCCCGACTACCTGGTCGAACAATTTGATAATGAAGTGGTATTGTTTTCACTCAACGGTGCCGAGGTAGTTGCCCTGAATCAGACGGCTCATCTGGTCTGGCGGCTCTGTCATGAGGATCTCACCGTGCAGGAGATGATCGATCTTCTGTCTGACACCTACCCTGGTCAGGCAGAAGAAATCCGGGCCGACGTGCTTGCTGCACTGGAGAAGATGGCCGAACACGGTATCATCGAGCTGTCCGATGGTTCTTGATTCCCAGTTTACCGTCGGCATCGGCGGGCGCTCTGTCGAGGTGCACTGTTTGAATCGCGAAGCGCGGGCGCTCGTTGTGTTCCTCTTTGCCGACCTGTTTGTCGAAGACGGCGGCGAGCCGATCAAGCGCTATGAAATCGGTGTTGATTCCTCGATGCAGGCCGCTTTGCTGACGGTCGATGGATCGGTCCTGCTTGAAGGGGGGACCGTCTACCGGCAGGCCTATTGCCTGATGAACGAGATTCTCGAGCAGTGCATTATTGACAATGATCGGCATCATGCCGTTCACGCGGCGGCCGTTTCCTTGGGCTCAACCTGTCTCGTGCTGCCGGGAACGAGCGGTGCCGGCAAGAGCACGCTGACTGCCTGGCTGGTATCCCGGGGGTTTTCTTACCTGACCGATGAGCTGGTCATGCTCGACGACCAGCGGGTCATCGCCTTCACCCGGCCGATCAACCTGAAGAAAATGGTTCCGTTTCTGGCGCCGCTGGCTGGTCGTTGCCGAGATCTTTTGGTCCAAGCGCGTGAAGGGATCATGATTCCGCATCGTCTGTTGGGCGGCAACCGTATCTCGCCGGACGCGATCGAACCGCGGGTGACCCATTTCATCTTCCCGCGGTTTCAAGCTGGCGAGTCGCCGGGGCTACAGGAGATATCGGCAGCCCAAAGCTGCCTGCAGCTGATGCAGTGCCATGTCAACGCCCGCAACCTGGAGAAACTAGGCATCCCGAGCCTGGCCCGGGTCATCAGGAATTGCCGTTCCTTCTCGCTGACCTACGGTGATACCGCTGATCTCGAGCAGTTTTTCGGCGAGCGGCAACGGCAGCAGCTCTTCGGCAGAGCCGGTCATGGCGAGCCGCCCGGTCCTTAATCTCTGCGCCCGGATTACGGGGCATCCTGAGCAGTATCGGCTGCTCGGGCAGGCTGCTAAGGAGGAATCAGACTGGCAGGAAACGATTCGCCAGGCCGAACGCCACGGGCTGGCGCCGCTGCTGCTCCACCATCTGACGACCGCGGACATTGCCGTACCGGCAGAGCCCCGCCGCTCGCTGATGATCCTGGCGCGGATTCATGCCCACCAGGCGCGGGTCAGGCAGGCGGTCCTACATGAGCTGTTATCCCTTCTGGCGACGGAGGGGGTGTCGCCGCTGGTGATCAAAGGGGCGGCCCTGTGCCATACCCTCTATCCCGATCCGGCCCTGCGACCGATGCGCGATATCGATCTGCTTCTTGCTCCGGACCAGGCAGAGCGGGCCCAGCAAATAGCGCTGGCGGCAGGCTTTGATCGCCACGGTACGCCGACGCCGGACGATCATTACCATCTGCCGCCGCTGGTGAAAAACGTCGAGGGTATGAAGGTCTGCATTGAAATCCATCGCGCCCTGTACCCGGATTGTCCGCCATACTATCCACAGATCGATTTTACGCGGCTACTCGCTTCCAGCACTTCGTTTGAGTGTGACGGTATGCGCTACGCTACGCTCGGCGGTGAGGAGATGCTGCGTCACCTTTATCACCACGGTTTCCGCATGCCGCTCAGCTACGAATCCTACAAACTGATCAACGCTGCCGATCAGATCGGATTTGTCGAATTGCATGCCGAGTCGCTGGACTGGCATCGTCTGTTCAGTGAGGAACCGCAATTACGCGCTGCGTTGTCGATGATGCAGCACCTGACCCCTTGGGATCCCCAGCGGGTGCCTGCGGGCATTATCGAGCCAGGTGAAGCGAACCGGCGACGCCGGCCGTTTCCCTACCGCGGCTGGCCGCAAAGAAAAATCAGGCACTTCAAGCACGATAATCTGTCCTTTGTCGCCATCCTGAAGGAGACGTTCCTGCCATCGCTGTGGTGGGTCAAACTCTATTATGGGGCGCTCGGTCGATGGCAAACGCTGTGGTGCTATTGTTACCGTCACCCGTGCCACATTCTCTGGTGGGCTCGGCTCTACTATGCGTTGCCTGTTGGCGCGGCGCAGAATGGTCGCAGCCTGCAGGGGCGCTGGCGGCGGCTGCGAATTCTGGTGAAAAAGGTGGTATCATGAAAAAAACAGTGCAGGAGTGGCACATCTGCACTGTCATGGCAGACGGTGACCAGTGCCGCACTTTGTTTCAGCTTTTGCAAAGGATCATATTGATGGGACTTGTTTCCTGGTTGCTGGCGGCCTGCAGCGGGACGCCGCCGAATGATTTGGGAGTGCACGACGGCCGGCTTGTCGATTGTCCCGCCTCGCCGAATTGCGTTTCGAGTCAGGCTGACGACCACCGCCATCATATCGAACCGCTCGTTTTTTCAGACTCTCCTGAGCAGGCTTTTGCCCGCCTGGAAAAGCTGCTGGCGGAGCGGGGTGATACGGCCATCGTCACGAGACGACCTGGTTATCTCCGCGTTGAGTTTCGCACGACGCTGTTCGTCGATGACGGCGAGTTCCTGCTCGACAATCAGCACCACGTAATCCATGTCCGGTCCGCTTCCCGGCTTGGCTATTCCGATCTGGGCAAGAACCGCAGCCGAATCGAGCAGATCCGTCGTGAATTTGCCGGGGTGCAGCAATAACCGGCCAACTGATCCGCCAGCCAACCGCCCCGCCTCAATTCAACAGCGTCGCCGCGGCAACATGTTTTTTAACCACGGCAGCCGCTTCCCTCGTGGATAACGATCTGGTCCTGAAAAACAATTCCTGACAATCGGTAAGCGAGAGCGGCCTGACCAGTCTGATGGTTTCGTATTCGTTTCGGGTGTGTGGAAAGTCGTTTCCGTTACCGTTCATTTCCTCCTTGGTGATGATCTTGGCGAAGATCAGCGCCCGGGCACAGAGCAACTCTTCCCGCCGTGCGCTGATCGAGCTGCGCAGCAGATACCCGATGGTTAATTCGTCGCCCGGACTGTAGAGGCTGCCGCGCAAGCCGAGCCGGGCCAGCGCCTGGTGCTCGACGAAACAGGTCTTCAGCGACCAGCCGGCCGGCAGGCCTCTTCTCAGGTGCCGCTCGAGCAGCAGGTGGATCGGGCCGGCCTCGATATAGATGTCTTCTCCGGGGTGCAGCATTGTCAGGATCTGTTCGGCACGCAGTTTGTCGCGCAGCCGGAGCCGTGCGACATCGGCCCGGGCAAAGGTTTTCATGGCCAGCAGGATGGCGGGAAAGTGGTCGCTGCGCACCGCCTGATAGTAGTCGATCAAGGCCTTGGTGGCCTCTTTCTCCCGGAGATAGACCTGGTAGCGCAGCGTTGCCGGGTCAAGTTCGGCCGGTGCGTGGCCGGCCGCGAAGAACTCGTGGATCGTCAGCAGCTCTTGAAGAAAGGGCTCGACCTGGTGGATGGTTTTGCCGGTCCGATGTGCGTGTTGCAATATCGTGCATTGTTGCAGACTGAAATCGTGATATTCCAGATCATGTTCGAGCAGGTAGCTCTCAAGATCGACACTGCCGGTAAGCATGGCCGAAAAATCGGGATGCGGCGGCTCCTCGAGCACGATCACCTCGTGGCGGCGCATGATCCGCTCGGTAAATTCCATCGATTCAGGGCGATGAGTGGCATAGACTATCTGCAGCGTATTCATCATCTCAGGGTAAGCATCATCGAAGGTATTAGGGAGCAGAAAAAACCAACAAAGTTGTTTTTGGGGACCCGTAAAATGCCGGGATCGGCGTGTCGCAATGGAATAGTGGTGCAGTTTACGCTATGATAATTGCATACATCGTTTTGGTGAAGAAAAACCACCACTAACCCTGGCCAAGGAGCGTGCTTCGATGAAATGGCTGACGACACACGGTCTGTTGATTTTTCTGGCGGCAACGCTCTGCGGTTGTTCAACCAATGCTCCCCTGCGCACACTCTACTATCAGGCCGAAAATCCGTCCCGGGGCAAAACTATGGTCATCTTTCTCCGGGGGCGAGGCGGCAGTCATGAGGACTTTGCTGATGAAGGGTTTGTCGATGCGGTCAGAGAGCGCCGCTTGCCTGTCGATATGGTCGCTCCCAATGCCCATTTCGGCTATTACATGGGCGAAACGCTCATCCCTCGGCTCAAAGAGGACGTTATTGGGCCGGCCAGGCGGGACGGTTATGAACAATTCTGGCTGGTCGGCGTGTCCATGGGCGGGCTCGGGGCGCTCCTCTATGCTCGGGAGCATCCTGACGATGTCTCCGGCGTCTGCGTCATTTCACCCTTTCTCGGCTGGTCGTCCATTCTCAATGAGATCAACGAGGCCGGCGGAATACGCAGCTGGGAGCCCGGCAGCTACGACTCCGACAAGGATTGGCAGCGCATGCTCTGGCACTGGCTGCAGCAAGGTGCGGCCGGCAACCAGGAACTGCCGCTGCTCTATCTTGGTTACGGTACCGAGGATCCCTATCTGAAAGGACAGACGCTGCTCGCCACCATTCTTCCCGCCGACAGAGTGTTTGCCATCCCCGGTAACCATACCGCCAAGACCATGAAAGAAGTCTGGCTCCATTTTCTCGACCAAGGCATTCTGGATGCCGACCGATAAACGGACAACAGCAGCAATACCGTAACCTCCGAAAAGTGAGACGGCTCTGTCTTTCCCATGGAAGGGGGAGCATTGCAGGCGTGGATGCCGATGAAATTACGAAAATCGATTGTTCTGATCATTTTTGGCTGCTTTGGACTCCTGGTAGCCGTCCTTGTTATCTCGTCCCACGGTTTGACGTATCGAAAATTCGACGAGTTGGAAGAGCAGATCGCCGCCGCCAATGTTCGTCGAAGCATCAATGCCATCCAGGGCATCAATGCCAGTCTCGGTCAACTTGTCGCCGATTGGTCGTATTGGGACGACTCTTACCGCTTCGTGCAGGAGAAGAACCAGGAATTCATCGATGAAAACCTCGTCGTGGATACCTTCGAAGCGCAGCAGAACAACCTGATCATACTGTTCAACAATCGCCGTGAACTGGTCTGGGGTGCAAATCATGTCTCCGGGGCCGAGCAGCTGTCGCCCGTTCCGGATGAAACCCTGGTTAGTTTGCAGCAGTTGCTGGATGATCGGTCAATCAATAAGAGACAGCAGGGATTTGACGGGATCGTCGTACTGCAGCAGGAGATTTTCGTTCTTTCCTGCCGAGCTGTACTGACAACCAATCGCCAGGGGCCGAGTACCGGTTGGATCGTCATGGGCAAGAAATTCGGCCCGGCCATGCTCGATGAGTTGGAACAACGAACCGAACTTGAACTCGAGTACATCAACCTGGCAACAGACACGATTCCGCCCATTTTTCCAACGGATCTGCAAGAGAACAGGAGCGGAGGGCTGTTCCCCGTCATCGAGAAATCCGAAACGACCATTCGCTGTACCGGTGTGCTGGCAGATGTGCAGGGCACCCCGGTTGGGCTCCTCACCGTTGATGCGCCCCGCACGGTCTATCTTTCCGGAGTGGAGGCCTCGAGGCGGCTCCTGATAGTGATCGTCGCGGCAGGTGTTGCGGTGGGTGGATTGATTTTATGGCTGCTGGAACGGAAGATTCTGTCACGGATAGATCTGCTCAACACTCAGGTCAACTCGATTGAACAGAGCGACCCATCCCGCTTTACCACCCTTGCCGGTCGTGATGAGATATCCGACCTGTCGCGCTCCATTTTCTCAATGCTGAATAAAATTGAACAGAGTTTTAATGAAATACGGATTGTTCAAGAGTCGCTGAGCGAGTCGGAGGAGCGGTTTCGCTCGCTGTTCATGAATACCGGCAACCCCATGGTGATGGTGGACGCGGAGGCGAAGATCCAGCTGGCCAACCAGGAGTTTTGTCGCAGCATGAATAACCCGGAGGAACAAGAGGTTATCGGCCGCTCCTGGAACGATTTCTTCCCGCCGGAGGAAATCGAGCGGATGCAGCGGTATCACCAGGCCCGGCGGCGGGGAGACGCCTCAGCTCCGCGGACGTACGAGGTGCGCTATTTTGACCTGGTGGGCCGGCAGCGCTGCGGAATTCTAACGGTCGCGATGATTCCCGGAACCGACAGCAGCACCGTCTCTCTGCTCGATATCACCGACTTGAAACAAGCTGAAGAAGAACTGGCTCGCAAAGCGTTTTACGATTCACTGACGAAACTGCCAAACCAGCGGTTATTCCATGACCGCGTGCAGCAGGCGAGCAAGCGGGCGGCCCGGGCGGGGACGCAGTTCGGTGTCGTACTGCTCGATATCGACGACTTCAAAAACGTCAACGACACCCTCGGTCATCACGCCGGCGACGAGGTGTTGCAACAGATTGCCGACCGGCTTGCCCGGTGTGTCCGGAAATCAGATACCATCGCCCGGTTGGGTGGCGATGAATTCACCCTTTTGATCGAGCCTCCGGGGCAGCCCGAATGTTTCTGTCGGATTGCCGAAAAAATAATTGCCGATTTCAGCCGGCCCTATTCAGTCCAGGAGATGGAATTTTATCTCGGTGTCAGTATCGGCATCGCGGTATATCCCATTGCCGGCAGCAATGCCGACACCCTGCTGAAAAACGCCGATCTGGCGATGTATGAATCGAAAACAAAGGGTAAGAACCGCTACCACCTGTTCACCCCGGCCCTCAACGAGCAGGCGCAGCGGCGTACCGTAATCGACCGTTTTGTTCGCAATGCCATTGCCGCCGACCAATTCGCGGTGTTCTATCAGGCCAAGATATCGCTTGATGACGGTCGTCTCCGGAGTATGGAAGCGCTGGTGCGGGGTATCGATATCGACGGCAGCCTGGTTTCGCCGGGCGAGTTCCTGCCCTACGCCGAGGCGCACGGATTGATCGTACCCATCGACCTGTTCGTCCTCCGCACGGCGTGTCGGCAGATTGCAGACTGGCAGCAGGAAGGGCTGGGCCAACTGGCGGTGGCGGTTAATATCTCCACCAAGCATTTTCGTAAAGAAGGGTTCGTCGAGGAGGTCGAGCACATTCTCGAGGAAATCGGGCTTCCTCCGGCAGCCCTCGAACTGGAAATCACCGAAAGCGCGCTGATGAAGGAAATCGAGCAAGCCAACGACTCGCTCCGGCGCTTCCGTGACGCGGGAATTTCCGTCGCCCTTGACGATTTCGGCACCGGCTATTCGTCGCTGAACTATCTGCGCACCCTACCGATCCAGACGTTGAAGATCGACCGTAGCTTTATCAACTCCATCTGTGATGAAGGAAAGGGCAGTCTGGAGTTGGTCACCATCATCCTGTCTCTTGCCGCGGCGATGCGCATGAACGTGGTTGCCGAAGGGATCGAGACCCCCGAGCAGCTCAAGCTCCTGCAGCGCCTCGGCTGTAACCAGGGACAGGGGTATCTCTTCAGCAAACCGCTTCCGGCCGACGAGTTCCGTGAATTTCTCATCCGGCACAACCGTGCGGGAAATTGGCCGGATGAGACGTGGTTTCCCGGTTCAGGCGCAGTGAGACGAAGTGATTGACGACGTGACTCGTGTCAGTTGCGGTAGGTTTTACTGAAACGAGGGAAATACCACATTGTTTCAGAGACGGTTGTTTCATCATCCCGGCACAGTGGGGAAAACTGAAAGGTACAATAACAAAAGGGACATACGAACTATGTCGTATGTCCCTTTGCTTGACTGGTCGGGATGAGAGGATTTGAACCTCCGGCCCCCTGAACCACATTCAAGGTAGATAGCATTTTCCCGGCACCTATTGACTCTTTATGACACAATTAAATATATTCAAAACCGATAAGATATGATATTGTTTGTGTCAGGACGTATCAGGGGGGCTAACAGAAAATCGACCCAAAGCGGCACCTATTTGGCACCTATTTTGGAGAGGGGTAGGCAATGGACCGGACATTCAGATTTACCGATGCAGCGATCAAGGCTCTGACCATTCCCGATGGAACAGCGCAGGTTGATTTCTTCGACGAGATAGTACCATTGCCCGGGCAAGGCGGGACGCTGGGTATTCGCGTTTCCCGGCGGGCAAAAGCATGGTTCGTGCTGTACAGGGCAAACGGCAGGCGGCGGCGGCACACGTTCAAGAAACGATACCCGGAGCTATCTCTGAAGGATGCCCGTCTGGAAGCAGCAAAGCATCTGCGGACAGTCCATGATGGCGGAGATCCGGCCGGTATAGCCAAGACACACAAAGAAGCGCCGACCGTCGCGGATCTCTGGGAAGCCTACCAGGAATCACTGACCAATCGGGCAGCGCCGAAAGCACCGTCCACCGTCTCGGAAGAGCAGCGCCGATGGGAAAAAATCATCCGGCCAGCACTCGGCCATATGAAAGTCGAGGATGTGAAACCGGTTCATTTGTCCGATCTTCTAGATTCTGTGGCGAAAAAAGCACCGGTCAGCGCCAATCGACTGCATAGTCTGTTGCAGATCCTTTTCCAGCCAGCACTGGCGAAAGGATGGATTACCATCCACCCGTTGCAGTGGATTCGTAAGCCCGGTGGCTGTGAGCCACCACGTAAGCGGGTGCTATCAGACGACGAGATCAGAACCTTATGGCCTCATTTCGACGATCTTCGACCAAACCAGAGGGATATTCTCAGACTGGGACTGCTGACCGCCCAACGACCAGGAGAGATTCAAGCCATGAGATGGGCGGATCTCGACTTTGATAAAGCGCTATGGACGATCCCGACGACCAAAAGCGGCACCATTCATCTTGTTCCACTAAGCAGGCAGGTAATGGATATTCTCCAGGGGCGGGAACAGGATTCACCATGGGTATTTCCATCAAAGCACAATCGGAGTCGTGGCAAAGAGACGACCGGTCACACCACCAGCCTGAAAGAAACTCGGAAACGAGTGCAGGAAAAATCTGGTGTTACTGGCTGGACAAGTCACGATCTGAGAAGAACAGCCAGAACGATCATGTCCCGGCTGAGCATCCAGCCCCATATCAGAGAATTGGTGCTGAACCATTCCCAGGGGAAGATTCAGGCGGTATACGACCAGCACGACTATTTTTCAGAGAAAAAACAAGCCCTCCAAAAGCTAGCCGATGAGATAGACCGGATCCTCGGCAGAGAAACGACCAGCGCCAAGATTGTTTCTTTGCGGAGGGCTGGCTGATTGTCAATCAGCATTCAATATTGACCCCTTTCAGCGTCCAAAAAAGCCCCCCCTTTTGATAAAAAAAGTCACGTTCTCTTCTTGAGCCGGAAGGACTCGTTTCCTGTTTCTATGATATCGCAGTGATGGGTCAACCGATCGAGCAAGGCGGTGGTCATCTTGGCATCGCCGAAGATCTGGGACCATTCGGCAAAGCTCAGATTGGTGGTCACGATCAGCGAGGTTCTTTCGTACAATGTGCTGACCAGGTGGAACAACAAGCTGCCGCCAGCCTGGGAGAACGGCAGATATCCCAGTTCATCAAGCACGACGAAGTCGATATTGGCC
>NZ_FQXS01000085.1 GCF_900130015.1 Desulfofustis glycolicus DSM 9705 | reverse complement strand
TCGCTGGCGACGGTGCCGTCCCAGTTGATCGTGCGCTGGATGTTGTAGACCGGATTGGTGATCCGGCTCACCGTGCCGTGCGACCACTGGTAGGAGGTGGTGTGATTGTTGGCGTCGCTAATTGAGGAGATGTTGCCTCTCGTGTCGTAGTGGTAGGTGGTAGTCACCCCGTTCGGTGCCGCCGTCTTCAGCTCTCCGTAGTAATTGGCGTCGGCCGAGGCATTGGTGTAGTAGCTGAAGGTGCTGGTGAAGGTGCCGGGAAAAGCCGAAGAACCGGTGACAGTCATCGTCAGCGGTTTGTCCGTGACGATATTGCGGCTTGCGTCATGCCAGTAGGTGACGGTTGTCGTCCTGGTGTTGCTGCCCTGCTCGACGATGGTGCCGGCTGAGCCGTAGGCGTCGAAGTTGCTGTAGCTGGTGGAGTATTGCTTGCCGCCGCGGGTGATCGTTTCCTCTGTCAGAACCGGGACATAGGTGGCGCTGATATCGCTGCACAGCGCGTGGACGCTGTGCGTTATTGAGGAGATCGGCATAGACAACCGATCCCACTCATACTCTGTCGTGATCTCATGTGCACCCCCGTTCATCACCACCTTGGACATGGTCAATCCGTATTTGTAGCAGTTATTGCTGTAGGGGCTGCCGTATCCGAAAAACCGATAAATGGTGGTTCGGCCGCAGGAGTCCGTGATGATTGTTTCATCGTACCCGGTTTCCGCCGAGTAATCGTAGTTCCATGTTCCGCCGGCCAGTCCCCGGCCGGACACCTGTTTGCTTGCCAGGCTGCCTTGCGTCTTGAAGGACAGACCGACCGGTTTGCTGAACGTGGCAAAATCGTAGGTGACTGTGCTGCCCCACGGGGTGGTTACGGTCCGGATGATATAGGCGGAATGGAGGTTGATCGACTGCTGCTGGTAGGTATAGCGCCACCTGTCGCCTCCGGGCAGGCTGACCGAGGTTACGGCCTGATTATCGGCCGCGTAACCGTAGGTGATCTGGCGACTCGAGCTGCCCCAGGTTATGGACTGCAGGTGTCGCCTGCCGCTGGCGGCGTAGTGAAAGCTGATGGTCTTGCTGCTGCCGCCGGCCGTATAGGTCACGGAATCGATTCGGTCGCTGTCGTAGCTGATGGTGATGGTGTTGTTGTTCTTCCTGATCTCCGTGGCCAGATACCCCTGTAGACTCCCCTGGCCAAAGGTGATGGTGGTTCCGTCGGTCAACTGCAGGACCGGCAAAGCGCCGATCGGCATGTACAGTTTCCAAAACTCCTTGGTCAGGAAATAATTGCTGCCGAGGGATTCGCGGACAGCAACGCTGGTCGTGCCGTCCTGCAGTTCGATAGTGACGAAATTGCCGTCCCGTCGTACCCGGCCGAAACTGATATCCCAGCCGTAGCCGAGCTTGCTGTCTACCATCGCCGTGTCGGTTGCCCGGCTCGATTTATAAGTGCGCATGATCCGCAGATCGAGGCCGCCGTCGCCGGGGAGATGGAGATCGGTGTAGGCCAGACCGAGATGTCCGGTGTAGGGATCGATGTGTTCATCGGAGGTGTTTGCGACCGGCTCGCGAAAGGTTAGCTGGCCGGGGTCCACCAGATCTTCGTCGTACGCTCGAGCATACCCTGACAAAAGGGACAAGAATGTACAGAGTGTTACCAGAAGTATGGAAAAGATCCGGCAAAGAGAAATCATCGTCAGGCTCCATCCTCGTTTGGTACCTGAGGGGCTGCTGATCGTGCCTTTGGCCCCAGCTTGCTCTATCTGGAGGTTTCTGTTTAACAGGACAATATGGCTTATAATTCTATGACAAGCGGCGAATCATGATAGGCCGC
>NZ_FQXS01000069.1 GCF_900130015.1 Desulfofustis glycolicus DSM 9705 | reverse complement strand
TGGAGAGAGGGTTGAACCTGTAAAAGAAGGCGAGCTTGACAGGGCTGTCAATATCTGAGAATGATTCCTCAAACACCAGACTTGATTATAACTCCTGGGTGGCGGTGCAGGTGGATAACGTCAACGACACGCCGCTGATCATCGGTGACCGTTTGTTTCTCCACGAAGACGAGCCGCTGGTGTTTACCCCGGATCAAATCGCCCGTTTCCTGATTGATCCCGACGGCCAGGACATGCAATTGATCGCCATCGACCAGGTGGTCGGCGGCAGCATAGAGAGCGACTCCGGTACCTGGCGTTTTGTCCCGGATGGACACTGGTACGGCGAGGCCTCGCTGGGTTACCTGGCGACCAACGATACCGGGGAGACGATCACCGGCACGCTGGCCATCGGCGTGCTGCCGGTCAACGATCTGCCGGCTGTCGCCGCCGCATCGGCGGTTGGTGAAGAAGATCACCAGCTAACCGTTGCCCTGGCCGATCTGCTGGCCGGGGCGACCGACATTGAAGATGGCAGCGCCCTTCGTTTCGACGGCTTTGTCGACTCCAGCCATGGCGACGCCTGGCTCGATGACGGCGGCTTCATCCACTTCCTGCCAGACGATGATTATTTCGGCAACGCCGCGTTTCGCTATCGGGTGATGGACAGCGAAGGCGGCGTCGGCATCGGTGAGGTGCAGCTGGCCATCGCCGGGATCAACGACGCACCGGTGGCCGTCGATGATGACGGGCTGTCGGCCTGGAGCAACGATGGCTACGAGAATGTCTATCTCGCCGCGACCTTGCTCGCCAACGACTACGATATGGAATTCGACTCGCTGGCGATCACCACTCTCGGCGCCGCGCGGTTCGGCGACGTGACGCTGACCGCCGACGGCACCGTCCGTTATGCCGCCCCGTCGCCGGACTGGGTCGGTATCGACTCGTTTACCTACTGCATCGCCGATGGCAACGGCGCCACCGCGGAAGCTACGGTCACCCTGGCGGTTAAGGTCAACACCTCGCCTGATGTCTATCCG
This sequence comes from Desulfofustis glycolicus DSM 9705, assembly GCF_900130015.1. Lineage (GTDB taxonomy): Bacteria > Desulfobacterota > Desulfobulbia > Desulfobulbales > Desulfocapsaceae > Desulfofustis > Desulfofustis glycolicus. Next base: position 2,572 of record NZ_FQXS01000069.1, on the reverse strand, counting down.
GAACTGCTCTTTATCAACGAAGACGAAATGGTCGTGCTCGGACCGGACGAACTGCTGGTCAACGACAGCGATATCGACGATGATGAGCTGAGAATCGTCGGTGTCGAGGCCGGCGAACACTGCACGTTCGATCTGCGGCCGGACGGCACGGTGCTGTTTCGCCCGGAGCTCAACTACAACAGCAACTATCCGGGTCAGGCCTGGTTTACCTACACCGTTGCCGACGGTATCAGCGAGCCGGTCAGCACCGTCGCGTTTTTTCAGATCGAGCCGGTCAACGACCGGCCGATCCTGACTCCGGAGCGCATTTCCGGCGCGGTCGAGGACAACGCCTTTCAATTTCGTATCGCCGATCTGCTGGCCAACGATAGCGATGTGGAGATGGCCTCTGCCTACGAGGAGGATGCTATCTTCTTTGCCGGCCTCGGCAGCGCCGGCCATGGCGCCATCACCTGCGACCTCGACAGCGGTCTGATCTACTACCAGCCGGACGCGAACTTTTTCGGAACTGATTCGTTTTCCTACAGCGTGATCGATTCCTCCGGCGCCGTCTCCACCATCGAGTCGCATATCGAGGTGGCTGGCGTCAACGACCTGCCGGTGGTCCAGGAGGATATCGGCTCGCCGGCCGAGGAATATATCTGGAACTATTACAGCACCGCCGGTCTGGTGAGTAACGACTTCGACGTCGATGGCGACCTCTTGACCATCCACAGCCCGCGAGTCGTCCAGGGCTCAGCCCAGGTCACTCTGTCCGGCGGCAACCTGGCGGTGAAACCGGCCATCGGCACCGACCGGGTGGTCATCGATTACATGGTTTCCGACGGCAATGGCGGCGAGGTGGGCAGCAGGTTGACCATCCCGCAGATTCTCGAACACAATTTTGCACCGCAGTTCACCAACCTGTACGAGGTTCTGCTGTACTTCAATCTCGGCGGCAATGCACCGCGAACCGATTTCAGTTTCCAGGTCACCGATGCCAACGGCGGCGACAACTGGGGTCAACCTGGCGATATCGCATCCATCTCCGCCGGCCGCTTGCGCACCAACTATCCGCTGGCGCAACTCACTGAGCTCAATAACACCGGCGACTTCCGTTTCGGTTATTATGCCCGGGACCTGGATCCGGCCATCGACTACTACGCCACCTTCACCATCACTGCCGTCGACCACGCCGGTGCCACCGGTACCATCTTCGTCGATTATGACAAATTGGCCACCCGCAAGGGAGTCTATTCCTATCAATACAACCCGGTGGTGCTCGATCTCGACGGTGATGGTGTGGAACTGCTGGCCGGCGGCGACCAACCCTTGTTCGATTGGTGCGCCGGCGGCCAGCTGGAACAATCCGGCTGGGTCGGCCCCGATGACGGCTTTCTGGCCTTCGATCACAACGGTGATCGTCAGGTCACTCGGGCCAACGAGATCTCCCTGGTCGGTTACGATCCGGAAGCGACCACCGACCTGCAAGGGCTGCGTGCCTTCGACTCCAACGAAAACGGTCTGTTTGACGCACAGGACCAACAGTGGACCTCCTTTGGCGTTTGGCAGGATAAAAACAGCAACGGCAGCACCGATAGCGACGAGTTCCGCAGTCTCGACGAACACGGTATTGCCGCCATCGACCTGCACAGCGATGAAACCTACTGGGAACTGGCCGGCAATCACGTCTACGGCACCACCGTCTGCCACCTGACCGACGGAACCACCCTTGCCGTCGCCGATGTCGGCCTGTGCGGCGGTGAAGTGAGCGTCGAGTTCCCGGCAGCGCCGGATATCGAAGAGCCAGCCGGCCTCGCGCAGGAGAACGTGGCAGAAACGATCGCTCTGCAAGGTTCGACAACAGATCCGCTAGCAGCTCCAGCCACGGAAACGGCAATGGCTACCGCAACCGATCAGCAACCAGATAAGATAGACGAACCGACGACAGAGGAGGAGCCATACCCGCCGGCCAATGCAGAAACGGTGTTGGGGGCTGGGGAAGAACCGGCGCAAACGTCAGTCCCATTACCGCGGGATGAACCTGATCAGCGAGAGGCTGCGGTGGCCGAGGACTATGAAGATGCGTCTCAACCGGTGGAGAGTCCGGAAGAGTACCTGGTATCGGACGCAGACCTCGATCTGTTGGCCGCCCAACTCGTTGCCGATATCGCCTCGTATACGGGAAACGAAACCGAAATCGACCAGTTTGTACCCCTGGAAGACGGTCTGACCATAGAAGCAGATATTCTAGTCCAGACAGACATGGAAGAATTGGCCGCCTAAAAGGGACGAAAAGCTCTGCTTTGAGGAAGCAAAATGAAACAACTGCAAAAATATTTAAGAGAAAACAAAAGTATACTATTTGCGTATCGAATCGATAGATACCAGCATGCAAAACGAAAAAAGCGAGTTTACTTTCCTTTCGATATCGCTTTCTATCTAGTTGAAGATAAAGATTATTATCTTAACAAAATGAAAACGACTAAGGATATCAGGTTATAGTGGACCCCAGTTTTAAGACAGTAGTTTAAGCTAGACGCAATCCCGAGGAACAGGAAAAGATGAGTGAAGGAAAGAAGAGAAAGTTCCA
>NZ_FQXS01000066.1 GCF_900130015.1 Desulfofustis glycolicus DSM 9705 | reverse complement strand
TTCCCTTTCAGGCAAATAGCCATTGCGCACAACTTGCATGTGCCCGTTTTTATTTCTCAAGTCTGCGTATTGTTGGAGAAGCTCTTGCAATTCAGCTTCAACCGCTTCGCCGATGAGTTGTCGTGCGCCAGTTCGTAACAGTTCGGTCAGTGGATCCTCAGTAAACTCCCCTGGCTTTTTCAGCTCGATAACTTTATTGTTCATCATGACGTATCCTCTTATTGTTGGAATTTTGTTTTGGCGAACTGATTCCAACAGGATACGTCATTTCTTTTTTATGTCTCCTTCAAACACCACTTTTGAGCATAACTCCCTTTTAGAAAAGATCGACTTTAAGCAGTTTGTTCTAGCTTGAATCAAATACCGTATTTATTTAATATGAAACGATCAATGGAACGGATAGAGAGCGACATATCAGCGAAATAATTAATTGAATTTTATACAATAACAAACCGTAAAATTGGGGTTACTTTGTAATCATCAAAAATCACATAGAACCCAACACACTACAATATAATTCCATGTATCTTCGTGCCATTAATATGTTATTGTAATTTTTCTCGAACCTCATTTTCGCCTTTTGTCCTAACAGCCTACTTTCATCCATTTCTGAAATAAATTGTAATATCCCTCTCTCAATCTCAGATACCGAATTCTTTTCGACCAAAATGCCGCAATCACCTGAAGCTAACACTTCAGGAATACCACCAACTCGGGTTGCAATAATTGGTGCACCAATTCTCATTGCTTCAAGTAATGTAATTGGCAATCCTTCCGTCAACGATGACATCACTAGGCCCTGACAATATTTCAAATAACTGTAAGCATAAGGTAGATACCCAGGCATCATGACCTTATCATTTAAATTGAGTTGACCAATTAGGTCTTGCAACTGTTGACGATGGCTACCTTCACCAATGATAATCAGGCGAGTATCTGGACTAATTGCTAGGACCTTGGGTAGGGCTTTTATGAGTAAATCAAAACCTTTTTCTCGTGACAATCTGCCAATTGCGCACAATGTTTGACCATTTTTACAGAAAGAAACGACCTTTTCATTGAGATCATGAGTACAATCATCAGTCAACGGTATTCCATTATCAATCACCTTAAATTTGTCACGAAAGGGTGCAAGCTTCGGATGCTTAAACATTTCTTTGTTTACTATAGCCACCTGATCAACAAACCTCAAACTCAAAGAATCAAGCCATTCGTATACTCGTATTTTGGAAATTTGAGTTGTCGTGGTCCATCCATGAAGTGTCGTTACCATTGGAATTTTACGAATTTTTCGTGGAATAAGACCAAATAGGATGTTACTCTTATAACCATGAGAGTGTAGAATCTGGGCACCCTCTCTCCATAATGTGTTGAGGATAGAATAAGCCCCCAACCAATTTGGACCAGGTCTCATACGGAACTGCTCAACGCTTAAAGCGCATCGTCTAGCTTCAATTTCAATAGCTTTTTCTTTTTCACCCGGTAACCCGATGCTAATCAGAGTTGGCTCGAGTCCAAGTTCGAGTTGTGCTTCCATGAGATATAGTAAAACGACTTCTGCTCCATAAAAACCTCCACTATCGATCACATGAAAAATTTTCATCCTTTTCGCGGCGCCCAAATGACCTGCTTTTTACCAGAGATAAATTTAATGAAGGCGTGGCCACAAGCTAAATTCAGCAATGCAAAATATCGTATAAAGGCTATCAGCCTAGATTTGTTACCAAAACGAACCATGAGCGGAGCAGACAGCGCCACAAGATACGCAAGAGATTGAATCCCCATGGTTAGAAGATAGAAGCTTGATGCTCTAACTAGAAAAAGGTTAGAAATAAAAGCGCTGAGTAAAAAGATAAAACACAGGTACCGGAGAACCTTGTGAGACCACAATTGCCATGAGAATAACATGTTATCTGGACAGAAAAGGAGTGCTCGCATATCAAAAAGGGCCCATAATGCTCGTAATGCAACCCGAACGCGCATGAGATACTCGTCACTATCCGTACGTAAAGCCGTCTCTTGCAAAATGGCGGCTGGCTCATATACAACACGATAACCTTGTTGCACAACCATGAGTGGCTGAACAAAGTCGGGCAATTGATCAGCTTTCATAGGTCGATACAATCTCTTTCTCATAGCATCCACACCGCCATCAACACCGACGATAGAGCCAAGCCGAGACTCGGCAGAACGCAAGGAGTTCTCATATTTCATATAGGCGGAACAGCCATCACCACTTATCGTGCCATCAGCTTCTGTGTAAATCATTTTGCCAGTGACGTAACCGACCTCAGGATCTGCAAAATTTGCAGCTAGTTGCTTCAACGCCTGACTATCGTAGAGAGAGTTAGCGTCTGCAAAAACGATAATATCACCCCCTGCTTTTGGAACGGCCATGTTCAGTGCGGATGTTTTGCCGGCTCGGGGTGTTTGGCGAAAAAGTGTCACCTTTTTCTTTTTGTATCTCCCTACAATATCGTCTGTTTTGTCAGTAGAGCCATCAGAAATGACGATTATTTCACGCTTTTCTGAAGGGTAATCGATTGATAATTTATTTTCGATTGTTTGCGCTAACACAGATTCTTCATTGTACGCGGATATCAATATTGTGATATTAGGCAATACTTGAGCTTTATGAACGGTACGATTTACAACACGAGAGACCAAAAAGACAATAAAGGGGTATCCTACATAACTGTAAAAAATGATTAATAAAGAAAAATAAAACGTTATATAGACTATCACTGGAAATCCCACGTATCGCCTATAAATTGAATTTTTAATATGATTTTGTACCAGAACCTATTATTGAAGATATTCATGAGGCAGTCATATATAGAAAAAGGATTGGATAAAATTCGTTAATGAAATCGATTAACAAAGATTGCGCAGACTCTTCACTTTTGTCATTTATAGAAGTGCTTATTCTAACAAATGCATTCATTTGTCCTTGACCGAGAATCTTTTTTTGAAGCAATAATAATTTCTGTTTAAAAGTACTGGGAGCACTTATGTCGTCTACTTGAAACCAATAAAATATTTTTTCCTTTTTACCATCAAGTTCAGCTACAATTGTTGAGTATTCAATTATTCCTAGTTCTGCTAAATTAATTTCACGTGTTTGTTTGTCATAAAGTTGCCATCCCTGTCCGGGATAGCATACTTGGGGATCATGGGCTGCACCAATTTTTTTTCCCGTTAGATAGTATCCTATGTATATCGTTATTGTTTCATCATTTTTTGAATAAGTTTGAAAAACATAGTCGTCTAACTTTAGCTCTTTAATAATAACTGGGGACAAGCTATTGGTTTCGACTGGTCTCCATTGCCTCATTTGACTCAGTACACCACTCAAGGATTGTTGTGGTTGAACAAGATGAGCTTGCGGCTGCCAGTAAAGCATTGATCCTGTAACAATCAAGACAACAATAAGCGTGAGTAGTTTTCTATAACTTATTTTTCGCATACCAAAAGAATGTTCCTGAATAGTAAGAATAATATTAGTGAAAATATAAAAACAGCAACACCGGTTATGGTATGCACGACTCCCTCAGTTAAATCAAAATTGAAATAGTGAAAAGAAAAAATGATAAGCAATACACGCAACACGTTTAACATGATGGCAATAGGGATTGCAGAAAAAAACAGAATTACTCTGAGTATGAAGCCTGTCAAACCAAAATAAGCGACAATTGCACCGACTGTTAAAAGTGTCATTATAGAGCGCAGTCCGCTACAAGCTTGGACGACTTCAAGTGTATGATCTGTCAGATATATTACATTCCCTTGGTTATGAATAGGAATATTAATGAGCGATACCAGAAAAACAGCAATTTTAGTAACAAATAGTTGCAATGGTATGGTTAAATTAGCATAAATCTGGCCGGGAACAGGTATCATGAAGAACAAGAGGAACAACGGAAACGCGCAGACACGGAATACATGCCATCCAAACATGAATATTATACTCGCACCAAGAAATAGGATCATTGCCACTGGCGCCAAGGATATGATTTCAGCATACCTAGCACCTAAATAGAGAGCGAGAGTAAGGATGACCAGAGGAAAATAAATCCAGGAAGATTTTTTCGTTGTATCTGCCAGTTCATGACGCTTCTGCCAGACGATATAAAGACTTAAAGGCACTATAAAGAACCCGTGCGAATAGTCATCCGAAGTAGACCAAGCAATAAATAAACTTTTCCAAACAGGCATAAATACAAATAGAAATGCCAGAAATAAAGCGACAAGTGCTACCCAGAATGTCCTGTCTCTTTTATCCGGTAAGAAATATTGAATCATCATTAATGCTTAATCGAGAAATTAAAACTACACTTAATGGCCATAGAGATTTCTACTACCAAGAATCTTATCTTTATGGGTTCCTTGCAAAATAGCGGGTAAAAAAACTGGCCAATTGCCCCAAAAAATCAGACAAACTCTCTGAAAATGTATTAATATCAATATGTTGAAACAAATTTTTCCATCCCTTCAGCTTTCAGAGATAACGCCATGACTCAATTCGGACTCTTCGATTATCACAAACGCCTCTCACGAATCGATCAAGCCGGTGATCCCCTGGTCGAACTTAACGAAGCAGTGGACTGGGAACAGTTCCGCGAACTCATCGAGCGAGCTCGGGAGAAGCCGCGCAAATCTCCCGCCGGGGCCAAGGGCTACGATTCCATTCTCCTCTTCAAGATTCT
>NZ_FQXS01000008.1 GCF_900130015.1 Desulfofustis glycolicus DSM 9705 | reverse complement strand
GTCATGACCGAGCGGTTCGTCAAGACCGAGACCGGCTTCGAGCGGATCGACTGGACCTATCACAGCTACAACGCGAAGGGCCGGCTGATCGAGACCCTGCACGCCAACCATACCCGGACCGAGACCGGCTGGAGCTGTTGCGGCAAGGCGGACAGTACCGATGCGACCGGCATCACCAGCCGTTACGGCTACGATGACTTGGGCAGAAACACCAGCGTGTTCAACGAGGCCACCGGGCTGCACACCGAGTTCACCTACGATGCCGCCGGCCGCCGCCTGAGCACCACCGAACGCACCGGCGAGCTGACCAGGACCACTGCCGCCCGCTATGATCTGTCCGGCCGGCTGCTGGCAACCACCGACCCGGCGGGACTGGTCACCACCTTTTTCCACACCGCCACCGAGACCGCCCTGCTCAGACCCGGCGGCGCCGAGGAGATCACCCGCACCCATCACGACGGCTCGCTTCGTTCACAAAACGGCTCCGGTCTGATCGATCGCTTCTACCGCTACGGCGTCAACCAGGACGGCAGCCGCTGGACCACGGCGTACCTCGGCACAGACAACGGCCCCCGCTGGGAGACCACCACCCGGGACCTGCTCGGCCGGATCATCAGCAGCGAAAAACCGGGCAGTGCCGGCCCGATCGTCACCACGTCTGCCTATGATGACAGAAACCGCCTGATCAGCACGGCCACAACCGGAATGGTGGCCATCATCACCGACTACGACGAGCTGAACCAACCGATCATGACCGGCCTCGATGTGGACGGCAACGGCCGTCTGGAGCCGGCATCATCCGATCGGATCGAGGAGCGCCACAGCGGCTTCGTCAAGAGCGACGGGGCCTGGTGGCAGCAGGAGCGACAGCTGGTCTACCCGGAGACGGGCAGCGATCGCCCGACCCTCGTGTCAACGTCTCTGAGCCGCCTGAGCGGCTGGGACGGCTCGCTTGTCGCCGAACGGATCGTTATCGACAGCCACGGCGCCCGGACCGTCTTCCGGGAAACGCTGGAGCGCGTCCGCCGCCGGCGCAGTAAAACGGTATTGTATCCGGATTCGATTATCCCGGAAGAACACCGCATGGTCAACGGCCTGCCGGTTGCCGCAACAACCAGGACCGGCCGCACCACCACCTACCGCTACGACGGGCTGGGCCGCCGCATCGCCGTCACCGACCCGCGCACCGGCACCACCCGCAGCGGCTATGACGAGCACCATCGGCTGGCCTTTGTGGAAGATGGCGCCGGCAACCGCACCAGCTATGCCTACGATCCGCAGACCGGCCTGAAAATCAGTGAGACCAACGCCGACAACAAAAAGACCAGATTCAGCTACACCCCGCTCGGCCAGCTGGAGCGGCGCTGGGGCGATGCCGTCTATCCGGTGCAGTACGCGTACAACGATTACGGCGAACAGGTGGCCCTGACCACCTTCCGCACCGAGCAGGGCTGGGACCGGCCCGACTGGCCGGAAGACGCAACAGGCGACAAGACGAGTTGGCAGTACCAGGAGTCGACCGGCCTGCTGCTGGCCACATATGATGCAACCGGCACGGGACCGCGCTATACCTACGACAACGCCGGCCGCCTGCAGACCCGGACCTGGGCGCGGGGCGTGGTCACCCGCTACGGCTACCTGAGTACCGGCGAGCTGAGCAGCATCGAGTATTCCGACGCTACCCCCTCCATCCGGTTCAGCTACGACCGGCTCGGCCGGAAGAAGACGGTGAGCGATGTGCTGGGGACCCGCAGCTACGACTATGACGACGATCATCTACAGCTGATCGGCGAACAGCAGCAGCACGGCCCGGTGGTGGCGACGATCAAGCGCCGCTACGACCATCTGGGCCGGCCCGCCGGTATCAGCCTGGATGATGAATACGCTGTCGACTACCGCTACGATCAAACCGGCCGGTTTGCGGCACTTGACTGGACCGGCAACCGCCACCGGGGCACGACCACCTACGACTACCTGGCGGGCAGCGACCTGCTCGCCGGCTACCGATCGGGAACGATCACGGTAAGCTACGCCTACGAAGCGCAGCGGGACCTGAAGACAGCGGTCACCAACACCAGCCATGACCGCGAGCTCTCCCGCTACGAATACCACTACGACCGGCTCGGGCGGCAGATAAACGTGGCCACCACCGGCAGCGCCTTCACTAAACCGACGTTTGCACTCTACGGGTACAACGACCGCAATGAACTGACCACGGCAGCACGCTACGCCGGAGACGACCTGACCGATCAGGGCGTCCCGCTACCCGAGCGGGAACGGTTCTACGATTATGACCCGATCGGCAACCGGACTAAAGCGCTCGAAGGCCGCAACAGATACGACTACCAGACCAACCCGCTCAACCAATATGAAACGATCACGGCACCGCCGGATCCGTCACAGCCACTCGAGCTGTTCTACGATCAGGACGGCAACCTGACCGAAATGAAGACCGCTGTCGCCGGAACCCGCTATGTCTTCAACGGTGAAAACCGCTTGATCATCGTGGAACCGACCCGGCCGCAACCCGGTGACAGCAAGCTGCGCTTCAGCTATGATTACCGGGGACGACGGGTGCTCCAAACCGTCAGCAGCTTTACCAATGGCGCCTGGCACCAAACCGCCCGAACTGGTTTTATCTATGACGACTGGAACCTTATAGCTGAACTGAATCTTGATGACGACAGAGCGGTGCAGTATGTCTGGGGCCTGGATCTGAGCACCACCCTGCAGGGTGCCGGCGGTATCGGCGGGTTGCTGGTACGGGTGGCTGATGATGATCAACAACATTATCTCTACGATGCCAACGGCAATGTCGGGCAGCTGGTGGATGAAGCGGGAACGCTTGTTGCCGCCTATGAGTACGATGCCTATGGGAACCAAGTGCAGATTGCCGGAAGCAACGCGGCTGAGAATCCGTTTCGGTTCTCGACGAAGTATTATGATGCGCTGAGTGGGTTGTATTATTATGGGTACAGATTTTATTCTGCTGAACTTGGACGGTGGATAAGCAGGGACCCACTCGAAGAAAAAGGTGGGTTGAATTATTATTCCTTCCTGCGCAATAACTCCATTAATGATTTTGATCTATTGGGTTATCTCGGGTTCTTTCAGGGACTATGGCAAGGTGTTGTTGATCTTGGAGGAGGTATTGGCCATACCGGGGAAGTGCTGTATCTCGGTACAAAAGCTCTTTTCGGTTCTGAAGGTGCGTGGAAAGAGCTAGGGCAAATTCAAGAAGATAGGGAGGCTATTGTACGCCTTGTTTATGAAACTTTTGATGGAAAAGACAGTGTTTTTGAAGCACATTTTAAATCTATAATTTCAGAGGTGTTAGATCATGTCCCTGATTGTGCTAAACAGTGTCTTTTGGAACAGTTAATTAGTGAACTTGAAATAGCATTTGTTGGTAGACAAACTGGCAATATTGGTGTCAATATTATCGTTCAAAAAGTTTCACAAACTATTGGAAGCAAAGCAGGTGGTATCTTTACAAGTAAAATTGGTGCAATAAGAAAGGTCGGCGGCAGTTTGGTTCTCGGGGCAACAATTCTTGGGTATCAAACTTTAGGAATAATGGATGCAATGTCAGATTCAGCAAGGGAGTTGAACGACAAATATCCTGGGGGCTATGAAAGACTGAGAAGGAACGGAAATACACAATATTTCTAAGAATTAGCCAAAGATATTCTAAGGCCAGTAACTAGTATTCTTGATATGGGTGAAGGTTTGATTAGAAAGAAATATTGTGGAGGGTAATTAAATATGACTGAATCAATTATTCAAGTTTGTGTGACAGCTGATTTGATAATATGTATATCAGCTTTTTTGCTTGGTTTAATAAGGGGTTATTTTTTCAAATGAAGACCTTGATTTTGTATGTAATTTTATATGGTCTGGGGGTTATCTTATTCCATTTCGCAATCAAGATGACTCTAAAATCCACTGCCAGCCGGTCAAGGACTGAAGCGCCGCCGGATTGCTTTCCAAGCGCCACAGGCCGAAGGCCAGTTGGATTACGGCAGCTTCAAGAGAGTCAAAGACCTTATTGGCAAATTCCTTTTCACGTAATTCATCCCATAAATGTTCGACCGGATTCAGTTCCGGAGCATATGGCGGTAAACGTATCAGCGCCATCTGCTCCGGTATCTCCAGTTCGCGGGAACGGTGCGATGGGGCGCCATCCAGCACCATTATCACAAACTCGTTGGAGTGACTTTGTGCAACTTGCTGCAAGAATATTCCCATGGTCTTGGCGGCCATATCGTCGGCCAGCATCCAATCAAGGTGGCCATCAGCTGGCGTCACCGCGGCATAAGCATACACATATTCACGGATCAATGCTCTTCGCACCAGTGGGCGGATCGGCCATGGCGCCCAGCAACGACGAGGATCACTCAACCGTCCGAAGCGCGCTTCATCCTGGAACATCAGGCGTACGGGCAAGCCTTTGCAATTCCTGGTTAGCGCCTCTGCCACTGTTTGGGCGAAGTTTTTTTAAAAGCATCCTGCGCCTCGGCGTCACGCTTCGGATGGCAGGTATCAGGTTCCACCTTGCGCCATCCGTGGCGGGCGAGCAGGCGATACACCGTCGACGGATGGACTGTTCGGCCCAGATGTTGCTCCAACGCCTGATGAAGAGGCGGGACAATCAAGACGCCACCGCTCTTCGATGCAGCTATCCACGGCTCCAGAAAAGCTTGTTCTTCGGCAAAGGTCATCAGCTGTCGCCGTCGACCGCCCCAGGGTTCTTTCTGTTTGGCGATACCGGCAGCTTGTTCGCGAATCTGCCGCTGCATTCGCACGACCGTTGCAATACCGACGCCGAGCAATTCCCCAACCACGGCGTTCGAGCAGTCGCATTTCTTGGGGATCAAAACGCTGAGTCCGGTGCGAAGTTCCCTGGCGGTTTTGGCCTCCTGGATCTGTTGCTGGGCGACCTTTTCCATCGCCGTGGTGAATTGTGCTGGCCGTGCCATAATATGCCTGTGCCTCCCCTGTTGAGGTAATCTGGAGAACCGCTTCAGGCATATTGTATATTAAGATCATCTTGAATGCAAATTGGAATTAGGTCTCATTTGTTATAAATATGGTGTGCGGCTTGGTAGAAAACTACGAAAGAATAATGGTTTGAGTAAATAAATAGGGGACGTGCCAGGACAGACCCCAATAAAAAGATATTGATATCAGAGATATATGCTTATGTTTTCTCTTTAATCGCGCCAGCGACAAACTACGGGCCACACTCGCCTCTACACCGGACCATCTGAGTAGCAAAGAGCAATGTCTCATAATTGCTACTTATGTTGCAGTGGCCAACCCTCTGCCGGAAGCCCTGCAAACAACCACTACAACTCCCTCACCAGCAAACACACTACAACAACAACCACTTAACATAAGTTGATTATGCGAAGTGGAGCGGCCGGTGCAGGCCTTGCCCTGGAGCGGGGTCCCGCGCATTACCCCCGCAATCTGCAAGAGGCTGTGCCGGACGAGGAACGTCATTGCACCCTGCAGGATGGCAAAGAACTTCGCGCGGAAGGGCGGGTGGGCGTTCACAAGCGGCGCGGTGGAAGTCCGGCAGCGCTTTCACTGTGCCGCTTCCCTCGCCCAGTCTGGGTTTTTTAGCCTGAGCCAAATGTCCAGACCAACTATCATCTACTCTGGAGGCCCGCAAGGCAGCGGTCCGCCTTTGCGACCGTACGTTGTCACCTACAACCCACCTCCAGGCGGACCGCTGCCGCCGGGAAGGACTGCGATCACCGAAAGCGCTCAAACCAAAGCGATCTTATGTTGTTGTCCCGGTGCCGGTGCGCCCCTCAACAATCCTTCCGTGCTCAAATCTTCATCGATATCCGGCCAGTGTATCCCATATCCACCGCCGCTTACTTGCCAATTGGCAAGCTGATTCGGAGCCGCATGATAGAGTCTCGGATACCAGATCAAGGGAGCGCTGATCGTCCTGCCGTCCATAAGATCAACACAGATACTGTCTTCAGTGAAGGTGACGTTCTTCACCCGCTCATCAGCGGTTAATGTTAAAATACCCATCCCACTTCTCCTGCAATTCTTGTTGATGCTCCACAACCATCCCTTCAATGATCCTGAGATCCTTTGGAGAAAATCCTAAGTTTCTTGCCAACTGCACAGGATCAAGCCAGAATTTAGCCGACAGATTATCATGATCTACATGGACATGTGGCGGTTCGTTGGGTTCATGGCTGTAGAAATAGAAACGATAAGGACCAAGGCGCAATACTGTCGGCATAATTATATGGTTTTCAGTGGTTGTTCTTGAAGAGAACGAACTTTTTTCGCTTCATGCTTAAGCAGCATGCCTTCCAGTAATTCTTTGACGGTTTCCTTTTCGTCCGGATCAAGTTTTGAAATCGCCTCAAAATGAAGTTGAAGGTCATCATCTGGCCCTCGATCTTCTTCGCCGAAAAGTAGCATATCTGCACTGACATGCAAGGAAAGAGCGATTCGGCGTAAGACATCAAGAGTAGGTTGTGATGTCCCAGCCTCGTAGCGCTTTAATTGGGAAACGTGAATATCGAGTTTGTCTGCCAGCGTTTGTTGTGTCGGACCATTTTCTTTTCTTTTCGTAATTTAGCTAATTTTACAGGGAATGACATGTCGTTTAACCATGATGAACATCAGTAGGGTTTCGGTTAAAAGTTGAAAAATCCGATGTAACGTACTGCATTAATATAGTATTAGCGTCAAAACGACCACCACCGACTGGCTCGGCCATGACGTCAAGACCGAGCGGTTCATCAAGACCGAGAGCGGTTCCGAGTGAAGTGACCTCGATTTTCCCGGCATCATCCGATTTTCCCAACCGGGCAAGCAAACTCACATTGTCGGCAGTACTTGACCGGAATCACATCACCATTGTCTGCAGGACCGCCTTCGGCATCATTTTGGAGCATTCGGTTCGTGCATGATGCCCGGCTATAGGCGCCGTCCCGGGCCGGCAAGTCAGCCGGGCAATCCATGTCTGCAAACACGGCCTGATTTCCCGACAGGGCATGTTCGGGACAAACGGTTCTGCACGGAGCCGGACACGTCGCGCAGGGGTCGAAGGCGAGTGGACCGGTCGGGCGCACTTCCTGTTCCAGAAACAATGCCCTGAGCCGCACCCGCGGACCATAATCCGGAGTAACCAACAGATTGTTTTTACCGACGCATCCCAGTCCGGCGAGGACGGCGGCGTCCTTGAGAAATACACCTCCTTTTTCGACGTAATAGTGGAGCCGGCGGGTGCGCAGGTCAAAATCGCTTTCCAACTGCTGCCGCGTTCGTTCCAGGATCTCTATGAGCTGTCGGTTACCGGCGGTGCCACGACCGTCCCACCAGTCAAGCTCCGGCTGATCTTCGGGATGCGCCAAAGCGATTACCAGTACGCTCCCGCCTGACTCAAGACAAACGGGAGGGTTCCGGTCCCGAGGCGTGGCGGCGTCTACCCTGCCGTCAATGCCGGTATGGCTGCCCATTTCGGGAAAGATACGGTGGGATGGCGACGATCTCAGGTCTGCCATGGTGGCGAGACCGGCCAGATGCGCGCCGTTGTCGATAGCTCGGTCTATGATCTGCCGTTCCAGCATGGTAGTCTCCTCCAACGTGCTGATTTTCGTTTGAAGGAAGTGGTGCAGCCAGTATTTCTCTGAGTTTTGCGAATCATGTTTTGCGACGGGTCGGTGGCGCCATGAACTCCGGGCCGACCGGATCCTTGATCGTCTCGGTCAAAATCTGTTGTACGCGTTGCCGGTCATCCTGGTCAAGACGCCAACCGAAAATTTCGTCCAGGGGATCCATCTGCGCCGGTTTTCGTCCGCCCCAGAGCGCGATTTCCACACCTTGATCGAGGACCCAGCGAACCGCCAGCGGCAGGAGATCTTTGCTTTTCTCGGCGGCAAGCTCCTTGAGCTTGTCCACGGCTGCAAGATAGTCGTCGAAACGTGGTTGCTGGAATTTCGGATCGTATTTGCGCAGATCGTCGCCATGAAATTCACGCCGGCTATGCATGGTTCCGCTCAAAAGACCGCGGCACAGCGCGCCATAGGTCATCAGCGCGATATTGTTGGCCTGGCAATACGGTTTTATCTCATCGTCGATCTCTTGCTCGAAGATATTGTAGGGCGGCTGGCAGAGGTGCAACGGTGACTCCGTGCGAAAAGCGTCCATTTGTTCCGGAGAAAAATTGGAGACGCCGATGGCACCTATTTTCCCCTGTATGAGCAGTTTGTTCATCGTCTCCGCTGTTTTTTCGAAGGGAACGAGCGGATCGGGCCAGTGGACAAAGTAGATGTCTATCCGATCGACTCCGAGTCGACGGAGCGAGTCATCGATTTCTTTGGTGATCCGCTCCGGAGTTGCATTACGCCACACCCGCCCTTGCTCGTTCCACTCGAGGCCGACCTTGCTGGAAATGAGAACCTGGTCACGTTTTCCATATTGGGCCAAGGCCTTACCGACGATTTCCTCGGAGTGCCCAAAGCCGTAAACGGGTGCCGTATCGACAAGGTTCACTCCCCTGTCGAGGGCGGTGTGAATGGTCTTGATTGATTCTTTCTCGTCCGATCCGCCCCACATCCATCCTCCGATGGCCCAGGTGCCCAAAGCCACGCGGCTTACGTTTAAATTCGTCTGCGGTATAGTGAGATATTCCATAGGGTCCTCCTGCTCGTGAGTGGTAAGGATGTTGACATTCCCGGCATCTCCTAAACACCTACTTCCGTGTCGGGGTATTGTCAACATCCGGGCGTGCAGTCTTTCCCGGGGTCTGCCTGGTATACCGGTACTATATTACGTTGACGGGCAAAATCAGGTCAAGTAGCATTGGTCTTGTTGCTTCAAGCCCGCACAGTATTTCTCGGAGCGGAGCGCCATATTCATGGCAGAGTATGATGCGTCACGCTATCGTTGCGGACGATCACGACCGTTGCATTTTCATCAAGCGTATGGCTGCAATGGCCCGGCGTCTGGTAATCTTCAACCGTAGCCGATCAGCATTATCGGCGGAGCGAGAGGAGCGCATTGCCAATGAGAAGGGGTATGCACTATTTGAACGCCACCACGGTAAGAGTGTTCCTGGCTTTTCTCTTTGTTGTCGCTGATATGGTGGGGGCGCGGGCCGATGAAATTGAGGTCGAAAGCAGCGTCGTTGCCGCGACGATTTATCCGAATCGGGCAACGGTGACCCGGGAGGCGGTGGTCGATCTGCCGGCCGGCTCAAGTGTCATGATGTTTCGCGGGTTGCCTGCCCACCTGCTGACCGATTCTTTGCGGATCGAAGGACAAGCCGCAGCCAGAGTCACATTCGGGGCGTTGATGCACCGGCTTGAGTCCCAGGCGGAACTCGTCGTGCCGCAAGAGCAGGAGCTGGTTGCCCGGATTGAACGCCTTAAGGATCAACGCGATGAGATTGAGGCGGAGCGGCACGCGTTGTCCACGAAAAAGACATTTTTAGAGCGGCTTGGCGATCAAGCCGGTCAGCGAATAAGTGAGGAAATAGCAGAACTGCGGCTTGCCCCCGAGGATTGGAGCCGGGCCGCGGACGCCATTGGTCGTTCCATGCAGACCATACTGAAGGCGGATCTGGTGCATCAGATCGCTATCCGGGAGCTTGACCGCAGGATAACGTCACTGGAGACGGAACTGGCGCACCTGCAAACCGGACAACGCACTGCATACTTGGTGCAGGTACCTCTGAGTGCCGATGAACCGACTCGTTTGACAGTGCAGCTTCGCTATCAGCTTCCAGGTGTGTCCTGGCGGCCGGTGTATGATGCCAGACTCGATACGAAAACCGCAGAGTTGTCATTGATTCAATACGGTGTCGTGCGACAAAAATCCGGAGAAGATTGGCACAAAATCCGGTTGGTGTTATCGACTGCGCAGCCGCACCGAGGTACCAGTCTGCCCGAGTTGCAGCCACGTTGGGTTGATTTGTACAAGCCCGGCAGGAGCGAACGACCGGTCACCGCAGGAACGGCCCAGATGGCAGCCCCGCGAAAGAGCTTGGAAATGACGGCCGATGCGCTCTCCGCACCAGGAGCCGCCAGGCTGGAAGAAGCCGAGTTCATCGGCCCGGAGATGCAAACTGACGGCTATGTAACCGAATATACAATCCCCGGACAAGTCAGTGTTGCCTCCGGTGGTACCGAAAGCAAGTTGATGTGCGGCAGCTTCTCAACCGATAATTTGCTGCAGATCCAGATAAAACCGCAGATCAGCAATGAGGCCTTTGTCGTCAGTCACGCGAAGCTGGCGGGAGAGGCGGTCTTATTGCCGGGTAAGGCCAGTCTGTTTCGTGACGACGCCTATGTGGGCCAACTCGAACTGCCGATGCTGCGGCCCGGTCAGATCCAGAACATCGGCTTTGGGGTCGATGATCGGATAGCCGTTACGCGCACTACCCTGAAAGACCTGCACAGCGATCCGGCCTTGCTGTCACGCGACAATCAGCGGGAACGACAGGTTGCCACCGTGATCATGAACCAGGGTCCGGCACCGGTCGATATTATTGTCCTGGAAACAACCCCGGTACCCCGGCATGATGATATCGAGGTCGAAATTCTGAAGGAAGAGACAACGCAGGGCTATGAGCGGGATGTCGATGACGTCAAGGGGCTGCTGCGCTGGCAGATACCGCTGGCAGCGGGCGAAGAGACACGTCTGACCCTTGGCTGGCGGGTGAGTTGGCCCAAAGACCAGGAGATATCCGGCTTATAGGGAATCAAAGGTAAGAGTACAATCATGCTGCAAGTTTACACCGGAAATGGCAAGGGCAAGACAACGGCAGCTTTTGGTCTGGCACTACGGGCTGCCGGAGCAGGTCAGGAGGTCTTCTTTGCCCAGTTTGTGAAGGGAAAGAGCTATTCCGAGATCAGGGCCGTTGAACGATGGCTGCCGACCATCACGGTAAAGCAGTATGGTCGCGGTTGTTTTATCGTAAAAACGCCGGAGCAGGAGGATTTCGTTGCTGCTCGCCATGGCCTGGCGGATGTCGCCGACATCCTCAGATCGGGTAGCTATGGGTTGGTGGTTCTCGACGAGGCCTGTATCGCCACGCACTTCCGATTGTTCAGTGTTGATGAATTGCTTTCTGCTCTCCGGGCGCGCCATCATCGGACCGAGGCTGTCGTTACCGGACGTTACGCCCCGCCAGAGCTTATTGCAGCGGCGGATCTGGTCACCGAGATGCGGGAAATCAAGCATTACTATAACGAGGGACACGCAGCCCGGGAAGGAGTCGAGTTCTAGGCGTCCTTGCCGGGTCGCGCGAGGCAGATGATGTCATCATCTCACACGATCCAGCTGGATGAACTGAGGAAAGAGATACTGCGTTGCAGACAATGCGGCCTGACCCGAACCCGGCAGCACGTTATCTTCGGCGAAGGCAACGAGCAGGCGCCGATCATGGTGATCGGCGAAGCGCCGGGCAGAGACGAGGATAGAGAGGGGCGCCCGTTTGTCGGACGGTCCGGACAGTTGTTCGACAAGATCTGTGATGCCTGCGGTTTCACCCGCCAGCAGCATATATTCATCAGCAATATCGTCAAGTGTCGTCCACCCGATAACCGGACTCCGACCAGGCAAGAGACCGAAGTTTGCCTACCGTGGCTGATTCGACAGATCGAGTTGATTGATCCGAAAATGCTCATCCTGCTCGGCGCCACGGCGCTTCGCACCATGGCCGGCCCGAACTATCGTATAACCCGGGTCAGGGGAACATGGCTAAAGGTCTGCGATCGTCCGGCGATGCCCGTTTATCACCCGGCCGCCTTGCTTCGCAATCCGGCGCTCAAACGGGAAACATGGGAGGATTACAAGAACATTGTCGCGACCTATCGAGAATGGGTTGATCGCCACCATTACTCCGCCCATGTCTGATAGTTTCTCCCGATTTGTCAGGATTTTATACGAAAATCGGCGGGACTGGTTTTAACCTGTCCCCCGCCAACTTTCACTAACCGGATCTTCGGACCACGGCGTCGATTTTCATCGTTCGTTGTGACGTTCCGTCATGGGGGTTATATGAAACCGACTGCCTCTGCCGGCACAACGACGGCGATTGTCTGACCGATGAAAATAGACTTCGAGCAAACCATTCAGGTCGGGGACGTGGCAACGGATCGAAGGCTTCGTCTCGACGGCTTGTTCAATTTTTTCCAGGAAATGGCCGTGCTGCATACCCAGCGTGTCGGCCTTTCGCTCAACACGTTTCTCGAATCGGGGCACACCTGGGTTCTCAGCCGCGCCGTCGTGCAGATTACGGAATTACCGCACCTGGACGACCGGGTAACACTCTCCACCTGGTCGCGGGGTATCAAGCGTTTCAAAGGGTTTCGCGAATTTGAGGTGAGCCTGCGGGGGCGTCGGATTGTCGCCGCCTCGTCGCTGTGGATTTATCTTGATGTGCGCACCGGCAGACCGGTTCGGGTTCCCGACTCTTTTGAGAAACTTTACGGCCTGATTGATGATCGAGCCGGAGAGGGTGACTGCGAAGCGCTGCGCTTTGCCGATGTCGAACGTGCCGATTACCTGCTCTTGGTCGCTACCCGTGTTTCCGATTACGATATCAACGGACATGTCAACAATGCGGTGATCTTGCAGTACCTGCAAACGGCAGTGGTTCGACATTTCGGGCAACGGGCACGAGTCACTGAAATCAGCTTGATTTTTCTCAAGGAAATTCCGTTGTCGGTTGATGAGGTCCGCGTCGCCATCCAGGAGACGGCAGCGGGATGTTTGTTTTCCGTTGCCGGTGCGGATCACGTCTTTGTCAAAGGACATGCCGTTGTCAATGGCACCGCCGTCATCCCCTGAGCGAAGCGGAGGCGGTTGTGCGGCCGGAGGTGGCCATGGATCAGGTGCGTGTCGCTTTCTGCTGCCGGGCGCACCAGATGGCGATGCCCTGGGCGTTGAGTTCGATATCCCCGGCCAGGAGCTGGTCAAACCGGTCCGGTGGTACCGGCTTTCCGTCATATTCCAGGCAATAGTCCAGGTACGCGGTCATGAGCAGATCCCGCAGTGGCGCTGTCAGCTGTTCCGGTTCGGGCTGCTCTGGTTGCTTGGCCAAAGACGCGTGCCGGCGGATCAGCTCGATCAGTCGGGCGACGGAGCGCGGATCGGCCATCACCGGCCCGAAATGGGTCAGGTAGAAGAGAGCCGGTCGAAGCGACATCAACCGTTTGATGGAGTGTTCCAGTGCGTCGGGATCAAAGGCCGCCGGGCTGGTGGTCGGAATAAGAAACGGTGGTTTACCCGGCAGCTGCAGTTCAGGCAGGGCCAGCCCGAGGGTATCACCGGTAAAGATACCGTTGCCGGTCTTGTCCCAGATGCTCAGGTGGTGGCGGGCATGACCGGGGGTGTCGAAGAAATGCAGGGTACGGCTGTGAAACGGCAGGACGTACTCGTCTTCGACGGCAATCACCCGGTCTTTGTCGATGGCGGTTATGGTGCCGTAGAGTTTGTCGAACAGGTCCGCTCCGTAGATATCGATCGAGGCACTGATCAGCTTTTCCGGGTCGATCATGTGTGGTGCCCCCCGTGGATGAACCAGCAGGGTGGCGCGAGGGCAGCGGCGCATCAACTCACCGGCGCCGCCTGCATGGTCGAGGTGGATATGGGTCAGAATGATGAAGCGGACATCGGCTGGTGTCAGGCGCTCTTCAGCCAGCCCGGCGAGCAGATAATCGATCGCGCGGGCCGGTCCGGTATCGACGAACAGTGCCTCGCCCTGTTCGATTAGCAGATGACTGGCGGCCAGCTGCGGACGGATGTAATGGGTGTCGATCACCTTGACGGCGGCCGGGCTATGTTGATCGGAGGTGTCTGTCATAGGAGGCCTCGCAGCAAGAAGCAGAATAGTTACACGACCATGCAATCATAACACGTGAGTGATGGATCGCAAGCTGACGGTGCCCGATTTCCGGACGGTTCCGGCAGCTGTGTTTGAAATGATTTGTTTCAGAAGGGAAAATAGGATAGTCTTAGGATATACAGCAAAACGATTTTCAGGGCCGGAACGGGTGTCTCCACGTGCTGGCCTGTGTGTGCCGGTGGCCTCGTTGCGGTCGAGCCGGTGCGGCGGAATTTCGTGGCAAACGCTGAATTTTCCTTCGTCTGCACCTCCTCTTGAAGTGTCCTCCGGCATGACCGCGCCCGGTATCATGGTCGTCCGTTCCTGTTGATCTCTTCGGATTTCTTGCCCTGTAGACCAGAAAGCGGGAAAGCTCCCCGTTCCGTGCATTTTTTTCGGCTGCAGTTCCCGCTGATGAGACAACCTGTCACGAAGACGAGGCGATTATGAGAAAGATATTCCGTAATGTGGCCGAGAGCTATCTAGGCAGAATGTTGCAGCAGGCGGATATTGCCATTAACGGTGAACGTCCTTGGGACGTCACGGTGTGCGATCCGCGTTTCTTCGAAACGGTATTCGCCGGGGGATCCCTGGCTCTCGGCGAATCCTACATGCGCGGGTGGTGGGAGTGCCAGGCCTTGAACCAGTTTTTTTTCCGGTTGTTGCAGCAGGGGCTTGATCGCAGTTGTTGCCGGAAAATCCCTGAACTGTTTGCCAAAGCCCGGGCCTTGCTGCTCAACCGGCAAAGCAGGCGACGGGCCTTTCAGATCGGTGAGCGTCATTACGATGCGGGCAACGATCTGTTCGAGCTGATGCTCGACGATCACATGACCTATAGTTGCGGCTACTGGCGCAATGCGGAAACGCTCGATCAGGCCCAGGAGGCGAAGCTCGATCTGATCTGTCGCAAGCTCAACCTGCAGCCCGGTATGCGATTGCTCGATATCGGCTGCGGGTGGGGCAGCCTGGTCCTCTATGCGGCACGTCATTATGGCGTCGAAGCAGTCGGTTTGACCGTGTCCGAGGAGCAGGCGCAATTTGCCCGCAAGCGATGCGAGGGGTTGCCGGTTGACATCCGGCTCCAGGATTATCGCGATCTTGACGGAACGTTTGATGCGATTGCTTCCGTGGGGATGTTCGAGCATGTCGGGTATAAGAATTATCGCACGTTCATGGATGTGGCCGAACGATCACTGCGGCCCGGAGGATTGTTCCTGCTCCACACCATCGGTTCCAACAAGAGCGTCCATACCTGCGACCCCTGGTTTGACAAATATATCTTCCCCAACGGTATGCTGCCATCGATTAGGCAGATCGGCAGGGCCATCGAATCCAGGTTCATCATGGAAGACTGGCAAAATCTCGGGGTCGACTACGAAAAGACGGTCCTTTCCTGGTACAATAATTTTGAGAAAAATTGGGAGAGGCTCGGGCAAAAGTATGGCGAACCTTTTTATCGGATGTGGCGTTATTACCTGCTCTCGATTGCCGGCGGTTTTCGGGCTCGGTACATTCAGGTCTGGCAGATTGTGCTGGCCCCGCAGGGCAACGCCGCCGGTTATCAAAGTGTCCGCTGCCCTCATTGCCTCGACTAGACGGATCAGCCGCAAACGGATCGTTCCCGGTGTTGCTTGAAGCGGCGGTTTCCCGTTTTTCGGCATTGCTCGGACGGCTTTCTGACTGTGCGTATCTCTCACCGCCGGCGTTGTATCCGGCCCCCTGAACAGTGCTGAGCAGCGTTCTGTAGCAACAGGATCCCGTGTTTACCGGCCGGGGCGTTCGGAGGTGATTTCTGCGGACATTTTTCCCGATTAATGCTAGTCTTGCCGCAGGTTACGAGAGGGTATCCCTGGCCTGAACCGGTGGCGTTTGCCTTCCGGTTTTTCAAGTTCCCCTTCTATCTTCACGTTATCTTCAAAGCAAGAGGACGATCAATGGAGTCACGTATACAGCATCTGTTTCGTCTGGTCGACGAGGCAACCGAATATTGTTTCAACATCGAGTCGTCGCGCCCGTTGACGGCGGGCGAGCTCGATTGTCTGCGGCTGATCGTTGCCGACGGTTTCCTGGCGGAGACGGTCGGCGATGCTCCACGCCTGCACGGGGAGCGGGTGATCGAGGTTGGCCCGCGACTCAATTTCGCGACGGCCTGGTCGTCGAACATGGTCTCCATCTGTCAGGCCACCGGACTCGACGTGGTCAGCCGGGTGGAGCGTTCTCGTCGGTATCTTGTGCCGGAGGAGGAAGATTTAGAGGCCTTTGTCGCCGCCCACCATGATCGGATGACCGAATGTCGCTATCTCGAGCCGCTCAGCAGTTTTGAAACCGGGATCGAGCCGGAGCCGGTCTACGAAGTGGATCTGAAAAGCAACGGGCCGGATGGTCTGCTTGGGATCCCCGGCATTTCCATGGATGAATGGGACCGCAACCTCTACTACGACTACTTTGTCAACAAACACGGGCGCAATCCGACCATTGTCGAGATCATGGATCTCAACAACGCCAACTCCGAACACTCCCGGCACGGTTTTTTCCGGGGGCGTCAGGTGATCGACGGGCAGGAGCAGCCGGGAACGCTGATGGATTTGGTGGCCGACACGTTGAAGGCCCACCCGGAAGGGTCGGTCATCGCCTTCAAGGACAATTCGAGCGCGCTCCAGGGCTACGACATCGAAACGATCGCTCCCGCCGAGCCCGGCACATCTTCGCCCCTGGTCAAGATGAAGAGCTGCTATCATCCGTTGCTGACCGCTGAAACCCACAATTTTCCGACCGGAGTCGCCCCTTTTCCCGGCGCTGAGACCGGCACCGGCGGCCGTATCCGTGACGTGCAGGGGACCGGCCGCGGCGCTTTCGTGATCGCCGGTACCGCCGCCTATTGTGTCGGCAATCTGCATATCCCCGGTTACCCCCTGTCCTGGGAGCGGGAAAAGACTCAGCCCGGCAATCTGGCGACGCCGCTGGCCATCGAGATCGAGGCGAGCAACGGCGCTTCCGATTACGGCAACAAGTTCGGGGAGCCGGTCATCCAGGGATTTACCCGTTCATTCGACCTGCGCCTGGAAAGCGGCGAGCGGTGGGCCTTCCTCAAGCCGATCATGTTCACCGGCGGGATCGGCCAGATCGATGCCCGTCTGACCGACAAGAAACTGCCGGAGCAGGGTATGCTCATCGTGCAGATCGGTGGTCCGGCCTACCGGGTTGGCTTTGGCGGCGGTGCCGCGTCGAGCATGTTACAGGGCGAAAACGTTTCTGAACTCGATTTCGATGCCGTACAGCGCGGCGATGCCGAGATGGAGCAGAAGATGAACCGGGTGATCCGGGCCTGCAACGAGATGGGCGGCAAGAGCTTGATCGAGGTGATCCACGACCAGGGGGCCGGCGGCCCGGCCAATGTGCTGAAAGAGCTGGTGGAACAGTCCGGCGGTCGCATCGAGATCCGTAATATCAGGGTCGGCGACCCGACCATGTCGGTTCTGGAGATTTATGTGGCCGAGTATCAGGAACGGGCCGGATTGTTGATCAGACCGGAGGCCATCGAGCAATTTCAGGCGATCTGCACGCGGGAGAAAGTCGGGTGCGAGGTGCTCGGCGAGGTGACCGGCGATCTTCGTTTCGTGGTCCATGACGCGCTCAACGACACGACGCCGGTGGATATCAAGCTCGATGCACTGCTCGGCAGCATCCCGCAAAAGACCTTCACTGACAGCCGGCTCAGCCCGGATCTCCGGCCGCTTGTCCTGCCGACTGACCTGTCTGTTCGTGATGCGTTATTCAACGTGCTGCGGCTGCTCTCGGTCGGGTCGAAACGGTTTCTGACCAACAAGGTTGATCGCGCGGTGACCGGCCTGGTGGCCCAACAGCAATGCTGCGGCCCGCTGCAGCTCACCGTTGCCGATGCTGCGGTAGTGGCGCAGAGTCACTTCGGGGTGACCGGCATTGCCACGGCCATCGGTGAACAGTCGATCAAAATGCTCGTCGATCCGGCTGCCGGAGCACGTCTGGCGGTCGGTGAGGCGCTGACCAATTTGGCGGCGGTGGTCATCGAGGACCTCGAGCAGGTCAAATGCTCGGCAAACTGGATGTGGGCTCCGAAATTAAACGGCGAAGGGGCGGCGCTCAGGGACGCGGTAGAGGCCATGCGGAACGTGATGATCAAACTCGGCGTGGCCGTCGACGGCGGCAAGGACAGTCTGTCCATGGCCACCATGGTCGATGGCGAAACGGTCAAATCGCCGCGCCAGTTGGTGATCTCTCTTTACGCCGCAGTGCCCGATATTCGCCGGAAAATCACTCCAGATCTGAAACGACCCGGGTCGTCGCTGCTGCTCATCGACCTGTCCGGCGGGCAGCATCGTCTCGGCGGGTCGGCACTGGCCCAGGTGCACGGGCAGATCGGTGACCAAGCTGCCGATCTCGATGACCCGGAGCTACTACGTCGCGCTTTTCTGGCCATCCAGGAATTGATTACCCGGCAGCTGGTCAGCGCCGGTCACGATCGCTCCGACGGTGGTTTGATTGCCACCGTGCTGGAGATGGCCTTCAGCGGCAACTGCGGTCTGGATCTGGAACTCGGCGGTTCATCCGATGCCGTTGCCGCCCTGTTTGCCGAGGAACTCGGTTACGTGGTCGAATGCGTCGACGATCACGTCGAGCAGATCACTACCCTGCTCGGCCTGGTCGACGTGCCGGTCTACCGCATCGGTCGCAGTACGGCGGAATCCCGGATTACCGTTCGTTATAACGGCGAGCAGGTGTTGGGCGAGGCGATGGAAGAGCTGCGGCAATGGTGGGAGGAGACCAGTTATCAGCTCGAGCGGCTGCAGATGAATCCGGCCTGTGCGGATCAGGAAAAAGAAGCCATCTATCGCCGCCCGGCACCGAAGTATCACCTCAGTTTCACGCCGGAGCCGGCGCCGCCCGAAGTGTTCAAACGGACGGACAAACCGCGGGTGGCGATCCTGCGCGACGAAGGCTCGAATTCCGACCGTGAGATGAGTTCCGCCTTCTACTTGGCCGGATTCGAGCCGTGGGATGTCTGCATGACCGATCTGCTTGCCGGTCGGATCAGCCTCGACGGGTTTCGCGGGCTGGCCGCGGTAGGCGGGTTCTCCTATGCCGATGTACCGGAGTCGGCCAAGGGGTGGGCGGCTACCATCTTATTCAACGACCGGCTCAAGCAGCAGTTCGATGCCTTCTACGAGCGTCCTGATACCTTTACTTTCGGCGTCTGCAATGGCTGCCAGCTGTTCGGCCTGATCGGGTGGGTGCCCTGGCTCGGTATTGAACCGGAGCGTCAGCCGCGGTTTGTGCGTAATCTCTCCGGCCGTTTCGAGTCACGCTGGACGACCGTTCGGGTCAATGACAGCCCGGCCCTGATGTTCAAGGGCATGGCAGATCTCGTGTTCGGTATCCATGTCGATCACGGCGAGGGACGGCTAATCTTCCCCGATCCCGATCTGCAGGCAACACTTGTCGATCAGAATCTCACTCCGCTCGTCTATGTTGATGACGACGGTCGGCCGACGGAGCGCTACCCGTTCAACCCGAACGGCTCGCCGGCGGGACTGGCCGGGCTCTGTTCTCCGGATGGCCGTCACCTCGCCATCATGCCGCATCCCGAACGGGTCTTTCTGCCCTGGCAGGCGCACTGGCTGCCTGAAGAGATGCGCCGTCTGCCGGTCAGTCCGTGGCTGCAGATGTTCCGCAACGCCTATGAGTGGTGTATGCGGTAGCCGGAGATAACAAACAAGGAAGTGCCTGCCGGGGTGAGACTCTAGGGTAGCCGAAGGAAGGCCGTTACCTGCTGTTGCCAACCGGTCGTTTCGTCGAAGTGGGGAAAGGGGGGAGTGGTGTCGGCCGGGTGCAATTGGCAAGACAGTGCCAGAAGCCCTGAGATGGTTGCTGCCGAAAAAGACGTTCCACCGAGAAAATTGTGCCGGCCACCTGGTATCGTGGTGAAAATTCCTGTGGCCGGAGCGATGGCATCGGCCTGTTCGGCCACGGTTCGGTTGGGCAGAGGGTTGTCTGCCTCATCAAACCCGGCCACGGCGATCACGTCGGGGTGGCTGGCCGGAAAAGAGACGGTGAGGGCACGCGGATCGTTGCCGGCAGGGGCAATCAGGCGCAGGCCCGCCCGACTTGCGGCGCCGATCAGACTGCTTACCAGTTCATCCGGCTGTGGCGCGCCGAGACTGAGATTGACGATGTCCGCCGCTTCATCGATCGCGGTATCGAGAGCTGCGGCGATGGCTGTTGAATGGCAGGTTCCTGTCGCGCTGTTTGCAGAGCGTTGCTCGCAGGCCCGCAGTACGATCAGTTCTGCCTCCGGAGCGATACCGACGATACCGAAGTCATTGCGAGCGGCGGCAATGATGCCGGCGACGGCGGTGCCGTGGACCTCTCCCCGGTAGGGAGAGGAGGTGATCATATTGTGTGAACTGCGGATTCTGCCGGCAAAGTCCTGGTGCTGAAGATCGACCCCGGTATCGATGATCGCCACGCCTACCGGTTCCCCGCCGGTTTGATGCTGTATCGGCGTGAGATCGACGAGTCGGTGAATCGACTGCATCGAGCGGAGCGGATCCGGTTCGCTCATCGTCTGATAGATGAAATTGGGCTGGGCCAGCCTCAGTCCGTCTTCCTGTCGCAACTGCTCAACCAGCAGCGCCACGTCGTCATCGGTCGAGCAGGTCACCATGATTCGCTTGATCGATGCGAGAGTGGTCTGTTCTACAATGAGTAATGGGTACTTGACGGTGATCGCGTCGATCAGATCGCGTCCGCCGGTGCTGTCATCGACGAGAAAAATGACCTGTCCCGGAACAAAGGCGGCTTCGGGTGCAAGGGTGAACGACAGCACCCGGCTTTCCGCCGCCAGCTCGCCGTTGCTGTTGAATCCTCTGACCTGCCAGCGATAAGCGGTCGCCGGGGCAAATTTGAGTTCGATGACCCGGTCAGTCAACTGGTACTCACCGCTTTTCGTGTATGCCGAGAAAAACGGCTCTGTTTTATCTTCATGAAAAAAATCAAGCTGGTAGGTCTCGATTCGGCCGTTGTCATGCCAGCTGAAAAGGGTGGAGTTCATGCTCAAAACCGCGCGGTCTTCCGGCGCCGTCACGGTGATGGGCACGACGAATGCCGCTTTCTTTGCCTCGACGTGATAGATGGCCTCCGGGAAGTCTATGCGCTGGGCAGCGACTGCCGGTTCGGTAATGATAAACTGCAGCCGGTGAGCGCCTTCCGAATAGGTTGGCAGAGGCGGTGCGGTCGGTGTTTTCAGGGTCAGCACCGTGCCGTAAAAAAGATTCTGCTGTACCCGTTGAATGATCCGTTCATCGACTTTCCAGTATCCCTGGAAGGGACCGGAACCGTTGTACCGGATCTCGACGACACCGGTCAGACTGCGCTCGTTGCGCTCGACCAGGATCATCGGTCGGTTGTTCTGCTCGAAGAAGACGCGCATCCCGGTGATGCGCAATTCGCCGGCGGCGGCGGTACGCAGATTGACCCGGGTTTCGCCGACGCCGGACCTGAGATTTTGTGCCGAGAAGGTTCTGCGGTACATGATTCTATTGGTGCCGGCGTTCTGGGCTGCCTGGAGAACGCTCTGTGGTATGGTAACACTCTCGGAAGCGGACGGACGGGATGAGTTGAGGTTGACGGTCAGCGGTGCATTGTACGTTCCAATCACCCTGCCGGCCAGGACGAACTCGCCACGGGTCGAACGGATGGTTTCCGGAAGTGGTACCGTCGGCTGGACCACCGTGAAGGTGACCCGCTGCGGTGCACCGCCGCCCACGGTGAGGTTGAGCATCTCCGGGGCCGTCTCGATGAGCAGCCGGCCCGGATCGACGGTGATGGCCAGTTGCTGTGTCGCCGATATGCCCTGAGCGGTAAGGATCTGCAGGGTGAACGTGAAGGTGCCTTTCTGTGTCGGGACCCCGGTTATCTGGCCATCCTGCGCGAGCTTCAGGCCGGGCGGCAGGCGTCCACCGGTTACCCGATAGCGGTTTCGGGCACCGGAGAGTGATTGCAAGCGGTGGTCATACTCGATACCGACTTCGCCGCGGGGCAGGGCGCTGTCGACGGTGTCGGTGATGGTAATGGTTTGGCTGACCCGGAGCGGCGGGGTGACCGCGTTGTCCCCTATAACGGCCCAGCCGGTAATGGTATAGGTGCCGCTTGTGGTGTAGACGTGTGTTGCCGTGAAGTTGTAAGTAGTCGGACCCGTGGGGTTTAGTGGGCCTCTGGTCTGCTGGGGCGAATCGTCACCAAAGGTGATATTGAGTGAGCCGTAGGTCGGTGGCGTTACGTTTGGAGTGAACTGTCCGGTGACGGTCACCGTCACCGTCTCCCCGATCGTCGCCGTGGTTGGGGTTACCTGCATGGTAATGGCGGATGCCCCGGTAGCCCAGCCGAGACACAGAATAAGGATAACGGCTCGGAGCGGGTGGCGTGTTTTTTTGTGAGGTTCCATGGCGGGCCTCCTTAGAACGAGAACGGGACTGCGGAAGAGAGAACCAGGGACAGGATGCCTTCGGAGAAGCTCGAGTCGTAGATAGTGTCTTCCTGGCGGTTATAGGCGTATTCAATGGCGATGGTGGTATCTTCCAGGTGCCAGAGTCGTTCGATCCGGTAGTTGAGACGTCCGTAAAGGGCGGTGTTGCTCATATCGATACTGTCGTCGTCTGCCGATGTCCAATCGTGGGTACCGCCTACCTCGCAGATAACCCGGTCCTCGAAAAGGGTGGCGTAGATATCGAGGGTGACAGTGTTGGTGTCGGTGCGGACTGAGGACGTGAGATCCTCGGAACTGTTCAGTGTCCAGGACGGCAGGATGGAAAAAAAGATCGACGTGTACGACGGGTCGACGGAAAACGAGATCAGGCGGGTGTCACGGTCGGTAGGAGATGAGTCGTCTTGCAGCGAATAGCCCGAGCGTAGTTCGATGGCCCAGGGGCCATCGATAAAGCCGATGCTGCCGGTCAGCGTGTCGGTGTCCAGCGATGTCGGCTGAGCGCCATCCGGTTCATCGGTCGAGCGTTGTTGATTGTGCTCGATCGTCAGGCCGAGCGGAAACCGCTGCCAGGCCGAATAACGATAGTCGAGTCCGCCGGTGAAAGAGTAAAGACGAGCATAGATTGGGGCGTCTTCAACGTTGTCCCATGAGTAGTTGAGCAGCAGTCTCACGGTGTGATCAGTCAGGGTGGTGCCACCGTTGAAGTCAAAACCGGCCCAATCCTTGATGATCGATTGATTGCCGATCACCTCGTATTGCGGGCCGGTATAGGAGTAGCCGAGTTGATAGTCGCTGGCACCACCATAGCCGCTGACTAGGAAGCGGTAGGCGGTATCGGTAAATTCAACCGATTCGTCGTCGTTGAGGGTGAGACTGCTGGTGTCGATTTCAAAATCGGTGATCAAGGCCTGCTCAAAAAAATCGGTAACGATGATCAGACCGGTCGCTTCACCTTTGCGCCGTTGCGACTCGGACCAGCTGCCGAGATAATTGCCATCGTCCCCGCCGCGGGTATGGACGGCCTTGACGGTGAGTCGTCGGTCGAAAAAATCCATGCCGGCCGAACCACCCATAATGTGATCGTTCGAATTGAAGGCCAGGCCGAGGCCATCAATTTCGTACGTGTTTTCCCTGCCGAGCACACCGAAACCGCTGACGGTCAGGTTGCCGATGGTAATGCGGGTCTGGCCGCCGCGCCTGGTCAACAGATCGATGGTGTTTTTGGATTCGGCAATGGTCGTATCGCCGATTTCCACCCGGGCCTGGTACTGATCTGCGGTGTAGTCCGAGGTCATCAAGAAATCGATCAGTCCGAGCCCCTTTTTCTCCGGCTCAATGAGCGGGGCGTTTTGATCATAATAGCGGACATTGGTGCGAAATGAGGACTGCCAGCCGCCTTCCTTGATCGTCGAGTTGCTCGAAAGATAAGAATCGAAGGAGCTATACGGAAAGGAAACGGCCGGAGCAGCCGTGTCGAGCGCGGCGTCGGTGTCGGTGCTCCGCTGCAAAACGCTTTTCACGGTGGTGGAGAGGCGATTGTCCGAGGCGATCTCTTCAAATGACTCACTGTGCCGGCTGACAAAGACAAACTCCTGTTCGACCGGTTGCCCGTCCAGGTCGTAGGCGAAAATAATCAGCTGATGCTCACCGGCCGGCAAAATTCCGGGGGCGGTGATACGATATCCGACGTCTTCTTCCGTTACCATGGCGGTTACGTCGTTGCCGTCGAGCAGAATGAGACGGCCTTCCGCATGGAGCGGTTGGGAACTGCGAAATATGATAGTCGGCGACTTGGCGATAGCCACGGTTCCCGGAAACGGGGAGACCAGGTCAATTCGTGCTTCCTCCGCTTGCGTAGGCTGGGCGGAAACGGGAAGGGCGAATGATATGACGGTCAGGCAGCAGATCAGATGGCGGCGGGAAAGAGCAGGAACGTTCATCATTTCCGGAATCTCCACAATGGGTTTTCCAGGATCTCCGGCGATCGGGCAGAGCACACTGGTGACGCGCGATAGCCGCACCTGGTGCCGGCGACGGAAAACGCGGCACGGTGCCAAAGATAATCCTCTGATTGGGAAAGCAATGATACGATGCGTGCTGCAGCCTAGCACGAAATTGCCCTCTTGCCATTAACAAAATGTCCGAAAACAGTTATTTGGTTCATTTGAGTATTAATCCATTACCGGTTCAAGGAAGCGGACCGCCTCGTTTCGGCGCAGCCTGGCGACTCGTTCCTGCAGATTGTCATCGTCGGGAAGAACGATGACATATCTACCGTCGGCGGACGGACCGGTGACGATCGTGGCAGAGCTATCGAGCAGCAGTGCTCTGGTGTCAGCTTCGAAGGCTGATTCGGAAAAAACGATATTGAAGCGGGAACCGTTGGCTTCGATGGCGACATCGGTTCCGCCACTGAGGGTTTGATAGGAATTGTCGGGTTGACCGGGGAGGAGGAGAACGACGATCAGGCAGGTCTGGACGATGGCTAGCCCCCAGGGAAGGCTGAAGGAGGCCTTAAATCGTGCCCAGCACTCCTGCAAATGAGTCAAGGGCGCGGAAGACGATGGCCGTGATGAGTGGTGTCGGGCGATCACGGTTGTATCCGCAGCGTTGATTGTTGATTCGATTCTCTGGAAAACTTCTTCCGAGGGCGGGTGCTGCGCAACCTCTGTCTGGCGATAAAGGCTCCTGAGCGCCAGGAATTCATCGAGTTCCCAGCGGAGTTCCTCATCGACGGTCAACCGCTCGGCAAATGCGGCGGCGATGTCAGGGGCGAGATGCCCTTGGACGTAATCGGGAATCAAGTCGAAAAATGAGATAGGTTCAGAGATCATCGGCGGAAATTCCTCGTTGCAGGAGTGCGCTCTTGAACGTTTTCTTGGCGTGGAAAACACGCGTTTTTACAGTATTAACGGGGATGCCGAGGAACTCGGCAATCTCCGGATACGTCAGGTCCTGATAGAAAACCAGCTCAAGAATTTCCCGGTGTTTTGCTGATATTGTTGTCAGCGCCTGTTTCATGATTTGGTTTCGATCCCTCTGTTCAGGCCGGAGGTGACTGGTGTGGTCCGCGCCTTTATATGATTCGTCAAATGGTTCTTCATCGTGTTTGCCGCGAAACTCCTTGAAAGCGATATTGCGGGCGATGCCGATAATCCACGTCGTCAGCCGGCTGGCTCCTCGGAAACGGCCGGCAGTCTGCCAGACCACGGCATAGGTCTGGACAAGGATATCTTCGGTGAGGAGATCGTCGTTGACCAGGCATCTGATGTAGCGGCCAACCTTGCCATAGGTCGCATCGTAGAGTTGACGAAACGCGACGCGATCTCCTTGTGCGACAGCAGTTATCAGCTGCTGTTCGCGGTTAGACTCGATAGTTCTGTCCATAGGTTCCCGTCGTGGAGAAAATGGTTCACAGAAAAAATCGATTTTGACGATGGCGCCGGAAAAACGGGGCGAGTCCGGTCATGAGTCTGGCACGTTACGGAATCGGCAGGCCCGCTATCGCTCTTGTGATGGTGGAGAAAAACCGCGGAGATCGGGCATCTGACCGTTTCCGCACCAGAAAACCATACTTTGGCGCAATTACCAACCAATTTCAGGTGGATTGACTGCTCTTTGCAGATGTGCCGCGCCCGAGATCGGAGGGCCAGTGGCGCAGATAGTTCAGGTGGGAAGTAATGAGCGGTGTCGAGATTATTTTGTTCTGCCGGGTGGTGTTTTAGCGCGCATGATTGTCAGGATGGTCCGATCGGCGGCGGCCATTCCTTCATGGCTCAGGGCTCCAAGGTTTCTCACTGTCTGTTCAAGAGAGGAGCCGATGATGCCGTCGGTATCCTTGACGTTGATGCCCTGCAAAGAAAAAAGAGCCGCCTGCACGGCGGCACCGGCAGCGGTATTAAGTTTCAGTGCGCAGCCGGCCTTGGCGCCGTCACAAATGACGCCTGCCAGATCCTCCATGATATTCTTGATCGCGCCGGCCATATGGTCGATATTGCCTCCGACCAGGTAGGTAATGCCGGCGGTTGCACCGGCGCCGGCGGCTACCGAGCAGCCGCAGACTGCCGACAAACGACCGGTGTGGGCCTTGACGTAAGCGGTGATAATATGACTGAGGCCGATGGCCCGTAATACCGTTTCTTCATCATGATCGACAAAGTCCTTGATGGCCCAGATCGGCAAGATGGCGGTCAGGCCGTGATTACCGCTGCCGGCCGAGCTCATGGCCGGCAGGTTGACCCCGCTCATCCGGGCATCCGCTGCCGCTGAGGTTAGAATCCGGGCCGACGAGGCCATATCCCGGACCAGCAGTTTTTGTCTGAGCAACCGTTCGATAGCTTTGCCGATGCCAAGTCCACCGCCGTATTTGAGTCCGTGTTCGGCGAGTCGGACGTTAAAGTCCACACCCTTTCTCAGAAATTTCAGATCGTCTTCATCGAGGTGATCGATCATCTCATAAATCTCAACCAGGCTCAACCCCATCAACCATTTTTCCATCAGAGCCAGCGCCGATGCGCTGCCACTACGGGCAACGGGGCTAAGCAGCGGTGAGTCGATCAGGGCAACGTCGTTGAGCGACAAGGTGACGATCTGGTTGTGCAATTCCCTGATTTCCGATACCGCTCGATCTGTTCCGCTGGTGATAACGGTTAGAATGTGCAGGCCGCTTTCAGCGAATAACTCGACGCCCACTTTTTGCTGGTCAAGCAGGAGCCGGGCGCTGGCAAGAGTATCGTTATCAACGGACTCGAGGACTTCCAGGCCGCGGGCTGGATCACCACCGCAGGCGCCGACGGCCGCCGCGACGTCGAGTCCGTTCATGCCGCCCGTCCCCGGAATGATGACGGCGGTACCGTTTTTGTAGATGTTGGCATCGACCCGAACGTCAATGCGATCGATTGTGCGGCCCGGCAGCAGTGATGCCGCCGCGGCTGCTCCAAGGGCGACAGCGACCGGTTCAGTGCAGCCGAGTGCCGGCATGACTTCTAGTTGCAGGATATCCTTGACGGTAAACGGCATTACGCTGATCTCCAATCGGGCTGGTCGAGTGTGTATTAACGGATAACCGCAACTGCCTCGATTTCCACCGGCGAGCCAAGCGGCAGTGCAGCTACCTGGATTGTTGACCGAGCCGGCGGGTCTGCGGAAAAGAAGGCGCCGTAGGCTTGGTTGACGTCCTGGAAGGAGCCGAGGTCGGTCAGGAAAATGGTGGTTTTGACCAGGTCGTCAATGCTGCCGCCGCCCGCCTCGACGATGTTTTTGATGTTGGTCATGATCTGCCTGGTTTTTGCAGCGATATCGCCGTCGATGATGGAGCCGGTCTGCGGGTCGATCGGCAGTTGTCCGGAAATAAAAAGCAGTGATCCGGTTGTGATGGCTTGTGAATAGGGGCCGATGGCGCCGGGCGCCGCAGATGTGGTGATCGCTTCTCGTTTCACGGGGTGTCTCCTGTCATTGCGTAGTTGTCGGTAAAGATTCCAGTTTTCGATAAAACGACCGCGACCGGCACCGGACACAGGGAGATGGCGGGAGGCGGTAATTGTTGGACCATGTGTATATGCTCACTATAGGCCGATTGTCTCTATCGTCAAGCAACCTGAGATGACAGCCTCGAAAAAGGATAGGGAACCCTGAAAAAATGTCATTTCGCTCAATCTCATCGTTGCGCAATCAAATTTTATCCTCGGGATATCGTGTATATGCCTGTGGTAAAATTTTCTTGCGCGCCTCGATCTTGAGCGAAATTACTAATTTTTCAAGCTCCCCGATAGTGTGGAAAACGGTCTGTCAGGGGTGATCGTGTCACGGTTTTCCCGCCTCCATAGTGATTCCCGATCGGGGAGCGAGTATCGTTTTCAGCGGCGGGGATTGTGGGAAGATCACGTCTGGTCGATGGTGCGATCAAAAGCAGTCTGAATATGGTCACCGAACATCTCGGCAATGCCCGGCAAGGTTCCCAGCCCTTCCTCGTGAAAAACAGGGGAGAGGCCGTGTTGTTGCAGCCTGCTCGACCAGGAATGCGGGCCCGGACCGGCAATGTCCCGCCAAAAATGTATACCGGTCGACAGCAGCAGCGGGATGACCAGCCAATGCCTGACGCCCGAGGCGGCCATCCGGTCGATAACCATGCTGGAATCGGGAAAATGCTGCAATACCGCCAGAAAAACCTGTGATCGGGTGGAACCTCGCAGCAAGTGTTCCAGGACTGGCAGGGTGGTCCAACTGGGGTGGGTCGTACCATGACCGATCAGCAACACCCCTCGGTCGGAGGAATTCGGTAACAGGGGCGACAGCAGATCGACGAGTCGATGGAAGTCTTCCTGACTGCTGAGCAGCGGCATGCCGATGGCCGTGCCGGTTCGGTGCGCCTGTACGGCTCTGACCGAGCGGTGGAATTCGAGGCCGGGGGTGAGGTGCAGTGACTGAACGATGCAACGGGTTTGAACGTCGGCGGGCAGGTCGGCAAGTACCTTTGCCAGTTCGTCATCCTGTCCGGTGGCGCGCCCGGATGTCGGCCGAGCGCCGGACGGCGCCGAGATTGACCAGAGCAGTCGGGCATCGGGGAAACGGCTGGAAAAATGCGCGCCGAGAAAGTGATAGGTTTTTTGCGCCGACTCACTGGCACCGAAGGCTGTCAGGATGATATACTTCTTCATATGGGTCGTTCTTCCGGTCGATTGATCACTATCATTGGCGCAAGAATAGCTCAGGCGAATTTTTTTCAGTGTAACGGTTTCGTCTCGCCCTGTCAGAGATAAAATCGTGCACCATTTTAAAGGAACCGTGGATAAATGTCATTTCGCCCAACCTCATCGTTGCGCAATCAATTATTATCGTCTGAATATCATATATATGCCTGTGGTGAAATGTTCATGTGCGTCTCGATCTTGAACTAAATCCCGAATTTTTCAAGGACCCTTTAGCCCGTTGATTTTCTCTGAAGTGCCGCTGCGGTCGGTCCGGCCGGTGGACGCTTTTTCTGGCAGAACCCACCAGTCCTGATAGACCGATTTTACTTGTTCTGTGCGCTTCTTGTCATGGAGGTACTATCTAAATCTTGACAACGTGGTAGTCCTACGATACAAAGAAAATATTAAAGAATATAATTATTTTTTTAAACGCTTTTCTTTGTCGATGCAGGTGCGCGTCCTTTTTCCTACAGAGGCGGGGAATGCGCGGACAGAAAACTCATTTTCGAGGAGGGATGAGAGATGAAGAAGAAACTTTCGGTTCTGGCGCTGGCCGGCGTCATGTCGTTGCCGGTCGCCGCTCTGGCCGGCGGTGAGGTTGATGTCGAGGATCTGGAGCGGAAAATCCTGGAACTCAGCAAGCAGCTCGAAGAACTCAAGGTGCAGATCAGCCGTCAGGCGGAGACCGGTCAGGCGACATCGGAGCAGGTGGCCGAACTCTCCGATGTAGTTGATGATATGGAATATCGGGCCTATGAGTGGGATTTGGCGGCACGTTTCAAGTTCAGTGGCGACTTCCGCTCTCGCTACGATTTCTATAATGCCGAGACGGTCTTTGGTAGGACCCTCGAGAATGACTCGCTTTTCACCAATCGCTTTCGTCTGAATCTGCAGGTTCTGGCAACGGAGAATGTCGAATTCAAGGGCCGACTGGCCATGTATAAGACCTGGGGGATGCAGTCGGCGTTCAGTGACGAATCCGGCGCTATCTGGCCGGTGTTTGACGGCAATGTCAGCAGGTCTCCGGTCGGTGACAGTGCGCTCTATGTCGATCGTGCCTACGTCAACTGGAACAACGTCGGCGGTGCTCCCGTCTGGATTTCCGTTGGTCGCAGGCCGACCACCGATGGGGTCCCGGCGCAGATCAGAATGGGTGTCGATGAGCGGCTGGCAACGCCGGTTGCCTTCATGGATTGGCCGTTTGACGGATTCGTGCTCGGGTATGGTTAC
This sequence comes from Desulfofustis glycolicus DSM 9705, assembly GCF_900130015.1. Classification (GTDB taxonomy): domain Bacteria; phylum Desulfobacterota; class Desulfobulbia; order Desulfobulbales; family Desulfocapsaceae; genus Desulfofustis; species Desulfofustis glycolicus. The sequence goes on along the minus strand of NZ_FQXS01000008.1, from coordinate 147,121 downwards.
CAGTGGGGTAACGAGAGCCTCGGTATCGGCAAGATTCGTTTCTGCTACGGTCGTGGTTTTGAAGACGGACTCCAGGAAGACAGCGTGATCAACGATGTCGATTTCGCCGGTTTCAACTGGGATGTCTTCGACAGTGGCGACCGACTGCTCAATGTTCAGTCGTTCATGGCTTTCAACGTCTTCAATTACCCCAATTTCCAGGATCCGATCATCAATGCGAATTTTGGCGATATGTCCGGTTTGGGCGCGCGGAAGACGCTGGGTAATATCCTGCATACCGATCTGGTCTACCAGGCCAGCACCGGCAATTGGAACTATTTCGTCGCCGGTGGTTGGTCGCAGAGCCGACCGAATGAGAACGGCATGTTCAACGATTACGCGGCGATGGCTGCCGGTCTCAGCGGTCCGGAGACAGACGAGAACAACGGCTATGCCTTCTATGCCGGCCTGCGCTATGATATCGATGACCTCCGCCTGAAGGTGGGCGCCGAATACAATTACGGTTCCGAATACTGGCTGGCCCTGACCCCGGGGCATGACGACATCTATCAGTCGAAACTGGCCACTCGCGGCCAGGTGTTTGAAGTCTATACCATTTACGATATCCCTGCCGGAGAAGCGATTTCCCGCTACGGCAAGGCCTTCATCCGCCTTGGCTATCAACATTACGAGTACGATTATTCCGGCTCCGGCGACTGGAATATGGCGCCGTATGATCTCGGCAATGCCGGCGACCGGATGATGCTGCAGATGATGGGACTTGATCCGGTCGAGTCGGCCGATCAGGTGTATCTGACCTTCGAGGCCTTCTTCTAGTCGACAGCCAAGCTTTCAACCAGTGAAAAGGGATGTATCTCCAAGCGGAGGCGTCCCTTTTTTGTTCCCGTCCGGGAACTGAAAGTCACCGAGTAATGCAGAGCAAGGTCCTGAGCGGGGAGACTGCTGGTCGCTCTCTCCGGCACAGGGCTCCTGTCCACAATCATCTGACTTTGTTCTCCATCCCGTCGAGTCTTGGCGATGCAGTCTGCCGGACAGCAGGCCCGGTAGGGGGGGCACCGTAACGGGCACCGTAACGAAATGGTGATTCAGCAGGAGTGCTTCGGGCAGCCCAGCCCTGCGGTTTTCCGTGTCGGTAGGATGGTGACAACGGAATCAGGTCCTGTTGGTGAGTCGCTTCTTGACAGGGGACGAGTTCATCTGCTTAAACGATGGAACAACGGACCAAAGGATCGTATTTGCCGACCCATGACGAATACGGAACTCAAACGCAGGGTTATGGTGCATTATCGTTTTTTTCAGAGAGACGGCGGGGTCAGTCAGGGCCGCTTCGGTAGTTTGAATCTGAGTTATCATGTCGGCGACGATCCTGCCTGCGTCGCTGAGAATCGACGGCGAGTCAAGGAAGCGATGGCGGTGGAACGGCTGATCAGTGCCCGCCAGGTCCATGGTGACAGGATCTGTCTGGTCGACGGCGGAGCGGCCGGTGATCAAGAAGTGGACGGTTATGATGCCCTGATCACCACCGACCCGGGGACTGCCTTGCTGGTGCAGCAGGCGGATTGCCAGGCCGTTTTGCTGCACGATCCGGTGCGCCGGGCAGTGGCGGCCGTCCATTGCGGTTGGCGCGGCAGTGTCGCCGGCCTGATCGGTAAAACGGTGGCGCTGATGAAAACAGAGTTGCGAACCGACCCCCGTCACTGCGAAGCCTTTATCGGTCCATCGCTTGGCCCGTGTTGCGCTGAGTTTGTTAATTACCGGGATGAATTGCCGCCGTCGTTCTGGCGTTTTCAATGCGCACCGAATTATTTTGATTTCTGGCAGCTGTCGACCTGGCAGTTGACCGAGGCCGGTCTGCCGGTCGACAACATCCAAATATCGGGGATCTGTACCAGCTGTTCCAGCAACTATTTCAGCTATCGTCGTGCCTGCCGCAATGGTATCGGCCACACCGGTCGACACGGATCGGCGATTTGTCTGCAGGAGAAGAGAGGAAACGATTAGATGCCATGAAGGTGTTGATCATCGAAGACGACACGACCATCGCTTCGTTTATCGGGAAAGGATTGCGCCAGGCCGGTTTTATCGTCGATATCTGTCATGATGGCCGGGACGGGCTTGCCGCCGGACTTGCCGAGCATTATGACGCCGCCGTTATCGATATCATGCTGCCCGGTCTCGATGGACTCCGTGTGATCGAACAGTTGCGCCGGCACCGGATCGACACGCCGGTATTGATCCTCAGCGCCCGGCAATCGGTGGACGATCGGATCAAAGGACTCCAGCAGGGCGGTGACGATTACATGGTCAAGCCGTTTTCCTTCAGCGAGTTGCTCGCCAGGGTCCAGGCACTGATTCGACGGGACCGAAAACATGCAGAACCGACGATGCTGCACTACCACGATTTGCGCATGGACCTGCTGCGTCGGGAGGTGACCCGGCAACAGGAGCGGATCGAGCTGCCTGCCAAAGAATACGCATTGCTCGAGTATCTGATGAGAAACCCTGAAATCGTCATTTCCAAGACATCGATCCTCGAGCGGGTCTACGATTACTCGTTTGATCCGCAGACCAATGTCGTCGATGTGCTGGTATGTCGTCTCCGGACCAAAATCGACCGGGATTTCGAACAGAAATTGATTCATACCGTCAGGGGCATGGGGTATGTCCTTAAAATCGGTGGCTGATCGTCTACGTTCAGGCAGCAACGGGGCAATCGGCTCTGTTCTGCTGCTCTGGCTGATACAGCTCATTTTTTTCGGGGTGATACTGGCGTCCGCCCGGTCGCTGATACAACAGTCGATCCTGGATGATCTGGCCGATTCTGTCGAAGCGTTCATGGAACGAAACCGGCTGTTGTTTCTCGGGCCGGATGTTTTTTCCTCTTCGTTTGATGAGAATACTCTTGATGAGCTCGCCTTCGTACGCGTTATCAGGGATGAGCACCACCTGCTTTTTTTTGCCAGTCAAGACAGTACCATCGATTTTTCCATTCTCGCCCGGCTTGATCCGCAGGTCAGTGGTTGCTGGCTGGACCTGAGTGGCAACAATGAGGCAGCGGCGCCGCGTTTCAATATCATCTCTCTGGGCACCGCTGACGGTGTGGTTATTCAGGCCGGGCGGCCGGACCAGCTTTCCTACCGGCTTTATCAGCGCTTGGCCGTGCTTGTCGCAGGTGGGGTGGTGGGGGCTTTGCCGTTGTCCATTCTGATCGTGCAGATCGGCCGTCGCTACAGCCGGCGGCCTTTGCGTCAATTGGGGGTCTCGCTCAGTCGACTTGGCCGGGGTGGTGGTGAACTGCTCGATCCGTCACTAGTCAAGGATCCCGACTATCGGCTGATCAGTAAAGAGATGAATCGGATCATTAAACAAAATCGCGCCCTGGTCAGTGAGATGCAAGACTCGCTTGACAACGTGGCCCATGATCTGCGTACGCCGATGACCCGTTTGCGCTCAGTTGCCGAATATGGTCTGCAGGGCGGTGATAACCCGATTTTGCTGAAAAACAGCTTGTCGGACTGCCTGGAAGAGGCACAGCGCGTCCTATCGATGCTGCGGATCATGATGAGTGTTGCCGAAGCGGAGGCCGGGACCATGCAGCTGGAGATCGAGGACGTCTTTCTCCACGAGGTATTGCAGGAGGTGATTGAGCTCTACCAGTACAGCGCCGAAGATAGCGGGGTCGATATCAGCCTGTCGGTGGCTGGTGATCTGGCGGTACGCGGCGATCGGACCCGGCTTGTCCAGGTCTTTGCCAATCTGCTCGATAACGCCATTAAGTATAACCGTAAACGAGGGACGGTGACGATACTGGCTGAGCAGGCCGATGACTGGGTGACCATCAGTTTTAAAGATACCGGTATCGGCATTTCGCCCCATGAGCAGGATCGGATCTGGGAGCGTTTGTATCGTGGCGACCGAAGTCGCAGCAAACCGGGTCTGGGATTGGGGCTCAATTATGTTCAGGCCGTGGTGACGGCACACGGTGGCCGGATCACCGTGGTCAGTGCGTCCAATCAGGGAGCCACGTTTATGATCTCTCTGCCGGCGGCTGGGGAAGCTGCGACGGCAGCGGCGCAGATGACCGGCCGCACCACCTAGCAACGTGTCTGCCTTACATTTCCACGTCATTTGTGGTAAGCTGCCATCTTTTTCACCGATGTACCAATTTTAAAGAGATACAGTGATGACAACGATTACCATCGGCACGAGAAAGAGCAAACTTGCCATGTGGCAGACTGAAACGGTGGCGCGCATGCTCGAAGCGCATGGCCTGAAAACGAAAATCACTCCCATCGAGACACGCGGCGATAAAATTCTCGATCGATCGATTGCCAAGATCGGCAGCAAAGGGGTTTTTACCGAGGAACTGGAGGAGCAGCTGGCCGGCGGACTCACCGATATAGCTGTGCACAGCGCCAAGGATATGCAGTCGACGCTGCCCCCCGGTTTTGAGCTGATCGCCTATACCGAGCGGGAGAAGAGCCACGATGTACTGGTCAGTTACCAATCCGACCTGCGGCTCGACGGACCCCGGAGCACCATTGTCGTCGGCACGTCGTCGGTCCGCCGGGTCGCCTTGCTGCGCCATTTTTATCCCCAGGTGCAGACCGTGCCGATGCGCGGCAATCTCCAGACACGGCTGCGCAAACTTGAAGATGGTGCTTGTGATGCATTGATACTGGCGTTTGCTGGTGTGACCCGAATGGGCTACGACGACCTGATTGTTCATGATTTCCCGGTAGAGCAATTCGTGCCGCCGGTCGGCCAGGGGTGTATTGCCGTTGAAGCATCGCAGAGCTTGCCGGAGGATAAGCGCCGACTGATCCGCGCCTGCTTGAATCACCATGAAACCGAACTCGTCATGCGTGCTGAGCGAGCCTACCTGAAGACCCTCGAAGGCGGTTGCAGCATTCCGGCATTTGCCCATGCCGCCCTGCATGGCGATACAATCAGTCTTACCGGTGGGTTGGCTAATTTGGACGGTAGTTGGTTGCTCTGTAAGACGCGATCCGGATCGACCGAAGATCCTGAGCACCTCGGCAGCTCCCTTGGCTGGGACATCCTGGAAAACAACGGCCGGGAAGTGCTGGCGGCTATCAAGGCGGCGTCGTAACCGGCTGCAGTTCTCCGCTTCGGCCTGAGGAAAAAGGCTTGACAAGCCATGGGCTGGTATCATACTAGTCAACTTGTAATACAACTGAACAGTACCGTTTTGGGGTTCGACCGGCGGTGCGCCGTTTTCGGTTGATGTCGGCCGGGGTGACTGGCCGTTTCTTTCCGTCGTGACAGCGGCAGGCAGATCCCCGGTAGAGAGGAGGTTACGTCATGTCTACCACAGCACCGCAGACCAGCTTCATTCGGCGACTGGAAGACTGGTTTGCGCGGATCATCGGCGGGTTTATCGGCATTCTGCTCGGCCTGATGGTGATCATCGTCTTTTCCAATGTCATCGCCCGCTATTTCCTGAATTCATCCCTGGCCTGGTCTGAGGAACTGTCCCGGTTCATGTTGATCTGGCTGGCTTTCCTCGGCTCGATCCTGGCGTACATCAAAAACGAACATCTCGGCCTCGATCTGCTGATCTTTTTGCCGAAACGAACGGCGATGATCATCCGCATCGTCGCCAACCTGCTTGCCTTGGTTGCCCTGGGAGTTCTGCTCTGGGGTGGTTGGGCCATTACCGCACACACGATGGAGACCGGCTGGACCTCCCCGGCCTTGTCCATTCCCTACGGGATTGTCTATTTGGTCGTGCCGTTCAGCGCCGTCATGCTGCTGTTGCAAGGTGTCTTGAAGCTGACAGAACTGGTTCGGGCATTTGCCATCGAGATCAAAGGAGAGCACTAATGTTGGCCTTATTTCTGTGTGCCCTTTTCGGCTTTATACTGTTGTCGGTTCCGATCGCTTTTGCCTTGATCCTGACGGCCCTGGCCCTGATGATCGTTTCCGGTAATGTCTCGCCGGCCCTGCTCGCCCAAAATATCGTCCGTGGTATCGATAATTTTCCGCTGATGGCCATTCCGTTTTTCCTGCTCGCCGGCGAGATTATGAACTCCGGTGGTATTTCCAAGCGGATTGTTGAGTTTGCCGGTGCATTGCTTGGCCATATCAGGGGCGGTCTCGGTTACGTGACGGTAATGGCCAGTATGCTTTTTGCCGGTGTTTCTGGATCAGCGGTCGCCGACACCTCGGCCATGGGATCGCTACTCTACCCGGTGATGAAAGACGAGGGCTACGATGAGGAAAAAGCAGCCGCACTGTTCAGTGCCGCCGGCACTATCGGTCCGATCATCCCGCCGAGTATCCCGATGATCATCTTCGGCGTCATCGCCAACGTATCGATCGTCAAACTCTTTCTCGGCGGCATTATTCCCGGTCTGCTGATCGGCGTTGGTTTGATGATCGGCTGGAATATCCACACCCGCAAGGGTGGTTACTCATACAAGGGTACGTTCAAGCTGCTCAATGTCCTGAAAGCAGGCAAAGATGCCTTCTGGGCGCTGCTCTTGCCGCTAATCATTCTGGGCGGTATCGTCAGCGGTGTCTATACGCCTACCGAGGCGGCGGTGATCGCCGTCGTCTATGCCTTTTTCGTTAGTTTTGTCATTTACCGGCAGCTTGATTTGCGAGTGCTGCCGCAATTGTTTATCAGCACGGCACGCATGACCTCGGTGGTCATGCTCGTCTGCGGAGCTGCCATGGCGGCCGCCTATCTGATCACCGTCGCCCAGATTCCGCAGATGCTTTCCCGCTCGCTGCTCGGTCTGGCCGGTGACAATCCGTACCTGCTGATGTTCTTCATCAATATCCTGTTGCTGCTGGTCGGCTGTGTCATGGACTTGACTCCGGCATTGCTCATCCTCGGTCCGATGCTGATGCCCATAGTCGTAGACTTTGGTCTTGATCCCGTTTATTTCGGTGTGGTGATGATCGTTAACCTGTGCATCGGTCTGATCACGCCGCCGGTCGGCAATATTCTCTATGTCGGCTGCGGCATCTCGAAACTGTCGGTGGCTCGATTGAGCAAGGCAATCACGCCCAATATCATCATCATGATCGCCACGCTGATTTTGATCACGTATATCCCTGGGATTGTAACTTTTATTCCCAATATGATGGATTGATCACGGTCACCTTGTCGATATTTCCGTACCATTGCGGATGACCTCGATGGTGCAGTAGAGCGAATCCCCGTAAGGGACTACCAGAGGAGGCAGTTATGAAGAAGAGAGGAGTTCTGGCCATGGGGCTGGCAATGGCCCTGGCGATGATGCCGGTATTTTCCGGCAGTGCGGCTGCAGCAGATAAACCGGTGCTGCTCAAGATTTCCAATGGTGTCAACGAGAAACACCCGTCCTATCTGGCCAGTGTCAAGTTCGGTGAGATCCTCAACGAGAAAAAACCCGGGGCCTTCGAGGTGCAGGTGTATGCCAACGCCCAGCTTGGCGATGATGTTCGTGCCACCGAGTCGACCCAGATGGGCAGCCTGGAAATGGTCTGTACCTCGGCCTCTCCGCTGGTCGGCCTGGTCCCGGACTTTATGGTGCTGGATCTGCCCTTTATCTTTCCGAGTGAAAAAGCAGCCGATGCAGTGCTCGACGGTGAGGTCGGCAAAGAGTTGGCCGCCAAGCTTGAGGGCAAGGGACTCAAGTTGCTCGCTTATTATGAGAACGGTTTTCGTCAATTGACCAACAGCGCCCGCGAGGTCACCAGCCCCGCCGACTTGAAAGGGTTGAAGATCAGGACCATGGAAAACCCGATTCACCTTGCCGCCTGGAAAGCACTCGGCGCCAATCCGACGCCGATGCCATTCAGCGAGGTGTTCACCGCAATGCAACAGAAAACCATCGACGGCCAGGAAAATCCGATTCCGACCATTTATCTCCAGAAATTTTATGAAGTTCAAGGCTACACCTCGCTGACCGGTCACGTCTACGGGCCGCACATTCTGCTGATGAACAAGAAGCTGTTCGATTCGTTCAGCCCCGAAGATCAACAGCTCCTGCTCGATGCTGCCTATGAATCGGCGCTCTATCAGCGGCAGGTCAACCGCCAGATGAACTCGGATTACGTGGCCGAGTTGAGAAAGAACGGCATGACGGTTACCGAGTTGACCCCGGAGCAGATCAAGGCCTTTCAGGACGCGGTACAACCCGTTTACGACGAGTTTGCCGATAAGATTGGAAAAGATTTGATCCAGAAAGTCCAGGCCGCTGCCGCCGCCGCAAACTGATAACCACAGACCACATAGATCCTCCGGCCTGTTCCCGTGAAGCAGGCCGGAGGGCAGAGGTTCAATAGAAATGAGACTTGCAAACAAGCGGGCCTTGATCACCGGTGGGGCTCAGGGGATCGGTCTGGCCATTGCCGGATTGTTCTGCCGTGAGGGAGCTGTCGTTTATGTCGCTGACGTCAAGAAAGACCAGGGCGACGAGGCTGTGCGCCAGCTGGCCGCCCAAGGCGGCAGCGGCAAGTTTGTCGAACTCGACGTCAGCAGCGAGGCCGCTTGGCGGGAGGCGATGCGCCGCATGGAGACGGAGTGTGGAGGCGTCGATATCCTGGTCAACAACGCCGGCATCAATATCCGCAAAGTGATCGAAGAGATGAGCGGCGAGGAACTCGACATGATGTACAACGTCAACATCAAAGGAGTGTTTCTCGGTATCAAATACGTGCTGCCGATCATGAAGAAGCTCGGCGGTGGTTCGATCATCAATATGTCGTCGGTCTGCGGTCTGATCGGGCACAAGTACACCCCGGAAGCATATACCACCGCCAAAGGGGCCATTACCCTGCTAACCCGGTCGATCGCTTCACGCTACGGCTCGTTCAATATCCGCTGCAACGCCATCTGTCCGAGCACTGCCGATACGCCGCTTGTCCGTGAAATGCTCAAGGATCCGCAGCGTCGCCAGGAGCGGTTGGGCGAAGTGCCGTTGGGGAGGATGGCCAGTCTTGAGGATATCGCTGAGGCAGCCGTGTACCTTGCATCGGACGCCGGAAGTTTTATCAATGGCGTCGCATTGCCGGTAGATGGCGGCGTGACCGCCTATTGAGGGGAGAAATTTTGGTCGTTGCTAAGAACCTGGTGGACAAACAGCTGATCAAGACCATCAAGACGGAAAAGGTCCATACCCAGGTCTATGAGCAATTGCGTGCCATCTTGCTGGAGGGGCACTGGCGGGCCGGGGAGAAGATCCCGTCGGAGACGGAGTTGTGCCGATTGATGGGAGTCAGCAGAATTTCCGTACGGACTGCACTCAATTCCTTGATAGCCCAGGGATTCCTTATTCCGCGGCAGGGAGAGGGGACTTTTGTCGTCGATGTCTCGGTGGACATGAACATGAACATGCTCGTGCCCATTATCGGCCTGGATAAAGGGAGTATCCTGGAGGTGCTGGAGTTCAGGAAGATTCTCGAAGTGGGTATCGTTCCGCTTGTTTTCCAGAATCTTTCCGGAGAGGATGTCAAATGGCTGCTGCAAAACGTTGAGGAACTCGAGGGAACGGCGGAGGAGGAGATTGCCAGGATTACCGAACTTGATCTCGGCTTTCACCGAAAGCTCTGCGAAATATCGGGCAATTCGTTGGTTATCAAAGTCAATAAAATTCTCAACGAGCTGTTTCGTACATCCATGGAAAACGTGGTCATTGCACTCGGCAACCAGACCGGCCGCAAATATCACCGCCGGATCGTCGATGTCATTGCCGCCGGAGACAGGGAGGGCACGGTCGAGATCCTCCGGGAGCATATCCAGAACACCATTGATAATATCATCAAGATCCAGCAGGACACGGATCTTCCCGAACGGTTGCGGTAACCCGGCGCAGTTTCAGCCCAACCTTACCTGAGCGGCACGCTTTCCCGTTTGCCGGCCAGCACCTCGAGAAAATAGCCTGGGGCACCGATCTGCCCACCCTTCGATGCGACCTGTAGGCCGTCGAAGGCCGGGTGATCGGAAAAGGCACGGCAGAGCGGGGCGGCCGGGGTAATCGGCATGAGCAACTCCAGCGAGTGGATATCGAGCTGGCGAAGGGTATAGCTGCAGGTGTCGCCGCCGGCGACGCAGACCCGTTTGAGTCCGGTGGCATCGAGCAGTGCCCGCAGGATGAGCCCCTGTTGTCGTCCCAGTCGCTGCCCTGCTTCATCCGTATCGATGCCAAGTTCATGCAGTCGGGTCCTGGTCGCGGCGATAGCGGGATCGTCTGGACCGATGGTGGAATAGAGGACAATACTGCTCCCCGCCGTGATGGCATTGATACCTTCTTGAACGACGCGGGTTCGCTCTCCGGCGGCCGTGCTGTCGTCCACCAGCAGGGCCGAATCGAGTCTGATGCCGCTAAAACCGTGGGCGAGGGCGTATTCGATTTGTTCCGCGGTCTTGGCCGCGGCGCTGCCGGACACGACGATGAGCCGATCGACGGGACCCACCGGTGGAATCGGCGCCGGCTTGGTAATTGTGCCGGTAGCCTGCCAATGCATGGCCATCGCATATTCAAAGCCCGATGATCCGATGGCAAAGACCCTGCCGAGGCGGGACTTTTCGGCGACAAGACGACCGATCGTCTGCAGATGACGATTTTCCAGCGTATCGAACAGGAGTATCTCGTTGCCCTCGGCGAGGGCACGATCGACACGGCTCGACAGGGTGGGAAACGGCTCGTCGAGGTGCAGCAGGTTTACCAGCTTCACCTTCCGGTTCGATTGCCTGGCAAAGTGAAGCCCCAAATCGCCCTCGTCCATCGGGGTGATCGGGTGCCGGCTCATCATCGGGTGGCGGTCCAAGCGGTACGTTTCATCGCCGTAGGTGGTGAAATGATTGCCGAAGACCACGTAACGGCCGAGAACCGGGACTCCTTGGGCGATGATGGCCAGCGTCGGATCGATCAAGCGAAAGGCTATTTCCGCAGCGTGACCGATATTGCCGACTGTCGGCGAAGAATCAAAGGTGGCGCAGACCTTGTAATGAAAAATCGGGGCTCCGAGATTGTTGAGCAATGCGAATTGTTGCGGCAACTCTTCGTCCATCTGCGTCGGCGTCATGCTCCTGCTGATCCCCGATATGCCGATCGCTTGGATGCCGCTCAACCGCTCCGGCAATTTGTTTGGATCCGGACGACCGAGAAAGAGGGCCGTGCTCACCCCGCTAAGCGTCAAGGCCTCCATCGCGTCGGCCGATCCGGTAAAGTCGTCGCCGTAGAAGGCGAGCAGCAGTTCATTCATGGTGTGCCCCTTTGGGGTATCAATCCTGCCACGAGCGGTCCATGGCCTGATCGATGGCCAGACATTGGGCCGAGTTCAGGGCCTCGCCCGAACCGTTAACCAGTACCGCTATCTGGCAACATTGTTCGATCTCTTCGACGATACCGAGCGTTGCGGCCATGGTAGTGCCAGCCACCAGCAGTCCGTGCTGGCGAAGCAGCAGGGCATGGTAGTGGGGAGCCAGGTCGACCACGGCCTCATGGAGACTCATGGCTCCGGAGGGGTGATAGGGTATCATCGGTACCCGGCCGGCCCGGACGTAAAATGCCGCAGTAAAGGGCGGCACGGCATCGTGAGTGGCATCCTTGATCTTGGTTGAATAAGCGATCGAGAAGGTGGGGTGGGCGTGAATGACGGCGCCTGCGTCCGGGCGCGCCCGGTACATGGCCAGGTGCATGCCCATTTCCTTTGACGGGGCGCTGCCGTTGATAACGGTACCGTCAAGATCGACGGTGACCACCAAATCCTCGGTCAAGGCGCCCAGTTCTGCTCCCGTCCGGCTGATCCAGACGGTATTGCCGCGGCGGACACTGGTGTTGCCGCCCGAAGCGTGGATCAGTTTGCGCTCGAAGAGCAAACGGCTGTAATCGATCAGTTCTTGAATCATCTGCGTATCGTTCATAAGAAAAACCCCGTTGAGAGAAAAAGCGAACCAATCGGCCCACATGCACAGGTGCTCGGAGCTTCATGGTGAGCGTTGACAATGAACCGTAGAGTTAGGAAAACGAGGGTTGGTCCGGTCTTCCGAGAGCCTCATTGCATCGACATTATTGTATTGAATTTTTTGCAATTGTGCAGCAAAAAAGGTGTTTGAGACAGTTGTTTGTCCGAGCGCCAGCAGGGGGCTTCAGGGGGTGTTCATACCGGCGGCAGGTGCCGGTCGATGGCGGCGACGATCTCGTCTTGCGTTTGTTCGATGGAAACGGTGATCGCATCGATCGGAGGTTCGAGTGCGCTGAACTGGCTTGCCAGCAGGGCCGGGGGCATATAGTGGCCGGTTCGGGTTTGCATCCGTCGGGCAACAACGTCGTATGGGCCGGCGAGATGGACGAACATGACCTGACTGTCATGCGGTCCGCGAAGAATCTTTCGATAGCGCTCCTTGAGGGCCGAACAGGCTAGGACGACGCTGCGATCCTGGAGAATTGCCTCGTCAATCAGAGCGTGCAACCGCTGCAGCCAGGGTAGCCGATCTTCATCCGTCAGCGGCTTGCCGCTTTTCATCTTCTGCCGATTGCCTTCGGGATGAAAATCGTCGGCATCATAGAACGCGGCACCTCGCTTTTCGGCCAGCAGCCGACCGATGGTGGTCTTGCCGCAGCCCGACACACCCATGATGATCAGGACCATAGCAGCGGAGCCAGGTAGTAATGATGGTTGCACAGTTTGCAGCACAGAAGACCGGCTCTACTGGTCTTTGAGTGTTCATTGCGGCCTTGAGTCATGGAATCAGATCGAGACGAACGAGGAGGAATCGATTTTACCGAGAAAGACCGAGGTGCAGATCAGGATATTGCGCGGCGTATCGCCAGCCTGGATACGGAGCAATCCTTCCCTTATGATGATCTTGCTCATCAATTCTCTGCCGTTCGATTCGTTGTAATAGATGTCTGAATCAAGGATATCCTTGACATTGTTCGGCTCGGTCCGATCAATGATGAGTTGCAGGCCGAGACGCAGAAAGCGGTCTTCGATGTCCGGCAGTTCCGATTCCAGCGCCAGCAGACCGTTTTTTTGGGCGATCTGGCCGAGTTCCTTGAGTTTGAGAACAAGTGGCACCAGCGTTTCCTGGTCGGCGGCTGAACATGCTGCTTTTCCCGCCAGAGCGAGGTCTCTGATCATGACGGTTCCTGTGTTGAGAAGCGGAGAAACAGCGCTATACCCGCTCTGATTGGGTTCGGCGCCGGTTGACCAGGTGACGGAGGTGCTCGAGCCAGGCATCGAAGCCCTCACCGGTTGTCGAGGAAAACGCCATCACCTTGAGGGCCGGGTTGAGAACGAGCGCTTCCCTGGTCGCTTCTTCTACCGGAAAGTCAAAATAGGGTAACAGATCGGTCTTGGTGATCAGGAAGACCTGTGAACTGGTGAACGCCTTCGGGTATTTAGCCGGTTTGTCCGGTCCTTCCGGTACCGAAACGAGCACGATCCGCTGATGCTCTCCCAGATCGAAGGTGGCCGGGCAGACGAGGTTGCCGACATTTTCGATGACCACCAGATCGAGGCGATCCCCGCCCGCCTCTTTCTGCAGCTGGTGATAGGCGCGGTGGATCATCGAGGCGTCCAGGTGGCAGGCTCCGCCGGTAGTCAGCTGGATGGCCGGGACGCCTTTGGCCCGGATTCGCTGAGCATCACGCTCGGTCTCGATATCACCTTCGATGACACCGATGGCGATTTCACTGCCGAGCCGGTCGATCGTGTGTTCAAGCAGGGTGGTCTTGCCCGATCCCGGACTGGAAATCAGATTCACCGTTATAACGCCGTCGGCGTCGAAGTGTTCCCGGTTACTGCGGGCCATTGCATCATTGGCGGCAAACAGAGAACGATTGATGTCGACGATCAGCGCCTCGTTGCCGGCAGGCTGATCGTGCTGGTGATCGTGTCCGTGTCCGTGACCATGATCATGGCCATGGTCGTGACCGTGGCTGTGACATCCGCATACATCGCACATGGCAGATTCCTTGTGGTGGTGGTTGACAGGGGTTGAGTGCTATTCCATTTCGACTTGTTGCAGGATCAGGTCGTCCCCCCCGTGGGCAATGATGATCCGGTCGCCGCAGGCAGCGCAGCATTCGGGGCGTTCTCCGTCCGTCTCTTCCTGATGGCCGCAGCTGCTGCAGCGAAAGATGGCAGACGGCACGACTATGTCGAGGGTTGCGTCCCGAAAAAGGTCGTCTTCCCGGGCCAGGATATCAAAGCCGAAGGTGAACGAATCGACGACGACACCGGACAACGGTCCTATGAGCATCGTCACTCGCAGTACCCGGGACGCGTTGTTTTCCCGAGCGATGTCGCGCAATTGCTGCAGCAGGTTTTGAACCAGGGAAATCTCGTGCATGGGTCAGACGATCTCCTCGGGAGAGCGTTGTCGGATCTGGATGCCGAGTTCCTCCAGGCGCGCCAGCACGAGTCTGGCAATCTCTTTGATTTTCGGGGCGACAACGTCGGATAGTTCGGTCGATGCCTCGAGGCTTTTCGGGACCACGCAATAAAATTCCAGGTGCTGCGGCGCCGCGTCCCGGAGTTTGCAGATTTCCAGAACCTCGAGCAGGCCGAGCTGGTGCGGAGACATGCGGGTGCTTATCTTGCCGGCCTTGACATCCTCGCTGCTGTAATAATGGAGAGATCCCGGTTCGGCGTCGACATCGACGACGTCGATAACGATGACGCGGTCGCATTCCTCGAGAAACGGGCTCAGAAAAATGCCGGCGGTGCCGCCGTCCATTAGTCGCACATTGTCGGGAAAGAGAAAGTTACTGTCGAGATAGGAAACGGCGTGAACGCCGAAACCTTCATCGCCGACGATGGTATTGCCAACGCCCAGGATACCGATTTTTTCTTCTGATTTCATAAAAGTCCGTTATGCTTAACAGATGCGGGGGAGCGGTTCGCCATGGAGCGGGGTTACGACCCGTGAACCGCCGATCGGCGTATTGATCAGTACTCTGCCGGCAGTGCCGTCAACCACTGTGCCGATGATTGCAGCATCACGGCCTTCCGGCATCCGGTGCAGTGCGGCGATGATATCTGCGGCACTGCCCTGGTCGACGACGGCCAGACATTTGCCCTCGTTGGCCAGATAGAGCGCTTCCAGGCCGAGAATCTCACAGGCGGCGCGTACTTCGGGTCTGACCGGCAGCAATCCTTCATCAAGAACGATAGAGCGACCACTGCTGGCGGCGATCTCGTTGAGCGAAGTGGCGACGCCGCCCCTCGTCGGATCCCGCAGGACATGGATACGGCCGGGAAATTGGTCGAGTAGACCGGCGACCAGGCGGTGCAGTGCCATGGTGTCGCTCTGCAAATCGCCCTGCAAGGAGATCCCGGCGCGCCGGGTCATAATGGTGATGCCATGATCGCCCATGGTACCGGACAGAATCACGGCATCACCGGTAGCAGCTTGCTTTGATGAGAGACAAACGTTTTCCGGGACAATGCCGATGCCGGAGGTATTGATGAAGATTTTATCCGCCTTGCCGCGGGGTACAACTTTGGTATCACCGGTGACGATTGGAACACCGCAGTCGTTTGCAGCCTCGCTGATCGAGATGATGATCCGCTCGAGATCAGCGAGCGGCAGCCCTTCTTCGAGAATCAGTCCGAGACTGAGACAAAGGGGCCTGGCGCCACGCATGGCCAGGTCGTTGATTGTTCCGTGCACGGCGAGTTTGCCGATGTCGCCGCCAGGGAAAAAAATCGGGTCGACAACGTAGCTGTCCGTGGTAAAGGCAAGTTTTCCCGGCTGATTGTCGATGACGGCACTGTCTTCAAGGCCCCTGAGGATCGGGCTGTCGAGATATTTGAGGAATAACTCGCCGATCAATTGCTGGCTGGCCAGTCCGCCGCTGCCGTGATCGAGGAGGATGGTGGTTTCTGACATGGCGTCTCGCTGGTTGACGGTTTGAATCGAATCGGGTTGCTCGGGTTCGTGTTTCGTTTAGCGCGGATTGTCCGGGAAGACAAGGAGAAAGGATCTGTTTCAACCGGTTTCGCCGTATTTATAGTAGGCGGCGCAGGTCCCTTCACTGGAAACCATGCACGGTCCGACCGGTGACGCCGGCGTACAGCGGCTGCCGAAGAGCGGGCAGCGCGGCGGGATGGTCTGTCCTTTAAGGATCTGCCCGCAGAGGCAGCCTTTAGGCTCCGGGACATCCGTGACGACGATGGCCAAGCGCTGCTCGGCATCGAAGTCGCGATAGCGCTCTCTGATTTTCAGGCCGCTGCCCGGTATCACGCCAAGACCACGCCACTGCGTGTCGGTAGCTTCGAAGACCTCGTCGACCATGGCCAGTGCCCGGTGGTTGCCTTCCCAGGAGACGACCCGTGGGTAGATATTGTCGACAGTCGGCCGATCCTCGCCGATCTGACGGGCCAGCCGGATCAGGCCGTTGAGCAGGTCAGCGGGCTCGAAGCCGGCGACCACACAGGCCAGGTGATACCGATCGACAAACGGTTGATAGGCGGCGGCGCCGATAATTGCCGAGACATGCCCGGGGCAGAGCAGTGCATTGATCTGTAATTCGGGATCCTGCAGCAGTACGTCGAGTGCTTCAGGAATAACCTTATGAGTAGAAAAGACACAGAAATTATCGATCTTTTGGCGCTGGGCGGCGAGAATGGTGGCAGCGATTCCCGGGGTGGTCGTTTCGAAACCGACGCCGAGAAAAATCACCAGATCGTCTGGATGACGGGAAGCGATATCGAGGGCATCCATCGATGAGTAGACGATTTCGACCTTGGCTCCCCGGGAGCTGGCATGGGCCAGAGAACCGTTCGAGCCGGGAACCCGGAACAGATCGCCGAAGATGGCGAGCCGGACGCCTGGGGCATCGGCCAGGGAGATAAAGGCGTCCATGTGGGCGGCCGAGGTCACGCAGACCGGGCAGCCCGGACCGGAGACGATTTCCATGCCGGCTGGCAGGATCGAACGAATACCGCTGCGGAAAATGGCCATGGTATGGGTGCCGCATATTTCCATGAGACGAACCGGTTTGCTGACTGCTCTCTGCAGTTCGGCGGCAAGCGGCTCGATCAGGGCCCGATCCCGGTATTCATCGACATGCTTCATGAACCGTCACCACCCTGGAGCATCTCCTCAGGCATGTGCGACGCCAACTCCCTGATCAGTTCTATATTGCGTTTGGCTTCTTCTTCGACCAGGGAATGAATGGCGAAGCCGGCGTGGACGATGACGTAATCGCCGACTTCAGGCCAGCGATCGACAACGTCGAGACGCACTTTTCTGCTGATCCCGTCCATATTCACGGTGGCCAGCTGCTCGCTGGTGAAATCGTCCGGACTTCCTTCCACCTGTTCAACTTTCATCGGTACTGCTAGACACATGTTGTAATCCTCCGATAACTGCCTGGCCGACAGAGATGCCGCCGTCGTTGTGAGGGATTTGTACTCCCGAATAGGTCGATAGTCCCCGTTGGCCTAGGGAAAAGAGCAAGCCGTCCAGCAGCAGTTCGTTTTGCAGGCAGCCGCCGGACAGAACGACAGTCGTGATTCCTGTTCTGCCAGCAAGTTTCTCGACAAGGTGTGAGATACGAGTGATAAGCCAGGAGTGAAACTGCAGGGCCGCGACGGGGCCGTTGCCGCTGGTATCAAGATCGTCCATCATCCTTTTAACAAATTTCGAGGAAATAATCTCCCACCTTTGTTCATTTTCTCGATAGTGCAGATCCAGCCGGCAATCTTCCTGATGTTCCAGTAATTCGTCTTGCCAGCGATTGGTCACCGCCTGCCGGGCACATGCTTCCAGGCGCATGGCTGCTTCTCCTTCAAAACTCGAGACCGACTGCAGGCCGAGCAGCGCGGCGATAGCGTCGAAGAGTCGGCCGCAGCTCGAGGTCAGCGGCGTATTGAAACCGCTCTCAAGCATCTGCAAAACGACGCGCCGCCGGGCCGGATCTATGTCGACCAGATAGGGAGCGTCACAGGCCTTTTCTCCAAAGCAACGGAAAAGACAGGCCATTGCCATCCGCCACGGTTCCGCGGCAGCCGCGTCACCCCCGGGCAGCGGCAGTGGTTCGAGACAGCCGAGGCGATGAAACGAAGTGAGATCGACCTGCAACAGCTCGCCGCCCCAAATCGTGCCGTCCGTGCCGTAACCCGTTCCGTCCAGCACGACGGCGAGCACTGGACCGGACAGGCCGTGCTCGGCCATCACCGCAACTGCGTGGGCATGATGGTGCTGCGCTCTGTACAGCGGCAGTCCAAGCTCTTTGGCGAAGTGACTGCTCAGGTAATCGGGGTGCAGATCACAGCAGGCGGCGACCGGCTCGATGGCAAAGAGCCGCTTGAGGTTGATCACCGATTCCCGATAAAAGTCATAGGAAGGCAGGTTGAACAGGTCACCGATGTGCTGACTTGGGAATATGGTCTTGCCGCGGGCCAGGCTGAAGGTGCTTTTCAGGCCGCCGCCGCAACCGATGATGGCCGGTAGTTCGTAGGGAACGAGGATCGGTGCCGGTACGTATCCACGGGAGCGACGCATCAGGCGGGGGTGTCCGGCGACGACCTTGACCACCGAATCGTCGACTCGAGTGACGATATCGCGATTGTGGAGCAGGAAAAAATCGGCAATACCGGCCAGGCGTCGGAAGGCCTCTTTGTTGTCGGTGCAGATCGGTTCGCCGCCGACATTGCCGCTGGTCATGACCAGTGCCGCCGGGCAGTCCGGGTGCGTGAAGAGCAGGTGATGGAGCGGCGTATAGGGCAGCATAATGCCGATATCGCTCAGCTGCGGGGCAAGGTTGGTCGCGAGCTTCGTCTGCGGCCGGACCGTCAGCAGGACGATCGGATGCTGCGGCCCGGACAGCACCCGTGCCTGCTCGTCTGACAGGTTGCAGAGGCGGCGCGCTGCTGCCACGTCGGCAACCATCACCGCGAGCGGCTTGGCGGGTCGTCTCTTGCGCTCTCTGAGCTGTGCGACCGGTGCTTCGGAGCAGGCATCGACGCACAGATGAAAGCCGCCAAGGCCGCGGATG
Source organism: Desulfofustis glycolicus DSM 9705 (assembly GCF_900130015.1). GTDB lineage: Bacteria > Desulfobacterota > Desulfobulbia > Desulfobulbales > Desulfocapsaceae > Desulfofustis > Desulfofustis glycolicus. Next base: position 128,150 of record NZ_FQXS01000008.1, on the reverse strand, counting down.
GCAAGTATTGCGCCACTGTTGATGGCACCAATGGCGGCGGCAATGATATCATCGACGGTAAGCGTGCTGCCGTTTCGATCGTGCCAGCTCAGCTGCGGGCCGCAGACCGGGCAGGCATTGGGTTGCGCGTGATAGCGGCGGTTAGCAGGGTCTTTGTATTCCTCGGCGCAGACCGGACACATCGGGAACTGTTTCATCGAGGTGCGGGAGCGATCGTAGGGGAGTGTCTCGATGATGGAAAAACGCGGTCCGCAATTGGTGCAATTGATGAACGGGTAGCGATAGCGGTGGTCCGCCGGATTACGAAGTTCCGCCAGGCAATCGTCGCAGAGGGCTATGTCCGGGGGGATAATGGCCAGAACGGTGCCGGTGTCCCGGCTCGGCAGGATGGTGAAGGAATCGCTTTCGGCTGGTGAACTCAGAGGCCGGTGATCGATGTCGGTGATGCGTGCCAGCGGGGGTGCCTGGTCGACCAGGGCGGCCTGGAATGACAGTAATGCTGCAGCGGGGGCCCATGCCCTGATGACTACCCCGTCACTGGTATTGGTGACCGTTCCGCAGATGGCGAAACGGGAGGCAAGCTGGAAAACGAAGGGCCGAAACCCGACGCCCTGGACGATGCCCCGGACGCGGATTTCGACCCCGTTTTGCGGAGCGTTACGCCTTATGGATGAATTTGTCACCGGTGAAAATAGATGAGACAAGTCCTTCCGGGCGACGCACGTCATTCCATATCACCAGGTAGACGTGGATCAGGGCAAAAATCATGAACCACCACATCAGCAGATGATGGACGTAACGAGCCGACTGCTGACTGCCGAAGATCATCAGCCCCCAGCCTTCCCATACGGCGAGTTCCGGGTAGAGCAGATAAAAGCCGCTGACCAGTTGGAAAACCGCGGCGATGATAGTGATTACATAGGTCAGTCCAGCCAGGACATTATGGCCGAGCCGATCGGTATCGTGACCTTCCTGGATGTAGCTGTAGCGCAGCAAGGTATTGCCGAGATTCTTGATATTGCGCGGAGTGACCGGCAGATGCTCAAGAATTCGCTCCTGCTTGTTGCCGAAGAGATACAGAAAGATCCGTGCCAGGACCGCACCGGTGAAGACAAAGCCGGCCACGAAGTGGATGTAGCGCGTCCAGGCCATCGGGAAGCTGGCGCTGCCTTCTTGCAACGTGTTGGTCCACGGGCTGTTGATATAGAAGCCGGTGATGACCAACGCGATGATGGAGAGCGCAAACGCCCAGTGATAAAGCCGGAGCAGAATGCTCCAGCATTTCTTCTTCTCATACGTCATAATTGCCTCCTGTCGGTCGTTGCCGAGAGTTGAAAGTGTTCTGTCATGCCATTACAGCGCTTTGACTTTCATTACTTCACGGCCTTCCGGATCCAGCATGTGAACGGCGCAGGCAATGCATGGATCGAAGGAGTGGATGGTTCGCAGGACTTCGAGCGGTCGTTCCGGATCGGCGATCGGGTTGGCCAGCAACGAGGCTTCGTACGGTCCGAGTTGATCCTGGGCGTCGCGCGGGCCGGCGTTCCAGGTCGACGGGACGACACATTGATAGTTCTTGATCTTGCCGTCCTGGATGACGATCCAGTGCGACAGGAGGCCCCGTGGCGCTTCATGCCAGCCCATACCCTTTTGCTCGCCTTTCGGGAAGGTCGGCGGGTTGAATATCTCCAGATCGCCTTTGCCGACGTTGTCGACCAGCATATCCCAGTGCTTCAGGGTCAGATCGGCCATCAGCGAACAGCGGACGGCGCGGGCGGCATGGCGGCCGAGGGTGCCGAACAGGGCATCCGGCCCGACGCGAACTCCGGCGATGGTGCTGATCAGGTCAAGGGCGCCGTTGACCCGTTTGACAATCTCGCCATGACCGGAGGCATAGCCGACCAGCATCTGCGAAAGCGGGCCGACCTGCATCGGTTTGCCGTCGAAACGCGGCGCCTTGAGCCAGGTGTAACGGCCGTTCTCGTCGAAAGATCCCGGTTTCGGCTTGGTATCTTCCTCGTAGGGGTGTTTCTGCCAGTCGCCGTCGTACCAGCCGCGGGCAATCGATTCTTCGACGTGGTCGCGGAAGGCAGGATCCTTGAAGTCGTTGAACAGCTTGACGCTGGCCAGATCGCCGCCCATGATGGTGCCGCCGGGCAGATCGAAGGTGGTGGCCAGGGCGTCGGTCGGCATATCCGGGGCGGCCAGGTAGTTGGTGACACCGGCGCCGTAAGGCAGCCATTCGGCATACAGGGCGCCGACTGCGGCCAGGTCGACCAGGTAAACGTTGTTGATGAAATCACGGACCTCTTCGACCAGCTGCCTGATGCGGTAGAGGCGCTCCATGTTGAGGGTGGCTTGGTTGTTCAGGTTGATGGCGGTGGTGACGCCGCCGACGTTGAGATTTTGCACGTGCGGGTTCTTGCCGCCGATGATGCCGAGCGCCTCAGTGGCCTTGCGCTGGTAATCGAGCGCTTCGAGGTAGTGGGATACCGCCATCAGGTTGGCCTCCGGCGGCAGCTTCATTGCGGCGTGGCCCCAATAGGCGTTGGCGAACGGACCGAGCTGGCCGCTCTCAACCAGGGCCTTGACCTTGGCTTTGACTGCGGCAAATCGCTTGGCGCTGTTGCCCGGCCAGTTGGACAGGGATTCGGCCAGGCGCTGGGTGGCTACCGGATCGGCATCGAGGGCGGAGACGACATCGACCCAGTCCAATGCCGACAGGGCGTAGAAATGAACGATGTGATCCTGCAGGGCATGGATGCCCTGGACGAGGTTACGGATGAGCTGGGCGTTGAGCGGAATCTCGAGCTTCAGTGCATCTTCAACGGCACGAACCGAGGCCAGCGCATGAACGGTGGTGCAGACGCCGCAGATACGCTGGACGAAATGCTGGGCATCGCGTGGATCGCGGCCCTGCAGAATGATCTCCAGGCCTCTGAACATCTGACCGGATGACCAGGCATTGGTGACCGCCCCGCCATCGACCTCTACATCTATTCGCAAGTGACCTTCAATCCGGGTGATCGGATCAATGGTGATTTTCTGAGCCATCTGTAAAACCTCCAAAGCTTAGTGGTTGTTTGCAATAATCAATGATCAGCGATCTGCGCGTAATCATTCGCTCCCGTCGGACTTGCCCTTGATAAGGCGTTTACCGACTCCGACAGCAGCGTGGATACCGACTGCGGCAGCAGTCACACCGAGGATCTTGGTGCCGAGTGTGTCGGCATCATCGATGATACCGGATCCCGGAATCTTGACATTGGGGATGCGGTCATAGAACGGTGTCATGGTATCCCAGAAATTTGGCTCAGTACAACCTATACAACCGTGTCCGACTGATACCGGCCAGACGCCGGCCTCATTGAAGCGGGCAACCGGACAATTGGCAAAGGTCTCCGGTCCCTTGCAGCCGACCTTGTAGAGACAATAGCCAAGTTTGTGGTACTCGTCGCCGAATTGCTCGACGAAACGGCCCTCGTCAAAATGGGCGCGACGTTCGCAATGATCGTGAATGCGACGGCCATAGGCGAATTTCGGGCGCTTCAGACCATCGAGGGCCGGCAGACGGTTGAACGTGAGATAGTGCAGGACGGTGCCGAGGAAATTGACCGGATTCGGCGGACAGCCCGAGATATTAACGATCGGTTTGTCGGTGATGATTTTGTCGACACCGACGGAACCGGTCGGATTCGGTTTGGCGGCCTGAACGCCGCCAAACGTTGCGCAGGTGCCGATGGCGATGATGGCCGCGCACTTGGAGGCGACCTCTTTGAGACTGTCAACGGCTGTTTTACCGGCGATTTTGCAGTAAACGCCGTCTTCAGCCAGAGGAATACCACCCTCGACGACCAGCAGGTACTTGCCGGCGTTTGCCTCCATTGAGGCATGCAGAGCCTCTTCGGCCTGGTGGCCGGCGGCGGCCATGACGGTTTCATGGTAGTCCAGGGAGATGATGTCGAGGATCAGCCGGGCCAGGTCGGGGTGGGCGCCGCGGAGCAGGGACTCGGTACAACCGGTGCATTCCTGAAAGTGCAGCCAGATAACCGGGGGACGCTGGCCCGAAGTAGCGGCTTCCACCATTTTCGGGACCATGGCTTCAGAGAGTCCCAGAGCGGCTGCTGCCATGGTACATCCCTTCAGGAAGCCGCGTCGATTCAAGCGCGGATCCAAAGTTTTGTTTACCGTGTCTGCCATATCAACCTCCTATTGCTCAAACGACAAGTTGGCGCGCAAAGAGCGCAGTTATACCGGTACATCGTACCAATACAGTGTGAATATCAAAAAATCCCCCACGTGAGCAGTTGACTGCAGGACGCTCCCTTTTCATCCGGCGACAACTTCGATAGTGGATTTTTAGCCAAAAGGGAAACAAAATTAGTTAATAGAGGGGTTCCAGGTGAATGTCAATTCATTTTCCGGAAATGAGTTTAAGAAATACTTATGATGCAAATAAGAAAAAATGAAACAAGAGGAGTCCGGGGTCCCGTTCGCTTGCGCTATTCAGTGAGCAGAAAAACCAGGCGAGGTTGCTGATCGGTTGTGTCTGTCCGGAGTCGATGATGATGCATGTCTCATACTATCGTTTAAACCCGAAAATACCGCCAGGGTGATCGTCGACAAGGGCCGGCCGACCCTTGCGTCGTGGCGGCTTCTGTGCCGTTCGTGACTCGGTGGGCTGGGACGGCGCCCCGGGACCGCCAACCAGGAACATCTGGTCGGGAACGGTTTGCCCCTGAGTCGCTTCGAGATGGCAGAGATAAAGGAGACGGCATTTGTTGAAATAGCTTTTGCGCCGCAACCATTTAGGCCAGGAATCTTTCTGGCGCTGGGAGATCAAGGTCGGCAGGTGAGTCAGCAGGGCGGTGATTTCCTGGCGGCAGGAACGGGTCAGTCCGAGCGCCGGTCCGACACTCTGGTCGATGGCTTCGCGAATGGCTGTTGCCAGGTGGAAGAGACGGCCGCCTTTGAGCGATGGGTCGAAGATTTGCAACGCGGCATCGGCCCAGGGCAACAGAATAAAGGAGAGCAGCAGAAAATCCGGCTGCCGGTGCAGCCCGGCGGCAACGGCGCTGTTGTTGAGCCTGTCGATGGTACGAAAGATGGCGGTAAGCCGTGGTCGCCAGGAAGCATCGGCGGCACCATCCCGGTAGATTCCGAACAGCGCAAAAAAAACGCCGGAATCGACAGCCAATTCGAACCAGGCGGCGGCACTGCCACAATAGATATCTTTCAGTGTTTCGTCGCGGAGCCGGGAAGGAGGACAGAGCGCCAGTTTGTGGCTGTTGTCGCACATGGCCTGCCAACTGTTTTCTTCGATCTTGAATTGATTCCGAGCGGCGTGTCTGATTACCCGCATCATCCGTACCGGATCCCGGTTGATTCGCTTTTTCGGAGTGCCGATGATCCTGATGATACCGTCCTGCAGGTCGGCAAAGCCGCCGACATGGTCGATAATGGTCTGCTCGTTGATCTCGTAGAACAGCGCGTTGATGCTGATATCCCGGCGTTGAGCATCCTCGCTGACCGTACCGTAGGTGTTGTTTGGCGCCAGCACCGCTTCGGGGCCGTCAAGGTCATGTTCGCTGAGCGAGCGCAGCGTTGAGACTTCGACGATCTTGCCGTATTTGAAGAAAACCTGAACAAGGCGAAATCGTCGGCCGATCGTTCTGCTGTTGGAAAAGATCCGGCGGATCTGGCCGGGCCGGGCGTCGGTACCGATATCGAAGTCCTTTGGGGTCTTTCCGAGGAAGAGATCGCGGACACCGCCGCCGACCAGGTAGCTGGAAAACCCGGCGCTGTTGAGCTTTTTCAATACATAGAGGGCATCCCGGTCGATCGAATCAAGCGAGATACGGTGTTGCTCGCGGGTGATGACGACGGGTTCATGTGGTGAGGTGCTGGACATGACCGGATGATCAGTGGCAAGGGCCTGCGATGAGGTACCGCTATCAGGCACTCTGGCTGGGAGGGGAGAAACCGCGGTTTTCCCGGTAGACGGATTCGGCCTGGCTGACGAATTGACGAAAGATCTCGGCAACCGGCAGGATCGCTTTCATCTTGTAGGTATTTTCACCGGAGAAGAATAATCCTTCCTGCAGATCGCCCTGACGCGACGCGTTCAATCGTTCATTGATGCAATAGTGGTGATCGCATTTCTTCAGGCACAGGTGCTTGCACGATTTGCTGGCAAAACTTACTCCATCGGCCAGCGCCTGGACAAAGGGCGTGCGCAGGGCACGGCCGGGCAGTCCGACCGGTGACGTGGTCAAGACGATGTCGTCTTTTTCGGCACGCAGGTAGGCCTGCTTGAATTCGTCGGACACGTCGCACTCTTCGCTGAGAACGAAACGCGAGGCTATCTGGATACCGTCTGCTCCATAGGCATCCATCATTTCCGCCATCTCGTATCCGTTGGTAATGCCGCCGGCAGCAATGAGCGGTACGGATTTGACGACGTCGCGAATAGGCGGAAAGATAGTGCGCAGCGGCTGGTCGGTGCCGAGATGTCCTCCGGCTTCTTTGGCCTCGACGATGACCGCTGATGCCCCCAGCTTTTCCGCAAGTCTTCCCAGCGTCGGTGAAGAGACGATCATCGCAATGGGGATATTATGTGCCCGGCCGATCTTGAAAATGTCACGGGAGAACCCGGCCCCGGTAATGATCATGTCAACCCCGGCCTCAATGGAGGCAATAACCAGGTCGTAGAAATTTTTCATCGCGTACATAACATTGACGGCGATGATCCCGTCTGTCGCTTTCTTGGCCGTGCGAATGTCATCCTGCAACTCTTCGGCGGGGATTCCCGACCCCCCGATGACGCCGATACCACCGCATTCGGCGACCGGAACCGCTAGTGACGAGGTGGAGACCCGGATGGACATTCCTCCCTGGATGAGCGGAATGCGGGCCGTCAAGTGGCCGATGGAAAGTGATGGTAATTTCATGCTGGTCGGAATTCCTCCTTCTCTGTCGCAAAGCTGAAACTGAGCACCGATAATGCCCCTTGTCCCGATTTTTGTCAAGCGAAGTATCGGGTAAACAAGGCGATAGGAGGGCCCGTCGCCGTCACCGTTGGCGGGCCGATAGAGAGCCGTACCAGAAGATAAATCGAGCAGGATTTCGGGACGATAGTTGCGGCGGTTGGCGGGCGGGCGGGCGCGGCTGGTCCAGCTTGACTTTTAGCATCATTTCCGGTTATTCTTAAAGTTTTTATGAAAAACAGCATCGTAATGAGCGTTATGGAGGTGCAGCGGTGAAGGTAAAGGCCTTGAACGGCTTTAAAGATATTCTCCCGGACGAAGTCGTGCTCTGGCGGCGCATCGAGTCGGTTGCCAGAAGTGTCCTGGAGCGGTTTCATTTTCAGGAGATCAGACTTCCTGTTCTGGAAAGGACCGAGCTGTTTGCGCGTTCGATCGGGGCTGGTACCGATATCGTCGAGAAAGAGATGTACACCTTTGTCGATCGGCAGGAAACCCTTCGTCCAGAGGCGACGGCATCGTTGATGCGGGCCTATGTTGAACACAGCCTCCATGCTGTCAGGCCGGTCCAGCGGCTATTCACCATCGGGCCGATGTTCCGTCGTGAACGACCGCAGAAGGGGAGACTTCGGCAATTTCATCAACTAAGCGTCGAGGTGGTCGGTTCCGCTTCGCCTCGTCTCGACGCCGAACTCCTGGCCATGGGAGCGATGCTGCTCGAGGAACTCGGTCTTTCGGCCAGTCTGGAGATCAACTCACTCGGTTGTCCCGCCTGTCGGCCCGCGTATCGGGCGTTGTTGCTCGACTTCATCGCCGAGCGTCTGGACCGGCTGTGTGACGACTGCTCGCGACGAAGCATCACCAATCCGTTGCGTGTGCTTGATTGCAAAAACCCGACCTGCCGTGCCGAGGTTGCCGATGCGCCGTCGATTCAACAGCACCTCTGTCCGGACTGTGCCGATCATTTAGACAGAGTTCGAAAGGCCCTTGAGCAGCTCGGGATCGACTATTGTCTGAACAAATTCATGGTCCGTGGGCTGGATTACTATGTCAGGACAACGTTTGAGTTTGTCAGCGGCGAGCTTGGCGCCCAGTCGGCGGTTTGTGCCGGCGGCCGTTATGACGGGCTGGTCGAGTCGCTCGGCGGCCCGGCGATGCCGGGGATCGGCTTTGCAGTCGGACTCGAACGCTTGGTTCTGTTGCTCCAGCAGCACGACACGGTGTCGTCGTCGGGACCGTCCATCGACCTGTTTCTTGCCGCTCTCGGCGATGCTGCTGGCGAACGATGTTTCCGGTTGCTGCACGAGATACGCCGGGCCGGTCTGCGCGCGGACATGGATTATGGCGGCAGGAGCCTCAAGAGTCAGATGAAGCAGGCGGACAAGGCCGGTGCGGCCCATGTCCTGATTGTCGGTGAACAGGAACTGGCGCGCGGCAGAGCCCCGATGCGTAACATGATGAGCAGAGATCAAGTGGACGTTGCCCTTGATCACGACGCAATCCACTCGGCCATCGACCGGGGATAATTTAACACAACCGGGTCCGGGCAGGTCCCGGGGTTGGATAGAGACGACTATGGATTCTTTGGGGACAATGCGCAGGACGCATCATTGCAATGAGCTGGGTATCGGTCACGTCGGCGAGAAAGTGATCTTGATGGGCTGGGTGTTGCGCCGGCGCGATCACGGCGGTGTCATTTTTATCGATCTGCGCGATCGCGAAGGGATCACCCAGGTCGTCTTCAATCCCGAGATCAACCCGGCCGTCCACGAAAAGGCGCACCGGCTGCGCAGCGAGTGGGTGATCGCTGTCAGCGGCGTTGTTGATCCGCGCCCGGGCGACATGGCCAACCCGAAACTTGCGACCGGTGAAATCGAAGTGTTGATCGATCAGCTGTTCATCCTCAACACCAGTGAAACCCCGCCGTTCCCATTGGATGAGGACAAAGAGGTATCGGACGGCCTGCGGTTGCAATATCGTTATCTCGACCTGAGAAAGCCGGAGATGACCGCCAACCTGATCGCCCGGCATCGGGCCGTGCAGTCGATCCGTGGCTATCTGAACGCACGTGGGTTTCTCGATATCGAGACGCCGATGCTGACCAAATCGACTCCGGAGGGCGCCCGTGACTATCTGGTGCCGAGTCGGGTCAACCCGGGACGATTTTTTGCGCTGCCGCAGTCACCGCAGCTCTTCAAACAATTGCTGATGGTCGCCGGGCTGGACCGTTATTATCAGATCGTCAAATGTTTCCGCGACGAGGATCTGCGAGCCGACCGCCAGCCGGAATTCACCCAGATTGATATGGAGCTGTCCTTTGTCGATGAAGAGCAGGTTATCGAGATTGTCGAAGGAATGATCGATGCGTTGTTCCGTGAAACCATCGGGCGCGACGTTCAGCCGCCGTTCAAGCGCATCAGTTACGACGAGGCGATGAGCCGTTACGGCACCGATCGGCCGGATACCCGCTTCGCGATGGAACTCGTCGATCTGACCGAGATTGCAGCCGGTTGCGAATTCAAAGTGTTTCGCAGTGCCGTCGATGGCGGCGGCACGGTACGGGCGCTCAACGCCAAGGGGTGTGGCCGTTTTACCCGCAAGGAACTCGACGATTTGACCGATTATGCACTCCAATTCGGCGCCAAAGGCTTGGCCTGGGTCAAAATCAAGGAGGGCGGAGAATGGCAGTCACCGATCGCCAAATTCTTTTCTGCCGAAGAACGGCAGCGTATTGCTGCGGCTCTTGATGCACAGGTCGACGACCTGCTGTTTTTCGGTGCCGACAAGAACGCAACAGTTTTTCAGGTGCTCGGCGAACTGAGAATTGAGTTGGTCCGGCGGCTCGATCTGCTCGACGCGACCGTCTTCCGTTTTGTCTGGGTCACCGATTTTCCGTTGTTGGCCTATGATGACAAGGAAAAACGCTTCCAGGCTCTGCATCATCCCTTCACCGCACCGCGCGATGAGGATATCGAAAAATTGGCGACCGACCCGGGCGCGGTCTACAGTCGCGCTTACGACCTGGTTCTCAACGGCACCGAGATCGGCGGAGGGTCGATCCGTATTCATCAGCGTGATGTGCAGATGAAGGTTCTGCAGGCGCTCTCCATCTCTGATGATGAAGCCCGTGAAAAATTCGGGTTTTTGCTCCGGGCCCTAGAGTTCGGTGCTCCGCCGCACGGCGGCATCGCCTTCGGTCTGGATCGGCTGATGATGCTGATTACCGGCGGCGACTCCATCAGGAACGTAATCGCTTTTCCGAAAACCCAAAAGGCGACCTGCCCGCTGACAGATGCCCCAGACAAAGTAGCCCGCCGACAGTTGACGGAACTTCATATCAGGCCGGACTGGCAGGAATAGCTCGTTTTGCTGGTGCTGTCGCGACCGCCGTTCTACCAGCCATGGGCAGCCAATTGGCTAAGGAACAGGTAGCAGCCGGCCAGGCAGAGAACGGCAACGGCCACCGAGGCGGCTGCGGAAAGCAGAAATTCGCGGTACCGCGGCAACCGTTTGGTCAGGCGTACCAGCCAGATCGGCCTGCCTGCAGGCAGGCCGATTCCTTTAATCCCGTTGGCGATTGCACTCTCAAGGGAACCTTGCAAATTTTTCAAGCTCCCTTCCAGATTTGGCTGTGCCGTCAATTCATGTCCAGGTCTCATGGTGATCCTCCCCAGCGCTCTGTTTTGATATTGTCGCCAGTATATCGCCGGGGGGGTATCACAGAGTGATCACCCCTCTCTACTTTTTTTCTCCTTTGACCGTTTTTTGTTCTTTCGTGACGAGCGACGGGCTAAAACAAGAGACGAGTATCGTTCCCGGTCGGTTGCAGCGACCGGAGAATTTCCGAATTATTGATAACGGGAGGAGGGAGTATGCAAAGAGCAATCATGGTGCTGTTGTTTGTCTTGCTGACTGTGGTTCCCGCCGGGGCGCGTGAGATAGCCGGAGTTGATCTGTCGGAGGAGGTGAAAAGGGATGACGGAGCAGTGTTGTCCTTGAACGGAGCCGGGGTCAGGACGAAATTTTTCTTCAAGATCTATATCGCTGCGCTCTATCTTGAGCATAAGGCGACGAGCGTTGATGCCGTGCTTGCAGACGAAGGTGGCAAGCGCATGGCGATGCACTTTTTGTATAGTGAGGTGAGTGGTGAGGATCTGGTTGAAGCCTGGAATGCCGGTTTTACCGGTAACGGAACCCCGGAGCAACTAGATGCGCTTGCTGCCGAGATTGCCGCTTTCAACCAGCTCTTTACCACTGTCAAAGCTGGCGACACCATTATACTTGATTATCTGCCCGGAGTTGGTACCGCAGTAGACATCAGGGGAGAGCGGAAAGGAGTCATCGCCGGTAAACCGTTTAACGACCTGCTCCTTTCCATTTGGCTCGGCCCTGAGCCGGTCGCGGAAGACCTGCGAGCGGCCCTGCTCGGTTCATAACGGTAGGGAAGCTTGAAAAATTGTCATTTCGCCCAATCTCGTCGTTACACAATCAAATTTTATCCTCGGAATATCGATTTTATATGCCTGTGGTAAAATTTTCTTGCGTGCCTCGATCTTGAACGAAATACCGGATTTTTCAAGCTCCCCGGTAGTCGGTGTTTTGCCTGGTGGTGCCGCTTCCCGCCGGCATCACCAGCGCGGCACCGTTGCCGATCGATCAGAGCTCGGGGGCCCCGGCGGGTATCAAGCAGGCGAATACCAGCTCGGAGTTGGAATTGTTGCGGATCTGGTGTTCTTCATTGCCCGGAATAAAAGCGATCGAACCAGCCGAGACATCCCGCCAGGTACCGCCCTGCAGGACCTGCCCCCTGCCGGAGTGAAAGAGGATTTCGTGCTCCCAGTCATGGGCGTGACGTGGCGTGAAACCATCCGGTTTTATTGTGAATATCCGCATGCAGAAATGGGGAGCACCATCTGCAGCACCGATAGCCACTCTGCCGGTAACTCCTTTGACGTGTTCGCCATTGAAAGACTGCGGCTGGATCTCTTCATAGTTGTTGATGATTTTCATTGTCCTGTGCCTTGTTGTGAAGGTGCCTCGTTAGTGCCGTCGATTTGGCGCCTGGAGTCACTATACGATTTTTGTCCGGATTTTGCCAGCATCGCCGGGCCATGTCCCGGTTTTATCGGGACCGCTTCCCGTAACGGGGCGCGCGTGCGGCGGTCATGCCCAGGTAGATGGCAGCCAGGGTGACGCCGACCCCGAGCCACTGATCAGCGGAAGTGGGGCGGGCGAAGAACAAGACATCCCAGATGAAGGCAAGAGCGGGTTGCAACAGGAGCACCAGTCCGGTGACCGCCGGAGAAACCCGGGGCAGGCTGTTGGCGATACAAGACCAGCCGATGGTCTGACTGAACAACCCGAGGCAGAGGAGCGAACCGATGGGAATCAGGCCGGAAACCCGGAATGAGTTACCGGTCAACCACGTGGCAGCGCCAAGAAAAAAGCTGGCCGACAGTGATACCAGCAGCAGGCTGAAAAAAAAGGACAGTGATCGCTGAACTTGCTGGATCTTTCTCAAAATGAGCAAAAACGCCGAATAGAGAAGAGCAGTGGCGAGTCCGAGATAGACGCCGGTCCGATAGTTTTCCGGCAGAGACGACCAGTCGAAACCGATGATTTGAAATAGTCCGAGAAAAGCGAGGGGCAGAGAAACAAAGAAGATCGGTCTGATCTTTTCACCGAAAACGACAAGGGAGACCAGGGCCATAACGAAGACCTGGAAATTACTGATAATGGTCGCCAGCCCGGGGCCGATGAAAAAGATACTGGCATGCCAGCAGGAAAGGTTGACGGCAAAGCACAGCCCGCACAACACGGTGAGTAGTAACGTTTTTCGAGAGGGGCGCTCAAATTCATCGCGAAGCAGGCAGGCGATGGCCAGAAAGAGGCTGCCGAAAAAGACGCGATAAAAAGCAGATAACGTTGGCGCGGTGCCGGACAGGTTGACCCAAATACCTGAGAAGCTGATACATACAGCCCCGGCGAGGATCATCGTTACTGGGTTTCGGCGGTTATCTTTGCCGGGCATGGAGGGCTGTTAAGATAGTTTTCACAAGAGCGGATATTAACAATGTTCTGCCGGAGTGCAAGGGGAAACCGGGATCGGCCACGCTTTGTTATCAGCAGATTTGATGGCCTGTGTAAAAAAAATGAAACGAAACCGAGACGGCCTGGTAAGACCAGAAAAGAATTGCTGATTCCTTACTATGCTGAACAGTTAAGAAGTGGAAATCAGGAAAAGACGCTTGCTTTTTGACCCACGATTTGTTACCCGGTCAAAAGTAGAAGTTCGGATTGAATATCGATAGAAAACGGGGTGTACGACGTTGTGCAGGGTGTGCGGGACAGGCGGTCCTGCCCTATCGTGTTTAGCCGTATTGACAGCGGGACCAAATCTGCACCGGTGCTCATTCCTCGTGCAGCGCACTGCTTCACCGAAACGGCTTGACCTGATGGGGCAACCGCTTTTCGGCGGCCAGTAAATCAAATGGACGGACGAAGATGACAGATCTGACGACGAACTATCTCGGATTGAAGCTGAAAAATCCCGTTGTCGCAGGCAGCTGCGGATTGACGGGTTCGCTGGTCAAGATCAGGGAACTGGCCGATGCCGGTGTCGGTGCCGTGGTGCTTAAATCGCTCTTCGAGGAACAGATCGAGGCGGACCTGAAAAGCAACCTCGAAGTCTATCAGACCGATTATCCCGAGGCCTACGACTACATCAAGGAGTATACCCGCGACTCCGCCGTATCCGATTATCTCGATTTGATAAGTGATGCCAAGAAGGATTTGGACATCCCAGTGATTGCCAGCCTGAACTGCGTCACGGCTGCCGAGTGGACCAGTTTTGCCAAGAGGATCGCCAAGGCGGGTGCCGATGCTCTGGAGATAAACATCTCCCTGCTGCCCAGTGATCCGCGGAAATCATGCAGTGATTACGAGCAGATTTACTTCGACGTCGTCAACAAGGTCACCGACGGCCTGGCCATTCCGATCACGCTGAAGATGAGCAGTTATTCTTCGTCTCTGGCCAGTCTCGTGTCGCGGCTTTTCTGGACCGGAAAGGTTGGCGGTTTCGTACTGTTCAATCGCTACTATCGGCCCGATATCGATATCGATTCACTGTCTTTAACGTCGGCGGGGGTGCTGAGCGAACCGGCCGAGATAAGTACGCCTCTGCGTTGGGTAGCGTTGCTGTCGGGTATGGTCGAGGCGGATTTTGCCGCATCGACCGGGGTTCATGATGGTGCCGCTGCCGTCAAGCTGATTCTGGCTGGTGCTCGCACCGTTCAGACGGTGTCGGCCTTGTACCGGAATGGTGCCGGCCAGGCGACCAAGATCATCAGCGATCTTGAGACCTGGATGCAAAACCATTCCTTCACCGGCATTGAGCAATTTCGCGGACGGCTTTCCTATAGCTTCGGTTCCGATCAGTCGGCTTTTGAACGAATCCAGTTCATGAAACATTATGCCGGAATCGTCTGAAGATGCTGGTGACAAAAAGTCGTTAATCGACAGGACGGCAGCGAACGGGATCGTTGCCCCGATGATAGTCGGCCTGAAATGGTGCTGTTCAGGCACACCCAGATAGATAACCCTTACAGCCCAAAGTGCAGGTATCATGGTATCCACTCTGACATTTCCAAAAGGCGGTGTGCATCCGCCGGAGTCCAAGGGGCTGACCGAACAGCTGCCGATTCAGGTCATGCCGTTGCCGGCGGAGTTGCACCTGATTCTCGGCCAGCATATTGGTGCCCCGTGCACGCCGACGGTGGCCAAGAAAGCGGCAGTCGGTGAAGGGGATCTCGTCGCTGATGTGAGCAAAGGACTCGGCGTGCCGCTCCATGCTCCGGCGGCCGGCTCGATCAAGGCGATCGCCACGGCGGCCCACCCGATCCGGGTAACCACACCGTCGATCACGCTCGCCGTCGATCGCGAAGCGCAGCCGCGTCAGTGGACTGCCGACCAGTGGCAGCAGTTGACGGCTCAGGAATTGCTGCAGAAAGTACATGATGCCGGCATCGTCGGCATCGGTGGGGCCGGGTTCCCGACCCACGTCAAGCTCAAGCCGCCGGCCGATACTCCGGTCGACACGTTGTTGCTCAATGGCGCCGAATGCGAGCCCTACATTACTGCCGATCACCGGAGCATGGTCGAAAAAGCGGAGGAGATTGTCGAAGGGGCGAAAATTCTACTGAAGATACTCGGTATTAAAACATGCGTCGTCGGCATTGAGAACAATAAACCCGACGCGATCGCCGCAATGACCGCGGCGGTACGCGCCGCAGGCGGCGACGATAGCGACATTTCGGTGGTGACCTTGCAGGTCAAATACCCCCAGGGATCTGAAAAACAGCTGATCCAGGCGATAACCGGACGTAAGGTGCCGGCGATGGCGCTGCCGTCCGCCGTCGGTGTCGTCGTGCACAACGTGTCAACCACCCGGGCCGTCTATGAGGCGGTTGCGCTCGGTAAGCCGCTGATCGAAAAAGTGGTCACCATCTCCGGCCGAGGGATCGTCAAACCGGCCAATCTGCTGGTCAAAATCGGCACCAAGGTCAGTGATATCGTCGAATATTGCGGCGGCATCAGTGACGAGGTGGCGAAAGTGGTTCTCGGTGGTCCGATGATGGGGTTTGCCGTATCGACGCTCGATATACCGGTAACCAAGACGACGTCTGCGGTATTGTTTTTGACCAAAGAGGAAATCGATACCACCCCGCTGTCTTCCTGTATTCGCTGCGGCTGGTGCCTGGATGCCTGTCCGATGGGGCTGGAGCCCAAAGAGATTGGTCTCTATGTCGAGGCGAACCGGCCGGAGAATACCGAACAATTCGGGGTTTTTGAGTGTTTTGAATGCGGCAGCTGCGCCTATGTCTGTCCGGCCAAGCGTCCGCTCGTACAGTTTGTCCGATTGGCCAAGATGAAGGCGAAGCGTTCATAACAGGGCCGGCAGGACATTTCATTAACCAAGGTTGCAAGGAGTAGAGCCATCGAACCGAAAGTGACGAACGACCAGGCGCCGGCTGTTGCGGCCATGTGGAATGTTTCGGTTTCTCCCCATGTCCGCAGTCCCGAGTCGGTTGGCAAAATTATGTGGACAGTGGTGGCTTGTCTGGTGCCGCCGCTCGTGTTGTCGATCTTTGTTTTCGGCATCCAGGTCTTATTGATCACGGCGGTTTCAGTGATCAGTTGCATGGCGGTTGAGGCGATTTGTCAGAAGGCCCTCAACAAGCCGGTGACGGTCAGCGATGGCAGTGCCGCCTTGACCGGTATGCTGATGGCTTTTGTCATCCCGCCCGGGGTATCGTTTCTGATCCCGGTTCTTGGCGCGGTGATGGCGATTTTTATCGGCAAGCACCTGCTTGGCGGCATCGGCTACAACTTTTTCAATCCGGCCTTGCTTGGCCGAGCTTTTCTGCTGGCCACTTTTCCGGTTGCAATGACGTCGGCCTGGCTGCCGCCGCTCACCGACGGAGCGATTTTCTCGTATCTCGCTTCCGGTGTTGATGCGGTATCGACCGCCACTCCACTGGCGGTCATGAAAGAACAGGGCATGGCCGCTTTCCGTGAGGCCTTTGGCACTCCCTCGGAAGTCTATGGCTCGTTCTTCCTTGGCTGGCGGCCCGGGTGCATCGGTGAAACCTCGGGGTTGTTGCTCGTTCTCGGCGGCTTGTACCTCATGTATCGCCGTTATATTACCTGGCATATTCCGGTATCGGTACTCGGCACGATTGCGCTGCTGACCTGGATGTTCGGCGGTGAGACGCTCTTCACCGGTGATCCGTTGCTGGCGGTACTCACCGGCGGCGCTCTGCTCGGTGCGTTTTTCATGGCTACCGACTATGTCACCTCGCCGACGACGAGAACCGCTCAGCTGATCTTTGGTGCCGGCATCGGGGCGTTGACGGTATTGATCAGGATCAAAGGCGGTTATCCGGAAGGGGTCTGCTACGCTATTTTGTTGATGAATCCATTGAGCCCGGTGCTTGACGGCTGGTTCAAGCCGAAACGTTTTGCCCCGCCGGCAGGAGGTGAGAAATGAAGAACTTCCTCACCATAATTTTTCGACTGACCGCTTCCTGTCTGGTCGCCGGTTTGATCATGGGAACCACCTTCGTCCTGACCAACAAGGCGAAAAAAGCCAACGAGCATGCCCGGGAGCAGAAAGTGGTCTTTGCCTTGCTCGGTTACTCGGGGGGCCAGGAGATTCCTGAATCAATGGGCATGCACGAGTTGTATCGCTATGTGGTAACGGATGGTGAAGGTCAGTCCATCGGCTATCTGCTTCCGGTCGGAGAGCATGGTCAGGACGGTGGGTTCAGTTTCGTTCGAATCGGCCTGGACGGTTCTTTTCTCAATCAGACGTCGGTGCCGGTCAGTGAAGAGAACGTCCGGGACCAGGGCGAGCGGGACAAGGCCATTCAGGCCGCACTTGGTGGTGATAAAACGATTCGTTTCACCGATCAGACCATTGTCGTCACCGATCACGGGCAGCGTACCGCGTACCTGCTGTCCGGTAAGTTTCCCGGTTTCAAGACCAATATCGCCATTATCCTGGCCCTTGATCCGGAGTACTCGGTTATCGGTCTCGAGGTCATGGAACATGAAGAGGACCCGGGACTGGGTGCTGAGATCGAACAGGATTATTTCAAGAACCAATTCAAATACAAGCCGTTCGAGAAGATCAAGAGCATCGAAGTCGCCAAGAAACCGATGCCCGATGAGTATTTTGCGGCTCTTGAAGGCAACGTGGACGAAGCGGCTGCCGATGATATCATGCAGCAGTACCGTGACCAGGATATTTACGCCCTGACCGGCGCTACCATTTCCTCGGTGGCCGTCAGTTCCGGGGTCAAGGGGATGACCAGAAAGTTCGCCTATCGCCTCGATCTGCTCGACAACGTGCTTGAGCAACAGCAGATTGCCGTACCTTTTTAAATCAACGAGAGGAACGAATCGTGTCGAACGATAAGACCAGTCTTCAATTAGTCACCAACGGCATCCTGAAAGAGAACCCGATTTTCAAACTGGCTCTTTCGATGTGTCCGGCGGTCGGTATCTCGACGACTGTGATGAATGGCATCATGCTCGGCCTCGCGGTGCTTTTTGTGCAGGTGTTTTCCAGTGTGACGATTTCCCTGATCAAAGATTTCATTCACCCGCGCATCCGTATTCCGACCTATACCCTGACGATCGCCACCTGGGTTACCGTTATTGACTTGACCTTGGCTGCTTTCTTCCCGGTGGCTTATGCCAAGATGGGAATTTTCGTCAAGATTATCGTCGCCTTTGCCATCATCACCATGCGTTTGGAGATGTTTGCCTGCAAGGAGACGGTTTCCGACTCCTTCTGGGACGGTATCGGCATGGGAATGGGCTTTTTGCTCGGCATGGTGACCATCGGTTTTGTTCGTGAACTGCTCGGTTCGGGGGCGATCATGGGCTATGATGTCCTCGGCTTCAAGCCCTTGTTGTTCTTCATCCTGCCTTCCGCCGGGTTCTTCGTGGTCGGTTTGATGATGGGGTTTTTCAACTGGATAGAAACGCGCTACGCCCAGAGAAAAAGAGGTAACGCATGAAGCGACTAATCCGTCTCATCCTATGTGCGGCGCTACCCGTCTTCTTCGGCCTTACCGGGGCGGGACAGGCAGCCGGCCTGGTGGCGGCCACGGAGTTTGGCGCCGATAATGAGATCATCGTGCAGTTCAATACACCGGTCGACCCGGCTGAAGCAACCGATACGCAAAGCTATACCGTCTATGAAGAGACCGACCCCGATATCCGGCTGACCGTTTCCGAGGTGAGTCTCTCGACAGACGGTCGACAGGCGACGCTTTCTTTTGCCGAGCCGCTCAATACCTCGGTTGCCCATGTTGTTACGCTGCACGATGTCGGCGGGGTTGCCGAGACGTCTTTCTCGGTGAGCAAGTCGTATCTCGGGTATTTGTTCTCCATTCTCATCTCAGCTTTGCTTATCAACAACTTCGTTTTTACCAAGTACCTGGGACTCTGCGTCTTTTTCGGCACCTCGAAGCGCAAGCAGACCGCCAAGGGCATGGGAGTGGTGTTCACCATCGTTATCGTGGTGGCAGTCAGCATGAGTTGGGTGTTGTTCCAGTATGTTCTGAAACCGTTCAACCTCGACTATCTTCAGATCGTCATCTTTATCGGGCTGACCTCGTTGACGGTGCAGGCGGTCGATACGGTGCTGCGCAAGGTGAATCCGATTTTGTTCAAATCCTTCGGCGTTTACCTGGTGCTGGTTATCGCCAACTGTGTCATCATCGCCGTCCCGCTGCTTATGGCGAGCAATGAATACAATTATTTTGAGACATTTATGCTCAGCCTCGGCGCCGGCGGCGGCTTTCTGCTCGCTTTGTACCTGATGAGTTCGGTTAGTGAGCGGCTCGAGTTGGCTCGGGTACCGGCTTCGTTCAAGGGGCTGCCGATCGCTTTTATCGTTGCCGGACAATTCGCGATGGCCTTTCTCGGGTTTTCCGGTCTGCAATTGTTCTGATTGTCACGGTCTGACGAACTACTGTCTGCAACAGGAGAAGTAAAACGATTATGGATCCGCAATTAGTGAAAATGGCAATCGGGGGGCTGGTACTGCTTGGCTGTATCGGACTCTTTTTTGGTATCGGGCTCGCTATCGCAGCGCAAAAATTCGCTGTTGAGTCCAACCCGTTGATCGAGGAGGTTCTCGAGTCTCTCCCGTTGGCGAACTGCGGGGGGTGTGGCTATCCGGGATGCGAGGGCTATGCGATCGAGGTCGTTACCAACCCAGATGTCCCGCCCAATCTCTGTTTTCCCGGAAAAGAGAAGGTCGCTGAAAAGGTGGCCGCACTGACCGGCAAAAAAATGACTGCGGTTGAAGATACCATGGCGGTGGTTCGCTGCTCACGAATCGAAGGGCGCGTCAGCCACAAGCACCACTATATCGGGTTTTCTTCCTGTACCGCCGCCAGCCTTGGTTTTGGTGGACCGTCTGCCTGCCAATATGCGTGTATCGGCCTCGGTGAGTGTGCCGAAGCGTGTCCGTTCGGTGCTATCGAGATGGTTGACAATTTCCCGGAGATAAGCCCCGATAAGTGCGTTAGCTGCGGTGTTTGTGTCAAGACGTGCCCGAAGAATATTATCGAGATTCAAACCCTGAAGGCTCGGGTCTGGGTACCATGCTCCAGCAAGGATCTCGGAAAGGCGGTCACCAGCGTCTGCCAGGTCGGCTGCATCGGCTGCAAGATGTGTGTCAAGGTCTGTCCGGCGCAGGCAGTCACCTATGAAAACAATCTGATCCACATCGATCATAAGGCTTGTATCGCCTATGGACCTTCGTGCGAGGAGATTTGCGTCAGCAAATGCCCGCGCGATATTTTTCGTATCTACGATACCCACGATATGGTTCGACGTGATCCGTCTGTCGGCTTGAAGATGGCCGGCTAATCGAAGAAGACAAGGCACGGATATGAGTGAAAAATACGACAACTGCGACAGAAAGCGACGTTCATTCCTCAAATATTCAGGGCTCCTTGGCCTGGGAACCGTCGCGGCATCACTTCTGCCGACCGAGCATGCCGAAGCCCTGTTATTCAACAAAAATGAATACAAGGTGACAAAAACTAGATTGGCCATGGGCACCTTCGTTGCCATGACAGCCATTCATCCGTCCCGGGATCAGGCCGAAGAAGCGTTCGGCCGGGCATTTGACGAGATTACCCGGCTCAGTCGGCTGTTCAACCGCCATGATACCTCCTCGCCGCTGGCCGAATTGAACCGGGCCGGCCGGTTGTCTGACGTGCCTGGGGAATTGCGCGATGTGGTGGTACAGTCGCTGACGTTTCATCACCAGACCCGGGGCGGCTTCGATGTTACCGTTGCTCCTCTTGTCGATCTCTATCAGGCTTGTGCCGCCGCCGGGAGAGAACCAAACGAGTCTGAAATCTCTCGGGTTCTCAGAGTTACCGGCGGTGAAGGGGTGCGCGTTGACGGTCACAGCCTGACTTTCGCTCGTCAAGGGATGGGGATCACGCTCGATGGCATCGCCAAAGGTTATATTGTTGATAGGGCTTCTGCCGCCTTGCGTCGGCATGGCATCGACAATCACCTGATTAATGCCGGTGGCGATATTCGGACGAGCGGTCATGCAGCCCGGGGAAAAAAATGGTCGGTGGCGATCCAAGACCCCCAGAAGCGAAAAGCCTACCCGGATATCATCAACATGGAGAGTGGTGCCATCGCTACATCCGGGAACTATGAAGTCTATTACGACCGGGAAAAGCTCTTTCACCACATCGTCAACGGCCGTTCCGGTCATTCTCCGCGGCTCTCTGCCAGTGTTTCGGTCCTTGCTCCGACGGTAATCGAGGCGGATGCCCTATCGACCGCCGTTTTTGTCCTCGAGCCCCGGGATGGAATTGATTTTATCAATCATCGCCCCGGCTGCGACTGTCTCATCGTCGGGCGGCAGGGTGATATCCATTCCTCGGCAGGCTGGATCGGCTGATTTTCTTTTTTTTGAGCACACAACTATGGGGGAGCGCTGACCGATGACGGTCCGGGCTCCCTTTTTTTTTGAGGCAGATTCCTCAATTCAGCGTTATGCTGACAAGGCGTGAGAGGCAGCGTTCCGAGCCCGGACCAACCTGGCGGCACACGGTCTGATTGTGGCTGCGTGCACCGGCAGGCTCGGTGTGCCGGTCTCGATTTCCATCAACGGCAGCAATGATCGGAGGAAGAACATGGGAGATGCGCATCTTATCACGGCGGTGGGAGATCGTTATGTCGGCACCATTACGTTGAACCGACCGGAGCACCTCAATACCTTCAATAGCCGGTTGGCAGCGGAACTAACCGCTGTCTTACAGCAGATGGACGAAGACCAGCGGGTCAGGGTCATTATCTTGAAAGGCGCCGGTCGTGCCTTTTGTGCCGGCATCGACATCAATGAGCTGGCGGATAAAACGACCATGGAATATCGGGCCTGGATCGAACACATGGAACAGCCGCTGGTGACCGTTGCGACCATGAAGAAGCCGGTGATAGCCCAGGTTCAGGGAGTGGCTGCAGCTAACGGGATGGGTCTTGTCGCCGCCGCCGATTTGGCGATTGCTGCCGATAACGCCAAAATGGGCCTGACGGCCATCAATGTAGGTCTTAATTGTGTCGGCCCGATCATTCCGGTCGCCCGCTGTGTTGGTCGGAAAAAAGCGCTGGAGTTGCTGCTTTTCGGTGACTTGATCAAAGCTCCGGAAGCGCAGGCCCTGGGCCTGATCAATCGTATCGTCGACAAAGACGAACTCGATCGGGAAGCACTTGCTTGGGCCGAAGATCTGGCCAAGCGCAGCCCGCTGGCGATCCAGATTGCCAAAAAGGCTTTTTACGCCTCGGAAGACCTGGATTATCGTCACCAATTCGATTTGATGAACGAAGCCTTCGCACGGCTCTGCAGCACGAGTGATGCCAAGGAGGGCGTGCGGGCGTTCTTCGAGAAACGAAATCCAGTCTGGCAGGAACGATAGCTGCACGCTCCGATACCTGGGAGATTATCGTGCGAGGTCTTTTACTTCTATCGTCGATGGTGTTGTTGATGGTGCTCTGTGCAACCGGTCCCGGTGCTGCCGGTGTCGACTGTGAGGCGCGGATGTATCGCAACGCGGTTTTTACCGAGCCGCAGACCGAGTTTTCACCGTATGATAAGATATTTATCGTTATTGAATGCGACGGGTTGAGGGCTGGCCCACAGGTGATGCACGCCAATTGGATTCACGAAAAGCGGGGCCTGGTTCGCTCCAACAAGCATGAATTCATTCAGCAGGAGGACGGCAAGCGTTCCGTTTATTTCTGGTTCAAGCTCATGCGCCGGGGGCCGCTTGC
Organism: Desulfofustis glycolicus DSM 9705; assembly: GCF_900130015.1. Lineage (GTDB taxonomy): Bacteria > Desulfobacterota > Desulfobulbia > Desulfobulbales > Desulfocapsaceae > Desulfofustis > Desulfofustis glycolicus. The sequence goes on along the minus strand of NZ_FQXS01000008.1, from coordinate 105,288 downwards.
CAGCACCCTGTTCAACAAGGATTTCCATGAGGAGAACTTCGGCGGGTGGCTGGTAGAGGTTTACCTCAACGACGAACCGATTTTATCGCGGGGTTTTTCAATCACCCCTTGAAGGGTGATGAAATGCGACAGAGGATGCACAACGCCGCCGCGAGCGGGCCGTTGCATCCTCTGTCTATATGAAAACGCGCGGAATCGGTCTGACCGGTGATGAAGATCGACCCCCGGTCCGACTGGTCAATTCCTATTTGAGGACGCACGGAGAATATTTTCGATCGACCAGCGCCATTTCCCTGGTGCAGGTCTCGGTGGCCAGTCCTGTCGTTGCATCGACACCGGTTTGCTCGCAGACCAGGGCCTCGTCAAACGTCAACTGCACAAAACGCGGCGTGCGGGAATCGTGATAGGCGCAATTCCAGGTGCAGACCTGTTTGCCGCCGGTGTAGACATTGCCGTTGGCGTTGTAGCACTCGACAAGAAAACCTTCAGCCCCGCTTGAGACCTTTGCATAGCTGACATTGGGAAAATCGCCCCGGCCACCGCTCGACCCATCACTATCGCTATCGCATGATGTAAGCAGAACCGACAGTGTGATCGCGAGCGCTATTGAAAGAACCGTTTTCATGGAATGCCTCATTTGAATCTTGATCCGGTGGAAATTCGTTTATCTCTGTTGCCCATGTATCGCCATGGTGAACAAAGTGGTAATGACTCGAAGGTGGTGCATTATCGTTTTGTTGCCATGTATAAGTCAAGTAAAATCCAATAGTCAGCCAATTGTCAACACTAAATTGTTGCTTTTCTTTGAAAAATTTGTCCAGCGGTGGCTGGTTGATTTTGCATATATATAACTATTACAATAAGATAAAAGGTGTTCTTGGCGTTGTTTAAAAAGTTTGCTCATCCAAATTGAGCGTACTTTTTTTAGAGTCGCGGATCAAAGACCCGGCGAAGGGTGTCACTTCCAAACGTTGCTCTTCGGCCTGATCTTGGCCGGGCAGGAAGACTGATTGGCGTCATTGATCGTGTAAATTGGCGTTTTTCAGGATCTGAACGAGGATGATGAAAACCGCCAGATCAACGAGTGAAGCCGTTAAAAAAACGAAAAAATCAACACCGGCCAACAACAGGACCGCCTGTCCGGCCAGTGCTGTCCGGGCGTAGTGGACGAGAAGCAGTGCCGATTCGAGAAGTAGAACCGTCAGCAGCAGCGGTGTCGATGCCGTCAAGTGTCGGGTAAGAAACGAGATGCCTCGGACGATCGCCCCGTGCTGTCGACCGCTGAGATAAAAGCAAGGAATAACGTATAGGTAGAGCATGCTAAAGGCGATCAGCCCAATTTCCAGATAGCCGCCGCTGCCGTGCTCGGCGAACATGATCGCCGGCAGACTGGCGAGCAGGATGGCCGGCAGGTACATCCGGAGCAGCAACCAGAGATAAGGGGCGATATAGGTCTTGGCAAGAGAATGGAACGACGCAGAGGAACCGTCAATCAGCTGATAGAACAAACCGTAGATAACTGGAGTGGCCACGATCGACAATACCACCATTACCGTCGTAGCCGGCATGAACAGTGCTGAGTCGCGGAACAGGGGGATAGTTGCGTTGGCAAGGGACAAGAATCCGAGAAACCAGAGCACGACGGTATGATTCCGAATCAGATGCACCGCATAAGCGGCCTTACGACCGATGGCGAAAGCGTTGTCCGAAGTATCGGTCATGAAGCGGCGACCGTCATAGTTTTTCGCAGGAGAAATTCAATTCGATACGAAGACCGCTCGGATCTTTCAAAAAGATCTGAAATTGATCGATTTCCACCAGATGATTGCTTGTATAATCGATACCAAGATCCTCAAGGCGGCGGATAGCCACCGGCAGGTTGACACAGGCGAAGGCGAGGCGGTCACGTGCTGCCCCTCGGCCGAGCTCTTCATGTTCGCAGACCTCAAGTTGCAACAGCGCCTGATCTCCGGCGTAGAGCCAGAATCCGCGCTTCTCGAAAGGTGGCCTGAAGCCAATCCGCAGATTCAGCACGCTGGTGTAGAAGGAGACGCACTCGTCGATGATCTCAGCTCCGGCTCTCAACGCATAGTGGTGGAGACCGGTAACAATCACAATCGGTGGGCCCCTCTGCCCAAATTCAGCTGAAACCGGTAACGACGAAAGATGTTGCCGAGGTGTTTTCTGTTGTGATGGTCAGCCGGCAACACGCTCATAGCGGATAATCTCATAAGGCTCCTCGCGCTCATAGCGTTGGCGAGAGACAACGACGAATTGGTCGGGATCGATAGAGGGAAAGATGACGTCACCCTCAACCGGTCGCTCCAATACGGTGACGATGATAGTGTCGGTTATCGGCAGGGCGATGCGGAATATATCACCGCCGCCAATGATGAACGCTTTTTCCCTCGAACGGCATAGTTCCAGTGCGGCGGCTAGCGATGATACCACCAGACAGCCCGGGATGGAACGGCCAGGATTGCGAGACAGAACGATATTGTCTCGTCCCGGAAGCGGTTTGCCGATGGCATCGTAGGTTTTTCTTCCCATGATTATTGGAGCGCCGAGAGTCGTTTCTTTGAAATGGCGCAAATCGGAGGGGAGGTGCCAGGGTAGCGTGCCCTGGTGGCCGATTACCCCATTCTCGGCGATGGCAACGATGATAATGACTTCCGGCATGATAATTACCAACTAATTGCTCGGGATATTGGGAAAAAAAGATTGTATTTGGTTGTCCTTCGCTTTAATAATGCGCAAGCAGTATAGCGTATGCAGCTTCTTGCAGCAATCGGGATACCGCGATAGCGGTAAATTGTGATGGCTTGAACAGGCGAGGTTGACTAACGATGAAAATGGTGTGCCCTTGTTGCGGGTTAACCGGTACGGCGGAGGCCGCTTTGTTTTCCCGGAAAGTTCGGTGTCCCGGTTGCCGGGAGGTTTTTCGGATCACCGAAGCGGTGATTGTCGATTTTCCCGGAGAGGATCATGGCGTTATCGAGCGGTCTATCGACGATAGCGCACCGAGTGGTGGACATAAGCACGAAGAAACAGGTTCTTGCGGAGCCGAAGACGAGGGCGAAGGAGGGAATGCACAGCAGCCGGAACAGGTGGTTTGCTCCCGCTGCGGTTTCTCCCTCAGCTGCTCGTTTATCAAGTTTATCGATTCTCTTCCGGTCTGCGCGGCATGTGCGGGCTGAGGCGAGTTTGTCCCGGCAGCTGTGCTCAGTATCCGCAGCGTTTATCGAAAGTAGGGCCGGGTTTCGGGAAGATCTGTCGGAGGAACACGCATGAAAGTTAGATGCCCCCATTGCCGTATTAGGGGTGATGTCAGCGCGACTCTGAGTGGCCGTGTGGTTCGCTGCCCCCGGTGCCTCGCTTCGTTCAGAGTGCCTCTGCTCCACCGGCCGGAAGAGAGGTTTGAGTCTGTGCAGCCGGATCCGACTGGTCCGGAAAAACGGCCCGACAGCAGATCGGCATCAGGTTCGTCTGATGCTGCCGATCAGAAAATTGCCGGGGTGTTGGTCCGGAACCTGTCCGGAGACGAATCCGGTTTGGGCGTCGTGCCGGAATTCCAGAGCAGTCAGCGAAGCGATGGGCTGCCTCAGTTCGAGAACGGTGATGATCCTCATGCCACGACGGCGGCGTCAGCCGGTGATTGCGGCGCTCTTGAACACAGAGAGGCGGTGGTCGCCGATCCAGATCCCGCCACCATTGACGAGCGGGTGGAGCCGCTTGGAGCGCAAGAAGAATTCCCTGACCTTTCGGCGCAGAGTGTTGCCTGGGAGGATGTTACCGCGAATTCTGATGACGGTGCTGCCGTGGCAGGCGAACGGAGCGGCGGCCCGGACAGCCTGGGAGCGACGGTCGATACCGAGGAGAAGCTGCAGGAGCAATTGGCAGCCTTGCTTTCAGAGACGTCCCATGTCAGCGACAAAGAAGTATCCGGGGACGAGAGCGGCGAGGATGAACGGGGCGATGATTGTCGCAAGGATCCGGCTGTCGGCGACGAAAAGGCAGGACCTTCGTCGTTGGTCGGCGATGACGATGATTTCCCGGTGTCGGCGTCTTCTGCCGGGACATCGCCGCTGCCCGGCTATACGCCGGACGGCGGATTCAGGGCGACCGCGATCCTGAAAGCTGCCTGGACCATGGTAACCGGTGTCAAAGGACCGATCTGGGGAGGTATCCTCTTGCTGTTTGCGGTTCTCGTTGGGGTGGAGACAGCGGCGACGCTCCTTGTGCCGTTTGCCACCGCGTTTGGCGGAGAGGCGTTGGCGGTCTGGCTGCAGATCATTGTGCAGATGGCCGGGGCAGTTCTTTTGCTGACCTTTCTGGCCGGACTGTATACCATCGGTGTACGTCGCAGCTGTGGCAGTCATTATTCCTGGAGAACCGTGTTCAGTGGCTTTCCTTGTATCGGTCGGATCGGGGTGGCCGGTATTTTGATGTCGCTGCTGATTGCCAGTGGCTTTGTGCTGTTGATTTTGCCGGGAATTTATCTTGCCGTCGGCTATTCGCTGACATTGCCGCTGATGGTGGTGAAACGATATGGTCCCTGGGAGGCGATGGAGGCTTCCCGGCGGCTCATTCATCCCAGGTGGTGGCAGGTTTGCGGTATTTACATCGTGATGTACCTGATCTATGTGCTGTCCTGTATCCCCTTTGGTATCGGCTTGTTCTGGACGGTTCCGATGTTATTTACGCTGACCGGCGTCCTCTATCGTTCCCTGGTGCCGGAGCACACAGGCAAGTAGCGTATGGACCCCGACGGTGTCGTTTGCTTCGCACACCATCCGAGCGAGACGACGATACAGGATAAAGGGATGCGATAATGGCAGGCAAGCAACGGCAATGGCAGGACAACACAGACCACTGGGTACGGATTCATCTGTTGATGCTGCTCTGCGCAACGCTGGTGTCCACGTCGTTTGTCGTCGGCGAGCATATCGCCGTTCACCTGGATCCGGCCGCTTTGACACTGAGTCGCTTTGTCATCGCTGTCTTGATTCTGCTGCCGGTGATCGCGGTGCGCCACGGTCTGCGTATCGGGCTGCTCTCATTTTTACGTTATGCGCTGATCAGCGGCAGTTTGGTCGTCTTCTTCTGGTGCATGTTTCTCGCACTGCGCATGACGACGGCCTTGAACACCAGCGTTCTTTTTACGTTGGTTCCCGGTCTGTCGGCGATCTATGCGGCACTGATCATCAAGGAGAGACTGGGGAGGGATCGGTTGGTCGCGCTGCTGCTCGGACTGGTCGGCGCCGTCTGGGTGATTTTCCGTGGCGATCTTCACGTGCTGTTGACGCTGTCCTGGAATCGCGGCGATGCGGTTTTTTTTGCCGGCTGTTTGGCGATGGGTCTCTACACGCCGCTCATCAGGCGGTTGCACCGCGGTGAACCGATGGAGGTGATGACCTTCTGGGTGCTGGTCAGCGGATGTCTGTGGCTGCTGCCGATCGGGGCAGTGGCGTTGTCCCGGGTCGACTGGCTGTCGGTGCCGCCCTCCACCTGGGGCTGGATTGTTTACCTGGCCTGTTTTACCACGGTGATCACCTTCTACCTGACGCAATATGCCGTTGCCCATATCGGGCCGACCCGCACCATGTCCTACTCCTATCTTTATCCGGGGCTGGTCCTCATTATCGATCTGCTGCTCGGCCGCGGGTGGCCGGCGCCGCGAGTGCTGCCCGGGATCATCGTCATCCTTGGCGCGATGGTTGTTTTACAGGTCCCGGTTTTCCGCCGTTACGGCGGAAAAAACTAGCCGGGACTGTTCCTCCGGCCCGCCGGTCGGGCCGGAGCCAGAGGTTTTCTCGCGATTTGTCGGGGGCGCAGTGGGTATTCGGCGGCAATGTGGTGTACCGCACCTTTGGCCGTCAGCGCACTGGTGAATAGTGTAAAGGAGGTAATGGTGAAGGGTGGCGACTGGAGCAGACTGTTGCTCATCAGAAAGTCGGTTATTCGGCCGATTGAGCTGTTTTTCAGGCGGGCGATGGTGACATGCGGGTGGTAGCTGCGTTCTTCGGCACCGATCCCAACCCCGGCCAGAACACGGTTGATGGCCGAGCGCACCGCGAGAAGAGCTGCCGTCGGCTCAACGCCGGCCCAGATGACCCGCGGCGCGCCACGCGGCGGGAAATGGCCGACGCCGCGGATCGACACAGTTGGGGCTTCAGCCTCGACACCGGCCAAGCCATCCCTGACATCATGAAAGAGGGCGCCGTCGATATCGCCGATAAAGCGCAGGGTCAGATGAATCTGTTCCGTCGGGACCGGACGGGCGCCCGGAATTGTTCGGCCCAGTCCGTTGAGCCGGGTGCGGATCGAATCGTCGAGTTGCAGCGCGATAAAAGTCCTAATCATAACGACTCTCTGCCTAACCATAAGATAACTTCGTTGGCCAGCAACAGACCAAACAGGGCAGTCAGGGTGGGCAGGCTGCCCAGGGTTCGCCGGGTCCTGCCCCGCCCCGCCGGGTCGCTGTCAGCAGCGTGGTCCGTATCGGCGGGCGGTTGATAGTCGAAGTCGACCGGTTCCGTGGAATAAACACAGGTGATACCCGAGGTGATACCGGCGCTGCGTAACCGTTTGCGCAGTCGCCGGGCCAATGGGCAGCTGCTTGTCTGGGCGATGTCGCCGATCTTGATATACCGCGGATCGCGGCGCAGTGCGGCGCCCATCGAGGAAAAGACGGCAATGCGATGCTGGTGGCAGGCGGTCAGCACCTGCACCTTAGGATTAAGCGAATCGATGGCGTCGATGACAACGTCGGGACGCAGTGCAAGGATGTCACGGATTGTCTCGGCGTCGGCAAAACAGGTAGCAGCATCAACCCGGCAGGCCGGATTGATGTCGAGAATCCGTTGTCGGGCGACCACAGCTTTGGCTTGGCCGATGGTTGATTCGAGGGCGAGGATCTGGCGGTTGATATTGGTTGGCTGAATAGTGTCGAAGTCAACGACGGTCAGACGGCCGACACCGGCGCGGGCCAGTCCTTCAACGGCATAACCGCCGACTGCTCCGAGACCGATCACGGCAACATGAGCAGCGGTTAGGCGAGCAAAGGCCTGGTCGCCGAGCAACAGTCTGGTCCGGGTAAAGCGGGATGATACAACCATCATTCATTCCAGGAAAATAATCGCGCGGCACAGGTCAGAAAGAGCACCGAGGTGAGGATCATCAGGCCGCACTCGAGCTGAATGTCGACGAGTCCGGCACCTTCGTTCATCACCTTGCGCGCCGCTTTCAAGAGATGGGTCAGCGGCAGCAACCAAGAGACCTGCTGGACCCATTGCGGGGCTCCTTCGAGAGAAAACCAGACTTCCGAGAGAAACATCATCGGCCAGCTGATGAAATTCAGAGCGCCACTGGCAAATTCTTCGCTGGTGCCGCGAGCGGCAAGCAGCAGCCCGATTGAACAAAGGCTGAGACCGCCAAGGAAAAAGGTAAAGAGAAAGAGCGCCAAGGAGCCCTGCATCCGAAAATCGAAGATCAGGTCACAGCCGAACCAGACTACGCCGAAGGTGAACATCAGCAGAAAGATGCGTGACAGCAGCTGCGAACTGAGATATTCGAAAGCGGTCAACGGAGTCGCCTTGAGGCGTTTCAGCGCGCCGTTTTTCCGGTAGCGAACAATAATATAGCCGACTCCCCAGAGTGCCGAGAACATCATGTTCATCGCCATGATGCCGGGGAAGAACCAGTCAACATAGCGGACCTGTTCGCCATCGATCACGTGCCGGTTGGTCGGCACAGCGTTTTTGGCCCTCAGGCTCGCCAGGTAGAGCTGTTCGACAATGGCCCCGTTGGGTGAGTCGCTGTTGAGCCAATAGGTCGGCGTGTCGGCGGTGGAGTCGATGAGCAGGTCGATCTTGTGCAATCGGATCTTGTCGAGTCCTTCGGCCCGCGTTGCAATCGGCACCAGCTTGATGGCGTTGGTTTGCAGAAATGCGTCGGACACCGTGGTCGTTGCCGTTTCGACGGCGACACTGGTCTCGGGAAACACCCCGACCGTGAACTTCTGCGTGTTCTGGTCACTGAAAATGACACCGAAGCCAATGATGACCAGAAACGGAAACGCGAAATTCCAGCCGAACGCTGCCCGGTCCCGAAAGAATTCTTTATTACGTGCCAGAAACATGATCCAGATCCGTCGCGGATTCATGCCGATCTCCTTCTAATCCCTGAGTTTTTTCCCGGTGAGATGGAGGAATACATCTTCGAGATTAGCTGAATGGACTGCCATTTCCGATAGATTGACGCCGCAGGAAAGCAATTCTTTCAAGGTGGTGTCCACGTCTTCGGTATGAATGGCTACCGAACCGCCATCGACGGAATAGGGCATGCTCAGCGTTTCCAAGCAACCGGCGGTGGAAGCGTGGGACAAGGTAATGGTGTTGGTCTTGCAATAGGTGGTGATCAGGCGGCGTGGACTGCCCTCGGCGACAATCAGGCCCTGGTCCATGATGGCGATCATATCACACAGAAATTGCGCCTCTTCCATGGAGTGCGTGGTCATCATGATGGTCGTGCCGCCCGCCTTAATGTCCTGGACAATCTGCCACAGATGACGGCGCGATTGCGGGTCCAGGCCGGTGGACGGTTCGTCGAGGAAAACCAGTTGCGGTCGGTTGAGCAGGGACAGGGCCAGCATCAATCGTTGTCGTTGGCCGCCGGAAAGCTGGTTGTTACGCCGTTCTAGCAGAGGCGTCAGATCACAGCGTTCGATCAATTCCGCGAGGTCGGCCTGGGTACGGTACAAGGCTCGGTAACAGTCCAGTGTTTCCCGCACCGATAGGAAATTGAGCAAAGAGGTGTGCTGAAACTGGATGCCGATCTCTTCCCGGAAAAGCTGATCCCGTTGTCCACCCTTGTAGAGAATGGTGCCGCCGGACGGAGGGATGATCTGCTCGATGATCTCCATAGTGGTGGTTTTGCCGGCACCGTTTGGTCCGAGCAGCCCGAAACAGCTGCCCGTTTCGACCGAAAACGAGACATCCTGGACGGCCATGGTGGAGCGGAACCGTTTCTGCAGGTTGAGTACGTCAAGAAGAGCCATGGTGCTGCCGAAGTCGTAGATTACATGTCTGGCGGCCGGATCGGGCCGCATTTGTCGCCGGAACGGTCAACTTTAGCATCGGTGCCGCCGGTACGGCAAGAGGTATTCCTGCCGTGCTCAAGCGAGTTTCCGTGGTTGACTGCGATGCCACGCGGTTGGGTGACAGCTGGGGGAACGGGAAACGGCAATTGACACAGCAATTATTATCAGCTAGTATTGATAATAATTATTGTATGGGGCCGACATGGTTTTGCGAATGACCAACCAGCGTGAGATGATCCTGAAAGAGTTGCGGGCGAGTCGCCAACATCTCACCGCCGACGAATTGTATGCACGGGTCAAAAAATCCATGCCCCGTATCAGTCTGGCCACCGTCTACCGCAACCTCGAGACCCTGTCCGCTGCCGGAATTATTGCCAAGCTGGAAATCAGCGGTCGCCAGAAACGATTTGACTACAATATCGTAGAGCACGATCATATCTATTGTCTTAGATGCCATCGGGTCGACAATATCACATTTGATCGGGAGCTGTCCGGAGTGTCGACTAAGGAGTCGGCCGGTGGGTACAAGATAACGGGATACCGGGTCGAGTTTGTCGGCATCTGTCCGTCTTGTCGTAAGAAACTTGAGAAAAACAAGGAGAATGCTTCTTGAAAACTGCTGAAACGAAAGGTGGCGACGAACTGACCGAAGAGCAGCGCACCATCCTCAAAGCACTGTCCCGGGCCGGGGCCCCCTGCGGCGCCAAGGAAATTGCGGCGACTACCGGACTGGAGAGCAAACTGATAACCAGTTGTTTGACAACATTGAAGAAAACAGGGCTCATCGATAGCCCGGTTCGGTGTAAATACACGCTTACTCCGACGGGGCGGGCGCTGCTTTGATCGTTTACTCAGGCAGCAGGCCGTAGAAGTAGGTCAGGATATCGGTTCGGGTGACGATGCCGATCACGGTGCCGTCATGTACCACCGGCAGGTGGCCGATATTCTTTTTGACCATCAATTGTGCCGCTTCAGATGGTTGAAGATCGGGCGGGATGGTAATGATATCCCGGGCCATGAAGGCCTTGACCGGGCTTTTCCACTGGCTTTCCCGCTTGAGTTTCTTCAGGTCCCAGAGCACGATGATGCCGTCTAACTGCTGCTCATTGCCGACGAGAATACCCCGGATTTTTTCGCGTTGCATGATGGTGCGGATCTCGTACATCGGGGTGGAGCCGTCGACGATGGTGACGGGGAACGACATGAGGTCGGCGATTGTTGCCCCCCTGCTTTTCCGGTGTTTGATACTATCGATGATTTTTTCTTTAATCTCGTTTGATGTATAGTCAGCGCTCTTGACGGTAGCCGAACCGGCGGCCGGGTGCCCGCCACCTCCAAATTCCCTCAGGATCGCGCCGATATCGATGCGGTCGATGCCGCTGCGTCCGATCACGGTGCTGCTCGTCTCGTCATTGATGAAGATAACGAAGACCGCATCGGCATTGATGATCTTGCGATACATGCTGACGATTGCCGCCAGCATCGGTATCTTTCGGTCCAACTCGACGATATTGATGCCGATCGTATCGTGCCGGTGTTTGATGCGCTCGGTTCCCTGCATCATCGTGAAGAGAATGTCCCGCTGCTCTTCTTCGTACGGGGGGTTGAGAAAGACCGAGGCGACGTTGAGGTCGGCGCCGTTGGCTAGCAGGTAAGCGGCGGCAGCGGCGTCTTCGGCCTTTGTCGAAGGATAGCTCAGGTGTCCGGTGTCTTCGTAGAGGCCGATCAACAGCACTGTTGAGACGAGCGGGTTGAGTTCCATCTGCCGCTTTTTCATCTCCCGCACCAACAGGGTTACCGTGGCGCCGATTGGTTCCTGGCAGCTCCAGTGCGCCTCGATATCGCCGTCGTTCTGATGGTGATCCCACAGCACGATTTCCAGATCGTCCCGCCGGCGCAGGTCGTCCATTCGTTCAAGGCGCCGCCACTGATCGGTATCGACGACGATGAGGCGTCTGACCTGCTGCAGATCGACTTCCCCGGGGAGGACGATATTGAATGCCGTTTTGTGCGTCGACAGGAACCGGGCCACATTGGCGTTGACCGAAGTCGGGACGACGCCCACCGCACCGGGATAGAGCATTGTTGCACCGATGACCGAGGCGAGAGCGTCGAAGTCGGTGTTCTTGTGGGTGGTGATAATCTGCACGGTGCGGGGTGGCGACGCTCAGGCGGCGCGTAAATGGTTCAGAGCCGAGCCCGCTTTAAACCAGGCTATCTGCTCGTCGTTCAGTGAGTGTTTGAGCAGCAGCGACTCGGACGTGCCGTCCCGGTGGTTGAGGACTGCCGTTACCTCGGAGCCGGGGGCGATGTCGACGAGTTTCTTCACGTCGATGCGATCGCCTTCCTGGATTTTTTCGTAATCACTTTTGTCAACAAACGTCAGCGGCAAAACGCCCTGCTTTTTCAGGTTCGTTTCGTGAATGCGGGCGAAAGAGCGGGTTATGACGGCCTTGCAGCCCAGATGGCGCGGGCACATCGCGGCATGTTCCCGAGACGAACCTTCGCCGTAATTTTCGTCGCCGACGGCGATCCAGCCGTTGCCTGTCGCCTGGTATTCCCGAGCCAGCTCACTGAACGGCTTTTCTTCGCCGGTGAGCTGACTGACCCCCGATCCGGCCACGCCGGTAAAGCTGTTGACCGCCCCACTGAACAGATTGTTGGAAATATTGTCCAGGTGCCCGCGGAACCTGAGCCAGGGTCCGGCCGGCGAGATGTGATCGGTAGTGCATTTGCCGGTGGCCTTGAGGAGCAGATGCAGGTTTCGGAAATCTAGAGCGTCCCATGGCTCAAATGGTGCCAGCAGGGCGAGGCGTTCGGAGTCCGGATCGACCAGCACCGATTGGTCGGAGCGATCATCGAGTGGTGCGATAAAGCCTTCGTCGCTGGTCATCAGGCCTTGTGCCGGGACCTTGTCGACCGGTCCGGGGTCGGCGAGCTGAAACGTTGAACCGTCGGGCGCCGTGATCGGGGTGGTGAAGGGGTTGTTGTCGAAATTGCCGAACAATGCGTAAGCAAGGGCCGTTTCCGGGCTGCCGATGAAACAGCAGGTCTCTGCGTTGCCGTCGTTGCGTTTCGGGAAGTTGCGGTTATAGGAGGTCATGATCGAGTTCACTTCGCCCGGCTTGATATCGTCGCGCTGCCACTGGCCGATGCATGGCCCGCAGGCGTTGGCGAGCAGCGTCGCGCCGATCGCTTCGAGATCGGCCAACAGGCCGTCCCGATCGATGGTCGCCTTGACCTGGTCGGAACCGGGAGTCAACAGCAGCGGGGTCTTCAGTTTCACTCCCCGGGCCGCGATCTGTCTCGCCATGGCCGCGATCCGCCCCATATCCTCGTAGGAAGAGTTGGTACAGGAGCCAATCAACGTGGCTTTGATGGTGGAGGGGCAGCCGCTGTCGGCAATATGCTGTTTCATCTTGCTGACGGTGGTGATGCGGTCCGGCGAGTGCGGCCCGACGATTTGTGGTTCCAGCGTCGAGAGGTCGATATCGACAATCAGATCGAAACAGCTTTCCGGGTCGGCGATAACTTCCGGGTCCGCTCTAAGCAGATGTCGGTAGCTTTCGGCCAGGTCGGCCGCCTCCTGTCTGCCGGCGGCCCGCAGGTAGTCGGCCATCTCCCGGTCAAACGGAAAAAGAGAGGTTGTGGCGCCGAGCTCGGCACCCATATTGCAAATGGTCGCCTTACCGGTGCAGGAGATCGTGTCGGCTCCATCGCCGATGTATTCAAAGACCCGGTTGGTACCGCCGGCACAGGTCAGCAGGCCGAGCAGTTTCAAGATGATGTCTTTCGGGGCGGTCCAGCCGGACAGGTGCCCGGTCAGACGAACACCGACGATTTCCGGGTGCAGGACCTCCCAGGGCATGCCGACCATCACGTCGACCGCGTCGGCGCCGCCGACACCGGCGGCGAAGCTGCCCAGGCCGCCTGCGTTCGGGGTATGGGAGTCGGTGCCGAGCAGCATCAGACCGGGAAAGGCATAACGCTCCAGGACGACCTGGTGAATGATCCCGGCGCCGGGGAGCCAGCAGCCAAAGCCGTAGCGCTTGGCCGCCGAGGTCAAAAAATCGTAGACTTCCCGGTTGTCGTTGCGGGCCATTGTCAGATCCGGTGCTGCGCCGGTCTGGGCCTTGATCAGGTGATCGCAATGCACGGTGACCGGCACGGCCGCCTCGTCCTTGTCGGCCAGCATGAATTGCAGAATGGCCATTTGGGCGGTGGCATCTTGCAGGGCGACCCGGTCCGGTTTGGTCTTGATATAGGAACGGCCGGCACTGAGCTCTGCTCCGCCCGGATCGGCGAGATGACCGTAGAGGATTTTTTCGGCATAGCTCAATGGTCGCTGCAATCGGTGACGGACCGCCTCGAGATTTCTCTCCATGGTTTGGTAGACGGCTTCTATAAAGGCGGGAGTCGAATCGACACTGTTATTCATGGGTTTCCCTCGGTGGCTGTCGGCCCAATCAGTGGATGGTGAAACTGTTGGCCAGGTCGGTACTGAATGCTATGCAGGGGTTTACCATTATAGGAATTTTTCAAGATCCCCTTATGTCAATTAGGCTTTAATCTGCTCTTCGTCAAGCATGCGGTCGATAAAATCCAGCACGAACTGTCGTTGTACCGGTGTGGCGTAGGTGATGCAGGTGCAGTGCAGATGAGTGGCACTGCGGACCAGCAGTTCGACAGACAACCGTTTTGTGTCGAGATCGACGGCGACATAAAATGGACCGCAATCCTTGTGCCCCTGTTGCGCCGGCGCATAAAGATCATCCGGCAGCACGAGCCAGAAGATTCCGGTCATCGGTCCCGGTTTCAGGGTTCGTTTCAGGAAGGAATTGATATTATCCCACTCCAAGGGTGATAATTCATCGATCACGTATTGTCGCATCGGTCTGTCCTTACAAGAGCGTGTTGCGCCGTGGCAGCAGACAAGCCTCGCAACTCCTGCCCTGTCGGCGAAATTGGAATCATAGATCAAGCCAGGTCTGATCTTCATTGAGGATTTCGGCGCCGTCCCGGCGTACGACGATCATGTTTTCCAGACGGATACCTCCCCAGCCGGGCAGGTAGACGCCCGGTTCGACCGTAACGATCATGCCTTCTTTGAGTTGGCGGCGGCTTCTGGCGGAGAGGCTCGGTGCTTCATGGACCGCCAGGCCGACGCCATGTCCGAGTGAATGCCCGAAATATCTGCCGTACCCTGCCGCCTCGATCACCGATCGGGCGGCCCGGTCGACAGCCTTCATCGTTGCTCCCGGTCTGATGGCGGCTATGCCGGCCTGCTGCGCGGTGCGAACCAGCCGATGGACAACACGAAAGCGCTCGTCGAAAGTGGAGAGAGTAAACGATCGGGTCATGTCGGAGCAATAGCCGGCAAGGACCAGACCCATGTCGATGGTGATCGGTTCTTGAAGCTGAACCCGTCGGCTTGTCGGCACGGCATGCGGACGGGCGCTGTTCTCTCCGGAGGCAACGATGGTCTCGAAACTTGGACCGTCGGCGCCGGCTCGCCGCATCGCGGTTTCGATGGCCAGGGCAATATCGATCTCGCTCATGCCGGTGGCAAGGGATCTGAAAACCTGTTGAAAAACAGCTTCGTTGAGCTGCACCGAGCGGCGGATGAGTTCGATTTCATCTTCGCTTTTGATCTCTCGTTGCTTCTCGATGAGACCGCTCACCGGAGTCAGGGAAAGTTGCAATTTTTCAGCCAGTTCCGAAAGTCTGAGACTGTCGGCGTGCAGGGTGTGGTGGCTTTCAAAGGCGAGCTTGTTGCCGCCGATCTCCGGTAACAGCCGCTCCAGTAGTTTGTGCAGACCGTGTCGGTACACAGCTACCGGCAGATCTGTTTCCTGTCTGGCCTGCAGTTCGTAGCGGGAGTCGGTGAGCAGGTGGGTGGTGCCGCGGGCGGCGATGAGCAAGGCGCCGGAGCTTTCACCGACACCGTGGTCCCGGGCGGTATACCCGCTCAGATAGCGTCGGTTTTCCGGACCGCTGACCAGCAATACGTCAATCTTGCTGCGCCTTAATTTCTCCTGCAGGTACTGCCGTCGTGCCTGATAGTCCATCACCGGTGGTGAGATTGCTGCAATTGTTGGCCGGCGCGCTCGTCAAACGGCGAAGCGCTGGGCGATCAATTGTTTGCGTTGTTCAAGGGCCTGGTTGTACTGGCTGTTGAGATCAGCGCTGACCCGTGCCCATTCTTCTTTGTAGTGCGGGTGCATGGTCGGGCTGAGGGCCATCGTGTCATCGATCTGCATCCCCTGTTGCTGGAGCTGCATTTTCAACTGGTTCATGATCGACTCGTCAAACTGTTGCCGAACCTGTTCCTGATGTTGCCCATACTGCTCGAGAATTTGTTTTAATTCTGAACAGATCGACATAATATCCGGAGCGTTGCCGCTCAGTTCCTGTAGCCCCTTGAAGCTCTGCAGGGTTTGGTCGGAAAGGCCTTGGCCCCTGGGGAGAATGATATTGCGCAGCAGTGCGATGGCCATGCCATTGCGTATGGCGCTCTGCTTTTCCACCGGTTGTTGTTCCAGAACCTGCAGCAGATGAGGCTCTTCACCTCCCAGATAACTGACGGCAAGACGCATGCCGTCTTCCTTGAGCACTTCGTCTGCCGGAACGTCCGGTGCTTCGGCGGCCAGGCGGGCCGCCCGCTCCATTACCATATCAAGTGTGCTTCTGATTTCCGCCATAACGTATCAATGCCGTTGAAATAGTAGGGTCAGCGACCAGTGAAGAAGAGATTTTCGAGTGTACCGTAGGATGGTGACAACCGCAAAGGAAAAACGTTTCACCCCTCGCCGTCGCCGGTCAGGCGGGCGGCAAAAAAGCCGTCGCAGCCGGATGACGGCAGGGGTGCGAAACAGCTGTCGGCAACAAGCGCCCGCGCCGGAGCCGGGAGATACTCGTCGCAGTTAGTGATCATAAAGCCATGATGGTCGGCAATGAAACGGTCGAGCACCTGTCGGTTTTCCTCCGGCTCGATGGAGCAGGTCGCATAGACCAGAACTCCTCCGGGGGCGAGCAGGTCGGCGGCCGTCTCGAGGAGGCGGCCTTGTTTTTCGCGATAAAAAAGCAGATCTTGTTCCTGCCGGTTCCACCGGATGTCGGGGTGCCGACCGGTGACACCGGTCCCGGAGCAGGGCGCATCGACGAGAATGGCGTCAAAGTGCAGCGGGCAGGTTCTGGCAAAATGTTCAAGAGTACTGTTGTGCAGGGAAAGCGTGTGGTCGCCGACGGTCCTGGCCAGGTTTTCGCCGAGCAGGCGAAATCTTCCGGGGTCGGGTTCGACGGCGGTCAGCGATGCGTCGCCGGCGGCAGTCAATTCGGCCAGGTAAGACGTCTTGCCGCCTAAACCGGCACAGCAGTCGAGATAGCTTCGACCGGGCGAAAAGGGTGCGAGCAACAGCGTGGCAAGTTGCGCCGCCTGGTCTTGAACGAAAAACAGCCCTTCGTGATAGCCGGGCAGAGCGGATATCGAGCCGTGAAAACAGGGGAGGACAACGCTGTCCGGGGCGAACTTGCCGGCGTGCGCCTCGATTCCTTCCTCTTGGAGCAGCTTCAGATAGGTCGATTGAGGCAGTGATCGGCTGAGCCGCAGGTTGAGTGTCGCTTCCAAATTGTTGTGGGCGCAGATGGCGCGCATCGTCTGCTCGCCGAAATGCTCCTGCCAACGCTTGGTGAGCCAGGCCGGATGATTGAGTAGGCCGTGGCCGGCACCTTCGGGGTCGATCAGTTCGTAGAGTTCATCGCGGCGGCGCAGACCGGAGCGCAGTACACCGTTGACGAATCCGCACAGTTTTTTCGCGGCCCCGCTCCGGCGAACGGCCTCGACGGTCTCGTGGACGGCGGCAAATTCGGGAATCCGCTCGAGGAAAAAAATCTGATAGAGGCCAACGGCCAGCGCCTGGTAAACAAAGGGGTTCTGGCGGCTCGGCGATCGGGAGCACAACCGGGAGATCAGCAGGTCGACTTGATCGCGGTGGCGTAATACGCCGTAGACGATATTCATGGCCAGCTGTCGATCGGTCGAAGAGAGTCGGTACTGCTCGACGATTCCACTAAAGATTCGGGCAACCGGGTGACCGGTTCGCTGGTTGCGTTGCAGTGTCTCGATGGCGGCATGGCGGGCAGTTTTGGCCATCGTTTACTGTCGTTCGGAGGTTGGCGGTAAGGCGTCGGGAAGAGATCTCGGATATCGTCTCGATCTTTTACCTGAGGCAGGATCGTTTGTAAACAGGTACCGCTCGAAGCATGTGCCACGCCGCGATTTTTCCCGGCAACGGCGGTCTCCGCCTGGTACTTGAAATGACTTCGGTGTGGAGGGCAAATGATGGTCGCCGCTGATTTATCAGGTGGACAGCGCCGTTCGCTGTTGTTACGATTGATCTCCGAACGAGGGGCGCGGGGATGCTGGAATGGACGGATTGGATCGAGGAGGGGCGCATGACCAGGTGCTGGCAATTGCTTATCGGACTGATCGTATTGGTCGGCTGGGCTTCGGGGGCACAGGCGTTCACTTTGGAGACGGTCAAGCAGCGCGATCTGCTGAACTGCGGAGTGACAGCCGGGGTGCGGGGCTTTGCGACTGCCGATGAAACGGGCCGCTGGCAGGGCCTTGATGTCGATATCTGCCGGGCTGTCGCGGCGGCTGTCCTTGGTGATGCCGAGAAGGTGAAGTTTGTTGCGCTACCTCAGCAGGCACAGCTTACCGCGTTGTTGTCCGGTACCGTCGACATGCTGTCCGCGATGACCCCCTGGACGCTGACCATCGATTCGTCCATGGGGCTGCTCGTTACCGGCATCAGTTTTTACGATGGACAGAGTTTTCTGGTCAAGAAACGGCTCGGCGTAAAAAGTGCGTTGGAACTGGATGGCGCGACCATCTGCCTGCCCGACGGTCGGCGTAGACAAGACCATCTCAACGATTTTTTTCGCGAACACGAGCTCCGTTTTACGTCGACTGGTTTTGACACCTTGGAATTGGCTACCAGGGAATTGGTGAACGGTCGCTGCGAGGTGATCACCGACAGTCGTTCCCGCCTGTATAGTCTGCGGCTGTTGCTCGAACATGGTGATGAATATCTGGTCTTGCCCGAAGTGATCTCCAGGGAGCCGCATGGGCCCATTGTTCGGCAAGGTGACGATGGCTGGTTCGCTATTGTTCGCTGGGTCCTCTTTACCTTGCTGACCGCCGAGGAATATGGCCTTCGCTCGGATACCATCGATACCGTGGCTACCGATGCAGACCCGCGGGTACAGGACTTCATCGGGCAGACCGGAAATTTTCACAAAGGGCTCGGTCTCGACGCCCGCTGGGCGTATCGGATCATTAATCAAGTCGGCAACTATGCCGAGATCTTCGAACGCACGGTCGGTCACCAGTCGACCATCGGTATGGATCGCGGCCTGAACGCACTGTGGAACCGGGGGGGTCTGCATTATGCCCCGCCGATGCGGTGATTCGTTCCTGCGCGACCCCTCTGCTTTTTTATGAAAATTATTTCCCCGGGCTGGCCGGTCCTGGCTGCGGCCAGCCGATCAGGCCGCAGCGCAGCAACTGGAGGCAGGACTGGCCAGCCCTGCCGGATGTGGCAATCATTTTCATGCACGCCTCGATCTTGAACGAAATTCCGATTATTTCAAGCTCCCCTAGAGATCGACAACGACGTCGAACAAATCGCTGTCTGTTTCAATCTTCAGACGGTTTCCGATCACCGATCGGTGGCTGTCAGAGAGCATCTGCCTGAAGTGATCGGCGAACGAACGGAGATCCGCTGCAGTGGTTGCGGTGATTTCCCGGAGACGGTGTTGCTTGTCGGCAACGGTGATGCCGCTCAGGTATTCGTTGCGGGCCGTTGCACCGCGGGCGGCGGCGCTCTGGTGCGGATCGAAAGCACCATAGGTGCCGATGATCAGCTGGCCCAGGGTCTCGCCTGACAACTCGACGCCGGCGACGACCTCGGGCAGCTGCTCGAAGAACCGGTAGGTCTTGCGCACATGGGGATCCCGGTAGCTGACCAGAGCGATGTTGCCGGTGAGATAATTGAACTGGATGAAACAGCCGTAGGCGCCGCCCATCTGCCTGACCGTGTTCCAGAGGTAGTCCCGGGATAGAAACGTTTTCAGTACTTCAAAAGAGCCGCTGTAATGATCTTTGACCGGGAACAGGACGCCGCCCTGGACATTGAACGCGATTTCGGCCGCGGTGATAAAGGCTTCGTGCCGGGGGAAAGCAGGTTCGGCGAGACGCGGCAGGGGTGGTTGAACGATATCCGAGAGGGCCTCCGGTAGACGGCTGCCAATTTTTTCGAAGGTGCTGATTTCCTCGTCCTCTGCGGTTATCGCCAGTACCATGTTGCGGCGGTTGAGAATAATCCGCGCCATGGCCTGCAGATCATCGAGGAGGTGCTCTTCCCGCCGATCGTAGCCTTTTGCCAACTCGCGGAGAACCCGGTAGGCGGTGACACCGTTGATTTGTTCCTGGTATCTGCCGGCCACGCTGAGATGAGAGAATACTCGCGTAGATGGTAAATTGTATCCCTCACTCTGGGCGGAATGCTCGGCCCATGCGAATTCGCGGCGAACGATTTCCCTGATCCGCGGCCGGTCTTTGAACGATAGTTCGGTCAATAATTCGGTGATCAAGTCGACGGCTCGCTCGAGGTATTCGGGGAGCATCTTGACGCTGAGCCAAAAGAGGCACCTGACGTCGTCCGGATCATGTTTGTTGGAATAGGTGTTGACCGAGTGACTCAGGCCGCCGGTGCATATTGCCGTCTGCTTCGCAAATTCACTGAACGATAGCCGTTCGGTACCGATTTCGGTGATGATTGCACCGAACAGGTCGACCAGCGGCAGGAAACGATGCGGCAGGCACATCAGATCGAGACCGATGTCCAGGTAGGTGATGTGATCGGTCGGCAGCGAACTGACCAGAACCTGCTCGCCGAACATGGAGTGTGGTTGGACCTGATGAAAGTCGACGGCGACCGGCAGGTCGTAAAGCTTGAGCTGGGGGAGCAGGGCCAGTTGTTCCGGGGTGTTCGGCGTCTGCTGGCGCTTAATCAGGTCACGGGTCCGGGCGATGAGCGCCTCCCGGTCACCCTCGCTCAGCGTTGCGGCATAGCGATCGAGGCGCTGCCGTTCCTGGCGCGCCGTCTCCTGCAGTTTCCCGGGATCGGGCTGCAGGGTGATCGTCACCGTCGCCGGGTTGGCCAGCAGAGCTTCGCTGATCAAATCTTCGAAATAACGGCCGGACAGGGCTTTTTCCCGGATGGAACGGAGCAGTTCTTCCGTTTTCAACGCGACGAACGGGTCCGTCCCATAGCGGAAGGCAGTGAGCGATTTGTTGAGCAGGTCCAGGCCGCGTTGCGCTTTACTGGCGTCTTCCCGGACATTGAATTCATATTTGTTGAGTTCGGAAATGACCAGATCCCGGTCGAGACCATCCCGGACCATGTCCGCCAGCGAGTCATGGTACAACTCGGCAAACCGGTCGCGATGGCGGGCTTCGCTGCCGATAAGATAGGTGATCATGATCGTGTTGAAGCACGACGAAGACAAATACAGGCCACCGAAATCGTTACATATGCCACTCGACACGATGCGGTTTTTCAACGGTGACCCATCGGAATTGTAGAGGATATTGGCAATAATCTGAAACGAGGCATTTCGCTGACGGTCACTGACATCGCCGACCCGGGTGCCGACGGCCAGATAGGTGCGATCGTCATGGTCACCCGCTTCAACGCCGTAAGAATCGTTGATCTGCAGCGGGTTGTCGATAATCGTGCCGAGAGACGGTTCCCGGCGATTGCTGCGGTCGGTGAACGCGGAGAGAAAACGCTGCTGGAGAAAACTCAATTCATCTTCGAGCGGCGCATCGCCATAGACGAACAGCGTGCAATTGCTCGGATGATAATGCTGTCGGTGAAAGGCGCAAAACCGCTCGAAGGTCAGATCGGGAATATGCTTCGGGTCTCCCCCCGATTCGTGAGCGTAGGTTGAGCTGGGCATCAGGCCGCCAAAAATATGGTGGAAAATTAGACGAATCGGGTCGGAAAAAGCCCCCTTCATTTCATTGAAGACGACCCCTTGAAACTGTAGCGGAGTTGAATGATCCTCCTGATGGTAGCGCCAACCTTCCTGTTCGAACGTTTCCCGGTGCAGCAGCGGATTGAAGACGACATCGCAATAGACGTCCATCAGGTTGAAGTATTCTTTCAAGTTCCTGGTAGCGAAGGGGTAATAGGTGATATCGGCACCGGTCATCGCATTGAGGAAGGTCATCAGCCCGCCTTTGTTCACCTCTCCAAAAACATCCTTGACCGGGTACTTTTTCGACCCCATCAGTACCGAGTGTTCGAGGATGTGGGCAACACCGGTGGAGTCGGTGGGAATCGTGTTGAAGGCGACGGCAAACGTCTTGTTGGCATCGTCATTTTTGATCGCCAGCAGGGGGCACCCGGTCAGGTCGTGCTCGAATAGCGAGACGTGAGCGGAAAGTTCGTCGATCCATTCGTCATGTTTCAGGGTAAACCCCGTACCGGTGCTGCCTGGGACTGTGGTCATGATAGGTTCCGTTTTTTGGTTTCGTAAATACTCAGAATGGGGTGAAATAGCCGAATTCCCACCCGGGACCAGGGCTGGCAAGCACACTGTGCCGCAAACAGAGTAGTGCTATTCCGAAGGTACAACAAACTCGTTCAGCGTGCAGATGGGGCGGAAAGGCCATGTGCCAAGGCGGTCTTCAGAACGTACCGGCGCTGTCGAGCAGGAGCGTTACCGGGCCGTCATTGGTCAGCGAGACCTCCATTGCCGCCTGAAATCGTCCGGTGGCGGCGGTTATCCCGAGACGCTCGACAGCGCCGATGAACCGATCGTACAGAGCTTCAGCGCGGTCCGGCGAAGCCGCCTCCGAATACCCCGGTCGTCGCCCTTTGCGGCAATCGCCGTAGAGGGTGAATTGTGAGACGATCAGCATCTCACCGTTAAGGTCTGCAAGCGAGCGGTTCATTTTACCGTGCTGATCGGGAAAAATTCTCAGATTAACGATTTTTTCAGCCAGCCGATCGCACTCACGTTCCGAATCGTGTCGATGGATGCCGAGCAACACGACAACCCCGCGGCCGATGGCGCCAAGGGCCATTCCCGCCTCGCTGACAGCGGCGCTCGACACCCGCTGGACGACTGCGCGCATAACTCAACCTGGAAAAAAGAAAGAGGACATCGTCGATACGGCCTGTCTGTCACAGATGGATAATCGGAAAACACCCGACATGTCAATCCCTGATCCGGTGGGAAGGTCCTTTAGCCGATGTCCGGGCTTGGATACTGCCGCTATGGTCGGTGGAGGCGGGCTCGACGATTGGTCAGATAGACACCGGTGCAGACCATGAACCCGCCGGCCAGCACGATCGGTTTCAAGGTTTCCGAAAGCAGCAGCCAGGATTGCAAAAGGGCGAACACCGGAACAAGGTTGATGAAAACACCGGCACGACTCGGCCCGATCCGCTTGATACCGAGGTAATACCAGGAAAACCCGAGACTGGTACCGCCGATACCGAGATAGGCCAAACTGGCCCAGCCGACCACGTCGATGCTTGGCAACAGGGCCGGCAGACCTTCGATCAGAGCGGGACCGGCCAGCAACAGGGTGCCGGCCAGGATGGCGTAAAAGACGCAAGGAAGCGGCCGCATGGTCGTCAACACGCTCTTGCCGACAAAGGTATAGACCGTCCAGCTGACCACGCAGCCGAGCAGGGAGAACTCGCCGGGACCAAAGCCGCCGGCAAAGATCATGGTTGGATGCCCGTTGCTGATGACCAGCAGTGCACCGGTCAGCGACAGCAGGATGCCGATACCCCGGAGCCGGGTCAGTGGTTCGCGGTAGAGCAGCGTTGAGACGAGTGTGATACACAGCGGGGTGGTGGCAATGATCAGGGCGGCCCGGCTGGCGGTGATATGACTGAGACCGGTGAAGAAAAAGGCGTTGTAGGAAAAAATACCGCTCAGGCCGAGTAACAGGATCGGCAAGAACTGGCGCCGGGTCGGCAGGGCCGGCATCCCTTCGGTAGCGGCGATAATCGGCAGCAATGCCGCGCCGGCAATGACAAAGCGCAGGAAAGAAGCGGAGAATGGCGGGATCTCGCCGGCGACGAGGCGACCGGCGATAAACGTGCCTCCCCAGAGAAAGGTGGTCGCAATAAGCAGCAGATAGGTCATGTCGATACCGGTCCGGTCGGTGATTTCAAATGTGGGGTTGGCGGCATGGAGGCGGCAGCCACTGATGTAGCATGGTTGACCTGCGGGTGTCAACGACCGTTGCTGTTCCTCCCGGCGAACCGGGTGTTGCCTATCGCCTTACATTTTTGCAATTGCTTCTTGTCTGAAGTTGGTCAGCGTGTTACAGTGAAACCGCGCATATGTATCGCATCGAACGATATGTTGCGACGGCGATTACCGTCGCCGATCGTGCTGCGAAGATGCTGTCGGGATCTGTTTTTCCGGGGGGGAAAGGGGAGCGGTGCTATTTGTGGCATCGCAGATGAGCTCGATCGCCAAGGGCAAGCTGTGTCTGCCAGGGCCGGAAGACAGAAAATATGAGGGAAAGCCAACAAACGGTGCTCGCTCTATTGCGAGCAGGTACCGCCTACCATAACAGCACTCTCAGTATCGACTGGGGAGATCGTCAGGGGCTTCTCCATCTGCGGGACGGTACTATTGTCGCCGCCGAAGCCGAACCGCTCAGCGGTAATGGCGCTGCTCTGGAAATAGTTCGCTGGCAGGGATTTTCACTGTCTGAAATAGATGCCGAGCCGGTCATAAAAAAGAATGTAACGCTGTCGCTGGAGGAGATCGAGCACCTGTTCGAGCGTTACTCGATCGGCGGCAGTCCCGTTTCTTCTTTCGATGACCTGGCCACCCTCGATCGAGCCGTTTTACTGATTCATCAGTTTCGTTACTCGGAGGCGGGCAAGCTCCTCGCCGAACTGCTCAAGCACAACCGCTTCAACTATCTCGGATGGCTCTGGTATTCACGGCTGCTGAAAAATCTCGACTCGATCAAAAAAGCGCTCTCCGAGGCCCAGAAATGGGGAGATCATGACCCTACCGTCTGGCTTGAGGTGAAAAAGACCGGCTTCGGGCTGGCCAACAGTGACGGCGGC
Organism: Desulfofustis glycolicus DSM 9705; assembly: GCF_900130015.1. Lineage (GTDB taxonomy): Bacteria > Desulfobacterota > Desulfobulbia > Desulfobulbales > Desulfocapsaceae > Desulfofustis > Desulfofustis glycolicus. The sequence continues at coordinate 81,009 of NZ_FQXS01000008.1, read as the reverse complement.
GAAATCAAGCGTTGTTTCTACTGCTGGACGCCGCTCAATGTCAACGAGTCGAGATGTTGCTATTGCCGGGCGTTGCAGTCGATCGGCAAAAAGTTGCCGGCTACCGACCTGAAAAAGAGCGAGTTGATCAACGGTATCAACCGTTATATCAGCGCGTTTAAAGAGGAACGGGAAAACGGGAAAATAGGTTATGCCCTCGCCCTTGGTTTTTTTAACCTGGCGCACTACCAGAAATCGTATAAATATCTCAAATACATCAATTCCTTGGCTCCGGGAAAAGCGCTTTTTCGTAAATCTCTGGAGATGTTGTTGCCCTTTTGGCCAACCGTGCAGCAACCGTCCATTCCGCCCGCTTCTCAACCGATCCCGGCTCCTTCTCCGGCTGTTCAGCGTACCGTCGTAAGGGGCGAAGGCCCGCTAATCCTGGTGGTAGAAGACAGTCCCACGGCGCGCAAGGTAATCAACGTGGTCCTCAAGCGGGAAGGTTTCGGGGTTGTTGAGGCGGGGTCCGGCGAAGAAGCGATTGCCGCGGCTGAGACAATTAACCCAAGCCTGATTCTGCTCGATGTGATGCTGCCGGATACTACCGGTTTCGATCTTTTGCCGCGACTGCGAGATTTTGCGCATCTCGTTGAAATTCCGGTTATCATGCTGACCGGACGAAAGGGCTCGATGGATAAGATGAAAGGTTTGATGGCGGGGAGCACGGAATATTTGACCAAACCGTTTGATCCGCAAAAGCTGACCAACGCAATCAGGAAATACATCTGATATGACGGATACGAAAACCGAACGGCAGTCAGCGGCGGCGCCATCGCTTGATCGTCTGGTTCAGGAAATAGATGACAGCCTCTCCGAGGCGGCCGATCCTCAAGCGTCGCAGCTCGGTAGTTCGCTGGTGGCCGGCATGGAACGCGGCAAGAAGGGTGATAGCTATATCCTTGTCGCTATCGGCAGCGGGCGTTTGGCCGTTTTTCTGAAAGATGTCGTCGAAGTCGGTGATCTGCCGGCCGTGACCTGGCTGCCCAAAGTACCGGACTGGGTGCTCGGCATCACCAATGTCCGCGGTGAAATCGTGTCGGTGGTCGATCTGCCGCGTTTTCTCAAATGGCCGGTTGACTCGTCACTGCGGAGCGGCCGCATGATTATCCTGCAGCACCGGGACGTCAAAGCGGCCGTACAGATCGAAAGCGTTCTTGGAATGTATCGCAAAACGGAGCAGTCTGAAATGGTGTCAGGCGGGCCACGGCTGCTTGGCAAAAATATTGAAGCGCTGCCCCATGGATTGACGATTGACGAACAGGTTTTTTACGTTCTGGATTGCCGGGCTATGATGACCAGCGAACACTTTACAGGGGTGCAGCATGACTGATGGCAAGCGGCAGCGAGGCGCGGTCCACTGTGTGAACGGTGCTTAGGGAAGTGACCATGCCTCAGGATACCAGGGGAGGGTTGGTCGCCGGTTTCGCCGCCGAAGTGGCAGGATATGTCCCCGAGATCAGGGACGGGTTGCGAGTTTTGCTCGATCACCCGGATGACCGCCGGCGTCTCCGCCAGGTCTACCGTCTCTTTCATACGATCAAAGGCGCCGCGGCACAATTGTCTCTGCAGCAGCTCAGCGGCACGGCCAGATTGGCGGAGGACCTGTTGGCCCGCCTGCTGACCGAGGGACAACCGGCAACTGGCGGGGTCGTCGCCTTTTGCGACGATGCGGCGGCGGGAATCGCCGACTTTTGCGCCGGCGACCTCCGGGATGGCAGGGCCGGCGATGAGATGCTCGGCCAAACGATCCACGCCTACTATCGGGTGGATGATTTTGATCCAGTTCAGAGCGACCCTGATTTTCAGAAAGATTTCGAAATACTGTGCTCCGGAGGCACGATCATTGCGAGTCCGCCAAACTTGTTGATTGAGGAGCTGCTCGATCAGGCGGCAGAAGTGGTGCAGTCGATCGGCGCTGCCCTGTCCGACAACTCCGGCGGCGATGCGGAGCCGGCTGCGTTGGTACAGCACCTCAAGCGTCTGATCCTGGCTGCTGAGACGAAAGTCGGGGAACAGGGGGAGGAGTTGCCGACCGCGTTCACCGAGCCGTTTGCCGCGTTTCTCGATTGGCTGACGACCGACATGTACCTGATCGCCGATCAGACCGTCGACCTGCTCACCAATTATCTCCGCTTTTTTTACCTGCTGCTGCAAAACCCCGGCCAGGTCGAATCGGCGAAGACGAGCAAAGTCGTCGAATCGATGACACAGGTACGGGATTTTGCGCTGATGATGACCCCGGTTACCAGCCGGGATGACGTTACCGAGCTCTTTGATGAACCTGACTTTCTCGTTATCGACGAAGAAGACGAGGATCAGCAGCAAGAAAACCTGTTGTTCTATGATGCCTTTGGCCAGATTCCCGACACGGAGGTATCGGTTGATGAAGCGCAACCGACCGATGTCGCCGCAACGGAGGGCGGCTTCGACGATGAAGACGAGATGGATCTCCATGAGATTTTCATCGCCGAAAGCGAAGAGCATCTCCAGGTTATCGGTACCGCCCTGATCGGTCTAGAGCGGCTCGTCGACGGCCCGACAGCGGTCGGCGGAGAGGTGGCAGAGTTGTTGGCCGAGATGCGACGAGCGGTTCATACACTCAAAGGGGCGGCCGGAATGACCGGCTTTCAGCACCTCTTTGAATTCGCCCATCGCTGTGAAGATCTGCTCGATTCGTTTTTTGCTGATGCCCGGCAGGTGCGGCCGCACGATATCGCTGTGCTGGGAGACGCCGTCGATCTGATCGAAGTCATGGCCATGCGTCCGCAACAGGCGAGCGATGTGGCTGTGGTGCAGGTTTCGGAGACCATCGGCGAGCTGATCGCCGAACAGGATGGGAACAGTGAGTCGGCCACCGGGCAGCCGTCTGCCGAAGCGGGCGCCTCGGCGCTGACAGCGCTACCGGAAGAAGCAGAGGCGGAACCGGAAGCGGCTGATCGGGACGGGTTTGCCGCGTCTGATTTCGAAGGGGCGGAGGCTGACGATCGGCAGGACGAGCTGATTCGGCAGGCCCATCCCCTTGAGGCAGAGAGCGGTTTTATCAGGGTGCGTTTGGATAATCTTGACGAACTGGTTGGCCTGGAGAGTGAGTTGATTGTCTCCAGGAGTGCTCTGGAGCAGCGGCTGACAGATGTGTCGCAGGCGATTTATGAACTTAATTTCGCCGGTGAAAAACTGAAAACGATCTCCCACGATCTGGAAAGTGGGTTTGAAGTCGAATCCCTGCACGGCTTTGGGCGGGGCTGGCGGACGGCGGCAGCCGGCGACGAGGCTGGAACGGCGAGTGAACCGTTCACCGAATTCGACCCGATAGAACTCGACCGTTATTCAAAACTGCATCTGATCATCAGGAGCCTGAACGAGCTGGCGGTCGATGTCGGTTCGATCCATCATGGTCTGGCCGGTCTTGCCAATGAAATGAGGGGACATATCGCCAACCAGCAACTGCTGATGCGGCTCATGCAGGACAAGCTGGTTCGCGTCAGGATGACGCCGTTGTCCACCATCTCCCGGAACTTCTTTCGCACCGTGCGAAGTGCCTCGGCGAATCTCGGCAAGCGGGTGAAGCTGGTCATCGAGGGCGAGGATGTCTTTCTCGATCGGTTTGTCTGGAACAAGGTTTCCGACCCGATTATGCACATTCTGAGAAACGCTGTTGACCATGGCGTCGAAGTGGAGGAGGTGCGGCGTCAGGCCGGCAAGCAGGCCCAGGGGGTCGTGCGGATGAAGGCCGTACAGCGTGGCAGTCATGTCCTGCTGGAAATAGCCGATGACGGAGGCGGCATCGATACCGAGGCGATCCGCCGCAAATTGCTTGATCGCGGACTGGTCGATCAGGCCGAGCAGTTGTCTGAGACACAATTGCTCGAACACCTTTTTGTGCCGGGGTTTACTACCCGCGATCAGGTAAGTCACCTGTCGGGCCGGGGTGTCGGCCTTGATGTCGTCCGGCAAAACCTGCTCGAACTGAGGGGGTCCGTCAGGGTGCAGACTCGTGCCGGCCAGGGCACCACGTTCTTTCTGCGCATTCCGGTCTCGCTGTCGATCAACCGGGCGGCTATCGTCTTGATCGGAACGGAGCGCTACGCAGCTCCCCTGCAGGATATCCTGGAAATTCGGAGAATCTCCCGGGCCGATGTGCGTGAGGGCGATCCACCGCAGGTGCGTCTTGGCGACGAGATGGTGGAACTGAAAGATCTTGCCGCCGCCTTCGGCCTCAGAGACGATCGGTTGCGAATCGGCGGCGGCGAAACAGACCTGACCGTGCTGCTCGCTGACAGCGAACATGGCAGGGTCGCCTTGGTTATCGATCGGATTGTCGAACAGCAGGAAATCATCGTCAAGGATCTCGGTACGCACCTGCGGCATGTCGAAGGAATCGGCGGCGTGACGATCATGGGTGACGGGTCGCTTATTCCCATCCTCAACGTCAACGAACTAGCCTCGCCGGTACTCAGGGCGATCAAAGAGATAGAACGGTCGGCGGATAGAGTGGCCGCGGGCCAGTTTACGGTAATGGTCGTCGATGATTCCGTCAGTGTTCGGCAAAGCGTTTCACGCCTGGTCAAAAACAATGGCTGGCTGCCGGTCCTGGCGACCGACGGGGTCGATGCCGCCGAGAAACTGGATGTCAGCCGTCCCGATACCATTGTTCTCGATATCGAAATGCCGCGCATGAACGGTTTCGAATTCCTCGGTATCCTGCGCAGCCAGACGCGCTATCAGGCGATGCCGGTGATCATGCTGACATCTCGGTTTTCCGAAAAGCATCAGAAGAAGGCCGAAGAGCTGGGTGCAGATCACTACCTGATCAAACCCTATAAAGAAGATCAGTTCGTTGCGTTGCTGCAACGACTTGCCAGCGAAAAGACATGACATACAGACAATTCGTCAGACTTGGAGATCAATGATGACCGGAACTTTCGTGGTGGTCGGTGCCGGTCCTTACCGTTTGGCCGTCGATACGAAACAGGTGCACAAGATCTACCCCGAACGGAACAACTCGGCGGAACTGCTTACCGACTGGCAAACATTCAAGAAGGAGGCTGGAGACACCACGGGCACGATACCCCTGCTTTCCCTGACCGAGCTCCTGCTTGGCCGAAAAGACGATATGACCGGCCGCAGACGGCTGGTTGTGCTGTCGGGGGAACCAACAATGGGAATCGTCGTCACCGATGTCGAGTCCGGCACCGACGCCGACCGGCCGGTGATCCAACCGCTGTCGCCCGCTTTTTCCGGGACGTGCCGCAGCCTTTTCGGCCACGTCGCACTCTGCGGCAACAGCGCCGTGCCGGTGTTGACCGGTGGTACCCTGTTGGCTCTGTCGACAGGAAAGAACCATGATGGCCTGTTGTGAGGCAGGGATCCAGGATATGACCGAGAAACACGACATAATCCTCGTCAAGGCGGACGTCCAGCCGATTCGAAAACGAGAGGTGTTTTGGACCTTGAGCAGAAGCCAGGTCGAGCACATCGTCCAGGATCTTGCGTTCTGCCCGGTGCCGTTTGCGCAAAAACATCTCGCCGGACTTGTCGCCTGGCAGGGACTTGCCTTGCCGGTAGTCAGCCTGGAACGATATTTCGGATTCAAACCGGCGCGCGGCGGAGAGGTGAAACGAAGAATCGTTGTCAAGACAACCACCACCGGTGAGCCGCAGTTGATCTCACGCCTGCTCGTCGATGTTGCCTATGATGTCAGAATCAGGCCGGTGGCCGCCGATTGTACGCCGGTTAAAATTACCGATCAGCTAGCCGCACGAGGGCTGAAAGGCGCCTATGAATGGGAGCAGGACGCCCTGGTGCTCGTGCCTGATCTAAAAATGATCGCCTCCGGCGGCGCGGTGGGTCGATGACGATCGGGCTGAGCGAACTGGAAAACGGCATTCGTGTCGTGACGGAGGCCATTCCCGGCTCACGTTCGGTGGCGGTCGGTATCATGGTCGGCACCGGACCCCGCGACGAGAACGATCGACAGGCGGGGCTGGCGCATCTGGTCGAACATGTCCTCTTTCACGGGACGAGCACGCGGAGCAGTGGCGATATCAGCCGGATCATCGACACCATGGGCGGCCGGGTATCGGCCTTCACGGGGCGGGATTACACCTGTTTTAGCGGTTTTGTGATGGACGATCACCGAACCTATATTCTCGATCTGTTTTCCGATATGCTGCTCAATTCGATTTTTCCCGAAGAGAAATTAATCACCGAAAAACAGGTCATTATCAACGAGCAGCAGATGGCCGCCGACCAGCCCGGCGAGCAGGCTCTGACAACACTGAAATCGGTGATGTGGCCTGATCATCCGTTGGGTTGCAAGATCGAAGGCGGGCCCGAGTCGATAGCCCCATTGAGCAGAGAAGACATTATCTATCATCTGCACACGTGCTACCTGCCCGATCGGATGATCATCGCCTTTGCCGGCAATCTCGAGCATGAAGACATTGTGGCCCAGGTGCGGGACTGTTTTTGGCGGCTCACCGGACGCTCCGTCCGGCAGATACCTGCAGAGGCCCCGTTTTGCAGCGGCTTCGTTCGCCAGGGTTATAACGGCAACCAAGCCTATTTCTCCGTCGGAGTGAAAGCGCCTCCTTACTCCTGGCCGGACCGCTATGCCATTCATCTGCTCAACACGGCTCTGGGCGGTGGAATGTCCTCGCGGCTTTATCGATCGTTGCGGGAGGAGCGTGGACTGGTTTATGACGTGCATTCGGAATACCACGCCTATATCGATGGCGGCGCCCTGATAATTTCCGGTTCCTGTCGGCCTGATGGGGTCTTTACCGTGGTCGATGAGGTGCTCGATATCAGCCGGTCGCTGCTCACCGCGGCTGAACCGTTGGATGAGGAGGAATTGTGGCAGGTAAAACTCTATAATATCGGTCAATATCATGTCGATTCCGAAGATCCGTTCGTCAGAATGAGCAGGTTGTTGACCCAGACGTTCTATTTTGGCCGGGTCGTTCCCCCCGAAGAGATCGTCAGAGGCCTGGAAACGGCGACAACAGCTTCTCTGGCCGCGGTTGGCCGGGATTATTTTCAGAATTGGTCGGACAAGGTTGCCGCCTGTGTTGTTGGTCCCGAGCCGACATAACGGACGGAAAAAGGTGCGAGAATCGGTTGTTGAACCGGAAAAACGAACAGGGAGGAAAAGCCATGGGGATCGATGCATCGGTACGAAAGAACTGGATCGAGATTCAGAAAAAGCACACTGTGCCGGTCAATGCTATCGGGGTGAAAATCAAGGATAGCGACTCGAAGACACTGAAGATCTGGAAAGATGAAGGAATCGATAAATTCATTAAGAAGTAGGGTTGACACGGTATGAACGATAAATTGATTCTGGTGGTGGACGACAGTCCCACCGACAGACAGATTGCGGTAGCTGCCTGCACGTCCAAGGGGTATCGGGTCGAATCGGCGGCGGAGGGTGAGGAGGCGATGCGCAAGGCGGTGGAACTGAAACCCGATTTAATTCTGCTCGATGTTATTCTCCCGCAGAAGAATGGTTTCCAGGTTTGCCGTCAGCTGAAAAGCAATCCGGATACTGAGGCTATCAAAATCATAATGGTTACCAGCAAATCGCAGGACAGCGATCGGTTCTGGGGCATAAAACAGGGTGCGGACGGCTATCTCACTAAACCGTTCTCAGAAGATGAACTATTGGATGTTATTAACAAAAATATCTGACCGAGCGGGCAATGGAAGTCCGGTGAAAACAAACACTTGGGCGCTTCAACCGGGCCTGGAGGATGAGTGATGAGTGAAGAACAAAAAGGACGTTTCGCTGCGTTCACGCCGTTCCGGTTTATTGCAGGTAAAATTCGCAACAAGGTTCTGGCCATCCTCCTGGTTGCCACCCTTGGTACGATCATCGTTGCCTTGGTAGCTGTGGTAACGAGCCGTATTACCAGCCAGAGCATCACCCAGCTGGTCGACCGCGACGGCCGGATCGTGGCCTTGTCCAATGAAGCGATTCAAGAGTTGATGCGGGCCCGCGAGTTGGACCAGAACTATCTGCTCAACTACAAGCAGCTCGGTTTTCAAAATGCTCGGGTTTTATATGTGGGTGAGGTTGAAAGCCACGTGCAACGGGTGAACGATCTGCTCGACGAAATAGAGCAAATCGAATCGGACGAGCAGGGCAGCATCGAACAACTTGATCTGTTGCGGGCGGAGCTTGATGACTACCGGACCTCCTTCCTCGGCATGGTCGCGAGCGCTGAGGCAAAAGGGCATAAGGATGAAGGAGCGGAAGGGCGACTCCGCGATATCATTCATCGAGTTGAGGAAGCGGCCAAAACTCTCGGGGACGAGACGCTGTTGGTCTCGATATTGACGGTTCGCCGGAATGAAAAAGATTATCTTCTCAGAAACGAGAGACGTTACATCCAGCAGACCAGGGAGTCAGTGCAGGATCTCAAGGAAAAGATACTGCGGCGAGTCGGCGACGAGCAGTTGAAGATGAGTCTTTTCTTCTTGTCCGACCAGTATCTTGACATCTTTAACCAGATGGTTGTCGTTGATAATATGATACGCGGGTACGGGCGTGACTACCGTTCCGCGATCAACAAGATGATCCCCACGATTACTACTCTTATCGAGGCCCAACAGAAAGGACAGGCAGACACGATTGCCGAGTTGAAGAATCTTGATAGGCTGTCATTCATCATCGTTGTGATTGTTGCCCTTTTGACGATCATGCTCGGTGTTTTCGGTGCGATCTTCTTCTCACGCCGATTAACCAAGCAGATAGACAATATCATGGAAATGTTCGGCGATATCGGTATTGGCGACTTCTCGGCACGCGCCAAAGTGGTAACGGATGACGAACTCGGAGAGATGGCCGAATCACTCAATGCGATGCTCGACAACACCCTGGTGTTGATTCAGAGCCGTGAAGAGCGCGACGCTATTCAGGGATCGATCATGAAGCTCCTTGCCGAGATCAGCGATCTGGCCGATGGCGACTTGACGGTGCGCGCGGAAGTTACTGAAGAGGTCACCGGGGCAATCGCCGATTCGTTCAACAATATGGCCGAGCAATTGAGCCGGGTTGTTAAGGGTGTTAAAACGGCTTCGTCCCTCGTCGGGAGTTCTTCCACCGACGTCAATCAGGTAACCAAAAAGCTGAGTCAATCCAGTGAAGAGCAGGCCGCCAGAATCCGTGCGGCAATTACCATCATTGAGCGAATCGCTGAAAGCATCAGAAACGTCGCCTCAAGTGCCGATGAATCTGCCCGAGTGTCGGGCAGTGCGCGGGAGAGTGCCCGTGCAGGATCGGATGCGGTTCTTAAGACCAACCAAGCCATGGGGCTCATCAAGGAAAATATGCGCGGTACTGCTCGAACCGTTAAACGGCTCGGTGAAAGTTCACAAGAGATCGGCAATATCGTTCAGATTATTAACGATATTGCCGATCGAACCTCGATCTTGGCCCTGAATGCCTCTATCCAGGCGGCAATGGCCGGAGAGGAGGGGCGGGGCTTTGCTGTCGTTGCCGAGGAGGTACAACGCTTGGCCGAGCGTTCAGCAACATCGACAAAGCAGATCGAGACCCTTATCAACACCATTCAGGGCGAGATCAGCGAGGCCTCTATCAGCATGGAAAAAAGCATTCAGCAGGTGGTAGACGGAACAGAGCTTGCGGATGAAGCCTATGGAAAGCTGGAAGAAATTGAGACAGTTTCCAATCAACTGGCAGAACTTGTCGAGAGTATTTCGGAGTCTTCACGTAGGCAGGCGGCTGAATCTGAGAATATTACCAAGCTCATGAATGAAGTAGGTCAACTGACTGAAGAGACGACGGCGGCGACGCGTGAGACCACCACTTCCATGGAGAAGATCACGACGACCTCGAGACAACTTGAGGAGTCCATTGCCGTATTCAAGATTGAAGATGAGGCTGTTTCGGCCTGAAAAAACCAAGAGTCGGGAGGTTCTCAATGTTTCGCACATTTTTCCCTGTCTTCGTCTGTTATTGCTTGCTGTTTGCTGCGGCAAATATAGGCTGGGCGGCACCTACTGTCATCCGTTTTACCCATGTGGTTGGTAACGACACGCCGAAAGGACAGGCGGCATTGAAGTTTAAGGATATTGTCGCTGAAAGGATGTGGGGGCGCTTTGTAGTTGAAGTATATCCGAATTCCACTCTCTTTGATGATGATCAGGTCTTTGAGGCGGTGCTTCTCGATGATGTACAGATGGCAGCACCAAGCATGTCGAAGTTTAGCTTGATCACCAAAAAGCTTCGGGTGTTCGATTTGCCGTTTCTGTTTCAGGATATGACGGCAGTGGAACTGTTTCAGAATTCAGTGGAAGGACAGGATCTGTTGACCTCTTTTAGCGATCGAGGATTGATCGGCTTGGGCTATCTTCATAACGGCATGAAACAATTGTCGGCGAACCGCCAGTTGTCGGTGCCCCAGGATGCGGCCGGCTTGAAATTCAGGGTTCAACCATCAGACGTATTGAAAGCGCAGTTTACTGCCATCGGAGCTGAAGCTGTCCCGAAACCGTTCTCACAAGTCTACTCTCTGCTGTCGAACGGGGTGGTCGACGGTCAGGAAAATACGTGGTCGAATATATATTCCAAGAAATTTCATACGGTGCAAACGCACATCACCGAATCCAATCACGGAGTGATCGATTATATGGTGGTGACCTCCAGGAATTTCTGGGAAAGTCTAAGCCCCGAGGATCAAAGGGACTTGAGGACAGCTTTGAATGAAGCGATCGCCTTTGCCAACAGTCTAGCCGACAAAAACCAGCAGGATAGTCGCCAGCACGTTATTGATTCCGGGGAGGCCACGGTCGTTCAATTGTCGAAGGACGAGCGAGCCATGTGGGTTGAGGCGATGCGCCCGGTGTGGAGACAGTTTGAGGCCGATATCGGCAAAGAATTGATCGACAAGGCTGTGAGCGCCAATCAATAAGCAATGTGGCTTGTGGCGGGGTAGTCAACGTGAATCGGGAATATATCAGGTTATATTGACAATCGTGATACTGTGAGAATATTTTTCCGTGGAGGCTGTGCCGGTGCTTTGCTTTTTCAGTTCTCTCTTTGTGTTGTTTTCTGCGATAGTTCAGCCTTTGTTGCCGGGGTAGCTTTTTAACCGCTGGATATTAGATTCATCCCTGCTTCGGGCTTATTGGATTGAATCTTTCAGAGGCAAAAGATATAAGAATCATAGTGGGGCTCCACCAGTGCCAGGTTATATCGGTAATTTTCTGACAACTGCTCAGGCTTTAACCAACTGTTCAGTTCGGGGCAGAATAAAGCTCAATGCATTACTGTAGCAAAACTGAAGGTGGAAAATGATCAAAAAACTGCAACGGTTAATGGATGCGTTGTCTAAGGAGTTGCCGGGAGTCCTTGCTGTCGCGGTGGTTACCGTCGAAGACGGTCTTTCAATTGCCGAGGTAAGCAGGAAAGAAGGTATCGAAACAGCTGCTGCGTCCGCCTATTTGGCCTCGATTGTAAAATCCAACGGCAAGGCGATAGGATTGTTGGCAGATGATGAAGTGACCGACGACATCTTGATCACAACCAGCCGCTATCACTTCATTATCAGGCATACGCCGGATCAACCGTTCTTTATTTTTGTCATGACCAGCAAGGATGAATGGCTGGGTAAGGCGCGGATGTTGATGAAACGATTCGAGATGGAATTGTCGCGTTTTTCTGCGGAACTGCTCGAGCAATTCCGTCAACCGGTGGAGTAGCGGGAGTAGAAGGTCGGCCTGCCAAGGAGAACGTACATTTAGCACGGAAAATCAGAGACAAGCCGGTTTCCAAGACTGACGGCGGACTGTCGGAGGAGAGAGTTCCGGGCCACGGATCGCCGCAGTGTAATATCAGTCAGCCGAGTGTGAATGAAAAGGCTTGGAGGGGGCCTCCAAGCCTTTTCTTGTGAATCAGAGATTGGCTGCCTTTTCGATGATTTTCGAATTTTTCTTAATCGTCAGGCGGATCCAGCCAAGGTTGGTGTCCTTGTCCGCAACAATGACGAGAAAAGCATCGCTGCCGACCGGTGCGAACATGACCGGTCCTTCGGTGTATTCGAGCATGGTCATGTTCAGGTCTCCCTGACCCAACTGATTGCCCATCGATTCGGCCGATCCGAAGCCGGATGAGGCGATGGCGCCGATCATTTCCGCATCGATGCCGCTTCGGGCGATGCTGTCGAGGAGGAAACCGTCCCGCCCAACCAGGCAAGCGGTGTGAACGCCCTCGATGTTTGTGAATTCGGCTAGAATTTTCTGGATGTCGGTCATTTCGTTGTCCTCTTCTGGAGTTGGCGGTTGCTGATCGTTATTGGCAACCGGTTGATCCGGTTGGATTTCTTGTTGTTGAGATTCATCGTCCGGCTGTGCAGATGTTTCGGCGATTGCCTGCTCGGCAGCGGGCGGTTCGTTGGCCGCTTCCGGCACGCTATCCGAGATGGCTCCGGGGAGCCCGTCATCGGGGAAGTCCGTCAGTGCATCTTCAGTTTCATCTTCCAGCGGTGCAATGATATCGCCGGTATCGAGATCCTCCAGGGTGGCGACGGGGCCTCGATCATCTTCATTCGTTTCCTGTCGCGGAGTCGCCTCGTCGTTGCGGACGGCAGCTTCGAACAGGAGTGATTCCAGGCTCTTGTTTATACTGATGATCGGCGGCTCGACGCCTCTGATATTCTGCAGCGTTCCATCGTTGAAGGTGATGATCTTGAAGAAAGCCTCCTCGCCGCTGGCCTGATCACACATCGCATGGACGACAGCGCCGTTTTTGAAAAACAGCATGCCTTCCTGCTCGGCGGTGGTGACCTTGAGTGCGGCGGTGGCTTGCGAGAGTCCGTTGAACTGGATGATATCCATCAGATCGATACCGTTGATCGTACCTTGAAAACCGTCACTGGTCTTCAAGACGGTCTTGACGATATCGCGCATGTCTTTGATGTCGAACGGCTTTTCGATAAAGCGAAGGCTGCCGCTCATCATTGCTTCCCGCTCATAGGCACTGGATGGGTAGGCCGTCATGATAATGACGCCGGTGTCCGGGTAGCGATTATTGATCTCGATGAGCAGGTCGAGACCGTTCATGCCGGGCATGTTGATATCGGTAATGACCAGTTCGACCGTGGTGTCGCTGAGTACGGCGAGCGCTTCTTCCCCGGAGCGAGCGGAGAGCATTTCCACGTCCGGCATGCCTTTGTTCAGATTCCTCTGGAGCATCCAGAGCATGTCTTCTTCGTCGTCGACAACAAGAACTTTTTTCGTCATGCTGGTTCCTCACGGTATCCACCGTTCCTGCCGGCAGGACAGATAGTCCTGCTGTTCAAGGATCGGTGGTGGAAAGACGGTGCTGGGGTCAAAATAGACGTCGACTGGCGAAAGTATTCCAATTGCCGTGCCAGTAGGGAATAAATTGTCAAGAATATAGTAACTAAATGAATTGTAAGTATATTGTGTGATGAAAAAGACAGGAGAGAGGGAGGGTGAGAACGCGATGCGGTGGCAGGAAATTGACCAGGTGGTCAAAATATGATCACTTTTCGGGGTCCGTCTCGGTCAGTTTCTGCCTGAGCGTGGTTCGAGAGATAGCCAGGATTCGCGCGGCGTGTGACTTGTTGTTGCCGGTTTTGCGCAGGACATGCTGGATATGCCGTCGCTCGGCCTCTTTCAGCGTCATCAGATCGTCGGTCGCTTCACTCGGCCAATCGACTCGGTTCCGACAAAGCCCGGGGATCGATAACCATCCGGAACGGTTGAAAATTACTTCACGTTCGAGGAGATTACGCAACTCCCTGATATTGCCCGGCCAGTGATAGCGACGAAGGGCCTGCGCCGCGGAATCGGAAAACCCTTTGATATTTTTTTTCATCTCCTGATTGAGACGATGAAGGAAAAAATCGGCCAGCAATAAAATGTCGTCGCCCCGCTCCCTGAGAGGGGGAAGTGGCAACGGCAGCACGTTGAGGCGATAAAAAAGATCTTCGCGGAAACTGCCGCCAGCGATTTCTTCTTTCAGATCGCTGTTGGTTGCCGCGATGATGCGGACCTGCACGGTAATGTCCTTCAACCCACCGACCTTGCGAAAAGTCGATTCCTCGATCAGGCGAAGCAGTTTCGGTTGCAACTCGATGGGGAGGTTGCCGATTTCGTCGAGAAACAAGGTGCCGCCGCTGGCCATCTCAACGAGTCCTTTTTTGGCTACTCTGGCGTCGGTGAAAGCGCCTTGTTCATAGCCAAACAGCTCGGATTCGATGAGGTTTGCCGACAAGGTGCCGCAATCGACTTTGACAAATACCCCGTTTTGCCTCTGGCGACTGTTGTGGATCGATCTGGCGACCATTTCTTTGCCGGTGCCGGTTTCCCCGGTGATCAGTACGGGGGCATCGACCGCGGCGGCGGTCAAGATCGACTGATGAACCTGCCGCATTGCCTCGCACTGGCCGATGAGCGATTCCGAATCGGCTTCCTGGCGTTCGAGCGCGGCCTTTTTTTCCATCAGCCGTGATTGCATGAGCCGCTTGAGGACCGTTGTAAATTCGATCAGGTCAAATGGTTTGACGATATAGTCGAGAGCTCCTGCTTTAAGGGCTTCGACGGCGGTCTTCGCGTCATTCATCCCGGTCAGCATAACGATGCCGATATCCGGCGATGTCTCCCGAAAGCGGGCAATCAGAGAAATACCGTGGGCATCGGGGAGCCCGATATCGAGAAAGACGAGATCAATAATGGAGCAGTGGGCCAGGGCCAGTGCCTGACGACCGGTGGCTGCGGTTGCCACGGAAAACCCTTGTTTTTTGACCACACCGGCAAGTGAAAAACACAGGTCTTCGTTATCGTCGACGATGAGAATGGAGCCCATGGTCAGCAGGCCTTGAAATACATGGAAAAAGTGGTTCCCTTGCCTTCGGCGCTCTGTACGCTGATGCCGGCATCATTTTCCTTCAGGGTCCGGTAGACGATTGACATGCCGAGGCCGGAGCCGTTCGATTTGGTGGTGAAGAACGGTTCGAATACTTTTTCCGCAGCGGCGTTCGACATACCTGCTCCGTTATCTTTGAAGGTGACCAGCACGTAGCGGGACCCCTTGGTCAGCAGGTGGTTCTTTTTTCGACACCTGGTCAGTTTCTGACCAGCCAGGGTCGAGGCACCAATTTCAATGGTCCCTTCCTGCTTGATGGCATCGATGGAATTGAGGAAAAGATTGAGAAGCACCTGCTGGATTTGGTTGGGATCGGCAATAACCAGGGGCAGATCCTTTTCGAAATCCTCGAGCAGCGAGATTCGCTGTTTGACCAGTTTGTTGATAATCAACGGTTTGATTTCAGAGAGGATATTCTGCAGAGAGGTGGGTTGTTTCTTCGGCACGACGGGGCGTGCGTAGGAGAAGAAGTCGGTCAGCAACTCGTTGAGGCGGTCTACCTGTCTGATGATCCGCTGGGCACATTCGACACGGTCTTCGTCACTGCATGAGTTTTCTTCGATTGATTGGGCCATGATCTTAATTCCGGCCAGCGGGTTACGTACCTCGTGGGCAACAGCCGAAGCGATTTCAGCTACCGTTGACAATCGGTTCATCTTTTCCATCTCCTTCCTGACGGATCGCCATTCAGAGATATCCGTCAAAGAGATGATCATGCCGATCGGTTCTCCCCGATTGCCGGTACGTTCAACCACCGAATAACGGACGATCAGTTCGTCGCCGTTATCGGCGGACAGAACCAGTTCGTTTTCTTCACCAGGAGTGGCAGTTTCCCGGGCAGAGAGAATGCGCCTGGTGTGTTCCTCGCCGATGATTGCCTCAAGGGTCTGGCCTTCGAGTTCCGGCGAAAACATGTGCAGAATGCCCCGGGCGACCGTATTGGCCTTTTGGATGATCCCGTTCTGGTCGGTGATGAGCAGACCGTGTTCCAGTCCTTGAATAATCGAGTCGGAAAATTGTTTTTCTTCCCGAAGGGCAATGATTGAAGAACGCAGGTCGTTGACCAAATTGATCAATTGCAGGTCCATCTTCTGGCTGTCGATGATCTTGCCGATCAGTTCGCTGACGGCGGCGAGCAATTCTTCGCGACGGCTGGTCCTTCGATGCGAATCGGGAACGAAAAAACAGATTACCCCGTTGACGATGCCATGGATGGCAAACGGCACGCAATAGTGACCGTGAGCACCCTGCTGTTGCAAGTTATGAGCGGACGGGGCCGTAGCGCCGTCGACGTATTGCAGTTTGTTGGTCAGGGCTGCCTTGCCGCAATGGCAGTGACCGAAAGCAACTTGGCTGCAGTTTTCGAGCTGCTCCCGGCTCAGCCCGACGGCCACGTTCAGGCTGAGTGACTGAGTATCCTGTTCCACCAGAAACAAGGCGGCCATCGGCAGCAGGTCAAGTTTTTCGAGGCACGTGACATAGGTAAGAATTGATTGCAGTCGATCTTTGAGCAGAGACGGTTCCAACGACATTTTTAGGACTGTGTTGACGACCTCGAACTGAAAGGCCCGGTCGATCAAGGCATCACGCTGATCTTTAATCAGAGCCAGGTTGCGAATGAAAATGGTGAAGAATTCGTTGCCGGGAAGTGGTGAAATGATCAACTCGATCGGAAACCGTTGACCATTGGCCGTGATCGCCTGCTCGCTGAGTTTGATCGTTACTGAAATTTCTTTGCGATGCTGGCTGAACAGATCGCTGAGCCGTGATGACTCGTCGGCAGGTATGGCGGCCGGGGCGGCGAGGATCAGGCGAAAGAGGTTTTTGCCGATGACGTCGGTGTGTCGCCGCCCGAAGAGCCGCTCGGCTTGGGCGTCCCAGGAGATGATCGTGTCGCCGGCGTCACAGCAGACGACGGCATACTCGGAACCCCCCGCCTGAAAGGTCGTTCCGGTTTTCTGAGCAGCAGCTTTGTTCATACCCGCCGGCATGCAAAAGAATGAAGTATCAGGTGTGCGCCAGGATCTGCTCCGTATAAATCGGGGTGTCTCGGGCGTCGATTTCTCAGGCCTTTTGGCAGATGTAACAAAATATCGAGAAAGAGACAAGATTATCGAGTCTCCTGGCGGGCAGAGAGGACCTGTTTCTTCAAAGGCTTGGGACGGCCGGCTTGACACAAGGCCCTTCAGGTACAATTATCTCTCTAATGGTCAGACTCATGGGGAGCTTGAAAAATTAGGAATTTCGTTCAAGATCGAGGCGCGCAAGAAAATTTTACCGTAGGCATATACGCGATATTCCGAGGATAAAATTTGATTGCGCAACGATGAGATTGAGCGGAATGACAATTTTTCAGGATTCACTCATATTCGACGGCCGTTGGTTGTTGCACGATGATAGCCGCCGATTCTGGCAATGAAACAGAACTCGCCGCAGGCTCTCACCTCACCCCCTCGCTTCCCTGCCGAACGGTGGGTTCTGTTTCCCCCTTATTTCTTCCCTGCTTGCCTTGCCGGTACATGACGACGCCCCTTTTGGCCCGAAGCCTTACCCATCCCGTATAGAGCAGGCCGGACAGGCGTACTCGTCACGGTCGACAGCTACGCATCAACTCCTTTCTGGTTCGTTTTGGTAATCCTTGGTATATTTCTAGTCAATAGCGGGGTGATTCTGTATTTGAGTTACCGTAATGGTTGAAATAGATTCATCCCCATCGTTAGCGTGAGGACGGCGATGCCTGCGGACAAGACATATCTGACCACCAAGGAAGTTGCCCAGACGCTGCATGTCAACGAAAAGGCGATTTACGCCCTGATCAGTGAAAAGGGGCTGCCGGCGACGAAAGTGACCGGGAAGTGGTTGTTTCCCCGGCACCTGGTCGAGGAATGGTTGGAAGTATCGGTAATCAACCAGCCGCTTGCCGGAGCTTCGGTGCCGGGGATGACCGATGACGGTCGTCTGTTGATTGGTGGCAGCGACGATGTGCTTTTTCAAAGATTGCTCGGGATCTATCAAAAGCGTTACCCTGATTCGCCTGTTTTTTTTTCCAATCTCGGCAGCATGGGCGGCCTCAAGGCCCTGCGTCGGCGACAATGTCACATCGCTGTTTGCCATCTTCTCCAGGACGACAACGAGGAATACAATTTCCGCTTTGCCGAACGGGAGATGGATCGTTTACCGGTATTCGTCAATTTTAGTAAGCGGCAACAGGGTATCCTGGTCGCCAAGGGAAACCCTAAAGGGATCGCTTCAGTCAAGGATCTGGCGCGCCCCGGCATACGAATCGTCAACCGCTCACTCAACACAGGGACCAGGCTGCTGCTCGATTATGAAATCAGCCGCTGTGACATCAGGGCAGACGAGATCGACGGTTATCGGACCGAGGTCGCCCGCCACCTTGATGCCGGTTTGGCCGTCTTGAGCGGTTCGGCGGACGCAGCTCCGGCCATTCGTCCGGTGGCGACGATGCTCGGGCTTGACTTTCTCCCCCTGCGTTGGGAGCGCTTTGATCTGCTGATCGTCCGGGAGAGCTTTTTCAACCCCATTATCCAGCGGTTCATCAACCTGTTGCACGACCCGAACTTCAAACAGTCGGCCACGGAATTCGTCGGTTATGACCTGTCCGTTTCCGGCAAAATGGTTTATCCGGACAATGCGCAGATTTGAGGGAACCTTGAATTCGGCCAGGGAGCAGAAGCATTTCGACTCTTGTAGGAAAACGGTCATTACCCTCTGTTCGGCACGGTGAACATCTCTTGTGAGCGCATCTCCAACAGCCTCGTCGGCGGGGGCCTTGACGGGGCTGTTCATCACGCAATGAGTGCAGTGAACAGGGGACGATCGTCATCCGTCAGCAGTCGGAATCGCTTCTGTTTTCCCTGGTTTCGAGTTTTCTCGGTGGATTCTCGTCTCGGGCAAGGGCTGTCTTACAGCCGCTATTTGAATGTGCGGCGAAAGGGGAGCGGGTCTTTGCGGGCTTCGATGAGCCGGCGGAGTTGATCGCGTTCGACCCGGGCCGTTTGCAGTTTCCTTCGCAAGTCATCTTGCTCGTTCAGAGAACAGGACCGCAGCCGGTCTTCCAGAGCGTGTACCGTTTGCTGGGCTCGATAGAGTTCGATGGCAAGGGCTTTGAGGACCATTCGTGTCTCCCGGTTTTGTTTTTCCGTATGAAAATCATTTCCCAGAGCCGGCCATCCCCTCCGACCATGCCGCCGATTTTCATTGTTTGTTGTGCCCCTGGTCCTGAGGGTCTGAATAACCTGCGGCTGAGAGTATAACCGACATCGGGCGACCAGGAAAGGGCCGAACAACATCGGTGTTCAACTTTTTTTGCGAATGAGCAATGATGCGTAGGCGGCATTGAGATCAATGAATTGCTGGTGATCGCCGCCGCTGTCCGGGTGCAGTTGTTTGGCCCGACGGCGATACAGCCTGGTCAGTTCCCGTTTGCTCATCGCCTGCAACTCCTGCCATGTCATCTCGAAAATCGTCTCAACCCTGCTGGTGCTGATCGTCGGTTTCCGATCAGGCCATTGGAAAGAGCGGTGCCGGCCCATGAATTCACGCAGAAAATCATCGAACAGCGAGCGCCTGCCGTAGCCGTAATCGAAAAACATGATCAAATAGCGGACCAGGTGGTCCCGCAGTGAGTCGGCGGGTGGCAGCCCGGCCGAAAAGAGAGGGTCGCTGTTGAGACCGCAGAGATCGTTGACAAAACGATCAGCGATTTCGATTTGGTCGAGGGCCTCTGGCATCGTCGCCGAATAGGTTTGCCGGAAATGACGCTGCAGATCGAAGATGGCAAAGACGTAGGTTTTTAATTCGTTGACGTGCAGAACCTTCTCCAGGTCGCGGAAGTAGAACTCCCGCTCATCACGGCTTTTTTGCAGGAGTGGTCGATAGAGTTTCGGGTTAATCCGGGCGAGCCTGCTCTGATCGGCAGCACCGTATCTGAGATAATAGAGCCGTCGTCGATCGAAAAGATGGACCTGGCGCTCGATCGCCGAGCGTTCTTCACGGGAAAGGGGACGAACAGCAACCCGGCGGCGATGTCGAAAAATCCCGAGCCGACCCCGTTCCTCGGCAGGGAGAAAATCCCAGAGCAGATCTTCCAGCAGCGTCGTCGGATCGCTGTCGGTGATGTGTCCCAGGCAATCCACCAGTTCATCGGAAAAATAGCAAATGTCTTCGTCGAGCCGGGTGATGAATCGGCGCGGATCGAAACCGAGATCGAAAATCAGCCGGGACGTGTAGCAGCTCCGGTCGGTATCGAAGATCGACTGACGAAGCTCGTAGTGCCGCTGGCCGCCGGTGTCGGTAAAGGCGAGATACATGATAACCGGGTTATGATGAATGGCTGATGGAAGGTGACAATGGGCAGACAGGAGGTATAATTTATGGTAAAAACGGCTGTCGAAGCATGTTTCTCAGCAAGAAGATAAGGTGTTTTTCCCGTTTTGCAGCGGCGCAATGGTCAGGGAGCAGAAAAAATGTCGGTAACGATTCCGGTATCCTGGGGTGAATTGCTCGATAAGATAACCATTCTACGGATTAAAAAAGAACGTCTTGCAGATCCCGAAAAGCGGCGTAATGTCCTCCGGGAGTTGGCGATTCTGGAGGAGGCCTGGCAAGGTCGGCAGTCCGCTCCAAGGGAACTTGCCGAGTTGGCCGAACAATTGCGCAGTGTTAACGAGGCGCTCTGGGATATCGAAGATGAAATTCGCGACTGCGAACGACGCAGCGACTTCGGGCAACGGTTTGTCGAATTGGCGCGAAAGGTCTATCGAACCAATGATCGCCGTGCGTCCTTGAAATATCGGGTCAACGATCTGCTCGGTTCGGATATCGTCGAAGAAAAAGCCTATCAAGCTTATTGATGGAAACGATCCTGATTATCAAGCTCGGGGCCCTGGGTGATCTCATCCAGGCCGACGGGGCGATACGCGATATTCGCGAGCATCATCGCCACGCATCGATCACGGTGATGACGACGCCGCCATATCGACGCTATATGGAGCAGTGCCCGTGGGTGGACCGGGTCTTTATCGATCCCCGGGTCTCCCGGTTCAATCTTGCCGGCATGCTTGACCTGCGAAAGCGATTGCGAGCCGATCGGATCGAGCGGATCTATGATTTACAGCAGGTTGGGCGGACACGTTTTTACCGGCGGTGGCTGTTTCCGTCGGGGCCATGGCTTGGGGACGCAGCCGGCTGTACCTGGCAGTTACACCGACCGGATGGTTGCTGTGCCGGCGATCACTTTGCCCACCACCTGTCCTTAGCCGGCATCGAAACCCGTCATTCGCGCAACGGCGATGTGTCCTGGCTGGCCGACGATGTCTCCGCCATAATGCATCGGGCCGGTATGGCGCCGGGTTACGTGCTTCTCATCCCCGGTGCGTCTGCCGCCCATGATGCGAAGCGGTGGCCGTATTTCCCGGACCTGGCCCAGCGCCTGCAGGCTCTGGGCCGGAAGGTGGTCACCGTCCCCGGGCCGGAGGAAATGGAGCTGTGTCGGACCATCCCGGCAGAGATGCTGGTGCCCGATGAAGGCTATTATGACGTCTTTGCGCTGGCCGGACTGATTCGCCAGGCGGCTTTCGTCGTCGGCAACGATACCGGACCGACCCATCTCGCCGCTCACCTCCGTGGTCCCGGTCTGGCACTGTTCGGCGATCATGCGCCGGCAACGACGACCGGTATCCAGCACACCTCCTTCGCCTGGCTGCAGGCCGGCAAGCTAACCAATCTTGGGTTGGAGACGGTTTGGCAGCAGGTTGTTCGGCTGCTCGAGCAGAGCGACCGGGGCGGTATGCGATCGTGAGCGCACCGCTGCCGGCTATCCGTAGCCGAAGGCGATATTTGCCTTGCAGCCGGCGTCGCAACAGTTCATACTTGCGGATATCTCCGATCCATTGGCTCCAGCAGGAGGAAATGTCAGGTGACCCAGCGAAGAGTTCCGGACTCACACATCTCCGAAGAGATGACCATTACCGGTGAGATTCATTTTCGCGGGCTTCTGCGCCTCGACGGAACCGTCGAGGGGTCGCTGCGCGGTGATCAGCTCGAGCTTGGTGCCACCGGCCGATTCAGCGGAGAAGCCGATCTGCAGCAACTCAATTGCCACGGCATGATCAACGGCCGGGTCAACGCAAAACGTGTACACCTTTATCAAACGGCCCGGGTTGCCGGCAGTGTAGCGGCCGAGGAGCTTTCCATGGCAGCCGGAGCGGTTCTCGATGTGCTGATCGGTGTCGGCGGCGCGGCGCTGCAACCACCGGCACTCGCCGATTCAGCGTACACTGAGCAGCAGCGGGCGACCGGACCTGCACCGGTCGAGCCGATAACAGACGGAAATTCGCCGGAGCCTGCGGACGGCAACGCCCCGGATGACGTGATTGATTCGCTGGTCGGGGCGATTCAGGGTGGCAGCCGATTGGTGGTAGCCGTCTCCGATGACCTTGACGAGCGTGCCGGCTTCTGCCGCCTGGCCCGGTCTCGGCTCGGCGATTTCTACCGGGTGATCGTTATTGACAGTCCCGGCGGTTCGGTCCGGGATATCCTGCTCGGCGTCGGCCGGCAGCTTGCTATCGAGTTGCCCGACCAGAGCAGCAGCACAACGATCTGGCACGGTGTACAGCAGGGTCTCGACAGCGGGCGAGAGGGCCAGCCGTGTCTGCTGTTGATAGAAAACGGGGAGACGATGTTTCCGGCAACACTTGAAGGGATTCTGCGGTTGTTTGCCGAGACGACAGGCGGGTCGGCGCCGCCGTTGATCCTGACCGGCACTACAGATCTGAAGAAGCTCCAGGACCTCGATTCCACAGCAGCCGGGTTTTGGGAGCCGGACTGCCTCTTTGAATTGCCCTCTGCGTAACAGAGTCGCGATTTTCTCTATTGTCCGGCTGGCGCACTTGCCGGCTGCCGGCCTGTCTGCCGGCCTCGGAGCCCAGCCGATCAGGCCGCAGCGCAGCAGCCGGAGGGAGGATCAACCAGCCCATCCGACCACGATGCCGATTTTCATGCTTCGTTGTGACCATCAGTCATGGGGTTATTTCCTGAACAGCCAGACAAGCAGAGAGACGATGATGCTGACGATAAGAGAGGTGCTGATCGGTAGATAGATATGGAATCGCTCATTACCGATGGAGATGTCGCCGGGTAGCCTGCCGAGCCCTACTTTCTGCAGCAACGGCCAGCCTGCGCCGATGGCGATCAGGATGATGCCGGCGATGATCAGCAGCCGGCTCATGAGCCGCTCTGCTCGCCCCGGTCAGGCTGTTCTGTCAGGATATCGGCGACGATCTCGCGGACCAGCGGATGCGGGTCGTCCGCCTGGGCGCGGATCAGTTCGAGCGCCTCCGGCGTGGCGATGAAGCCGAGGACGGTGATCGCGTCTCCACGCAGGTATGCGTGTTCTGAAGCAAGGAGCGGCATTAGGGATGAGATCGCCGATCCCATCCGTTCGGCTCGTCGTCGTTGCAGTTCTTCAAACACCACCGCCACACCGAGTCGGACAGTGAGCCGTTCGTCGTCGAGGATCGCGCCGGTCCAGCCGAACGGACAGGCGCCGCGATGAAACATGGCGACGATATTGTCAACGTGCCCCATGTTGAGGAAGTCTTTAATCACCTGCAGCAGTTCGTCGTCCATGACAGCAGGGCCGCCATCTGCCCGTGTACCATCGATCGTATCGACCGGGCCGCCTGCAGCCACAGGGTCGGCGTGCTCGCCGGTATGGTGGTCATCTTTTGACGTCATTGCTGTGGTAGCCATATATCTGTGGAATATCCGGCATTGCCCCGGACTGGCTGCAGACATAGGCGGCCAGGCGGCTGGCGGTCTCGTTGATTTCGGCCAGCGGCCGCTGGAGCAGCAGGCCGATGACAACTGCCGCGGTGAACGAGTCGCCGGCGCCGATGGTGTCGACGACGGTGGTCGCTGTTCCCGGGTGGCTCACGCATTCCTCGTCCGAGAGCAGGATCGAGCCGCCGGCGCCCCTGGTCAGGATGACCAGTTCCAGGCAATGGCCGCGCAGCAGGCTGTTCATCTGCTCCTGGGTGTTTCCTGACAACCCGAACATCGACGCCAGCGTCGCCAGTTCATCTTCGTTGAGTTTCAGGATCGAGCACAGCTCGAGAGAGGTCTCGATAAGGT
Organism: Desulfofustis glycolicus DSM 9705; assembly: GCF_900130015.1. Lineage (GTDB taxonomy): Bacteria > Desulfobacterota > Desulfobulbia > Desulfobulbales > Desulfocapsaceae > Desulfofustis > Desulfofustis glycolicus. Next base: position 56,897 of record NZ_FQXS01000008.1, on the reverse strand, counting down.
CCCGGGAATAAAAGTCCTGACGAAGATTGAGGTCGAAAACCCGCTTAGTGGCGGCCGGCAGGCCGGTCAAGTAGTGCCTGATGGTTGTTCGTGAAGCTCTGTTGCGTTGGGCCAGCGTGCCAAAACAGACGGCATCCAGCCGGTCGGTGACTGATTGGGCAGCCTGATTGATCAGCAGATGGTCCCAGGCTACATGATCGGGGAAATGATAGTGGGCAACCCCGGCGTTGTCGAGTTCAATGGTGACAAAACCGGTCGGCAGCTGGTCGGAGATGCTGATACAGCGGGTGTCGAGCTGTTTTGCCGCGAGAAAATCCAGGGCCCTTTCCCCGCGCGAATCATTGCCGATGCTGGATATGGGGATGCTCTCACCGCCGAGAGCGGCGGCGTGGTAGGTAAAGTTGATCGGGGCGCCGCCGAGTTTTTCTTCGGACGGCAGCACGTCCCACAAGAGTTCTCCGATTCCGGCGACGGTAAACATGATGCTCCTTTGACGCACGTTTTTTCAAATGACCCGATGATCCGCTTCGGACAGCATGACGGGCGCCTTGTCTTCTCGGCAAATGATAGACGGTTCGCTCACGGTCTGCCAGGTTTTATTTACCGAGCAACGGCGGCTACGCCGGAACGAGGCGGTTGCGCAGGAAAAACTTGACCGATGCGGTTCCCATGGTTAAAGCTGCGATAGCGGGCGCCGTGAGTTAGGTAGACAGGTCTGCCGAACCACCGTGGTGATGCTGATAAAGGTACGACGTCGCCAACGGTGGACAGAAATTCCGGCAAAATGACGAAACCGTTAAAATGTTGCAAGATAAACGATGGTATCGTCAAGTATTGTCGAAAATGTTGACTTGGTCGTCGATTTGGTCTACCATTTTTTAACTCTTACATTTCCCGGAAATCATGGACGCAACCGATATTGCCATTATCAATGAACTGCAGGACGGCCGGATCTCCTTCAAGGTGGTCGCCGATCGTCTCCATCTGGCCGAGGGGACGGTGCGCAGCAGAGTCCGCAAGTTGCGTGAAGAGGGAGTGCTGGCCATTACCGGTCTGGTCGACCCGGAAGCGTTGCCCGATCACTCGGTGGTCATGATCGGGGTTCGTCTCAAGGACATGGATCTGGTTAAGAAGGCCGAGGAGTTCAGCCGGTTGCGGGGGGTGATTTCCGTTTCGGTGGTGACGGGCCGGTTCGACCTGATGTTGACCGTTATGACCAACAAGGAGTTTGGTATTCTACAATTCTACACGGAGGAGGTAGCCCGTGTCGACAACGTGCAGTCGGTGGAAACCTTTGTCGTTTACAAGAGTTTCAATCTGAAAGTGCCGTTGCCGCAGTTGTTGCCGGGAGACCGCGAAAAGACGACATGACCAGTGAACCGATGCAACCGGCCCGGACCGTACTCTATGACTGGCATTTGGCCCAACATGCGACCATGGCCGAATTCGGCGGCTATCAAATGCCGCTCTGGTATCCGACCGGTGCCAAACAAGAACATCGGGCGGTGTTGACCGGCGCCGGCCTGTTCGATACCAGTCACATGGCGGTGCTCACGGTGGCGGGCAGTGATGCCCGATCGTTGCTCCAGCACTGTTTCACTCGGGACCTGCGCCGCTGCATCGGGGCGTCGCCGGGACCGCTGACGACCGGTCGATGCGTCTACGGCCTGTTTCTCAAGGAGAAAGGGACGGTACTCGATGATGCAATTATTTCTCAATTGAGCGAAGATCGCTATATGGTCGTGGTCAATAGCGGCATGGGGCCGGCGGTAAGCGAGCATCTGGGGGCTCAGCAAGGTTTCCGGGTGGAGATCATCGATTACAGCGGGCGGCTCGGCAAGATCGATCTGCAAGGGCCGGCAGCGGCCCTTGTTCTCGAGGCCGTGCTGGCCGAGCCCGACCGGGTCCTTGCCGATATGATTTATTTTTCCTGCAAAGGAGATATCGACCCGGCCGGCGGTGCGCCGGTCCTGCTTAAAAACGGAACGCCGCTGCTGGTGTCACGGACCGGTTATACCGGGGAATTCGGTTTTGAGCTGTACCTGGCCGTAGCCGATACCGTTGGTTTCTGGGAGCAGCTGATCGCGGCGGGCGAACGTTTCGCCATCACCGCCTGCGGGCTTGCGGCACGCGATTCGCTGCGTACCGGTGCGGTATTGCCGCTTTCCCACCAGGATATTGGCGACTGGTTGTTCCAGAATACCCCCTGGTCGTTTGTGCTGCCCTGGGATGAGCAAGACGGCCGGTTCAGTAAACCGTTCATCGGCGCAGAGGCCCTGCTGGGCAGCAGCGAAGTCGATTATACCGCTGCTTTTGCCGGCTACGACCCGAGGAAAATCCCGGTAATGGATAATACAGTGGTCTTGGATGAGGACGGCGAGGCAATCGGCCGGGTGCTGACTTGTACGACGGATATGGCCATCGACCGGGTCGGAGAGCGAATCGTCAGCATGGCCACCGCCGATTCGGCGGGGCGTCCGCCGGACTTTCATCCGCGCGGGTTGAGCTGTGGTTTTATCAGAACGACACGACAGTGTCGCAGTGGCGAACAGGTTCGGTTGACTGACGGGAAACGGTCGATACCGGTCGAGATCAGACAGGATATTCGACCTGATCGAACGGCCCGTCGGTCGATGCGGGAAATGAGAAACCAATAATCGAGGAGAGGGAAGAGATGAAAGAAATCGATGAATTGGATCTGCCGGGCGATGTCTATTACTCCTCGGATCATGAGTGGGCGCGCAAGGAAGGCGAGACGGTAAAGATCGGCATCAGCGATTATGCCCAGGATCAATTGGGTGACATCGTTTTTATCGAACTGCCGGACGTCGGCACCGTTTTTGAGAGGGGTGAGGAGTTTGGTACGTTGGAATCGGTGAAGGCGGTCTCGGAGGTGTATGCGCCGCTCAGCGGTGAGGTGGTGGCGGTCAATACCGATTTGGTCGATGCTCCGGAACTGGTTAATGAAGCGCCGTACGAAAACTGGATCATCGAATTGCGGCCGAGCGATGAAGATGAGTATGACGAGTTGCTCAGCCGTGACGACTACCTTGCAGTACTGCAGGGGTGAGTTATGCGGTACCTCCCCCATACCCCCGATGAGATAGAGCAGATGCTCGCTGCTGTCGGCAAACGCCAGCTTGACGAGCTTTTCGCCCACATTCCCGAGGATTGCCGTTATCGGGGAGACATTGATCTGCCCGACCAGCTGTCAGAATGGGATCTGCTGCGTCGTTTCCAGGATCTCGGTCCGCAGTTGTCATTGGCGTCGGCCCGGGCGGTACTGGTCGGAGGCGGCAGCTATTATCATTTCGTTCCTGAGATCGTCCGTTCGCTGGCCGGTCGCTCGGAATTCGTTACCGCCTACACGCCTTATCAGCCGGAGATGGCCCAGGGGACGCTGCAGGCCATCTTCGAATACCAGACCCTGACCGCCCGCCTGCTCGGTATGGAGGTGGCCAACGCCTCCATCTATGATGGCGCCTCGGCGTTGGCCGAGGCCTTGTTGATGGCCCTGCGCCTGGCGCGTAAAAAACGGACGGTCGCCGTCTCGGCGGCGATTCATCCACACTACCGGCAGGTGGTGCGAACCTATCTCGAGCCCGGCGGCTTTCGCATCATCGAGCTGCCCCTCGACGAGACCGGCCGTACCGACCTGACATCCCTGCCGCCGCCGGACGAGCTTGCCGCCGTGGCCCTGCAGTCGCCCAATTTCTTCGGTGTGATCGAAGACATGGTGGATGCGGCACCGACCGTTCATGACGCCGGGGCTCTGCTGGTCACCTGTTTTACCGAACCGTTCGCATATGGCTTGCTGCGTAGCCCCGGTTCGTGCGGCGCGGACATCGTCTGCGGAGAAGGCCAGAGTTTCGGCATCGCCCCGTCTCTGGGCGGCGCCGGCCTCGGTATGTTTGCCTGTCGGATGGAACATGTGCGCAACATGCCCGGCCGCGTAGTCGGCGAGACAGTCGACCTGGACGGCAAGCGCGGTTTCGTGTTGACGCTGTCGACCCGCGAACAGCATATCAGGCGCGAAAAAGCGACATCGAACATCTGTTCCAACCAAGGGTTGTGCGCACTGACCGCGGCGGTCTATATGGCGAGCCTCGGTGGCACCGGCTTGCGCCGGCTGGCCAAACTCAATTACGACAAGGCTGCATATCTGAAAAACGGACTGCTCGCCAGCGGTGCCCGGCTGCTCTACCGCGGGCCGACCTTCAACGAGTTTGCCGTGCGTATGCCCGCCGGCTTTAAGGAGCAGCGCCGGCGCTTGATGGAGCGGGGTATTGTCGCTGGGTTGCCGCTTGACGGCTTCGATCCGGCGCTGCAGGACGCCTACTTGTTCTGCGTTACCGAGACCGTGTCGCGATCAATTATTGATGAGTTGTGCAAGGAGGTGCAATCATGACCAGTGGACCGGGAATGTCCGGCCTGATTCTTGAAGAGGCGCTTCTGTGGGAGAAGGGGAAAAAGGGTCGATCGGCGTTCAGTATGCCCCAGCAGGATGTGCCGGAAGCGGACCTCGATGCCTCGTTGCTCGGTGCGGCGCCCGATTTTCCCGACCTGGGCGAAGTCGACGTGGTCAGGCACTATACTCGCCTGTCCCAGTGGAATTTCGGGATAGACACCGGGCTGTATCCTCTTGGTTCCTGCACGATGAAGTACAACCCGAAAATCAACGAGCGGCTGGCCGCCACCCCGGGGATTGCCTCCGCCCACCCCCTGCTGCCGGAGCTGTCGCCGGGCATGCTGCGGATATTGTTCGAACTGCAGCAGTTTCTGGCGGCGATTACCGGTATGGATGCGGTCTCGTTGCAGCCCGCTGCCGGAGCCCAGGGCGAGTTGACCGCGATGCTGATGTTTGCCGCTTATTTCCGGGAACAGGGAGGGCAGCGGCGGCGAATTTTGATTCCCGATACTGCCCATGGCACCAATCCGGCCAGTGCCGCGCTCTGCGGTTTTAAGCCGGTGCCGCTGCGCTCCGGACCGGACGGGATCCTAGATCCGGCGACGGTGGCCGCGGAGATGGACGAACAGACCGCCGGCATTATGCTCACCAACCCCAACACGCTCGGCCTGTTCGAGGAGAATATCCGCGCCATCACCGACATTGTCCATGGTGCCGGCGGCTTGGTCTACGGTGACGGCGCCAACCTCAATGCCGTCATGGGGATCGTCGACTTCAAACGCTGCGGCGTCGATGCGATGCACCTGAACCTGCACAAGACCTTTTCAACCCCGCATGGCGGCGGTGGTCCCGGTGCCGGTCCGGTCTGCGTCGTGAAGCGGCTCGAACCGTTTCTGCCGGTGCCCCGAATTGTCAAAACGGCGCAGGGCTATGATCTTCATTCTGACGCTCCTGCTTCGATCGGCCGGATGCATGCCTTTTTCGGCAACGTCAGCGTCCTGGTCCGGGCTTATGGCTACATCCTGTCGATGGGCCCGCAGTTTTTGAAAAAAGCGAGCCAGTTGGCGGTCCTCAACGCCGTCTATGTGCGCGAACAATTGCGTGACACCCTGGAGCTTGCCTATGATCGACCCTCCTTGCACGAATCGGTGTTCTCCGACAAACGGCAGCACGCCTTCAAGGTGAGCACGCTCGATATGGCCAAGCGTTTGATCGATCACGGCTATCATCCGCCGACCGTCTACTTCCCGCTGGTGGTGCCCGGCGCGATCATGATCGAACCGACCGAGACCGAGTGCAAGGAGGACCTGGACCGCTTTATTGCCGTGTTCAAGGAAATTGCCCGCGAAGCCGAGACGGACGGTGAGCGGCTTCGTCAGGCACCGACCAGGACCAAGGTACGACGACTCGACGAGACCAGGGCGGCCCGCACCCCCTGTCTGATCGGTTGACGGTTCCCGCAAATGGATCTGGTCGTCGAATCATACCTGCTGCTTGCCTATCACCAGGCCTACGCCCGGCAACTGCAGCTGGTTGATATGTTGCGCCGCGATCCCGCGATGCCGGATCATTGTCTGATGCTGGAACATCCGCCGGTGTTTACGCTGGGCCGGAACGGTTCGCTGCAACATATCGAGGTGAGCGAAGCGTTTCTCGAAGATCGGGAAATCGAGCTGGTCCACATCGAACGGGGCGGCGAGGTCACCTATCACGGTCCGGGCCAGATCGTCTGCTATCCGATCGTCAATCTGCGCCGCAGCGGCCTCACGGTGACCGCGTTCATCGGCTGCCTGGAAGGAGCGATGATTGATGCCGCCGCCGCCCATGGCCTGGTTGCCGGACGGGACGGCCGCAATCGCGGCGTTTGGTCAAACGGTAAAAAGCTCGGCAGCATCGGTATCGCTATTCGCCACGGCATTACCTTCCATGGCCTGGCGCTCAACGTCGCCACCGACCTGGAGCCCTTTGGCTGGATCTCCCCGTGCGGCCTCTCGCAGGTGGCGATGACCTCGTTGCAGCACGAGACGGGCAGAGCCGTTGGTGTCGAGTCGGTCAGGCAGTCGCTGATCGAGGCGCTGGCAGAGCGTTTGGGGCGCCGTGTTGTCCTTACCGCTCCACCGGCCGTCTCCGCAGCGGCGGAACCGGCACCTCTTCCCCGGGCGGCAAAACCGAAATGGCTGCGTAAACCGCTGCCGGCGGGTGGTGCCTATGAGAAGACGCGCCGTCTGATCAGTCGAGAACGCTTGCAGACGGTATGCCGGGAAGCGCGGTGCCCCAACCAGTTCGAGTGCTATGGCAACGGGACGGCCACCTTCATGATCATGGGGCAGACCTGCACCCGAAACTGCCGATTCTGTGCCGTTGGCCATGGCGTCCCCGAGCCGCTCGACGCCGGCGAGCCGGAACGGATTGCCGGCGCCGTCGTCGAGATGGGATTGGATCACGTGGTCCTGACATCGGTGACCAGGGACGATTGTACCGATGGCGGTGCCGGCCATTTCGTCGCCACGATCGAGGCCATTCGTGCCCGTCGTCCACACTTGCCGGTCGAGATCCTGATCCCCGACCTGCAGGGGAATCAGGCGGCGTTGCAGCTCATTTGCCGGGCGCGGCCTGCTGTGGTGAACCACAATATCGAGACGGTTCCGCGTCTCTATGCAGCCGTCCGCCCGCAGGCCGATTACCAGCGATCGCTGACGCTGCTGCGCAGGGTCAAACAGGCGGCGCCGGACATCGTCGTCAAGTCCGGTCTGATGCTCGGTCTTGGTGAATCCGCAGCTGAAGTACTACTGACGCTTCAGGAAATCCGGGAGACCGGCTGTGAATTGCTGACCCTTGGCCAGTATCTGCAGCCGACTCGCGGCCACTTGCCGGTGCAGCGTTTTGTAGAACCGTCCGAATTTGACAAGTTCAAGCGGCTGGCCCTGGAGCTTGGTTTCCTGGGAGTCGCGTCCGGTCCCCATGTGCGCAGTTCTTTTCAGGCCGGCCGACTTTTTCGGCAGATTGTCCAGCCCTCACTGGTGTAAATCGCTTGCACCGAGCCACTATCGCTTGTCGCTTTATTATCCCGAATTTGTGCCCTTCCTGCTGATCAACGCTAGCCTCGCTCATGACGATGGATTATTATAAAGAGTTGGCCGGCGAACGTTGTTGCTTGGCAATCGGGTTTTGACAGCAGCTGTCTGTGATAGGTGGTCATGATACTCAGGGGCAATAAAGAGCGAAACATCATCCCTTACCGATCGATGGTCAAATGGATGGTGCGCCTGCGGCGCTCGCCGCGGGCTATTGCCGGTGGCTTCGCGCTGGGGACCTTCGTTGCGTTCACCCCGACGATCGGGGTGCAGTTCGCCATTGTCCTTTTCCTCGGTACCCTGCTCAACATGAATCGTCCTGCGGCTTTGGTAACCATCTGGATTACCAACGTGGCGACAATGGCGCCGATCTATACCTTCAACTATTGGGTCGGCAGTCTCCTCTGTTCCGGTCCTTCCACCGGGCAGGTCTACCGCGTGTTTGCCGATCTCGCAGCGCAGATGATGAAAATGAACGGTTGGGAAGTAATCGAACAATTCAAGGCGGTCATGAGCTTGAGCCGGGAAATCATCATCCCGCTGGTCATCGGGTCCATCATTGTCGGCCTGATTGCCGCATTGATCGTCTATGTCGCCTCGTTTGCGATGCTGCGCTTTCTGCTGATCCGCAAACATCGGAAGCGCATCCTGTCCTGATATGGCACCACCACTCACCGGCAGTCTCGTCGATGGCGAGCTGCCGTCGTTTTTTACTGAGAGTTGGACCGATTTCTATCGGCGCACCGCTATCTGTCGTGAATCACTGGCGCGTTTCCGAACGATTATTCTGCATCACTATCTGTATCATCGGCGCTCGTTCAGCTGGCGAGAAGAGATCTCTCCCTATCGGGTACTCGTTTCCGAGGTGATGCTGCAACAGACCCAGGCAGGTCGCGTGGCTTCGGTATTCGATCGTTTCATCGATGCCTTTCCCGAGTTCAGGTCCCTCGCCGATGCTCCGTTTGCCCGGGTGCTCGGGCTCTGGAAAGGTCTCGGGTATAATCGCCGGGCCAGGTACCTGCAGGAGGCGGCGGCGCGGGTGGCCGGTGAGTATGATGGTATACTGCCCGACGATCCGGATCTTCTCGTCAGTCTCCCGGGTATCGGTCCGGCCACCGCCGCCTCTATCTACGTCTTTGCCTTCAATCGCCCCCGAGCCTTTATCGAGACGAACATCCGCACGGTCTTTCTGCATTTTTTCTTTCCGGACGAGACGGAGGTGAACGATCGCCGGATCATGCCGCTGGTCGAGCGAACTCTGGATTTGGAGCATCCGCGGGACTGGTACTATGCGCTGATGGATTACGGGGTGATGCTCAAGCGAATCGTCGGCAACGCCGGCCGGCGGAGTTCCCATTATCAGCGTCAGTCCCCGTTCGCCGGCTCCGATCGGCAGCTACGCGGCCGGATTTTGCAAGTGCTGCTTGATCGACGAATCGTCGAAGCGGCCGAGCTGGCTTCACTGCTCGACGAGCCGTCAACCCGTGTGGACCGACTGGTCGCCGCGCTCTGCGATGAAGGATTGGTGGTCAGAGATGGCGCGGTGCTGGCCCTTGACTAAACGGTTCTCCCGCCTGTCCCGCTGACCCGAGACATCGGGCCGGCGCCTTTCTCCTCGAAAAAGAGATGTAAGAATAAGCAATAACAAATGATTGCCGCAATCGCGATGAACGGATCGGTCTTGCCGAGCGGTGCCAGAATGCCGATTACCAGCCAGTGGAAACCGATGATCAACCAGGAATTGAGTTTCAACGGAAAATCGTTGAAACGCATCAGGATCAGCAATCCGCTCAAACTCCAGCCGTACAGCGATAAGTAGGCATGACCGGTGAGCAGCAAGCGTCCCCACTGTTTGTAGGCCTCGGGATATTTGGCGAGCACGATATAGAAGACACCGGTAATGCCGGTAAAGACGAGAAAGGTCATGCCGGACAGCAGGAAATGTTTCTGTTGAACATCGATGCCGAGCAGCAGATAGTAACCAAATATCAAGATGACCGTAATGAACAGAAAAACGGCGATGAGCGTTTTGGCCAGCTGCAGATCGAAGATGATAAACAAGAAGAAGATGATGACGCCGAGGTTGACCGACCAGAAAAACCCCTGTTTTACCAGGTAGAGCGGTGGCGCGAGGCTGCGTCTGATGTAGGAAAACATTACGGACATGGTAATCAGTGATACCGGGAAGGAGAAACCGAGGAAAAACACGTTAAGGGTTAGATTCTTGTACGGCAACCAGTGCAGAACCGTGTCGTTGAGCAGCACGAAGGTGGCGATAAACAGGGCCAGCGACAGGCAGAGGATTGACGCGTGATGGAACTTGTCGCTGACCGGAACGGTGGGGGCGAGAAGATCTCGTGGCACCAGGGAAAAGGCCCTGATGCGGATCGATTCGACCAGTACGCCGAGGAGCAGGGACAGCAGGGCCGCCCCCTGGTAAAGGTTTAAAAAGGCCAGGACGGCGTAGAGCAGGCTGAGGCCGAGGAAGAGATAACAGCGCAGGGATGGACGGGCGGTGTTCTCGGTATGATAGATGATGATGAAACCGCCGGAGCACAGGTTAAAAAGGAAGATATGCAACCGCTCGAAGTTTCGGTCGTAAACCTGGTCTGCGAAACCGAACAGGAAGGCAAGGACCATCAGGCCGAGAATGAAGGCCCGCAGCCGTTTGTCGAGAAAGAAGTGCGGATGAACCGGTGATCCGTTACGCATACTGGCCTTGGTAGAGGAAATCTGAAGATATCGCGAAGACTATTGAACACTTTTCCCCATATTGCAAGCGCTGGTTATGTGGACAGTCCGGTTGAGTCGGCCCGGCAAGGAGGACGGTGCACGACGGCAGTAGTATGTACTTATGAATGCAATACGTAATTTGTATTATTGACACGTATTCGATACTGCTATACGTATTATAGAGCAAAGATTCGAACAGGGAGGTGGACATGGCCAAACGAGTTACCGTCAGTATCCCCGATCTGCTCCATGAAAAAATGGAGCAATGGCGCGAATCATTTAATCTTTCCAAGATGTTCCAGGAGGCGGTAGCTGATGCGATCCAGAAGAAGGAGGATTTTCAGCGGCGCCTCCGGGAGGATCGCGAGATGGGTGAAATCATTGATCGGCTCAAAAAAGAAAAGGCCCGGTCCGAAAGGAACTGTTTCGACCGGGGCCGGGATGACGGTTTCAACTGGGCGCGCAGCGCCGAATATGATGATCTGCTCTATGGTCTGAGCTGGAAAGGTCAGGACAACGTGCTTCGTGACCAGGTCCTCGGTCCCTACTTCTTCGAGCGGGCGGTAAAAAATGGATTGGTCGATGAACAGGACGGTACACCCAACGAAGCTTATCTGCGGGTCTATGTCGACGGGTGGAAAAAGGGCCTGGCGGAATTCTGGGATGCCGTCAAGGATAAATTGTAAAACGGTGGAGCCTTTCGCAAAACTTAGCTTTTCGTTCGAAATCAAGGCATGCGAAAAATTTTTACCGCAGGCATATACATGATATTCCGAGGATAAAAATTTGAGCATAACGCAGAGTTTGGGCGAAAAGATTGTTTTGCAAATGGCTCTGGTGGATCAGAGGCCGGGCAGGCGGCCGCAGTGTTGATCTGCCGCCGGTCATGGGAGTAATCATGCAGCAGGCGGAAACTATTCTCGGTGTTGACGTCGGTTCGGTGGCGGTCGGCTTGGTGGCCGTGGACCGGGAAGGGCGGATTGTCTTTTCCGAGTATCGGTTCCATCAGGGGCAGGTTCGGTCGGTGCTGGAAGAGATGCTGCGCGGGCGGTTCGAGACGGGTTACCATCCCCTCGTCGCCGCTACCGCCTCGACGCCTGATGTTATCGTCACCGACCGGAGCTATGACAACCAGGTGGCGGTGATTGCCGCCGCGCGTCGCAGTGTTCCTGAGGCCGGCGGTGTACTGCTCGTTGGTGCGGAGAAATTCAGTCTGGCGGTGTTCGACGAAGACGGCAATTATCGCGGGACCAGATCAAATACCTCCTGCGCTGCAGGGACCGGAGGCTTTCTCGACCAGCAGGCCGTTCGGCTCGGCCTGCAGACCGCAGAGCGTCTTGGCCGGACGGCATTGGCCTGTGAGACGCCGGGTCCGCGGATCGCTTCGCGCTGTGCCGTCTTTGCCAAAACCGATTTGATTCACGCGCAACAGGAGGGGTATCGACTCGAGGAGATCAGCGACGGTCTCTGTCGCGGACTGGCCACGAATATCGTCGACACCTTGTTTTCAGCAGAGATCGGAGATGGACCTATTGTCTTCTGCGGCGGGGTCAGTCTCAATCAGGCGGTGGTTGAACACATTGGTGCATTGACCGGGCGCACCATTACCGTCCCGCCGCAATCCCATCTTTTCGGCGCCATCGGCGCGGCGCTCAGCCTGCTCGAAGACCTTGATGTTGAGGCCATCATCCCCGTGGTTCGGCATCATAACGAGCCTCTATTTCGCGAAATTACGCGACAGAAAAGCTACCAGTACGAACCGCTCGACCTGCGCCTGTCCAGCTACCCCGATTTTTCCGGCAGTCGCCGATATGAATTTTCTAAACAACTGGTCACCCCCGTTGAAGTAGATATTTATGGCGATCTGGAGCAAGCGGCAGCATGGCGGGTCGGGCTTGGTATCGACATCGGTTCGACCAGCACCAAGGCGGTTCTCGTCAATGGTGTCGGTGAGGTGATTGCCGGGTTTTATACCAGGACGGCCGGGCGCCCGCTGGTCGCCGTGCAGTCGATTTTTCGCACGATCGCCGCCATCGAGCAGGAAGCGGGTCGGCGGTTTCAGGTCACCGCTTGCGGCACGACCGGCTCGGGGCGGAAGTTCATCGGTACCATCGTCGGCGCCGATCTGGTGGTCGACGAGATTACCGCCCATGCCCGGGCTGCCTGCCAACTCAATCCCGATGTCGATACGATCATCGAAATCGGCGGCCAGGATGCCAAGTTTACGACCTTGGCCGAAGGCCGTGTCACCTCGTCGACGATGAATACCGTCTGTGCCGCCGGTACCGGTTCGTTCATCGAGGAGCAGGCGTCCCGCCTCAATTGTCCGCTGACGGAGATCAGCGAGCGGACTGCCGGCATTGCTGCGCCGATGGCCAGCGACCGCTGCACGGTCTTCATGGAACGCGACATCAACCATCTGCTCAGCGAGGGTTACAGCGTCAACGAGGTGCTTGCCGCGGTCCTGCACTCGGTCCGGGAAAATTATCTGCTCAAGGTGGCCTCGGAGGGCGCCATCGGCGAGGTCATCTGCTTTCAGGGAGCCACTGCCAAGAACCGCTCACTGGTGGCCGCATTCGAGCAACGGCTCGGCAAACCGATCCAGGTCTCCACCTTCTGTCATCTCACCGGTGCCCTCGGCACCGCCCTAATTATGTCCGATGAAGGCCATGGCACGGCGCAGCCTAGCCGTTTTGCCGGTCTCGATATCTACCGGCAGACCATCCCGATCACCAGCGAAGTCTGCGAATTGTGCACCAACCACTGCAAGCTGTCGGTCGCCGAGATCAACGGACGCACCGTGGCCTACGGCTTTCTCTGCGGCCGTGATTACGAGACTAAGTCCTTTGTCAAAAGAGAATCCTCTGCCTACGACCTGCTCGGAGAGCGGCGGCGGCAGCTGGCGTCGATACCGGTGGCTCAGCCTGATGATGAGATACGGATCGGCCTACCGGCGGCGGTGCATATGGTCGATGACCTCGGTCTGTGGAAACGGTTTTTTTCCTATCTCGGTATACCTACCGTGATCAGTCCGTCCGGTCGGGAGGCGTTGAAGCGAGGCACCTATCTGCGCAAGGCCGAGTTCTGTGCCCCGGTCACGGCGATGCACGGTCATGTGGACCTGCTGCTGGGCGAGGCCGATTATGTCTTTCTGCCGGTATATCTCGAGGACAAGGCCCGCGATGCCCGGCGGCAGTATTGCTATTATACCCAATACCTGGCACCGCTGACCAGTGCGGCGGCTCCCCGGGACGGCGAGCGGATTCTCAGCCCGGTCATCCGTTATCTCTTCACCTCTTTCCATACCAAGATGCAGCTTTACCGGATGCTGCAACCGATTACCCGCCGATCGGTCAGTTTTCTCGAGGTCAGCGCCGCTTTTGATCGTGCCGTCAACGAAGATCAGACCTGGCGTCGACAGCAGCAGGAAATCCTCGGCCGACTCAGGGGAGACGGCGGTGACGAGGAGATCGCTATCGTCTTTCTCGGACGACCGTACAACGTGCTGTCTCCGGAACTCAACGGATCCATTCCCGGCATCTTCCGGAGCCTCGGTATCGACGCCTACTTCCAGGATATGCTGGAAATTGCACCGGAGGAGGTGGCGCGAATCGAGCCGTTGCTGACCGAGGTGCACTGGAAATTCGCCGCCCGCATCCTGGCGACGGCAGAAGCCGTTGCCAAGCGGCCCGGTCTCTATCCGGTTTACCTCAGCTCGTTCAAATGCTCCCCCGATTCGTTCGCCATCGATTATTTCAAACGGATCATGGCCCACCACAACAAGCCGTATCTGATCCTGGAACTCGACGAACACGATTCAAATGTCGGCTATGAGACACGCATCGAAGCGGCCTTCCGCGCCTTTCGTAATCATCGCGGCGGACTCGCCGGCAGGAAGAGGCGTGCAGAGATTTTTATCAATCCGCACTCCGATCGGTCGATCGACGGCAAGACGGTGATTTTCCCGAACTGGGACCGTCTGACTTGTTCGCTGCTGGTCTCGGTACTGAAGCATGAAGGCGTCGATGCGGTGCTGATGAAGGAAACGGATCATTCAATCCGGCAGAGCCTGAAGCACAATACCGGCCAGTGCATACCCCTCAATGCGATCGCCCAGGGATACATGGACACGATCCGGGAACGGGAACTTGATCCGGCCCGCTGCCTGCTGTGGCTCAACGAGTCTTTCCTGGCCTGCAACATCCGGCTCTACCCTCATCACATCCGTACCATTCTGTCCGACCATGAGATGGGGGAGGCGGGGGTCTACCTGGGCAGCTTGTCCTTTTCCGATATCGGCCTGCGGACCGTGAGAGATGCCTATTTTTCGTATCTGTTCGGCGGTATGCTCCGTAAGGTCTGTTGTCGAATCAGGCCGTACGAAGTGTATTCGGGCGAAACCGACCGGGTACTGGAACGGTCACTGGTTATGCTCAACGAAGCGTTCCGTGACGGTCGGGACAAGGAAGCGGTACTGGAAGAGATTATTAGCCGCTTCGAGTGGATCGAAACCCGCCCGCAGGAACGCCCGAAAGTAGCGATTTTCGGCGATCTCTATTCCCGCGATAACCGCATCCTGAATCAGGACCTGATTCGCTTTGTCGAGGCGCATGGCGGTGAAGTGTTGACCACGCCCTACGTCGATTATGCAAAGATGATCGCTTTTCCCTATTTTCGCAAGTGGTTCAACGAGGGACATTACCTGAACATCCTTGCCAACACGGCTGCCCTGGTAACCATGAAACAGCTGGAGAAGACCTATCAATCGATCTTCGATCGCATCCTGCATGAGCCGCACAAGGAATTCGATGATTCCCCGGCGGACATCCTGGCCCGTTATAACGTGGTGCCGGAGCAGACCGGGGAATCGATGGACAACCTGCTGAAGGTCCATTATACGATGCGCTATCACCCGGAGGTCGCCCTCTTTGTTCAGGCCAGTCCGGCCCTTTGCTGTGCGTCGCTGATCACCGAGGCGATGCGGGAGAAAATCGAGGAAGTGTCCGGCGTTCCGGTGGTGTCGGTTACCTACGATGGTACCGGCGGTGCGAAGAACGACGTGATCATCCCGTATCTTCGCTATCTCCGAGGCAACGCCCCGCGTGATGTGTCTTTGCAGCAAGCCGGTCTGACTTGATCGGTTCGGCGAGAGGGCGGCTCGGCGTGATGGTGGGTCACCCTTTTTCACCATCCCCTCCTTGATCTCGTCGTCTCCGCTCTTATGTTAGAAGACAGTTGGCTGCCGTGGGAAAATCGATTGTTCACACGGCGGCCGAATGAATACCGTTCAAACCGGTATTTACCACAACCCAATCCGATCTTCTAGCCGGGTGATCATGTCGTGGCGCTCCGGCGGGAGGATCAATCACAGCATATAGTGCGGAGGAACCTATGGCGACAATCAGTTTGCGGGGTGCTACCATCGAAACCGTCGGTACCCTGCCCGTTAACGATAGCAAGGCCCCAGCGTTTGCACTCGTCAAGACCGATCTTTCCGAGTGTCGGCTTGACGATTTTTCCGGCAAGACGGTGGTTCTCAATATCTTCCCAAGCATCGACACGCCGACCTGTGCCGCTTCGGTCCGCCGCTTCAACGAAGAAGCGGCCAAGCGGGATAATACCGTCGTGCTCTGTGTATCGGCGGATCTGCCGTTTGCCCATAAACGGTTTTGCGAGACGGAGGGGATCGACAATGTTGAGGCCGTCTCCACCTTCCGGTCCCCCGAATTCGGCAAGGATTACGGCGTGACCGTCGCCACCGGGCCGATCAGGGGGCTGCTGTCTCGCGCGGTGCTGGTGATCGACGGTTCCGGAAAAGTCGTCTATGGTGAGCAGGTTCCGGAAATCGGGCAGGAACCGGACTACGACGCAGCGCTGCGTCACCTGTAAATCTTTTGCAGCAGCATTGACGCGGCGGCGGCCGGAGACAGGGACTGCTTTTCCACGTCACGCAGCAGGTTTGGCAGATAGTCACGCACAGCCGGATGGTTGTAGAACCAGCTGCGCAGTCCTTCGCTCAGCAGGTGGTGCAGCCAGTCGACCGATTGGCGGGCGCGCCGCCTTGTAAGGTCGCCGCTGTCGGTCATGATCCGGCGATGTTTGGTGACGGTCTGCCAGATATCGAGCAGGCCTGATGCTTCCAGGGCGCTGCAGGTCAACACCGGCGGCGACCAGAGCGGGTTGTCCGGAGTCAGCAGGTGCAGGGCGGTTTCGTATTGCCGGCGGGCCAGTTCGGCGCGTTGGACGTTGTCGCCGTCGGCCTTGTTGATGACGATCGCATCGGCCACTTCGAGAATTCCTTTTTTGATGCCCTGCAATTCGTCGCCGGCCCCGGCGATCATCAACACGAGGAAAAAATCGACCATCGAGGCGACCGCCGTCTCTGATTGTCCGACACCGACCGTCTCGATAATGATCACATCGAAACCGGCGGCCTCGCAGACCAGCATCGACTCTCTGGTCTTGCGTGCTACGCCGCCGAGGGTACCGCCGGTCGGCGACGGCCGGATGAATGCCTTCTCGCTGGCCGCGAGCTGAATCATCCGGGTCTTGTCGCCGAGCACGGAACCGCCGCTACGTGAGCTGCTCGGATCGATGGCCAGCACGGCAACACGATGGCCAAGTTCGGTCAGCAGGGTACCGAAGCTGTCGATAAAGGTGCTCTTGCCGGCTCCGGGAACGCCGGTGATGCCGAGCCGGACACTGTTGCCGCTGTGGGGCAGCAGTCGCTCGATGATCGTCGCAGCCAGCTCCTGGTGAGCAGGCAGCGACGATTCGACCAGGGTGATGGTGCGCGACAGCATCAGCCGGTTGGCGTCGAGCACCCCCTGGATATAGTAGTCGGGATCCTTCTGCATAATAGTTGTTCCGCCCCGCCGTTGTTCCGCCCCGCCTTCAGGAGGTCTGGGGCTAGGCTGTCGGGCCCAGATGCTTTTCGATCAGATCGAGCGTTCGGTTCGCCGAATCGATGACCGAGGTGCCCGGACCAAACACCGCCTTGACGCCGCGCTCGTAGAGATAGTCGTAATCGACGGGCGGGATGATACCGCCGGCCACCACCAGGATATCCTCGCCGCCCTGTTTTTTCAACTCCTCGACCAGTGCCGGAACCAGGGTTTTGTGGCCGGCCGTCAGACTCGAGGCGCCGACCACATGGACGTCGTTCTCGATGGCCATCTTCGCCGCTTCCTGCGGTGTCTGGAAGAGCGGCCCGATATCGATGTCGAAGCCGAGATCGGCGTAGGCGCTGGCTATGACCTTGATACCGCGGTCGTGGCCGTCTTGGCCCATCTTGGTGACGAGCATGCGCGGTCGCCGGCCGTTGCCCTGTAAAAAGGCCTCGGTGCGGCCGCGCAGCTGGGCGAGGGTCTCCGATGTCGCTTGGAATTCCGACGCGTAGGCCCCGGAGATGCACCTGGTGGTGCTGACGAACCGGCCGAATACTTTTTCCATGGCATCAGATACCTCTCCTACGGTTGCCCGGGCACGAATGGCCGGCAGGGCGGCGGCCAGCAGGTTGCCGCCGTCTTCCGCCGCCTTGGTCAACTCGGCCAGGGCGCGATCGACGGCCGCCTGATCGCGGGTTCCCCGGATTCGGCGCAGTCGATCGACCTGCTCGTCGCGAACCGAGGCGGGTACCTCCCTGATCTCGAAATCGATCTTTTCGTCCTTCAGCTGGTACTTGTTGACGCCGACGATGACATCGAGCCCCTGGTCGATCCGCGCCTGCTTGCGGGCTGCCGATTCCTCAATGCGCATCTTCGGCATGCCCGATTCGATGGCCTTGGCCATGCCGCCGAGGGACTCGACTTCGTCGATGATCTTCTGGGCCTCGTTGATGATCGAATTGGTCAGCGATTCGACGTAATAGGAGCCGCCGAGCGGATCGATGACATGACAGATTTCCGATTCCTCTTGGATGATGATCTGCGTATTGCGGGCGATGCGCGCTGAAAAATCGGTGGGCAGTCCGATCGCTTCGTCGAACGAGTTGGTGTGCAGCGACTGCGTGCCCCCGAGCACCGAGGTGAGCGCCTCCAGCGTCGTGCGGATGATGTTGTTGTACGGGTCCTGCTGGGTCAGGCTCCAGCCCGAGGTCTGGCAGTGGGTTCGCAGGATCGAGGAGCGCGGATCTTTCGGCTCGAACTGCTGGAGCAACCGATGCCAGAGGAAGCGCGCCGCACGCAGCATCGCGATGTCCATGAAGAAGTTCATGCCGATGCCGAAGAAAAACGACAGGCGCGGCGCGAATTCGTCGATGTTCATACCGGCCCGCAGTGCGGTGCGCACGTACTCCAGGCCGTCGGCCATGGTAAAGGCGACCTGCAGCACGCTGTTGGCACCGGCCTCCATCATGTGGTAGCCGCTGATGCTGATAGTGTTGTAGCGCGGCATGTTTTTCGAACAGAAACCGATGATGTCGGCGACGATGCGCATCGACGGGCCGGGCGGGTAGATAAAGGTGTTGCGGGTCAGGTATTCCTTGAGGATGTCGTTCTGGATTGTGCCGGTCAATTTTTCGTGGGACACCCCCTGTTCTTCGGCGGCGACGATGTAACTGGCGAGGATCGGAATGACCGCGCCGTTCATGGTCATCGACACCGACATCTGGTCGAGCGGGATCTCGTCGAAGAGGATCTTCATGTCCTCGACCGAATCGATGGCCACGCCGGCCTTGCCGACATCACCGGTGACCCGTGGATGGTCTGAGTCGTAGCCGCGATGGGTGGCCAGATCGAAGGCTACCGATAACCCCTTTTGGCCGGCGGCCAGCGCCTTGCGGTAGAATTCATTGGACTCCCGGGCCGTGGAAAAACCGGCATATTGCCTGATGGTCCAGGGGCGGCCGGCGTACATTGTCGCCACCGGCCCGCGGACATAGGGGGGTAGGCCGGGCAGGCTGTTGACGTTGTCCAGCCCCTCGAGGTCTTCCGCCGTGTAGAGCGGCTTGATGGAGATGCCCTCGGGCGTTTGCCATTGAAGGGAGCTGAACGGTTTTCCCTTCATCAGCTTGGTGGCCAGGGCTTCCCATTTCTGATAATCCGGATGGTGTGGCATGGTTGACTCCTTCTCGACCAGGGGATGCAGACCCTTAAGGGTTGACTCAGTCGTTATGATCGTTCACACAACTCGACAAGGATGCCGCCGGTTGCCTTCGGGTGGATAAAGGCAATCCGAGCCCCGCCTGCGCCAGGCCGCGGCTGCTCGTCGATCATCTGGATGTTGCGCGCCTTGAGCTCGGCCAGGGCGTCGTCGATATCGGCGACCCGGAAGGCGATATGCTGAAAACCGGCACCTTTTTTTTCAATGAATTTGGCGACCGGCCCGTCGGGAGCCGTCGACTCGAGCAGTTCCACCTCGCTTTCGCCGACCGGAAAGAAAGCGGTCTTCACCTTTTGGCTGACTACTGTTTCCTCGCCGGCAAAATCGAGGCCGAGGATGTCCGACCAGAATGTCTTGCCGTCATCGATACTGCCCACGGCGACGCCCACGTGATCGATCTTGAGTATCTTCATCAGTCCCCTCTTAAGCTTTGGTTGTCAGCTGGGCCGGTTCGTGCGCCTGCTGGTGGTGATCGAGCTCCGGGTTGGTCATGCCGCGCCAGACCATTTCAAACATCGTATTGGCCTGCGCGGCCAGGCTCTCCTGTTGACCGCGCAGGATCCACATGAAGAAGCTGCGCTGGACAAATCCCATCAGAAAGTCGAGCAGGGTTCCGGCCCGGACATGCGGATTCAGGACGCCCTCTCTTTGGCCCTGGCGTAAAACGTCGATCATCAGCCCCATCATCCGCGGCTGGGCAAAGGTCTGGTCGGCCATCCAGGTGTTCATCGGCAGCGTCATGAAGACAATGCGGCCGAGTCCGACGTGTCGCTCGTAATAGTCGAGCTGCAGCCAGAAGACCTTGCGCAGCTTTTCCTTGAGATCCTCCAGCCCCTGCAGATGATCGACGATACGATCGGTGAGCTTGCCCATCCAGACGTCGACAAAGGCGAACACTAGTCGTTCTTTACTGCCGTAATGCTTGTAGATCGTAGTAAAGCTCACCTCGGCCCGATTGGCGATATCTCTGATGCTTGCCTTGTGGAAGTCCGAGTTGGAAAAAATCTCCAACACCGCCTTTTCCAGGCGTTGATGGACATCGGGATGGGCAAGTTCGTCTCTGCTGTGTCGGGCTTTCATCGATTCGTCCGGCCGCTTGGCCGTAAGTGCACCGTTTTTCGGAGGCTTGAGCTGTTCAGGCGATGACGCAGAGTACGGCCCCTTTAGTCACACTGTCACCGCTGCCGAAATCGATGGCCTTGATCGTCCCGTCGCACGGTGCCGGCAGGCCGTTTTCCATTTTCATCGCCTCGAGAACGACGACCACCTCGCCCTTGCTGACCGCGTCGCCGACTTTTTTGTCGTACCTGATGATCATCCCCGGCATCGGCGCGAGCAGCATGGTGCCGGCGGCTCCAGTAGCGCCATTGGCCGGCTCGGCCGGAGCCGCGACTGGAGCCGCCGTCGCGACTGGAGGAGCGGCTGATTGGGGACGCGGCTGCGGGGCGGCGACGATAATCGGGCCGCCGACCGGATCGACGGCGACACTGAAATAATCGTTGTCGATAAAGACATTGAAGGTCCGGGCCGAATCGCTCTTCGGAGGCGCGTCGGTCTTTTTCTCGACGAGCTCACCGGCCTTGGCCTTCTTGATCAATATGTCACGCCGGCGGACGTCTTCCATGGTGATCGGCTTGACTGCCACGGGCACCGGGGTGATACCGTATTTCCATTCAAGAAATTTCTTGCCGGTGACCGGGAACTGGGCATAGAGGATCAGGTCGTCGATATCCTTGGCCAGCGATCCGATCTCTTGCTTGGCTTTTTCCAATTCCGGCTCCAACACTTCGGCGGGCCGGCAGGTGACCGGCTCTTCGCCGCGGGGATAACCCTGCAAGGCCTTTTTTTGGACCTCCGGATCGATCGGCACGGCAGTTTTGCCATAGAGCCCGTAGCACAGGTCCTTGACCTGGCCGGTGATCATCTTGTAGCGTTCGTCCGGCGTGTCGTGCAGCACGTTGTTCACCGTCTGCACGCCGACGATCTGGCTCGTCGGCGTGACCAGCGGGATCTGGCCGAGATCGCGGCGGACCCGGGGCAGTTCCCGATAGACATCGCCGATCTTGTCCAGGGCATCCATCTCGCGCAGCTGGTTGACCAGGTTGGAGAGCATGCCGCCCGGCGTCTGGTGCAGCAAAACGTTGATATCGATGATCGATACCTTCGAGTCGTCGAGCAGGTGTTTGTATTTCGGCAGCACCTCTTTTTCCAGGATCTCGTTGATCGTCGCCAGCTTCTTGATATCGAAACCGGTATCGCGGTTGGTGCCGAGCAGGGTCATGACCAGCGGTTCGACGGCGGCATGCGAGGTCCGGTAGGCATATGGCGTCATGCAGGTGTCGATGATGTCGACACCTGCCTCGATGGCCTTGAGGTGGGTCATCGGCGACATGCCGGAGGTGAAATGGCTGTGCAGGTGGATCGGCGGGCTTACCGCTGCCTTGACGGCCTTGATCAACTCGTAGGCGTCGTACGGGGCGAGCAGGCCGGCCATGTCCTTGATGCAGATCGAGTCGGCGCCCATCGATTCGAGATCCTTGGCCTTGGCGACGTAGTAGTCGAGGTTGTAGACGTTACCGCCGAGGCGGGGTTCGGTCATCGTATAGCAGATGCAGCCCTGGAAATGTTTACCGCTTTTTTTGATCTGTTTGACCACCGTCTCGAAGTTGCGGTAGTCGTTGAGTGCGTCGAAGGTCCGGAAAATATCCATGCCATTTTCCGCGGTACGCTCGACAAAGGCGGTGGCCAGATCGTCGGCGTAGTTGCGGTAGCCGACCAGGTTCTGGGCCCGGAGCAGCATGGAAAACGGGGTCTTCTTCATGTATCGTTTCAGAGTGCGCAACCGCTCCCACGGGTCTTCATTGAGAAAGCGGTGCATCGTGTCAAATGTCGCGCCGCCCCAGGTCTCGACCGCCCAGAAGCCCACCTCGTCCATCAATTCGGCGACCGGGATCATGTCCTCGGTCCGGCCGCGGGTGGCAAAGAGGGACTGGTGCCCGTCGCGGAGCGTCAGGTCCATGATCTTGACCGGATTTTCGGCCGGCGGTCGGTCACTGTCGTAGTTCATCGGGGTTATCTGCACGTGGTCGTGGTCACTCATCGTTTCATTCTCCTTCATGGCCTGGTTTCCTGCTCTGGACTCTAGCGGAAGCTGGTAAAGGTCCGCATCTGTATCAGCCTGCGCATGGTCATCATCTCTTGGCGCCCACTATGGCTCCAGAAGCTCTGCTGCACCGGCGGTGTGGGTGGCGTTTCCGGCGGCGCAAGTCGGGCAGCGGCCTCGCTCTCCTCCATGTGCAGGTAGGCATTGACGGCGGCCAGCGCCGCCGCGATCTTCTTTTCTTTTTCCGCCATCACTTCTCCTTGTGCACGGTTTGCACCCATCCTGCGGATCAGCAGGAAGATGGCGCCGTCTCTTATTCGTAGACCGCGTATTCCGTAGGCGTGTCGAGCAGATCGTCGATTTCATTCTGGATCGCGATACGCTTGTTGTTGCTGAGCCATTCCTGCCAGTCTTCGGCGGAACGCCAGGTGCTGATAACCAGGCATTCGCCGGGCCTGTCCACCCGTTTCAGGGTCTGGCCGGAAATGTAGCCCGGCTGCATCAGGGTGACGCTGCGCAGGCGTTTGAGCAGAACGGTGAGTTCGGCAATTTTGCTGTCGGTAACGTTACGCTTGATAAAGATCTTGACGGTCATGGTGAAACCCCCTTGGTCACTGGCGTTATAATGGAATGTTGCCGTGCTTCTTCATCGGGTTGGTGTCCCGTTTCTGCTGAACGAGCGTCAGCGCCCGGACGATCCGGGAGCGGGTGGCCGACGGCTCGATGATGTCGTCGATGTAACCGCGCTGTGCGGCGACATAAGGGTTGGCCACTGCGTCCTGGTATTCCGCTTCTTTTCCCTGGAGGAATTTTCCCGGGTCATCCTGGGCTTTGGCCTGTTTGCCGTAAAGGACTTCGACTGCGCCTTTGGCGCCCATGACGGCGATTTCAGCCGTCGGCCAGGCATAGTTGATATCGCCGCGCAGATGCTTGGACGACATCACGCAATAGGCTCCGCCGTAGGCCTTGCGGGTGATAATGGTGACTTTCGGGATGGTCGCTTCGGCATAGGCATAAAGGATTTTTGCGCCGTTGCGGATAACGCCGCCGTATTCCTGGGCGGTACCGGGCAAAAAGCCGGGAACATCGACGAAGGTGACCACCGGAATATTGAAACAGTCGCAGAAGCGGACGAAGCGGGCGCCTTTGATGGAAGAGTCGATGTCAAGTACGCCGGAGTAATGGGCCGGCTGATTGGCGACGATGCCGACGCTCATCCCGTTGTAGCGGGCGAAGCCGACAATGATATTGGGAGCGAAGGTCTCCTTGATTTCAAAGAAGTCGCCGTGGTCGACGGTCTGCAGAATGACCTGCTTCATGTCGTAGGCGGCGTTGGGGTTCTCCGGGATGATCTGGTTCAGCTCTGCAGACGGGCGATCGGCCGGGTCGGAGCAGGGCAGTGTTGCCGGGGGTTCCATGTTGTTCTGGGGCAGGAAGGATACCAGCTTGCGAATATAGGCGATGGCGTCTGCTCCCGACGTGGCGGCGTAATCGGAGACGCCGCTGCGCGAGGCGTGCATGTCGGCGCCGCCGAGTTCCTCGACGGTGACGTCTTCGTGGGTTACCGATTTGACGACCTTTGGCCCGGTCAGAAACATATAGGAATTGTTCTTTACCATGACCACGAAGTCGGTCAGGGCAGGCGAATAGACGGCGCCACCGGCGCACGGTCCGAAAATCGCGGAGATCTGCGGTACTACGCCGGATGCCATGACGTTGCGCAGAAAGATGTCTGTGTAGCCGGCCAGGCTCTCGATGCCTTCCTGGATTCGCGCTCCGCCCGAATCGTTGAGGCCGATCACCGGCGCCCCGTTCTTCATGGCCAGGTCCATGATCTTGCAGATCTTCTCGGCAAAAGTCTCGGACAGCGAGCCGCCGAGAACGGTGAAATCCTGGGCAAAGACATACACAATCCGGCCGTCAATGGTGCCGTGGCCGGTGACCACGCCGTCGCCGAGGATTTTCTGCTTTTGCATGCCGAAATCAGAGCAGCGGTGGGTCTTGAACATGTCGAACTCTTCGAACGAACCCTCGTCGAGTAAGAGCTCGACCCGTTCCCTGGCGGTCAGTCTGCCGAGAGAATGCAGTTTGTCGATACGTTTCTGTCCGCCGCCGAGCAGTGCTTCGGCCCTGAGCTTTTTCAGGTGTTCCAGTCGTTCGATGGTGTTCATGCGTGCTCCTTGCTGCAAAATCGTGAGAGGTCGGGCGCCAGGTGCCGCTGCCGGGGATAGAGCCGGACCGGATAGCTGACGGAAGGCTGAGGGTCGGTCGGGATGGACGGCGGGTGCTGTAAAAACGGATGTGGATCGGGAAAAAGAAAAGCGTTATGGCCGTTCGGCTGGTGTATCATCGTGCTCTTTCGTGCAAGACCTGCCGACATAAGCTACTCGAGTGGTAATGATGATAACAATGTTGCATTTTCTGTTTTAGGTGAAACCGGGGGGATTGTCAAGAGAAAATAATGGGGTCTGGTTGCTTTTTCCGTTCGTTGTCAATGCGCCAAAATGGTGCGGGACAAGGTGCATTGTTTGCGGATGAAGCAGCCGGGAAACCAGTCGGCCAGGTGCTGTATCGTCGATGGAGCGGAGGTTGCGCGGCATCGTTCGGCAGTCGGAGGCGGAAAAAAAACGGAACGTTGTTCTTGAACCGGGCGCCACCACCGGTCGCAGGACAGAGCGATACGCTGGTCGGTGGTGGCGTGCTGCGGGGAGACCGGCCGGAAGGGGTTTCTCCGTGGCGTCGATCAGCTGTGCTTGGCGTAGACGTCGGCGCAGAGGCTGCCGAGCGTGCCGAGATCCCGGCAGACGGTGATGCCGGCTGCCTCCATGGCCTCGATCTTCGCCTCTGCGGTGCCGGAACCACCGCTGACGATGGCGCCGGCGTGTCCCATCCTGCGGCCGGGCGGGGCGGTCAGCCCGGCAATGAAGCCGATGACCGGCTTGCTCATGTGGGCGGCGACCCAGGCGGACGCTTCTTCTTCGGTGCTGCCGCCAATTTCGCCGACCATGACGACCGCCTTGGTCTCAGGGTCGGCCTCGAAGGCCTGCAGACAGTCTATAAAACCGGTGCCGTTGACCGGATCGCCACCGATGCCGACGCAGGTGGTCTGGCCGAGCTGCTGCCCGGTCAGTTGGTGGACCACTTCGTAGGTCAGGGTGCCCGAGCGGGAAACGACGCCGAAGGGGCCCCCGGCCCGATGGATAACGCCGGGCATGATGCCGATTTTGCAGGCACCGGGGGTAATGATGCCCGGGCAGTTCGGGCCGATCAGTCGGGTCGGTTTGCCGGCAAGATAGTTTTTCACCGTGAGCATGTCCATCACCGGAATTCCTTCGGTGATGCAGACGATAAGGCCGATACCGGCATCTATCGCCTCGCAGATGGCGTCGGCGGCAAACGGCGGCGGCACGAAGATCAGCGAAGTGTCGGCGTTGACGGCCTGGCGGGCCTCGGCGACTGAATCGAAGACCGGCACGTCGTCCATTTTCTGACCGCCCTTACCTGGTGTGACTCCGCCGACGACGTTGGTCCCGTAGGCAATGCACTGCCTGGTGTGAAATTGACCTTCCTGGCCGGTGATTCCCTGAACGATGACGCGGGTCTGGTGATTGACGAATATAGCCATGGCAATTGTCTTCTGGTGGTAGTGGTTTAGTGAAACGGGAGCGGCTCGGCAGAACGGGCGGCTCCAGCTTTGTTGAATTCGAGGTTCTCGATGATCTGTTCGACAGTTTTGGCCGACTGCTTCTGCTGAACCGATTGTGGCGGCTGTACGTCGAGGAGCCGGGCAACAGCATCATAGTTTCCGGTTGCCAGGCCGGCGAACGTACCGTCGGCGAGCAGCCGGTCAAGTTGCACCTTCATCTCGTCCGGTGACGATTGTCCGGGGGGCAGCAGCGGATCCGCCGGTGAAACGATCAGGGGGATGCCGAGCAGCCGGGCGTCGTCGATGAAATCGAGCAGCGCGGCTTGGCGGTCATCGACCAGCAGGGCTGGCGCCAGACCGATCACGTCGACATGGTCGGAGATTGACCTGAGACCGGAGTTGGTGAACAGCCAGTCATAGTTATAAGGAAGCCAGACGCCTCGTTCCAGGCGCATGGCCTGGCCGCTGTCGTTTCCGTCGATGAGTTGCATGATATCGATGTGCGGGGCCTCCCGGGACAGGTGCTGGTCGTACAGGCGGCGTAGTTCGTCGGCATCGTGGGCGGCGAGATGGGTCCGGGGAGCAGTGCTGCCGCGATCCGGCCGTTTTGCCATCAGCAGCTCAACGACAGCGCCGCCAAGATCCAGATCTGCTGCCCGGTGCAACCAGAGTTTGCGCAATTCGATAACGATACCGATGCTTCGTTGCTGCTCTTTTTCCAGCAGGGTGATCAGGTCGAGGGTCTCGGCGAGAGTGGCGATCCGGCAACCGGGGAGCCCGTCTGCTGCAACGCCGCCGGGATGGAGTATCGTCAACCGGCGCAGTTCGGCAAGGCTCAGGTCGGGAACGGCAAGGGGCTTTTGGGTGCCGATTCGTTCGGCGAACAACCGGTCGGCGTCGCTGTTCCCGGTTAGCACCGGATCGGCGACGACCACTACGGTGCCGTCGCTACTCATACTGACGGCGAAGCTGAGCGTGTCGGCGCCCCGTTCGCTGGTCACTGCCAGAGAAACCGGGCAGCTGGCCGGCCAGGCCGGCCCGGCTGCGGAGGCGATCAGCCAGGGGCTGCCTGTTTGGGCAGTGGCGGCCGGGCACCAGCAGAACAGTAGTAAAATGAGCAACCGGGACATGGGCGGCGGCTGATTAGCGGCCGGCGATCGCCGCGACCTTGCCGGCTGCGTCCGACAGATCGACGGCATTGATCAAATCCAGTCCGGATTGCGCGAGAATTCGGCGGCCCTCTTCAACGTTGGTGCCTTCCATCCGTACCACGACCGGAACGTTCAGACCAACAGCGCCGGCGGCCTGAACCACGCCCTGAGCAAGGACGTCGCAGCGCAGGATGCCGCCGAAAATATTGATAAGGATCCCTTTGACATGGGGGTCGCTGAGGATGATGCGAAAGCCGTTTTCGACTTTTTCGGCGGTGGCGCCGCCGCCGACATCGAGAAAATTGGCCGGTTCGGCACCGGCCTGCTTGATCAGGTCCATGGTGGCCATGGCGAGACCGGCACCGTTGACCATGTTGCCGATGGAGCCGTCGAGTTTGATGTAATTGAGATCAAACTGGGCAGCTTCCAACTCCTGGGGGTCTTCTTCGAGCGGGTCGCGCATCGCCGCTATCTCCGGGTGGCGAAATAGGCTGTTGGAGTCGATATCCATCTTGGCGTCGAGCGCCAGCAACTGGTCGTCACCGGTGATGATCAGCGGGTTGATCTCGACCAGCGAGCAGTCGCAGCCGACAAACAGCCGATAGAGGTTGCCGAGCAGCGCCCCCAATTGTTTGGCGATGGTTCCTGTCAGGCCGAGCGCCGAGGCAACCTGTTTGGCATGGTAGCCCTTGATGCCGATAAGCGGATTGATGCCCACCTTGACGATGCGCTCCGGCGTTCGGGCCGCGACCTCTTCGATATCCATACCGCCGTCGGGACTGGCGATAATGGTGATTGTTGCGTCGTCACGATTGACGATCAGACTGAGGTATAATTCCTGCTTGATCGTTACGCCCCGTTCGACGAGCACCTTGTGGACGCGTTTGCCGGTACTGCCGGTCTGCTGGGTTACCAATTCCATGCCGATGATGGCCTGGGCCGCAGCACGCGCTTCGGTCTCGGTCTTGGCCAGGCGGACGCCGCCGCCTTTGCCGCGGCCGCCGGCATGGACCTGGGCCTTGACGGCGACCGGCAAGCCGAGCGAAGCAACGGCGGCCGTAACGCCGTCCGGGCTATCACAGACCATGCCGTCGGGGACGACGACGCCATGGTTTCTGAATAACTCTTTGGCCTGATATTCGTGAATTTTCATGGTGTTTGTCTCGATGCTCCTCTGGTCATGCTGGTGTTAAGGACGGCAATCGCCGTCGACTTGTTGATCAGTGACGCTTTTAGCAACGGCAGAGGCAAAAGTCAACAGGTCGCTGCCGCAAATCCGGCCGCCACTGTCATGTCGACCTCCCCCGGCAGAGAGATCAATTGGCGCGGCGATGGCCCATATCTTTAAGAGTCTCGGTTATCTCGTCGAGGATGGCAGGGTCATCGATGGTCGATGGTGTCCGGTATTGTTTGCCGGCGGCGATCGAGCGCATGGTACCGCGCAGGATCTTGCCGGAACGGGTTTTGGGGAGCCGGGCAACGGCGGACGATTCGCGGAAACAGGCGATCGGACCGATTTTGTCGCGCACCATCTTCACCAGTTCAGCCTTGATTTCTTCGACATCGCGGTCTACCCCGGCCTTCAGCACGAACAGGCCGACCGGGACCTGGCCCTTGAGGGCATCTTCAGTGCCGATCACCGCACACTCGGCGATGTCGGGATGGGTGGCGATGATTTCTTCCATGGCCCCGGTGGACAAACGATGCCCGGCGATGTTGATGACGTCGTCCATCCGGCCCATGACGTAAATGTAGCCGTCTTCGTCGATGTAGCCGCCGTCGCTCGTTTCATAGTAACCGGGGAAGGTGTTCATGTAAGACTCGACGAAGCGCTGATCGTTGCGCCACAGCGTAACCAGGGTGCCGGGCGGCAGGGGCAGTTTGACGACGATATTGCCTTCGACGTTGGGACCGACCTCTTTACCTTCGAAATCGACGATGCGGACATCGTAGCCGGGGGCTGCTTTGGTCGGTGAGCCGGGTTTGATCGGCAGCTCTTCGATACCGCGGCAGTTGGCGGCAATCGCCCAGCCCGTTTCGGTCTGCCACCAATGGTCGATGACCGGAACCTGGAGTAGTTTGGCGGCCCAGAAATAGGTGTCCGGGTCGAGCCGTTCGCCGGCCAGGTAAAGAGCTTCGAAGCAGGAGAGATCGTATTTGCCGATGAAGGTGCCGTTCGGGTCTTCTTTTTTGATTGCCCGAAAAGCGGTCGGCGCAGTGAACAGCGATTTGACCCGGTGTTGCGAGATGACGCGCCAGAAGGCACCGGCGTCCGGGGTGCCGATCGGTTTGCCCTCGTACATGATGGTGGTGGCGCCTTTGAGCAACGGGCCGTAGACGATGTAGGAGTGGCCGACCACCCAACCGACGTCGGACGCTGACCAGAAGACGTCGCCGGCGTCGATATTGTAGATCGCTTTCATGGTCCAGTTCAGCGCCACGGCGTGGCCGCCGTTGTCGCGCAGGACGCCTTTGGGCATGCCGGTGGTGCCCGAGGTGTAGAGGATGTAGAGCGGATCGGTGGCATCGAGAGGAACGCAGTCTGCGGCCGGTGCGTCGGCGACGATCTGATTCCAGTCCAGATCCCGTCCGTCCTGCAGGTCGGCATGAACAAAGGGGCGCTGATAGACGATGCAATGCTCGAATTTGTGCTCGGCAATGGTCGCCGCCTCATCGACGATTGGTTTGTAGGCCAGCGTTTTCTTACCTTCGATGGCGCCGGAGGCGGTGATCAGGACTTTGGGTTGGGCGTGGTTGATCCGGATGGCCAGCTCATTGGCGGCAAAGCCGCCGAAAACGACCGAGTGGATGGCGCCGATGCGGGCGCAGGCGAGCATCGCGTAAGCGGCTTCCGGGATCATCGGCATATAGATGATGACCGTATCGCCTTTGGTTACCCCGATTTTCTGCAGGGCTCCGGCCAGGCGAGCGACGTGGTCCTGCAATTGGCGATAGGTGATGGTGGCGATGGTGTCGGTGACCGGGCTGTCATAGATAATGGCCACCTGGTCGCCACGTCCGCCGGCGACATGGCGATCGACGGCATTGTAGCAGGTATTCATCAGTCCGCCGGAGAACCAGCGGTAGAAGGGCGGGTTGGATGCATCGAGTACGGTGTTCCAGGTTTGATACCAGTCAAGCTCTGCCGCGGCTGTTGCCCAGAAGGCCTCGGGGTTTTGTACGCTTTCAGCAAACACTTTGTCGTAATCGGCCATATTCCCACCTCTTGTGGTTGGTTGATAAAGTGATGATTTACGCTTGTTACATTCCTGTTTCCGCCTCCCATGTAAAGGATAATTGTTTCTCCAACAATGACGTATAATAAATATTTACGGATACTTCAAGTATCTTTCTTTGGTCGGCAAGAGCGGAAAAATGGCAAAAAAATGCTTGTAATACAAGGGCGATAGGGAAATAAAAGAACAATGTTCTGCAGTAAAATTCGATGGTCAACATAAAAAAAATTGATTTTCATCGGCGCTTGTCTGCGGCGATGCGGACGCTGTGACCCGGTCGGGTGTGTGGTGGTGGTTCGCTGGCGCGTTATCGTCTGGCTTTTCGCCTCGACGAGTCGGAAAAACGAGCTGGTGACGCATCGCTGCTGTGTTGGTCAGCAGCGCTGTCGCGGTACCTCGGGCCGGTGGAGTGAGACAGTGTGTGCGATGTCCCGGGTATCGGCCAGCGCTGCCGTGGTTCGGTGAAGATGGCGGCGACAGCTGTCAGTTGTTGGCGGGACCTGCCGGGCAGGAGAGTAGTACTGCCTGGATGTCGACGGGAGTGGTAAAGTTCGCTTCGCGTCCACTGAGATGGTTGACGCCGAAATCGACCAGGGGCCCACCCTTATTCCAGTCGGAGAACCCGAATTTCCAACCGGCCCAACCCGTGGCAAACGGGTAGGGGGTTTGTGGCCCATAGGCACGAAACGTCACTGTTTCCGGGGACAGGGCGCTTTGACGGCTCATGCCGAGCAGAACGAAATCGCCGCCGTGACCGGCAGCAAACTGCTCAATAGACTGGCGTGTCTGATCGGCGGCGAGCGTCGGTGGAACGGTGATGAGCAGATGCGCAAAAACGGTGCAATTGTCCGGGACGCGCTGTTTCTCGAAGGTGATCCGGGCCCTGTCGGTGGCCGGCAGGGTATGGGCTAGTTCGTCGGGATTGCGCGAGGCGCAGGAGGTCAGACCGAGAAAGCAAAGGAGCACAGCGGCACGAAGAAGTGACGATTGCAAACGAGTCATGAAACACCGGATGGGTTGAATGGCGGCACGTGCTGACGGCCGGACGGGTGGTGCCTGCGACTTTGCCGGGGTGGTGCTGTCGTGCCGGTAACAGCGTGATTATTGATACCGTATTCGTCCGGTCAAGGCAAACCATTTTCCCGTCTTCGTGGCGGCGGCCGACGGACGGATTTCCGGTCACCGTCAGCGCATCAATTCATTGAAGGTGGTGATGGAGAGAAAATCGGCGCTGTGCCGGACCGGGGAGCGGGAACTCGGCTTGGCGACGAACACCAGGTGCTCGATGCCATGCTGCCGGGCGGCCTGCAGGACGCTTGCGGTATCGTCGGCGAGCAGGGTCTGTGAGCGGTGGAAACCGAGGGTCTCCTGGAGGCGCTGCCAAAAGGATGGGTTTTCCTTGGGCAGTCCGATTTCTCCGGCACAGACGATGCGGTCGAAACGCGGGCCGAGCTCGGTCTTGGCCAGTTTGATCTGCAGGGTCTTGTCGTGGGCCGCGGTGACCAGGCAGGTCGTTTTTTCGTGCTGTTTGAGAAAATCGAGAAAGTCGATTACGTACGGGTGGACGGCGACCAGGTGGTCGATGCTGCGCTTGAGTGCCGGTATATCGAGATCCAACTGCTCCGACCAGAAATCGAGATCGGTCCACTGCAGCGTGCTCTCGACCGCGCGGTAGCGTTGCAGGAGAGTGTTGCGGGACTGTTCGTGATCCATGCCATGTTTTTCGGCAAAGACCTGCGGGACGTAATGTTCCCAGAAATAATCGTCGAAATACTTGTCGAGCAGGGTGCCGTCCATATCGAGGAGCACCGTGTCGATCATGGGCCAGTCGACGACCGGATCAACAGTGGGCCGGCTGCGTGTTGTCATGGGTGAGTTGGTCCAGGTCATGGATGATCCGGTCAATGGTTGTCTGCAGGCAGGCATCGTCGCTTGTCGGCAGCTCGACGATGAGCCGGCCGTCGGGCAGCAGTCTGGTTCGTCGCCGGTGTTCCTGGACATAGGCAAACAGCTGCTCGGTCGGCACCGGCGTGTCGGCGAGGAAGCCGAAGACCAGAGTGTTGTTGCCGCGTTCGAGCTTGTTGACCCGCAACGGCAGCAGCCGCTTCTTCACGGCAACCAGGCGAAACAGGTTGCGTACCTCATCGGGCGGCCGGCCGTAGCGATCATCGAGCTCTTCGAGCAATTCTTCCGGCGTCGGGTGATCGTGGTTGAGCAGGGAGGCGATGCGCCGATACATCAAGTAGCGCTGGCTGATATCGGGCAGATACGCCTCGGGAATATAGGCCGAGATGTTCAGGTTGATCTCCGGGTCGAGGTCGTCGATGGACGGCGGCGCTTCCCCTCGGTCCTGCCGGGCCTTGAGTTCGGCGACGGTCTTTTGCAACAGGTCAAGGTAGAGATCGTAACCGATGGCGGCAATATGACCACTTTGGGAAACGCCGAGCAGGTTGCCGCCGCCGCGGATCTGCAGATCGGACATGGCCAGTTTGAAACCGCCGCCGAGTTCGTTGTACTCCATCAACGCGCGCAGCCGCTCCCGCGAGTCCTTGGACAGGTGGTCGAGCGACGGGACGAGCAGGTAGGCGAACGATTGCGTTGCCGAGCGGCCGACCCGGCCGCGCAGCTGGTAGATTTCGGCCAGCCCGAGACGATCGGCGCGGTTGATGATAATGGTATTGGCGGACGGAATGTCGAGTCCGGATTCGATGATGGTGGTGCTGATCAGCACATCGATCCGGTGGTTGACGAAGGCCACCATGATATCTTCCAACTCTTTGCCGGGCATCTGACCGTGGGCAACGGCAATGCGGGCCTCGGGTACGAGTTTCTGGACCGTTGCCGCCATGCGGTGAATAGATTTGACCCGGTTGTGGACGATGAAGACCTGGCCGCCGCGCAGCAGTTCCCGGCTGACCGCCTCTTTGATGACCAGATCGTCGTAGCGGGCGACAAAGGTCTTGATCGGTCGGCGGTGTTCCGGCGGCGTGGAGATCACCGACAGGTCGCGAATGCCGAGCAGGGACAATTGCAGGGTGCGCGGAATCGGTGTGGCGGTTAGCGTCAACACATCGACTTCCGCCTTGATTTTTTTAATCTTTTCCTTGTGGGCCACGCCGAAACGATGTTCTTCGTCGATAATGAGCAGACCGAGATTGGCAAACCGGACGTCCTTGGAGAGCAGGCGATGGGTACCGATGACGATATCGACGCTGCCGCCCGCCAGGTCACTCAGGATCTGCCGCTGCTGCAGGCGCGAACGGAAGCGGTTGAGGCACTCGATGCGGACCGGGAATTCCTTGAGTCGTTCGCTAAAGGTTTTCGCATGCTGCTCGGCCAGCACCGTCGTCGGCACCAGGATTGCCGCCTGGTAGCCGTCTTCGACCACCTTGAAGGCGGCCCGGATGGCGACTTCGGTCTTGCCGTAGCCGACGTCGCCGCAAATCAGGCGATCCATCGGTTTATCCGAGGTCAGATCATCGATGGTCTCGTTGATGGCTCGATATTGACCGGGCGTCTCGTCGAAGGCAAAGGATTCTTCCAGTTCCTGGTAGAAACTGCCGGGCGGCGAAAAAGAGCGCCCGCTGCGCATTGCCCTGGCGGCATAAATGTCGAGCAGTTCCTGGGCGACCTTCCAGACTTCCTCGGAAACCTTATTCTTGGTCGATTTCCAGGATTGGGCACCGAGTTTGTCGATTTTCGGCGACTTGTCCGACAATCCTTCGTAGCGGCTGACCAGCCCGAGTCGGTCGACCGGCAGGTAGAGCTTGTCGCCGTCACGATACTCGATGAGCATGAAATCGTTGGTGATGCCTTGCAGGGCCATGGTCACCAGGCCGCGATAGATGCCGAGCCCGTGCTCGCGGTGGACGACGATGTCTCCTTCCTGCAGTTCCGTGAAATTGAGCGCTTCGCCGGCGGCTCGACTGCGCCGTTTCTTGCCGCCGAGACGCATTTCACCGAACAACTCGCTTTCCGATAACAGGTGACAGCGCTGTTCCGGTAGACTGAAGCCCATGTTCAGCGGGCTGTCGCAGAGGTAGAGGGGCGGCTCCGGGTCTGCGGCCGGAGCCAGGGCGGCAAGGTCGAGCGGCGCCGGCAGCGGCTGGAGGGTGAAGGAAAAGCGCGACAGCATCTCGGCCAGGGTCTTTTGCCTTAGCTGGGACCGGCAGCAGACGACCACCTGCTCTCCGGCTTCCTGCCAGTTGCGGATCTGGTCGGCAAGGGGGGCAAGCAGGCCGTGGGTTTTCCGGTGCCGGGAGATCTCCTGCTTGAGCAGTTGGTGGCCGGTCGTGGTGATCGGCAAAACCGCCTGGTCGGCGCCGCTGAAGTCGGTGATGGCAAAGTGCTGAAAACCATGCACCTGTCCGGCCAGATCAGCTGCCGAGACGAACAGCTCGCCCGGCGGCAGGGCCGGTTGAGCGTTGCGGCGGGCGTCGTCGTAATTGGCGGCGATCCGTTCTTCAACCAGCCGTGCCTGTCGGGCCAGTGTCTCCGGCTCGAGCATGATCAGGGTGGTATCGTCGGGCAGATAATCGAGCACCGTTGCCGGTCGGTGACCGCTACAAAACAACGGCAGGAAATTCTCGATGCCGGCAAAGCGCAGCCCGGCCTGCAATCGATCGGTGATCTCCTTGGTCTGCTCGGCGGCCCAGCCGAGATCTTCACTGCGCTGGCGCAGGGTCGTCAGCAGCGGTTGCAGCCGGCCCGGGGCTTCGGCTTCAAGCAGGATATCACTGACCGGCAGGATGACTGCTTCGTCGATTGTGCCGGAAGAGCGTTGGTTGATGGGGTTGAACTGCCTGATCGACTCGATGGTGTCGCCGAAGAAATCGAGACGGAGCGGACCGTCCTGTATCTCGTTGCCCGCCAGCAGAAACGGGGGCGGAAAGATATCGACGACGCCGCCGCGGACCGAAAAGTCGCCGTAGCCGCGCACCAGCGAGGTATGCTCGTAGCCCATGGCGATCAGGCCGGCGCGCAGGGTCGGCAGATCGAAGGATTCCCCGGTCATCAGCAATTCGGCGCGCTGCTGCAGAGAACCTTTCGGCAGGACGCGGCGGAGCAGTGCCTCGATAGAGACGACCAGGATGAACGAAGACTCGCTTTCGAGGCTGCGGTACAATGTCGAGAGCCGGGCCGCGGTGGTCTGCTGGTCCGGTGACAGCGGGGTATATGGAGGGATCTCATACCCGGGAAAGGGCAGGATCGGCCGATCGGTGAACAGCGCCAGGTCCTGTTCAAAGGCGGCGACCTGCTGCTCGTCGGGCAGGATGCAGCACAACGGTTGCGCGGCCGACCGGGTGGCACTGAACCAGGCCGGGCTGGAACCGCGCAGTCCGGTTACCAGAGTCGTGCCGTCGGTTATGAAATGATCTGTTTGAGCCATGGAAAAAAAGTGCCGACTGCACGAACCGTGCAGTCGGCGAATTCAGGCGGGAACGACGCGGCGGGCCTGATCAGAACTGCCCTCCGATGCTGAAATCCCAGACGGTTTCCGGTTCGTCGTTTTTCGGATCGAGGTTGTAGCCCCAGACCAGGCGGAACGGTCCGAGCGGGGAGAGCCAGCGGAATTCGACACCGGTCGCCTTGGCGACCTCGTTGGTGGTCCAGTCTTCGTCTTCGGCAATCGAATCGCCGATGTCGAAGAAGACGACGCCATAAACGCCCTGCTCCTTGAAAACGGGGATAACGAGCTCGGTGTTGACGTACCACATACGGTCACCACCGATTCGGTCGCCGGTTTCCGGGTCGATCGGGCTGACCTTGCCGTACTTGTAGCCGCGGATGGTGTTGATGCCGCCGAGATAAAAGCGCTCATAGACCGGCAGCTTGTCGGTCTCGTTCTCCCAGACCTGGCCGACCGAGCCGAGGATGTGGAAGATGGTCCCGAACGGCGCCGGAACATACCAACTTGATTCCAACTCGACCGCGGTGAACTGCGCGTCGCCGGCCAACG
Source organism: Desulfofustis glycolicus DSM 9705 (assembly GCF_900130015.1). Classification (GTDB taxonomy): domain Bacteria; phylum Desulfobacterota; class Desulfobulbia; order Desulfobulbales; family Desulfocapsaceae; genus Desulfofustis; species Desulfofustis glycolicus. Next base: position 20,485 of record NZ_FQXS01000008.1, on the reverse strand, counting down.
GCCCGCCGGCATACTGGACACCGATGGAATTCCGGGACCCCTCGGTGGCGCCGAACAGCCGGTCGCGGGTATCACGGACGAAGGCGACGCGGACGGCGCTGGTAACCGGAACGTTTTGCGACTCTCTGATGATATAGGAGGCATCCTCGCTGACATCGGTCAGTGTTGAATCCGAGTAGCTGTAACTCTCGTACATCCGCCATTTGCCCCAGAACGGATGGCCGAAACGGAGCGCTCCGCCGATCGATTCCTTTGTGTAGTCATCGTACTCGCGTTCCCAGTCGAACAGGTCGATACCCATGGAAATCTCGGTATCGTTGAGCCGCGGGTTGGTCCAGCTCAGGTTGTAGCGGCTGCTACTGCCGCCGATATTGGCACTGAGCGCCAGTCGATGGCCGAGACCAAGCAAGTTGTTCTCGGAGATTTCACCCATGACGATGACATCGTCAACCGATGAGTAGCCGGCTCCGATACTGAACTGGCCGGTGCTTTTCTCGGTGACGTCGACGACGACGTTCATCTTGTCCGGCTCCAGGGTCGGTTCCGGATTGACGTTGATTTCTTCGAAAAAGTCGAGTCGCTGCAGCTTTTGACTGGTTGCCCGCAGTTCTTTGGCGTTGAATACCCCGCCCTCGATAACCTGGATGTCACGACGAATGACGTTGTCGCGGGTGCGGCTGTTGCCCTTAATGATAATGCGGTTGATGTAGACTAGATCACCGCGATAGATGTTAAGGGTGATGTCGACCCGGCCGCCGCCGGCGGATTTATTGATGTCCGGCCGGACCTCGGCAAAAGCGTAGCCGAATTCCGAATAGTAGTCGGTGATCTTGATGATATCGTCGCGCAGGGTCTTGCGGCTCAGGAATTCCTCATCCCGGATGGACAGCAGTTCGAGTAGGGTCTGTTCGTCGGTGATCAGATCACCGGCGATATCGACGGTGCCGACTTTAAAGCGCGGCCCCTCCTCGATGACGAAGGTGACGTGCAGCCATTTGCCTTCCTGGTTGACGACCGGTTCTCCGACCCGGGCCTCGAGAAAGCCGTTGTTATGGTAAAAGGCGACGATGCGTGCCGTATCCTGGTTGAGGATGTCACGGTTGAGCAGGCCGGAATCGGTCAGCCAGGAGAACCAGCCCTTGGTTGTCGTCTCCAGCACATCTTCGAGATCGTCATCGTCAAAGCTGTCGTTGCCCTGGAATGTGATTTCTTTGATGAAGATCTTCTCCCCTTCGTCGACGACGAACTTGACGGCTGCGGTCGTCGGTGTCGGGTAGGTGATGTCGGCGGTGACCTCGGTGTTGTAGAAACCTTTCGTCCGGTACAGCGCTTTGATCGCTTCGGCGGTAGCGTTGACGGCGGTCGGGTTGAGGATCGAGTTCTCCTTGATCGTCAGGACTTCCTGAAGATCTTTTTCCTCCAGTTCGGCAAGACCGGAGAAGGTGATGGAACTGACGGTCGGTTTCTCGACGACCCGAAAGATTACCTGTTTGCCCTGCTGGCCATCGGTGACGTCGATCTGGACATCATCAAAAAAGCCCATGGCGTAGATCGATTTGAGATCTTCCCGCAGGGCTGCCGGGTCGTACGGGTCGCCCGCGGTGCTGCTGATTTTTCGCAAGATGGCGCCGGAATCGATTATTTTGTTACCTTCCGGGGCGATTGAGGCGATAAAGCGGGAGCGTTCGGTGTAGGCTACCACCTGGCCGACGACATCGGTGATGACGGATGAGAGATCGGTGACCGACGGGGCCTCTTGAAAGAAATAGCGAGGATTTTCCGGGTTGAGCAGATCGAAGACCTTGATGTCGATACTGATCCGGTTGCCGATGACCGTCGCCGTTCCGGCGGCGACATTGACGAAGCCGGTCTGTTTGGCGACGGCTTCGAGCACCTCGGCGGCAGGTGGCCACCGGCGATAATCGACGAGTTGCTCTGCCTGGCTGCGATCGACCATTTGCAAACCGTTGGCGGCGAGCGCCGCGGCCAATTCGTCGTCGAGGCGGGCGGCAAACCCTTCGTCCACCTGCGGGGCGACGATGTGTAGCGGCAGAAAAGCCGTATTCTGCTCGGCGGCATTTCCGGGAAGGTGAAACAGAACGGCAATTACGAACAGGAGTGCGACGGGGAAAAACCGGACCCGGCGAGCGCGAGCCGGTCGGGTCGACGTGTTCCTTGAGATGAACATGGGATATCCTTTACGCAAGAGACGTCTGGCTGCCAAAAGGGGCAGTTTGTTAATAAAAAACAAAAGGTTGTACGGGCATTCCGGAGAAATCAGGTGAAAATTCTGTCCATTATGCCATGTTTGCAGCAAAATGCAAAGCGGACATCACCCTTCTTTCAGGTATTAGCGATGAGTTCACGGTTATGACGGTTTCACCACGTCCTCTTCCCTGGCGCAGCTTGGTCGGCGGTGTGTTGGCGCTTCTCTTCCCGCCGCGCTGTCATGCCTGTCGAATCGCCCGGCCGTCTCATCCCGACCGCCAGCTCTGTCCCCATTGTCTGGACCGGGTCATGTCGTACTCCGGTCCGTACTGCCGCTGCTGTGGTCGGTCGCTGGCGACTGGCCCGGGTCTCGCCGAACGGCTGTGCGGAGATTGTCTGCGGACGCCGCCCCCGTTCGACAGCGCCCGTTCCCCGCTTTGCTACGGACCGCCGGTCAGCACTCTGCTGCACCGGCTGAAATTTCATGGTGACACGGCCGCCGCCCGGGTGCTGGCCGGACTCGGCTCTTCGGAACCGCTCAGCTGCGATCTGATCATTCCGGTGCCGCTCCATCGATCCCGGCTCCAGTCCAGGGGGCTCAATCAATCGCTCGTTCTAGCCCGCCGTTTTTTTCCGGCAGAACGCGATAAAATCGTGGTCGACCTGCTGGTTCGGCAAAAAAAGACGATTCCCCAGACCGGCCTCGATGGCAACCAGCGGCGCCGGAATCTCAAGGGGGCGTTTGCTGTCGCCCGCCCCGGGGCGGTTCTGGGGCGCACCGTACTGGTTGTCGACGACGTCTTCACCACCGGCACGACCCTTGCTGAATGCTCAAGAACACTGAAGGCGGCAGGCGCGGCGCAAGTGCATGTCTGGACGGTGGCCCGGGTGGACGAGGTGAGCCGCTCGGTACGGCCGGACGATGTGCCGACCGGAAAAACTGCAGGTGAGCGAACAGAGTAAAACTCCGACGGTATTGGGGCTACTTAGACTGGAAGTAGAGAAAATATGATTAATATTTAGATATTTCCATTTATTTATTGTTACGTCGAGTTTAATTAATATCTTTCATTGTTGATAACTTTCTCATTCGGGAACTAAAATGTTAGGATACCGTTGAAAACAACCAGTGTCCTGAAAGCCCGAGCAAACAAGCAGAAAAACGAATTGCCCAGACCGAAGCCTTTGCCTCAGCGCCTTGCGGAGGATTGCTGATAACGCGCCAACCTGATAGAAAAATCTCCACAGATCGTCTTTGACCAAAGCGGGAAAATGAAGTTTATCACGAAGCATACATGCTGTCCGCCCGACCATCTTTCGGGAGAGAAGATGATCCGAGGGCGCCCTTTCTTGAGTATTTGCATTTTGTAAGGTTTCAATGAGCCTGCCAGAGGTGTCGGACCGGTCCGTGTTCGGCAGGACGGGTCCATACGGCTCATATTCAACCAAATTCGAGCTTATGATAAAATGAAAGTCTGGGATCGAGCGAAAGAGAGATTACAGGACATTCTTTCCGACAACGTCTATACGTTGTGGATCGAACCGGTGAAGATGCAGGAACGGGACGGCACCTGCCTCAGTCTCGCCTGCCCGGATCGCTATTTCGGCGCCTATGTCACGCAAAACTATCTTGAGCTGATCAGCAAGGTGGTTACCGAGGTCGATGGTTCCATCGAGACGGTGCGGATCAACGGTTCCTGCCTGGCGCCGGCCCAGCGCCAGGAACCGCTGCAATTGCGGCTGCCGTCTCTGCCGGAGGGCTCCTCATCGGTGCGGGCGCTTCATCCGCGCTACACCTTCGACGATTTCATGGTCGGCGAAAGCAACATGCTGGCGCAGTCCGCCTGCCGTTCCATTTCGCGGCTGGAAGACACCATCGGACCATGCCTCTATATCAATAGTACCACCGGACTTGGCAAGACCCACTTGACCCATGCCATTGCCCACCAGATCCTCGGCGCCTCGCCGCTGGCCCGGCTGCAGTATCTGACGGCCCAGCAATTTGCCGCGGAAATGGTGCACAATATCAAGTCCAACGCGATGGACGTCTTCAAGCGCAAATATCACGACCACTGCGATATCCTGCTGGTCGAGGACGTCCAGAGCCTGACCGGCAAGAAAAAGACACAGCAGGAACTCAACGAAGTTCTTGATACACTGATCAAATCGGGAAAACGCGTGGTGATGACAGCCGACAAACCGCCGCGCGATCTGATCGGCATCGACGACGATTTCCGTTCACGGATGTCGTCGGGGCTCATCACCTGCATCCAGAAACCCGATCTCGACACCCGTTATCGCATCATCCGGCGCAAGGCGCAGCAGCAGAAAATCGAGCTGGCCGAGCCCCACGTCGATTATCTTGCCCAACACGTAAAAGGAGATGTAAGGCGAATCGAATCCGCGATAATCGCTATCAGTGCCCGGGCGGCTTTGCAGCATGGTCAGGTCGACGATCGCCTGATCGAAGACGTCGTCCGTTTCCTGATTGGCAACCCGCGCTCCCTGTCGACACAGGCGATCTGCGAGTTGGTCGGTCGGCAGTTCAAGGTTAGCCCGAACGATCTGCAGTCACGGTCGCGCAAAAAAAGCATTGCCTTTCCGCGCCAGGTGGCGATGTTTCTGAGCCGCAAGCACACCGAAGAAACCCTGGCCGATATCGGCAAGGTCTTCAACCGTGATCACTCCACGGTGATGCACGCCATCAAGGTGGTTTCCGGGCTGAGTCGGCGGGACAACTCGGTCTCCGCGCAGCTCGATCTGCTGAGCAACAAGGTTCGCCAGCTCTAGCCTGTCGAGCCGCGATCGCCATTTAGAAATAAACCTTCTTTACCTCGGCCTGATCCTGGCTCTGGGCCGTGCCGCTGCCGACCCTGCCGGCCAGCGCGCAGGCAGTCTTGATCATGTCGTTCAGCCCGATCCCTTCCCAGCCGAAGCCGCAGATAAACAGGCCGCGCTGCCTGGCCACCAGCTCGTTGCGCCGCCGCAGCAGATCACGGTAGCCGCCCTCCAGTTGCGGGATGGCGCCGAACGGTCGCAGCACCTTGGCGTAGCTCGGCGTCGGCGGCAGTGTCAGCAATCCACGGACGTCGGCCAGGGACCGCTCGATCAGCGTTTTGTCGTCGAGCTCCACGCGTTCCGGGTGTCGTCGCCCGCCGACCAGGGTCTCGAAGACGATGTGTCCGGCCGGGGCCCGGTTCGGGAACATATTCGAAGAAAAGAGTGTGCCGAGAGTGAAGCGCTGCTCGACTTCCGGAATCAGGTAACCGAAGCCCGGCGGCAGTTGGGCATCGGCAAAGCCGAAGACAACGGTCGCCAGTCGGGCCTCCGGTACGCTCAGCGCGGCCAAGGCCGGGTCGACGGTGGCCAGCAGCGGCAGGGCACCGTTGACCGGCAGTGCCAGCACCAGGTTGGCGGCGACCAATCGCTCGGTCTTGGTCTGTACCGCCCAGCCGTTTTCCTGCCGCTCCAGGCCGATAACCCGCTGCCCGTAGTGGAGCCCGCCGGCGGCGATAAGAGGTTCAGCCAGCCGTTCGGGTAACCGCTGCATGCCGCCGGGAAAACTGGTCATTGCCGGCATCGTCAGTTTCTCGCCGCGCCGCTTCGTCTTCCGGGCCGCCCGCGCCTTGGCGATAACGCCGCGGATCACCGAGCCGTGACGGTGCTCCAGCTCCCGTACTCCGGGCATCACCGCGTCGATACGCAGTTCGTTGTAATCGCCGGCGTAGGTGCCGGTAAAGACCGCGTCGACGTAGGGTAGCAGGGCACGGCCGAAGCGATAGGCGGCCCATTTGGCCACGGTCGGTTCGCCGTCCAGCGGTTTCTTGAACAGGTCGCCGAGGACCCGGATCTTGTCGCCAAACGGAATCAGCGGCGCCCGGAGGATCTTCAGCGGCGATTGCGGAATCATCATCAGCCGGCCGTTGATGCAGACGTAGCGCACGAATGTGGCCAGCGAGGCCGCGACGCATTCCTTGTCGAGTCCGGTTTCGCGGAGGATGTCGCGGCTTTCGGCGCAATTGTCGAGAAAGCCGTGCGGTCCCCATTCGGCCAGGTAGCCGTTGTCGGAAAAGGAGCTGATCACCCCGCCGGGACGCTCCTCTTTTTCCAGGACGACCAGACGATGACCGGGGAAATCGCGGGTGAGCCGGTGGGCGACGACCAGGCCGCTGATGCCGCCGCCGACGATGATGGTATCGATGGTATCGTTAGATTCGTTCATGAAAGGTGGTCTGGACCGTTGATTTGTCGACGGAGATCTCCAGCCAGCCGCCCTGGCTGAGCATCCCCGGGTTATAGATCGGTGTGCGGCCGATCCGGTCGCTGCCGGCCGCTTCGTGAATGTGTCCGCAGATACAGAGTTCGGGTTGCCGCTCTTCGATGAACGTGCGGACGGCGCTGGAGCCGACGTGGGTGCCGGAGCGCAGCCGGTCGACGGCGGTGCCGAACGGCGGGGTGTGACTGACCAGGATCGTCGGGATGTGGATTTTCTCCAGCGGTTCCGCCAGATCGATGAAGCCGCGCGCCTGCTCGTAGGCTTCGTCGATGCCTGCGGCCAGTTGCTCTTCGGAAAACTCCGACGGCGTTGCGAACGGTGTCTTGTTGGAGCCGCCGAGGCCGATCAGGCAGACCCGGTTATGAAGCAGCCGGGCCTGGCGGTGCAGGTTGATGCCGAGTTCCTCGAGATAATCGTTGATCTCCGGTTTGTCCAGGTTGCCGAACTGGGCGAGAACCGACTGGTTGGCGCTCAGTACCGCGTCGAGTACCTCTTTTGCCTCGTGCGTCCCGCCGAAGTTGGTCAGGTCGCCGTTGATGATAACCAGGTCGGCCGTGTCGATTCCATCGATGGATGCTATCGTATCGGTGGCCATATGTATATCGCCGATGGCAATGATTTTCATGATATCCCTCCTCTCTGATGATGGTCCTGCGGGCAGGGCGGCGGCCTTGACAGCCTGCCGTCGATGGTTAACATTTTCGCCGACTTCAGAGGAAAAAGCAAGGATTGATCGGCCGGCGGCAGCCGTGGTTCAGGGAAACTACGCCTGTATTTTCAACAGGCTATAACCGGTTCCAGAGATGCCCCGAGACGCCATGCCGCGTCCCGGTCCGGCCGGCGGTCCGCATCTTTGTTTTTGTCGGCTGTTTTGGAAAATCTTTCAAGCCAGCCCGTAACCCATTGCGTAAAAGAGGAAGCACAATGACAGCAGCAACCACGACCCATGAATTTCAGGCGGAAACCAAAAAACTTCTCGATATCGTCATCAACTCGCTCTATACCGAGCGCGACGTCTTTATCCGTGAGTTGATCTCCAACGCCGCCGATGCGCTGGAAAAATATCGTCACGAGAGCCTGACCCACAGTGAAGAGGAGCTCTTCGACGCCCATGTGCCGCTGGAGATCACCATCGATCTCGACGAGAAGAAAAACCAGCTGACCATCACCGATACCGGCATCGGCATGACCAAGGACGACCTGCTGGCCAACCTCGGTACCATCGCCCATTCCGGATCCAACACCTTCCTGACCCAGCTCGCCGAAGCGGCGCGCCAGGATGTCAGCCTGATCGGCCAGTTCGGTGTCGGCTTTTACAGTGCCTTCATGGCCGGGGCAACGGTCCGGGTGCGCAGTCGCTCCTGGGACGGCAGCGAAGGCCACGAATGGGTTTCCGACGGTACCGGCACCTACACCGTCAGTGAATGTCAGGGCCTGCATCGCGGCACCAAGGTGATCGTCGAGCTGAAAGAAGGGTGCGAGGATTACGCCAAAAAGTGGAAGGTCGAGTCGGTCATCAAACAGTACAGCTCGTTCGTTCCCTTTCCGATCAAGCTCGAAGGGGAAACCCTCAACACCGTCCAGGCCCTGTGGGCGCGCAGCCGCTCGGAAATCACCGACGAGGAATATGTCGAGTTCTACAAGTTCGTCGCCAATGCCGTCGACGAGCCGATGCTCCGCCTGCATTTTTCCACCGACGCGCCGCTGGCCATCAACGCCCTGCTCTTCGTGCCCAAGGAGAACCTGGAGATCATGGGGTTCGGCAAGATGAGCCCGGGCGTCAATCTCTACTGCCAGCGCATCCTGATTGATCAGCATTCGGAGAACATCCTGCCGGAATGGCTGCGCTTTCTCAAGGGTGTCATCGACAGCGAGGACCTGCCGCTCAATATCTCGCGCCAGGCCTTGCAGGACAACGCTCTGGTCGCTAAGATCCGCCGGGTGATCAGCAAGCGGTTCCTCAAGTTCCTCGAGGATGAGGCGAAAAAAGACGAGGCGGCCTATTTGGAATTCTGGAAAACGTTTGGCATCTACCTCAAGGAAGGGGTGACCAGCGATTTCGAATACCGCACCGAACTCGGCAAGCTGATGCGTTTCGAGACGTCCAAGTCGGAGGCCGGAACCCCGGTCAGCCTGTCCGACTACCTGCTGCGCATGCATCCCGACCAAAAGGAGATCTACTATATCAACGGCCCGAACCGGGAGGCGATCGAGGCCGGGCCATATATCGAGATGTTCCGCAAGAAAGACGTCGAACTGATCTATACGATGGAGCCGATCGACGACTTCGTGCTCAGCTATCTCGGCGAATTCGACGGCAAGAAGCTGGTCTCGGCGGACAAGGCGGACCTCTCTCTGGGCGATGACGATACACCGCCGAGCGAGAGTGACGAGAAAGCCGAGACGCCGCTTGACGACAAAGCGGCCGGGGATCTCGTCAGCTGGCTCAAGGAGACGCTCAAGGAACAGGTCGCCGAGGTCAGCATCTCCAAGCGGCTGGTCGACGCCCCGGCTCTCATCGTCAACCCCGACGGGTTCATGACCTCGTCGATGGAGCGGATCATGGCCGCCGGCAAGTTTGAAAAAGGCCTCAAGCCGGAGATCGGCAAAAAGAACCTGGAGATCAACCCGACCAACCCGCTGATCCGCAGACTGGCCGAACTGGTCAAGGAAGACGAGGTGTTTGCCGTCGAGATCGCCCGCCAGATCCACGACAACGCGATGATCCAGGCCGGGTTGATGATCGACCCGCTGGAGATGGTCGCCCGCAACTATCGCATCCTCGGCAAGCTGGCCGGCTGAGCGGTTTCATTCGGCAGGCGGGGCAGCGGACGTCACGGTGCTCCGTCGACTTAACCATTGAAAAAACGGGGATCACAGGCTATAGAGCAGGAGTGCTTCCCGCTTTAGGAGGGCCGGCAAGGTCCTGCCGAAGAAGGGATGACGAAGAAGATTGACTTGGGAGAAAATCATGACCCATTGTGCAAGAACGCTTGTCTGCCTGGCCCTGCTCGTCCTTCTCGGTGCCTGCACCGGAAGTCCCGTGCGGCACCTGGCCTCCGATGCGGCGCTGATCAAGCCGGGTGTATCGACCAGAGACGAGGTTCTGACCTATCTCGGCGATCCCGACTCCCGCCAGACGATCTCCGACACGGCGGAGCGCTGGGTCTATTACGAGGAGAGGCAATCGACCCTGCAGCAGGCCCCGTACCTGGGCAAGCTCTTCAATGCCAAGGGTTACGAGCAGATCGTCGTCACCTTTGAAGGGGACAGCGTTGTCGATGTCGGCTACAGCTCCTTTGATGCCGACGAGTATGGCTGGTCGGAAGACTTCGGCTGGCAAGAGAAGCGAGAGTGATTGACCGATTTGCCACCATTCGCGAGCGGATGGTGCAGGAACAGCTGGTTCCCCGCGGCATCAGCGACCCGCGAGTCCTCGAGGCGATGCGCACCGTACCCCGGCACCTGTTCGTCGACGACGCGCTGCAGTCCAGGGCCTACGGCGACTTCCCGCTGCCGATTGCCGCCGGACAGACCATTTCCCAACCCTATATCGTCGCCAGCATGACCGAGGCCCTCGGCCTGCAGGATGATGAGCAGGTCCTCGAGATCGGTACCGGGTCCGGCTACCAGGCCGCCGTTCTCTCCCGGCTCTGCAAAAAAGTCTACACCGTCGAACGGATCAACTCCCTGCTCGCCTCGGCCCGCAAAGTTTTCGATCTCCTTAAATATTACAACATCTCCTCAAAGCTCGACGACGGCACCCTCGGCTGGCCGGAGTGCGGCCCGTTTGACGCCATCATCGTCACCGCCGGCGGCCCGTCGATCCCCGAACCGCTGGTCGAGCAGCTGAGCGAGCGCGGCCGGCTCGTCATCCCGGTCGGGGACCAATACCTACAGACCTTGAAATTACTGGAATTGACCGAAGACGGCAGGCAGATCAGAGATCTCGAGCGGGTGCGCTTTGTCGACCTGGTGGGGAAACATGGTTGGTAACAGCGATCCGGGTGAAACGACGGTGAAGCTGGCCGGTGGTCCGCTCAAACGGCTCTACGATATCTGTATGGCTTGGATCGCCGGCCCTTACGGGGTCTGGGCGCTGTTTTTCATTGCCTTCGTCGAGTCATCCTTCTTCCCGATTCCACCCGACGTCTTTCTCATCGCCATGTGCATCGCCGCGCCGTCGCGCTCCTTTTTCTTCGCGGCGGTCTGTGCGGCCGGCTCGGTGCTCGGCGGGGCGCTCGGTTATGGCCTCGGTTTCTGGTTCATGGACTCGGTCGGTCAGCAGATCATTGCCTGGTATGGCTTTGAGGACAAGTATCTGCGTGTCCAGGATCTCTATCGCGCCTATGACGCCTGGGCGGTCGGCGCGGCCGGTTTCACCCCGCTGCCGTACAAGCTCTTCACCATCACCGCCGGCGCCTTCAAGCTCGATCTGGCCACCTTTCTCGTGGTCTCGGCCCTCTCCCGGGCCGCCCGATTTTTTCTAGTGGCCGCCTTCATCTGGAAATTCGGTGCCCCGGTCAAATATTTCATCGACCGGTATTTCAATATCCTGTCCGTTATTTTCATGGTGTTGCTCATCGGTGGTTTTGTGCTGGTGAAAATGCTATTGTAGTATCCCAGTCTTTCATTCACACTGGGTTCGGCCGAAGAACTCTTGTCGCCGTGCCGGCCCCGAGAGCCGCTGACAGCCTGTTATGAGACCGTATCGCATCGTCCTGTCGGCCCTCCTGCTGCTGTCGTTGTTGTGCGCCGGCAGCGCCTGGGGCGGCCACGAAATCCACCTGAAAAACGGCTCCGTGATCAGCACGGAGGTGATCGATCGCAGTGGCGGTCAGGTTAGCTACGAGCAGTACGGTGGCATGATCACCATCGATATCGGTGATATTGCCGAGATCAAATACAATGTCGACGGACCGCCGACCGGCCCTCGCCGGGATCGAGCGGCCGACGCGCCACCTCCCGGCGCACCGGCCGCCGGCAAGGACCTGGCCGCCCAACTCGCCGCCACGCTGCCGGCCCAGTCGCCGCTGGAGCGGGCCAGCCACGCGGTGGTCTCGATCACCACCGAGGCCGGCTCCGGCTCCGGGTTTTTCGTCAACGACCGGGGACTGATCATCACCAACCGTCACGTGGTCCGGGGCAGCGAGCAGAATAACCGCCAGGTTGAAGACAAGCTCGGTGAGGCGGAGAGCAAGCTGAAACACTGGCAGGCCTCGCTGCAACAGGACGAGGAGCGGCTTGCCGCCTACGAGCGGAAACTGGAGCAGGATCGCCGCCTGCTGCAGCAACGGATCGACGAGTTCGGCAGCCGTCTCAACCCGCAGTGGCGGAAGGATGTCGAGCAGAGCCTGCGGGAGCGGGCCAAGACCCTGCAGACGTGGCGGCGCGAGCACCAGGCCAGAAAAGAGGAGTATCAAGGGAAAAGTCGTGAATTCCGCCGGCAGCGCGACGGCTGGCGCAACGCCAATGATCAGCTGGCTCGGCAATCGCGGTTCCCGGTGACCCTTGCCGACGGTAGCGAGCAGTCGGCGCTGCTCTACCGGGTCAGCGATACCTATGACCTGGCCCTGCTCAAGCTCAACGGCTTTGTCACGCCGTATCTGCGTCCCGCCCCGATCGATCAGGTCGCCTACGGCCGGACCGTCTATGCCATCGGCTCGCCGCTCCAACTCAACAACTCAATCACCGCAGGGGTCATTTCCGGTCTGCGTGACGGCTATATCCAGACCGATGCCCAGATCTACCCCGGCAATTCCGGCGGCCCGCTGGTCAACGCGCAGGGCGAGGTGCTCGGTGTCAACACGATGAAGCTGATCACCGAGAAGTTCGAAGGGCTCGGCTTTGCCATCCGCTTCTCCCAGGTCGAAGCGGAGTTCGCGGATTATTTAACGCAATAAATCGCCCCGTTTGAGCGCTCGCTCGCCGGAAACGGGCCGGAGCCGCCGCATGACCGGCGGACGGAGTCAAACTGCTTGACAGCAGCGGAAATTCTTGCGATAACAACGCAGTGCAGGGGGGATTCTTGCCGGTTATCAAGTCAAGTCATCGGCCCGGTGCCGGTTCGACAATATGGGAACCTTGAAAAATTGTCATTTCGCCCAATCTCATCGTTGCGCAATCAAATTTTATCCTCGGAATATCATTTATATGCCTGCGGTAAAATTTTCTTGCGTGCCTCGATTTTGAACGAAATGCCGAATCTTTCAAGCTCCCCATAAAGAGTGGTAGGGCGACCGTCCGTAGCGGTCGCGACACATCTGGAACTCTTTTCCAAACACAAGGAGGGCTTCGATGAAACACTTGATGCGGACAATCCCGGTCATGGCAGCGTCTCTCTGTCTGGCCACCTCAGTGGCCATGGCGGGAACCCTTGATGACGTCAAGGCCAAGGGCTTTATCCAGGCCGGCGTCAACGGCGATCTGTTCGGTTTTGCCAAACCGGACGAGAAAGGAGTGTGGCGTGGCCTCGATGTCGATACGGCCCGGGCCGTTGCCGCCGCCGTCTTCGGCGATGCCGACAAGGTCAAGTACACCCCGCTGACCGCCAAAACTCGTTTCACCGCGCTGCAGTCCGGTGAAATCGACGTGCTGACCCGTAACGCCACTCAGACCCTGAGCCGCGACACCGACCTCGGACTCAATTTCGTCCAGGTCAACTACTACGACGGCCAGGGCTTCCTCGTGCCCAAGGCCCTCGGCGTCGAGAGTGCCAAGGAGTTGGACGGCGCCTCGGTCTGCGTGCTGCCCGGTACCACCACCGAGCAGAATGTCGCCGACTACTTCCGGGTTCAGAAGATGAACATGAACCCGGTCGTCATTGAGAGCACCGCCGAGCTGTCCAAGGCATTTTTCGCCGGCCGCTGCGACTGCATGACCTCGGACGCCTCCCAGCTTGCCGGCATCCGGGCCGTTGCCCCGAATCCGGCGGATTACAAGATCCTGCCGGAAATCATCTCGAAAGAGCCGCTGGCCCCGGCGGTACGGCACGGCGATGACCAGTGGATGGACATCGTCAACTACTCGGTGCTGGCGATGATCGAGGCCGAAGAACTCGGCATCACCTCGGCCAATATCGACGAGATGATGGGCAGCACCGATCCGAAGGTGCAGCGCTTTCTCGGCGTCTCGCCCGGCAACGGCAAGGCCCTCGGCCTCGATGAGAACTGGGCCTACAATATCATCAAACAAGTCGGTAACTACGGCGAGGTCTTCGAGCGCAACGTCGGTGTCGACACGCCGCTGATGCTCGAGCGCGGCCTCAACGCGCTGTGGACCAACGGCGGTCTGATGTACTCGCCGCCGTTCAAGTAGCCGCCCCTTTTCGACGTTTCATCTTTTCGGCGCTGCCCGGGGCTCCGTTCCCGGGCAGCGCCCGGAAGCGGCTATGCAGGCGACGACAGCTCCGGAAAAGATACCGTTTTTACGCGATCCCACCAAGCGCTCCATCCTCTACCAGCTGGTCACCATGGCCGGCGTGGCGCTGCTCGGTTATTACCTGATCAACAACACGCTGATCAATCTCGAGCGGCAGTCGATCTCCACCGGCTTCGAGTTCGTCGAGAAAGAGGCCGCCTTTGAGATTGGCGAGTCGCTGATCGATTACTCGGCCGCCGATTCCTACGGCAAGGCCCTGCTCGTCGGCTTTCTCAACACCCTGATCGTCTCCTGTATCGGCATCATACTGACCGTGGTGCTCGGCACCATTCTCGGCATCGCCCGGCTCAGTACCAACTGGCTGCTCTCCAAGCTGGCCGCCGCCTATATCGAGGTGTTTCAGGACATCCCGGTACTGCTCCAGCTCTTTTTCTGGTACGCCTTTTTCTACGAGATTCTGCCGGGTCCGCGCCAGGCCCTGGACCTGCTGCCCGGCGTCTTTCTCTGCAACCGCGGCATGATCTTCGGGGTGCCGCACTACCACCCGGCCTTCGGCTATGCCGCCGCTGCCTTCGTGCTGAGCTGCATCGCTGTCTGGTTCCTGCGGCGCTGGGCGATCAAACGGCAGGATGCGACCGGTCGGACCTTCCCGCTCTTTCGCGCCTCGCTGCTGATGCTGCTCGGCCTGCCGGCCATCGTCTGGTGGCTCGGTGGGGCGCCGACCGAAATGAACGTACCGGTGCTCAGCGGCTTCAACTTCAAGGGCGGCATAACCATCAGCCCGGAATTCACCGCGCTGCTGCTCGGCCTGGTACTCTACACCGCGGCTTTTGTCGCCGAGGTGGTGCGCGCCGGCATCCAGTCGGTCGGCAAGGGCCAGCGCGAGGCCGCCACTTCGCTCGGTCTGCGCCCGGGACGGGTCATGCACTTGATCATCCTGCCCCAGGCCCTGCGGGTCATCGTGCCGCCGCTGACCAGCCAGATGCTCAACCTGACCAAGAACAGCTCGCTGGCGGTGGCCATCGGCTATCCCGACTTCGTCTCGGTAGCCGGCACGACCATCAACCAGACCGGCCAGGCCATCGAGGGCGTGGCCCTGATCATGATCGTCTACCTGATCTTCAGCCTGTCGACGTCGGCGTTCATGAACTGGTACAACAAAAAGATCAAGCTGGTGGAGCGATAGAGACGCGATGAAATCGACCACAGCTGCCCCGCACCGCGAAGAGATCAAGCCGCCGGTAACCGAGATTGGCGTCATCGGCTGGATCAGGGCCAACCTGTTCAACGGCTGGTTCAACTCCCTGCTGACCCTGGCCGTTCTCTACCTGCTCTGGTTGATCGTGCCCGGCACGGTCAAGTGGGCCTTTATCGACAGCGTCTGGCTGACCGGCAGCGAGGAGTGCCGGGCCACCGATGGGGCCTGCTGGTCGGTGATCAGCGCCAACATCCGCTTCATTCTGTTCGGCTTTTACCCGCACGACCTGCAGTGGCGGCCGCTGCTGGCCATGGGCCTGTTGGTGGCGCTGCTCTTCTACAGCCGGGAGCGCAGCCGCTGGAACAAGATGCTTGCCTGGTCTTGGCTGGTCGGCCTGTTCGTCATGGGTCTGCTGCTCAAGGGCGGCCTGTTCGGCCTGACTGCGGTGGAGAGTGCCAACTGGGGCGGGCTGCCGCTGACCCTGCTGCTCTCCGTTTTCGGCCTGACCGCCGCCTACCCGGTCGGCGTGGTGCTGGCGCTCGGCCGCCAGTCGGAGATGCCGGTGATCAAGTCGTTCTGCGTCGTCTACATCGAGTTGATCCGCGGCGTGCCGCTGATCAGTCTGCTGTTCATGTCGTCGGTGGTCTTTCCGCTGTTTTTGCCGGAAGGCGTCACCGTCAACAAGATCCTGCGCGCCCAGGTGGCGATCATCCTCTTTACCGCCGCCTATATCGCCGAGGTGGTGCGCGGTGGCCTGCAGGGCATCGACCGCGGCCAGTACGAGGCCGCCGAGTCGCTCGGGCTCAACTATTTTCAGACGATGCGCCTTATCATCCTGCCCCAGGCCCTGAAGATCGTCATCCCGCCGTCGGTGAGCATTCTCATCTCCGCCTTCAAGGATACCTCGCTGGTGGTCATCATCGCTCTCTACGACTTGTTGAAGACCACCCAGACGACGCTGAGCGACCCCAAATGGATGGGCTATTCGGCCGAGGCCTACATCTTTGTGGCCCTGATTTATTTTATCTGCTGTTTTGCGATGTCCAACTACAGCAGGAAACTGGAAAAAGAACTCGATACCGACCGGTAGCTCCGCCACCGGCAGCATCACAACGCGGCAGCCGCCGCGAAGCAGACAAGGAAGCAGGCATGCAAGCAGAGACGATCAGCGACACCCATCCGATCATCGAGATCGAGGAGATGCACAAGTGGTTCGGTGACTTCCACGTCCTCAAAAACATCAACCTCACCGTCCATCGGGGCGAGCGAATCGTTATCTGCGGGCCGTCCGGTTCCGGCAAGTCGACGCTGATCCGCTGCATCAACCGGCTCGAGGAGCACCAGCGGGGCCGCATCGTCGTCGATGGCATTGAGCTCACCAAGGACCTGAAGAATATCGAGAAGGTCCGCACCGAGGTGGGCATGGTCTTCCAGCACTTCAATCTTTTTCCCCACCTGACCGTGCTCGAGAACCTCACCCTCGGCCCGATCTGGGTGCGCAAGACGCCGAAACGGGAGGCCGAGGAGACCGCCCGCTACTTCCTGGAGAAGGTGCGCATCAGCGAGCAGGCCCTCAAGTACCCGGGCCAGCTCTCTGGCGGCCAGCAGCAGCGCGTCGCCATCGCCCGCAGCCTGTGCATGAAACCCAACGTGATGCTTTTCGATGAGCCGACCTCGGCCCTTGACCCGGAGATGGTCAAAGAGGTGCTCGACGTCATGATCAGCCTTGCCCGGGAGGGCATGACGATGATTGTCGTCAGCCACGAGATGGGTTTTGCCAAGAGCGTCGCCCACCGGGTGATGTTCATGGATGACGGCGAGATCATCGAGGAAAACGAACCGGAAGCCTTTTTCACCAACCCGCAAAACGACCGGACCAAGCTCTTTCTCAGCCAGATCCTGTAGGCCGCCTGGTCCGGATCATCGGTCTGCACCCCTTACGGCTGCCGGCCACCAACCCCGGAGGGATGCATGGAGGTCAACCGCGGCCTGCTCAAACAGGCCACCGACCAGGGCGTGCTCGGCGAAGAGCAGGCCGAACGTCTTTGGGTCTTTCTTTCCGACCACAGCAAAGACCACCCCCGTTTTCACGTCACCCATATCCTCTACTATCTCGGCGGCCTGATCGCCATCGGCGCCATGACCCTGTTCATGACGCTCGGCTGGGAACGCTTCGGCGGCTGGGGCCTGCTGGCCATCGCGCTGGCATACGCCCTCGCCGGGCTCGCTCTGACCGAATACCTGCTCAAACGCAACTACACCATCCCCGCCGGCATCGTCGCGACCTTTGTCGTCGTACTCACGCCGCTCGCCGTCTACGGCCTGCAGTCGGCCATTGGCCTCTGGCCGGAAGGGCGCGTCTATCGCCAATACCACACCCATATCGACTGGAACTGGCTGCTGATGGAGCTGGCCACGCTGGCCGCCGGCGCCGCGCTGCTCTGGCGTTACCGCCTGCCGTTTATGATCATGCCGGTGGCCGTCACGCTCTGGTACCTGAGCATGGACCTTACCCCGTTTATCTTCGGCAAAGAAGACACCACCTGGGAGCTGCGCAAACTCGTCTCCCTGTGGTTCGGTCTGCTGATGACGCTGCTCGCCTTCTGGATCGACATCCGCTCCCGGCGCAGCAAGGATTACGCCTTCTGGCTCTACCTCTTCGGCGTGCTCACGTTCTGGGGCGGCCTGTCGCTGCAGCACTCCGACAGCGAGCTGAGCAAATTCTTCTACCTTTGCATCAACCTGCTGCTGATCACCGTCGGCGCCATACTCTCGCGACGCGTCTTCGCCGTCTTCGGCGGCCTCGGCGTCGCCGGCTACCTCGGCCACCTGGCCTACGACGTGTTCAAAGATTCAATGCTCTTCCCGTTCGCCCTGACCATCATCGGCCTTGGCGTCATCTGCCTCGGCATCCTCTGGCAGAAACACGAACAAACCATCACCACCAGGCTCAGAAGCATGGTGCCAAAACCGCTACGGGAGTTGATCGAGAAACGGTAGTAGCGGCGATACACAATGTTCAAGAACGCATTTCCGGAAGAACCGTGTGCCAACGACCCAAAAATATCAGTTTTCCCCACTTAGACGAATTCGTATAAGTAATTATTTTGTAATTATTTTCCCCAAGCAATGGACAAGGAATATCGTTGCGCAAAGCCAGTCGACGAGTTGGCTTGATAATTTGTTATGCAGTATCGGCAAGATAGATCTTGCCGACCGGTGGAGGGTGCTCTCGGACAAAGGAATTGACATGGCAGGAAGAGGGAAGTGACCGGGGGCAAATTGACGAAATTGACCCCGAATAAGTACTAACCGCGAATTCGCCTAATTAACGTTAACTGTTTTTGAAAAGCAGATGAAAGATAATGTTGCACAGGTCATAATAAAAACTCCAATAGATTTAGTAATTGCAGGTGAAGCCCTTCGAAATTGTTGGTTTCGCGGTCAAGGTTCTGAAAAATGGGGCTTGACATCAACACTTGAGCGTGATGCAGACAATTTTGGTGTCCCCAGGCGTTTCCTGATAGAAAGGGAACAAACAACTCTACGCTTATTTAAAGAGCGGGCTCATATATACATACACAATTTTGAGAAACCCAGGTCGAAATTCGAGTGGCATTCACTAATTAGACATTACGGAGGCCCCTCAAGGTTATTTGACGTTACAAGCTCTTACCTCGTAGCAGCTTACTTTGCTTTATGTGATTCAGCCCCTAAACAAAATGGAGTTATATGGGCATTCAAAGAATCTTATTTCTCTGAAAACAATACTAATATTGACGATCTTTTTGAAAAACAAGATAAACCGGAAATACTAATTGGTAAACCTGAAGAGCTGAATTCTCGTCTTCATTCTCAAAGTGGAAATTTCTTTGTTCCAGCTTGTCTACTTACTTCTCTTGAAGATCAAATTAGTGAAAAATTTGGAACAAATTTAAAGGATAAATATTCAAAATACCGTTCAGTAAAGATGATCGAGACAAATATCAATCACAAAATATGGAAGCTGGTTTTTCCGAGAGCTGTTCATAGCGAATTATTCCGATTCCTTTCGAGGTGCAATGTGAGAGGGTACTCATTATTCCCTGGGTTAGAAGGATTAGCAATGTCACTTAAGGAAATGATGAGAGCTTATGAATAATAATCAGTTAACAAAAAGTTCCAGCGAAAACCGCAAAAAGCGCGGTTTTCGCTGAACTCTACGTTCAAAAACAAGTATAGCCCAGAGGCATGATCGATAAAACATACCTTCCTTTCACTGCCGAGGAGCTTAAACCTCATTTCGTCGCTGATATCGATGGGCAGATCGCTTACTACCAGAAGAGTGCAGATCGTTATCATAGATTCATGGAGGAGCATCAGGAGACGGCGGGAATCCCGCTCACAGAGGCAAAAACTCCTCGACAAATCGAGAAGGATGAGCGGTTCTGGACCATTACTGCGATAAAGAGTGTATTCGATCATCACTCGCGGTTCAAAATTCTGACGCAGTTACTCGTCAAAACGTTCGGGCCGAATCCTCCGATTCCCGGTTTGATTAGTTGGGAAGAATGCTTGGATGGCGAACTCCGACTTTATTTTGAGGCCTGCCTTCCGTCTCCTCAAAGTTATGTCAATTGGCTACGGTCAAATCTGCACCGTCGTCAAATGATCCCTTATGTTCTTGATGCTGCTGCACGAGACAACGCCAGGACCCTTGAAGGGGCAACACATGTTGATGCAATGTTTCTGAATGTCTCAAACGGGTTCGCTTGGTTGATAGAGGCAAAGGTTCTTTCTGATGTGTCCTATCAGACCTCGTTCGATAATTTCCGAAATCAGATCTCTCGAAATATTGATGTGATGCTTGATGATACTGCTCTTATTGGGTCATTTCTGGAAAAAAGAGACCCCCAAAAAAGCATTTTTTCTCTTCTTACTCCACTGTGCTTCAAAGAATATCCCAGTTCACGGCTCTATGGCTGGATCATGCAAGATTACAAAAATGATCCGTATGCGCTGGAACGAGATTTACCCCATCGCAAACAGACTAATTGGGATGTTTTGCAACAACGGATCGGATGGGTCACGTTTGAGGATTTCCAAGAAGTTCACCCAGGTGCTTGAAGTGGACCCCTGAGTCAAGACAGAAATCCACTGGGTTTAAGCTAGACATTCAACGTCACGTGCAGCGGGTCGGCGCTGCCCCGGTTTAGCTTCTGCCGATACTTCTGGTGCTGACTCCGCGATTGATGGAACCCCTGTGGAGCGTAGCGGAACAGGGGTTCCATCAATCGCGCGTGGGTATTTATTCACAATCACTGCTCCACCGCCCATCGCGGTCTTATATACGACATCAGGTGTCTTTTGCCCCAACGACTGATGAGGGCGTTCGCCGTTATAAAAGCTGAAATACTCGGCCAGGCCGACCGTCAAGTCGATCA
>NZ_FQXS01000014.1:38270-123933 GCF_900130015.1 Desulfofustis glycolicus DSM 9705 | reverse complement strand
TGCCAATCTCGCTGTACAACAGTTCAGGTTCTCGATGTGCCGCGATCGGTGTAGGACCTCGCTTTCCTTCAAAGAGCGTTTTTGCCTGCTCTTGAAGTTCCTTCTTCCAATGCCCAACCGTAATAGGGTGGACCCCAAATTCTTGCCCTATCTCGTTGAGCGTTTTTATCCCTCGCAATGCCTCCAGAGCTACCTTGGCCTTGAACTCGGGAGTATGGAACTTTCTCTTCTTTCCTTCACTCATCTTTTCCTGTTCCTCGGGATTGCGTCTAGCTTAAACTACTGTCTTAAAACTGGGGTCCACTATAACATTCAAAGAGACTCTTCGTAAATTATAACTATACCCAACATGAACATCATTATCGTTAAATTTTGATATAAACATCACTTCAGGGTCTTCGAGGCCTTCAATTAGTTCGGTACTAATAGATATAATTTCGCTTATCGTTGTAGAGAACAATCCTGATTCAGTCCTGTAACCAACGTCCAACTCTTTAGCTTCACGTATGTATTCTAGTCCCTCGCTAACAATATCACTTTCAATTGCTTCAATTAACCTATCATGGTCAAGTTCATGATGATTTTTATCTATATTGTCATTAATAAAAGAGTAGAGTGAGTTGTACGATATGATATTTGCCCTAATATCTCTTTCTTTAATATCGTTTAATAGGTCTTGATGTAATATTTTGTCGTCATCTTTCTTTCTCAAAAAGTCATCGGTGTTGTTTGTAAAAAAGGCGATCTCACCTTCAATTTTATTCTCTTTTAGTTAATATAAAAATGAAAGCCATATCAGAGTATCCCTATATCCTTTCTCACCTGCTAGAAATGGCTTTTTTACATTCAACGCTCTCTCAACTACTTCTTCATGTGATACGGCAGAGTAATCAATAGTTTTTATATTCTCAGTCTTTTGAGCTAATAATTCGTATAGACTGTAATCTTCATATTTGATTTGATAGAGCTTGGCGTCTATTGCTTCGTCATTTAATTTATTATACTCCTTTATTGACTTTTGAAGATCGGCATTCGTTTTTTTTACTTGCTTACGTCTATTATTTTCGGTTTCCTCAACTACTAATTTTGACAACAATTTAAAACTATAATTATTATTGATAAAGTTGAATAAATGTTGAAAATTTGGATTATTTAACTTCCAATTATTAAAAAATATATTTGAATCAAGAAATATATGCATTGTTCTTATGTTTTAGGTTAACAAGTGATTCTAAAGATCTGTATATCCCCGTATTTCAATTATCTTAGCCTTGTAAACGAAATTGACAATGCCGATACGCTGGAGGTGTGCTTGCTCCATCGGCAGCTGGGCAAGTGTTCAAATTCTATATAAATGTTTTGACATGCCTTTTGCAAGTTGTTAGTGATATTTTCTGTATAACACTCGTGATAGATGGTTATATCAGTGGCGTTGGGGTTCCTATTTATCGTGTGCCGGCTGCAATGCAGCGTCAATATGCTGAATATCTGATCCGCCAAGGTGTCCCGCAACGGCAGCACGTCCCGTATCAGAAATAGTTACGGTACTATCTCGATTTTTGGGCATAAGTACCACCTGCCTCACCAGAGTAGCAACAGTCTGCCCGCCTTTATCGATAAACTTGAAAAAAAAAGGCAGTCTCTCTCGCGGCGAACACAAGCCGTGAAGGCAATTACTGCCTATTACGATCTGGTGAGCGGTGGTTCCGCGGGGTTATCGGAAACGGTTGATCCTGTTAGGCAACGGCACCGCCGGGACAAAGCTTACCCTAAGCAGGTTCCACGGGCGCAATCGCCGCCGCCTGTTACCACTCCGCCTACCGGGTTTTTGGAACCACCTGTCGTCAGGGAGGTGTCGGGTAGCGCTGTTCCTGAGAACAAAGGACAAGGCGGGCAATCCTGGCAACGTGAATATTCTCGGCTGGCGGACGAGATTCGCGTTCGCCATTATTCACCGAAGACCCTGCGCAGCTATCGGAGTTATGTGGTTAAATTCCAGGTCTTTACCAAAAGCAAGGCGCCGGAATCGCTGACGACCGATGATGTAAAAACCTTTCTTACCCATCTGGCGGTGAACCGGAAGGTGGCCGCGGCAACGCAGAATCTCGCCTTTAATGCGTTGCTGTTTTTCTTTCGTCACGTTTTGGGAAAGGAATTCGGCGTGGTGGATGGTGTGGTTCGAGCCAAGAAACGACCATTTATTCCCGTCGTGCTGGCCCGCGATGAAATTGAGGAGATTCTGCGGCACCTTGAGGCCCCCTATGATCTGATTGTCAAACTTCTGTATGGTTGCGGCTTTTTGAATGTTTGGAGCTTAGGGTACACCGCCTGAATTTTGCCGAAGGGATGCTTACCATCCATGACGGCAAGGGGCAAAAAGACAGGACCGTACCGCTACCCCATTCTATTCTCGATGAACTGCGCGCCCAGGTGCCGGGGGTGATATGGCTCTTCACCGTATAGTGTCAGCCGGCGATGTCATGGGACGGGCGGCAACGTATCAGCCTTGCTGGGCCGCCAGCGCCTGCTGCAGCACGCGGGCGGTGTGGACGGCTTCGCGGGAGGTGCCGTGTTCGATCTGGTGCCGGCAGGAGGAGCCGTCGGCGACGATGATGGTGGTTTCCGGTTCTTTGCGGACGGCAGGGAAGAGCGACAGCTCGCCCATCTGCATCGAGACGTCGTAGGTGTCGGCGCCGTAGCCGAAGACGCCGGCCATGCCGCAGCAGCTGGAATCGACGAACTCGACCTCGAGGCCGGGGATCAGGTGCAGTGTTGAGGCGAGGCCGCCCACGGTATGGAAGGCCTTCTGGTGGCAATGGCTGTGTACCAGGGCCCGCTTCTTGAGCGGTTTCAGGTTGAGGTGGAATTGCCGGGTGGTGCAGAATTCTTCGAAGAGCAGGGCCTGGCGGGCCACGGCCCGGGACTTTTCCCCCGGCAGCAGCGAGGGGATTTCATCGCGCAGGCAGAGCAGGCAGCTGGGCTCCAGGCCGACGATCGGTACGCCGCGCTCGGCGTAGGGGTGGTAGGTGTCGAGGAGCCGGGTCGCCTCGGCGCGGGCCTGCTCGATCTTGCCGACGGTGAGAAAGGTGCGGCCGCAGCAGACCGGCCGTCCCGGCTCGGTGGCGGCCCGCGGCGAGAGTACCCGATAACCGGCCGCTAGCAGCACCTCGCGCGCCGCCAGCAGGTTCTCCGATTCGAAATAGGTGTTGAAGGTATCGCCGAACAGGATCACCTCTGGGGCATCTGCCGGGCCGGAGGACTCGGTTGGCCGGTAGATATCGGCTCGCCAGCGGGGCAGCGGCCGGCGGCTAGTAAAGCCGTCTATGCGCTCCATCAGGCGGGCCAGTGCGGGCACCGTGTTGCGGCTGTTGCCCAGCCAGGGCAGTTTGGCGAGCAGCGGCGCATAGCGCGGCATCCAGGCGACCAGATGGTCGTGCAGGGTAAAGCCGGTCTTTTGTTTCCGAGCGGCGGTGACCTCGATTTTCATCTTGGCCATATCGACGCCGGTGGGGCATTCCCGTTTGCACGCCTTGCAGGATACGCAGAGTTTCAGAGTCTCGGCCATCTCCGCCGAGGTCAGCGCGTCGTCGTCCAGTTGGCCGGAGATGGCCAGCCGCAGCGAGTTGGCACGGCCGCGTGTAGTGTCGCGTTCGTTTCTGGTTACCCGGTAGGAGGGGCACATGGCGCCGTCCAGCATCTTGCGGCAGGCCCCGTTGTTGTTGCACATCTCCACCGCGCCCTGGAAGCCGCCGGCGGCGCCGGGCCAGGAGGACCAGTCGAACACCGTCGGGAAATCGGCGACCCGGTAGCCGGGGGCATAGCGAAAGAGCCGGGCATCGTCCATGGCCGGCGGATCGACGATCCGGCCCGGATTGAAGAGCCCGGCCGGGTCGAACTGGCGCTTGACCTCACCAAAGGCGGCAACCATCCGCGGGCCGAACATCTGTTCGTGGAACTCGGAGCGGACGATGCCGTCGCCGTGCTCGCCGGAATGGGAGCCCTTATACTCGCGCACCATGGCAAAGGCCTCCTCGGCGATAGCCCGCATCGCCCGAACGTCCTGGTCGAGGCGCAGGTTCAGCACCGGCCGGACATGGAGACAGCCCACCGAGGCATGGGCATACCAGGTTCCCCGGGTGTTATAGCGCTCGAAGAGGTCGGTGAGCCGGGCGGTGAACTCGGCCAGATCCTCAAGGGCGACGGCACAATCCTCGACAAACGAGATCGGCCTGCGCTCGTCCTTCATCGACATCATGATGTTCAGTCCGGCCTTGCGCACCTCGAAGATCGAGCGTTGCAGCCCCGGCTCGAGGGCCTCGACCACGCCGCCGCGATTGGTGCTGCTGTTGTTCCAGGAAAAACCGAGGTCGCTCATCACATCGGTCAGGCCGGCCAGGCGGCGCAGGTTCTCCGGCTGATCTTCTTCGGCGAATTCAACGAGCAGCAGTGCTTCCGGTTCACCGCGGACCACATTTTCGATGACCTGCCGGTAGAGCGGGATCTCGCGGGCCAACTCCATCATCGTCCGGTCGATCAGCTCTACCGCCGTGGGTTCCAGCTTGACCAGGTGGTGGGCGGCGTCCATCGCCGCATAAAAGGTCGGGAAATGACAGACGCCGAGCACCTTGTTCTTCGGCAGCGGCGAGAGACTCAGTTCGAGATAGCGGAAAAACGCCAGTGTTCCTTCCGAGCCGACCAGCAGGTGGGAGAAGTTGATCGGTTCCCGGTCGGGCAGCAGCGCATCGATATTGTAGCCGCCGACCCGGCGGAGCACCGTGGGAAAGCGGCTGACGATCTCGGCTGCTTCCCGGTGTCCCAGGGCACGCAGGGCGGCGATCAAGGTGTCGTCTTGAGCCGTACTGTCTTCGCCCGGCCGGGCCAGCCGGCCGAAGGTGCGCTCGCTGCCGTCGGCCAGCGTGGCGGCAATGGAGCGAACGTTGTCACGCATCAACCCGTAGCGGATCGAGCGGCTGCCCGCCGAATTGTTGCCGGCCATGCCGCCGATAGTGGCCCGCGACGAAGTGGACACGTCGACCGGGAACCAGAGGCCGTGCGGACGCAGCAGCGCGTTGAGCTCGTCGAGCACGATGCCCGGCTCGACGGTGCAACGGCGGCCCTGGACATCGATACTGATCAGCTTGTTGAGGTATTTTGAATCATCGATGGCCAGGGCCTCATTGACCGTCTGCCCGCATTGCGACGAGCCGCCGCCGCGCGGCAGGACGGGAACTCCGTAGGCAGCGGCAAGATCGAGGGCGGCGCGCACGTCGTCCATGGTCTTCGGCACCACCACGCCGACCGGCATCACCTGGTAGTGCGAGGCATCGGTGGCATAGCGCCCCCGGCTGAAGGCGTCGAACAGGACCTCGCCGGTTATGGCACTGCGCAGTTTTCTTTCAAGATCAGATGGCGCCTCACTCATTGTCCTTCCTCCCGGGACGCAGCTTCGGCCATCAGTCGATGGATCTCCAGCGGCTCCCCCTTGCCTGGGTCGCGCTGCAGTGTCAGTGCCTCTTCCGGGCAGGCGCTGACGCAGACGCCGCAGCCCATACATCGTTCCAGATCGATCAGCGGCTTTTCATCAAAGATGATCGCGGCAAATTGGCATACGTCACCACACTGCCCGCAACCGATGCACTGCGTTTCGGCAAATCGTACGCTATAACCCGACGGCGCCAGCATCGGCGTTCCATGGCGCTGCGCTTGCATCGCACCACAACAGCAGCTGCAGCAATTGCAGATGGCATAGAAACGGTCAAGCATGGCGTCCTTGAAAAAGGCGTGAGCCACGTGACCGCGCCGGTTCTCCGCCTCCAGGATGGCCACCGCCTCACCACTGTCGATCCGCCGCGCCTTGTGCGGGTGATGATCGACGATAAAACCGACAAATGGTTCGCCGACCACCAGGCAAACCTCGAGCGGCAGACACGGTTGCCGGCGGGCAGAACGACAGGGGCACTGCAGCACGGCAAGATGATCGGGGTTTTCCAGGATAATGTCGCGGGCCCGTTGATAGGGCACCACCTTTTCCAGGTTCGGCAGACTGAGCGGTTGATTGAGGGTGACCAGTTTGCGCGCGGCGTCGAGGGTGACGACCTTGCCATGATAGGTGTCGGCAAATCTGATCGTGCCCGGAGGCGGTGTCGACGGTGGGGCGTCTCGCCGATTTTTGCGCAACCGCCGCAGCAGCCGGAGCAGGGGCCGGGCGGCCTTGACCAAGCGGTGTTCGCCGGTGCCGATGGCGATGTACTGATAAAGCCAGCGCCCGTAGACATACCCGTGCAGCCGGACCCCCCAGCCGTAACGGTCGAGGTTGGCAAATTCACGGAACAGACGGCGCGTCGATGGTTTGATGAACATCGCATCTCTCAGAGGCCTAGGGCTGCCCGGCCCTGATCAGCCGACCAGGGCCAGAACCCGCTGCCGGCAGTTCTGGACGATATCGTTACAAACCGAGCCGAGATAGAGTTGGGCCATTCGCGATCGATCGCGCTTGCCGATAAAGATCATGGTCGCGTCACAATCGAGCGCTTCCTCGACGAGGACGGTGCCCGGCTGCCCGAAATGGATGACCATGGTGATTTTTTCCGGATCGACCCCCGCCTCTACCAGCGTCGTGCTTGCTTGCTCCAAGGCCCGTTGGCCGCTCAGGCTGGTCTGACTGCACGGTGCACCGTCTTCGTTGTAATAACAGGATTGATCGAGGACGTGGACCAGGATCACCCGCTCGATCTGCTCATTTACCCGGGACAGCAGCAATGCCGCTTCGGCCACCGCTTTCTCGCTGGCCGGCGCATCGTCGACACCGATCAGCGTTCGAGCGAACGGCGATTCCTCGGGTGATCGCGGTGTGCCGTCGACCAGATAGATTGTCGCCCCGGCATGCCGGTGGAGCAGCGAGGCGGTGACGCTGCCGGTCAACCAGCCGGTCCCCGCCGGTATCCGGCGCCGGCTCATGATCAGGGTCGAGTAGCCATGCTCGGCACAGAGCGAGCCGATCACCTTGGCCGGATCGCCGTCCCGCAGCAATTGGGCGGGTATGCGGCCCGCCGACTCCTGCTGGACCATCCGGGTGCAGGTTGCCAGCAGCGGCTCCGCCGTCTCGGCCAGGTAGTCGGCGCGCAACCGCTGCAGCTCCTCCGTCGATACCGTTTCTCCAGCAGTCAGATCGACGGACTTGAACCGTTTCCCGAGAAAAGAGCCGGCCACCACGTGTACCAGATCAACCCGGTCGGCACCAATCTCCATGGTCCGTATCAACAGACCGGCCAGCGGCGCCGCCCGTTCAAAGGTCTCCATCGTCCCGACCGGCAGGAGCAGACGGCTCAATGGCGGTAATTGGTTCGTCATCAGGTCATCTCCTCTTGGGTTAATCCTGCCATCATCTGGGGGATCCGTTCCACCATGTCCCGGTCACCACCGGCAAACGTCGCAAGGATCCGGCCACCGAACATCACCGCCAGCCGGTCGGAAAGGGCCAGGGCTTCGTTCAGATCACCGGTCACCAGCAGGATACCGGCCTGTTCCCGGGCCTTGAGCAACAAGTTCCAGACGTCTTCGGCGGCGGCGATATCGAGTCCCTGGGTCGGCTGCTCGGCGACAATCAAGCGCGGTTTCCGATGAAACTCGCGGGCCAGCACCAGCTTCTGCAGGTTGCCTCCCGACAATTGCCAGGCCAGGTTGTTTAGATCCGGCGGCCGGATATCGAACTCTTCGACGAGCCGCTGCGCCTTGAGGCCGGCCTCACCGCGCGGCAACCAGGGACCGACGGTAAAACCGGAACGAGTAGTGAGCAGGAAATTCTCAAGCAGGTCAAGGCCTCGGCACGTTGCCAGCCCCTGTCGTTCCTCCGGGATATAACTGAGCGATTTGTCCCAGCGGTGGCGGCTGAAAAAGCGCTCCCACTCGAGACCGAGCAAGGTGATGGTACCGGATCGTGGCCGGCGCAGACCGCAAATTGTCTGGACCAACGGCTTCTGCCCATTACCGGCGACGCCGATCAGCCCGAGGATCTCTCCCTGGCGCACCTCCAAATCGATATCGTGCAGGAAGTCATCCTGCAGATTCTCCACGGTGAGCACCAGCTGGCGCGGCTCGACCGACTGGCGCTCCACCTGCAGCAACACTTCACGGCCGACCATCCGCTCCGCCAGTTCGGCCGTCGAACCGACCCGATCGGCGGGCATGATATCGATCACCTCACCCCGTTTGAGAATGGCGATATCGTCGGCAATGGCCATCACCTCCTCGAGCTTGTGACTGATGAAGACAATGGCCTTGCCGGCCGCCCGCATGCGTCGCATCGTCGCGAAAAGGTTGTACGCCTCGTGAGGCGTCAGTACGGCGGTCGGTTCGTCGAAGATCAGAATCGAGCTTTGCCGCAGCAGCAACTTGAGGATCTCGACCTGCTGCTTTTCTCCCATTGACAGATCTGAGATCAGCGCTTCGGGACGGACCTGCATACCATAAGACTCGGCCAACTCGTTGACCACGCGGGTCATTTCGCGGGACTTCAGCCAGGCGGTCGGCGACTGGCCGAGATAGACATTCTCGGCTACCGTCATCGCCTCCACCAGCTTGAAATGCTGATAGACCATGCCAATGCCGGCAACGATCGCCTGCTCGGTGGAGGTGAAGATCACCGGCTCGCCGTGATGATAGATGACACCCTGGTCGGGCTGCAGCTGCCCGGCCAGGATCGACATCAGCGTCGATTTGCCGGCACCGTTCTCCCCGAGCAGGGCCACTACCCGGCCGCGATTCAGCTCGAGGCTGATATCGTGGTTGGCCCGCACCGAACCGAAGAACTTGCTGATCCCCTCCAGCCTGATCACCGGTGTTTCCGTCATCTCGCCGGCCTACCGCCCCTGTCCGGCCATCGGCTGGACGAATGTGGATTCGGCATCCCACGGAAACAGGATCCAGGTGTCCTGGCTGACTTCGGTGACGAACGTATCGACCAGTGGCCGGCCGGCCGGTTTCGCGTAAATTGTCGCGAAATGTGCCTTGGGCACCATCTCCTTGACGAGTTTGGCGGTGCGGCCGGTATCGACCAGGTCGTCGATCAGCAGCCAGCCTTCACCGTCACCATCAACTCCCTTGAGAATCTCAGCTTCGCCCTTTTTGTCCTGCCAGTCGTAGCTGGAGATACAAATGGTCTCAACCAGGTGGATGTCTAGCTCCCGGGCAATCACCGCGGCCGGCACCAGCCCGCCCCGAGTAATGGCGATCAGCCCTTTGAAATAGTGGAGGTCCAGCAGCCGCCAGGCCAGCGCCCGGGAATCGCGGTGCAATTGCTCCCAGGAAATCGGATAGGTCCTGCGGTAATCGGAGTTCGGTTTCATGATCAATCCTCTTGTCGTGCACGATTCATTGGTTCAATCCGTCAGCCTGGAACCGGATCAATCGACCGGTTCTATATTACGCCCCAAGGCGGCCGGCTCATCGGTACCTCCCCGACGCCACGAAGCCAGGACCAACACACCGATGGTCAGAGCGTAGGGCAGCATCAGCAGCAGCGATGACGGGATCTGGGTTCCCGATGCCTGCAATCGCAATTGCAG
This sequence comes from Desulfofustis glycolicus DSM 9705, assembly GCF_900130015.1. Taxonomy (GTDB): domain Bacteria; phylum Desulfobacterota; class Desulfobulbia; order Desulfobulbales; family Desulfocapsaceae; genus Desulfofustis; species Desulfofustis glycolicus. Next base: position 114,370 of record NZ_FQXS01000014.1, on the reverse strand, counting down.
CGCCATGACGCCGCCGAACAGATAGGCGCCGAAGATAGCCCGGCTCGGCCGCCAGAACGCAAAAATGACCAGTGCGACGGCGATCCAGCCGCGTCCGCCGGTCAAATTATTGGTCCACAAATGGGTGTAGGCGAGCGACAGGTAGGCACCGCCCAAACCGATGAAAAACCCGCCGACCAGCACCCCGACAAACCGGCAGGCCACCACATTGACCCCGGCGGCAATCGCCGCCGCCGGATTCTCACCGGCGGCACGCAGGCTGAGGCCGTATCTGGTCTGGTAGAGGAACAGCCACATCAGCGGTGGAATCAGGTAGGTGAGATAGACGAGCAGGTCCTGCCGGAAGAAAATCGGCCCGAGACCCGGAATCTGCGACAACAGCGGGATCGGTAGCGGATCGAAGCCCGGCGCCGCCTGACCGACATAGGCCGCCCCGATATAATTGGCAAAACCGACGCCGAGAATGGTCAGCGCCAACCCGGACACCACCTGGTTGCCCTGGAAAATAATGCAGACGATACCATGCAGCGAAGCGGCAACTGCACCTGCAAGCCCGGCGGCAAAGAATGCCACAGCCGGATTGCCGGTGATCTTGGCAACGAGAAAACCGCTCAGCGCACCGACGATCATGATTCCTTCGACACCGAGATTGAGGATACCGGTACGTTCCGTAAAGATCTCCCCGAGCGTCGCATAGAGGATCGGCGTGCCGGACTGAACTGCGGCGGCCAGCAGCGGAATCAGGATCTCGTAGTTCACGGCAGCCTCCGCTTGAAGGCAAACCGATACCTGGTGAACAGCCCGCCGGCCAGCACGGTCAGCAGGATCAACCCCTCGATCATGCCGCCGAAGGCGGCCGGAACCTGCAGGTCGAGCTGCAATCCTTCTACCCCGACCCGAAGTCCGGCCAGCAAAAAGGCGGCCACCCCGATGGCCAACGGGTTGAGACGGGCCAGCCAGGCGACGACAATGGCGGTGTAGCCATAACCGGCCATGATGCTCGGCTGCAACCGGTTGATCGTCGACGATGCCTCGAGAAAACCGGCCCAACCGGCCAGGGCGCCGCTCAGCGCCATCACCAGCATGACCAGCCGATCATACGGGATGCCGGCATAACGCGCCGCCCGGACGTTGTCACCGCCGACCTTGATTTCATAACCAAGCCTGGTGAAGCGCATAAAGGCCCAGACGGCAACACCGAGCAGCAGGCAATGGGTCAGCCCCCAGCTGAAACTGGTGGCGCCGATCCGCCCGATGATGGCCTGGTCGGAAAAAACCGGGGTCATCGGAAAGCCGAAACTCGCCGGATCTTTCCAGACACCATAGACCAGGTAGTCGAGAAAGAGGATGGCGATATAGTTCATCATCAGCGTGGCAATGATCTCGTTGGTCCTGAGCCGCTGCCTCAGAAAGCCGGGAATGAAGCCCCAGCAACCGCCGGCGGCCATCGCCGCAGCTATCATGCCCGGCAGCAGCAGCCAGGCCGGGGCGCCGGGAAAGGACAAGGCGATCCAGGTGGCACCGACCGCGCCCATCGCATATTGACCTTCCGCGCCGATATTCCAGACCTGCAACCGGAAGGCAACAGCCACCCCGAGTGAGCAGAGGAAAATCGGTGTTGCCTTGATCAGCGCATCTTCCAACGCCCAGCGGGACCCGAACGCCCCCTGAAAGAGCGTGACGATACCATGCACGGGCGGCGTTCCGCCGATTGCCAGGATAGCTCCGCCGAGCAACACGGAAAGCGCCACCGCCGCGATTAAAACAAAACAGGAGCCCCAGCCAAGGGGCTCCTGTCGTTTGACGATCCGTATCAGGGCCATGTATCGACGCCGACCTGGATCCGGGCCGGCTCCGAACGGGATGCCGGCCGAATCTCGCTATGATTATTCAGTGGTACCGATGACTCCCTGCACGAACCAGGTCATGCCGAGCAGCTCTTCATCAGTCATGGCCGTTCCGGCAGCAACTTTTTCCGCACCGCTCTGATCGTTGATCGGACCGGTAAAGACTTCCTCGCCGGCGATGATCGCCGCCTTCTTGGCCATTACCTGGTCACGAACCTCCTGCGGCACGACATCGCTGATCGGCGCCAGATCGACGGTCCCCTCGGCCAGACCCGGCCAAACCGAAGCCGACTGCCAGCTGCCGTCCATGACCTGCTTGACGGTCTCGATATAAAATGGCCCCCAGTTCCAGATCGGGGCGGTCAGGTGGGCTTTCGGGGCAAACTGGGTCATATCGCTGTTATAGCCGATGGAATAAACGCCTTTTTCCTGGGCTGCTTCTTGCGGACCGGGAGAGTCCTGGTGCTGGGCAATAACATCGGCGCCAACGTCAAGCAGCGATTTAGCCGCCTCTTTCTCGGTGGCCGGATCGTACCAGGTCTTGGTCCAGACGACTCGGACGGTGGCTTCCGGATTTACGGCCCGGGCGCCGAGAGCGAATGCGTTGATGCCCCTGATGACCTCCGGAATCGGGAATGCGGCAACGTAGCCGAGCGTGTTTGATTTGCTCATGGCACCGGCCACCATACCGGACAGATACCGGGCCTGGTACATACGCCCGAAATAGGTGCCCATGTTGTCGGCAGTCTTGAAACCGGAACAGTGCATGAACACGGTATCCGGAAACTGTTTTGCGACCTTGAGCATCGGGTCCATATAACCGAAGCTGGTGGCAAAGATCAGATCGTATCCCTTCCGCGCCATGTTCAGCATGACCCGCTCGGAATCAGGCCCCTCGGCAACCGCTTCGACAAACGACGTGGTCACCCCGTCCATCTCTTCGATGACCAACCGGCCTTTGTCGTGGGCAAAAGACCATCCGGCATCGCCAACCGGCGAGACATAGACAAATCCGACCTGCAGCTCTTTGGCCGCGGCCGACGAAAAACAGAGTCCCACCGCCAATAACACGGCAGCGCACAGTCCGACAAAACGCATGATTTTCCTCCAGATCAAAAAAGAATAGGTATAGATAATTGACAGAAACGACGCAGAAAACCGTTAGAGAACCTGTTTCAGAAAAAGCTGGGTCCGTTCTTCGCGCGGGGCGGTGAAAAAGTGTTCCGGCGTCCCCTCTTCGACGATCTTTCCCATATCCATAAACAACACCCGATCAGCAACTTCACGGGCAAAACCCATTTCGTGGGTGACGACCATCATCGTCATGCCCTCACGGGCCAATTGCTTCATAACATCGAGCACCTCGCCGACCATCTCCGGATCCAGAGCCGAAGTCGGTTCATCGAACAACATCACTTTCGGGTCCATCGCCAGGGCCCGGGCGATAGCCACCCGCTGCTGCTGACCACCGGAGAGCCGGGACGGATATTCACTTTCCTTCTCGGCAATACCGACCTTGCGCAACAGCATTCGGGCCTTTTCGTCGGCCGCCGTTTTTTTGCGTTTGCGCACCTTGCGTTGGGCCAGGGTCAGGTTTTCCAGAACCGTGCGATGCGGAAAGAGGTTGAATTGCTGGAAGACCATGCCGACTTCCGCACGGATCTTGTTGATATTGGTCTTGCGGTCGGCTATATCGACCCCGTCGATATAGACATGCCCTGAGTCAAAGCTCTCCAGGCCGTTGACGCAACGAATAAACGTTGATTTACCCGAACCGGACGGACCGATAACGACCACCACTTCGCCCTTGTCGACAGTGGTCGACACCCCGTCGACCGCCCTTACTTCGGCGCCGCGCCCGGTAAAGATCTTGACGACGTTCTCCGTTCTAATCACTGATTGCGAGCCTCCGTTCCAGGTAAAAGACGAATTGAGAGAGCAGCGACGTGACAATCAGGTACATGGCAGCGACCACGAGCCAGATCTCAAACGTGGCAAAGGTGCTGGTGATGATCTCCCGGCCCGACTTGGTCAGATCGGTAATGGCGATAACCGAAACGAGCGAGGAGTCCTTGATCAGGCTGATGAATTGCCCGGAGAGCGGCGGCAGGATCCGTTTCAAGGCCTGGGGCAGGATGATCTCGGTCATCGCCTGGGGCAGGCTCATGCCGAGCGAACGCGCCGCTTCCATCTGACCCTTCGGGATCGATTGGATTCCGGCCCGGACGATCTCGGCCACGTAGGCGCCGGCAAACAAGGCAAGCGCACCGATGCCGGCGACATTGCGATCCAGATTGAAGACGGTACCGATAAAGAAATAGGCGATAAAAATCTGGACGAGCAGCGGCGTACCGCGGATGATTTCGACATAGATCGCGGCCAGCATGGAAACGGTATAGTTCCGGGAGATCTTCATCAACCCGGCAATGAGACCGATGGCCAAACCGAGCACACTGGCGGCAGCGGAGATCCACAGGGTCGTCACAAGACCGGTGAGCAACGGACCCAGGCTCCAGGTCGTCACATAGCCGACGGTATCACCGATGAACAGTTCCTCGCCCTGGTCGACCCTGACCGTAGTGGCGTCGACCTCGAACACCTGGCGATTTCCGTCTACCAGGTTGACTGTAATCTTGGCCGTGCCGCCGGCTGTCGCAACCTCTTCGACGGTTCCGTCGTCGGGTACCTTGATCGGGTCTTCCGCCTTGTACAGAAAATACTGCGGCACCCGATACCAGCGCCACTCATAATCGATGCGCTTAACCGACCCATAGATGCCGGCAGCCATCACGATCAGGATGACTGCCAGCAGGAGTTGCCAGGGCCAGAGTTTCTGTGCGACCTTCACGGACTATGGCCCGATCGATTACTGGATTTCTTTCTGCCAGGATCCGTCAACAAACCACTTGTCGTAGATCTTTTCGTAGGTGCCGTCGTTCTTCACCTGGAACAGGAAGTTGTTGAGCCAGTTCAGGAAGTCATGATCACCCTTGCGGACCGCCCAGGCCAGCGGCTCATAGGTGAACGGGGTATCGAGATGAATCATGTTGCCTTCGCCGCGCTGTCCGTAGGCGATGGCGTTGTAGGGCAAGTCATAGACAAAGGCGTCGATCTTGCCGTTCATCAGCTCGAGCACGCCTTCCTGCTCTGTTTCATAGGAGATGTAGTTGGCGTTGCCGAGAACACGCTTAGCTGCCTGCTCGCCGGTGGTACCGAGCTTGGAGCCGATGGTATATTTCGGGTCGTTCAGATCGGCATAGGAGGTAATGGTCCCCTCATGCTTTTTCGCCACCAGCGCGGTCTGACCGATGATGATATAGGGCTCCGCGAAGTTGATGCTCATGTTGCGCTGCTGGGTCAGGGTCATACCGGACATGATGATATCGAACTTATCGGTCAGCAGCGCCGGAATGATACCGTCCCAGGCGGTGGAGACAAGCTCCAGTTCAACGTCCATGGCCTTGGCCATACGCTTGGCCATATCGACGTCAAAACCGATTATCTCACCTTTCTGGTTGGTCAGCTCGAACGGCATGTAGCCCGGCTCCATACCGACCCTCAGCGTTCCACGTTTCTGGATTTCCTCGAGGGCGCCGGCGAAAGCTGTTGCGGCGCAGAGGGTCATTGCCAGGACCAGCGCAATCATCGTTCGTTTCATCATGGTCTCTCCTTTTATCTGATCGGTTGAGCCATTTGCAAAACAATCTTTTCGCCCAAACTCTGCGTTATGCTCAAAATTTTATCCTCGGAATATCACGTATATGCCTGCGGTAAAATTTTTCGCATGCCTTGATTTTGAACGAACATCTAAGTTTTGCAAAAGGCTCGGTTGCATAAAAACAGGCAGTCCCCCAGCGGGGCAGACCGCCTCTCTCACCATCGCGACACTTCCTGTCAATAGGATTTTCCCTCGTCGAGCAACTCTTCGATATTCATCCGGGCCTGTTTGCACTCCGGGCATATCGGCAGATCTTCATCATTGGCAAGCGGCAGGTAGACGATCATTCGATGACGACATTTCGGGCAGACAAGTTGTACCGGTTCATGTTTTCCGCGCATTACGGCTTCCTCGTCGTTATGCCGGCAAAAACACGGCGGTCAGCATATCATCCTTGCATCTGTTGGGTATCATCCATCAAACAGCCTATCTTATAACATAGGGCCATCGGCAGAACAACAGCCTTTTCACCCGCCCATTTTCCGCCACGCCAGTTTTTCGCGGACCGCCGTGAACCACCGGCCGCACCGCCGCGGGTGCCTGGTAGTATACGGCAAACTGGTTGAAAAAATATTGTCCGGAACAAGAAAACAGGCTACTCTCACCAATATAACGACTCCATGCAGCCAGGACATCGGCCAACCATTGTCGAAAAGACCGTTGAAACGCTATCAGCGTTAACCCATTTCAGACCATCAAGGAGCACCTCATGGCCAGAGCCACCATTCACCTCCGTGTTATTCCGCTCGTCGCAGCATTGATCATTCCCCTGTCGCTGACCGGCTGTGTCGGCATGCAGATGGGTTCCCAATCTGCCAAAACCACCGCCACCGGCTCCACGGCAGGATCATCGACGGACAACGCCAATCCTGCCCTGGAGCGGTGCGACGCCACCCTCGGGACCTTGGCCGTGGTCGAGGACACGTCAACCTCCTGGTATCACTACCTGACCTCCCAATGGCGTCTCGGCCCGACCACCCCCGTCCTGAAAATGCTCGCCCAGCAATCCGGCTGCTTTGTCGTCGTTGAGCGAGGCGCGGCGATGAACAATGTGATGCAGGAACGGGGTCTGCAGGATGCGGGAGAATTGCGGCAGGGGTCCAATTTCGGCAAAGGCCAGATGGTCGCGGCCGACTATTCGATGAGCCCGTCGATCACCTTCAGCAATCAGAATGCCGGCGGCCTGGGCGGCGCCGTCGGCGGCCTGTTCGGTTCGGTCGGCGCCGCTATCGGCGGCAGTCTGAACGTCAAAGAAGCAAGCACGATGCTAACTCTGATCGACAACCGCTCCAGCGTGCAACTTGCCGCGGCCGAAGGAAGCGCCCGCAATGTCGATATGGGGGCCGTCGGCGGCATGCTGGCCGGTACCGTCGGCCTGGGCGGCGGCGGTTACACCAATACCGCCGAAGGCAAGGTCATCGTCGCCGCGTTCACCGACTCGTTCAACAACATGGTGCGCGCCCTGAGAAATTACAAGGCCCAGGAAGTCAAGGGAGGCCTTGGCACCGGCGGCAATCTCAAAGTGAATTGATGCAGAATCGTTAATTAACCATCACTCCTGACAGGCACACCGAGTGATGCCGTGGTCGGGAGGGGTGGCCGGTCCTGCCTCCGGCAGGACCGGCCACCCCTCCCCCCTCCTTGCTCCAGCCGGCATCACGCCGGTCGCCAGCCTCGCAGACCCCAGAGCAGCGCCAGCACGCCGCAACCGGTAGAGCCGGCTGCCAGCCAGCAAACCAACTGAATACCGCCTGCCTCCCAGGCCAAACCGCCGAGCAGCACACCGACCATCCGACCGACTCCGGCAGTGGCATAAAAACCGGCCATCATCGTCGCCCGGGCCTCGGGCACCAACTCGGTGCTCAGCGAAAAACTGCTGACAATGGCGAATTCATAGCAGAGGAACAACAAAAACATGCCAACCATGGCCAGCGCCAGGGTCTGGCCGATTACCGGCAGCAGTAGATAGGCGCAGGCGGCCAGGGAAAAGCCGCCGATGGTCGCCCGTTTGATGCCGATACGGTCGGCGAAGAGGGCCACCATCGACTCGCCGATCAGCTCGGCACTGCCGATGGCAATGGTACTGAAACCGAGCGCCACAATGCCGATCTGAAAATCATGCTCGAACCAGGCGCCGTAGACGACAAAAAGACCGTCATTGGCAATCGAGATGAAAAACCCGAAGATCAGCATGCCGGCTGCCGAGCGAATTCGTACCAGGCGAGCCAGCATGGCCAGCAGTGGAACACGCGTGAATCCCGCCGGTTCTTCCACTCGATCGGCTGGAATAAACCATGGAATGGCCAGCCAACAGAGTCCGCCGAGCAGGCCCATGACGATAAAGGAATTGCTCAGACCGATGTGATCGATAATCAACGCCAGGGCCGGAATGCCGACCAGCGTGCTGCCGGCCCAGGCGGTTTCGATAATACCGACCACCCGGCCTCGCCGGTTGAACGGAACACGGGAACCGACAAAGGCCTGGATGGCCGGATCGAACACCACCTTGCCGAGACTGGCAACAACCAAGCCGACAAAGACCGGCCAATAGGTCGGCACCAGTCCGCAGGCCAGCATACCGACGGCAAGCATTGCCAAGGCCGACCGCATGACCCGCCGATAGCCGAATCGATCCGCCAAGGGCCCGCTGAACACCCCGAGCAGTGAGCTGAACTGGGACACGGCAATGATAGAGGTGATGGCGCCGAGCGGCACCTCCAACCCGCGGCTGAGCGCCGGCGCAAACGGATAGACGAAACGCCGTCCGGTGTTGACCAGGACCCGGAACAGGGTCAGGGCTGCAATCTGATAGGCCAGACGGGGGGAGGCCATCGTCTCACTCGCTATTTAATCGCCGATTACGGCCGAAAGGGATTGTTAATCCAGCGGATGATAGCAGGCGACCATGGTCTTGCCGACCTGGCGCATCTCCGGAAAATCCTGCCGGCAGATGTCGGTCGCCCTCGGGCAGCGCGGATTGAACGAGCAGCCGGGTGGCGGATCGATCGGCGACGGCAGCTCGCCGTGCAGCACGATCCGTTTTTTCACCCGGAACGGATCCGCCATCGGCGTTGCCGAAAGCAGGGCCTCGGTATAGGGGTGATGGGGCTGTTCAAAGATCGCCTGGCGGCTGCCCATCTCGATAGGTACTCCGAGATACATGACCATGACCTCATCGGCTATATGCTTGACCACCGACAGATCATGGCTGATAAACAGATACGCCAGGTTGAGTTGCTCCTGCAGGTCGGTCAGCAGATTCAGAATCTGGGCCTGGATCGACACATCGAGCGCCGATACCGGCTCATCGAGCACCAGGATCTCCGGGCGTAGCATCAGCGCCCGGGCGATCGCGATCCGCTGCCGCTGCCCGCCGGAGAACATGTGCGGGTAACGGTCATACTGCTCCGGCCGCAGACCGACAAAATCCATCATTTCCTTGGCCGAACGGCGCCGTTCCTGTTTGCTCATCGTCGTGTTGACCAACAGTGGCTCCTCGAGGGCGTGCCCGATCTTCTGGCGCGGATTGAGTGAGCCGTACGGGTCCTGGAAGACGATCTGGACTTTTGATTTGAGCGAGCGTCTCGTCGCCCGACTCGAGCCGACGATGTCGTTCCCGCAGATTCGCAAAGTCCCGTCGGTCGGCGTCTCGATCATGGTCACCAGTCGGGCCAGGGTCGATTTTCCGCAGCCGGACTCGCCGACCACGGCCAGAGTACGACCGTTGACCAGGTCAAAGGTCGCGCCGTTGAGGGCCTTCAGCACTGCCTTGGGGCCGAAGGCGGCGCGGCGCACACGATAGAAACGTTTCAGGTCCCTGGCCTGCAGGATGGCCTCCTGACTCATACCGCCTCCTTCCCATCCGGATGATTGAGCGGCACCCCGTCGTCCAGCGGATAATGGCACAGGGCCGAGCCGAGTTCGGCCGGGGCGGGAGGCGGTTCACTGGATCGACACAGGTCGGTGACAAAACGGCAACGCGGCGAGAAGAGACAACCGGTCGGACGATCGAATTGCCCGGGCACGACGCCGGCAATGGACGGCAGCTTTTTGCTCGCCGCCCGCTCCGGCAATGCGGCAAGCAACGCCGCCGTATAGGGATGGTGGGGGTTGGCAAACAAACCTCCGATCTCCTGGTGCTCGACCTGCTGCCCGGCATAGTGCACCATCACGCGCTTGGCGGTCTCGGCGACTACTCCCATATCGTGAGTAATCAAAACCAACGCCATATCATTATCCTGCTGGAGTTTGAGCAACAGGTCGAGGATCTGGGCCTGGATGGTCACATCCAGCGCCGTGGTCGGCTCGTCGGCGATCAGCAGGCGCGGGTTACAGGCAATGGCCATGGCAATCATTACCCGTTGCGACATGCCGCCGGACAATTGATGGGGAAACACCGACAGCCGCTTGACCGGCTCCGGAATACCGACCTGGTTGAGCAGTTCGACAGCGCGTTCCCGCCGCTCCTTCCGTCCCATGCGCAGATGGGTTTTCAGCGCCTCGGTCAATTGAAAACCAACGGTGAAGCACGGATTAAGGCTGGACATCGGCTCCTGGAAAATCATCGTGATCTCCCGGCCGATGATGCGCCGCTTCTCTCCGGAACCCATAGCAAGCAGGTCCTTGCCGTCGAATTCCATGCGGTCGGCGGTCACCCGGGCGGTCCAGGGCAAAAGGCCCATCATGGCAAGCATGGCCACCGATTTGCCGGAACCGGACTCGCCGACGATCGACACCACCTCGCCTTCGCTTAACGAGACCGACACCCGATCCACCGCGGTAAACATGCCGTTGCCGGTCTGGAAGGCGACGGTCAGATTCCTGATATCGAGCAATGCCATGGACCGTCCCTCTAGGACCGTTTCAATTTCGGATCGAGCGCATCGCGCAGCCCGTCGCCCATCAGGTTGATGGCCAGTACCGTCAGCAGAATGGCACAGCCGGGCAGGGTCACCACCCACCAGGCCCGCAGAATAAACTCCCGGGCCTCGGCCAGCATGGTCCCCCATTCCGGTGTCGGTGGCTGGGCGCCCATGCCGAGGAAACCGAGCGCCGCCGCATCGAGGATGGCAGTCGAGAAACTGAGGGCGGCCTGAACGATCAACGGCGCCATACAGTTCGGCAGAATTGTCACGAACATCAGCCGCAGCCGGCGCACCCCGATTACCCGGGCGGCGGTTACATAATCCTTGCTCATCTCACCCATCACGGCGGCCCGTGTCAGACGGACGTAATGTGGCTGCTGAACAATGGCGATGGCAATCATCGCATTGATCAGACTGGGTCCGAGAATGGCGACCAGTACCAGGGCCAGCAGCAGGCTGGGAAAGGCCAGGATGATATCCATCAAGCGCATGATCGCGGTATCGATCCGGCCCCGAAAAAAACCGGCGACCAGGCCGAGTACCACCCCGACCACCAACGCGATGGAGACGACTACACAGCCGATGAACAGGGAAAAACGGGCACCGTAGATCAGGCGCGACAACATATCCCGGCCGACCGCGTCGGTACCGAGAGGGAACTCAAGCGAACCGCCGTCCTGCCAGAACGGCGGTCTGAGAAAGGCCTCCCGGTATTGTTCATTGGGCAGGTGCGGGGCGATGAAATCGGCAAAGAGAGCGATGATGATGATGGCCACGAAAAAGCAGAGACCCATCACTGCGCCGCGATTTTCGCTGAAATAGGCCCAGAACTCCCGCATCAGAGCCATTCGGCCGACGGGCCGGAAATCGATAACCTGTTGAGCTACGCCGTCCGGCATGATTACTCCGTATGTCTGATACGCGGGTTGATCAGCGCGTAGAGCAGATCAACCAGCAGATTGACGATCATGACGATGGCCGCGATCAGCAGCAGCCCACCCTGCACAGACGGGTAATCGCGGCGAAAGATCGAGTCGACCATCCACTTGCCGATACCCGGCCAGGAAAAGATGGTCTCGGTCAGGATCGCTCCGGCAAACAACACGCCGACCTGCAGACCGACGACGGTGATAACCGGGATCAAGGCGTTGCGCAGAGCATGCAGGCCGGTAACACGAATCGGGGACAACCCTTTGGCCCGCGCAGTACGGATATAATCCTCACCGAGCACCTCGAGCATCGCCGAACGGGTCTGCCGGGCGATGACCGCCAGCGGGATGGTCGCCAGCACCACGGTCGGCAGGATCAGGTGCCTGATCGCCGACCAGAAGGCACCGTCCTGGCCGGACAACAGGCTGTCGACGAGCATCAGGCCGGTGACCGGTTCGAAATAGTAGAGCAGCGAGATCCGGCCCGAAACCGGCGTCCAGCCGAGGATCCCGGAAAAAAAGATGATCAGCAGCAGTCCCCACCAGAAGATCGGCATCGAATAACCGGTCAGCGCGCCGGTCATCACCGTGTGATCGAAAAACGAGCCCCGTTTGACCGCGGCGATCATGCCGGCCGGCAGGCCGAGCAATACGGCCAAGATAATAGCGCACAGAGACAGTTCGACGGTTGCCGGGAAAAGGGTCATGAACTCCTGGAGGACCGGCTTCCGGGTAATGATCGACGTGCCAAAATCGCCGTGGGCCAGCTGATTGAGATACAGACCGTATTGGACCAGGATCGGCTTGTCGAAACCGAACTCGGCCATCATCCGGGCATGACGCTCCTCGGTCATCCCCCGTTCCCCGGCCATCAGCAGCACCGGATCACCGGGCAGCAGCCGGATAAAGATGAAGGCAACGAGCGTCACCCCGAGAAAGGTCGGGATAATAACGCCAATTTTTTTCAGGACATAAATGAACATCAGCCGCTGCAACTCCCGGCAATGAGATCGATCGACGCGACAGAGGCCGGGCCAGGACGGCCCGACCTCGCGTCCGCCTCAATCAGAACTACTTGAGATCGACACCATAGAAGACATGGCCGCCGAACGGGTCGATCCGGAAATCGACGACTTCCTTACGGACCGGCTTGAAGACCACCGAATGGGCAATGGTCGCCCACGGTGCCTGCTCTTTGAAGATTACCTGCGCCTGCTCATAGAGCCTGGTTCGCTCGTCGACGTCTGAGACGACCTTGGCTTTCTGGATCAGGTCTTCGAACGGCTGATGACACCACTGGGCGCGGTTGGCCTTGCCGACACCGTCACAACCGAGCAGGACGGCCAGGAAGTTGTCCGGATCACCGTTATCCCCGGTCCAACCGAGCAGAATGGCGCCGTCACGATCCATGTCTGTGGAACGTTTGAGATATTCGCCCCACTCATAGGAAACGATTTCCGCCTCGACTCCGACCTTGGCGAAATCGGATTGAATCAGCTCGGCCATCCGGCGGGCGTTCGGATTGTACGGACGCTGTACCGGCATCGCCCAAACCTTCATCTTCAGCCCGGTGACGCCTTCGGCCTCGAGCATGGCCTTGGCTTTCTCCGGATCGTAGGGATCGTCCTGCACGGCTTCGTTATAGGACCAGATGGTCGGCGGGATCGGATTCTTGGCAATTTTTCCGGCACCCTGGAATACACCGTCGATGATGGCCTGCTTGTTGATCGCCATATTCAGCGCCTTACGAACATTGACGTTATCAAAGGGCGCCATCTTCGTATTGTAGGCCATATAACCGACGTTCAGCCCTTCCTGTTGAAGCAGGTTGACTTCGGGATCCTTGGCCATGGCCTCGATATCGGCCGGGTTCGGATACGGCATCACATGACACTCGCCGGCTTTCAGTTTCTCGTAGCGAACCGAAGCGTCGGGGGTAATGGCGAACACCAGGTTGTCGATGGCCGCCTTGCCGGCCCAGTAATCGGGATGGGCGGCATAACGGATAACCGCATCTTTCTGATAGGCGACCAGCTGGAACGGCCCGGTGCCAACCGGCAATTGATCGATCACGCCGGGGGTACCGGCAGCCATCATCTGATCTGCGTATTCCTTGGAGAAAATCGACGCAAAGTCCATGCCGAGATTGGCGATCATCGGCGCTTCCGGACGATTGAGCAGGAATTTGACCGTATAGTCGTCAACCTTGACCACATCCTTGATCAGGTCGTTCATCGACATCGATCCGTAATACTCGTAGGTACCTCCTGACACCTTATGAAACGGGTGCTCGGGGCTATGCTGCCGCATAAAGGAAAAGATAACGTCATCGGCATTGAAGTCACGGGTCGGTGTGAACTCTTTGGTCGTGTGGAACTTGACCCCCTTACGCAAATGAAAGGTATACTCCGTGCCATCCTCGGAAATCTCCCAAGACTCGGCGAGGGCCGGAATAACTTTGGTGGTGCCGCGCTCGAATTCTACCAGGCGGTTGAAGACCGCCCGCGACGAAGCATCGAAAGTGGTCCCGGACGTATAAAAGGCGGGATTGAATCCCTCGGGGCTGCCTTCCGAGCAATAAACCAGAGTCTTGGCCTGGACTCCGGCGGCCCCGATGGCAAGAAGGGACGCCCCGCACACAGCGGCAAGCAACGTCTTCATTGATCTCATGGGTCTACTCCTCTCTTGATGTTAGTGGTTTCACCGGGCGCTGACAGCCGTTGTGCCGTCAACGCCGTTCTCTCCAACCGTCTCCTCTGTTGAATCACTGATTTTGAAATGGCGTACAGCCGGCATCACCGTTAAATCTCCCGGTTGTAACGCTCACCAGATGATAATCGCCCGCGATGCGCAACGCAAGCCGTCATCGCGTCGATGGTGCAACATACGCATTTTTTACGGCCCGGCTCGCACTACGCTTGCGCCCGCTCCTCGGGCAGCAGCAAATTGAGCAACAGTCCAACGATACCGGCAAGGCCGATTTTCTCGATGGCAAAGGTGCCGGCGGAAAACTTCATGCCGCCGATACCCACGACCAGGATGACCGAGACGATAATCAAATTCCGCGGGGTGGTCAGGTCTTTACCCGATTTTACCAGCGTGTTGATGCCAACCACGGTGATCATACCGAACAGCAGGATCATGATGCCGCCCATGACCGGCGACGGGATCGTCGCCAGCAATGCGCCGATCTTGCCGACAAAGGAGAGGAAAATGGCACAGAGCGCCGCCCAGGTCATGATGGCCGGATTGAACGCCTTGGTCAACGCTACCGCGCCGCTCACCTCGGAGTAGGTAGTATTGGGCGGCCCGCCGAGAAAAGAAGCGAGCGAGGTGGCCACTCCGTCGCCGAGCATGGTATTTTTGATACCGGGATCTTTCAGGTAATCCTTGCCGGTGATCGAACCGATAGCCAGTACGTCGCCGAAATGTTCGATAGCCGGAGCAATGGCCACCGGCACGATGAAAAATATCGCCGCCCAACTCCATTCGGGCATGACAAAATTCGGCATCGCCAGCCAGGCTTTATCGGCGACCGGCGCCATCGAGATCAGGGCCGGAGCCGTCCAGTTGGGCAGGTCTCCGGGGTCGAACGACGCCTGCAGCGAGGCGCTGATACCGGTAACATCGAGCGCCAGCGAGGTCAGATAACCGGCCAAAATACCGCAGAGAATCGGGATCAGTCGCAACCAGCCGCGGCCCAGCAGCGCGGTGAGCGCCGTGGTCGCCAGGGCAATGCCGGCGATAATCATCGAGGTCGTTCCCGGAACGAGCCAGGCCGAGCCGTCACCGGTCCGGCCCGCGGCCATGTGAACCGCAACCGGAGCCAGAACGAGGCCGATAACCATGATCACCGGTCCGGTTACCACGGCAGGCAGGATGCGATGCAACATATCCGAGCCGAAAAAGCGGATCAGAAAACTGAGCAGCACATAGAGCAGTCCGGCCGCCGACAGACCGCACATGGTTGCCGGGACGCCCCAGGTCTGCACCCCGTAGATGATCGGGGCGATAAAGGCGAATGAGCTGGCAAGAAAAACCGGCACCCGCCCCCGGGTGATCACCTGGAAGACGAGGGTGCCGGCGCCGGCCGTAAACAATGCGACATTGGGGTCGAGGCCGGTGAGAATCGGCACGAGCACCAATGCGCCAAAGGCCACGAACAGCATCTGCGCCCCAAGCAGACTGTCCTTGGCACGAAATCGATAGCGTGTATCCTGCACATCTTCAGACATCTTATCACTCCCTCCCGTTTTCTAGATTACCTGTCATATATCGCTAAACCCGGTTGCCGCTACTTGGTGCCGAATATCTTGTCGCCGGCGTCGCCGAGACCGGGCAGGATGTAGCCGACTTCGTTGAGCCGCTCATCAACCGCCGCCACGTAAATCTCCACATCGGGATGCGCCTCGGTGACCCGCTTCAGCCCTTCCGGCGCGGCCACCAGAAACAGCCCTTTGATCGACCGGCACCCCGCCCGTTTCAGGGTCTCGATGGTCGCCAGCAAGGTGCCGCCGGTGGCCAGCATCGGATCGACGATCAGCGCGATGCGTTTTTCCAGCTCACCGGTCATCTTGACGTAATATTCAACCGGCTGCAGCGTTTCCTCGTTCCGATAATAGCCAACCACACTGACCTTGGCGGTGGGAATCATATCCAGCACGCCGTCCATCATACCCAGCCCGGCCCGGAGAATCGGCACGATGGTGATTTTCTTGCCCTTGATCTCCTGTACCTCGACCGATCCGGCCCAGCCCTCGATCGTCTTTGTCTGGGTCTGCAAGTCCTTGGTCGCCTCGTAGGTCAACAACCGGGATACTTCTGAAGCGAGATCCCGAAAGTCCTTGGTCGTGATGTCTTTAACCCGCATCAAGCCGAGTTTATGATTGATCAGCGGATGATCGGCAATATGAACACTCATGGGATGCTCCTGGAATTGAGGGATTCTTGTGGGCGGCTTTGGATATAACCCCCATGAAGGGACGTCACAACGGAAGCATGAAAATCGGCGTCATGGTCGGAAGGGCTGGCCGGTCCTGCCTCCAGCTGCTGCGCTGCGGCCTGATCGTCTGGCCTCCGAGGCCGGCGGTCAGGCCATCCATGGCCTGACCGCCGGCTGCGGACGTCCTGTCCGCAGCCCTTCGGGCCTGATTCTCCGACCAGCCGGGCCTTCGCGATGCAGCCTCCGACAGAACCGCCCAGCCCGGGGAAATGATTTTCGTATAACCCCCATAACGGAGCGTTACAACGAATAGTGAAACTTTGCCGTTTCATAGAAAAAAACAAGGTGGGAACAACGGCGGACTTCCGGCAACGGGACTGGTTGGCTGGCATCATGGGAGTCGGATTTCCGCGATTGAGAGAGTGAGGGAAATCATGCACCGCTCTTGTTTATAGAAAATAGACTGAAAAATGCAAGCCATTTGGCCGCCGGCGGCCACGGGCTCACCCGCTGAGCCGGCGAGCCCGGCGTCGCACCATCGGCAGTAACTGCACGATCATGATACCGAAAAAGATCAGTGCCGCCCCTGAGAATTCCGCCGCCCCGAGCCGTTCGGCGAGAAAAAGCACGCCGGCCAGCGCAGCGAAGACCGTTTCCGAACTGAGGATGATCGCCGCATCGGCCTCGTGGGTGAAGCGCTGACCGACAACCTGCAGGGTAAAACCGACACCGGTCGATAACAAGCCGGCATAGAGAATGCCGAACAGGCCGTTGTGAAAAAACACCAGCTCCGGTTGTTCGACCGGCAGGCCAATGGCAAGCCCGCACAGGCCGCAAACGAAGAACTGACCGCAGGCCACCACCAGCGGTGCCCGGGTACGTACGGCCATGGTGCCGACGATGATGACATGAAATGCCCAGAAGAGGCTGGAAGCGATCACCCAGAAATCGCCGAGGCGCAGATCGAGTCCCTGGGCGCCGCTCATGATATAAGTGCCGGCCAGGCAGCAGGCCGAACCGGGCCAGACCGCCCAGTGTACCTTCCGCCGCAACAGGAAAAAGGAAATGATTGGTACCAGCGGCACATACAGGGCCGTCAGAAAGCCGGCATTGGTGACCGTGGTGTGGAAAATACCGTATTGCTGGAGCGTCGCACCGGTGAACAGAATGACGCCGGTAAGGATAATGCCGAACCAGTCGAGACGGCCGAAACGACGTTCCCCGCCGTGGACTCTTCTGAATTGCCGAATCGCCAGCGGTAGGATGAAAATCCCGCCGACCAGCATCCTCGTGCCGGTGAAAGTGATGGCCTGCAGACCGCCGGTACCGACCTGCTGCACGACAAACGTCGTGCCCCAAATAATCGCGGTTAGCAGCAGCAGGGAGTTGGCCTGCAATCTGGACATCAACGGCCGTCCTGCCCGGTGAGAATCGCTTCGATATCGTCGGCGAAACGATCAACCATGGCGATGTCGGTATCCCAGGAGCACATGAACCGCGCTCCGCCGGCCTCGGGGAAGATATAAAAGCGCCAGCCCCGTTCTTTCAGGGCCTGCAGATGGTGATCGGCCATGCCGACAAACAGGGTATTGGCCTGCCGGGGAAAAAGGATGGTCGCACCCGGCAGCGTCTGCAGCCGTGCCTCGAGCCGCGCCGCACAATCATTGGCGTGGCGGGCGTGGGTCAGCCAACTGCCGTCGTCGAGCATGGCTATCCAGGGAGCGGCGAGGAAACGCATCTTCGATGCCAGTTGCCCGGCCTGTTTACAGCGCCGGGCAAAGCCATCGGCCAGACGTCTATCGAAAAAGATCACCGCGTCGCCGACCGCCATGCCGTTTTTGGTGCCGCCGAAGCAGAGGACGTCGACACCGCAGTCCACGGTCAACTCGCGCGGCGAACACCCGAGCGTCGATACCGCGTTGGCCAGCCGGGCGCCGTCCAGATGTACGAACAGGCCGTGGTGCCGGGCACGGGCAGTCAGCTCGAGCAGCTCATCGGGTTGATAGATCGTGCCGGCCTCGGTGGCCTGGGTCAGGCTGAGCACGCGAACCCGGGGGAAATGGACATCATTGCGCCGACCGACGATCTCTTCGACGATGGCAGGCGTCAACTTGCCGTCGGCGCCGTCACCGGGCAGAAGCTTGGTGCCGCCGCTAAAAAACGCCGGCGCCGAGCACTCATCGGTCTCGATATGGGCCAGCCGGTGGCAGACGACCGCATCATAGGGCCGGCACAGCGAGGCGAGCGCCAGAGCATTGCCGGCGGTGCCGTTAAAGACGAAAAACACCTCGCAATCGGCCTCGAACAGTCCACGAATACGATCGATTGCCTGCTTTGTCCACCAGTCGTCCCCATAGGCCGAGGCGTGTCCCTGATTGGCCTCGGCCAAAATGGACCAGGCCTGCGGACAGATTCCGGCGTTGTTGTCGCTGGCAAATTGCTGCGCTGCTTTCATGGTCTGCACTCTCCTCCCCCTGTTCGGCTGGACGAATATACTTGTTCCAGCGATTTTTGCAAGGAAAGTACGTCACCTCGGACGCCACCGGAACCTTTGCGGCGCCGGCGCGACAGGCGTAATCGGGATCAGCCGTTACTGATCCGGAAGTGAACACTCAACGGGTTGTGGTCGGAACTCTGAACCGGGTAACTGCGCGCGCTGACGACCTCAAGTCCCCTGCAGTAAACGGCATCAACAGTGCGGTTGAAAAAGCGACTGCGATGATCGGGATGAAACGCTACCGGCTGCAGGTCCAGCGCCGCCATTGCCGAATCGATCAACTCCAGCCGCGCCTCACTCCAGGTGTTGAAATCACCGGCAACGACCACCGGTCCGCGATGGGAACGGATCATCCCCTTTATCTCATCAATCTGGCTGCGCACCGAATCGAGGGCGAGGGTAAAATTGACCACGTGGACATTGACGACCAGCAGCACCTCGGACGTGCCATGCAATGGATAGGTGCTGGTCAGGGCCATTTTGGGGATCCTGATAATCGGTTCCGTCTCTCGCAGGGCGCAATAATCGTGGGGCCTGACCGGGGAAATCGACATCACGCCGGTCTCTCCCGCGGCCGATTGAAACGCCGGCGCCAACTGCCAGTCCCGGCCCATCAGGGAAAGCTGGGTCCGAAGATTTTCTCCGAGAGCGGCCTCCTGCAGCAACACGATATCCGCATCGTTTCCGAGAGAGACGAGATCTCGTTGCCACTCCGGATCGTCGCCCTTATGGGTGTTCCAACTGAAAACGGAAAACCCGGCCGGATCGATGCCGACGACCGGTTCTGCAAGGCCAGCGCCGTCGCCGCCACAGGAACCACTGCTGCGGATTGACACCTTACCTTGGCCCCCGCTCAAAACATAGGCGTGGTCCGGCACGGCGAAGCCATCGCTCAACAGGATCGACAGCGCTCCGATTGCCGCCAGGGTCAGGACCAGAAAAAGCTGGCCGCGCATTGTCTTCATTGTCTGCATCACTACCTCATCATCAATAAACGCATATCCTGACAACTATAAACCACCATACCGATAGACGCAATGAGCAAAGTCCGGCTGCACGTCCTGATCGCCTCCGCCCTGACCGAAGAGAAGCTATGACAAAGCCCAGCCATGCGCTGCGCATCTGCACCGTGAAGCATCGAGCGTCGCATCTTGTGCCGACGGTCGATACTCAGGCCGGATGGGTGCTGAATTGATAACGGGTGGTGTGCTGATACCTCTTTCCTGCCGGCAGGATAACCGAGGGGAAGGCGCGGTGATTGGGCGAGTCGGGGAAGTGCTGGGGCAGCAGGCAAAGTGCTGCGCGCCGGGGCAGCGGCCGGCCGCCGTTGTCGAACATTTGTTCGTCCAACTGATTGCCGGTGGAAAGCTGCAGGCCCGGCTGGCTGGTCCTGATGGTCAGAGCTCGGCCGGAGCCTTGATGGTACAACGTGGCGGCGACCGCGTCTGCGTCACGACCGCCGTCAAGCACAAAGAAGTGGTCGAGCCCCCCGTCGATCAGCAGGTCCGCGCTGATTTCGTCGATGGCCCGGCCGATCAGCCGCGGTGAGCGAAAATCCAGATCGGTACCATCAACCGGTTTCAGCATGCCGACCGGGATCCGATCACGATCCATCGGGATATACCCGGAAGCGCGGATCTGCAAACGGTGGTTGTCAATCGTGCCGCTGCCGGCCAGATTGAAGTAGGCGTGCTGCGTCAGGTTGACCACGGTCGACCGATCACCGGCCGCGGTGTATTCGATAATCAAAGAGTTATCGGCAGTGAGCAGGTAGAGTACCCGAACATCGACAATGCCCGGATACCCCTCGTCACCATCCGGGCTGGTCAAGAGCAGCCGCAAACCGCAGCCGCGGGCTTCGCGGACCGGCTCGGCTTCCCAGATCTTCTTGCTGAACCCTTCATGTCCGCCGTGCAGATGATGCGCGCCCTCATTGGCCGCAACCCGGTGTAATTTGCCGTCGATCTGGAAGCGGGCCTGGCCGATACGATTGGCACATCGGCCGATGATCGCCCCGGCATACGCCCGATCGTCGACATAAGCGGCCAGATTATCATAACCGAGAACGACATTGCCCGGGACGCCGCGACGATCGGGAACCCGGATAGCAGTGACAATGCCCCCGAAATTGGTCAGCGAGACGACCAGACCATGATCGTTGCTGAAGGTATAGAGATCGATATCTCTGCCCTGGTGGCTGCCAAACGGTTTCCTGACAAGATTCACCCGCGTCACCCCATCTCGAACGATAGCGAAAGCCCCGGCACAACCCCGAGTCCCTCCCTGCGCCTGCACGTCTTTTTGCACCATCTTCGCCGGGGAAAAAGATTTTCCGGTCACCGGCTCCCGTTGGGTTTCCGCTCCGGCAGATCGATCACCATGGTCGAGTGATCGTCCAGGTCGGTGACCAGCAAGCGGTTTCTCAGGGCTGCCGGCCGCCCGAGGGCCACGGCAACCACCTCGGCGCATTCCACGGCGGCCATGGCCATTGCGGTAAACGGTAGGGTTCCCAGCCTTCCCTCGGCACCGACCACTGTCGCTTCGTTGCCGCGATAGATACGGTAGAGCCCCTCATCTCCGGGCATAATCACCGTTGCCTGACCCGATGTGCCGCCGATCGCGGCAGAGACCAGGACAAGTTCCTGCGATGCGCACAGATCCTGGAGGAGCAACCGGGCCGGTATCGAATCGAGGCAATCGACGGCGACGGTGACTCCGCCCAGCAGATCGACACCGTTTTCGGTGGTCAAGAACTCAGGAACCGGCCGACAGATCACCGCCGGATTGACGTTTCCGATTCGCCGGGCGGCAACCTCCGCCTTGAAGTGACCGAGCGATTCGGTGCTGGAGAGGAGCTGACGGTTCAGGTTACTGTCCGCGAAGCGGTCGCCGTCGATCAGGGTGAGTCGGCCGATGCCGATCCTGGCGAGCATTTCACAGACGGCGCCGCCGAGCCCCCCGAGACCGATGATCGCGACCCCGGCACGCAGCAACTCGAGCTGCTCCCGACAGGATAAACTCGTCTGGTTGCGCGCGTAAACCTCCGGGACAATGTCCAGCTGCAATGCCGCAATTTGGACGGCGTGATGATCGCTCCCGGATTGCGCAGCCAGCTGCTGCTGCTCGGCGTAGGGCAAGCTGCGATAAGCCGAGCCATCGGGTCGTCGGCGAATCTCGGCAACCGCACTGATCTGCTGCTCCAGGCTCATTGCCATGCTCCGAGCATTGTTGTCGAAGCGAACTCTCTGGTGAAAGCCGCACAGCCGACCGGCCGCAGATCATCTCCTCTTCCAGGTCTTCTCCTCACGACGCCACAACCTCCCGATGTTTTCGTGATGCTTCAACCAGATCAACGCCGCGACGATACCACCTGCCAGCACGGTCGCCGGCGGATGGCCGAAGAAAAACAGCCAGCAGGGAAACAGCGCTGAGGCGGCCAGCGAGCCGGCCGAGACGAACCCGGACGACAGCACTACCCCGATAAAGACTGTCAGGCTGATGGCAATAACCGGCGGAGACAAGAACAAAAACACGCCGAGCGCAGTGGCCACTCCCTTGCCGCCTTTGAAACCGAGATAGATCGGAAACATATGGCCAACTACCGAGAGAATGCCGCAGAGCAGCACAAGCCAGTGGCGATACGGCCCGGCGGGCAACAAGAGTGTAGCGAGAAAAATCGGCAGAAATCCTTTCAGGCAGTCGAGTACCAGCGTTATCACACCGAATTTTTTGCCGAGCAGACGATTGACATTGGTCGCGCCGATATTGCCGCTGCCCGCCGTCCGCACATCGATCCCCGCCAGTCTGCCGACCAGCAGGCCAAAGGGAATGGCACCAATGAGATAACTTGCAATTGGCCACAGGATGTTCATAATATAGTCGATAATCCCCCGCGCATGGTGTTGAGATATGGTTCCGGCAGGCCGCCAGTTTACCGTTTCGCCATCGACAAAGCAACAGCTCTGCAACGCCCATGGGGCCGGGGCAGCAATCACCATTGGTCAAGAAAACGTTGCTGTGGTACATTGTCCGCCCAGCGCCGATCTTGATGAAAAACAAACGTGCATACCAATGACCATACAGACAATCAAGGAATACCCCGAACCCGTCCTGCGCCTGAAGGCACAGCCGGTCAAAGCGTTTGACGATAGCCTGCGAACCCTGATCGCGGACATGGTCGAAACCATGTACGATGCCCCCGGCATCGGCCTGGCCGCGCCGCAGATCGGCCGGTCGTTGCGGGTAATCGTCGTCGACACCACCGCACCCGATGAACCGCAGCGCTACCTGGCCATGATCAACCCGGAAATCATCGCCCGCGAGGGACATCAGGTCGACGAGGAAGGCTGCCTCAGCGTGCCCGAGCTGACGGCCCAGGTCCAGCGGTATCTCAAGGTCACCGTCACCTATCAGGACGAAGACGGAACAGCGCATCAGCTGGAGACGGAAAATCGCTTTGCCGTTGTGCTGCAGCATGAGATCGATCACCTCAACGGGGTTCTCTTTATCGATCACCTCAGTCCACTTAAACGAAATCTCTACAAGAAAAAGCGAAAAAAAATGCTGGCCGCGGAGCAGGCCGCTTAATGGCTCAAGAGAGATTTCGCATCATTTTCATGGGAACGCCCGACTTTGCCGTTCCCAGCCTGAACGCACTCATCCATGGCCCTGACCGGGTCGTCGCCGTGGTCAGTCAACCGGATCGACCGAAAGGCAGGAGCAGGCGGCCGATGCCGCCCCCGGTCAAGATCTTGGCCGGCGAACACGACCTGCCGGTCCTGCAGCCGGAAAAAATCAAGACTCCCGAGTTCGCCGCCGCCCTGGCATCCTATGAGCCCGATCTCATCGTCGTGGCGGCCTATGGCAGGATCCTGCCGCCGCCTCTGTTGAACCTGCCGAAGCACGGCTGCATCAACGTTCACGGCTCACTGCTGCCCCGTCATCGGGGCGCCGCGCCGATCCAATGGGCCCTGATCAAGGGTGATGCCGAGGTCGGGGTGGCCATCATGCAGATGGACGAGGGCATGGACACCGGGGATATCCTGCTCACCGCCGCACTGCACCCCGATCCGGATGAGACGGCCGGGTCACTGCTGCCCAAGCTGGCCGAACTCGGCAGCCAGGTATTGATGGATACCATCGACCTGCTCGGTCAGGGTGGGCTGGCAACCATTAAACAGGATGAAACGCTGGCAACCGTCGCCCCGATGTTGAAGAAAGAGGACGGTTGTATCGACTGGCACCGGCCGGCATTGCACATCCACCGTATGATCAGGGGGCTCGATCCGTGGCCGACCGCTTACAGCTATCTCGACGGCAGAAAACTGCAGCTCTTTGCCCCGACCGTGATCGGCGAAGAGAGCAGTCAGGAGCCGGGCACCATTCTGCGCGCCGACCGTGAGGGCCTGCTGGTGGCCACGGCTCATAATTGTCTGCTGATCAGGGAAGTCAAACCGGAAGGACGGGGTCGGATGAGCATCGCCTCCTTTCTCAACGGTCATCCGCTGACGACCGGCTGCCGCCTGGCGGGCCTGCCGGCATAATCCGATGAAGATCGCCTACCTCGATTGTTTTTCCGGCATCAGCGGCGACATGCTGCTCGGTGCGCTGCTGGACTGCGGCCTCGATGTCGAGCAACTGCGCGGTGAGTTGGCCGGTCTCGTTTTCGATCCCTGGGAAATGAAGGTTCGCCGGATCACCAGACAGGGTATCAGGGCCACAGCGGTGCAGATCAACGCCCCTGCCGTCCGGTCGCTGCGCACCCTGCCCGATATTTGCGCAATCCTGGAAAAGAGCCACCTCGATCCGGCGGTTGCCCGGCGCGCGCTGCAGATTTTCACCCGTCTGGCTGAAGCCGAGGCCCGGGTTCACGACCTGCCGGTGGAGCGGGTCCACTTTCACGAGATCGGTGCCATCGACACCATTATCGATGTGGTCGGTGCGGTCGTCGGCCTACAGCTCATCGGCGTCAACGCCGTGCACTGCTCACCGCTGCCGCTCGGTCGCGGTTTCGTCTCCTGTGCTCACGGCCGGTTGCCCTTGCCGGCCCCGGCCGTTTGTGAACTGCTCCGCGACATCCCGGTCCGCGGTATTGAGGCCGAGCGGGAGCTGGTCACGCCCACCGGCGCCGCCCTGGTTGCCGGGCTGGTCGAACGCTTCGGTCCGCTGCCACCGATGCGCATCGAGGAAACCGGCTACGGCGCCGGTCAAGCGGAGGGTGAAGAGCAGCGGCCCAATCTGCTCAGGATGATGATCGGCCAGACTCAATCCGTCGGCGAGGCGGCAGAAGTCGAGGTGATCGAGACCCATCTCGACGACTGGCACATGGAAGGATTTCCCCTGCTCTGCGACAGACTGTTCGCCAGCCGTGCCCTTGACGTGAGCCTGACGCCGATGCAGATGAAGAAAGGGCGCCCCGGCTTCTGTCTGCGGGTGATCGCCGCTCCGGTCCACGGAGCGCACCTCAAGGAATTGATCCTCAGTGAGACCTCGTCGATCGGGTTGCGCTTTCGCACGGAGCAGCGGCTCACTCTGCCGCGCCGCAGCGTCACCGTTACCACTCGCTGGGGCGCAGTGACCGCCAAAGAGGTGGACACCCCCATGGGTTCGAAGGTCTATCCCGAGTATGAAGCCTGCCGGGCCGTTGCCGAGCAACACCGGGTATCGCTGGACCTGGTCTATCGCGAGATTCTGCTGCGCAGCGAGCAGGGAGAATGACCATGGATCGGCTAATCGTCGCCATAGCCACCGGGCTCTATACCGGCCTGATCCCAAAGGCACCCGGCACCTGGGGCTCGGCGTTTGCGCTCATTCCGTGGTTTTTCTGCCGCAATCTGCCGCTGCCCACCTATCTGCTGGTCATGAGCGGCATATTTATCGTCGGCTATCTGGCGGCCGGTTCGGCCGAGAAGATCCTCAACCGGCCCGATCCGGGCTGCATCGTCATCGACGAAATACTCGGCATTTTCGTCACGCTGACGCTGGCACCCAATCACCCGTTGGCCTGGCTGCTCGGTTTTTTGCTGTTCCGGCTCTTCGACATCGTCAAGCCGTTTCCGGTCTCATGGCTTGACTCCCACCTGCACGGCGGCATCGGCATCATGGCCGACGATATCGCCGCCGGCCTCTACGCCTTGGTCTGCCTGCAACTCTGCTGGCCGCTGCTGATCTGGCTATCCGCCTGAGACACGGCGGCAGATCCAGCCCGGTTACAGTGGCTGCCCGTCCGCGTTCAGCAGCGTGGAAAACGGCGGCAGCCGACGATGCACCCGCTCGATGGCCGCATCGTCGCGCCTGAGCTGCTCGAGGCTGTCCCAAGTTCCGCCGAGCAGGGCAGCCCGCGCCGCCTCGTTCATGGCCAGAGGGAAGCGCTCGTCAGCACAACCGAACAGTAAGTTTTCGATATCGACCAGCAGCGGCAGCAACGGATCCCGCTGCACCCGGGCCTGCAGGTCGACCACGAGCGGCCGGGCCATGGTGGCAACGACCAGACCGATGCCGGCGCAGTTACCGGCGAAGATCTCGGCGAAGGATTCACCGACAATGGCTTTGATGCCGAAGCGCAGCAGGGCCTGCGGCGCATGCTCCCGACTCGAACCACAGCCGAAATTGGTGTTGACGATGAGGATTTCGGCGCCGTGATAGCGTTCGTCGTTGAACGGATGAGGCCGCGGCGCGCCGTTTTCGTCGAAACGCTCGTCACGAAAGACCTGCTCGCCCAGTCCGGCGAAGGTGATGGCGCGCAGGAAACGCGCCGGAATGATCTGGTCGGTGTCGATATCGTTGCCCGGCAGCACCAGTCCCCGTCCCTCTACTCGCTTGATAATGGACATCTGGCTGCTCATCTGGGCCCCTCCAAAAAATCCCTGACATCGGCGACCTCTCCGGCCACCGCGGCGGCGGCGACCATTGCCGGACTCATCAGCAAGGTACGGCCAAGCGGCGCGCCCTGTCGGCCGATGAAGTTGCGGTTCGACGAGCTGGCACAGAGCTGTCGGCCACTGAGTTTATCCGGATTCATGGCCAGGCACAGCGAACAGCCCGGCTCCCGCCAGTCGAATCCGGCCGCGCGGAAGATCTCGTCAAGCCCCTCCTCCTCGGCCCGGCGCTTGACACTGCGCGAACCGGGAACGGCCAGAGCCCGGACTCCGGGGGCGACGCGACGCCCCTTGAGTATGGTGGCAGCGGCGCGGAAGTCGGCCAGCCGGCCGTTGGTGCAGGAACCGACAAAGGCGACATCGACCGGTTCTCCGGCCAACCGCCGGCCCGGTCGAAATCCCATGTGCTCATAGGCCTTGCGCACGCCGTCCCGCTCCTCTTCGGCGCAATTGTCAGGCTCAGGCAACGGCTCGTCGATCCCCGTCACCTGACCCGGGTTGATGCCCCAGGTCAGCTGCGGCGCCATACCGGTGATATCGATGGTTACCCGGTCCGCGTAATCGGCATCATCGTCCGAGGTCATGGCCTGCCAGCGGCGAACGGCGGCGGCAAAATCATCGCCTGCCGGGACGAATGGACGTCCCTGCAGGTAATCAAATGTGGTCTGGTCCGGATTGATGTAACCGGCCCGGGCGCCGCCCTCGATACTCATGTTACAGACGGTCATCCGCTCTTCCATCGACAGGGCCTCGATCACCGGCCCGCCGTATTCATAGGCGTAGCCGATCCCTCCTTTGACGCCGAGGGTGGCGATGATCTTCAGAATGATATCCTTGGCATAGACTCCCAATCCCCGCCGGCCGACCACATCAATGCGCCGGACCTGCAACCGCTCCAGAGCCAGGGTCTGGGTCGCCAGCACGTCACGGACCTGCGAGGTGCCGATGCCGAAGGCCACCGCTCCGAAGGCACCGTGTGTCGACGTATGCGAATCTCCGCAGGCAATGGTCATCCCCGGTTGGGTCAGGCCGTTTTCGGGACCGATGATGTGGACGATACCCTGGGCCGCCGAGTCAAGGCCGAAGAACGGCAAACCGAAGACCCTGGTGTTGTTCTCCAGCGCTTGCAGCATCTCTTCGGCCAGAGAGTCGCCATAAGGCCGTACCAGCTGCTGCTCGGTGGGTACGATATGATCGACGGTAGCCACGGTCCGCTCCGGATATTTCACCGGCAGGCCACGCTCACGAAGGGCTTGAAAGGCCTGGGGTGAGGTGACCTCGTGTACCAGGTGCAACGCGATAAAGAGCTGGTCCCTGGTCTCCGACAGAGCGGCCACCTTGTGCTCGTCCCAGACCTTGTCAAACAGGCTTTTTCCCATCCTTCACTCCTACTCATGCTCTCCCGCCGGACAGGGCAAACCGCCTGCCGACCGGCCGGAGATCTTTACATCTTCTTGGATTTTTCGAGCACCTTGACCGATAACCCGTAGGACACGACAATCAACAGGCACCACAAAACCATTAATACCAGGTTCATCTCTCACACTCCTTGCAAAGAGCTCAATAGGCCTTGGAATCTTCAAGATCGTCGGGACCGACCTTTCTCGCGTTCATCAATTTCCAGACATAGGCGATGTAGCCAAGCACGAGCGGGATCACCAACGCCACATAGGTCATGGCCGTCAGCGTGTAATGGCTCGACGAGGCGTTATGAATGCTCAGGCTGGACTGGAGGTCTGCCTTGGACGGATAAAACGGCGTGTCGTTATACCCGGCAATGGCAAACACGGCCAGACCGACCAGAACCGTTCCCAAACCGCCGAACCAGATACCCCGGCCGCCGCCGAGAAACGCGGTGGAAACCACTCCCCAGATCACCAGCACCAGACCGGCGACGAGCAGGCCGAGGGTCACCGGCATGGCCAGCAGGTTCGCCAGATACTTGCCGGGAACCAGTGAAACCACCCCGCTGCCGTCAACAGAATAGCCCGGCATGACCAACAGTGAACCGAGAATGAAAAGCAAAAACGGCAGGGCACAAACGAGATTGACCAGGCAGGCCCGGCGCAACCGCTGCTCGAGCTGTGGCACCGTGGTGCAGTCGATATTGTTAACCAGGTACATCGCCCCAAGGACTCGGGCGTTGAATACGAGAAACAGGCCGAAGGACAGATTGAACAGCGAGAAAGCCGCCTCGAGTCCGTGCAGCGGGTGGGTCCAGCGAGCCTGATTGTACTGGTTCAACTCGAAATTGGAACCGGTAAAAAAGGTGCCGACCGCCGCCCCGATCAGCAGGATACCGATCGATCCGTTGATCAGCAGGAACAATTCAAAGACCCGAGCACCGAGCAGGTTATCGGGCTTTTTCCGGAACTCGTAACTGACGGCCTGGACGATAAAAGTGAACAGAATGAGCATCCACACCCAATAGGCGCCGCCGAAGCTGGTAGCATAGAATTTCGGGAACGCGGCAAACAAAGCCCCGCCGAAAAGGACCAGCGTGGTAAAGGTCAATTCCCATTTCCGGCCAAGCGAGTTGATGACCAGCGACTTTTCCGTCTCGGTTTTCGCCACCTGCCAGAGCAGGCTCTGCCCGCCCTGGACAAAATTCATGAAGAGAAAGAGCGAGCCGACAACAGCGACGAGCAGCCACCAGATCTGCTGCAATACGGAGATATCGAGTGAACCGATCATTTCGCGCCCTCCGGTCCTTTTTTGATCTGACTGAGCATGATTTTAATTTCGGCCAGCAGCAGCAGGGTGAACAGCGCGGCGAAGATCCAGAACGTAGCGATCACATTGCCCGTCGCCAGGTTGCTGGTGGCCATGCCCACCGGCAGCATATCCTGGATCGCCCAGGGCTGGCGGCCGACTTCGGCCGTCACCCAACCGGCCTGGCTGGCGGTCAGCGCCACGAAGAAAGAAGAGATGCCGAACGGCAGCAGCCAGCGCTTTTGCTCGATGGTGTCTTTCATCGTGTAGTAGAGATAGGCGGCACAGATAAAACCGAAGAACAGAGCGAGAAAAACCATGATGTGAAACGAATAGAACGAGGTCTGCACCGGTGGTACCGCGTCTTCCGGCTTTTCCAGATAGCCATGCCCGAGAAACTCGCTATTCTGCTCGAACCGGGCCAGCGCGGCGGCAGCCGCCGCCGTGTCATCGGCCGCCTTGGCCTCCTTATAGGCGGCCAGATCGGCAACGGCAATACGGCCGCGCTCGATCTTCTTGTCAATCCCGACAAGCCCTTCCGCTTCATTGCCGTATAGAAGATCATTGATCCCGGGAACGAAGGAATCAACGGATCGGTTGGCCAGGACCGACAGCAGATAGGGGATCTTGATCTCGAAGAGAAACGGCTGGCGATCATCACCTGGCCGTTTTGCCGGGTTAAGTATTCCGAGAGCAACAATATCCGCAGGTCGCTCGCCGTCATAGAGACCTTCGTATGCGGCCAGTTTCATCGGCTGGGTCCACGCATTGGAATAAGCCGACTCGTCACCGGTCAGGCTGACATAGAAAAAGGAGAGCAGGCCGAACACCGAGGCTACCAGGATCGAACGCTTAGCCATCAACAAGTGTCGGCCTTTCAACAGGTACCACGATGACACGGTGATCACGAACAGGGAACCGACGATAAAGCTGGCACTGGTCGTGTGGGTGAACTTGGCAACGGCCACCGGCGAGAAGAGCACCTCCCAGAAGTTCTGCATCTCGAAGCGGACCGTCTCAGGGTTGAACTGCATGCCAACCGGGTGCTGCATCCAGCCGTTGGCCACCAGAATCCAGAGCGCCGACAGGTTGGAGCCGACGGCAACCATCCATGTTGAGAACAGATGAAACCCCTTGGATACGCGGTTCCAGCCGAAAAACATCACGGCAAAAAAGGTGGCCTCGAGGAAAAAGGCGACGATGCCTTCGATGGCCAGCGGCGCGCCGAAAATATCACCGACCATCCAGCTATAGTTGGACCAGTTGGTTCCGAATTGAAATTCGAGGATGATCCCGGTGGCAATACCGATCGCAAAGTTGATGCCGAACAGAGTCATCCAGAATTTTGTCAGGTGCTTCCATTCTTCCTTGCCGGTCCGGACATAAATCGTCTCGAAAAAGGCACAAAGAAATGAAAGGCCAAGGGTCAACGGTACGAAGAGCCAATGATACATGGCCGTCAAGGCAAATTGTGCCCGGGACCAGTTGACCAGGCCCAGATCAATCTCGCCCATGCGAATTCCTCCTCTCGTCTTGGTTGGCGGCACCATTGGTTATCTGCTCCAGCACATAACCGGCCCGCTGTTCGTCTGTGTCAAACCGTGTCGTCAAAAAATCGGGAAAGAAAAACACCTTGAGCACCGCAAACATGATAAAAAGCTTGATAAAAATCAACTTCCACAAGGTCCGCCCCACGGTCATCGCAGCAAACCCGTCCCGGTAAAAGCGGAAGATCCTGATCGGATAGGACCAGATGGTCATGCCTTCCTCCTGCACGATCACATGTTTTCAGTGCAAAACTGAGCGGAGTTTCGTTCGTAGTGTACCCGCTTCGCTACCGTGATGACAACCCGGAAGGCGAAGTTTTTCACCATATTCTCAGGCAACGTAGCGACATTGCGATAACTTGTCAATAATAATTACCATTACCAGCAAACCCATCCGCTAAACCGTTCTGCTCCTCCGTCATCAGTTCACCTGCAGCAACGACGGCCTAGGTTTTCCTGGCACAATAAAAAAAAGCAGGCCCAGTGGTTGACCGCAGCCTGGAGGTTGATGATAATGCAGTGACACTTCTTTGAAATTTCTCCGTGCTTATTAAAACGTTCTCAGAGGAAACGATCATGAAACGAGTTTTCACCTACGGTCTGTTCGCCATCGCCGCCCTGATTCTGCTCCTGGTCGGAGCAGTCCTGATCGTGCCGCGTTTTCTCGATCTCCAGCGTTACACCCCCACCATCGAGAAAACCATCAGCAAACACACCGGCATGCCGGCCCACCTCAACGGCGAAATCACTCTTTCCCTGTTCCCCTGGATCGCCCTCAC
The DNA here is from genome assembly GCF_900130015.1 of Desulfofustis glycolicus DSM 9705. Classification (GTDB taxonomy): domain Bacteria; phylum Desulfobacterota; class Desulfobulbia; order Desulfobulbales; family Desulfocapsaceae; genus Desulfofustis; species Desulfofustis glycolicus. The sequence continues at coordinate 82,657 of NZ_FQXS01000014.1, read as the reverse complement.
GTTCGAGGACCTGCAACTGGATGGCCCGAGCGGGTCCGGCCAGCAGCCGCTCCTCCAGGTCCGCTCCTTTGAGGCACGACTGAAGACGTTGCCGCTGCTTACCAAAAATATCGAAATCAGCAGGTTCATCATCGACGGACCACAGCTTTACCTGGAAAAAGACGAACAGGGCGGCGGCAACTGGCAGAAGCAGGCACACGGCGCGTCCTCAGCACCTTCGCCAACGGCAACCGCCGACCCTGACCGGGAGGGCAGCGGACCACCGGAAGCAGGCAGCCCTGCCGCCGCCGGCGCTTTCCAGCTCAATTCGCTGGAGGTTGCCGAGTTTTCTCTCAAAAACGGCAGCATCCGGGTGGTCGATCGTACCTCCGGGACCAGCCATGAGATGTCCGCCATCAATCTGCAGCTCAACGATGTCTCCCTTGATCGCCCGATCTCGTTGAACTTGGAGGCGCTGTTCGACAACCAACCGCTGCGCATAACCGGTTCAATCGGCCCGCTCGGCGCTCAACCCGGGAGCACCCCCCTGCCGATCGACCTGAATTTCACCGCCTTCGATACGATGAAGAGCCGCATCACCGGCTCTATCCAGGAGTTGGTCGCCAATCCGTCGTACCAGTTCGATATTACCGTCGATCCCTTCAATCCGAAGCAGCTGATCGACCGGGTCAAACCGGATGTCTCACTGCAGACCGCCGACCCGCAGGCGCTGGAGAATTTTTCCCTGAAGGCTAATCTGCGCGGCACTGCGCAGCAGCTGGAAGTTGCGGACGGCACCATCGTCATTGACGACACGACCCTGTCACTGGAGCGGATGATGACCGTGTTTGCCGGACCACGAATCGATTTGGCCATGACGATCGACCGTATCGATCTTGATCGGTATCTGCCGCCGGCGTCTGCCGACCAGGCAAGCCGTCCGAGCAGTGGTGCGCCTGTTGCACAGCAGCCCGAAAACACCGGTTCACACCCCCAGGACGACGCCCGAGATCAGCAGTCCACCGGTGAACAGACCGACACCGGTGCCAACCAGGAGACCGGCGCCGAGCCACCGACGTCGGCGGAACGCCCCGCCGCAACCTACGAGTCGCTGCGCAACCTGGTGTTGACGGCTGTCATCAAGCTCGGCGAGGTTCGTGTCCATGGGGCAACCGCCACCTCTGTCACGCTCGATCTCTCCGGAGAAGACGCTCTGTTTACCCTCAACTCGCTGGCCCTGGATCTCTACGAAGGGCATCTCAGCGCCACCGGCAGCGTCGACCTAGGCAAGAATGTGCCCGCTTCATCGATCACGGCTGCCATCGAATCGGTACAGGTTGGTCCGCTACTGCGGGATTTTGCCGACAAAGACCTGCTGGAAGGACGCCTCACCGCAGACCTTGATCTCGCCGCTAGCGGAGATCGGTCGGCGGACATCGTTTCATCTCTGAACGGTACCGGCACGCTCCACTTCAACGATGGCGCCCTGATCGGTCTCGACCTGGCCCGGCTGGCCCGCACCATCACCTCCGGTTTTTCCCTCGACGAGCAGGGCGAACGGCCGCGTACCGATTTCTCCGAGCTGAACCTGCCCGTCACCATCGCCCATGGTCTGATCACCATACCGGAGGCGACCCTCAAGTCACCGTTTATCAGGGCCGACGCCAGCGGAACCGCCAACCTGGTGACAAAAACGCTCGATCTGCGCCTCAGACCGGAACTGGTGGCCACCATCAAGGGTCAGGGGGACGAGGAGCAACGATCCGGCCTCGCGGTTCCCGTATTGGTCGGCGGAACCTTCTCCGACCCGACGTTCCTGCCGGATCTCGAGGCTCTTGCCAGAGAGCAGCTCCTGAATCGGCAGGATGTCCAGGACATCATCAAGGACGGTACCATCACCCCGGAACGCCGGGAACAACTTAGCGAGGAAGTGGAAAAGGCCAAGGGACTGCTGAAGGGATTGTTCGGCAATTGAGCGGTGCCGTGCGGACCGCCCGGCAGGTCGGCCCGCAGGGAGTCTCAGGGTTGCAGCAGCTTGAGGTCCAGCGGCGCCTCGTCGGCCCGCTTTGCCGTGGTATCGCAGATCTCGAATAGGATCACCTCCATCACATGCCAGACCGCCACCCCTGAGCGGATGCAGCCGGTAACCGTCTTCTCCCCGCGTCCGCAGGCCAGGTGCATATGCAACAGCGGCTGACCGTCCTCGTCGCGAAACAGTGTCCCGGTTCCGGTTATCTCGTGGGCGTGTTCCAGAATTGTCTGCATCGGTCGCAACGGCAAGCCGCGGTCCGTTTCCGGGCCGACCACGAGACGGCTGCCGCGATCGGCGCCGCCGACGATAATCAAGGCCGCCGCCGCTATCGCCTGTTCCTTTGCGAATCGTTCAATCTCCTGATGGACGATATCGCCATCTTCCAAGCGCAGGATAAATACCCGGCCCTGCCGTGCCTCTGAAAAACGCATGTTCGCTCCCCGGCTGTTCGGCAGTTCAGACCACAGCCGGAAAACAGCCGGCTTTGGTCTGAACTGCCCACGTTCACGATTTCACCTGCGCTCATATATACCATTTCTCCCTCACCCGGCAATAGTCTGGCCGACGACGCCCCGGTGATGAGCATCGGGGAAACCACTTGACTAATTCTTATTTTATAATATATTATTGTAGGATAATTTATTGTGAAATGATGTGCCGCTCAGCACCGAGCGCATTCCTCTCTACCGCCGATTTTCTCGACGGTGTTTTTTAGGCTGACCACTGAAACTGGACACTGAATTCACGCTCGCGGAGGTGCGTGACTGTCATGAATAATAATCATAACAATTCGGACAACAGCGAACCAATCGAGAAGATCGCCGTTAAAAACCTCTACAAGATTTTCGGGCCGGAACCACAGCAAGCCCTGGACCTTCTCAAGAAGGGAAAAAACAAGGAAGAGATTTACGAACAGACCGGACACACCGTCGGCGTCCAGGACGCCAGCATGAGCATCAACCAAGGCGAAATCTTCGTCGTCATGGGCCTTTCGGGCTCAGGCAAGTCGACGCTGGTGCGGATGTTCAACCGATTGATCGAACCGACATCGGGCGAAGTGATCGTTGACGGCGAGAATGTAATGGCGATGAACCATAACCAGCTGGTCAACTTTCGCCGCTCCAAGACGTCCATGGTTTTTCAGTCTTTTGCACTGATGCCGCATCTCAATATTATCGACAATGTCAGTTTCGGCCTCGAACTGTCCGGCATGAGCAAGGACAAACGGCAGGAACGGGCCCTGGTGGCCCTTGAACAGGTCGGTCTGGAGAGCTGGGGAAATGCTCACCCCCGGGAACTGAGCGGCGGCATGCAGCAGCGAGTCGGGCTGGCCCGCGGTCTGGCCGTCGACCCGGCCATCATGCTGATGGACGAGGCCTTCTCCGCCCTTGACCCGCTGATTCGCACCGAAATGCAGGACGAACTGCTCAAACTGCAGGATCAGCACCAACGCACCATCATCTTTATCTCCCACGATCTTGACGAAGCACTGCGCATCGGCGACCGCATTGCCATCATGGAAGGCGGCCGGGTCGTACAGGTCGGTACCCCCGAGGAAATTCTGCAGAACCCGGCCGACGATTACGTTCGGGCCTTTTTCCGCGGCGTCGATCCGACCGGGGTCATCTCGGCCGGCGACATCGTCCGCGACACCCAGCCGACGGTTATCTGGCATACCAGCCAGGGCGGCCTGCGGGCCACGCTGGAAAAGCTCAACGACCTCGACCGGGAGTACGCCTATATCCTCGATTCCCAGCGCCGCTTCTGCGGCGTCGTCTCTATCGACTCACTGCGCGACACCCTGGAGCGCAAGACCAGCGGTGCCAAGATAGAAGATGCCTTTCTACCCGAGGCGACCGCCGTTCTCGAGACCGACAGCCTACAGGATATCCTGCCGCTGGTCGCTTCCCATTCCTGGCCGATCCCGGTCGTCAACGAAGAGAAGAAATACCGGGGCGTCGTGTCGAAGAACCGTTTCCTGCGAACCTTGCATCGTGCGGAAAACGGTGACCATCAACAAAAGAGCACCGAACCGGGAGAAAACTGATGTTTCTGTTTGACGATAAGCTTATTCCGCTCGATGAATGGGTCAGTTCGTTCATCGACTGGCTGGTGGAAGGGTATCGCTGGTTTTTTCAAATGATCAAATGGCCGGTGGAAGTCACCCTGACCGGTCTGGAAAATGGACTGCACGCCGTGCATCCACTGGTCATCGTGGTATTGGTCGGCGTCATCGCCTGGCGGGTTTCCGGCCTGAGGCTGGCGATCTTCAGTGTCGTTTCAATGGTTTTCATCGGTATGCTCGGCCTCTGGCCGGACACCATGACCACGTTGGCGATGGTCTTCTCGTCGGTCATCTTCTGCACTATCGTCGGCATCCCGCTCGGGCTGTTAGCCGGGCGCAGTGATCGGTTCGATTCGATTCTGCGGCCCTGTCTCGATGCGATGCAGACGACACCGGCGTTCGTCTATCTGGTTCCGATCGTCATGCTCTTCTCGGTCGGCAACGTTGCCGGGGTACTGGCGACCATTATCTTTTCGTTGCCGCCCATCGTCCGCTTGACCAGCCTCGGCATCCGCCAGGTCCACCCGGAACTGGTCGAAGCGGGATTGGCCTTCGGCGCCACCGACTGGCAGGTGCTGCGGCGCGTCCAGATACCACTGGCGCTGCCGACCATCATGGCGGGGCTGAACCAGACCATCATGATGGCATTGTCGATGGTGGTCATCGCCGCACTGATCGGAGCCGGCGGACTTGGCGCCCCGGTCATCCTCGGTCTCAACACACTCGATATTGGTCGGGCAACCATCGGCGGTCTGGCGATCGTGTTGATGGCTATTATTCTCGACCGTGTAACCCAATCCATGGGTAAGAAAAAATAACAGAAAGTAAAGGAGGAATTCTGATGATGAAAAAATTCGTAATCTCAGCGGCAATCGCTCTGCTCACCGTGGGAGGAACCGCCCTCACCACCTCGGCGGCCGACATGCCCGGCGAGGGAGTTACCCTGAATCCGGCCCGGGCCACCTGGAACACCGGTTTTTTCCAGGAAGCATTGATCCGTCGCGCCATGGAAACCCTCGGCTATACAGCCAATGCCCCAAAAGACCTGACCAACCCGATTTTCTACAAATCAGTCACCCTGGCCGATGTCGATTACTGGGCCAACGGCTGGTTTCCGATGCATAACGCCCAGCTGCCGAAAGATTTTGATGAAAAAGCTGAAAAAATCGGCTTTGTCGCCAAGGCCGGCGGTATGGGCGGCTACCTGGTCTCCAAGAGAGATGTGGAAAAATTCGACATCAAAAGCCTTGAAGACTTCAAACGGGACGACGTGAAAAAAGCCTTTGACAGCAACGGCGACGGCAAGGCCGATCTGACCGCCTGCCCGCCCGGCTGGGGCTGTGAGAAGGTCATCGATCACCATCTCAACGCCTATGGCCTCAACGACCATATCAACGCCTCCAAGGCTTCCTACGAAGCCGGTATGGCCTCGGCACTCGGTAATTACAAAGATGGAAAACCGGTCTTTTTCTATACCTGGACGCCGAACTGGACCGTCTACAAATTCAAGCCCGGCGAAGACGTGATGTGGATTAACGTCCCTGAAATCAATGCCAGCGACGCCCAGAAAGGGTTTGAAGACCGCATGGAGGTCTCTGGTGTTGTCGGCGCGGTATCCGATCCCGTCAAGCTTGGCTTTGTCGCCTCCGATATCCGAGTTGTCGCCAACAAGGAGTTCCTTGCAGCCAACCCTGCCGCGAAGCGGTTTTTCGAGGTATTCACCCTGCCGCTCGCAGACATCAACGCTCAGAACACGCGGATGAACGAAGGCGAGAAGAGTGAGAAAGACATTGAACGTCATGTCGATGAATGGATAGCCAACAACCAGGAAACCTGGAACGGCTGGCTTGAAGAGGCCCGCAAGGCAGCGATGTAACACAGGATCCATCCCTGCGGCCCGGAGCGAACCATCGCTCCGGGCCGTTCTGCAGCACCCCCGCTCCCCGGCCGAACAAGTCCGCAATAAAAAGACTGGAAGAGAACTGCACAAACGTTTAAATAGCGTGACGGCAGACCTTCTTCCGGGAGAATTCATGAGCACCAGGACAACACACATACACGAGATTACCAGGGATCTGCGTATCTTGTTCAGGTCCATCCAGGCCCACGCCAAGCATGTCGAAACGACCTGCGGCCTGAGCGGCGCAAAACTTTGGATGCTCTACGAAATCAACGCCAATCCGGGAATCAAGGTCTCGGAGCTGGCAGCGGCCTTGACCATTCACCCGTCCACCTGCAGCAACATGCTCGATAAACTCGAGCAACAAGGGCTGATCAATCGCGACCGCAGCGGCAGGGATCAGCGGAGCGTCCACCTTTCCCTGACCAAACAGGGTGAATCACTTCTCAGCCAGGCCCCGCAGCCGGCTCAGGGCGAGTTGAGCAGGGCCTTGCAGCGGCTTTCCGATAAACATCTCGCCACGCTGCACAGCGGCTTGGCCGGCCTTGTCGAGGTTCTCAACGGGACGGGTGAGGATGACGATCTGCTGCCGATACCCGAAGATTGACAAGGTTCAAGCTCAATACCCCCACTGATCGGTCTCGCCTTTCTCAGGCAGAAGATTATCCGGATTTCGCATCTCACCGTCACTGGTAACAAAAACGGCCGCCCGTCCGGGCAGCGGGCATTTGGTCTCGCAAATTCCGCAGCCGATACACAATTCATCGACGATAAAGGGGCGCCGGATCTCCTGCTGTTGGCCTGTCAGGTCATCGACCATCACCACCGTTCGGAACTTGATGGCCTTGTCCGGTGTCGGGCAATGCTCTTCACAGACGATACAGGGTATCCCCTTGGCGTACGGAAGACAACGATCCTTGTCGAACCAGGCGTTGCCGATCTTGGTGCGATGCTTTTCAGCCCGGGTCAATTCCTTGATGGCCCCGGTCGGACAGATCTGCCCGCAAAGAGTGCAGTTGAATTCGCAATAACCGGTCCGGGCTACCAGGTGCGGCGAGAATATCCCCTCAATACCAGCCTCCAGCAGGACCGGTTGCAATCCGTTGCCGATGCAGACCTGGATACACTCGGCGCAACGGACGCAACGCTGCAGAAACTCGGCCTCGGTCAGGGCGCCGGGCGGCCGGATCAGCAGCGGGTTCGGTGCCGCCGTGAGCCTGCGCACCCCGAGTATCGGCGGGATCACACAGCCAAGGGCAATTGTACCGACCAGGCGCCGCCGCGACAGCGATACCCCGACACCGCGACTACCCGGCAGGAACGATCGAAAAGAGATGACCTGCCGCGGACAGCGGACCAGACAGTCGATGCAAAGGCTGCAGCGTTGCGGATCGATCCGCCGCCGCTCATCGATTGCCCCCATGCGGCAGATCCGGCTGCACAGCCGGCAAGCCCCGCAATCGTCGTCGCCGCCTCGCAGACCGGTCGGCCCGAGCCGGGCAAACCAGCCGAGCAGAGCGCCGAGCGGGCAGATATTGCGGCAGAAAAAGCGGCGCTGCACCGCTTCGGCAAGAAACACCGCCGCCAAAATGGCCAGGCTGAGCAGTGACAGAGAGAAATACTTCCGTTCGAAGGGCAGCACCGTCTCTTTCAAAAAACCGTAAACCGGTTCGGTAATCTGGTTGACCCATGCCGGTGCATGCAGGTAGGTCATGGTGAAAAAAGACTCGGCCAGGTTGTGGCTGGCCGGATAAACCGCCTGGGCGAGACCGCGCACGAGAATTGAAAACGGATCGACATAGCCGGCCAGCGGCAGCCCGAGCAGCGCCGAGACGAGCACAAAGATCAGCAGCGTGGCGGCCAACTGCGGAAACAGCGTGGTCTGCCGTCGCCGCCCCTGCTTCATTGCCGGCTGCACGCCGTCCACCAGACTGCCGAGCGGACAGACCCAGCCGCAAAAAAACCGCCCGAGCAGCAGACTCAGGCCAACAAGCAGCAGGGCCGGCAACATCAGCGCGATCACTGCCCGAACGGCCAGCATCGCCGTGATCGCCAACAGCGGGTCGATGCGAAACAACAGGTTGACGGCGTACTGGATGGTATCCGAGCCGCTGTAATCGGTATTGACGAAGAGAAACAGAAAGAGCAGTAGAAACCCGAGCTGACTGGCCATGCGCACCAGACGCAGCCGCCGGTACAGAGGTTTCTGCGCCGCCGGATCGCCAGGCCTCACAACCGCTGCTCGCTGATATGAATCCGGCTTGGGTCCATCTGGCCTAGACCCATCTGGAACGCGGCCACCGTCGTTTCGATCCGCTCCGGTTCGAGACCGAACAGCGTGGTGGCCACCGCATCTGCCGCCACCGGATCGGCCGAGGCGATGACCGTGTCGACCTGCCGAACATCCTCGAGCCGGCCACCCTGCGGTCCGTTTCTCAGCAGCAACCGGGTGGCATCGATCACCGTCAGGGTCGGTCTGACGACGGTGGCCAGATCGGCAAGTTTCTGCGCCAGTCCGTGATGCAGCCGGCCCCGGTTACCGCCGACCACACCCATCACGTTTTTCAAGCCGAGCGTCAACCCGCTCAGTCCGTGATGTTTGGCCACCGGCACGTTGATGTAGCAATCGGCGGTCAAGGCATCCCGATAGATCTCCCAACTGTCCAGCGACCGGCCGCCGGTGATCTTCACCTCGACGAACTTGCGACTGTCGATGTAGTCCAGCTTGACCCGCCGCTCAGCCATCGCACCAACGATGTCGGCGATGCCGCTGTTGACGTAGCAGCGCCTCTTCTCATTACAGGTATGATCGAAGATCCGCACTTCACCGGCCCCGGCTTGAAGCGCCAGTTCGACCAGCGTTTTCACCACCAGCGGATGAGTGGTCGCCCCATATTCCGGAGTCCGGTCCCAGGCGATATTGGGCTTGACGACAACGCTGGCGCCCGGTCGAACAAAGCGTTCCATGCCGCCGAGCAGCTGCAGGGCCCGGCGAACGACGGCCGAATAGTCGGCACCTGAGACCAGGGACAGCTCTGCTGCCCCAGTCGTTTCAGCCCCGGTCGCAGCCACCCCAAAACGGGGGGCAGACAATGACAGCCCCAACGAATAAAGGAGCAGCTGCCTGAGAAATGTCCGCCTTTCCATATGCTATCCTCCCGGTCTTTACGGTGCGTCCGACCATAGTAACATAAATGATAATTATTCTTCAATAACTGCCCGAACCTTTATCTTCCTCATGACAATTATCGTTTCAAACATTGCGTATCGACATGGTTTTCTACTATCATCACGATGATGCCCCATGACGAACCGGCTGCGCCCCCCTTCCGGAGACCGATGGATACCGACTGGACACAACGCGACATAATCGATCTCGAATATTGCCTCGATCGCGACAGCAACGAATCACACGAACAGCTGCACCGACGGGATCGGGCCATTTTTCTGGAATGCTGCAACGACCGGGAAGACAATCCGCGACGGCTGCTCCACCACTGGCTCACAGCCCGCAGGCGGGCGCTGTTCGACGCTTCCGGCATGAAAAGCCCCGGCAGCCAGGTCGCCACCTCGTTGCGGCTGCTGACCCTGCTGCTCTATGGCCTCGGTCTGGTCCTGGGCGGGGCAGCCGGACTGAGCTTTTTCAATTACTCCGGCACCAATCCGGTCAATGTCTTCCATTTTCTCCTCCTGTTCATCGTCCCGCAGCTGATCATGCTCGTGCTGCTGCTCGGCGCAACCGTCCTACGCCTCACCGGCATCAGGCTCTGGCCGTCACTGCTCGTCCGTCTCTTCATCGGTCTGCTGCCGTTTCTGAGCGGTCGGCATGGCGCCGGGGCCAAACGTCTTTCCGGCTTGCTACGGCGCATCACCACGGCCTACAGCTCTCTGCTCTATTGGCCGCTTTTCCTGATGGCCCAGAAGTTCATGGCCTTTCTCAACACCGGGCTGCTGGCGGCAACGCTTTTGAAAATAAGCACCACCGATCAGGCCTTCGGCTGGCAGTCAACCATCCAGCTGTCCACACCGCTGATCCATCGCATCGTAAACCTGCTTGCCGCTCCGTGGTCCTGGCTGGTGCCCGAGCGGTTCGCCTATCCCTCTCTTGCGGAAATCGAGGGGAGCCGGATCATCCTGAAAGACGGCGTCTATCACCTGGCCACCCAGGATCTCGTTTCCTGGTGGCCGTTTCTGGTACTCGCGCTGTTGACCTACGGCCTGCTCCTGCGCCTGCTCCTGGTACCGTTTGGCGCCATAATGCGCCATCGTTCTCTGCGTCGTCTGAACCTGCACCGTCCCGATCTGCTGCGCATCGTTCAGCGGATGCGCACCCCGCTGCTCGATTCCGTCGCCGCCGACGCCCCCGATCAACTGTCTGCATATTCTGCCGACGGCGACCGACAGCCCGCGTCAACACCGGATCGCTACACTCCGAGCGACCGACCGCTGCTGACCGTCGTTCCCGACGACCTTGCCGACAAACGCTTCACCGTACCCCTCGATCATCTCCTCAGCCGGCATGGTCTGCCGGTCGGAGACCGCGAAATCCTCAGGTCCGACGAACCGCTCCCGGCCGATCAACTGCAGCGCATAGCCGAAGCGTGCCGAAGCCAACAGACCGGCCTGCTGCTGATCACCGAAGCCTGGCTGCCGCCGATTAACGAATGGCTGCACACCCTGCGGCAGATCCGCGCAGCCATCGGCACGACAACTCCGATCTTTGTCGGCCTGGTCGGCAGCCCGACCGAGACGGACACCTTTGCCACCCCGCTGCCCCAGGACCGCCTGCTCTGGCAGCACAAACTGCAGGAACTCGGCGACCCCTTCCTGAGCGTCTTCGAACTCGGCGCCGGCAACCGCAGAGCAGGCCAGGACAGCCCATGATTCCGGAAATCGCCATTATCGGACACCCCAACGAAGGGAAATCCTCCGTCCTCTCGACACTGGCCGAGGACGACACCGTCCGGATCAGCCCCTTCCCCGGCGAAACGAGGCGCTGCCGCACCTTCCCAATTGTCATCGACAATCGCGAGATCATGCGCTTTACCGACACCCCCGGCTTCCAGAACCCGGCCCGGCTGCTGGCCGAACTGCGACGCAGCGGTGAAACCGGCCCGGCCGGACTGCGCCACCTGGTCGAGCTGACCGCCAGCCAGCTCGAATTTCGCGAGGATCACGAGCTGCTGCAACCCCTCGTGCGCGGGGCCGGCGTCATTTACGTGGTCGACGGTTCGCGGCCGCTGAGGCAAATCGACAAGGCCGAAATGGAACTGCTGCGCTTGATCGGACGGCCGCGCATGGCGGTCATCAACTGCAAGCGAAATGAACAGGGGTTTCTCCAGGCCTGGAAGGATGAGTTGGGGCAGCATTTCAACTCCTGGCGGCTGTTCAACGCCCATCGCGCCACCTATGCAGAACGGATCGACCTGCTGACCGCACTGCAAGCCATCGATCAAGACTGGCAGCCGGTACTGGCCGAAGTGGTCCGGACCTTCCAACAGGATTGGCAGCAGCGCTGCCGACGCAGTGCCGAGATCATCTGCTCCCTGCTCACCGAGATCCTGTCGCTGCAGTTGACTCATCAGTGTCGGCCGCAAGACGATGAAGAGATGCTGCGCACTCGCCTGCTGGAAAGATACGGCGGCGCGGTTGCGCAGGCCGAAAAAAAGGCCCAGCAACAGATCCGCACGCTGTTCAAACACAATATCTTCAATTGTGAACTGCCGCCTCACTCCATCCTGCACGAGGACCTGCTCAGCGAACGCGCCTGGCAGCTGCTCGGTCTGACTCGCCAGCAACTGATCCTGCTTGGCCTGTTCAGCGGCGCCGCCGTCGGGGCAGGTGTGGATGTCGCGGCGTTGGGTCACGGTCTCGGGCTATTCACCGCGCTCGGCAGTGCCGCCGGTGTGTTCGGTGCGCTGAGCGGCCGCAAACGGCTGAAGACCGGCGCCTCACTGCTTGGCCTGCGGCTGGCCGGGGCCGAACTGCACGTCGGCCCGGCAAAGGACATTTCCTTGATGTTCGTGCTGATCAACCGGGAATTGCTGTTCTTCAGTCACATCATCAACTGGGCCCATGGCCGCCGCGATTACTCGGAACAACCCGGCAAACAGCAGCACACCTCCCCCGACACCTTCACCGACACCTGGAGTGCTGCCGAACTGCGAACCTGTCACGCATTCTTCCGTTCGGCTCGTCGCACCGTCCCGCCGTCAGGGGATGACGTCTCCGAACAGATGGAAAATATCATCGTCAAAACGCTGATGAACATTAGCCTCGACACACGGGAGCAACGCTGAAAAAGGGGCTGTCTCTGTCATTGACGGGCACGTTATTCAGCCAGACAAAGCCACGTTGACAAACAGATTCCGCCGCTTAATTTTAAGCCAGCGAGATTCATACGCCGACAACAAGAAACCGGTCGCCACAGCGGAGAGCATCCCGAACCGGTACCTTGGGCAAGCAGTGTTTCGCAACGGTCGGCAGAAGTGATGGCCACCACCGAAATCATTCGCCAGCTGACATAAACGTTTCACCTCAACCCTGGAGGTATGGTTATGGCCGTTCCCAATCAGCCCACCGCTCATTACCAGTATCTGATCAAGACCTTTCCGGAAGTGATGGCGGCCGTCGAACAGGTCGGATCGACCGTTCGCCAAGCCGGCCCACTGGACCGAAAAACCACCGAGTTGATTCAATTGGCGGTTGCGGCTGCTTCCCAGTCAACCGGTGCGGTGCACTCCCATACCAAACGGGCACTGGCCGCCGGGGCCACCCGGCAGGAAATCGAACACGCGTTGCTGGTGCTCATTTCGACGATCGGCTTTCCCAAAGTCGCCGCCGCTCTGTCATGGGTGGCAGAGATCTCGGAATAGCTCGGTCCGGTCTGCCGGCGACCGATCATGGTTTACGGCATGCAGCGCCGTACGATCGGTCGCCCTCAGGCCCGCTTCTGCTCCAGCTCTTCCCAGCGCCGGTACAGTGCGTCCACTTCCTGCCGGGCCGCAGCGTGATCTTCCCAGCACTGGTGCAGGGCTTCGGGATCGACACCGATACCCGGGTCACCGAGCCGCCCCTCCAGGTATTCGAGCCGTTCCTCGGCCGCCATGATCTGCTCTTCGATCCGTTCGTATTCCTGCTGCTCCCGGTAGGTAAGGCGCGTTCCCTTTTTTGAACTGCCACCGCCCCGCTCCTTTTTTACGGGCGCGGCCGGTGCGGGCTTGCCGCCTTCCTTTCCTAATTCGTCAAGATCACGCAGCCATTGCTCATAGTCCCCGTAACGGCGCACGGTTCCGTCGCCGGTAAAACCGAGCACACTGTCGCAGACCCGATCGAGCAGGTAGCGGTCGTGGGTAACGAGCAGCAGGGCGCCGTCAAAATCGAGCAGGCCTTCTTCGAGAACATCAAGCGAAGCGATGTCGAGATCATTGGTCGGCTCATCAAGCAGCAGAATGTCAGCCGGCTGCCGCATCAATTCAGCGATCAGGATGCGTGCCTGCTCACCGCCGGACAGTTGCTCGACCGGAGTTTCCAACTGATCCGGGCGAAAGAGGAAGCGTTTTGCCCAGGAGACCACATGAACCGGCCGTCCCCGGAAGATAACACCGTCACCTTCCGGAGCGAGAGCCCGGCGCAGGGTCGCCTGCCGATCGATTCCGGAGCGGTCCTGGGTAAACGTGGCCACCTGCACGCCATCGGCAACATTGATCTCGCCGGCATCTGCGGTAAATGTCCCGTTGGCTGCCGAGGAGAGGATCTGCATAACGGTCGACTTGCCGCAGCCATTGGGCCCCACCAGGCCGATCCGGACACCGGGTGAGAGAACGAGGTCAAGCCCGCTGAACAGGAGTGTACCACCGACGCTTTTGTTCAGTCCCCGTGCTTCAAGTAGTTTTTTCGTTTTTCGTCCGGTCTCGCTGAAATCGATCCCGACCCGACCCTCGGCCCGGTTCAACGCTTTGACCCGGGCCAACTCATCCTGCAGCCGATACGCCTCGTCGACCCGATAGCGGGCCTTCGTCGCCCGGGCTTTCGGCCCGCGGCGCAACCACTCGTTTTCCCGCCTGACCTTGTTGGCCAGCCGCTCTTCCTGCTGCGCTTGCTGGTCCAGAAACTCCTGGCGTTTCTCGAGAAAAAGAGAATAGCTGCCGTCCACCTGGAACGTGCCGGACGGGTAACTACGGGACAACTCCACGATCCGGTTGACACTGGTTTCCAGGAAGCGCCGGTCATGACTGACCATGATAAGACCCGACGACGATCCGCCCGGAGAAGCCAGCACCTGCTCGAGCCAGACAATACCGGCGATATCAAGGTGGTTGGTCGGCTCATCAATGATCAGCAGGTCCGGCTCGACCACCAGCGCACAGCAGATTGCCACCCGTTTTCGCCAACCGCCCGACAGCCGGGACACCGGCAACTGCGGTTCGGGCAGCTGCGCTCGGCTCAACATAGCCTCGGCACGGCTCTGCCGTTCGGCCGGTTCAAGCGGCAAACCGGCCAGTGCCTGCAGCAGATTGTCCACACCGTTCAGATCGCCGTCCAGTTCATCTTCCTGGGCAAGGTGACTCACCACCAGATTCCGGCGGCGGATCACCTCTCCATGATCCTGTTCATCTCGGCCGGCGATGATCTTGAGCAGGGTCGACTTCCCGGAACCGTTGGGGCCGATCAAACCGATCCGATCACCCTCGGCGATAACAAGATTCAGCTCGGAAAACAGGAGCTGGGCGCCAAAAGACTTGGAAACCGAGCGGCAGGAAACGATAGCGGACATGAAAATAGTCTGTCGCTTTTCAGCGACGAAACGGCTTTTAAAATCAGCCTATTTTACCTTGATAGTTTGACACGATACGAGTATAAGCAAAGCATTGTTCGGGCGCCCGGAGCGTCCACGCCCGAACAGTCAGACATCATACAGACAGAGACAGCTTTTAACAACAACGAGAAGGGCTCTGCCATGAATGACCGATATCACATTATCGTCACCGGAGAAAATGGGCGCTCGTCCTCATTTCAAGTTTCCAAAAAGGGGGCTCTGCTCTCTCTCTCTTCAGCCATTATCCTGTTACTTGGTGTCTGCGTCTTTGGCTACTTCACTACCGGCTCATATCTCAGCAATAAATTACTGACCAAGAAAACCCATTCCCTGCAGACGCGGCTAACTACCAGCGAACAGACCACGAAGGATTACCTGCAACAGATCGCCGATCTCAAACAGGCCCATCAGACCGAGCTGCTCGCTCTCATTGAAGAACAGCAAGATACGCTGGCCGATCAGAAGATGTCCTTCGATCTGGAAAACACCAACCTGCAGCTGGAAAACCTGCGCCTGATGAACACCGCGGTCAGCGATCTGAACCAGCGCAGTGAGTTGATCGAAACGGTCATGCACACCATCGGCGTCAAGATCAAGGACGGCGCCTCCGGTGCGGAGGAAGGGAGCGGCGGTCCCTACGTCCCGGCGGACGAAACCTCCTATGACGACCTGCTGAAAAAAGTCGACGATTATCTTGAAGCCGTTCGCCTGATGCCGCTCGGCAGACCGGCGAGCGGCTCCATATCTTCAGCCTACGGCAAGCGTACCGACCCGATCAACGGGAAGAATGCCTTCCACGAGGGCGTCGACATTCGCGGTGAACGGGGTGAAAAGGTCTTCGCCACCGCTGCCGGAACCGTTTCCAAAGCATTCAAGAACGGCGGTTACGGCAATTACGTTGAAGTCGATCACGGCAACGGCTACCGAACCGTTTACGCCCATCTGCAAAACTATCTGGTAAAACCGGGAGAGCGCGTCGAACAGGGCCAGGTCATCGGGCAGATCGGCGATACCGGGCGATCGACCGGGGCCCATCTGCATTACGAGATCCGCTTGGGCAACAAGC
Organism: Desulfofustis glycolicus DSM 9705; assembly: GCF_900130015.1. Taxonomy (GTDB): domain Bacteria; phylum Desulfobacterota; class Desulfobulbia; order Desulfobulbales; family Desulfocapsaceae; genus Desulfofustis; species Desulfofustis glycolicus. The sequence continues at coordinate 66,797 of NZ_FQXS01000014.1, read as the reverse complement.
CGATCAATCCGACCAAATTCATGAAAGTCGCAGACATTACCCAAACGGCAAAAGCCAAGCAGAAGTAGGGAATTTCATGTTCAACAAAAAAGGCAGCAGCGTCGAAAAGGAGTTGCAAAAAGCTGAGAGTGAAACAATTTCAGCCATTATCGACAAGACCATGCTCATCAGCGGGGAAATCTCTTTCAAAGGGAAAACCCGCATCGACGGCACCATCAACGGAGACATCAGCGGAGAGCACCTGATTCTCAGCGAGTCCGGCACAATCACCGGAGATATCAAGGTATCATCCTTTATCTGTCACGGCACCATTGAGGGAAATATCATCGCCAACCTGGTCACCGCCAGGAAAGGCTGCTCGATCAAGGGCCGGCTGGAGGCCGGCAGCCTGACCGTTGAACCCGGCGCCCGACTTGACGGCGAGGTAAAAGCCGCCGGCAGCAATTCCGGAACCGGCGAAGCCAAAAATCCCCAGAAAGCTCAAACCGCACCACCCCAGAAATCTTCATAACCCCACTAACCACTCCCGCCATGCCCTCCGCTCGACCACCCGGCATTGCCAACCGTCTCGTCTGTCCTGCCTGCGGCAACGATGAGACGTTTATCGAACTGGCTCACGACGTCCTGCTCACCTCTTACTACCACCAGAACAGTGACGGCAGCTTCACCCATGAAAGCGACGCCACCCAGATCAATGGTGAAATCCTGCTCTTCTGCGGTTCCTGCCAGGAAGACCTGAGCCACTACCATCAACGCTTCCGGGAGATGATCTTTTGAAACGGCAGCGCCGGATCATCACCGACAGCCAGACCGCTTTCACACATTTCCAACAACTCGAGCCAGACGACCTGATCTGCTGCCGTCTGAGGATCAGACCGGGCGAAGAACATCTGCTGCTCGATCTCGCCGAACGCGGAATTACCGGCTTTCCCTCATTTCGCAGCCAATTGTGCAGCAGATCGAAAGCGCTCCAGACACGGTTGTTCTCCTGGGCGATGATCCCCGGGTCCACGGTGATCTACACCATCCATGACCTGATCGAGACCATCGATGCCTACGGCCGGACCGGAACCGGCCGGGTTGTCCTCAAGCTTGAGGGGAAAAACGGCGGGCTGGGCGTTCTGCTCTTCTCATCGATTGAAGAGATCTACAACCAGGCCGTACTCGGGCTGATCGCCTACCCCTTTGTCGTCCAACCGTTTCTTGACGGTACCCGAGATATCCGGGTGATCATCATCGATGACTACCAGGAAGCCTACGAACGCACCAATGCCTGTGGTTTCAGGCAAAACCTGCATTGCGGTGCAACGGCCGCACCCTGCACTCTGACCGACAAGCAGCTTGAGCTCTGTCGACAGATCATGACCCGGGGTGGCTTTCCATACGCCCACCTCGATCTGCTGCACAGCGATGCGGCGACAACTTATTTTTCGGAGATAAATCTGAGAGGCGGCTTGCGGGGGGCCCGCATCACCAGTGACGATTACCGGCAACGCGTCAATGCCGTGCACCAGCGCTTCATTGACGGTGCGCAGCCGTTTAACGAGCGAGCCTTTTGCAAAACTTAGATTTTCGTTCAAAATCAAGGCATGCGAAAAATTTTACCGCAGGCATATACATGATATTCCGAGGATAAAATTTTGAGCATAACGCAGAGTTTGGGCGAAAAGATTGTTTTGCAAATGGCTCGAGCAATAAAAAAAAGGAGAAGCTCCAGGTGGAGCTTCTCCTTTTCAAGGTCAGAACTAAACCTGGTAGAAAATCAGACGCAACCGGTCGGCTTCGGCAGACCTGCCATTTTACAGGCTCCTTTGCCCGGTCCCGAGGGGAACAGCTCGTAAATCCGCTTCAGCGGATAGCCGGTGGTCTTGGAGAGGATCCGAACCATCGGGGCAATACCGTTCTTCTTGTAGTATTCCTGCAGTGCATCGATAACTTTCTGATGCTCGTCGGTCAACTCGGAAATACCCTCTGACGCCTTGACGTAATCGACCCATTCGGCATTCCATTCTTCCATTCCTTTCAAAAGGAATCCATCTTCATCAACCTGGAAGGATTTTCCATTGTGTTCTACTGTGGGCATTTCGTACCTCCTTGATATAGTGATTCTTTGAGACCTCGTAATAGTACCCGTAAGAAATTACTTCTCACACTCGCTATAGTAATTGGGCTTAATACTATAGGCAAAAGTATTTGTCAAGTGAATGAGTAATCATTTGTCTTTCAACGTCTTTTCGGCATGTTACATCGTGGTCTTCGCGGCGGTAACAGCTCCTGCCGGTATCGGTTCGACGACCAGCTCCAGTTCCGACCCACTCCGGCCGCCGGACCGGTTGCCGACCGTCCCATCTGTGCGATTTTCCTTGCACGAAGGGGATATCCAGGGTAAATCGAACCGCGATCATCCGTGTTTGATCGACGGTCCCGGACACCCCCGCCCGACCCGCCGCCGGCTCCTTTGCCGTTTGCTCAGAGCAAGGATTTCGTTCGTTGGACGGAAGGGGAGATTGTTCGATTTCAACGATAGATTGATTGCTTCGTTCCTCCCTTTCCGGCGGTACCAGACTCCCTGGACGAACGATCATGAAGCCTCAGCCAACCATAGCCCATGCTAGCATTTCTCCGAAAACGAGCCCAATCTCTGGTTATTCAAGCCATTGTTGTCGTCATCGCCCTTGTCTTTATCTTCTGGGGAGTCGGCACCAATATGATGAACAAGCAGGAAGCCGCCATCATTGTCAATGGTGAAGAGATTTCCTTTCAAAATTATCAACAGGCCTATGATCGTGCCTATGCCAGGATCGGCGAGCAATTTGGCGGCACCATCCCGAAAGCGCTGGCCGACAATCTCGATATCCGAGGCCAGGTCATCAACCAGTTGATTCAGGAAGCCCTGCTCCGACAAGGTGGCCAGGCCATGGGTTTGCGCGTCAGCGCTCGGGAAATCCAGGATGAAATCGAATCGATGGTGCAATTCCAAGACAACGGCGCCTTCGACCTGCAACGCTATCAATCCCTTCTCGCGGCCAACCGGCTGTCCCCGAAGAAGTACGAACAGTCGCTCAGGCATGACCTGCTTGATGCGAAAACGGCTCAGTCCCTCTCCTCGTTCGTCACCTCCGTCAGTGACGGTGAAATAGAGGACTTGTACAACCTGGAAAACGAGACAGTTTCCGTTGCCTACACCGTTGTCGCGCCGGATCGCTATCTTGCCGGAATCGAGATTGACGAAGAGGCGCTCAAGCAGTGGTATGACGAGGCCGGTGACCGCTACAAAACGGAGGCGGCGGTCAAACTGACCTACCTGCCGTTCAGTTTCACTGAGACTGCCGCTAAAATTTCGCTCGACGACGAAGAAATCAGTGCGTATTACGATCAGCATCAAACGCAATACCAGACCGTGGAATCGCGCAACGCCCGTCATATCCTCCTGAAAGCCGCCCCGGACGCCGACGAAGCGATCCACCAGCAGCAGCGTAGTCTCGCCGAAGAGGTGCTGACGAAGGCACGCGCCGGAGAGGACTTTGCCGCACTGGCCAGCGAGTATTCCGACGACGCAACGGCCGAATCCGGCGGCGAGCTCGGGTTTTTCAACCGGGGCCAGATGATCAAGCCGTTTGAAGATGCCGTCTTCGCGATGCAGGAAGGCGAGATCAGCGACATCGTCCAGACCGATTTCGGCTACCATATCATTAAACTGGTCGCTGTCCGGCCGGGCGGGGTACGTACGCTCGATGAAGTTCGTGAGGAAATCAGCGCCAAGCTGCGCCTCGACAAAGCCCGATCGCTTGCTTTTCAGCAGGCCGGCACGGTCTACGAACAGATCATCGGGGCTGGCAGCCTCGACGCCTCTCTGCAGGATCACCCCGAAACCAACGTCATCACGACCGATTTCTTCAGTCGATCGGCACCCCCTGAAGGAATGACGGCAGATCCGAACTTTCTCGATGTCGCCTTTTCTCTCAAGGAAGGGGAACTCAGTTCTCTGATCGAGGTTGACGACGGTTATGCGATTATGGCGATCGACGATATCAGGGAACCGCGCGTTCCGGAACTCGAGCAGGTCAGACAACAGGCCGAGCAGGATTTCCGCCGCCAGCAGGCCGCCGACAAGGCGCGCAGCGTGGCCCGGCAGGTAATCGAAAAACTCGGTACCGGCACATCATTCGCCGACGTCACCGCTGAGAGCAACCTGACCCTCGAAAACTCCGGCCCGATGAAAAAAAACGAGCCGGCCCCGTCGTCACCCCTGCCGCAGCAGCTCGTGCAGGAGGCCTTTCGGCTTACCCGTGCCGAGCCGGTGACCACGGAGCCCCGCATGGTCGACGATGATTTTTACGTCCTGCAACTCGAGGAACGAAAAGCCCCGGAAGAGCCGATCAGCGATGCCGATCGGCAGCGCTACCGGGAACTGCTCATCGAGTTCAAGCAACAACAACTTGTCGAAGCCTGGCTGGAAAGCCGGCAAAACCAGGCCAAGATATCCATCCATCAAAGCCTACGACGTTCCTGAACCACAAAGCTCGCATTCGACCGCAGAACGGCAAAGCAGGGTGGCGGCGGCTACCGCTCCGCCGGCACACTTGCACCACCCTGCTCGCGCTCTTTTCTGGCCCGGTCAGCGCTCAAAATACGCCGAATCCCTTCATGGGACAGGCTGATGCCCTCTTCATCGCCAAGGCGGCCGGCAATCTCCCGGAAAGAGTGCCCGGCACCACGCATTTCCTTGATCGCCTCGATTACCCGCTGCTGGTCCGCGCGCTGCCTGAGAAACCCTTTGTCATCGACTTGCCAGCCGAACGGCACCGGTCCCCCGATATAACGACCCTGGCGCCGGCTCCTGCGCTTGGCGGCCTTGATGGCCTCCCCATGACTACTGCTCTCACATGCCGCCAGGGCTTCAAGAAGACCACGCACCAGTTCCTGGTTGCCCTCCGAGACTACGAGACGCCGCTCGACCGGCAGGGTAAGGTTTTCATTGAGATCGGCGCAATACAGCGAGACGCGTCGCTTGCGCAACTCAGCAAGTAAACGAACCGCCGAGCCGGCCGAAGCGAGTACCCATTCGGACCGAAGAACGACCACAACATCCCCGGGCTGCAGGTGCTCGAACAGCATTCCACCCTGGGGCCGATCGCGAAACGGCTTTTTCAGCGAGTCGCCCTCTTCAACACAGATCTCCGTCACCTCCAGCCCGAGGGAGGCGGCAAAAGCGGCAAGTCCGGAGGACTGGTCGGCCACCGGAACACGATGTTCCCGGTCGGCCGCAAGAAACAAGTACCCATAAACGGTCATCATTCACTCATCAGTCGGTCTGTTGGCATTCTTTGTTGACAACATTGAGCCTTTTGCAAAACTTAGATTTTCGCTCGAAATCAAGGCATGCGAAAAATTTTACCACAGGCATATAATTGATATTCCGATGATAAAATTTTGAGCATAACGCAGAGTTTGGGCGAAAAGATTGTTTTGCAAATGGCTCCGTTGTGTCAACAATCATTAGCACGCGTGACTCCCCGTGTCAATTATAGCGAGACAGTTGACACGTTCCACCGCCCGTCACCACATTCTGTCAACAATACCTGCCGAACGCCGTGCAGTGAGCCATCCTTCTCTGGGTGATTTGCCACTTTTTCGTTTCTATCGAGGCATGACAATGCTATAGTTCCCTCTTGCCCCGCGGATTTGCGGTTTTTACCGACACCGCATCCGTGGCTTGAACGGGTCAATCGATCTCTTGTGATCTCTCATCATGCCGAGCAACGAAGACATCCTCAGCGACTTCAAGAAACTCAACAGCTTTGAAAGGACCCTGCTGCAGATCCTTTCCATCGTTTACGAACCGGCCCATTCCACCCTGCTCGTCAGCTGTCTGCGCAAATTGGACATCAAAGGCCCGCGCGGTAATCGACCGACCACATCCAGCGTCAACAACTGTCTGACCAAGCTCGAAACCCTCGGCTTTCTCGACGACAACCGGCAGTGTCGGCTCGATCTGGTAGAATCGCTGAGCCGGGCGGCGGTCGCCGACGGTTCGTTTCAACGCTTCGCCACAGTCATCCGCAAAGAAGCACCGCTTTCCTACTATTACGGAAAATGGACCACGAGGTGCTGGCGGGCGATGCGAGAATTGCGCGTCGGAATCTACCTGCAGGATCTCGGTCTCATCGACCAGTCCCTGCACTTCCTTTACGCACAATGCCGGGAAATGCTGACCCCGCATCCTCCGGCGGTCCAGGTCGTGACCTGCCCGTTTGAGCGATCCTGGTTCCGCTCGCTGGCCCCGTCATTGCGGTTTTTTCTGCTCAATTATATCCTCCGTTATGCCCAGAGTCGCCTGTTACGGTTCCCGGACGTTCTTGCCTATCTCGAAGATGATGCCGAATTCAGTCAGCTCGACGACGACGAGCGACTACCCTTTCAGCGGCTGCTGTTCGACCAATACCTGCTGCAGGGCCGTATCGATGCCGCCGTCGGGATGCTCGAGAACCAGCCCGATGCATTCCGGGCCACCGGCTCAGCCGGCAGTATCGCTTTTCTGAAGGGTTCCTACGAAACAGCCCGCCCCCTGTTTAACGACGACCTGGAGCAGCTGAGGGAGATCAGCGATCGCCGGGATGTCGCCTTTTTCGGCATTCCCGGCCTGTTCCATGTCCTGTCCCTGATCGCCCGGCAAAGCCGGTCCGGCCTGGAGCAGGCCCTGGAACAGATCACCATCGCCCTGACTCGTTTTGAGAACAGCGAAGAGAGCGAGACCTATGGCATCCTCGCCACGTTCCTGGAAAGCCAGTTGCATCGTTCCGGCCAGACCGCCGCCATCGTCTTGCCGGAAACCGGCTCGCCGCCCAGCCTGACCGTGCTCTTTACCGGCCTCGCCCAGTTCTGGCTCACCGCGGTGCTCGAACCTGACGTCGAGACTGAGGCCCGCCGACTCTTCGAGCAAGCGCAGCAGCACGGGTATCACTTTTACAGTCTCTGCCTGGCCGACTTGCTCGGGCGACTGTCCCGGCAGGACAGTGCTTTCCACCAGGAGACGACCGCATCGCTGGCAAACAAGACCGGCATTACCCCGCTCGTTGATCTGGTCGAACCCGAGGAGGCCTGGAAACGCAGCCTGCAGGCCCTGATAGCGATCTCTTCCACCGCGGTCCAGGAATACGTCGACCAGGATACGAGGCTCACCTGGCTGCTCGACTACCAGCAGGGCGACATCACCGTCCGCCCCCGGGAACAGAAACGCACCGGTGACGGACTGTGGAGCAAAGGACGGCCGATCTCGCTGGAGAGACTGTTCCCCCCGACCCGGCTGCCCTATCTCACCCTGCACGATCGAAAGATCTGCCAGGCGATCGGCAAGGACGAATCGGGAGATGGCCAGGCACACTATTTTTTCGACCGGACAAAGCTGCTCCCGGCGCTCGTTGGCCACCCCCTGCTCTTTCTCGGCGAGGCACCGTCGACTCCGGTCGAATGCGTCGCCGGTGAGCCGGAGCTGCTCATCGAGGAGCACGACGAACACCTCCATATCAACTTCTCCCTGCCGATCAGCAACGCGAACATCATGGTCATCCGGGAGACCCCGACCCGCTTCAAGATCGTCCGAATCGACGACAACCACCGGCGTATCGCGCAAATCACCGGCACCGACGGCCTGATCGTACCGATCGAGGCCAGTGAGCAGGTCCTGACCGCCATCGGCAATATTTCCTCTTTCATGACCGTCCACTCGGCCATTGCCGTCGATGCATCGGCACGCCAGGCACAGGACATCGTGCTGGTCGATGCCGATCCGAGCATTTATATGCACATCCTGCCGTTCGGCAGTGGTTTTCGCCTGGAAATGTTCGTCAAACCGTTCCGAGAAGGCAATCACTACCTCAAGCCTGGTCAGGGTGTCGAGAACGTCATGGCGGAGGTCGGTGGCCGGCGCCTGCAGACCAGGCGCAACCTGGCCGAGGAAGAGCGGCGTGCCCGGGAAGTCGAAGAACTGTGTCCCATTCTCGATCTGGCCGTCGACCTCGAACACGGCAACGATCGCGAATGGCACCTGCATGGTGCCGATGACTGTCTGCAGGCCCTTTTGGAACTGCAGGACGCCAGCGACCGGGTCATCGTCGAATGGCCGGAAGGAGAAAAACTGAGCATCAGCCATCGGGCCTCGTTTGCCAATCTGAACCTGAAGATCAGGACCAACCGGCAGAACTGGTTCGGGCTCAGCGGCGAGGTGCAACTCGACCAGAACGTGGTGATCGATCTCAAGGACATGCTCAACCGGCTCAAAGATCACCCCAGTCGCTTCGTTCGCCTCAGCAACGGGCAGTTCATCGCCTTGACCGAAGAGTTCAGAAAGCGTCTCGACGAGTTGAATACCTATGCCGGCGATCACCAGTCCGAAGACAAGCAGGAGATACTCATTCATCCCCTGGCCGCACTGCCGCTGGAAAAACTTGCCGAACAGGCCCGGACCGCCGCAGACTCCAGCTGGCGCGATCACTTGCTGAAAATCAGGCAGATCCAGTCCTACGTCCCGAAACTGCCGTCCACCCTGCAGGCAGAACTTCGCGACTATCAACTGGAGGGTTATTACTGGCTGGCCCGCCTGGCCCGCTGGAACGTCGGCGGCTGTCTCGCCGATGACATGGGTCTCGGCAAGACACTGCAATCACTAGCCATTATCCTGCAACGGGCAAGCGAAGGCCCTTCGCTGGTGGTCGCTCCGACCTCGGTCTCCACCAACTGGCTCAGCGAAGTGGCCCGTTTCACCCCAACGCTGACAATCAAACAACTGGCCGGCAAAAATCGCGAGGAAGTAATCGCCGGCCTCACCAAATTCGATCTGCTGATCACCACCTATACCCTGCTGCAGCAGGAAATCGACGCCCTGGCCAAAATCAACTGGCAGACCATCGTCCTCGACGAGGCCCAGGCAATCAAAAACGCTGCCACCAAACGGTCGCAGGCGGCCATGGCCCTGCAGGGAGGGTTCAAGCTGATCACCACCGGCACCCCGATCGAAAACCACCTCGGCGAGTTGTGGAATCTGTTCCAGTTCATCAACCCCGGACTGCTCGGCTCCCACAAGCAGTTCAATGAGCGCTTCGCCGTACCGATCGAGCGGTTCAACAATCGCGAGTCCAGGTTACGTCTGAAAAAACTGATTCGCCCCTTTATCCTCCGCCGCATCAAGGCGGAAGTCCTCGAGGAACTGCCGCCGCGCACCGAGGTCACCCTCGAGGTGACAATGAGCTCCCAAGAGCAGCATTTCTACGAGGCGTTGCGCCAGAATGCGCTGGATCTGCTGGAACAGGCAACCGACAATCAGGGCCGTCATCTGCAGATCCTCACCGAGATCATGAAGCTTCGCCAGGCCTGCTGCAACGCCCGGTTAATCTCCAAGGAGTCGACGCTGCCGAGCGCCAAGCTGGAAGTGTTCTCGTCGCTCATCGAAGAGTTGATCGCCAGCCGGCACAAGGCGCTGGTGTTCAGCCAGTTCATCGGCCACCTCGACATCATTCGCGAGTATCTCGATGCCAGGGGAATCAGCTATCAATACCTGGATGGTAGCACCAGCAGCAAACACCGCAAGGAGCGGGTCGAGTCCTTCCAATCCGGCCATGGCGATCTCTTTCTGATCAGCCTCAAAGCCGGCGGCCTCGGGCTCAACCTGACCGCCGCCGATTACGTGATTCACATGGACCCCTGGTGGAACCCGGCCATCGAAGACCAGGCATCAGACCGCGCTCACCGCATCGGCCAGACCCGACCGGTCACCATCTACCGCCTGGTCTGCAAAGACACCATCGAGGAAAAAATCGTCAAGCTGCACCAGGAAAAACGAGACCTGGCCGACAGCCTGCTGGAAGGGACCGACACGAGCGCCCGGCTCAGCTCGGATGAATTGATCAAGTTGATCCGCGAACACTGAAACTGCCGGCGGCAACCATCGCACCGGAACTCAATCGGCCGTCAAGCGGTTGACGATCAGCCCGAAAAAGGCAGCCTCCCCGCCAGAAAAATACCAGCCGAGGTGCTCGAGGCAGAGCGAGCAGAAAGCAACCCGCCAGCTATAACCGGCAAACCAGGAAAATTCCCCGCTCGCCGCTCCGGGGGCGACACAGCCCGGGGCCTGATTAAAGCAGCCGATCTCGTAAACGATACCGGCCGGGTTGAACATGGTATGACGGTGTTGTCCGCCGCGGCTGGTCCGCTCTTTCATCGTGGTGATCGGCGCGTTGCACTGGCGGCAGCGCAGAGCGCGCTCTCCCTTTTGCTCCTGCTCATCCGAATCGTCGATGGCGACGACAACGTCACCACCACCATGGTCGGCATCATGTTCACGCAGCAAAAGTCCGTCGCCAGTCTCGCTCAGCACGGTAGCGGGCATCGGCGAACCTCCTCCCAGACCGGTCGGGTTATCGGTAGGTCTCGATAATCGCCTGAATCAGGTCAGGAATCGTATATCTTTCCGGCTGAATATCGACCGTCAGCCCGCCATCGGTCACCGTCTTCGCCGTTATTGGACCGATGGTGGCAATCTTTACACCGGCCAGCAGTCGGTCGAGTTCCTCCTGGTTTTCAGCCGCCACCATGTCGAGAAAATTCTTGACCGTCGACGAACTGGTAAAGGTGATCAGATCCACGCGACCAGTCGCCAACTCTGCACGCAACTCATCCGTGCGCCCTTGGACCGGAACGTTGCGATAAAGAGGGGCGACCGTCACCTGGGCACCGGCGCCGCGCAGGGTCTCGGGCAGGATTTCACGGCCGGCCGCGGCCCGCGGCAGCAGGATGTTGCGCCCTTCAACGCCGAGATCGAGCAGGCTCTGGGCCAACCCTTCGCCGGTAAAGACCGGCGGGATCAGATCGGCATTGATGCCGTAGGTAAGCAGCAGATCGGCGGTGCTTTTGCCGACCGTCGCGATATCCGGACCTTTCAGGTCACGGGCATCCATGCCCTTGAGATAGAGCCTGTTGAAAAAATAACGCACCGCGTTCAGCGACGTGAACAAAATCCAGTGATACTCGCCGATCCTCTCCAGCGCTTCATCGAGAATTTTATAATCGTCGACCGGCTCGATATTGATCGTTGAACACTCGAAGCAACTCGCGCCGGCTTCCTCGAGTCCGGCCACCAGCTCGCTGGCCTGTTCCCGGGTCCGCGTAACAATGATCCGCTTGCCGAACAGCGGGCGTTTTTCAAACCAGTCGATGGTCTGCCGCAAGTTGACTACGTCGCCGATAACGATCAGGGCCGGCGGTTTGATGCCGGTATCCCGAACCACGTCGACAATATTCGCCAGCGTGCCGACCACCGATTGCTGCTCCGGGGTCGACGCCCATCGGACCACGGCCACCGGCGTTTCGGGTGAGCGCCCGTTGTCGACGAGGCTCTTGACGATATAGGGCAGATTCTTGATGCCCATATAGATGACAATGGTACCGATACCGGTGGCGATCTTGGACCAGTCGATGGTCGATGTCGGCTTGTCCGGCGATTCGTGACCGGTCAGGAAGGCAACGGACGTGGTGTAGCCACGATGGGTGATGGGGATGCCGGCATACGTGGCCGCCGCTGTGGCCGACGTGACACCGGGGACGACCTCGAAGGCGATACCGTGGTGGGCCAGCTCCTCCACTTCTTCACCGCCGCGGCCGAAAATAAACGGGTCACCGCCCTTCAATCGGACCACCATTTTACCCTGCCGGGCAAAATCGATCAGCATCTGGTTGATCTCGGCCTGGGTATGGGAATGTTCGACGCCGCCGCGTTTGCCGGCATAAACGAGCTGCGCCTTCGCCGGCACATGCTTGAGCAGCCGTTGATTGGCGAGATAGTCGTAGACGACGACCTCGGCCCGCTCGAGCAGATATTTGCCGCGCAGGGTGATCAGCCCGGGATCGCCCGGTCCGGCGCCAACGAGATACACTTTGCCCACACCCGGTTTCTGCTGCTGTTCCATAAGCAAAAAATGGCCGTCCGACGCATCGGGACTGGCCACTCCTCTCCTTGAATAAAAATCTGTGAACCGCTCGATCAGCCAGCGATACCGACCGGCCTGTCGGACGTCTTCGGCGGCACGCCGGTATGCAGGGCTTCTTCTGTGAACATCGTCTCTATCGACCGACCGAACACATCCCCCGCGAGGTTTTTTTACCAGCTTTTTCCCATTTCTTCAAGCCGCCAACCACCGACCGTTGCCGCCCCCGCCGTTCCCCCGCAGAACCTCTGTAATTTCGCTTCACGGCCAGACAAAAACGGGGAGATGCACGCAGCATCTCCCCGTTTCATATACTCCCGCCAAGGGAGATCTATCGAATAGTGATTGACTTACAACTGGGCCAGGATCGAGTCGGTCACTTCTTTGATCGACTTAGCCCCGTCCACGGAGATCACTTTCGGCCCACCGGCGTTCTTGAAGTAATTGACCGCCGCCATAGTGCCGGTCTGCTCGTCGTAATAGATATTGTGACGCTTGTCGATGGCGTCGACATCCTGATCGTCGGCCCTGGTCTTCAAATCGCCGCCACAGACCCGGCAGACCAGCTTGCCGTCTTTTTCCACCGGCTTGATGGCATCAAAGGCAATGTGGTTCGGATGGTTGTTGTCATTGACGCAGAGACGACGGCCCATGATCCGCTCTTTGGCGATCTCCCGGTCGAGAACGATCTCGATCACGTAATCCAGCTCGATCCCCGCTTCCTTCAGGGTTTTGTCCAGCGTAATAGCCTGCTCCTTGGAGCGGGGAAAGCCGTCGAGGAGCCAGCCGTCCTTGCAGTCATCCTTCTGCAGCCGCTCGACCATCATCGGGATGGTAATCTCGTCGGGCACCAGGTCGCCGCGATCGATATACTCTTTGGCTTTCTTGCCAAGCTCGGTACCGCCGCCGATATGCTCGCGGAAAATGGCTCCGGATTCGATATGGGGGATGTTGAACTTCTCTTTGACGATCGCTCCCTGGGTGCCTTTGCCGCTGCCGTTCGGCCCAAAAGCCAGAATGTTCATGCTCATGCCTTCTCTCCTTTTCTCTGGTAAAAACGATATGCTGTTATCCGGGGCCCCGCTCCCGTCGACGAGTTGATCACCCGTTACGATGCGGCCGGCGGCCCCGGAGCGGTTCCGCAGAAAGCACACCCCTCCCGAGGCGCAGCGAGGTGTGATTATAGCCGAAATGGCGGGCAGGGGCCAGAAAAATATCGGCCGATTACTTTGACTTTCATCCTGAAAATGGGTACTTTTGCCGGATCATCCGCACACCGGCCCGGCAGCACAGACGGCCTGCCGCAGCGCCGGGCGGCAATCCCTGACACCAGACACACTATGAAAGATGCAATACGCGTAGGACTTATCGGCTTCGGCACGGTCGGCAAAGGGCTGGCCAAGACATTGTTGTCGCAACACGAACGGCTGACCCAGAAAGTCGGCGTGCCGATCATTCTCAGCCGAGTGGCCGATATCGCCTGCACCTCGCTGCCGGACGAGTATCGCGATGTCGTGCTCAGCAACGACGCCGGCGATATCTTCACCGACCCGGCCATCGACATCGTCGTCGAGCTGATCGGCGGCATCGAACCGGCCAGGACCTTTCTGCTGACCGCCATCGAGCACGGCAAGCACGTGATTACCGCCAACAAGGCGCTGCTCTCCACTCACGGCAAGGAGATCTTCGAAGCGGCGGCGGCCCGCAACGTCGAGGTCGGCTTCGAGGCCAGCGTCGGCGGCGGCATCCCGGTCATCAAGGCGCTCAAGGAAGGCCTTGCGGCCAACCGCATCGAGTCGATCCGCGGCATCATGAACGGCACCGCCAACTTCATCCTGACCCAGATGACTCAGCACGGCACGCCGTTCGAGGAAGTCCTCGCCGAGGCACAACGACTCGGCTTTGCCGAGGCAGACCCGACCTACGACGTGGAAGGCATCGACACCGCCCACAAGCTGGCGATCCTGATGTCGATCGCCTACGGCAAACACGTGCACCTCGACGACGTCGCCATCGAAGGCATCAGCAGCATCAAACCGATCGACATCGATTTCGCCCGGGAATTCGGCTATTGCATCAAACTGCTGGCCATCAGCCGCAACCACGGCGACCATGTCGAGGCGAGAGTGCACCCGACCATGGTGCCGACCGACCACCTGCTGGCCAATATCAACGGCTCGTTCAACGCTATCCAGTTCACCGGCGATACCGTCGGCGACGTGCTTTTCTACGGGCACGGCGCCGGTATGATGCCGACCGGCAGCGCCGTGGCAGCCGATGTCGTCGATATCGGCCGCAACATCCTGGCCGGCGCGATCAACCGGGTGCCGGCATTGTCCTACCTGCCGCAGCACTTCAGCCGGCCGACCATCACGCCGATGGGCGAACTGACCTGCCCCTTCTATTTCCGGGTCACGGCGCTCGACCAGCCGGGCGTCCTGTCGGCCGTTTCCGGTATCCTCGGCCGGCACAACATCTCGATCAAGTCGGTGATCCAGAAGGGCCAGCAGCCCGGCGAACCGGTCCACGTCGTGTTGCAGCTTCACGAAGCCCGCGAAGAAGACGTCACCCGGGCGCTGGCTGAAATCGACGCGCTGGACGCCTGTCCTGAGCCAACCGTGAAAATCCGCGTGCTCATCGACGAGCACTGAGACCGCCGAAACCGGATCAAGCCATGAAATACCTGATCCTCGTCGGCGACGGGATGGGCGACCACCCGGTCGCCGAACTCGGCGGCAAGACCCCGCTCCAGGTCGCTGCCACCCCGGCCATGGACCGGCTGTGCCGCCTGGCCCGGCCGCTGCGCCTCGCTACCGTGCCGGACGGATTCCTGCCCGGCAGCGATGTCGCCAACATGTCGCTGCTCGGCTATGACCCGGCCCGCTATTACACCGGCCGGGCGCCGCTGGAAGCGGCGAGCATGGGCATCTCCCTGGCCGCCGGGGAAACCGCCTTTCGCTGTAACCTGGTAACCACCGAACACGGCCCCGGCAACAACCGCGCGATGGTCGATTTCAGCGCCGGCCACATCAGCTCCGAAGAAGCCGCCGAACTGATCGACGCCCTGCAGCAGGCCTGCGACCAGAGCATCTTCCGCTTCCACGCCGGCATCAGCTACCGCCACCTGCTGGTAGTAAAAGAACCGGCCCCACTGCCGGCCACCGTGCCGCCCCACGACTACATCGGCAAGGATATCAGCGACGCCTGGCAGGCCTATCTCGACCTCGACGCCTGGCGCGAGCTGGTACAGCAAGCGGAAGCGATCCTCGCCAACCACCCGGTCAACCGGAGCCGCAAGGCTGCCGGGCTCCTGCCGGCCACCGCCATCTGGCCCTGGGGCGAGGGCACCTCCCCGACCATGCCGACCCTGACCGAGCGCTTCGGCATCAGCGGCACGATGATCTCCGCGGTCGACCTGCTCAACGGCCTCGGCGTTTACGCCGGCCTGGAGATCGTCCGGGTACCGGGGGCCACCGGCTATATCGACACCAATTACGAGGGCAAGGCCCAGGCCGCGCTGACTTCCCTGCAGGACCGGGATTTTGTCTTCGTCCACCTCGAAGCCCCGGACGAGGCCGGCCATCAGGGCCGTCTCGATCACAAGATCCAGGCCATCGAGGACTTCGACGCCCGCATCGTCGCGCCGATCACCGCAACCCTGGACCAGCGCGGCGAGCCGTACCGGGTGATCGTCACCATGGACCACTTCACCCCGCTCGCCCTGCGTACCCACACCGACGAACCGGTACCCGCCCTGCTCTACGACTCGCGCGAACCTTGGCCCGAGGCGATCCACCCGTTCGACGAGCAGCTGATCAAAGACCCAAACCACCCCCTGCCGCTCACCCCCGGACACCGGATGCTCGAAGTGCTCCTGCAAACAGACGACACGACCCCATGACCACCGACAACCAGGCAGTCCACCGGATGACCTGCCGCGTCCTCTACGGCGACACCGATGCCGGCGGCGTCGTCTACAACGCCAATTACCTGCGCTACTTCGAACAGGGCCGCACCGAGATGATGCGGGAGCGAGTCTGCTCCTACCGGGACATCGAAAAACTCGGCATCGTGCTGCCGGTCACCGAATGCTTCGTCCGCTACAAATCGCCCGCCTTCTACGACGACCTGCTGATCATCGAGACGACCATAGCCGAACTGCACACCTACACCTGCAAATTCACCTACCGCATCCTCCGCCAGGACGAAGGCCGCACCCGCCCGACCCTGCTAACCAGAGGCTACACGATCAACGCCGCCATCACCCGGGCCGGTAAGCTGACCAAGCTCCCCGACCATATCACAACCGCCCTCCACCGCCTGCTCGGCAAAGAAACACCCCCTCCCCCAACGAAAGAACTTGACTAACCGCCGGACCATGGTATAGTGGGAGATTGTGACGCGGGGTGGAGCAGTCCGGTAGCTCGTCGGGCTCATAACCCGAAGGTCGGAGGTTCAAATCCTCCCCCCGCTACCACAAAATACTCAAGGGATTAAGCGAGGCGCATCGCTTAACCCCTTTTTTTGTTTGGTTTTTATTCTCCAGGCATTTTGAAATCGGTTTCCTGCCGCCCACCAGGCAATGCGAAGAAACGCCGAGCGTACTGGTTCCAACCGACAACCAAAGCTGAACGCCTGCTCTGAGAGCACTTCTCAAGTAAAGCCTGTTTCGATCCAGGCAGGTATGGTATAATCAGTTTATGAAAAAAACCTCGCTTCTTGCCACCAACAGCTATCTCAAGGATCCCCGTGTCCGCGACCGCCTGCTGCGCAGAACAGTGATCAGTTCAAGCGCCGTCGAAGGTGCCCAAACGGCGGCCGCAAAGGCCCTGGACGTATCGCGGAAAAACTCATTTGCTACGCCTGCCGCACAGTCCGGCCTGAACCGCTGCAAATAAGCGCCAGCACCTGACGAGCCATGGCAAATGGGAAGCCGCCTTTCATGATGTTGACCTGCCGATAATTTCCTGCCCACTCATAGACCGGCCCCAACCAAATCTCATGCATCCGGCAGATATCTTGCGCATTAAACCGGTGATCCCGGTCATACACCTCAAGAAAATGACCGAGGGCGCCGAACTGTTCCCGTGCCTCAACCTCATCCATTGCCCGTTTCCCGGTAATTCTCAGCTTGTTCTGCAGCACCCGCCCGCGAGCCTAGCTCAAAGCTGTCCTCAATAAGTTCGCTGGTCCGATAACGACCACTTTTTTTCATCCAGTCCCTCGCTACCAAAATTCAGTCCAATTGGGCACAAATATAGTCCGCAGTTACCAACTTATTCCGATTCGCAATCAAGATGATTCTGATATCCACTGCCATCCGGTCAACGGTTGAAGCTGGGCAGAAGACCGATCCAATCGATTCCGCCCACGCGCCGCCTGCGCCAGTGCGGCGCCGAGTGAATCAAAGACCTTGTTGGCAAATACTTTTTCGCGCAATTCTTCCCACAGCCTTTCTGCCGGGTTCAGCTCCAGTGAATATGGCGGCAGGCGGAGCAATTTCATATTATCCGGCACGGCCAAAGGTGTCCAACGATGTGACGGGGCACCGTCGACTACCATTGCCACAAACTCCCCCGGGTGCCAAGAGATGCATGGCGAAGAAACGAACTCATGCTCAGCGTATCCATCTTCACCGCCGACATCCAATCCAATGCGCCGTCTGCTGGCGTCACAGCCGCGTACGCAATGCATACTCTTTTACCAAAGCCACAGGAACCAAGGGGCGCAGCGGAGCAGGTGCCCAACAGCGCCGCGGATCACTCAGCCTGCCAAAGCGCGCCTCGTCTTGGAAGACCACTCGTTCCGGCAGCTGCGCCTCATTCTCTGTTACTGCTTCCACCAATATCTCCGCGAAGTTTTTTTAAAAGCATCCTGCTCCTCAGTGTCTCGTTTTGGATGGCAGGTATCAGGGGGCACCTTGCGCCAACTATGGCGAGCCAGCAAGCGGTAGACCGTCGAAGCAGGAACAGAGCGACCAAGTTTTTCCTCAAGGGCGGCCTTGATGGGCGGCACGACCAACACACCACCGGATTCAGCGGCGCGCACCCACGGATCGAGAAATGCTTTTTCTTCTTCCGGGCTCAACAATTGCCGACGACGGCCACCCCAAGATTTTTTTACCTGTGCCGTTCCACTCGCTTGATTGCGAATTTCCCGTTGCATCCGCACAACGGTTGCTACGCTGACCCCGAGAATAGCACTGGTTGTACGATTCGTCGCCTCACACTGTTTCGGAATCAGTACGCTCAAGCCTGCCCACAAATCTCGCGCTGTCTTGGCCTGCCGGACAAGTTCCTGCGCTTTTTGAACCATCTCATCGCTGATCTGTGCCGGTCTTGCCATAAGTCACCACGGCCTCTACGAAGATTGATGGATAAATGGGTTTGGGCATAGTATACTTGAATGCAAATGTTAATCAGTCCATTTTTTCTTTGTTTTTTCAGAAATTTCGAAGGTACTTTCCAGCTGTCCACCAAACATTGTGAAACAACATTCAATTCTGCAGTACCCGATTCCGCGCTCCTGACCTAACGAAATCGCCAATTATCTTTAGCGGTTGCTCCTAATATCCGGCTATGGTAGACAAGAATGGATCAACGGGTGTTATGGTATATAGCAAGATCCAATTGGCCTAACTCAAGAGGATCGCGTGTCCGAACGATTAAAGTTCGAGCGCTTTATCTGGTTTCATTCCCAGATCAAGCGATTGCGTTTCCCAAACTCCAGGAAGCTGGTTGAGGAATTCGAGATCTCGGAAAGGACCGCCCAGCGGGACATCGAATTCATACGAGACCGCCTCCAGGCTCCCCTTGTTTTTGACCGCCGAAAGAACGGTTACCGCTACACTGATAACTCCTTCGAATTCCCGGTACATTGGCTGGATGAGGCCAACCTCCTGGCCTTGGTCCTGGCATCACGATTAGCCACAACCATCCCCGATACTACCATCAAAGAAGATCTCTGCCGTTTAATTGGCCGGATGCTGAGTCTTTCCCGCACTGAAGGATTCGCCTGTCTGGACAAGCTCAGTGACAAAATCTCCGTAAAAAATATCGAGTATGCCAGAGTCAACGAGCAATTTTTCAGAGTGGTAGTTCGCGCTCTTTTTGATGAGCGTTCGTTGTGGATCAAGTACCGATCTCCGCACAGTGGGACCATTTCGGAGAGGGTGATTCAGCCCCTTCACCTGATGCACTATATGGGAAGCTGGTATTTGTTGGCGTGGTGTTCAACACGGCAAGCCATTCGGGATTTTGCTCTGGCACGGTTACAAGAGGTTGGGTTCGCGGAAAACACAGTTCAAATGCCCGACAATCTTCTGCCGATCAAGGAGTTGACCCGCCGCCACTTCGGCATCATGCAGGGTGGCACCACCACCTCGGTAATTCTTCGTTTTTCGCCCACGGTTACTCCGCGCATCCTTGAGCAAATCTGGCATCCCGACCAACAGACTCACCTCAAGCCAGACGGTAGCCTTTTGCTCAGTTTCCCAACCGCCGATTTCCGGGAACTGACCAGAATTGTCCTCAGTTACGGCGCCGATGTTCAAGTGGTTACTCCCTCGGATTTACAAATCATGGTCCATACAGAAATTGAAAAAATGCGCAAAAATTATATACGCCCTGACATCGTTTGACGGGGCAAGGGTGGTAAAGTGTATAACACCGATTGATTATCGTCGTTTTCGTGTTTGGTATTCAACATCCCGGACCTACTCAATAAAATCGGCAAAGACTAATATGATTTACTACGCTCATTCAACTGAAACGACAGATAAATCAGACTGGCAGCCGCTTCATGAACATTTGGAAAACGTAGGCAAACTATCCGAACATTTTGCTTCTGTTTTTACGGCGGGAGACTGGGGGCGATGTGTTGGGATTCTGCATGATGCCGGGAAGGCTTGTCCTGCTTTTGTTAACCGACTCGAGGGGAAAGCAAACTGTGTTGACCATGCAACTTTCGGAGCTCAATTAGCACAACTTCGCGGAGGAAAGCTTGGTTTTTTACTCGCCTACGTAATTTGTGGGCATCATGGAGGATTGCCCAATGGTGGTGTGCAGGAAGGACAACTGCACCATCGGTTGCGTAAAGAAATCATGGCTGCTGAATTGCTGCCGGACCTTAACTGTTCAGGTCCATTAATCTTTCCTTTTGAGCTGGATAAAAGATGGACAATGTTCAGTCTAGGGTTCTTTACACGCATGCTGTTTTCCTGTCTTGTGGATGCGGATTATCTCGACACCGAGTCTTTTTATGACTCTGAAAAGTCGGTAACTCGGTGGGCCTTGCCACAGGAAGACCTCAACAAACTACGCAGTTTGTTGAAGTCCTTTATTTCCCAAAAGCAGGCGACGGCAAAACCGAGCAAAGTGAATGAAGCTCGGCACAGGATTTTGACAAGGTGTATTTCTGAAGCCAAAGGACCGCAAGGATTTTATTCTTTAACAGTACCGACTGGCGGCGGGAAAACGCTTTCTTCTCTGTCATTTGCTCTGGAGCATGCGGCAGTGCATGATCTGAGTCGAGTAATTTATGCCATTCCATTTACTTCCATCATTGAACAAAATGCACAGGTATTTCGCCAGGCCATCGGCGACCCTAACGTTCTTGAGCATCATTGTAATTATCACACTTGGGGACACAGCACTTCCATTATTTCTAATAGATTGCGAGGGCTTGCGACGGAAAACTGGGCCGCTCCGGTGGTGGTAACAACTAATGTGCAGTTTTTTGAGTCTTTATACAACAATAAGCCCTCACGCTGTCGCAAGCTGCATAATATTTCGGGGAGCGTGATAATCCTCGACGAAGCCCAGGCTATCCCCACGGAATTTATTGAGCCTTGTCTCCTCGTGCTGCGTGAACTTGCAGCCAATTACCGGTGCACAATCTTATTTTGTACCGCCACTCAGCCTGCGCTGGATAATGTGAGGCTGAAGCGTTTGAACCTGCCGAATACCAGAGAACTCGTTGATGAGCCTGACAAGCTCTTTGAAGAACTGGAAAGAACTCGTGTCGAGTTTATCGGCAAAATGACCGGGGATGAACTGGCACGACAACTCGACAAACACCAACAGGCACTTTGTATCGTTTCGACCAAAAAACAGGCTCAGCAGGTCTTTGTCCTCATTCAAGAGGACGAAGGCTCCTTTCACTTATCAACAAACATGTATCCAGTGCATCGACTGCGAGTGCTCAGTGCCATTCGACAACGACTTGCTGATGGACTGTCGTGCCGGGTGGTCTCAACTTCTTTGGTCGAGGCTGGAGTGGATTTTGATTTCCCTGTCGTTTACCGTGCTATAGCTGGGCTTGATTCTATTGCTCAGGCAGCTGGAAGGTGCAACCGTGAGGGACTGGCAGATTACGGTTTGGTTTATGTGTACGAACCGGAAGAATTGCCGGCCATGCCTTGGTTACGACGTCGGATTTCACGAGCCCAGGAAACTCTGCGAGCACTTCCTACTGAAAACTGTCTGAATCCTGTCTCAATGCATCGGTATTTCGAGTTGCTCTACGATGTGGAAAGCTTGGATGCAAAAGACATTACAAAACGAATGAATCCAAAGCTGCACCCGGAACTGATCATCCCATTCCAAGAGGTAGCGAGGGATTTTCGCCTGATTGAAGATGAGGGAGCCGGGGTGATTATGCCGGGGCTTCCTGAGGATAGAGATGAAATCCACAGGTTGGTGGAAAAATTGAGACACTCTCAATATCCCCAATCAGAAGGGAGGATTCTGCAGCGGTATGCAGTAGCGGTACGAAATATGTCGTTTATGAACTTGCAACAGAAAGGGGTGATCGAACTAATTCATGATGCCTATCCAGTTATGCTCAATGCTAATGCCTACGATCAAAATATGGGCTTGTTGGAGAATATGGCCGAACTCTGGGACCCTGAATATCTTTTCCTGTAAACGTTATTTACCATCAGAGAGATAGTCGAACAACAATTCTACTGAAATCTTCGAATCAAGGAGGTCAATGATGGGGTATGGTATCAGACTCCGTGTCTGGGGAGATTACGCTTGTTTTTCCAGACCGGAGATGAAAGTGGAAAGGGTGTCCTATGATGTTATAACTCCCTCGGCGGCAAGGGGCATTCTTGAGGCCATTCATTGGAAACCGGCTATACGCTGGGAAGTGGACAAGATCCAAGTGCTTAACCCTATTCGTTTCGACAATGTCCGTCGTAACGAAGTGAAGTCAAAAATTCCCAAGCCTAATCCGGTAACAGTGATGCGCGAAAAGAAGCAGCTATTTTACCTGGTTGACGATGGCGATAACAGGCAGCAGCGAGCCGCCACAATACTTCGCAACGTAAACTATATCATTGAAGCTCATTTTGAACTGACCCATAAGGCTGGGCCGAAGGATAACGAAGGAAAGCATCTCGATATCTTCAATCGTCGTGCCCGGAACGGTCAATTTTTCCATCAACCTTGTTTCGGGTGCCGCGAATTTCCGGCCTTTTTTGAATTGCTGGAAGGCAAATCACCTGTCTCCTATTACCAAGGGAAGACAATCGAGTTGGGGTACATGCTGCTTGATATCGATTTTGCCAACGACATGAAGCCCCTTTTTTTCAAGGCCACCATGCAGGACGGGAGTATCTCCCCACCTGCACAATGGTCCGCAGAGGTGCGGTCATGATTCTCCAGGAGTTGAACCGCTATTATGAACGTAAAGCGGCTGAACCCGAAGCAGCGATTCCTTCGTATGGCACCAGTATAGAAAATATTTCGTTCGCTTTGGTTCTTGACGAAAACGGCAAATTATTGAACGTGGAGGATCTGCGGCAGGAAGGCGCACCAAGGAGGCCTCGCAAAATGGTTGTGCCTGCGGCTGAAAAAAAAGCCAATGGAATAAAACCAAATTTTCTCTGGGATTCAACTAGTTATGTGCTTGGAATGGATAACAAGGGAAATCAGAAGCGAACAAACCGATGCCATGATGCTTTCATCCAGCAAGTCCGCACTTTTTGTCTAATCAATGACCCTGGTCTTCAGGCCATCATTTCATTTTATGAACGCGATTACCAAACCATCGCTGATCGTCCAGATTGGCCGGAAATATGTGGCACAAATTTGGTTTTCCGTTTGAGCGGAACTCCGGGTTACATTCATGAACGTGTAGCAGCGAGAGATGCTTGGAAACATTGCATGGGACAACGGGAGATTGGAACAATTGGGCAATGCCTTGTCTCCGGCAAAGCCGGGCAGCCTCTTTCCCGTCTACATCCTTCAATAAAAGGAGTTCGCGGCTCTCAACAAGGAGGGGCTGATATTGTTTCTTTTAATAAACAGTCCTTCGAATCCTATGGCAGGGAGCAGGGAGCGAATGCGCCAATTAGCAAAGAAGTGACTTTCAACTATGTGACAGCACTCAATCTCTTGTTGGCGAATTATAGTCGTCAGAAAGTTACGATCGGTGACACAACTATTGTTTTCTGGGCAGAACATAAAAGCGTCGCTGAAGAATTGTTCGCCAACCTGCTTGCGCCTGAAGAAAGCAAATCACAAACCGCGAAAACTGAAGAAGACTCGCAAACTGCAGAGAAAATTTTCCATTTGCTTAAAACCATCCGTTCCGGCAAACGACCGGGCGATATTGTACCGGAATTAGATGAATCTGTTCGTTTTTTCATCCTAGGGCTTGCCCCTAACGCTTCACGCTTGTCCATCCGTTTTTGGATATCGGATAGCGTTGAAACCTTTTTAATCCATATCGGCAATCATTTCAGTCATCTGGAAATGGCCCGCCAGTTCGATAACGAACCGGAATTCCCTGCTCTTTGGCGTTTACTTTGCCAAACTGCCACCCTTGGAAAAAATGAGAATGTGCTGCCTGCACTCGCAGGAGGAATGGTCAAGGCCATGCTTAATGGCGGATTCTATCCGCAGAACCTACTTGCTGTCGTCCTGGGTCGTATTCGCGCAGAGCACAAAATCAATTATTTCCGTGCTGCATTGCTTAAAGCCTTTCTTGTACGCAACAAAAAAATGGAGATCCCCATGTATTATGACCCCAACAGAAAAGACGTACCTTATTTGCTTGGCGGCTTATTCGCGGTCCTTGAGAAGGCACAGTCAGATGCAATTCCGGGGACAAACGCCACCATGAAAGATCGTTTCTTTGCAGCAGCTCCGGCAACCCCGGCCAGAGTCTTTCCCTTGCTACTGAAAAATGCCGCCAATCACATTGCGAAATTGCGCAAAGATCCCGCCAAGACTGGATGGGCAATTAATATAGAAAAAGCAATACAGGATTCGATTGCTCATCTCGCGAACTTCCCAACCACATTGTCATCAGAAGATCAGGGGCTCTTCATGATCGGCTACTACCAACGTGTTAAAGACCTCTATACCAGCAAAAATAATACCGTCAACACGAGCGAGGAGAATTGAACATGAATGCAATCACCAATCGTTACGAGTTTGTGCTGCTCTTTGATGTCGAAAATGGCAACCCCAACGGGGACCCGGATGCCGGCAATACCCCTCGCATAGATCCGGAAACAGGCCATGGCCTGGTGACCGATGTATGCTTGAAACGAAAAATCAGAAACTATATTTCCCTATCAAGAGGAAATGCTATCCGTTACAAGATTTACATCCAAGAAAAAGCCGTTTTGAACAAACTCCACGAAGCAGCTTATGCGGAAATACAAGAACCGCCAGTATCAAAGAAACTTCCGAAAGATACAGAAAAAGCAAAAAGACTTACCCAGTGGATGTGTGACAATTTTTACGACATTCGCGCTTTTGGAGCAGTTATGACCACGGAGATCAATTGTGGTCAAGTGCGTGGCCCGGTGCAGATGGCTTTTGCGAAAAGTGTTGAAAGCATCATGCCCCAGGAAATCAGTATTACTAGGATGGCAGTAACCAATGAGAAAGATTTGGATAAGGAACGCACCATGGGGCGCAAACATATCGTTCCTTACGGTTTGTACGTGGCCCACGGATTTGTTTCTACAGCCTTGGCGGAAAAGACAGGCTTCTCTGACGACGATTTAGAATTGTTGTGGGATGCACTCATGAATATGTTTGAGCATGACCGATCTGCTGCCCGTGGCTTGATGAGTAGCCGCAAGTTATTCGTGTTCAAACATGACAAAAAGATGGGCAACGCTCCGGCGCATAAACTGTTTGATCTCATTGACATTCAACGTGCGAAGGCTTCGACTGGTCCGGCCCGTTCATTTAAGGATTATGAAGTGCATGTTGACGCTGTACCTGACGGGGTGACGTTACAAGAGAAACTGTAAGCCATTTCATAGTTCCGGAGGTGCAATGGAGGATTCTACCCATCCACAGCAACCTTATTTCAATCCCGGCCTGATCATCCTTTATCAAACCGAAGACGGACAAACCTCTTTAGATGTCCGACTTCACGAGGAAACCGTTTGGCTTTCGTTGACCCAAATGGCCGAGCTGTTCTATCGTGATAAGTCGGTTATATCCAGGCATCTCCGGAACATCTTTCGGGAAGGCGAATTAATCAGAACGGCAGTTGTTGCAAAAAACGCAACAACTGCCGCGGACGGCAAGACATACCAGGTTGAATATTTCAACCTCGATGCAATCATCTCTGTCGGTTACCGGGTCAATTCAAAGCGCGGTACCCAGTTTCGCATCTGGGCTTCCTCAGTGCTCAAGGAGTATTTAGTCAGGGGCTATGCCCTCAACCAGCGGCGGTTGGCAGAGCAGGGCGCGGCAGAGTTGCGCGGGGTGTTGGATCTCCTGGCCGAAACCCTGGAACACAATCAACTGACCGATCAAACCGGGTTGGCGGTTGTTGATCTAGTACGTCGATATGGTCTAAGCTGGCACTTGTTGCTCCAGTATGATGAGGACCGATTGCCTTTGCCAGCCGGGCTTTGTCGAAAGGACTCGAAAGAGATTGACCTGGTAGCGGTTCGACGTGGAATTTCATGTCTGCGTGACGATTTGGCCGCCAAAGGCGAAGCAACTGATCTCTTTGGCCGGGAGCGTGGTGAGAGCCTGGCAGGTATCATCGGTGCCATCCATCAAACCTTCGGGGGTCGGGATCTCTATCCCAGCATCGAAGAAAAGGCTGCTCATCTGCTCTATTTTGTGATCAAGGACCATCCTTTCAGCGACGGTAATAAGCGTATCGGTTCCTTTCTTTTTCTCCTTTATCTCCAGGAAAACGGTCTGCTTGAGACGGCCCGCATCGACAACAAAGGCCTGGTGGCTTTGGCCCTCCTCGTTGCAGCATCCAAGCCGGATCAGAAAGATACGCTTATTCGCTTGATTGCCAATCTACTGGATGAACCTGCCCAATCTGCCGGAGATCAGGTACGTGGTTGAGTCGGGACGGTTAGAAACCGGGCAGAATGATGGTCGTTTGCCTCTGTACGACGAGGACGATCTGGTGATGATTTCCACCCTGCAGCATTTCCTGTTTTGTCCCCGCCAGTGCGCCCTGATCCACATAGAACAACAATGGCTTGAAAACCGATTGACCGCCGAAGGTCGTATTCTCCATGAACGAGTGCATGGCGGTGGCCGGGAATCGCGGCGAACCGTGCGGGTGGAATTTGATGTGCCTATCCGTTCGCTACAACTTGGAGTGGTCGGGCGAGCAGACATTGTCGAATACCATCGTCAGGAGAATGGAGTCAGGCACCCCCTGCCGGTCGAATACAAGCGCGGTCGACCGAAAAAAGACGACATAGACCGGGTTCAACTTTGTGCTCAAGCCCTCTGTCTGGAGGAAATGTTGCAGAAAGAGGTACCAGTTGGCGCTTTATACTACGGCCAGAAAAAGCGGCGGACAGAGGTGACTTTTGATTCCGGTTTGCGAGAAAAGACCATCAAGACAGCGTCGCTAGTCCACTCCCTGCTGACCTCCCGAAAAACACCAGCGCCCCATTACACCAAACGGTGCGAAAGCTGCTCGTTTCTGCCGTTGTGTCTGCCAAAAGTGGCAGGACGGAAAAAAGTTGGTGCCTATCTGCGTAAAATGGTGGAGCTATGAAGAAGCATCTCAACACTTTGTTCGTTACCACTCAGGGTGCTTACCTGGCCAAGGACGGCGAGACAGTTGCGGTACGGATCGAGGGGGAAACGGCTCTGCGAGTTCCTGTGCACACCCTGGATTCACTGGTCTGTTTCGGTAATGTCGGTTGTAGTCCGTTCTTGATGGGAATGTGCGGTGAACGTCAGGTTGGGTTGAGCTTCTTAAGTGAAAATGGCCGTTTCCTGGCTCGGGTACAGGGGCCGACTTCGGGCAATGTGCTGCTGCGGCGAGAACAATATCGCCGTGCTGATGATCCAACGTTTTCCTCAGCTGTGGCTGGGGCCTGCGTGTTAGGCAAGATCGCCAACTGTAAGACGGTGTTGCTACGAGCGCTGCGGGATCATGGCGCCAAAATCAATCAGCAGGCCATACAAGAAGCCATTGACCGATTGGGGACAGCCATCAGACGACTGCAAGGTGGATTGGACCTTGATTCGGTCCGCGGTGTGGAAGGCGATGCAGCACGAGTCTATTTCAGAGCCTTCGACCATCTCATCATCCGCGACAAGGATCATTTCTTTCTGCGCCAGCGAAATCGCCGGCCACCGCTTGATCGTATCAACTGTCTGCTGTCGTTCCTCTATACCTTGGTACTCAATGACATTCGTTCGGCTGTTGAAGCTGTAGGTCTCGATCCAGCGGTGGGCTATCTCCATCGAGATCGACCGGGGCGAGCCGGATTGGCCCTTGATCTAATGGAGGAGTTTCGGCCTATGGCAGACCGACTGGCGGTTTCGCTGGTCAACCTGGGCCAGATGCGCCATGATGATTTTACTATCAGTGACAGTGGTGCCGTCCGAATGACTAACGAGTCTCGCAAAATCTTGTTGATAACCTATCAAAAGCGAAAACAGGAAGAGATGGTCCATCCATTTCTGGGAGAGAAAATGACCCTGGGCTTGTTTTTCCATTTGCAGGCCCTGCTGTTTGCCCGCTACTTGCGCTGCGAACTGGATGGCTACCCACCGGTGATCTGGAAATAGAGGAAGCGGATATGATGGTTTTAGTAAGCTATGACGTACGCACCAGTGAACCCGGAGGAGCCAGACGACTGCGTCGAGTAGCTAAGGTATGTCGGAATTTCGGTCAGCGTGTACAGTTCTCAGTATTTGAATGTTTGGTAGACCCAGCGCAATGGGCAAAGCTGCGGCAAACATTGATAAAGGAAATCGACATTGAAGCCGACAGCCTCCGGTTCTATTTCCTCGGTGCCAATTGGCGCAATCGAGTCGAGCACATCGGCGCAAAAGAAAGTGTGGATCAAGAAGGTCCTTTGATTGTGTAAAACGGTACCGCGAACCACCTTCACCCATTAAAACCCTGGAGTATTCGCGATAGCCGTTACTGCAATGGTTGACCCAATATGACAGAACAAAAGGATGTGAAATTCCCCTTCTGATGCTTGCTTCGCGGAATTCACTGAAAAAACTAACTGGTTGCGAGATGTTACCAGTCAACGGTCGCCCCCCGCGCGGGGGCGTGGATTGAAACG
>NZ_FQXS01000014.1:0-36234 GCF_900130015.1 Desulfofustis glycolicus DSM 9705 | reverse complement strand
GTGTCGCCCCCCGCGCGGGGGCGTGGATTGAAACCAGACGGTGCATATTGGCCACTATTGTTCTTTTTACCTCCATCGGTATGTATAATTAATTTTCACGAGAAATAGATTCATAAACTGTTTTTCATAGCTAAAAATCCATTTTCACGTCATGTTGAATTCAAACAATGAAAGTTGAATTCACAAAAGTGGCTATTTACAATCATAATTCACGCCCTGGAATCGTTTTTCATGGCTTTACCAGCCAAGAGGAAGGCTCCTTGCTGGCCGGTTACGCTGCGCTTATCGAAGCGCATGCGCTCAAAGCACCTCTGCCTGACAACCTTTGTATTATCGGGAAAAAGCATAAAAAATACATAGATGGCCGTTGGCATGTGTTTACTCCACGGCATAGGCCGGAAGATGCGCTGTATGGTCATCTTACCTTTGCTCTGAAATATGAGGGCATTGATTTAGCTGTCCTCAATGCCTTGTTCCAAGTGGTTGAAGCGGCAGCCATTGAAGCCATAGTCCGATCTGAACCAACCGGGATCTATAGCCGAAAAATCTGGTTTTTGTGGGAGTGGCTGCGCGATGAGCAGCTGGGCCTTGAAGATGCTACCACCGGGAACTTCGTTCCTCTCATCAACAGCAAATTGCAGTTTGAGGGCAAACACGTTTTATCAAGACGCCATCGCATTCGGAACAATCTGCCAGGCACAAGGAATTTTTGCCCGCTGATAAGAAGGACGGCAAAGCTCGAACGTTTTTTGGACAAAAATCTTTCCGAAACAGCCAGCCAAGCTATCGGCCAAACCCATCCCGATCTTGTAAGCCGGGCAGCCGCCTTCCTCTTGCTTAAAGATTCCAAGGCTTCGTACTCGATTGAAGGAGAAACTCCCCCGCATAGCCGGATTGAGCGATGGGGACGTATTATCGGTGAGGCAGGAAGCCGCAGGCTCAGTATTGAAGAATTAGTGTATTTGCAGAAGCAGGTAATAACAGACAGCCGTTTCTTTGAGCCGGGATTACGCACAGAAGGCGGCTTTGTCGGCGAACATGACCGAGCATCCGGCATGCCCATGCCAGAACATATATCAGCGCGTCCGGATGATCTGGAAACGCTCATGTCTGGGCTCATTGACACCTACCAGCTTCTTCGTGAGGATGATTTTGATGGTGTCCTGATGGCCACGATCATCGCCTTTGGCTTTGTCTTCATTCACCCCTTTGAGGACGGCAATGGCCGAATTCACCGCTACCTGTTTCATCACGTTCTGGCCGAGAAAGGCTTTGTTCCCAAAGGGCTCATATTCCCCGTATCCGCCGTTATTCTGGAACGTATTGCTGAATACCGTAAAACTCTGGAGCATTACTCAAAGCCCAGGCTCGGCTTAATTGAGTGGCGATCAACAGAAAAAAACAATGTTGAAGTGCTCAACGACACGCGTGACCTGTACCGCTTTTTTGATGCGACGAAACAAGCTGAATTCTTCTTCGAGTGTGTTGAGGAAACAGTCTCTCAAACGCTACCGGAAGAGGTTGAATATCTCAGGAAATACGATCTGCTCAACCAATTCATAAAAAACTATATCGATATGCCGGATAGGCTCGTTGACCTCCTCATCCGCTTTTTATCTCAAAATGCAGGAAAGCTCTCAAAGCGTGGCCGGGCAAAAGAGTTTGACACGTTAAAAGACAAGGAAATCCATGCCATCGAGGCAAAATATAGAGAAGTGTTCTGGTAAGGTTTTCAACTACTGGGAAAGTGCCGGGCTTGTGTGGTGTGCTCTGACCGAATATAACGGGCGGGAACGGAGAGATTGGTATGGAAAAGAAAACATGATTCGTTGGTTTGTTTATCCGGGGGTGGTGCTGGCGGCGGGTATGCTCTGGGTGGTCAGCACGCTGACCTGTGCTGCTGCCGCTGAAACGGATGCAATAGGACTTGGACTTGCATCTGCCTGGCAGCAGGTGCTCGCCGAAAATGACGGGCTACAGGCCATGCAGGAGGAAGTTCGGGAAGCCGAGTTTCGCCGGGATGCAGCGGCAGACCTGTACTGGCTCGAGATAGGTTTGTCGGTGGACTATCTCTATGCAGACAGTGATGTCACGCTGTCGCCTTCGCAATTGTTGGGGAGCATGGCCGGTGGTTCCCAGTTGGTACCGTATGTATCATCTATTGCCGCCGCCAGCGGCATGACCGTGGCCCAGCTTGATCGGGCCCTGACCTCACGAATCGCCGATCGGCAGCAGATCTCCTCGAGTATTCGCGGATTCTGGCCCCTGTATACCGGCGGCCGCATCGAGGCAGCGCAGGAAGCTGCCCTAGGCAGAGTGAACGAAGCGGACAAGCGGCTGAAAAACGGCGAGCGGGAGCGATTCGAGACCCTTGTTCGCCATTATTTCGGCGTGGTGCTCGCGAGTACGGTACTTACAACACGCCATGAAACCGAAGAGGGGCTCAGGCGGCACCGGGAGCATGCACTCCTGCTCGAACAGCATGGCCAGATCCCGCACGTGGAGCGCATGCAGTCCGAGGCGGCACTGGATAAAGCGGTGGTGGAGCGGAAAAAAGCGCTGCGCGACCTGGAAATAGCCGAAGCAGCCTTGTCCAAGATGCTCAAGAACGACGGCGCCGTGTCCCCCGAGGACGCCCTGTTTCTCAACGATACCTTGCCGCCGATGCAGGAGTTTCTCGACCTGGCCGTGAACAACCACCCGGGAATCCTGCTGCTGGCTGCGAAACGCGAACAGGCGCAGGCCGCGGAAAAAGCGGAGAAGGGCAGGTATCACCCGACCATCGGGATGTTTGGCAGTTACCAGGTTTACGAGCAGGACGACCTGGCCGCTGACTTATTGCCCGACTGGCTCGTCGGCATCGGTCTTCAGGTGCCGCTCGTGGAGCGATCGGGACGCTCGGGACTGCTCAATGCTGCACGGTCGGCGATCAGGCGCATCGACCTGCTGACGGCGCAGATGAAAAGCGACCTATCGGTGCTCGTGGAGCGGAGCTATCGCCAGGCCGAACAGGCTGCCGAAGAGTACCGGGGACTCCGCTCCAGCCTGGCGCTGGCCGAGGAAACGGTGGCGTTGCGCAGTAAATCGTTCAATCAGGGCATGTCCACCTCGCTCGACGTGGTTGATGCCGAGTTGTTTCTCGCCGGCGTCAAGACGCAGCGTGCTCTGGCACTCTACCAGTATGTGACTGCGCTTGCCGGGCTGTGCGGGACAACCGGCACGCCGGAGCGCTTTTTTTATTACCAGAAAACTCAGAGCAACGAGGTTCGTTGATGCGTGTTGTTCGGACCATTGTCGCCGTGGTGGCGATCGTTTTTGCGGTAAGCTGGCTCGGCTACAGCTTCTGGCGCGCCTATCAGCCGAAACCCGAGCAGTTGCAGGGTCAAATCGAGGCGCAGGAGTACCATATCAGCTCCAAGATAGCCGGGCGAATCGACCGGGTCCTGGTCAAGAAAGGCGATCAGGTCACCCGCGGACAACTCGTTTTCACGATGCTCAGTCCCGAGATCGATGCCCGGATGACGCAGGCAGTGGCGGGCCAGGAAGCAGCCGAGGCCCTGGCCGACGAAGCGCGGAACGGTACCCGGGAACAACAGATCGCAGCGGCGCGCGAAACATGGCAGCAGGCACAGACCGCTGTTGACCTGCTGGAGAAGACCTATGCGCGCATCGACGCCTTGTTCACCGAGGGCGTTGTTGCCGAACAGAAACGCGATGAAGTCTACAGTCAACTGGCAGCAGCGAGGCACGCAGCCGGCGCCGCGCATCAGATGTACCTGCTGGCCCGGGAAGGGGCCCGGCCGGAAGATATCCGGGCCGCTGAAGGAAAAGCGAAAGTGGCTGCCGGGGCCGTCGCCGAGGTGCAGGCCTATGCCAAGGACACCACCATTGCCAGTTGGCATGACGGCGAAGTGACGCAGATCCTGCTGCACGGCGGAGAACTGGCGGCACAGGGGTTCCCGGTGGTATCGATCATGGACACGGATGATGTCTGGGCCGTGTTCCAGATTCGTGAAGACCGGTTGCAGCACTTTGCCAAGGGAACTGAGTTCGAGTGCACAATCCCGGCACTGGGTTCATCACCCTACCGGTTCAGGGTAAGTCATGTGGCGGTCATGGGTGATTTCGCCACCTGGCGGACAACGCGCAGTGATCGGGGCTTCGACATGAGAACCTTTGAGATCGAGGCCCGCCCGGTTCAGCCGGTTGCCGGATTGCGTGCCGGGATGAGCGTGCTGACGACGCTGCCATGAAGCAGTCCCTGGCCCGCCACACCATAGAGCAGTGGCAGGCGCTCTGCCGCGACCCCTGGCTGCTCTCGCTGGTAAGCTGGGTGCCGGTTCTTCTCTTTGTTACCCTCTGGTCGGTGTTTTCCTCGAACTTCGCCCGAAACTTGCCGGTGGGCGTGGTTGATCTCGATCAAAGTCGGTTGTCCCGGTCGCTGATCAGGCACTACGACGCCAGCCCGACCATTCTCCTCGAGCAGCGTTTCGGCGATGTCGCGCGCGGCACAGAGGCCGTGCGTCGTGGCACTGTCTTTGGCCTGATCATTATCCCCAAAGATTTTGAGCGGGATACCGTTTCCGGGCGGTCGCCGACGGTTTCCGCCATGGTCACGGGCCAGTACCTGCTTGTGGGCAGGAACGTCAATTCGGCGTTGAGCCAGGCCCATGCCACCTTTACCGCGGGGGTCGAGACCGTCCGCAACCTGTCGACCATCAGCCCGTTTCCGTCCCAAGCGCTGGCTGCCGCGGTCCCCATTGCCACCCAGGTCACCCCGCTGTTCAACAGCAACACCAATTATGCGCAGTTCCTCGTCTCAGCCATGCTACCGGCGATGTGGCAGATCTTGATGGTCGCGACAACGATCATGGTGCTGGCCGATGGTCGTCGACGAGACCCGCTCTGCTGGCCGGGAGACGAGCCGGGGAAGCGGTTTGCGGGCCTGGTCCTGGCGCTGGTGCCGCTGTTTTTGCTGCACGGCGCCTGGTATCTGAGCTGGCTCTACGTGATCATGGGCTGGCCGATGCACGGCAGCTGGCCGATACTGATTCTCGCTCAGCTGCTGACGGTTATCGGCAGCATCGGTATCGGCGCGCTGTTTTTTCTGTTTACCCTCGATGCGGCCCGAGCCCTGAGCATCGCCGCATTCTATGCCGCCTCCAGCCTGGCCTTCATGGGGGTGACCTTCCCGGTTACCGACATGGTGTTGCCGGCCCGGATATGGAGGAGCCTGGTGCCCATCTGCCATTACATCGAGATTCAGATAGCCCAGGTCGACTATGGCGCCCCGCTGTCCTACCAGGCCGGTCAGCTGCTGTGGCTCGGCGGGTTCTGCATCACCCTGTTGTTCGGTAGTGCCCGTCTCCGCCGGATTGGGGCAGCACGAAAGGAGGCTGACGCATGAGTCTGCGGCAGCTGCTTGCCGGTGAGATCCGCTCGCTGTTCACCGACACCACCGTCATGCTGACCGTCTTTCTCGGTGTCTTTCTCTATTCCTTTCTCTATCCGCTCCCCTACCTGAAACAGCTCCCGCGGGAACAGCAAGTGGTCGTCGTGAACCTGGACGGCTCACAACTGAGCCGGCAGCTCGAGCGAATGGTCGATGCCACGCCGCAGATCCATATCAGCGAACGGATGCACAGCCTTGCTGGCGCCCGGGAGCGGTTTCTGTCGCGAAAGACCGCCGGAATCCTGGTCATTCCTGAGCGGTTTTATCGGGATCTGCGTCTGGGCCTGCGGCCGACGCTGGGTTTCGCCGGTGATGCCAGCATGCTGCTGGTCTACGGAACCGTTC
Organism: Desulfofustis glycolicus DSM 9705; assembly: GCF_900130015.1. GTDB lineage: Bacteria > Desulfobacterota > Desulfobulbia > Desulfobulbales > Desulfocapsaceae > Desulfofustis > Desulfofustis glycolicus. The sequence continues at coordinate 30,437 of NZ_FQXS01000014.1, read as the reverse complement.
TGGAAGGCATGTCCACCGCCGCGGGAACCCTGGCCGCCCAGGTGGCGGTACAGCAGCTGTTGCTGGAGGGACAACCGCCGCGGCTAGCCCGCGACCAGTTTCGCGGGGCCTGGCTCAATCTGCGCACCGTATTCAATCCGACCATGGGGTATGTGAGCTATGTCATCCCGGCGGTATTTGTCCTCATTCTTCATCAGACCCTGGTGATCGGCGCCGGATTGGTAAGCTGTGCCAAACGGGGAACAACGGTGAGCAGTTCTCCGGGGATGCTGGTTCTCGTCCGCTGCGGCCTGTTCATGGCCATTTATATGGTGCTCTGCCTCTATTATTTCGGATTCTGCTACGATCTCTATGGAATTCCACGGCAGGCAGAGATGTGGATGCTGGCGGCAATCATGCTGCCGTTTCTCGCCGCGGCCTCATTTCTCGGCATGACCCTTGGCCTGGTGCTGCCGCGCAGAGAGCTGGTCACGCTGGTGGTGCTGCTCTCATCGATGCCGCTGATCTTCTCGTCTGGCTTTATCTGGCCGGAGTCGGCGCTTCCTCGGCCGCTTGTCCTGTTGCTGCAGATGATCCCGGCTGTGCCGGCAATCAAGGCCCTGCTGGGCGTCAACCAGCTCGGCGCGGGATATGCCGACATTGTTCCGCAGCTTGCACAGCTCTGGTTGTGTGCCGGATTCTACGGGGCTCTCGCTTGGTATCTGGCAGGAAGACGGCTATCTACACGTTTGTCTTAGTCTTCTCACAACCGGAAAGCGGCAAAACAGACTCTGGAGGGTTGTTATGTAAGCGGCCGCGCGTAACTCATTTTCACGAAATGTCATTTTCAAAACTGCTTTTCACGGTCAAAGAGTGCTTTTCATATCTTTTCCAGCCCAGAGAACCCGCTTACCGAATCCTTACGCAGACCGTTCCCGTCACACGACGAGCCTGGCACTCATGAGAAACCTCCCCATGCGCCCATTCCCGTCACTCTATGGATTGTTTTTAGGTTATTGTGCTGTGCTGTCTTTAGGTTTTTGTGTCATTTTCTAACGCCCCTGGAAGGTTTTCATGGTCGGTCTCTTGACCTGCTTCGATGTCAGACTGGTTATCGGCACCCTGGTGTGGCGTTGCTCACTGAACGGGCAGTACTCGATTCCCCAGGTGATCTCAGCACCCGTGTCCACTCCTTGAACAAAGATGGAAACGGGCGCTCAGTCGATTGCATGTCGCCTTTGATTCATATTGAAGCAGGAAATGACAGGCGTTGGTGCCTGCACGTCTCGTAGTTCACCTTTGAGCACAAAGCTGGTGGAATTGTTTATTTTCGTGGATAACACAGTGATATCGCTATCGACAATTCTGATGCAAACCTCCTCAGCAATACATTTTACCAATTTGACTTATACGAAAAATATATATTAAAGGTTCGCCAATCCTTTTTGCCACTGAGGGCGCATTGGAAGCCATAGATCATGATCTTGTCTCGTAATATCAGGAAGTCGTTTGGGAAACACCAGATACTCAAGGGGATCGATCTGCATATCGGCAAAGGGCGCATTTTCGGGCTTGCCGGGCGGAGCGGCGCCGGGAAATCCACATTTCTTCGATGCATAAACGGCATCGAACCGTACGACGATGGTTCCCTGCAGGTTGCCGGCGTCGAACTGGCCACGTTGCGCGACCGCCAGCTTCGTTCATTTCGCAAATCGATCGGTATGGTATTTCAGCAGTTCTCTCTGCTGGAACGGCTGACAGTGTTTGAAAACGTGGCGCTACCGATGAAATGCTGGAACTACGACAACCGTACGATTCGCACCCGAGTGGACGAACTGCTTGGGCTGGTCGGTCTATCGGCGAAACGTTCCCAGAAACCGTGGGAGCTTTCCGGCGGTCAGAAGCAACGGGTTGCCATTGCCCGAGCGCTCTCACTGACTCCTGAAATCCTTCTGTGTGATGAAGCAACGTCGGCACTCGATCCGAAAACCGCCCAGGAAATATTGCTGTTGCTCAAAGGCATTAACCTGCAGTTGGGGATCACCATCGTCATGGTTACCCATCAGATGTCGGTGCTGACAGGAATCTGTGACGAGATGGCGATCATGGAGGGAGGTCGCGTCGACTGCCAGGGTGCGGTGGAGACGATTTTCCGTCAACAACCAAAGGCGTTGAGAAATCTCCTGGGCTCTAGTCGGGCTTCGGCTGAGTCAAGCGATGTGACGACAACCGTCTTTCTTGTCGACAAATCCGATGTCGTGGCACGAATGGTCTTCGACCTGGATGTGATGCTCCACATCTCTAAGGTCCCGGTGAGTGGTGCTGGCTTGCTGGTAAATGTGCCGGCCGATCGTTTCGATGAAGTGACTAGGTACCTCGATCAACGACAGGTGAACTGGTACCCCGAGGAGGCTCCTGATCCATCGCCGGCCGCTTCCCGCTTCGACAGGGCCGAACCAGAGATGCTCGACCAGTGCATCAATCGGTGACGGATATGACGTTTCCCGAATATGCCGCTTATTGGTGGAAATATTTCGACGGGATCATCGCGCCGTCGATCTGGGCCACGCTGCGCATGTTGTCAGCCTCGATGCTGCTAGCCCTGCTGTTCGGTTTCACCATAGCGGTTCTGCTCATCCTATATGGACCACAGGGCTTGCGGCCCGCCCCGAACCGTTACAAGGTGATCGATTTTTTCGTCAACAGCATCCGCTCGTTTCCCATTATCATCCTGATCGTCGCCATATCTCCGCTCACGAGGATGCTGGTCGGAACCACCATCGGCGAGAAGGCGGCCATTTTTCCGCTGACGGTCGCCGCCACCCCGTTTCTGGCGCGAATCCTCGAGAACAGCATGCGGGCAGTTAATCCGCAATTGATCGAAGCGGCCCGCTCGTTCGGCGCCTCTGATTGGCAGATCATTACCCGGGTCATGGTGAAAGAGGCGCTGCCACTGATCGTCTCGGGAACGACACTGGCCGCCATTACCTTTTTGTCAGCCACCACCCTTGCCGGAGCGGTGGGTGCCGGCGGCATCGGCGCCGTCGCGCTGAATTACGGGTATCAGAGTTTCAACAATACAGTGCTGTACACATCGGTCATCATTTTATTCATCATGGTTCAGCTGCTGCAGTTCACCGGCGACTGGCTCTACAAAAAAATCCTTTAACGGAGGGAATATGCAGGTGTTATCAGTGGTTAGGAAGTGGTTTCTGCTGGCTGCGGCCGGCCTGTGTCTCGTTGGTGTTCAGCAGGCAGGCGCCGCCGTCGACAAAAAGCTGACACTGGGCTGCCTGGCATACTCCGAGCCGATGGTGCAGTGGATCAAGGAAGGGCTCGAACCTCTGGGATACCAGGTCAAGATCATGATGTTTGACGCTAACCAATTGCCCGCAACAGCGCTCAAGGACGGCAACCTCGACGGCATCATCGCCAACCACCGGCCCTGGATTCTGACCTTCAATCGGGAAAACGACTGTCACCTGGAGATGGTGAAACCCTATTATTTCCACTCGTTCTTCGCCATCTATTCGACCAGGCACAAAAACCTCGAAGACATCCCCAACAAGGCTCAGATCGCGGTACCCGGTGACCCGACCAACATGAGCCGAAGCCTGATTATCCTGGAAGAGGCGGGACTGATCACTCTCGGTGAGAAAACGGACATTTTCTACACCGTACTCGATATCAAGGACAACCCGAAGGACATCTCTATCATCGAGACGGAGATCACCCAGACGGCTCGCAGTATTAACGATGTCGATGCGATCATCGCCACCGCCTATTTCGTCAGCGAAGCTGGGGGGATCGATCCGGCCTCCTTCCTGTTTGAAGACCCGCAGAACAAAGATTACGCGCTTGGCCTGATTGTGCGGGATGAAGACCTCGAGGCGGAGTGGGCCAAACTGGCTATGGATACGTTGCACTCGGAACCGTATCGAAAAAAATTCCAGGAGCATTTCAAGGGCAAATACACCCTCTATCCGTAAACCCTTCTCGGGATCAGAGCATATAACATGGACAAAACACTGCTGCTCGACACCATAGACAAGCTTCATTGTGCCCTGGAACTGCGCAGGAAGCCGGTCGGGACAACCTTCCTGTTCGATCAGGAAGGGTTCGAACGCGCCAACGCCAATGCCCTCACCACCCGAATGCCGTACTGTGTAATGGTGAAACGGGCGTCACTGGGCAACAGCATCAAGGCAGTCCTGAAAGACTTTGGCTGCCTCGCCTCGGCGCGGGCCTTGGGTATCGTCGAGCCGGACGACTTTTTCATGTCCGGCAGGCATTACAATCGTCTGGGCCTGTATCGAGACTTGAGTGTTTCAAAGAGCGTTCGCCGTAATATGACACTCTGCCAGCACCGGGCCCACGGCGTCATGGTCAAACCGCTTGCTGAGCACCACACCGAACCCGATGTGGTGCTGCTGATCTGCACGCCGTACCAGGCGATGCGGATCGTTCAGGGATATACCTATCAATTCGGTTACTATGACGGTTTCAAGATGTGCGGGAATCAGGCCATCTGCTCCGAATGTACCGCCTACCCCTTTGAAACAAATAACATCAACATCTCGATGATGTGCGCCGGGACCCGGTTCATGGCCGGCTGGCGGGAAGACGAACTGGCAGTGGGCTTGCCGTTCAATCGTTTTCTGCCTCTGGTTCAAGGACTTTGGGAAACGCTGAACCCAACCGAACCTGATCGGAACAAAAAACAGATCCAGTCACGTCTCGAAAAAAGTGAGGTAAACAGTCTCGATATCGAGTTCGGGAAAAATTATTATTCCGGCCTGTACCGAACACAGAAAGAAAAGGTAGTTCCCCGATAGGAAGCAGCCTCACCCCGTGCGGTACGTCACGCTTTCCCAGCTACTGCATTTTTATGGTCCTCATCTGCGGCAATGGTTGGGTTTTCACGGCCGGCTTTTTGATCTGCGTCGGTATTGAACTGGTGGTGTCCTCGGGTTGGGCGGGTTCAATGGCCTGAGTTTGGTGGGTTGGCGCGGTCAGAACCGGCTTCACCCTGTTTGCGGGTCGGACCAGCTGTTTGACGGGAGGGGTGCCGACCTGGAATTCGCGCCATTGGCCCCACGGCTGGTGCTGGTTGTCTAGTCGGATCCTGACCCGGTACTCGCCGTCTCCTTTGGTCAGGAGGTGAGCGGTCTGGTGCAGCGCGGTCCGGCTTTCGCTTTGTTTCAGGCTGGTTGGCGGTATTCTGGTGAAGCGTTGCTCACCGAACGGGCGATACTCGATTTCCCATAGGATTTCAGCATCCGTGTTCAGCCCCTGTATAACCAGGGGAACGGATGCGCCGGCCCGCAGTTTCTGTCCCTGCAGCGGCCTTGTGATCATTGGCGTGGCGTGAGACAGACCTGAGCCTTTGGCGGAGAGGTGCTGCCGGACCAGGCTCTTCTCGGGACCGACGGGGGTGATCTTTTCAGTCAGGGATTCCGGGGTTGGCCGGATATTCGTCGCGGCCTTATTCGGGCTCATCAGCTTGAGTGATACACTTTCCTGCATTTGATGGACCGCCAGATTGCCAGTGGTAGCTATGGGCTGCAGCTGGCTGTGCAGGGACGTGAGTTCTATCCGGCGCCAATCAGTCCACTGTCCCTGAAACGACTCGCCTCCTGTTCCCGTGGCAGAACTCATGGCAAGTCGGGCGCGAAACCGATAGATGGCCGGATCGGCCAATTCATAGGAGAACAGGAGCAGATCGCCGAAGACTCTCGTGGTCACCGGCTCTGTGCACGGGGCGAAGGCGATGGCGCTGCCGGCCACCTTGTCGGCCCGCTGCAACTCGACCTCAACCAGATTCTCGACAGCCGCTCCGGATACCCCGCTGAACAGCGAGCCGTAGGTGGTGAACGGAATGGCGAAATGGACCGTTGCGGGAGCCGCGATTTTTTGCGCCTCCTGCGGGGCGGTGATGGTCAGCTTCGGGGCAACGATCTGGGTAACCAGTTCGGTGATCGGCGACTGGTTGGCCAGGTACTGCTGGCCACCGTCGTCCTGGCGTTCAACCCAGGCCTTGATGAGGAGTTCGGCCACATCGCCGTTGGCCAACGCCCCGAGATATCCCGGCAGTTCAGTGGCAAAAAAGCCGTCGTCAGCAGCACCACCATCGGTAACGGGCAGCATGGTATAGAGTGTCGATCCCTTGGCCCGTACACCGAGCTGATAGCGAAGTCTCATCCCCTGCTGAAATCTGATCTGCAGCGGGATTGACTCATCGGCGCTATAGGTGTGGTTCTCCCGCGGCAATAGGAATTCCGGCGCGACCAGCGAACTGGCAGCCGGTATCGTGATGGTCTCCAGCGTATCGGCAGCGGGGGGCTGGCCGAGAATCGACGCCTGCACCTTGATCGTCACCGGATCGCTCCACCAGGGCGCGGCATCCGTGTCCAGCTGGGCCCGGATCGTCCACTCGCCTTCCTTGATCGGGTGCAGGGTTGCCGTCATGATCCCATTGTTTGTCTGTTTGTTGGTGATGATACTCGTTGCAACCTGCTGGAGCGCGTGCTGGGCATCAGGCCGCCATTCGATCTTGAAACGCAGGTCTTGGTCCGGGTTATGCTGGATGCGCAGGGGGATATCGACCGGAAAGCCGAAGCCGGCACCTTGCCCGGGAGCCAGGATGGACGGCGCTGCTCGCAGACCATAGTACTCCTGCTGGAGGGACTGTCGAATGGCGGCAGGCAGAATCGCGGCGCCTTTCGGATTGGGCGGCCCGGTGACGATACCGCCGCATTCGGGATACTGGTTGTCCACGTGGTGACTGTAACAGTCCATGCCGGTGAGCCAGGGGTCCTGCAGACATTTTGCCGTTACCTGATAGTGGTACGTCTGGTCGTTTTTCTTCACCCCGTCATGATAATAGCGCACGTGATTGGTGACATACTCGTTCGCCACCTCGGTATCGCCGTGCCACATGCCGGCATAGGTGATATCGAACTTCTCGTATTCATCGCCGCCGTAGGAATGGGTACAGGAACGGGTGACGGTATACGAGCTTCCCTGGCCGGAAAACGAGTGGACAGCCAGCTGCGCCGGTCCGCAGGTATAAGCAAAGAGCAGTGCCGGCCTTCCGGCAACGGCGAACACGACGCCGCACAGGATCGTGGTGATGAGGGTTCTCATGGTCTCGCGCTCCTTTGAGCTGCAGGTGAGGTGAGGGATCAGCCGATTCTGTACGTGAGTACCGGTTAGCTTCCTCATGGTTCAACACGATGTGACAATAGTCTACACGATGCGTGTCTCCTGTCGCCACAACGGGAACGTTGCCCTGACAAATTTTCTCTGGGAGGTTCCTGTTTTTATACGGTGATCTGCTGCGGCAGAGTATGATGCAGCAGAGCTGAGATCAGTTTCGTGAATCGAGAAAAGAAAATCAGCAACATATCACTGTCGCAAGAGGTGCAAACGGGCCATGACACGAACGGATGAACCGATCCTGGTTTTAGGGGCCACCGGCTATGTCGGCGGCCGACTGGTGCCGCTGTTGTTGGAACGGGGCTGGCGGGTGCGCGCGGTGGGACGGTCGGACCGCAAAATCGCCGCGCGGTCCTGGGGCAGTCACCCGAATCTCGAAATCGTCGCGGCCGATGCGCTCGATACTGCCGCCCTAACCACGGCCATGCAGGGCTGCCGGATCGCTTTTTACCTGATCCATTCGATCCGGCCCGGAGAAGAGGATTTTGCCACCCTGGATCGCCGCATCGCCTATTCCACTGTCCGCGCGGCCCGACAGGCCGGGGTTGAGTGGATTATCCATTTTACCGGGCTGGGTAATCCGGCGCATCTTTCGGCGCAATTACGGGCCCGGTACGAGGTCGGCGAGATCCTCGGCCTGGGCGGCGCCGGGGTGACCCAGCTCCGTGCCTCGCTGGTCCTCGGTGCTGGCGGCGCGTCCTTTGAGATGATTCGCGCCTTCTGCGGCTACCTGCGCGTCATGTTCGCGCCGCGCTGGATGGATGCCCGGTGTCAACCGATCGCCATCACCAACGTGATTCAATATCTGGCCGGCTGCCTTGATCATCCGGAAACGACGGGAGAAGTATACGAAATCGGCGGACCCGACGTGCTGACCTGGCGAGAGCTGTTTCGTCTCTTCGCCGAGGAGGCCGGTCTGCCGCGTCGCCTCGTTCTCGTTGTGCCGTTGCGCATCCATCGCATTTCCATCTGGTGGATGAACCTGGTTACCCCGGTCTCCGTCGCCCTGATTCGCCCGCTCGTCGAGCGGATGCGTAACGAGGTGCTCTGCCATGACAACCGCATTCGCGAGATCATGCCCCAGTACCTGCTGACCTGCCGGGAAGCCCTGGTGGCCGCACTGCAGGAAGTGTATCGCCAGCAGGTGGTGTCGAGCTGTTACGATGCCGGCTCCACCCAGCTGCCGGGCTGGGCCGACGGTTCGACGCAATCGGAAACCCCGGTATACCGCGACATCTTTTCCATCAACCTGGCCGGCAGCCCGGAGCTTGCCTGGGACGTGGTCAAGCGGATCGGCGGCGACAACGGCTGGTACTTCGGCACCTTCCTCTGGCAGCTGCGCGGTCTGGTCGACGAGTTACTCGGCGGACCGGGCCTGTCCCGCGGGCGGCGCCATGTTGATACGATCTCCCTGGGGGATCACCTCGACTTCTGGCGGGTGGTCGGGGTCGAGGAACCGCACAGCCTTCTCCTCAAGGCGGAGATGCTGGCTCCCGGCGAAGCCTATCTGGAATTCAGAATCGAGGCACGGCCCGACGGCTCCACCGACCTGCGCATGATTCCCAGTTTCCTGCCGCGCGGGCTCTGGGGCAAGCTCTACTGGTCGCTCATTGCGCCGTCCCACGTCCTGCTGTTCCGCTCAATGCTGCAGCAAATGGCACGGGCCGCCAAGGTTCGCATCATCAGTGGGCCGTCCCGGATTGCAGCACGTTGAGATCGGTTAACGAAAGCAACGTTAACCCTCGTATTGCAGGGCAATGCTGCTCTCCGGAAAATATGGTATTGTTCCTCTTATCCGGGCGGAAATAACGTAACCGGACTCCCGCTGATCTTTTTCCCCGGCTTGTGCAGCACCCTTTCCTGCGCCGCTACTTTGCGCCTGCACGTCTTCGCGTGCCGTCGTGGCAAGCACGGAAACGGCCTGATACACTTGGTGCTGCACGCGCCGTTCACCATCCTGGAGGCCACCATGAACGAGTCCCATCCCCCTTGGGAAGAATTGCGCGACCTGATCGAGACGGGCGATACCGCAGCCCTTACCGGCTACCTTGATTCACTCAGCTCGCAGGAGACCGCCAGAGCCATCTCGAGGATGACCGAGGACGAGCGACTCAATCTGTTCAAGATCCTCAGCCCCAAGGATGCCGCCGAGATCATCGAAGACATTCCCGAGAAACAGGCCGCCGAGCTGGTGGAAGAGATGCCGTCAGCACAGGCGGCACTCATCATGGAGGAGTTGGACAGCGACTACCTGGTTGATGTGCTCTCGGAGATGGAACACGAGGCCAGTCAGGCGATCCTCGCCCGGATGGATCGGGAGGATGCCGCCGAGGCGCGAATGATGCTCGAGTACCCGCCGGACTGTGCCGGCGGCCTGATGATCTCCGAATTCCTGGCGTTCAGGGGCGAGCAAACGGTACAGGACGTGCTTGACGACCTGCAGCACAACCGCGACGAGTATGCCGATTACCACGTGCAGTATTTCTACGTGGTCGACGACGACGGCGTACTGGTCGGCGTTCTGCGCATTCACGATCTGCTGTTTCCCAAACGCAGCACCAAGCTCACCGATATCATGATCCCTTCACCACTGGCGGTAAACGACCGGGCAACGGTCAGGGAGCTTGACGAATTCTTCGAGGAGCACAAGCTTTTCGGGGCGCCCGTCGTCGACGAAGCCAAGCGTATCGTCGGCGTGGTGCTGCCGGCGGCCGTCGAGGAAGCCCTGAGCAACCAGAAGACCCGCACCTTCCTGCGCCTCTCCGGTATCATCGGCGGTGAGGAGTTCCGCACCATGCCGCTGTGGTCCCGATCCGGACGCAGGCTCTCCTGGCTGAGCATCAACATCGTGCTCAACATTATCGCCGCAAGCGTCATCGCCCTGTACCAGGACACACTGGCCGCCGTCATCACGCTGGCGGTGTTCCTGCCGATGGTCAGCGACATGAGCGGCTGCTCAGGAAACCAGGCGGTGGCAGTCTCCATGCGGGAACTCTCGCTTGGTCTGGTGCGGCCGGGTGAGATTATCTGGGTGCTGCTCAAGGAAATGCGGGTGGGATTGATAAACGGGCTGGTTCTCGGCACCCTGCTGGGACTCATCGCCTTTGCCTGGCAAGGCAACCCCTGGCTGGGACTGGTAGTCGGCGGGGCGCTCGGGGCAAATACCCTGGTGTCGGTATTGCTCGGCGGCATGCTGCCGCTGCTGCTCAAGCGACTGCGGCTCGACCCGGCACTCGTTTCAAGCCCGCTATTGACGACGGTAACGGATATGTGCGGCTTTTTCTTCGTGCTCAGCTTCGCCGCCGCCGTGCTCCCCAAATTGAATGCTGTCGGTTAGCCCTCGCAGGTTGACCGACTGGCGGTGCCGGCGTGGCTCCATTACCACAGTGAGCCCTGATGTTTTTTTGAACCAGAATGTCTGTTCAGGGACCAGATATGCAGCTGATGATTTGGGCTGAAAATCGGGACAATCCCCTTTAAAAAAGGGACAGCCCCAGTTTCAGCGTTTTTTTGTCGCTTACCCGGCCAGTGCCTTGATAACGGCCGGCAGGAAGACCGGCAGGTCGTCAGGGGTACGACTGGTCACGAGGTTATCGTCCACCACCACCGCTTCATCAACCCAGTGGGCACCGGCGTTGACCAGGTCGTCCTTGATTGCGAAAAACGAGGTGACCTTCCGGTCTTTGACTACCCCGGCGGAGCAGAGCATCCAGCCGGCATGGCAGATCGCCGCCACCATCTTGCCGCTGGTAACCGCATCCGCCACCAGATTGACCATCGCCGGATGGCGGCGCATCATGTCCGGAGCGTAGCCGCCGGGGATGACCACCCCGTCAAAATCGGCCGCGGATACCTTGTCGGCAGCCACATCCGCCTTTACGTCCGTTGCCGGTTTGCCAGTAAACTGGTCTTTGCGGCCCGAACCGACCACCACCACCTCGGCTCCCGCTTCAAGCAACCGATAGTACGGGTACCAGAACTCGTAGATGTTGAACATGTCTTCGACCAGAATCGCTACTTTCTTTCCTTTCAGTTCCATACGATCCTCCCTTTTGCTGGGTATCTTGCTGGTTATCATTCACCACGTGCCGCAACACGTTTGCCTGACAAGATAAGCACCGCACAAAGAAATGCAAAAAACGGGAACTCTCTTGACCAGTTGGTTTAGCGATCACGTTTGCACTCACAAGGAGGGTGATTCCGCAAGCCCTTGTGCAGTAGCCGGGCAGCCATAATCAAAGAGAGGTTCGCCAAAACAGGATAAGCAGACAGAAAACGACGAGACGCAGCCTGGGCGATCTATAGTGTCGGCGTGCCGGGATTGATCGGCCCCCGGTTCAACAGGTGACAGCTGGATCGCCACTGCGGTAGAAAATGATCCATAAGCTGTTTAAATCGGGCATTGTGGGACGGCTCCAGCAAGTGGGTCATCTCGTGAACCAGAACATATTCGAGAAACTCCGGCGATCGCCTGGCAAGCTCGCTATTGAGTCGGATACGGCCGGAAGATGGCGTGCAACTCCCCCACCGAGTCTTCATTCGTCGCACAAAATACCTGTTGACACTGACACCTATCAATGGCTCCCATTTCTCGATCAGCGGTGGAACCGCATTATATAGTTGCTCTCGATACCAGCTTTCAACAATCTCCTGTCGTTCTTCTCTGCCGGTGCCCGGTCGGATCGTGAGCACCAGGCGATGAGAGGAGCGCGCAACAGACGGCGTCCGGTCGGCTTCAATAACCGATAACAGGTAACACCTTCCCCAGACCCAGTGCGGTTCCCACTCCCGGTAAGCAATCTGCTGCTCGCGGCTCTGCTGCTGCAACCGTTCCCGGTGCTTCCTGATCCAATTGAGTTTTGCCGTGGCAAAGCCCTTTACAGCGGCCAGAGAGAGGCGCAACGGTGCCGAAATTCGGACCTGGCCATGCGGCGGATGAACACTGAGGCGAACCGATTTAATCTTCTTGAACACCACGTCGATCGTGATGTCTTCAAGCAGCATCTGTTTTGTTTTCACTACCTGTTTTGCTCCCGGACACGTCTTCCGCCGATCGCTCTGAGGAGAATCCCCAGCGACATGACATACCGTTCACCATACGGAGCAAAACGTTTGCTTGCAAGCACCGAATACTGTGCTGCCCTTGATTGCCCGGCCGAGGCCGGGCAATCAAGGCCGCTTATTGATGCTGCCGCTGATACTCCCCGGCCGGAAAGCTGATTGGCACACCTTCATACGGAGTCATCCGGGTGGTTCGCCGGGTTTGCACCTCACGCAAGCTTTTCAGGACATCGATGCTGCTCATCAATCCTTTCGAATAGTGGGCCAGCTTGATCGACAAGCCGGCAATCTGCGCCAGGGCGCTGACGAAGTTGACATCACCGAGGGTGAACTCCCACGGTTCCGCGGTGTAAACACGAATGGCGCCGAGCAGCTTGCCATGTACCTGGATCGGCACCGACAGGATCGAGGCGATGCCCTCTTTCCGCGCCTCCCCCGGATACTGGATCCGCGGATCATCCATCACATCGTAAATCGCCACCGGTCCATCCTTCAGGGACGCGGCAATGGATTGCAGGGCACTGACCGGTCCTTTGTTGAGATACTCATCGCTCAGCCCAAACGAAGCGGCTATCTCAAGTTCGTCGGTTTTGTGATTGAGGAGAAACAGGACACAGCCTTTGACGCCGAGAGCGGTCTTGATGCCTTCCACGGTCATCAAGGCCACTTCTTCCGGCTCTTTGGAGTGCGAGATTGCATTGGAAACCCTGATGAACGTTTCGTAATTGATCAAGTGCTCTTTCATAACGTCCTCCTCTGTTGTCACCTTGCTGCTGAGTGGAAAAGGTCCAACGACCCTTCCCTCCTTCCGGTTCACCGTGGTGCTTACCCCTTCCATCGCACCGTGGCATCCCGCCAACGCATTCTGCCGGTGCCCGGGCAAGACTTCGGTTCATATAACGCCCATGGCGGGACGACACTACGAACGATGAAAATCAGCACCGTGGTCGGACGGTCCGGTTATTGAAAGTGAGCGGGGGACAGGTTAAAACCTGTCCCGCCGATTTTCATATAAACCGGCTGCTCCCTGACCGCAGACCTGTCATTCATCGTGTGATTTGCCACCCGATGAGGATGGCTCACATGAACAAAGCCGGGCGCCTTCCTGCAGGCGGCCCGGCTTTCTCAGAAGATCCGTGGCTTTCCGTCCCCGTCTCGCGGCGGGTTTGGCTTTGTCTTATTTGTATATGTCCATATACTCAATCCTATCGAAATTCAGGCGTGGCTGTCAAGCTCCTCATTATTTTCATGTCAGGAACCAGCCGTCTTGTCCGGTAACCTCAATCTGTCCCGGTTACCGATACGTCACCGCCGATCACCTCTGACCGGCCAGACGGAAAAACCCGCGGCCTTTTTATGGCCGACGCCGATCGCGCCTTTGGTGAGATAGAGAGCAAAGGCCCAGTCAGGGTCGAATCCGCTGGTGGTGGCAGACCAGTAGGTATCGACCGGTTCCCGGAACGGGTGGTCGGCCGGCAGGGCCGGACTGTGGCTGGCGGCATCGACCAGACTTTCAAGCTCCCTGATGGTCGGCAGACGCCAGGGATGACCGGTTCGGGTTTTATAATCGTCTACCGCAGCCAAGGCCTCTGACCAGTCGGCGACCGGATCGCCGAAACCGCCCCGGTCATACCAGATCAGGCCGGTCAGACGGTCGAGCACACCATCATCAATGATGGAAAATCGGGGCTGCGGCCAGGGGGCACCGGCTCGCAAATCGCCGTCCTGGCCGCTGTTCAGGCAATCGATAACCCGGCCTTGGTCGTCGAAACATTCCAGCTGGCCGGTGCGGGGCAGGATCGTACTGCTGCCGCAGACCGGCCAGAGCCAGTAAAAGTCACGCTTGTTGCCGTAAAACATCCGAGCGCCTTCCAGGTGGACGTACCAGGCATAAGCCGGTGCAATGGCGGCAGTCGTCGAGGTCCAGTGCCAGCCGGAGAATACCTGGCGAAACAGATGACCGGCCGGCAGGGCGGGTTGTTTTTCACCGTGATCAACCAGGCTACGCAACTCAACGCGATTCGGCATCCGCCAGTCGGTCCGGCCGAAGCGAGCATCGCGGTTCATGTCACCAATCGCCTGCAGTCCTTCCGACCAGCTCAGCGGAAATTCGAGACAGCCGGCATCACGGGCCCAGACCAGGCCGGTCAAGCGGTCTTCGACGAGATCATCGGAGAGCAGGTGGAAACGGGAGTTCGAGGTCATAATGATTCGTCCGGAATGTTCATAAAACGTGGCATGCCCTTATGGGGGACAGGTTAAAACCTGTCTCCGACACGTAAAAACAAGGCATATCCTGATGGGGACAGGTTGAAACCTGTCCCCGAAGCGCATACGGTTGATTCAATATTTTTTGGTTCTCAGGATGGTGATCACCAGATAGAGCCCGAGCACCACCGACAACAGGTAGCCGATCACGCCGAGCGCCGGAAAACCGAAGAGCAGCGGTCCGATACCGGTGGTGATGATCATCGACGAACCTATGATGATCGAACCGGCAACGATGCCGGCGGTCAGCCGGTTGGAGGCGCTCTCCAGGGTGGCGACCAGTTCCTCGAGCTTGGCGAGGTGAAAGACGAAACCGAGCTCCCCTTTTTCCATCTTGGCGATGATCCGCTGCAAGCGCCGGGGAATGTCGCGGGGACCGAAACGAAACGAGGCGATCAGGGAGCGCAGCTCCCGCCACCAGACCTTCGGGTGATAGCGGCGGCGGGCCATGCGATGAACCCGTTCCCTGACCTCGCTGATCACGTCGAGCTCCGGATAGACCAGACGAGCCGAACCCTCGGCGGTAATCATTGCCTTGATCATGATCACCAAGTGGTTCGGCAGGTGCAGACGATACGTGCGCAACAGAGCGAGCAGGCGGGCGAGCAGCTGGCCGAGATTGACGTCCTTGATCGGGACGGCATAATATTTATCCAGGATCTCGAGCAGGTCCCGCTCCAGCTCGGTGGGTTCGACCAGTTCCTCACTGCCGTGACACAACGCCAGCACCGCTTCGGCCAGCGACTCGCTATCCTTGTCCACCACAGCCTGGAGCAGGTCGAGCAGGGTGAATCGGTCCCGTTCGGTCAGCCTGCCAACCATACCCCAATCGATCAGGCAAAGCGTCCCGTCGGTGCCGACCAACATGTTGCCGGGGTGGGGGTCGGCGTGGAAGAAGCCCTGATCGAAAATCTGGACGACCGCCGAGCGCAGGCCCCGCCGGGCCACCTGCTTGCGGTCGAGATCGGGGATCCCGTCAATTTCTCGAAAGGTCACCCCTTCGAAAAGATCCATGACCAGTACCCGCTCCGAGCTGTATTGCTCATACGACTTCGGAATCAGCAGACCGGTCTGGTCCGCTGCCGCCCGGGCAATCGTCATATTCTCCAACTCTTCGGAAAAATCGAGTTCCTTGATCACATGGCGGCGCACCGTCTTGGCCAGGGTGGGCAGGTCATAGGGCTGCAATTCGGTAAACTTCTCATCGAGCAGGCGGCATATGCCCTCGAGGATACCGAGATCGGCATCGATGTTCTCACGGATATTCGGGCGCTGCACCTTGACGGCGACCACGGTGCCGCCCCGGCGCAGTTGTGCCCGATAGACCTGGGACAACGAAGCGGCGGCAAGCGGCTCATCGGGAAAAGCCGAAAACACTGCATCAATCGGGCCGCCGATGGCCTCCTCGACAAGTGGCAGGACCTCCTCGGTCGGCACCGGCGGGACCTTGTCTTGCAGAGATGCCAACTCCTGCAACAACGGCTCCGGCAACAGGTCCGGCCGCAGACTCATAATCTGCCCGAATTTGACGAATGTCGGCCCAAGTTCTTCGAGAACGAGACGGATCCGCTGATAGATATCGAGATCTCCCTCGACCGGGCTCATCTTGCGTAACAACTCGCCCCCGGGCACTTCCAGACGATCGGCAACTTCATCAAAACCATATGTTGCCAAGGTGGCGACAATGTCCTTGAATCGTTTCAGTTTCTTCAGGTCAGCCAGATTCATCGATCCTCCCCGATCTGTCGGCGCCCAGCGATCAAGTCGTCTGACACCGTAATCGTCCCAAAACAGGATCTCATGTCACGATCCGTCCAGCCAGCGCAGGTCGTAGAGATCGGTGCGCCTGCTTTGAACATTGCGAACACTGCCGAGTGCCCGCAATTCCTTGATCATATCGAGATCAAGATCGGTGACCAGCGTGGTCTCGATTCCCGGTGTCGCCTCGGCGGCGATGGCGTCGTGGGGGAAGGAGAAATCGGACGGCGTGAACACCGCCGACTGCGAGTACTGAATCCCCATGGTCTCGACCTTCGGAATATTGCCGACACTGCCGGAAATGGCTACGAAGCATTCGTTCTCGATGGCGCGCGCCTGGGCGCAGCGACGAACCCGGAGATAACCGGTCTTGGTATCGGTCCAGTACGGCACCAGCAGCAACTTCATACCCTTGAGCGTCTGTAGCCGGGCCAGTTCCGGAAACTCGACGTCGTAGCAAATCAGAATACCGATCTTACCGACGTCGGTGTCGAAGACTTTCAACTGATTGCCGCCAATGAAACGCCAATGGGCATCCTCTTCCGGCGTGATATGCAGCTTGGCCTGACTGTCCCAGGTGCCGTCGCGCCGGCAGAGAAAGCTGACGTTGCGCAGCCGGTCCGAATCATCGAGCGACGGGACACTGCCGGCAACGATATTGATATTGTAGGCGAGCGCCATGTCGATCATGGCCTGACGCATATCATCCGTGTATTCGGCCAACTTGCGCATTGCCTCGGCCGGATTGTTACCCTCGTAGGTATGGATCAGCGGCGCGTTGAGCAATTCAGGGAAGAGGACGATATCGGCCTGGTAATCGCTGACCGTATCTACGAAAAATTCCACCTGCTGCATGAAGTCGTCGAAGGAATCGAAACGGCGCATCTGCCACTGGACTACACCGAGCCGGGCCACCGACTTTGCACCGCCGATCAGCCTGGTTTTCTTTTCATAATAAATATTTAGCCACTCGAGCAGTACCGCATGGCCGCGGGACGGGTGATCCTTCGGCCAATAGTCAGGCAGCAGGCTGCGAACGTGAAAGTCGTTGGAGAGCTGAAAGGTGAGCACCGGGTCGTGCAGTTCCCGGTTCTTCACCTTGAGGATGTACTGCTGGGGCGACATCTCTTTCGCATGTTCATGGTAACCGGGGATCCGGCCGCCGAGCAGGATCCCTTTGAGGTTGAGATTCTCTGCCAACTCCTTGCGCGTATCGTAGAGCCGCCGCCCGAGGCGCATGCCCTGGTATTCCGGATCTACGAAGACTTCGATGCCGTAGAGATAATCCCCCTCCGGATCATGGGTGCGAAAGGTCCCGTTGCCGGTGATCTGATGGTAGGAATGGCGGCTGCCGAACAGGCTGTAATCGATGATCAGCGACAGGGCGATGGCCACCGGTACGCCATTGTCCTCAATACAAATCTGGCCTTCCGGAAAGTGTCCGATCAAGGCTGCGATCTCGTCGTGGGTCCACGGGGTGCCGACGCCGTGATATACGCGATCGTTGATATCTCGCAGCGCTTCGTAATCGTCAACACGCAGATGTCTCGTTGCCAGTTTGTGCTGCGGTTCCTCAACCATACGCTAAGCTCTCCAGAAATTCCGAATTTTTCAATCTCCCCCTTATATCTTGCCGGACGAGGATCTTGCATTATGCAATGTGCTTTCAGGTGCGGTGACAGCTTCCAGTTTACCCTATAGCCCGCGGCATGGCAAACCCGGTCAGAATGTACCTCTCCGGAAAACGATCTTGTTGTCGACGGTTGATCAGAGTATAAAAACGGCACGCCGGGTCAGGTTCACAGGAGACCGGTATCATCACAACGTATTTACCGTATAGGGAGATATCCATGGTGCGCTTGCTGGTCGGCATCGCTGCCTTTTTCTGGCTGGGTGTAGTCATTGCCGAGGTCGTTCGCCAATCGGCGCTGCTCGGATTGATAGGCTCCCCGTTCTTCTGGGGAGCCTTTGCCTCCCTGCTTTTTGTTGCCACCGAGTGCATGCTGGCTTATGTCCGCCACTCCGCCAAGCAAAACACCACAAGAGTAAAACGGGTCGACACGGCCTATCATCTTTTTCTCGGCTTGATCTGTCTTCTACTGCTCACCGCCATTCCCCTTCTCTGGTGGGGAGTCATCAGGGAACTCGCCCGATTACCGACAAGATAGCAGAAACTGTTAGGCAGTCTTGCCTTTCCGTTTTTTTTCCTGTTACTATTGGGAGACGCTTAGAAATCGGAGCAGAGGCCTTTTGCCGATCAATTGTTTTTTCCACCGCGATGACAGACATCCACGACAACGGCAGCCGGACCCGGAGTATTTCTGCCGCCATCAGCCGCGGCAAGCATGAATGGGAACAGACCGTCGATGCCATCGACGATATCATCACCATCATGGAGACCGATCTGCAGATCATTCGGGCCAATCGCGCCGCGCACCGGCTATTCGGTTACCAACTTGGAGAACTGGTCGGCAAGCGCTGTTATGAAGCGTTTCACGGCCGTCAAGATCCGTGCCCCCTGTGTCCGGCAGCAGTACTAACAGAAATCGGTATCCCCCAACGGCATCTGGTCCGCAACGAGGTGCTCGGCAGGACGTTTGAACTCTCCATTGCCAAAATCCCTGCCGCCGACGGATCCGCAGGGAGAATCGTCCAGATTGCCCGCGATGTCACCGACACCCTTCGCCAGGAAGAAGAGCGTCGGCGATTGTCAACCGCCATCGAGCAGACTTCGGAGATGGTCGTCATTACCGACACCCAGGGTATCATCCGCTATATCAACCCGGCCTTCAGCGAAACAACCGGTTATTCCCGGGAAGAGGCGATCGGCCACAACATGAACCTGCTGAAAAGCGGCCGCCACGATGAAGCCTTTTACCGGCAGCTCTGGGAAACTATCCTGAGCGGCCGGGTCTGGAAAGGGCGCTTGGTCAACCGCGCCAAAGACGGCACGCTCTTTTCGGAAATGACAACCATCTCGCCGATTGTCGATGCCGACCGCACGGTCTCCGCTTTCGTTGCGGTCAAACGCGACATCAGCCGGGAAGAGGAACTGGAAAAGCAGCTCCAGCAGGCCGTCAAGCTCGAAGCCATCGGCACGCTGGCCGGCGGCATCGCCCACGATTTCAACAATATCCTGTCCGCCATCCTCGGTTATGCCCAGATCGCCAAAGGACAGCTGGCGGACGATGACCCGCTCGCCTACCCGTTGGACCATATCCTCGCTGCCGGCGATCGGGCGGCGGAACTGATCAGCCAGATCCTGACGTTCAGCCGACAGGATCTGGGGGACGAGCCGCTCAGACCGCTGAAGGCCCAGTCGATCATCAAGGAGGCGCTGAAACTGCTCCGCTCCTCATTCCCATCAACCATCAAGCTGACCTATCGGATCGATAGCGACGCCCCGGCGATCATGGCCGACGCCGGCCAGATCCACCAGGTTATCATGAACCTGTGCACCAATGCCCGGCAGGCGATCGAGACTGAACACGGCACCATCCAGGTCACGGTGTCGGCCGTTGATCTTGATGAGTCGGCCGGCGCCCTTCACCATCCGGCCTTGCCCGCCGGCCGTTACCTGAAGATCAGCGTTGCCGACAGCGGCTGCGGCATGGACGAGACGATCCGGCAGCGCATTTTCGATCCGTTCTTCACCACCAAGCCGAAAGACCGGGGCACCGGACTCGGCCTGGCCGTCGTTCACGGCATCGTCAAAAAGCATCGCGGCAACATCAGCGTTACCAGCGAACCGGGACGCGGCACCACGTTCGATATCCACCTGCCGGCCATCGCCGAGCCGGCAGAGACGACAACAGAGAAACCGGCTCCGGTTCGCGGCGGCAGCGAGCATATCATGCTCGTCGATGACGAACAGCAACTCACCGACCTGCTGACGACAACGCTCGAGCGGCTCGGCTACCAGGTTACCGCGTTCACTGACAGTCTTGAGGCCGTTCGCTGCTTTCGCGAAAACAGCGGCGCCTTCGACCTGGTGATCACCGATATGACCATGCCGAACATGACCGGCACCGAGATGGCCCGGGAAATGCTTGCCCTGCGCCCAGCCCTGCCGATCATCCTGATCACCGGTTATCACGAACGGATCGATCGCAGCACGGCGCTGCGCATCGGCATCCGGGTATTTATCAATAAACCGTTGCGCCGGAACATCCTGGCGCACAGTATCCGCGAGATTCTCGATCATGGCCTCGATCCTGATCATCGATGACGATACCGTCCTCTGTTCGATGCTCTTCGAGCAGCTCACTGCGGCGGGTCATTCTGCGGTTGGGGCCCATACCCTGACCGACGGTCGCAGATGCGCCGCCGACCGCAGCTTCGATGTCATCCTGCTTGACGTCCAATTGCCGGACGGTAACGGGCTGGAGCATATCGCCACCTTCAAGCGCACCAGAACGGAACCGGAGGTGATTATCATCACCGGACAGGGTGAGGCCGACGGCGCCGAACGGGCGGTGCGTAGCGGCGCCTGGAGCTATATCGCCAAACCGCACGTGATCAGGGAGTTGGACCTGCACCTGGCCCGGGCCCTGCAATACCGCAGGGAACGGCAGAAAGTCACGAAGATCCCGGTAGCCCTGAAGCGCAGCCGGATCATCGGCAGCAGCGCGGCCATAGGCCGCTGTCTTGACCAGGTAGCCGCCGCGGCGGCTACCGATGTGAGCGTGCTCATCTCCGGAGACTCCGGTACCGGCAAAGAATTGTTTGCCAAGGCCATCCATGAAAACAGCAGGCGAAGCCGGGAGAATTTCATTATCGTCGACTGCGCTGCCTTGCCGGAGACCCTGATCGAGAGCACCCTGTTCGGACACGTCAAGGGCGCCTTTACCAACGCCGACCGCGACCACGACGGTCTGGTCAAACACGCCCACCGGGGCACCCTGTTCCTTGACGAGGTCGGTGAATTGCCTCCGGCCACCCAAAAGACCTTCCTGCGACTGCTCCAGGAGCACGAATATCGACCGGTCGGCTCAAACCACCACCAATTCAGTGATTTTCGCCTGGTGGCGGCAACCAACAGGAAGCTCGACGAACTGGTCGCCACCGGCGCCTTCAGAGAAGACCTGCTGTTTCGCCTGAAGGCGCTTACCATCGAGCTGCCGCCATTGAAAGAGCGAAAAGAGGACCTGCGTGAGCTGGTCAGCTATTTCATGCATGATCTCTGTCAACGCTACAGCCTCGAAACCAAAGGCATCAGCGCCGATTTTCTCGATACCCTCGCCGCCCACGACTGGCCCGGCAATATTCGGGAACTGTCGCAGGTTATGGAGCAGGTTTTTACCAATCCGATGCTCGGACCAACCTGCTTTTCCATCCACCTTCCCGAATCGTTCCGGGTCATGCAGGTTCGGGCCGGTTTCCAGCAGGATCAGCCGGTCGGTACAATCAGCATGTCCTGCCTGCCGCCGTGGCGCTCTTTTAAGGATCAGTACGAAATCGACTACCTGCAGCGCCTCTGCGCCGCTTCGGCGGGCAATATCTCCGCCGCCTGCCGCCTCTCCGGCCTGTCGCGCTCGCGACTCTACCAGATGATCAGCAAACACGGCCTGAGCTTTTCCTGATACCTGCCGTTCCCACCCGTCCACAAAAGTGGACGGGTCTTGTTTTCTGGACACCACCTTCCCGGTGAGCCGCCCTCTTTGCTCTCCAAAGAACTTCTCGGCCCCCTGCAATTGTTAGACTCTTTTTCCGTCACAAACGACCACCCGGTGCTGGCACGATTACTGCTTCTTACTGGACAGCGTAACAACAATTGTAAAAAAAAGCGGACCACCTGACACGATAGCTGAGATACCCCATGAACGTTTTCTTCTATTCCCCTCGCCGTGCAGCCTGCCCGAACGATTGCTCCTATCCGGACTGTGCCGAGCGCTGCCTGTGGGCCCTCAGGTCCCGACCGGTCCTGGCGGCCGTTGAACGGTTACCGTACGGCGCGCTGTTCCCGCTGCCCAAACGGGCACCGTTGCGCAGCGGCGACCTGATCATCGTTCACATCGCCGACCTTCGGGAACTCGAGGACCTGATCGATCACCGGCAGGCCCTGGCGCACTACCGTCTGGTGCTGATTGTCAGCGACCAGGTATACGACGGCAGCCGCCGCTATCACCTGCTCAACCCGCGCTATATCGCGACAACCAGGCAGGATGCCGGCGATCTGGAGACCGTGGTCAACCGAATCGCCCAGCAGGTGGACGCCGAACCGGAACCGGTTCGAGCCGTTTCCCATTAACCGCAGGAGGTGACGTCTATGTCGCAGGAACAGCTGTTCGCATCCTTTGTCCTCGACCGGGAGCAGGATCTGGAAATCGCGCTCAAAGCGGAACAGGTCGCCGAAGCCACCGCCATCCAGGGGCCGATCAGGAAACTGCCGGGCAGCATAGATTTTCTCGAAGGAATCATGCATCTGCGCAACGATGTCATACCGGTCATCAACCTGAAAAAACGGCTCGGTCTGGCACGCAGCGACTATGACCAGGCCGCCAAGGTGGCCGTCGTTGCGCTGCACAATCAGCGTTTTGGCCTGCTCTTCGACGACATCCGGGAGGTGTTTCGCGCCGACACCTCGGCGATCACCCCGATCAGCAAGGCCCTGCAAACGAGCGACCGGGTCATCTCCTCGCTGATCAAACTGGACGAGGGTCGGCGTGCCGTTGAGCTGCTTGATCTCAAGCATCTGTTCAACGAGGATCTTGCCGATCTCGACCAGTCAACAACTGAATCTCGACAGCAGGCCCAATCCGGTCCACCGGTCACCTACCAGCGCTGCGTAGTCTTTAGCTGCGCCGGCCAGCAATACGGCGTACCGGTCGAATGCGCCCAGGAGATCACCTTCTGTGCCGACATCGACACCATGTTTCAGACCGGCGTCATCGAGGGCGCCCTGGAGCTGCGCGGCAAGACCGTGCCGATTCTCAACTCCCGTTCGCTGCTGACCGACGAAACGGAAACGCCGGCCATGGCCGCAGAAGATACCCGGATACTGATTCTCTCTTCGGACGACTACGCCATCGGCATCATCGTCGACGAGATCCGGGACATCCTCACTATCGCATCCGACCAGATCCTGCCCTTTCCCAGCGGCCGTGACGAAAACGTCAACGGACTAGTCACCCGACCGAACGGCGAAAACATCATCCTGCTCGATATTCACCGACTGATCTGCGACCAGATCGACAGCATCAAGTCCATGGCCAAGATCGGCGGCGGCACGAACAAAGAAACCGGGGGTGGAACCGACGAAGCGTCAGGGACGCGGCAACACACCAGCCATCACCTGATCACCGAGAACTGCTATCTCGTGTTTGCCATCGGCAAGCATTATGCAATCGAACTCAAGGATGTCCGCGAGATCATCGAAAACAACGGATCGATGCGCGTGCCCGGCGCCAGCGGTTACAGCACCGGAGTTATCAACCTGCGCGGTGAAGTGGTACCGGTCGTCAACCTGCGCAGTTTCTACCACTATCCACAGCGAGACGGCAGCGACACGGACAAGCTGATCATCTGCAGCGGTCACGGCACCACCGTGGCCCTGAAAGTCGACCAGATCGTCACCATCTACAAGCAGGAACAGTATCACTCGACACCGTCACTGAACAAGCAGCTGAGCGATCGGAAAGACACGCTGGATCGGCTCATCGAGTATCTCACCCCGGACGGCCTCAAGGAACACGTGCTGGTGGTCAACACCCACAACCTGATTCGCAACCACCTGCAGGCCGAAGCGGGACATCACACTCTGCCTGAAGAAGAATTGAACGATCTTTCATAACAATCACCCAACCGAGGAACCTGTCATGGAAACAACGAAAAAAGCGACTCCCGAAATGGACCCCTCCAGTCTGAACCTGCTGGGCCTGCCCAGTTTTATCGTCGGCGACGACCGGGTCATCAGCTGGGCCAACGACAGCTTCTGGAAGACCTTTGGTCACAAGCCGGCCGATGTCATCGGCAAAATGACCTGCGAGGAGGCCTGTCCGTCGAATCTCTGCGGCACCAAGGACTGTTCCGTGGCCAAGGCCGCCCGGATCAAGAAGCCGGCCGAGGCGGAAGTGGTCCACAAAAACGGCAACCAGTTCATCTATTACCATTCCACTGCGGTACCGATGAACGGCAAAGGAAGCGGAACTCTGGTGACGATGAACGATGTCAGCGAGCTGAAAAACACCCAGGCCTCGCTGCGACAGATGCAGACCGATCTGAACGTGATCCCGACACCGATCATGGAAATCGACAAGAACTTCACCATTACCTTCATGAATCCGGCCGGAGCCCGGGTCGTCGACATGACTCCCGACGAGGTGCTCGGCAAGAAGTGTTACGACCTGTTCAAGACGCCTCACTGCAAGACCGACCGGTGCGCCTGCGCCCGGGCCATGAAAACCGATTCGGTAATCACCGAACAGACCATCGCCCGGCCCGCCGAAGGAGTCATCATCCCGATCAAGTACACCGGCGCACCGATCAAGGACGCCAAAGGCAATATCAAGGGCGCCCTGGAATACATCCTCGACGTCACCGAGGAGATGAAGCAAAAGCAGGCCGCCGACGAAAAGATCGAGAACCTCAACACCATCCCCACCCCGATCATGGCGATCGACACCGACTTCAGCGTCACCTTCATGAACCCTGCCGCCGCCTCCGTAGTCGGCTCGACCCCGGACGAGGTGGTCGGCAAGAAGTGCTTCGATCTGTTCAAGACCCCCCATTGCCAGACCGACAAGTGCGCCTGCGCCCGGGCCATGAAGACCGACTCCGTCATTTCCGAGCAGACCATCGCCCGGCCCGCCGAAGGCGTCATCATCCCGATCAAGTACACCGGCTCGCCGATCAAGGACGCCAAGGGTAATATCAAGGGCGCTCTGGAATACGTGCTCGACATCACCGAGGAGATGAAGCAGAAGCAAGCCGCCGACGAGAAGATCGAAAATCTCAACACCATCCCCACCCCGATCATGGCGATCGACACCGACTTCAACGTCACCTTCATGAACCCGGCCGCCGCCGGTGTCGTCAATTCGACCCCGGATGAGGTGATCGGCAAGAAATGCTACGACCTGTTCAAAACGCCCCATTGCCAAACCGAAAAATGTGCGGTCGGCCGTGCGATGAAAACCGATTCAGTGGTCACCGAACAGACCATCGCCCGGCCCGCCGAGGGCGTCATCATCCCGATCAAGTACACCGGCTCGCCGATCAAGGACGCCAAGGGCAACATCAAGGGCGCCCTGGAATACGTGCTCGACGTTACCGAGGAGATGAAGCAGAAGCAGGCTGCCGACGAGAAGATCGAGAACCTCAACACCATCCCCACCCCGATCATGTCGATTGACACCGATTTCAACGTCACCTTCATGAACCCGGCCGCGGCCTCGGTGGTCGGATCGACCCCGGACGAGGTGATCGGCAAGAAGTGTTTTGAGCTGTTCAAGACTCCCCATTGCCAGACCGACAAGTGCGCCTGCGCCCGGGCGATGAAGACCGATTCGGTGATAAACGAGCAGACCATCGCCCGGCCCGCCGAGGGCGTCATCATCCCGATCAAGTATACCGGGGCGCCGATCAAGGACGCCAAGGGCAATATCAAGGGCGCCCTGGAGTACGTACTCGACGTTACCGAAGAGATGAAGCAAAAACAGGCCGCCGACGAGAAGATCGAGAACCTCAACACCATTCCGACTCCGATCCTCTCCATCGATACCGATTTCACCATCACCTTCATCAACCCGGCCGGAGCGAAGGTCGCCGGCCTGAGCCCGGACCAGGCCGTCGGCAAGAAATGCTACGACCTGTTTAAGACCGAACAGTGCCGCACCGACCAATGCGCCTGCGCCCAGGCGATGAAGACCGACCGGGTAGTCAGCGAGCAGACTGTGGCCGCACCCGGCGGCCACGAGATGCCGATTAAATACACCGGCGCGCCGATCAAGGACGCGAAAGGCAATATCAAAGGCGCTCTGGAATACATAACCGATGTCACGGCGGAGAAAAAAGTGGAACGGCTCATCGCCAGTTCGGTTGCCGAGGTCGACACTCTGGTGGGCGCCTCGCGCCAACAGATGGACCAGGCCAACAGCCAGGTCGACGAGATGAACGAGATCATCGACGAAGCGGTCAACCAACTCGACGATTCGATGAAAACCGTGCAGGCCATGCTGAAAAGCTCCAGCGAGATGCTGGAACTCTCACAGGAATCGAACAAACTGGCCACCGATCTGGCCAAGGAAGCGGAAACCGGCAAAAACGCAGGGCGCGACGCAGGTCAGAAGCTGGCAGACATCAACGCGACCATGCAGACCAACAACGAGATGGTCGCCGGCCTGGTCGCGCAATTGGAAAAAATCTCCAGTTTCGTCGACATTATCAAGGATATCGCCTCGCAGACCAACCTGCTCGCCTTCAACGCCGCCATCGAGGCGGCCCGTGCCGGCGACGCCGGTCGCGGCTTTGCCGTGGTCGCCGATGAGGTCCGCAAACTGGCCGAGAACAGCTCGAAGTCGGCAATCGATATCTCCACCATTGTCAAGAACGTGGAGAAGGAGTCGCACCAGACCATCAGCGCGATGAAAGACGGCATGAACATGTTGACCGACGGCGGCCGAGTCATCAATACCGCGCTCGAGTCGATGGAAACCATTTCCAAAGGCATCAGCTCCATTTCGGCATCAGTCGACAGGGTGAGCAGCCAGGCCGAAGGATTGAACGCCGACGGGACCAAGGTCATGGAGAAGATCGAAACCGTTGCTTCATCGTCAAAGAAAAACCAGCAGTCGACGACCGCCGTCAACCAGTCGCTGTCGGAAACGGTCGCCGCCCTGACCCAGTTGATGTCGTCGAGCAAGGAGTTGCAGGAAGCAGTCAACAATATGTAACTATCCTCGCGTTCCGGCCGGCGCAGCATGCCGGCCGGAATCACCGGTTCTGCCATGACCATGTTTGGAGACTCCATTTTCACCCCGCGGCTCCACTTGCGGAAGATCACCGCCGACGACCTGGTGCTTCTCGTTTCCTGGAGCAACAGCGACAACGCTCACGGTCCGTTTTTAACGCCGGACAAGTTGAGCATGGCGGCCGGAGAGGAGAAAATCGCCGCCGGGGTCTTGTGGAACGACAAGAATAAGACCTTTTTCATCCAGCATCGCGACACCACCCCGATGGGCACCATTACCTACTGGCTGCGCTCGGAAAAAAACGAATGTGCGGTCATCAAGGTCAAGATAACGATGCCTGAACAACGCGGCAAAGGCTACGGCACCGAGGCACAGAAATACCTGATTATCAACCTCTTTGACCGGCTGCGGCTCGATGAAGTGGAGATGTACACCGATATCAACAACAAAGCGCAACAACGCTGCCTGAGGAAACTCGGATTCGAGCTGATCGAATCACTGGTCTACGACGATTACCAGGTCCGCCGGCTCGGCCACCTGTACCGGCTGTCCAAGCAACGGTACCAAACTGTTCCGATCTATCGCTACCATTATGAATAATCTCGGCGTGTTGCTTGACGATCGCTATTTCCAGCATTGCATCAATCGCCCCACCCCGGAAAACCCGGCGCGGCTCAGGCGTCTGTTCCCGGTCGTCAAAGAGCGGTACAACGGCAGTCTTACCATGGTCGCCCCGCGCGAGGCGCACACCGAGGATATCCAGCGGGTTCATTCCGCCTTTTACCTCAACCAGGTCCGCAATCATGCCGCCCGAACCGATCCGTTTTCCTACGACCGTGACACCTATCTGATGGACCGGTCCCTGGAGACCGCCCGGCTCGCCGCCGGCGGCTGCCTGGAACTGGCGGACCGGATCATGAACACCAGTCTGCACCATGGCTTCGCGCTGGTGCGGCCGCCCGGGCATCATGCCGAACCGGGGCGCGGCATGGGGTTCTGTATCCTCAACAATGTGGCCATCACCGCAGCATACCTGCAGCGGGTCTACGGCCTGAGTCGCATTTTGATTCTCGATTTCGACGTCCATCACGGCAACGGTACCCAGGAAGTCTTCTATGATTCCGATCAGGTGCTGTTCGTCTCACTACACCAACGCGACCTGTTCCCGTTTTCCGGACAGGCGGGGGAAATCGGCACCGACAACGGACGCGGCTATACCATCAACATCCCAGTGTTCAGCCAGTTCGGCGACCAGGAATACACCTATCTGGTCGGCACCATCCTGAATAATCTCTGCGAACAATACCTGCCGCAAATCATCCTTGTCTCAGCCGGTTATGACGGCCACCAGGCCGATTCGATCAGCTCGACACTGCTCTCCACCCACTGGTACCACACGGCCACGACGCTGATCAAACAGTGCGCCCGGGAACTCTGCGACAACCGTCTGCTCTTTATCCTGGAAGGAGGTTACAATCCGGAATCACTGGAGGAGTCGGTATTGGCAACCATCGACAGCCTGCTTCAGCCAAAAGCGCCGCGCGTCGGCATCCTCCATTCGGACCGGGCCCGGGCACTGCTGGCCGATCATCCACTCAATCAATACTGGACGCTGTGAAAAAGGAATCGCTCATGACCAGGCACATCAATCTTGACAGCAACGCCCTGAAAACGATCTTCCATGAATGTCAGCAATGCGGCACCTGCTGCAAAAAGTACCGGAAGATTACCCTGCAAGCCGAAGAAGTCGACTTCATCAAGAAGATGGGCGGCCATGTCGGCGTCGATGTGAGCCTGGCGGAGATTCGGACCAAAGGCCTGGCCCGGGCCAGGGAAGAAGCACTGGCAAGCGGCAAGATTTTTATGATCCACCCGGACGATAAAGGCTGCCTCTTTTTACAGAAGCGCGACGGCAAATACTACTGCAAGATCTACAACTATCGGCCGCGGACCTGCCGCGGGTTCAAGTGCAACCTGGCCGACGGCACCTTCCTCGACCTTTTCGGTCAGGACTCAATCCACCTGCTCGGCCAGAACAGTTTCGGTCTCCCGCTGAGTTGACCGAGGCCGGACCTACCGCTCGCAACGATGGTGTTCATTGCTCGTTATGACCTTCGGTCATTAAGAGTCAGTGATTCCGCAGCTCCAGGTGCAGATACAAGTCTCCGCGCCCGGCCGGTCCCGGCCGTCCCTTGCCGCGCAACCGCAGGCGCTGGCCGGCCCGGCTGTCCGGCGGAATGCTTACCTTGAGCATTTCCCGGCCGTCGGGGCCGTCCGTCTGCACCTGAATGGTCTTGCCGGAACGCAGCTCTTCCGTAGATAGCGGAGTCACATAAATTATATCCGTTGTTGACGCCTCCGACTGGTTTTCTGACTGTCCCTGTCTGTTTTTGACGCCGGCGAGTACCTTGCCGACCGTATTGCCCAAAGATCGAAACAGTGAGCCTTTCTCCGGCAAGCGCTGCCCCACCGAACGAAGAAGGGCCGGGCCGACCAGGGAGCCGAGGAAAAAGAGCCCGCCGAAAAAGAGCCCCCCGCGCCCGCCGAAAAAGCTTTTCCTGATGAATTGCGGGCCGGAACGGAAACCGGAGCGCTGGAACTCCCGCATCAATCCCTGGAATACCTGCTGGAAACGAGGGTCGCGAAACAGATCACGGAGGATATCCTCCTGGCTGTAGCCGAATCCATTCGTCGCCCCATCCTGCCGCCAGGGACCGCCGGTAGCCCGGGCGCGATTGTAGGAGGCACGCTTGGCCGGATCGGTCAGTACCCCGTATGCCTCGGCTATTTCCTTGAATTTTTCTTCGGCCTGGGGGTCATCGGGGTTGCGGTCGGGATGATATTGCATTGCCAGTTTTCGGTATCTCCGGCGGATCTCATCTTCCGTCGATGCCTCGGTTACCCCGAGAATCTGGTAATAATCCTTCATAATCAGCCACCGGCTCCGATCAGAATCGATTGTTCCACCGGTGATCACCTTTGACCACCGGCGAGAAAGCAAACTCCAATTATATGTCACCCGGGTCGAACTGTCAGTCACTTTTCCGACTCCTGCCAACCGAGTATGGTCACCACGACACAGGGCGTGAATCGCGACAGCCACCTTGAGCCCTGACGAATGATAGTCAACAAGCGGGGGACAGGTTAAAACGGATGTTCCAGACACAAAATGAAGTAACACCTTGATTTGCTGTTTTAAAGTAGCGATTTTAGAGAGAATTATGTAGGCATCAAATTTTACTC
>NZ_FQXS01000006.1 GCF_900130015.1 Desulfofustis glycolicus DSM 9705 | reverse complement strand
TGCGCGAGTCTTTCAGGTCGTAGAGAAAGCCGAGTCCCAGCTCCATCTGCTCGCTCAGTTTTATCCGTCCGCCGATCGAGAACAGCATCGCATCCGAATCGGGCAGCTCGAAGCTCAGCGTCTCCTCCGGCACCGGATTCTCATCGATGGCGAAACCGATCATGCCGGTAAACGTCTCGTTGAACACGTACGTCGCACTGATTCGGAAGGCATCGGTATCATCCCAGTTCTTCGCTACCGGCGGGCCGAATATCTGGGCCAGCACCGGGTGACGCAGCGGCGTCGAATACTGGATGTCCAACTCCTCGTACTCCGACCAGAAGGTCCGGTCCCAGGCCAGCTCGACCGTCAGGTTCTCCCAGGTATAGGCACCGGCTATCGTCAATACCGCCGGCGCCGGCAGCGTCACGTTGCCGGTCGACTCGAAGACATACGGGGCCGGATAGTTGGTGTTCAGCGTCGCGTCGCCGGTCAGGTCGAGATCGACGTGCGAACGATAGGTCACCGACAGGTTCAACGCCTCCATCGGCTGCACCGCCACCGCCAGGTTGTAGCCGTAGTCGGCTTCCCAGTCTCCTTCCAGATCACGATCGAATCCGATCCCTTCCGCCGTTCTGCCGCCGTTGCGGGCTATCGCTTTGGCCATCAGCAACCGCACGCCGCCGCTGATCGACAGGTAGTCGGTTACCGCGTAGGATACCGTCGGGTTGATGTCGAAGACTTGCAGTGAAAACTTGCGTGCATAGGTGGCCGGGAACGGGTCCTCCCAGCGCTTGGCCAGGCCAAACGGCGCCGTTACCGAAAAGCCGAAGCGGAAGTTGTAGAAATCGGGCGAGATCATGAATACCGTCGGCAACAGGAAGTTCTCGGTATCCGAGGTGCCGTTCATCAGCGGCGACCGAGCGTCGGTATAGTCGATCTCGGTCAGGTGGATATAGGTGAAGTCGATCTCGGTCAGCCAGCCGTCCTCGGCGAAAGACATGTTTGCCGGATTGAAATAGCTCGCGTCGGCGCCCTTTGCCGAGGCGATGTGGGCACCGGCCTTGGCCACCGAATCCGCCGACTGTTCCGGGATCCGATACCCCGACGCATAGGCCGAACTCACCGCAAACACCGAGGCCAGAGCCACCACCATCGATAGTCGCTTTTTCATCCTCACTCCCTCATCTTGAGATTAGCCATCTCCAGCCACCGCGAAGATGGCGATTACACCGGTTCTTCCCCTATCCGGTGCCGTTATGACCGTTTAGCGTTCTTGTCGTAGAGATAGCGCTTGATCTTGTGCGTCGCCGTTTTAATGAATGGCTCTCTTCGCTCCAGGACCTCGGCCAGACGGGAGGTCAACGGCAGTTGGCCGTTCACCTCCTTGCGCATCGTTTCAAGCAGGTTTTCAAGAAAATCGCGGCGCTGTGCTCTGGTCTGCCCGGCCGTCGCCTCGTCGATATATTCATAGTCGGGGTAGACCCAGGCGATCAGCTTGTTATCGTTTTCCACGACCAGTGATTCGACCACCCAGTGGACCGCGTTGATCTTATGCTCGATCGCCTCGGGATAGATATTTTCACCACTGGCCAGGACCACGACATTTTTGCACCGTCCCTTGATATAGAGGTTCCCCTGCTCGTCCATGCGGCCCAGGTCGCCGGTCGCCAGCCAGCCGTCCGGCGACAACACTTCCTGGGTGGCATCTTCATCGTTGTAATAACCGAGCATCACATTCGGGCCACGGGCAAGAATTTCACCGATCTCCGATTCCGGGTCAGGATCCAGGATTCTGACCTCCACACCGGGTATCGGCTTGCCGCTGGAACCAACGACAATCGTCGGATCGCCCAAGGGTCCGCCGGCAATGAGCGGAGCCGCTTCGGTCAATCCATAGCCGATCAGATAGGGGAAACCCGCTTCGACCAGAAACTGTTCGACATCTGGGTTGAGCGCGGCACCGCCAACACCCATCATCGCCAGGTTGCCGCCGAAAAATTCGAGCAGTTTACGGCCGATCTTGCGGTTAATCCTGCGCCGCGCCGGAGCGAAACGGTATGCCAGGGTTAACAGGCGGCTCTTTTCGATCTTCGGCAGGACCCGCTTTTTGTAAATCTTCTCCAGGACCAGGGGAACGACAAACATCACATACGGTTTTTCCTGGGCACAGAGATTTTGCAGAATCGCCGGTGTCGGGGTCTTGCCGGCGTAGGCAACGCGCGCGCCGAGCAGCAGCGGCAGGATAAACCCGGTAGTGAATTCATACGTATGTGACATCGGCAGAATCGATAGGAAGACACTGCCCTGCTTTACCTCCATAAGGGTGGACGCGGCATAGGCGTTGGACGTAAGATTCTTGTGACTCAACATGACCGCTTTGGAAAATCCCGACGTGCCGGAGGTGTAGAGGATGGAGGCCACGTCATCTTCAGCGACATCGGGAAAAGCAGGCAGCTCGCCGGTCACCTTTTGCTCGCGATAGTCGGCGAGGGCCGCCTCGCAATAGGCGTTGAACGGCTCAACGGGCAACAGCCCTTCGGTACCGGGATAGTCATCGAGGGTAATCAGCTTCTGGATCTTGTCGCCGCGCAGATCGTAGAGCTTTTCGATCTGCCGTTGCGTGGTGAAGGTGACCTTCGCCTTCATTTCCGTCAGAATGTGATGGACATCGGCCTCCGGCAGATCCGGCAGGATCGGCACCGCCACCGCTCCGAGACGCACGATCGCCAGATAGGCGGTTCCCCAATGATGGGAATTCTCGGCCAACAGGGCGATCCGGTCGCCTTTGGCAATCCCTTCCTGTTGCAGGCGTATAGCCACGGCGCAGATCCGATCATGAAACTCTTCGTAGGTAATCGGTTCTTCCATGGCCATGCCAACGGCTGCCAGATCCCCGTATTTTTCCCGGCTCGAATCGATGATAAAATTCAGAGTCATACGTACATCAGGCCCATCTGTCATGCGCTACCTCACGGTAAGGGAACCGGCGCGAACGCCCTCGTTTCTCTGGCAAAACGAGCCATTTGCAAAACAATCTTTTCGCCCAAACTTTGCGTTATGCTCAAAATTTTATCCTCGGAATATCAATTATATGCCTGTGGTAAAATTTTTCGCATGCCTTGATTTTGAACGAAAATCTAAGTTTTGCAAAAGGCTCAAAACGTTAGAATAATACCAATTACCGACAAAAACGGTTGGTTTGGTATAACACAATCCTAACGACTTGGTCAATCAGGAAGACGGCCCGGCAGACCCGGCCACGGCCGCTCCGAAATCAGGAGAATTCACCGGCGCAACGGCTCGACTCGGTCCACGGTCAAGCTCACGGCTCCGTAGTCCGATTCGACCAGACCTCTCAGCCGATACGGCCGCTGCGCGGCCAACAGATGGGCGCAGCGCTCGTACGTCTGCGGGAAGAAGGTCGTCTCGACCAGTCCCGTTTCGTCCTCAAAAGTCAGGAATTCCATGGTCTCACCGGCCTTGGTCGCCACCATTTTCCCGGTCAGCAGCCAGCCGGCCACCTCAATGGTCCGGCCGACACACCTCGCCAGCGCATCGATTTTGACCAACCCCCGTGCCGCCACCCCGTTGACCAAGCTGAGCGGATGACAGTGACAGAGAAAGCCGAGCGCCCGGTATTCCCGGCGGAGCTGCTCCACGGCGGCCGGCGGGGGGAGCGGTGGAGCAGCCGCCGGGGCCGGCGCGAACAGACGCCCCGGCGCCGCCGACCGCAGCCCGGAACAGGCCGCCGCCTGCCAGTGCAACACGCTTCGATTGGCACCGGGAGCCAGGCTGTCCACGGCACCGCCATCGATCAGCGAGCTTATCTCGTCGTCGGCCGGGCGCACCCGCTCAAGGAAATCTGCCATCCCGGAAAACGGCATCACACGACGCGCGGCAACGATGCCATCGGCGGTTTCCCGGGACAGGTCCCGAACGGTCTGCAACCCTACCCTGATACGTCTCTCCCGCCCGGTCCAGTGGTAACCGCTGAGCGACACATCGGGAGGATCGACCTGCAATCCGAGCCGTTTCGCCTCGGACACATAGGCAAAAGTCGAATAGTAGCCGCCCTGGTTAGAGATCACCGCGGCCATGAATTCGGCTGGCGCGTGGGTTTTCAGCCAGGCCGCCTGGAAGGAGACCCGGGCGTAGGACGCCGAATGCGGCTTGCAGAACGAATAGCCGTCAAAGCTCATCATCATCGCCCAGATCCGTTCGATGTCTGTCTCGTCCAGTCCGCGGCGCCGACAACCGTCGTAAAAGCGGCGGTGATAATCGAGCAGCCGCCGACGACGATCCTTTTTCGACAGGATCTTGCGCAGCCCATCGGCCTCGGCATGGGAAAAACCGGCCAGAGCAACCGCGACCCGCGAGACGTCCTCCTGGTAGACCATCAGGCCGAAGGTCTCGTCAAGCACCGCTTCCAGGGCCGGATGCAGCGGCTGCCAGGTGCCACCGTGCAGACGCCGTACATACTCCCGGACAAACTCGTTGGCGGCCGGCCGGATAATCGACGACTGGATGACCACTTGCTCAAAGTCACCGCTGCCCGCCTTGCGTTGCAGCAGGCGCATGGCCGGGCTCTCGATATAGAAACAGCCCATGGTCTCGCCCCTGCCGATCGCCGCCCGGGTGGCCTCGTCGTCTTCGGGCTGCCAGTTATCTTCAACCAGGGTCGTCCCGTTGGCCCGCAGCGCGGCGACGGCATCCCGGATAACGCCCAGACTGCGGTTGCCGAGCAGATCGATCTTGACCAGTCCGGCCTGCTCGGCCCCGTCTTTTTCCCATTGGATGATCGGCACCCCTTTGGCGGCCCGCTCTACCGGCACATAGTCACTGACCGGTTGCGGCGTGATCACCACCCCGCCCGGATGGACCGACAGGTAACGGGGCAGTCCGATCAAACGATTGGCCAGGCGGATAATGTCCGGCCACGGCCCGGAAAAATCCTGGTCGCGAAGCGTGGGCAAACCGCTCAGCTGCTCCTCCAGATCGTCCTGGTCGTGCCGGTAGAACCACGGCAGCCGCTTCGTCAAACGCGCTATCTCACCGGCCGGCAGGCCCCAGGCCCGCGCGGTCTCCCGGATGGCCAAACGCGGCTGGAAACAGACGTGATTGCAGACCATCGCCGCATGACTGCCATACCTGGTGAAGACCCGCTCCAGAAGCGCATCGCGCTCGTCCCAGGCGAAATCGACGTCGATATCAGGCGGATCGCTGCGACCCGGGTTGAGAAACCGTTCGAAATACAGGTTATAACGAATCGGGCAGACATTGGTGATGCCGAGGCAATAGGCGACCAACGAGGCTGCGCCGGAACCGCGCCCGCAGATCCTGCGGCGCTCGGCAGCCTCCTCGGCCGGCGACCGCACGATATCACGTACCACCAGAAAATAGGAGGCAAAGCCCATCTGGCAAATGATCTTTAATTCATACTCGAGCCGTTCGACCACCGCTTCACTCAGATCGTCCCCATAGCGCCGGCAAGCCCCGCAATACGCCTGTGCCCGGAGCTCCTGGGCCCCGCTCACGGTACCGTCTCCGTGCCACGGCGGCATAACCACACCGAAGCGGGGCCCGGTAAACGAGCAGCGCTCGGCAAGCGCTTCGGTTGCCGACAACACCTCCGGCCAGACAGCAAAACGCTGCCGATAGCTCTGCGGAGCCTCCAGTGGCGCGGCCGCCGGCGCCTGATGCCGGCCCAGGATCGTACCGGAACCGATTGCCTGCAGCACGTCCCGCACCGGCCGCTCATCCTCGCCGCCCAGATCGCTGTCCGGGGTCGCCACCGCCACCACCCCGAGTTCCCGAGCACGCCGACGCAAACGGCTGCCCGTCTCGGTCGGACGGTTGCCAAGATCCGCCGCAACATCGATTCCGGCGTCATGCAGCCCGGCCAGCCGCTCCGGATCACCGGTCAACAGCACCGACCCGGCAGACAACGCCGGATCCGTCGCGAGATCGAGTCCTTCTCCGGCCTTGACCCGGGTGATCAACCGGCAGAGATTGCGATAACCCTGATCATCTTTGACCAGGGCTACGACGACCTGCCCACGGTCCGTGCCATCGGTCAGCTCAGCGCCGATCAGCGGACTGACTTCTTCTCGCTCACAAGCTCTCAGAAACGGCCAGAGCCCGGCCAGCGTGTTCCTGTCGGTCAGCGCTAGGCGGCGATAGCCAAAACGGCGGGCCCGGCGGCAAAGAGATGCCGGCGAAGACGTACCGCGCAGCAGGGAATACCAGGAACGAACCCGCAACGGAACCATAGCCACGCTCCGACAAGGCTTTCCCATCGATCAGGCCAGACTCGGCTGGCTGCCGAAACGCACGGCGTCGACACCGAACCGTCGGCGCACCCCATCCAACGCCTGCACCAATCGTCCTCGTCTTTCACTCGGCTCAGATGGGTCGGCAAAGAGGCGCAATTGCGGCGACTGGTGCTGCAGCCGATCACAGAGTAACCGACAACTACGCACCCTGGTGCGGCGTCGACAGGCCCGCTCCAGGGCCTGTTCTGCCAACCGGCGCAGCAGAAAATCATCGGCGGTCCCGCTTTTCCGACAGGCCTGGCGGACCACCCTGATCCCGTCCGAATAGCAGATCTGCAGAACCAGGCGACGAGTGACCAGGCGTGCCGCCCGCAGTTCCATTCCGAGCCGAACGGCCAGACCGGCGACGACTCCGGCAAGCAGGCGCTGGTCGCAGACATCATCGGCAAAGACCCACTCACGCTCGATCGCCGGAGACCGCTCTCCTTCCGCCCGCACCTCGTCGTTATCAACCCCGCGGCTCAGCTGGAACAGCACCTCGCCGCGACAGCCGAAAACCGACAAGAGCTGCCCCCGGCTCAGGGCCGCCAACTGGCCGATTCGATCGATATTGAAGTGCTGCAACCGGCACACCTCCTGTTCGGCCAGGCCGGGCAGCAGCAGGACCGACAGCGGTGCCAAAAATGACGATTCCTCACCGCCACCGACAATATATTCGCCGGTCGGTTTGACTAGACGTGAGGCTACTTTGGCCACCAGCTTGTTACCGGCCAGGCTCCAGATCGGGTCGATTCCCAGTCTGGCGCGGACCTGTTTGCGCAGTCGCCAGCCGACATCCGGCGCGGCACCATGCAGACGATAGGTACCGGTCAGGTCAAGGAAGAGATGTCCGTCCTCGGCGCCATGCTCGAGCCGCGGGCTGTATCCCCTGGCCTCGGCAACCAGGGCATGCATCGCCCGGCGATACAAGTCGGGCCGCGGCGGCAGGATTCGCGCCCGACGGCACAGCCGTTGCGCCTGGCGCAACGGCATATTCTTGCGCACCCCGTCTTCGTACGCCTCATCGCTCATGTCGTAAACGACTGAGCGGGCCGCAGCCGGCGGGGCGACGACCACCGGCCACCGGCATAGGCTACGGTCGACGACCCGTTCGACGGAAACGGCAAAGTCGGCGACGTTAAGATGAATGACCGCCCGTTCCCGGCTCATGCACCGCCCCCCCGTTGTTCTCCAGGAGCCGCAACAGACGGGCGGCGTTGCGCGGTGCCTGGGCCCGTACATGGTTGTTGAAAAACAGCACACCCCGCTCACTGCGGCCGGCCAGGGCTGCCAGCCGGGTTTCCAGCCAATGACGCAACTCCGCGTCACGATAGTCGTAATCGAACTTTTTCTGCATCGAGCCACTGCGCCACCCCGACAGGTTCCGCCCGTGAAACCGCACATAGAACAGAGACGGGTTGGTCACCACGTCAAGCGCGGGAAAGAGTCCCGGCACGGCCGGCGTATCGACGGTCACCAGCGAGACGGCCCGGCGCTCGAGCTCGGCAAAGACCGAGTCGGTCGCCCAGGAGGCATGCCGGAACTCCACGGCGACCGGTAATCCCTGCAATGCGTCAAGCAGTTCCGCGAGAAAACGGCGATTGGCGACACCTCGATCGAAATCGGGGGGCAACTGTACCAGCACGGCTACCAGCCGCCGCTGCAGCGGGACAATGCCGCGACGGTATAACCGTACCTGATCGCGCCAATCCTCTTCTCGTTCATGGGTGATGCTCCGTGTCAATTTGGCCGCAAACAACAGGTGATCGGGGGCCGCTGCAACCATGCGCCCCAAAGCATCGGCCCGGGCCATCTGGTACCAGGTGTAGTTGAGCTCGACCACGGAGAAGCTGCGGCCATACAAACCGAGCATGGCGGCGGGCCGGGTGCCGGCCGGATAGAAACCGCCGTCCACCCATTCCAGGTAGGAATAGCCGCAGGTTCCCGCCAGCAGGCTGCACCTCCCGCCGTGTCCGCCGCCCGGCCACACCACCATTCCGGGCCTGTCCGCCGCTCGTCTCACCACCCCTCCGTAGATCGTTCAACCGGCGCGGGAAAAAATCGGGTGCATGCCCCTGACTACACCGACCACCCGGCCCTGCACCAGCACCTCCGCAAGGCCGTAGTGCTGTGCCGGATAATCCGGATTTTCAGGACGCAGCTCAATGGTGTCGGCCCGCCGGAAGAATCGCTTCACCGTGGCCTCTTCGTGATGGATCAGCGCGACGACGATTTCCCCCTGTTCCGCATAGTGTCGGGGCTCGCAGATCACCAGATCGCCGTCGAGGATGCCGGCGTCGCGCATCGAAGCGCCGCTGACCCGCAGGCAGAACAGCTCGTCCCCACCAAATAGATCACCATCAACCACCACACTGCCGTCCCATTCCTGCTGGGCAGACATCGGCAGGCCGGCGGTGATCCGACCGAGGACCGGCACCTCACGCCCAGCGGAACCGGACGAGCGGACAGCCGCTCCAGGCAACAGTCGGATAGTGCGACTATAGCGTCCCTCGCGCCGCACCATCCCCTTTTTTTCCAATTGCGCCAGAAGCTGCGCAACCGCCGTATGGCTGACGCCGAGCTCACCTGCTGCCCGGCGCAGACTGGGCAGGTTCCCGTCGTCCTGCCGGCACCGCCTCAGGTATTCGTAGAATTCCCGCTGTTTGTCAGTCAACTCCATAACCCTTGCCTCAATAATGTACATGTACTTTTCGACTATTCTAGCGAATAACCCGTAAATGTCAATGTACATTCGCGGGTCGCGGCACCGACGGAGAAAGAGAAACGGGAAACAGGAAACGAAACGGGCGCCGCTCCGGAACTACCTGCCAGCGACTACGCCTCCAGCTGCGCCGTTGCCAGCTTGAAGCCAAGTCCGAGAAAAAGCAGGCCGTTGATCCGGCGCAACAGCCGGGAGGTACCCGGCGATTGGCGAAGCCGCCGGCTCAGCGCGGCAGAGAACAGCGCCACCAGCAGGCACCAGATCGTACCGGTGGTGACGAACAACGCGCCGAGAATGATGAATGACAGGGGTTTGTTCGGGCTCGCCAGCGAAATGAATTGCGGCAGAAAAGCAAGGAAGAAAAGAGCCACCTTCGGGTTGAGGATATTGGTCACCGCTCCCTGCCGGTAGACCTGCAG
Organism: Desulfofustis glycolicus DSM 9705; assembly: GCF_900130015.1. Classification (GTDB taxonomy): domain Bacteria; phylum Desulfobacterota; class Desulfobulbia; order Desulfobulbales; family Desulfocapsaceae; genus Desulfofustis; species Desulfofustis glycolicus. Next base: position 175,582 of record NZ_FQXS01000006.1, on the reverse strand, counting down.
CAAATCGTCCCGCGGCGACCATCGATCCCCAACCGACTCCGGTGCCGGCGTGCTGCGCAGCAACTGCACGCCTTGATAGATCAGATAGACACAGCCGGCATACTTGAGCAGCAGAAAAGCGGTCGCCGAAGCGGTGATGATGGCGGAAAGGCCGAAGGCTCCAAGCAGGGTATGAACAATCGAGCCGGTGCCGATACCAAGTGCCGCGGCGACTCCGGCAGACCGGCCCTGGCTCAGACTGCGGCCGATAATGTAGAGAGTATCTGGGCCCGGGTAGAGGTTGAGCAGGATGCCGGTACCGACGAATACCGCCAGATTTTCAATACCAAGCAGCATCCGCTCACTCCGATGGTTCGCCGATGGTGGTCACGTCCGGTGCACCATGACCCCGACGCTCACCGGCATCTTGCTCCGATAACGCCAGCCGGTCAAGTAGGGAACGGTTGTCGCGCTCCAGCTCCGCTACCCTGGCGGTCTGGGCCCAACAGTCGGCTCTCGCCTTCGCCAGTTCGGTCTCGGCCAACTCCCGCTGCCGCGCTTCGGTCAATTCATCAACGACCCCTTCGATCGCCGTCAACTCCCCGTGTCGATTTCTAACGGCGCGTGCCGACAGAGAGGCTGGAAACCGGGAACCGTCCCGGCGAACCAGAGCAAGCGTAAAGTCTTTGACACAGCCGTTGCGGCCGAGTTGCTCGAGAAACCGGTCACGATCGGCGGGCTCGGCGAAGACCTGCGCGGCTTCGGTTACCATGGCCCGCATCTCCTCGACGGTCGCATAACCGCCCATATGCGCCAGCGCCGGGTTAAGGTCCTCGAAGATACCGTCGGCCGTCAGGCGGAAGATTCCCCCGTTGGAGGCCATGAACAGGGCGCGATACTTGCTTTCCGCTTGGGTGATCTGATGCAGGGTATCTATTCGGGCCAGCGAGGCGCTCATCAATCGGGTCAGGGTGCGGGCAAAATCCTCGAGCACCGATCCGGACTCCCGCCTATCGGTCTCTCCGGAAAAAACGATGAACTGGCTCATGCCGTGCGCCTCGACGACAGGTACGAGGAGCAACACGGCGTCCCGCGGCGACCCGGCATCACCCGTACGCCGTCCCGGATCGACACATTGAATCGTGCCGGAGTTCAATTCGGCTCGATTCGCTTCATCGAGCATACCGATAAAGCGGTTCCCGGCTCCACCTTGCCGACCGGTCGGATCCCATGGAAAAATGCCCAGGCAGCAGACCCCGAACTGGTCCTCGATAACCTCGGCGACGATGCGCACCACTTCATCCTTGTTCAGGGCGTTGGTCATCGCCTCAGCCGTGGCGTTGAGCTCGTGGAGTCTAGCAACATGCCCGGCAATGGTGGCAATCAGCGTATTGATCCCGGAAAAACAGCGACCGAGTTCATCGAGTCGTGGCCGACCGGTCAGACGAACCGAGAAATCTCCGGCCGCGGCCCGTTCGGCTACTGCGGCACATTGCTCAACCGGCCGCAGCACCAGCCGCTTGACAGCCAAACCCGCCAGAAAAGACGCTCCTGCTGCCAGCAACACGGCGACGATAGTGATTTGCAGGATCACTTCCCACCCCACCGGCTGCTGCGTGCCAGCACCAAAGAAAAAACCGGCAACAAGAAACAATACCGCCAGTCCACCGAACACCGGCAGACAGATAGTGACGAACAGGCTCTGCTCAGGCGCTTTCACGACAAGGTTCCTGCAACGGCCGCCGCTGCTTCAGCTGCCGCTGATGGAAAGCAGGGGCGGTATGACTCATCCCTGCGCATCTTCCTGTTCGAGACGGAAACTACCGTTTTCAATTTCCCGATCGATCTCTCTGAGACTTTGGCGCATTTGTTTCAATGCCTGGCGGATGCGGTTTTCATTTTCCACCAACGCCAGGCGGAGATAGCCATCGCCCTCCTCCCCGAAGCCGGCTCCCGGCGCAACCGCCACGTTGGCGCGATTCATCATTTCCACGGCGAACCGGACCGACCCCATCCGCGCATAGGGCTGAGGAATCTTCACCCAGAGAAACATACCGGCTTTGGGCACCTCCACCTCCCAGCCCATCCGGACCAGCCCGTCACAGAGCACGTCCCTGCGCTTCTGGTAGGCGTGCGCCTGTTCTCCGATGTCGTCGTCACAATCCCGCATGGCAACGATGCCGGCAACCTGGATCGCCGAGAAAATACCGTAGTCATAATAGCCCTTGATCCTCGACAACCCTTCGATAATCCGCTCGTTGCCGACGCAATAACCAAGGCGCCAGCCCGCCATGTTGTAGGACTTTGAAAACGAACCGAACTCGACTCCCACGTCGTGGCCCCCTTCCACCTCGAGGAAACTCGGCGCGACATACCCGTCGAAGGTTATTTTCGCGTAGGCGAAATCATTGATCACCATGAAATTGTACCGCCGAGCGTATTTGACCACCTCGGCGAACAATTCCTTCGAGGCCAGCCGGCCGGTCGGATTGTGCGGGAAATTGAGCATCACCAGCTTCGGACCGGGATAGAGCGACCTGCACATACCGACCAACTGTTCAAGAAAAACATCCTCGGTGGTCAGCGGGATGCGCAATACGTTGGCCCCGGCGATAACCGCCGCGTAGACGTGAATCGGAAAGGCCGGCGCCGGGACGATCACCGTATCGCCCGGCCCGAGCAGGGCAAGACACATATGCGAAATACCCTCTTTGGAACCGATGGTGCAGATCACATCGCTTTCTCCATTGAGGGTTACCCCGTAATTACGCTGGTAATACTGGGCTATTTCTCGCTTCAGGTTTTTCATGCCGCCGGCCACCGGATAACGGTGAGTCTTCGGGTCGATGGCCACTTCACAGAGCTTTTCGGTCACCGGCCCCGGAGCAGGATCGATCGGGTTGCCCATGCCGAGATCGATGACATCGTCCCCCTGCCACCGTTTTTCCATTTTCATTTTGTTGATCATGCCGAACAGATAGGGCGGCAATTGATTCATGCGCTCGGCAAACCTGACCTGAAACGTCTTTTCCATCGCTTGATAATTCCTCCGGCAGGATAAGGGATCCGCATCCCTCTCCCGCATCTCATTCTTGCTGCGCTACGAGCCATACGGTTAATACCATACCTCGTTTGCCCCGTCTCTGGCAATGGCATACAGAGCACTCTCGACGGTCTTGCCCGGAAACGGGGATCGGTGCAAAAAAAAGCCCCGTTCGATCACAACAGCGATCGACGGGGCTTTCCCCTGTCCGTTCCCCTGAGTCGCCGGTGGCTCAGGGCGACAGAGTGCGGCAGAGACGTCCGAATCCGCCGGGGATAGTGCCCGATGACCAGAACGCACGCCCCTGTTTGAAATCAACGAACCAATAACCGCCGGGATGACGTTGACCGGCAACGAAAATAAACGGCTGCTCTCCGGAAAAATTGGAATCGAGGTAGAGATCCTTATCGTTTTGTATCGGTTCCAGCAGAGACATCGCCTCGGCCAAACTCGGCAACCGCCAGTCATGATAACCGGCAAACCCGACACGATTCAGCTCGACGATGCTACGATTGATGCTCCGAATAGAGGCGATATCAAGACCACTGCTCTGCCACATCAGACCGGTCCGCTGGTCGACGATGGTCCGCTGGCCGCTGTCATGGAGGTGGTTGACAAACCGTCCACCGGGGTTGTGTTCGGCATCGAAAAAATTCCAGGACGTGATCAAGTCGGCGACCTGCTCGTCGGTCAACGCAGCAGATTCGGCAGGCAACGCTATCAAATCACCGGCATCCCGGGTACCATCCCAGAGCGGCAGACTCCGTCCCATATCCTCAATGACAACCACCTCTTTGATCGGACGAACCAGACTGGCATCGCCGTTGTCCAGTACATGCTCGATAAGCCAAGTGCGCACCGACTCGTCGATGGCAAAGGTTCGTTCATAAAAGGCCGCCTCACCCTGCCCGTCGACACATCGCTCAACCAACTCGGCCGGTGCTTTGATCTCGGCAATGATGCGCGCGTGCTTGACGCCGCGCTCCATCAGGCAAAGTTTCGGTTCATCACCCCAATTGTCTATATAAAAATAATATATCCTCTCGTTATTATTTCGTATTCTTTCGCGTCCTCCCCACGACTCGAAGGTGCCGAATGTCCATTCAGGAGTCATCTCCCAGTCAATTGAATCAATCGTCAGATCACCCACTTTCATGCTGTGAAACATTCCCATACGGTTCCTCCTCCCGTCTGGCGGTCCCTTCCCGAACCGACGCTTTTGCTTGTCCCTGCCGAAGCAGTCCTGGTATAGTCACGGTATCTCTTCGGTGACAATGCCTACAATTTAAGAATGAATCTCATTTCGTCCATGAAAATTCAGACTGCTATCGAACCGGGAACACCGTTGCCGCTCGGGCCGTCAGCCGGCGACGGTTGGGTAAATCTCAGCCTTTTTTCCCGGCATGCCGAATCGGTTACCCTGGTGATTGGAGATGTGGCCGCCTCAGACGCCGCTACCCCAATGGAAATTCCGCTTGATCCGACCACCAACCGCAGCGGCGACATCTGGCATATTCGCCTGACCACGGATCAACCGCTCTGCTACGGTTACCGGATCGACGGCAGCCCCGACGAAGCGAAAGGACGCACCTTTTCCCCGGACCGGGTGTTGATCGACCCTTACTGCCGGCGGCTTCTCGCCCAATCCTGGAATACGCCCGCCGGCTACGGCTCACGGCCGTGCTGCCTGGTGGAACCGGAGACTTCCTTCGACTGGCAGGGCGACCGACCACTGCAGACCCCGGCAGAAGAGACCATCATCTACGAGTTGCACGTCCGCGGCTTCACCCGTCATGCCACTTCCGGCGTAGCGGCGCCGGGTACGTTTCGCGGGCTGACGGAAAAGATCGACTATCTCGTATCACTCGGCGTCACCGCCGTCGAACTTCTGCCGGTAACTGCCTGGGACGAGACGGACAACAAATTTTTCGACCCGGTCAGCGGTGCCCGCCTGCTCAACTTCTGGGGCTACAATCCGGTCAATTTCTTCGCCCTGCAGCCAGGACTTGCCGAGCGGCCCGAAGCGGCCGTCAGCGAATTCAAGACCCTGGTACGCGCCCTGCACCAGGCCGGCATTGAAGTCTTTGTCGACATGGTTTTCAACCATAGCGGGGAGTCCGACCGGCATGGCATCACCTCCTCTTTCAGGGGCATCGACAATGAGATCTACTACCTGCTCGACCCGGAAACCGGCAACTATCTCAACTACTCCGGCTGCGGCAACAGCATCTCCTGCAACCACCCGGTGGTCCGCCGACTGATCATCGATGCACTGCGCTATTGGATACTGGAAATGCATATCGACGGCTTCCGCTTTGATCTGGCCGCGCTTTTCAGCCGCGGTACGGACGGCGCCGTACTGACCGACCCGCCGCTGGTCGAAGAGATCGCCGAAGACCCCCTGCTCCGCCAGACGAAAATCATCGCCGAGTCCTGGGACGCCGCCGGCCTCTATCAGGTCGGCACGTTTTCCGCACATCCGCGCTGGCGTGAATGGAATGGCAGGTACCGTGACGATCTGCGCCGTTTTCTGGCCGATTACGACGACACGGTCAGTTCGCTGGCATCACGCCTGGCCGGCAGTTCCGACCTCTACGGACCGAGCGGCCGGGGACCGCTCAACTCGATCAACTTTGTGACCAGCCACGACGGGTTCACCCTCTACGACCTGGTCAGCTATGAGAAAAAACGAAATGAGGCCAACGGCGAGGCAAACCGTGACGGAGAGTCGCACAATCTCAGCTGGAACAGCGGCCACGAAGGTGATCCCTGTCCTCCGGAGATAAGGCGCCTGCGTTTGTGCCGGATGCGCAGCTTTTTCGGGCTGCTCCTGTTCTCCCAGGGAATCCCGATGCTGACCGCCGGAGACGAATTTGCCAGGACCCAGCACGGCAACAACAATGCTTGGTGCCAGGACAACGAAACCGGCTGGGTGGACTGGACGCTGGCCGAAAGCAATAGTGACCTGCTGCGCTTTGTGAGGTTCTGTATCGGCCTGCGCAAACAGCACCGCTCATTCAGACGCAGCACCTTTTTCCCGCATGAACGGGACGGCCTGGCGGAAAACCACCCGGAAATCAGTTGGCAGTCGCTACACCCGGGCCGGCAGGACTGGTCGCCGCACTGCCGCACGCTTGCGTTTCTGCTGCACGATCCTCTGGATACCGCCGATTTTTTCATCATGACCAACGGCAGCCGGGACAAAGCCGCCCGTTTCGTCGTCGCCGACCTTCCGCCGCGGCCGACAGCGACGTCCTGGCGCCGGATCATCGACAGCTGCGCTGCCGCGCCGGCCGACTGCTGTGCTGCCGAATCGGCGGCGATCATCGACGCCGGGGCGCACCTTGATGTCCCAGCCATGGGCCTGATCGTTCTGCAATCATTCCCGTCACAGCAGCCATGAAGCGCCTGGAGCTGCTGTTTCTCGGAGACTCCCTGATCGATTATGGCGACTGGCCGCAGCGGTTGCCGGAGCATCGGGTCACCAGCCGGGGCATTCCGGGCGAGACCACGACGGAATTGGCCCGGCGCCTCGACCGGGAAACCAGGGACGTGACGCCGGTGGCGGTAATCCTGATGATCGGCACCAACGATCTGCTCCTTGGCCGCCGGGATATCGCCGTCACGATCCGGCTGATCGTCGCCGACCTGCAGCGACGACTCGCGGACAGCACCATCATCGTTACCGGGTTACCGCCGTTTCCATTGCCCGGCCTTGCCCCACGGGCCGACGTGTTGAACAAGGAATTCGCACAGATCGGCACCCAAGCGTCCTGCCTGCTGTGCGATCTTCAGCAACCGTTTCGCGCCACTCGCATCGCGCCGTTTGCTGCCGACGGTGTCCATCTCAGTGAGGCAGGCTATCGCATCTGGGCAACGGAGCTGCGCCGCCTCCTTGAACCGCTTGCTTTTGTCGCGGATTGACTTATCTTTGCAACCATTACATTACCCCATTCCGAGGATCCGTTATGAAACGTACGATAGTTTGCATCATGTGTTACACCGTCATCACTACCCTCCTGCTTTCCGCCGCTGTCCATCTGCAGGCGGCGACATCGACCCCGGAATCGGACACATCGATCACCGGCACCGTCCTGGAAACCATGAGCGGGGCAGGCTACACCTATGTGCAGCTCGATACCACCAACGGACAGGTCTGGGTGGCGCTGCCCGAGAGCACCGTCACCGTCGGTGAATCCCTTGCCCTGCAACCCGGCCTTGTAATGAACGACTTTCACAGCAAGACCTTCGACAGAACCTTCAGCGCCATCGTCTTCTCGCCCGGCCGTGTCTCCGGGGAAGCCGCACCGGCCGCTGCACCGGACCAGGCGCATCCGGCTCCATCGGCTGCCGACGATCCCTTCGCCGCCGCCGTGGCCGCCGAGCGAGGCAGCCCGCAACCACAGACCGCCATTCCCCAATCCGGCGGCAGTACTGCGGCAATAGCTCCGTTCGCCGAGGTCGAGGTGGCAAAAGCGAGTGGAGAAAACGGTTACCGAGTCGGTGAAGTCTTTGCCAAGGCCCAACAGCTGGACGGCACGACCGTCCGAGTCCGCGGCACAGTCGTCAAATACAATGCCAATATCATGGGCAGAAATTGGGTGCATCTGCAAGACGGCAGTGGCGACCCGCTGAACAACACCCATGACCTGGTGGTAACTACCAGTCAGGAACTGACGAAAGACCAGGTGGTCACCCTGGAGGGAACGGTCGCCATCAATCGGGATTTCGGAGCCGGCTATACCTATGGGGTTCTTGTCGAACAGGCAGTCGTTGTCGATGAACTCTAACCATCGCGCCGTGCTAGCGCCTCGGGGCATCCTGCCAGGCAGCATTCGCCCCGATTCAATCGGTTTTGATTTCGACGGCGTCATCGCCGATATCGCCGAGGCTTTTATCAGAATCGCCTGCAGGGATTACGGCTACTGCGCAATCGCACCGGAAGATATCTGCAGCTTTCAACTGGAGCAATGCCTGCCCATCGACGGTGGTGTCGTCGAATCGATTTTTGCTGCGATCCTCGAAGATTCGGTGGGCTCCGGCCTCAAACCGATCACAGGCGCCATCGCTACGCTGAGCCGCCTCAGTCGCTTGGCTCCGGTCACCATCATCACTGCCCGGCCGGAACGCAGACCGGTCCTCGACTGGCTTGAGCTTCATTGCCCGCCGCAGACACTGCGGCGAATCGAATTGATCGTCACCGGCGACCACGACAACAAGGAGTCGTTCATCAGGGCCTGCAACCTGCGTCACTTCATCGACGACCGGGCCAGGACCTGCAGACAACTGGCCGAGGCCGGACTCGAACCGATTGTCTACAGCCAGCCGTGGAACCGCGACCGTCACGACCTGCCGTCGGTCATCGACTGGCATGAGCTTGCCGAACTCGTTGATTTTCGTGGAGAAACAGCATGAATTGTCCTAACTGCCAGCACCCGATTCAGCCGCGAAACCCGGTCCCGACCGTCGATACCATCATCGACATCGATGGCCGCATCGTACTGATCAAGAGGGCCAATCCTCCTTTGGGTTGGGCATTGCCCGGCGGTTTCGTCGATTACGGCGAATCGTTTGAGCAGGCGGCGCTCCGCGAAGCCCGGGAAGAAACCGGCCTGGATGTCCTCGAACTGGCCCAGTTCCATACCTACTCCGACCCGCACCGGGACCCACGGATGCACACCGCCTCGACGGTTTTTGTCGGCGTGGCGCACGGCCTGCCGGCGGCCGGCGATGATGCCGCCGAAGCGGCGCTGTTCGGCAAAGACGAACTCCCGGAACTGGCGTTTGACCACGCCCGGATCATCGCCGACTATTTTCGCTGGAAAGAAAAAAACGGTGGGTGAGCGAACACGCTCTCTTTTTTATATGAAAATCATTTCCCGGGCTGGCCGGTCTTGTCGGAGACTGCATCGCGAAGGCCCGGCGGGCCGGAGAGGCAGGCCCGGCAAGCCCTTCCGACCATAAAGCCGATTTTCATTGTTCGTTGTGACTTCCCGTCGTGGGTGTTAGATAAGCACGTTCAGCAGCCAGAAAACGAGCAGCCCCGTGCCTACGGAGCCGTAGAGCATCAGTCAAGGGACACAATCGCTGCCATATTTTTTGGCAATCAGCGCGAACATGCCGATCCCTGCCGCCAGAGAAACGATCAGCAGGATTATCGTTTTCATCGCTCTCCCCTTGCTTTTACACCGGTCCGTTTGCGCAGCCTGATCGAGGCCGGTGTTACCTCGACCAACTCATCGTCGTTGATAAACGATATGCAGTCTTCCAGCGTCAGCAACCGCGGCGGGGTTAAAATTACCGCCTCGTCGGAACCGGAAGCCCGCATGTTGGTCAGTTTTTTGCCCTTGGCGGGGTTGACCGTCAGATCCCCAGTCCGGCAATGCTCGCCGATGATCTGGCCCGGATAAAGCGGCTCGCCGGGATTGATGAAGAGCGTGCCGCGCTCCTGCAGGTTAAACAGCGCGTAAGCCACCGAGGCGCACTGTTCCTTGACCACCAGGGCGCCGTTGACCCGATTGACGATATCTCCGGCATACGGCCCGTAGCTTTCAAAGACATAGCTCATGGTGCCCATACCCTTGGTGTCAGTCATAAACTGGGGGCGATAGCCGAGCAGGCCACGGGTCGGAATGATAAAGACCATCCTCGTCAAGCCGTGGTTTTGAGTCATCTCTTCGAGCTGTCCCTTGAGTTTACCGAGTTTCTCGATAACCGCCCCCTGATATAACTCGTCAACATCCACCGTAAGCCGTTCGTACGGTTCACAGAGGTGCCCCTCTTCCTGGCGCATGATGACCCGCGGCCTGGTGGCCTGCAGTTCATAGCCCTCGCGGCGCATCTTCTCGATCAGGATCGACAGGTGCAACTCGCCGCGCCCCGAAACCTTGAAGCCGACACCGTCCTGCAACGGCTCCACTTGTAGGGCGACATCGGCCAGGGTTTCCCGATCCAGACGCTCCTTGAGGTGCCGGGAGGTGACGAAGCGGCCCTCTTTGCCGGCGAACGGCGAGTCATTGGGGATGATATCCATCGAGATGGTCGGCGGATCGATATCGATCAGCGGCAGCGGCCGCGGATCATCCGGATCGGTGAAGGTGACGCCGACGGTTACATCATCCATACCGGCGACGGCGACGATCTCGCCGACCGAAGCGGCCTCGACGGCGACCTTCTGGTCCCGGTCGAAACGATAGATCTTGGAGATGCGCACCGGCCGAATCGACCCGTCCCGGCGGGCCACGGCGATCGGCTGGTTCAACGACAGCGTGCCGTTGATTACTTTGCCGATACCGAGACGGCCGAGATAGGGCGAATAATCGATAGTGCCGACCTGCATCTGCAACGGCGCTTCCACCGAGCCGACCGGGGCGGGAATGCGCTGAACGATCATCTCCGAGATAGCGACCATCGAGCCGCCGTCGACCACCGGTTCGCCTGGGTCGAGCAATGCGTAGCCCTGCTTGGCCGACGTGTAGACCACCGGAAAATCGAGAATATCATCGGGGGCATTGAGCTTGACGAACAGGTCGAAGACCTGGTCGACCACCCATTCGCAGCGTGCAGCCGGCTTGTCGATCTTGTTGATGACGACGATCACCGGCAGGTGGTTTTCCAGTGCTTTCTTCAGCACGAAATAAGTCTGCGGCATCGGCCCTTCCTGGGCATCGACGAGGAGCAACGCGCCGTCGGCCATGCGCAGCACCCGCTCCACCTGGCCGCCGAAATCGGCATGCCCCGGGGTGTCGATGATATTGATCCAATAGTCACCGAAATGGTAGGAACCGTTTTTGGCGGTGATGGTGATACCGCGTTCACGTTCGAGATCGAGTGAGTCCATCAGGCGTTCGGCAACGACCTGGTTGTCCCTGAACATGCCAGAATGTTTGAAAAGCTGGTCGACCAGCGTCGTCTTGCCGTGATCGACATGAGCGATGATCGCCACATTACGGATGAGTGGTTGCTGCATAAAAGTGTCCAACGAACGGCCTGCGTCATTCGGTGAGGGTTATGTCGGGATCTGTACATCGTGGTTGCGAGGCAACACGGCGTCAGTATGGCGGAAATAGGGCCGACGAGCCCTACAGTATACAACATTGCGAGCGATCGTGCAATCAATTGCGGAAAATGATGCGGCAACGGTCGCCCGACCGGCCATCCTTTTCACTTGGCGCGAATCAGAGCCGGGCCAAGATTTTCTGCCGGGCGGCGGCGGAACGGCGCAGCGCGGCGACCTCCTCGTCGACATAATCGTAGACGCAGGGCGACTTGTTTTCCGCCGGCCGCAGAATCCGGCCGATCACCTGCAGCAATCGCCCTTCAAAGGTGATCGGGGTGGTTAGGAAGAGACTGGACAACCCGGAACAGTCGAACCCTTCGCTGATCAGTTGCAAGGTGGCGACCAATACCTGGACCCGGCCGTCCCGGACCCGGGAAACGATGTCGACACGCTGCTCGGGCGGCGTCTGTCCGGTAAGCAGCACCACTTCAACGCCATGGAGCTGCAACAGGTGGTGAAAGACCTGGCAGTGGCTGAGACGATCGGAGACGACCAGCGCCGTCCCGGTCGGGTCCTGCTGCACAGCCCGGACGATATCGTCGACGATCTGGCGGTTCCTTCCTTCATGCTTGGCCAGAGCCGAGATTAAAGCCTGGTAGTCACCCCGGTAGCGATAGGAAAAATCGGTGAGGCGTCTGATGATCTTCGGGCGCAACACCGCGCCGGTCACCTTGAGATGCATCTGGTCGACGGTGTGGATTCGATCGCCCATGAAATAGTAAATCAGACGGGTCATCCCTTCATCGCTGCGAAAAGCAGTTGCTGACAGGCCGAGCAAGAAGTGAGAATCGAAACAGGAAACCACGTCGGTAAACAGCGCGGCTGGCACGCGGTGACATTCGTCAACGATCAGCTGGCCGAAATGCGGCACCATCTCTGCGGTCCGTTTTCGCGCCGTATTGACGATGGCGATCGTCAACTCCTTGAGATCGAAGCGACCGTCGCCGACCAATCCGGCCTCGATTCCGAGAAATTCCCGGGCTCGCTCCCGCCATTGATAGAGCAGTTCCTTGGTGTGCACGATGACCAGCGTCGGTTGCCGGCGCCGGCAGACCACCGCCAGGGCCATCACCGTCTTGCCGCTGCCGGTCCCGGCCTCGAGCACGCCAAACGAACGGGAACACACGGTCCGTACCGCGTAGTCCTGGTAGGGACGCAGTGAAGCGTGAAACGAGAAGGCATGCTCGGCCAACAATCGCCGGTTGTCGACGATCACCGGATCCTCCCCGAGTTGCTGCCGGCAGAGCCGCACCGCCTGGTTGGAAAAGCCACGCGGAAAGCGCAGGCCTGCCGCCACCTGTTCGTAATAATGCAAAGTCGGTTTCAATCGTTTGCCGATCCACCGGCCATAGCGCTTGGCAGCAATATACTGAGGGTTATCGATGGTCAGTTTTTCTTTGATCGCCTGCTCGACAGTGGGATCGAGTCCCTCCAGCAGGCAATCCGAACTGACAGTCAGTGTTACCATATCTCGGTTTTTTTCATATTCACAGTGCACGGATTTAGGAGAAGCCGATCAGAGGTGCCTTGTGGCAACGATTCGATTATATTACGCTCTGAGCAGAGTGCACCGAATTTCGCCGGTCCGACACAATCTTTCCCGGAGCATCAGGAGCTGAGATGTCGGCGTCGGTTCCCGTCAGCCAACCCCATTACAGACCGGTCACCCCGGTCACAAGGAGTGGCACCGCCATGCGATTAACATATCTTGTCTTCTCGATCCTCGTTCTTCTCTTCGGAGCAACCGGCCGCTCAGCGGCCGACAGCGAACCGGTCACGCTGCACCTGCCCGAAGCGACGCTCGCCGACATCTTGCACAAGACCCTGCCGATTCCCATCGATCAGCCGGACGGTTCCCTCACCGGTTCGATTACCGTCACGTCGATCGATGAGCTGCAGCTGAGTGACGGCAGCGTGTCGGCACTGATCGGCCTGACCGGCAGCGACCTGCAGGTCAACACCAGCATTGCCGGTCACCAGCTTCGCGTCAACATCGGCTCGGCCGATCTGGATTTTGCGCTGACGGCGACGCTACGGTACGACCGACCGCAGCAGACTCTGTTCATTGTCCCCCGGGTCAGCCAGCAGAACGACGGGCAGGCCACCGGTCAAGCCTCCGATACCGCGGCACTGCTCGCCGGCCTGTTCAACGGCAGAGAATTCCCGGTCATCATCGACCGCCTTGAACCGCTGGTGACCGAAACCGGCGACCGGAAATTGACCGTCGACCTGCAGCCCGTGGATATTGCCGCCGTCCCCCAGGCGCTTGTTCTCTCTTTGCAACCGGTGGTCACCGTATCACCGATCGGGCAACCGTGAATGTCTTTTACGCTACAGACAATTTCCGGATGAAGCTGTTCTTATGCCTGTTGAAGGACCCTCCAACGAGATGGGGAGATAACCGGAAATGATTGGTCTTTTCGCCGAGCTGTGGAGATTTCTCTTGCATTTATTAGTAAAAGTTATCATTATCGACAAAGTTTGATTTTACGGTCTCGTCCCGACGGGCCCGCAACCAACGAATCAGCAAAGGAGAATTACATGAGCAAGACTACTGAAAATCTGAAAGAGGCGTTTGCCGGCGAGTCCATGGCGCGTAACAAGTACACGTTTTTCGCCAAGGTCGCCCGCAAGGAAGGTTACCATTATATCGCCAACCTCTTTGAAGAGACCGCGATCAACGAAATGCGTCATGCCAACGATCATTTCAAGCTACTCGGCGGTATCGGCGACACCGTTGCCAACCTGAAAGAAGCGATCGATGGTGAGGATTACGAGACCTCGAGCATGTACCCCGAATTCGCCAAGGTGGCCAAGGAAGAGGGCAACATGGAAGCGGCAATCAAGTTCGAGATGATCGGCAAAGTCGAGGCCGAACACCGGGAACGCTACAAGAAGCTGCTGGCTCGGGTGGAGAACGGTACGGTCTTCAAACGCGACCAGCCGATCAAATGGAAGTGCACTCTCTGCGGCTACATCCACGAAGGAACGGAACCGCCGACCAAATGCCCGTCATGCGAACACCCGAAAGAATATTACGAACCCGCCGATCTGCACAAGGATCTGTAGGCACTGGCTTGTCCTGATACCGCCGGGAGCGGCCGCTCACTTCAGTGCAACCGAAGTGGCGGCCGCCCTCCTTTGTTCTCCAAACCTCCCCGCGCCCAAGCAGAACTCCTCACTCTGCCATCCACCACGAGCATCCCGCCGCGCTCTCTCTGGCAACGTGCCGGATGCCATCTCACTTCGACCTGCATCTCAATGTTTGTCATTTGCCATCGCCGATGGTAGAGTGCGCCGAACGTGACGCCGCCAGGCAGAGCCTGGAGCGGTATAATCCGTCGCTACACCGACAGCGGGGTGCGGACACCCCGGCACGCTTTTTTGGGTTACGATGAAACCGCCACTCTTTAAAAGAGAAATTCATTTCCGCCTGCTGCGCAGAATCGGCGCGGCCTGTCTGCTTGCCATGCTGCTTACCATCGCGGCCCTGCTCTACCTCGAGTATCAGCGCCTGGCCGATACCATGCTGCGCGGCGCCGAGCACCAAAGCGGTCTGTTTGCCGGCGTCATCGCCCTGACAGGCAGAACCCCGGAAGCGCTCCCCCCAGAGGTGACCGAGCACCTCCTGCGCGACGCCCTGGAGCAGAGCTCATTCATTCAGGTCACGGTGACAACAGCCGACCAGCGAGCACTTTTCAGCGGCGATCGCGAAGACGGCGCCGCCCGGGCCGCAGCATTCTCGGCAACAACCCCGCCATCGTTCGCTTCCGAGGCTGCTGCCGGCCGGCTACATTTTTCCGACAAACGATTCTACCGGCAGGTCCTCATCCCATTGCGCGATGCCCGAAGCAACCGAGTCATCGGCTACCTGGACGGCCTTTACCGGTTATCCCTGGACGATACCACCGCCACACTTCGCTGGTCCGGACTGACCGGCGCGCTGGCCTGTGCCGCTCTGGCGGTCTGCGGTCTGCTGTTTTATCCGGCCATGGTCCTGCTGCAACGCCAGCTGATTGCCGGCAGCGGCGACGCGAACCGAGCCGCGGGGTTTTTGCTGAAAAAACTGGCCAAAACGCTGGCCGCAGCAGACACCGCCACCAGTGCCCATCATCAGCACCGCTTGGTGGTCTACGCAGCTTCTTTGGCCGAGCAGCAGGGAGTGGCGCGAATCACGATCCGCGGCCTGATCCAGGCAGCATTTCTGCACGGACTGGACCGACAGGGGCGGCCCGACGAGGTGGTGAGCAAGCGGGAAGAGCAGCAACACGGAATCAGCAAGCAACTGTCGGCAATGCATAAACGGCTGCTCAAAGAGATCAAACGATATCGTTGGTTGCGGGAAGCGGAGCCGATCGTGCGCAGCTGTCACGAACACTACGACGGCACCGGCTATCCGGCCGGCTTGTCCGGACAGGCAATTCCGATCGGCGCCAGAATTCTGGCCATTGCCGAACACTTCGACGCGCTGACCGTCCCCGGACCGGGCCGTGACCCGGTGGATCTTGCAACGGGACTGCGCTCCATCGAGCAGGAGTCCGGCTTACGCTTCGATCCGGTGCTGGTCTCCGCCTTTGTTGCCATGGCACCGAACCTGTTTACCGAACTTGCATCGCTGGATGAAACCGCACTCGATCGCCGGGTCGACGGGGTAATCAAAGGATATCTGCCTTTCTGACCGGCCGGCCGTTTCTGCCCGCCATCTTTCAGGGTCAAACGCGTCAGAGCCTGACAATCGTATCACCGGTGGTGACGGTGCCGCCGACCAGCACTTTGGCAAAAACCCCTTCGCGCGGCATAATACAGTCACCGGTCGCCTTTTTAATGGCGCAGCCGCTGTTGTGACATTCTTTGCCTATTTGCGTGATTTCCACTTCCACCGAGTCACCGATACGCAGCCTATTCCCAATCGGCAGGGTCGCCAGATCAAGTTCGCGAGTGATAATGTTTTCGGCGAAAGCGCCCTGCTCCAATTCAGGTAGCAGCTCTTTGACCCGATCGATACTCTCTCCGGCCAACAAAGACACCTGGCGGTGCCAGGCACCGGCATGGGCATCATCCTCAATGCCCCATCCCTGCTTGAAGACCGCCTGTGGAACCGCCGTCTTGACCGCGCCTTTTCGGTCGCTGATGCACAGTGCTTCTACCCGGGCCATGGTTATCTCCTTAGGGAACCTTTAAAATAAAACAACCTCGATCAGGCCATTCGCCTCGAGCACTTCTCCCGGCTCCAGGACGATGTAGCCGTCGGCATGGACAATGGAACTGAGCATATGCGAACCCTGTCGAGCCATTTCCCGAATAACCGCCAATTCGTTGGGATGCTCTTCGACGGTGACGCGGATGAAATTGGTTCGCTTGCCGGTATTGGCCACCCGCTCCGGGGAGCGAGCGGTCAGCGTCCTGCTCACCGATGAGGTTCCCTGCAAGGTGGCCAGAACCGGCCGCACATAGTTGCTGAAACACATAAACGCCGACACCGGGTTGCCCGGCAGTCCGAACAGCAGGGTATTACCCTGGCGACAGGCAAGCAGCGGCTTGCCCGGCTTTTGACTGATCTTCCAGAACAGCTCGGTAAACCCGGCGGTCAGAGCACCCTCTTTGACGTGGTCGTGCTGGCCGACGGAGACACCGCCGGAACAGAGAATGACGTCAACATCGGCGGCAACTGCCTGCTCGATCGCGACGATGGTTTCTTCCGGACTGTCACTGACCCGCACAATCGAGCGCAGGATGGCCCCGGCGTCTCTGACGGCACTGGCCAGCATGATGGAATTGGAGTCCCTGATCTGGTGGGGCTTGATCTGCTGGTCGTCGGGACGGGCCAGTTCGGTGCCGGTTACCAGCAGCGCCACCTGCGGCTGGACATGGACCGGCACCAAGCAAATGCCGAAGGCAGCGAGCAGCGCCAGTTCCCGGGCTGCCAGACGGGTACCCCTGGCCAGCAGCAGATCGCCGGCGTGAAACTCTTCCCCCTGGCGTCGCACGTCCTGCCCCAGGGCTTGGATGGCCAGGATCTCGACACGATCGCCCGTTTCTCTGGTATCTTCTTGGCGAATTACGGTATCAGCCCCGTCCGGCAGGACCGCACCGGTGCTGATCCTGACCGCCAATCCGCCACGGACCAGGCCGTCGAACGGTATCCCGGCCTGACTCTCGCCGATCAATTCCAGAGCAACGGGATGCTCCCGGGTTGCATGGGCACAATCGGCCCAGCGCACCGCAAATCCGTCCATCGCCGAATTGGTATAGCGTGGCGACGGCTCGGGTGCGATCTGGTCCTCGTAGAGAAAGTTTCCATAGGCAGCCTCAAGCGGCACTATGGCTCGACGTGCCGGCGGGATATTGTCCTGCAGAATCTGCAGCGCCTCCTGTACGGATATCATCGCCTCACCCCCTAGCCGCCAATGGTCGCCATAGACGGGTCGTCATGGTTTTGCTGGCTCTTTTCGGTTTCGTGGCCGTCGGCAAAACGATGCCCGACACAATCCCTGATGGCGCCGCTAATCGCTTCATCCGAGGCACCACAACGAAGCAGTGCCCGGAGATCAAGCACACCGTCGTCATAAAGACAGGTCTTCAGCATACCCGGCGGGGTGATGCGGATCTTGTTGCAGGTTGCGCAAAACTGCCGGGATTGCCCTTGGATTATGCCAATACTCCCGCGAAAACCAGGCAGACCGAAACGTCGCGCCGTGGCGATCTCCGCCTGCCTGATCTCCGAGAGTCCGGGAAACAGCATCTGTAGTCGATCGTACAGGACCGGCCCGGCCGGTCTGAACGGGCTGCCGGAAAACGGCATCTTTTCGATAAACCTCAGGTCCAATGGGTTGCCCCGGGCAAGATCGCCTAACGCGACGATTTCCGCATCGCTGGTATCCTCATCGACGACACTGTTGATCTTCAGCTTGATGCCGCGGGCCAATGCACCATGGAAGGTGGCAAGTACGTGGTCGAGTCGGTCGCGGCGGGTAATCGCAAAGAAACGAGCACGGTCGAGGGTATCCAGGCTCAGGTTGATACCGTCGATACCGATCTCTTGCAATCGCGGCAGATAGGGTGCCGTCGCCACTCCGTTGGTCGTTACGTAAACCCGTATGCGCGGGTGCCTGCGTTTCAACCGTTCCAGAAAATCGATGCAGCCGCGCCGGACAAACGGCTCGCCTCCGGTCACACGAACTTTGGTGATACCCATGGACAGACCGATTGCCACCAACCGTTCAAGCTCTTCATAGCTCAGGGTCTGATCATGGGCGATCGGCTCCACCCCCTGCTCCGGCATACAATAGCGACACCGCAGGTTGCAACGGTCGGTAATGGCCAATCGCAGATAGGTGATCAATCGGCCATGGTTGTCGATCAAAGGGGTTGCGGCAGCCGTCGAGGCGGTGCCACCGTTGGTGAGGTGATCAATTCGCATACTCACTCCTTTTCAATGTCGGAAGGCAGGGCAGTTTCCCGCCCGACCCTTGCGGCCTCAGGCCATATCCGACAACGTGTCGAACGTAGACCTTTCGGCTCGGAGTTATGTGGTTATCAGACAGCGTCATACAATCTTGGCATCATTTGGCCGCTCTTTCAAGCCCTTTTTGTCCGTCCGGACCTGAAATGCAGCGCTGTTTTTACCGTACCCGGCATGCTGAAAGCCAATCGAGCAGTTCTGCTTGCTCCGGAACCCGGCCCACCGACTTGAGCACGCCATCGACAAAAACGGCAGGTGGAGCATAGACCCCTCGGGCAATCATCTGCTCAAAATCAGTGTGCGTTTCAACAACAACGGGGACCTCGCTTTCGACAACGGCAACGGCGACCAGACGCACCACCTCACGGCAGAGGTCATCTTCCAGGCCCAAGACGATGATCCTGATCACTTTCCCGACCCTTTGAGCGGACGAAGTGTCGACGGCGGCTGGCCGGCGTGGCTCCGATCGGCACCGCGGATTGCCTCGAGCAGGTAAAAGACGTGGAGGACATACGGGATCCGGAGGCGATAGTAGACCTGCTTGCCGCGTTTATCGTCGGCCACGATACCACTCTCCCGCAACAGATTGAGGTGTTTGGAAACGGTCGACATATCATGGCCTACCAGGTCGGTCAGGTCCTGGACACACCGTTCCCCGCCCGACAGCGCTTCAATCAGCATCAGCCGGGACGGATGGGCCAGAACCTTGAGCACGTCCGCCCAGGCGACGAAGTCCTGCCGTTCTGCCGGACGCTGCAGAAATATCGTTTCCTTCGAGCCCATATCCCCTCCTTTGCGGCTCCCTCATCGCTGCAACGGGCACACAGCAGAATGTTTTACCACGCTTCCCCGCTGCCGGACGTTATGGAACGTCCGGCAGCCTTGTCAATGGCCGCCACGATGTCACTGATCGGTCCCAGTTTCTTCAGCACCGCAACCGGTGACAGCAGTCGAACCTGATCGTAAAACTGTTTGTCGTCATAACCGCTGTAGACGATAATGGGAATATCGTATCGCTCCTTGATCTGCTGTGCCGCTTCAATACCACTCAGTTCACCGGCCAGCGTGACATCCATCAAGATCACGTCAAACCTTTCGCGACCGGCACGGCACACGGCCTCTTCACCGGAGGTAACCACCTCGTCAATCTGGTATCCCCGGGCCTGTAATTTTCTGACGAGCATCAAGCCGATCAGCACTTCATCCTCGACGACCATTACCCTTACCGGTTGCTGTTTCATATCCGCTTGTTCCTGCGTGGTTCTGCAAAGGTGATTTCATAGCGGGTGCCGTGCGTCCGGTCAACGCTGATCGTCCCGGCCAGCTGTACCATCACCAGAGAGGCGATGATCTGCAGGCCGAACGAGCCGCTCCGGATCACGTCGATCCCTCTCTCCAATCCGATTCCATCATCTTCAATGACCAGCGTGGAGACTCCGCTTCCGTCCTGGCGCAACCGAATAGCGATGCTCCCGGAACGCTCATCGGGAAACGCGTGTTTCAGTGAATTGGTAACGATTTCATTGACGACCAGGCCAAGCGGTACCGCATAATCGATATTGAGCACTATCGACTCGATATCGACCCGCAACCCGATACGCTCATCACTGACCATATTGGCGACCAAGGCCTGACTTATCTCTCTGACATAGGCCCCCATATCGATCTCGGACAGGTTTTGCGACTGATAGAGCTTCTCGTGGACCAGGGCCATCGCTCGGATCCGGTCCTCCATTTCCCGGAAGACCGTTTTGACCTGCTCATCCTCCACTTCCATGGTCTGCAGATTGAGCATGGAAATGATCACGAGCATATTGTTCTTTGTTCGATGATAGATCTCTCTGAGCAGAATTTCCTTTTCCTCCAACGATTTCTGCAATTGATGGTCCTGCAGGCGTAACCGCTCTTCATGCCGCTTCAGATCGCTGACATCGATAATCGTGCCGACGAAGACCTGCTTGCCTCGCCAAGTGGTGCTTTTCGCCCATATTTCACTATGGAATATCGATCCGTCGGAACGCACACACCTGACATTAGACGGCTGCATATCGGTATCGTATGCCAAGCATTGCAAGTGTTTGGCGGCAACCAACCGGTCCTGGGCCAGCACCACCGTCAGCGGATCGGTGCCGATCAACTGCTCGCGCTCGATGCGAAAGAGCTGGGCGAACGAAGAGTTGACATGGGTGAACAAGCCGTCACTGACGATGAAGATCCCCGCCTTCGAAGCCTCCATCGTGTCGTAATACTGCTGCCGGCTCAGGCGCAGCGCCTCGTCGACGAGCTGCCGCCGTTCGGCTTCCTTTCTCAGCAGTTCAACGGTTTCTTCCAGCTCGCTGCGCTTGTCGATCAACTCCTGGGTACGATTGGCGACCATCCGTTCCAACTCTTCGGCATAGCGGGCCTGAGACTGTTGGGCGATCTGAAGCTGTGCCACCATATCGTTGAACGATGCGGCCAAGACACCGGCCTCATCGGTCGTCATCACCGGGCAACGCACCGTCAGGTCGCCTTCTGTTACCCGGCGGGTGGCCGTGGCCAATGTCCGCAGCGGGGTGACGAGATGACGCACGGCCAGAAAAATGACGCCAACGGCAAGCAGGATCACCGTCAGGGATAAGACCGTGCCTCTCAATTCGACCTGCCTGATCGTTTCGGCAAGCGCCAGTTGGTTTTTCTCGACGGCCGCCAGGATGTCATCCTCCCGGACGACCACGCCATATACCCAACCCAGGCCGGACATCCTGCTCGCCGCCAGGTAATAGCGCTGATCACCGTCGTGCAGTTCATAGAGCCCCCGGTCACGATCCTGGATGGCCTTGGCCAACTCCCGGATACGGGTGTCAGTCGAGTCGTAGAGTGAGAGATTCAGCCGATCACCGGAATTGCGAAACCTCGCACGGTCCACACGAAGGCCGAAAAACGGGAAGTAATCTTCGGCAAGCGCGATCACCCCACCCCCCCGGTCAATCAGGAAAGAGAACAGAACCGGATCGGCATGACCGGTGTCACCGGCAGCAAGGATCTCCTCGACCACGGTACGCAACGGGACATCGATGCCGGTAATGCCGCGGAAGTCGCCTTTCTCATCATGGATCGGCGCGCTTGCCGTCAGCATCAAACCATCGACGACATCATCCTGATAGATCCCCGTCCAGCGAACCTGACGATCAGTCCGCCCGGAACCGCTGAAGATGGTCATCGGCTCCCCGTCACGCAAGTCGAACTGCGCGGTGGGCGGTAGCGCCCGCGCCGCCTCACGGCTCCTGATTTCTTCCGTACAATACTGGCCGATGCCGGTGACGGTGATAATATGACTGGCGAGTACTTCCGGGTTTTCGACGAGTACACGGTGCAGCAGCGGCGCCATATGGGTCAGGGCCCGTAATTCGCGGACACTATCGGCCTGCAGGTCGGGACCGCCCCAAAAAACAGAGACGACGGGGTCATCGGCATCGTTAATCCAGTGCCCGTTATCCGCCTGTTGCGAGTAGTTGACCGGAAACAGCGGCCGACGGGCATAGTCGGCAAGATCGGCGTAAATCAGCGATGCCTGGCTGGCCACCAGCCCGGCACAGGAGGCAACGCGATCGAAAAAGGCCTGATACCTGGTCGCCCGCTCTTGCGTGAACCCCGACAAAGACGACATCACCTGGTTCCTGATCTGTTTTTCGCTGATCGCCGCCACCTCTCTCCCATAGGTATTGATGACCTGGAGTGCGGTATAGGTCAGGGAGACGACCGACAGTACGATCACTACCGTCAACAGAACAAACAGCTTAAGTCCAATATATGATTGGATTTTTTTGATCATCTTCGGCGCCTTACCGGTCTTTCCGCAAGGTAGCGGGGCGGTTACAGGGGAGCCTGAAAAATTCGGAATTTCGTTCAAGATCGAGGCGCGCAAGAAAATTTTACCGCAGGTATATGCATGATATTCCGAGAATAAAATTTGATTGCGCAACGACGAGATTGGGCGAAATGACAATTTTTCAAGGTTCCCTACAGTTGTACCGTGATTTTCCCGTGGCTTCCACTATTATCATAGCGGCCACCGATCTGGCGACAGTATGCGATGGTCGCAAGTTGTCCCGAATTCTTGCAATTATCAGAAGGATAGCTAATATAGTTTTGAACTGGTGTGCAAATGTGCAGGCAACCGCGCAAGCATCGGCTGGTGCGGTTCGGCTATTTCTGTTTCTCCGATTCTGACTTCGTTGCCATGGAACACAACACGAAATTCAATATCTGGTACCTGCTCGCCGCCGTCTGGGGCGTGTTACTGCTGCAAAGCCTGATTTTTGAGCAATTTCGCCCCCAGGTCATCGCCTATAGCGACTTCATCGACGCGATCACCGAAGATCGTGTCATCGAGATCGCTATTGGCCAGGACCGTATCACCGGAAAAATGAAAGCAACCGATTCCGACGATGAAATCCTGTTTACCACGGTCCGGGTCGATAACGATCTATCGCAAACGCTTGCCGAGCATGGCGTCACCTTTTCCGGGCAGGTGGAAAATACATTGCTGAAGGCCCTGTTTTCCTGGCTGGTCCCCATCGCTCTGTTCTTCGGCATCTGGTACCTGCTGATGCGCAAAATGCAGGGAGGACAGGCAGGGATCATGAGTTTTGGCCGGAACAAAGCGAAAATCATCGGAGAAAAAGATGTCGATACCCACTTCGACGACGTCGCCGGAGCCGACGAGGCCAAAGAGGAATTGCAGGAAATCGTCGATTACCTGGCCAGGCCGGAACGGTATCTCGAGGTTGGGGGGCAAATGCCCAAAGGTGTTCTGCTGGTCGGGCCGCCCGGTACCGGCAAGACCCTGATTGCCCGAGCTGTTGCCGGTGAAGCCGGGGTACCTTTTTTCTCGATCAGCGGGTCGGACTTTGTCGAGATGTTCGTCGGCATGGGCGCGGCCCGTGTCCGCGATCTCTTCGTCCAAGCTCGGGAAAAAGCCCCGTGCATCATCTTCATCGATGAACTCGACGCCCTCGGCAAAGCCCGCGGTGCCGGTGGTTACGGCGGGCATGACGAACGCGAACAAACATTGAATCAACTCCTCGTCGAGATGGACGGTTTCGATACGCAAAAAGGCATTGTCATCATGGCCGCCACCAACCGGCCGGAAGTACTTGACCCGGCACTGCTCCGCTCCGGCCGTTTCGACCGCCAGGTGCTGATCGACAAGCCTGACGTCAGGGGGCGGGAGGCGATCTTGAAAATACACAGCGCCAAAGTCAAACTCGCCACCGATGTCGATCTACAGATCGTCGCCCAAAAGACCGCCGGCTTCTCCGGGGCCGACCTGGCCAATGTCGTCAACGAGGCGGCCCTGCTCGCCGTTCGCAAGGGACGCAAGCAGGTCTCGACAAACGATCTCGACGAAGCGGTGGACCGGATCATCGGTGGCCTGGAGAAGAAAAACCGGGTCATCAACCCGCAGGAAAAGAGAATCGTCGCCTATCACGAAGTCGGCCATGCCTTGGTGGCAGCCCTCACCCCGGGGACCGAACCGGTTCACAAGATATCCATCATCCCGCGCGGGCTGGCGGCGCTTGGCTACACCCAACAGCGACCGACCGAAGATCGCTACCTGATGAGCAGAGAGGAGTTGCTGGCCAAAATCGACGTGTTGCTCGGCGGCAGGGTCGCCGAGCAACTCACCTTCAACTCGGTCACCACCGGCGCCGGCAACGACCTGATGCGGGCTACCGATATCGCCCGGGCGATGATCGTCGAATACGGGATGGGCACCACGCTCGGATTATCCACCTACCCACGCCAACGCTCCCCGGTCTTCCTCCAGACCGACCAGGGATTTTCGTCGGGCAAGGATTACAGCGACGAGACCGCGGCGCAGATCGATGCGGAAACCAAGCAGATCCTCGATCAGCGCAACGAACATGTCACCCGGCTGCTCACCGCCCACCGCGATACCCTCCAGACCGTGGCAGAACGATTGCTGGAGAAAGAAGTCCTTCTCGGGGAGGAGTTCATGGCTTTTGTTTCACCACCGACTGAAGTATAGTCCACGGCTGAACCTCAACAGCAACGGCCGGGCCCCCGGTCGAGCACCCAGGAGCGCACGACTATGATCCCCGCCAAACTGCAGCGCCTTGAAGAAAAGCTGCAAACCTGGAGAATCGAGGCCGTGGCACTCAATGCCGGGGCAAGTCTAACCTACCTGACCGGGCTTGATTTCCACCTGATGGAACGACCGGTCGTCCTGCTCCACCGGGTCGGCAGCACCCCGTTGCTCATCCTGCCGGAGCTGGAAGCCGCAAAACTCGATCATCTCGATTACCCGATCGATACCTGCTTTTATTCGGACAATCCGGATCAGTGGCCACAGGTATTCAAGCAGGCCATCGCGTCACTGCACCTTCTCGAGACGCAAATCGGGATCGAACCGGGGCAATTACGCCTGCTTGAATATCATCTTCTGCGTACCGTTTTGTCGGAGTCGGCCTTCACCGACGGCTCAGGTATTCTCGCCGCCTTGCGCAGCATCAAAGACGCCGAGGAGCTGGCATTGCTGGAAAAGGCGGTGGCTATTGCAGAACGTGCCCTGCAGGCCACCTTGCTCCAGGCCAGGGTCGGTATCAGCGAATATGAGTTCGCCTCAGAACTGGTTATGCAGCTCTTGCGCCATGGTTCGGAAACCAATCTGCCCTTTACGCCCATCGTCGCCTCCGGCCCGAATGGGGCAACCCCCCATGCCCGACCGGGAGAACGCCGGCTGACTTCCGGCGACCTGCTGGTCGTCGATTGGGGAGCCCGTTGGCACGGTTACGCTGCCGACCTGACCCGCACCTTTGGTGTCGGCCACGTCGCGCAGCAGGAACAGGAGATTCACGCCATCGTCCGACAAGCCAATCGCGCCGGCCGGACTGCCGGGCGCCCCGAGCTTACCTGTGCCATGATCGACGAAGCGACCAGGTCGGTCATCAAAGAGGCCGGGTACGGTGCTCATTTCACCCATCGCACCGGCCACGGCATCGGCTTGGAATGCCACGAATCCCCATATATCCATGCGGGCAACCAGCAACTACTGCAACCGGGCATGACCTTCACCGTTGAACCCGGCATTTACCTGCACAATCAGAACGGAGTCAGAATTGAAGACGATGTTGTGATTACCGAAAGCGGATGCCGATCCCTCAGTTCGTTTTCCCGAGAATTGATTTATATTTCTTGACCGTTTTCCCGGTAACCCGGCAGTCAAGTACTCTCCGCAGACAATACTCTTGACAGGCACAAGGGAACCTTGAAAAAATTGTCATTCCGCCCAATCCCATCGTTGCGCAATTACACTTAATCATCGAAATATCATATATATGCCTGCGGTAAATGTTCCTTGCGCCCTTTGATTTTGAACGAAATTTCAGATCGATCTTGAACGAAATTTTGGATTTTTCAAAATCCCCAGATGATACTATTCATCGCCAACAAACGAGTCGTTTCCTTCCTCTCCCCAGCTTCAACACATTTTCAATTACTATCGCATATCGATGGTAATTCATTATTTTAACAACATCTTTGTGATACTTTTCTTATCATTCCAACGATTTTTTTCCTCCACAATGTTGTTTGGAATTATACATATTTTTTCTCATTGCCTCTCTGATAATCAATGAGTATAGTTGCAACTGTTATTGAAAAGCGTTCATCATTTTTCCGATGAATTGCATGACTGCGTTGAAAATTCGATTTTCCATCCGGTAACATGACAAACGCAAACAATGTGTCACGGACCAGGAGTACTATTCCGGCGCCATGTTGTTCACGTCCGGTTCAGAGATTGGACGGAAATTCCCTTTTTCAAGGCAGGCTTATCCACGCAACCAAAATAACCAGGAGACATTATGGCCCGACAGACGCAATACGACCTTGACACACTGCGAACTCTTGTTAATTCGGGAAAGTCAAAGGCAGACATCATGACTGAGATGAACATCAAAAATCATCCCACTTTCAACAATCTCATGCTGAAATTGATGGATACCGACAAAAAGTATTATCGAGTAAAAAGTTCGCGGCGGACAAAATCAGTTAAAAATCCGGTCGTCAAAATCGGTAGAAGAAACACCCTGACCCTGTCGGCAAAAAATCTTGAAGACAGTGGCTTTGGACCGGGAGATTCTTTCACGGTATCCTTCAGCAAAAAGAAGATTTCCCTGACACTACAAGAAAAGTAATTCGCCGTCCGAAAAGAGAGCGGAACGTACTCGAGCAAGGGAAACACCATTCCCTTTTCAGTCTAGTGGTCGGACGCGTTCGGATCAACGTTTGGGGAAGCTTGAGAAATGCCCGCTCGGCAGAGACGGGCACCGCTCAGTGCTCACCAGGTGCAAGCATCTTCCGCCGAGACGCCGCTGTTTGCGATAGCAGAGAGGATTCTCGCTATCGAGAGGGTGCACCCGTCGCAATCGACTTTCCCGGCAGGAGCCCCATTATCCCCAACAGGCGCCTCTCTATCGGCACCACTCCACACCGCCCGCAAAACGGAAGCTCTCCGTATCGGCACGGTGCCGCGACGCACCATGCAAAAAATCGAGGCAGTTGCTGAAAAAACTATTATAGTGTGCATATGAACAAGAAAGCATGCGCTGCCTCGATCGAATGCACCGACATCATCCTGGAGTCTATCTCCGATGGCGTCTTTACCGTCGATCTCCATTGGCGAATTACCTCGTTCAATCGAGCCGCAGAGGAGATCACCGGTATCCCGCGCGAAGAGGCACTCGGTCGTTATTGCTGGGAAGTGTTCCGTTCCAATATGTGCGAGGGGGACTGCGCTCTCAGGCGCACCATGGAAGTCGGCAAATCCTTTGTCAACTCCTCGACCTCGATCATCACGGGCGACAAGAAACAGATACCGATCACCGTCAGCACGTCGCTACTCAAGGACGAACACGGCGATATTCTCGGCGGAGTCGAAGTGTTCCGCGATGTCAGCCTGGTCGAAGAGCTTCGCCGTGACCTGAAGAGCTCTTTTATGTTCAGCGACATGGTCAGCTGTTCGAGCGTCATGCAGGACCTGTTCGGCATTCTCGATCAGATCGCCCAAAGTGACAGCACCGTGCTGATCGAAGGAGAAACCGGTACCGGGAAGGAATTGCTGGCTCGGGCCATTCATAATCTGTCGCGTCGCAAAGACCAGCCATTTCTCGCCCTCAATTGCGGGGCGCTGCCCGACAATTTGCTCGAATCAGAATTGTTCGGCTACAAGGCCGGCGCCTTTACCGACGCCCGCCATGACCGTCAAGGGTTGTTCAGTGCCGCGGAACAGGGCACCATCCTGCTCGACGAAATCGGCGACACCAGTGGCGCCTTCCAGGTCAGACTCCTGCGGGTTCTTGAAGAACGGGCCTTCCAGCCACTCGGCAGCACCGTTCCGGTCAAGACAAATATCCGGCTCATTGCCGCCACCAATCGCGACCTGCACCAGCTCGTCGAAGACAATCAATTCCGCCGCGATCTCTATTATCGCATCAACATCATCGCGTTGCGTCTCCCGCCTCTACGCGAACGAATGGAAGATGTGCCGCTGCTCGTCGAACGCTTCATCGCCAAACTGAATCGGCGCAAAAACAAACTTATCGGCGGTATCGACGATCAGGCCATGCAGTTATTGCGCGCCCACGACTACCCCGGCAATATCAGGGAACTGGAAAATATCATCGAACACGCCTTTGTCCTCTGCCCGGAAGGACTGATTACCGCCAAACACCTACCGGCCTTTCTCAGCCTGCGCTCCTCCCTTCCGCCCGAATCGGCGACAATCGACGCTGTTGTCGCAGCCTCGGAGCGTGACGCGATTATCAATGCCCTGCGCGACAATGATAATAACCGCACTGCCGCAGCTGCCCAACTGGGCATGCACAAGAGTACCTTGTTCCGCAAGATCGCCAAACTCGGCATCGACCTGCCGCACCAGGACGGTCGTTCTCCGCACCGTCGCCGGAAATAGTCGCACCAACGCAACCATCGCTGCAGTGTGCGTCGCATTCGTGCGACCCCATGCAGTTCGGTATTCTTTTCTCCCTGTCCGGAAAACCTGTATAAGATACTGTCATTACAAATTTTAATCAAATAAAGAGCATATGCAAGAAATATGGTCCGCCTTTTGCTCCTCCAAGTGCGTGGGCAACGTTGATTCGGGGGATACGTATGAAGATAGCCATGACCGTGTGGGGAAACCGGGTATCGCCGGTTTTTGACTCAGCCCAGACCATCGTGCTGGCCGAAATCAAAGACCGAGCGGTGACGTGGGAACAACGGGAATTTATCGCCGGACAAATCCCCACTCGCCTGGCACGCATGCTGGTTGACAAGGGGATCGACACTCTGATTTGCGGAGCGATTTCCGAACAGCCCGCCAGGATTATCGAAGGAGCCGGCATCACGCTCATTTCCTTTGTCTCCGGTAACGCTGCCAAGGTGCTTGGGGCCTGCGCCACCGGAACCCTGAACGACGAGTTCAAAATGCCCGGCTGCCGGCACACCATCGGTCTCCAACATAGCGAAGACAGATAACCAAATTTGGCATCGTCCCGGTGGCTCTGGCCGGGACATAACTAGCATTACCACGAGGTTCGAAGTGACGACAAAACCATTGAAAATCCTGCTGGCAGCCGGTGATCCCGAGCGAATGCGGGATCTGTCCGATGCACTGCAGAAGAATCAAGCGATTACGGTCAGCAGTGTCGCGACAACGCAACAGACCCTCTCCGTCATCAAGGCCGGCACCGTCGATGTGCTGGTTGTCGACGAAACGCTGCTAGAAACCAGCGGACTGCAGTTCGTCAAGGAGGTCGTCGGCACTTATCCGCTCATCAATTGCGCTCTCGTTTCCCCGCTCGCGCCCGAGGAGTTTCATGAGACTACGGAAGGGCTTGGCCTTTTCATGCAACTCCCCCCCCGACCAGGAGCAGAAACTGCTGCGCAGATGATCGGGGTGCTCGACAAGATCTACGGACTCCTGGCAACATCGGACACGGATCGGAGGTAATCATGATTATCAGCGTAGCGAGTGGTAAAGGCGGAACCGGCAAAACAACCGTTTCAACCAATCTGGCAGTCAGTATCGATCGGGAGGTCAAACTCTTCGATTGCGATGTCGAGGAGCCGAACGCGCATCTCTTCCTCAATCCCGAATTTGAGAACAGCACCCCGGTCTTCACCTTCGTACCAAAGATCGACGCGGATCGCTGTAACGGGTGCGGCAAATGTGCGGAAATCTGTCGGTTCAATGCACTTGCGGTGCTTGGCAAAAAAGTCCTCGTGTTTCCTGAGCTGTGCCACAGTTGCGAAGGGTGCCGCGATATCTGCCCGGAAGATGCGGTCGAGGAAGACGCCAGGGAACTTGGAGTCATAGACAGTGGCCACCGTAACGGTATCTTTTTCGTCCAGGGCTGTATGCGTATCGGTGAGGCAATGAGCCCCCCCTTGATTCGGCACGTTCGCAGCTATGCCAGGCCGGAGGATCTGGTCATTATCGACGCGCCCCCCGGCACCTCCTGCCCGGCCATCAATGCGATGAAAGGGACGGATTTCGTCCTGATGGTAACAGAACCGACACCGTTTGGCCTGCACGACCTGAAGCTCGCCGTCGAAGCGGTAAAGGTTCTCAATATTCCCTGCGGACTGGTCGTCAACCGTTCCGATATCGGCGACCGGCAACTCTGGGACTACGCTGTGCAGGAAGGACTACCAATCCTACTGGAAATCCCCTTCGACCGGAGCATTGCCGAGATTTACTCCCGCGGACAACTGCTTGTCGAGGAGGTCCCTTCTTGGCGACCGATCTTTGCGCGTCTCTACGACGCGATTGTCGACACCATTGAAACCAGACGGAGTATCCAATGAAAGAACTCGTCATCATCAGCGGCAAAGGCGGTACCGGAAAAACCAGCCTGACCGCGGCGTTTGCCGCCTTGTCGAGCAATCACGTGTTGTGCGACGCCGACGTCGACGCCGCCGACCTGCACCTGCTGCTGGCCCCGCAAATTAAACAGCAAACCGATTTTATCGGCGGCTCCATCGCCAGTATCCGACCGGCGGATTGTACCCGGTGCGGCATCTGTATCGAACACTGCCGTTTCTCGGCAATCTCCGATGATTTTGTCGTCAACTCGATCGACTGTGAAGGGTGCGGCGTCTGTGTCACCTTCTGTCCGGAACAAGCCATCGACTTTCCGCCGCAGAAGTGCGGTGAATGGTATATATCCGACACCCGTTTCGGGCCGATGGTCCACGCCCGCCTGGGTATCGCCGAAGAAAATTCAGGCAAGCTGGTCAGCCTGATCCGCAAACAGGCACGAGACATTGCCGAGGAGAACGGTCGCGAGTTGATCATCACCGACGGCCCTCCCGGAATCGGCTGCCCGGTCATTGCCTCGATCACCGGCGCCACCGCGGTACTGGTCATTGTCGAACCGTCGGTCTCGGGTCTCCACGACATGCAGCGGGTAGTCGATCTGGCAAGCCACTTCCGGATCCCGGTGCTGATCTGCATCAACAAGTTCGATCTCAACCCGGATATGAGCGCCACCATTACAACAAAAGCGGGACAGGCCGGCCTGCAAATCGTCGGCCGGATTCCGTTCAATCCGGCTTTTACCAAGGCAATGGTCGAGGGTATCACCCTGACCGAATACCGACAGGCCGATCCCGATCTGCTGACGCTGGTCAGTACGATCTGGCAGACTATCGTCCAGTCGGATGCGCTTCAGAAAAAACAGGCGGATTCCATTCTGCCGATTATCAACATCTAAGGAGAACTACTATGGCAAAAGTACGAATTGCGATCCCCTCGCTGGGAGAAGGAGGACTTGACGGTCAGCGAGCCGGTCATTTCGGGCACTGTGATGTCTTCACCTGCATCGACGCCCAGGATGGGAAGATCGTCGAAGTGACCACCATCCAGAATCGCGAACACGTCCAGGGCGGCTGCATGGTCCCGGTCAACCTGCTCGCCGAGCACCAGGTCAACGCGCTGATCGTCGGCGGTATCGGTATGCGCCCCCTGATGGGCTTCAGGCAGGTCGGGATAGATGTCTATCACGATGCGGAACGAATCGACATCCGACCAGTCGTCGAAGACCTGTTGGCCGGCAAACTGCCGCTGATCTCCGACGATGAGGTCTGCGGCGGTGGCGGCGGTCGTGTCTGAAAATGGATGAGCGGAGGACTAAACAATGAAAATAGCTGTAACATCGCAGGGCAAAGAACTAGCCAGTCAGGTCGACCCCCGTTTCGGCAGGGCGCCGTACATCTTGGTCGTCGACATCGACACCATGAATTTCGAGGCGCTCGACAACAGCGGCAACGCCGGGGCCTTTAAAGGGGCCGGCATTCAGGCGGCCACCATGGTACACGACAAAGGAGCCGAGGTTGTGATGACCGGCTATTGCGGCCCCAAGGCTTTTGCCACGCTGCAGGCCGCCGAGATCAAGGTGGTCAGCGATATAGCGGGAACGGTCGCCGATGCGATCGAGAAATTTAAAAGCGGCTCGGTGACCTATACAACCAGTGCCAACGCCGATGCACACTGGTAATCAAACACGAAGGACGAACGAGAAGATCTATGGCATTATCTGACGACGAGTTCGAGGCCCTGGTTCAGCAACTACAGCAGAATTCTTTTTCCGATGCCAGAGACGCCTACGGTGACAAGGGCTTTGAGCGTTGGCGAAACCCTCGATACCATGAGCCGCTGGCCGAGCCCGACGGCTCTTCATTCTTGCGGGGCAGCTGTGGAGATTCCATCGGTATTTCCCTCACCTTTCGTGACAACCGGGTGAAGCAGGCGGCCTATCGGACCGACGGTTGCGCTTCCAGTACGCTGTGCGGCTCGTTCACCGCCGAATTGGCCGTCGGCAAAACCCCGGAGGAGCTGTTTGCGTTGACGGCCGACGACGTGCTTGACGCCATTGGCCGCTTTCCCCGCGAAGACCGGCATTGCGCAACGCTGGCCATCAAGGCGTTGCAACACGCAGTTCAAGAGTACCAGCTTCACCGGGGGATGCCGTCCAACAACACGGTCCCGCCTCTTCGGACCAAGCAGTGAGCGAGTGGGTACCGTTCATCGGCAACACCACCGGTGAACGGTAACCACTCTCCCTTTGCAGAACGGGCCGCACCCGGGCTCGAGCAGCAGCGTACAATCGGCCGTTTCCAGCGGTGCCGGCAGACGGACGAAGACGCCGCCGTCGCGGTAGCAGAGCTTTCCTTCCTTCAAGAACAGCGTTTCTTCGCTATCCCGGATCGACAGATCGCTCTCGAGACAAGCTCGAACATCTTCATGACGAAGCACCGCCAGTCCGTTCATTTTCCGCAGAACCGGCACGACCAGTTCCGCAAACACCAGCGATACCGCAGACGGCGGCCCGGGCAGCCCGACATATAGGCTCCGGCCGACAACCCCGACCAGCAGGGAATGCCCCGGGCGCATGGCCAGTTGCCGACACAAAATCTCGCCGCCAATTTGATCGAGCGCCCGGGCAAAGACATCGTATGCGCCCGGGCCGACCCCGCCGGTACTGACGATGAGATCGACACCGCTGCCGCCGATCTGCAGCAGAAGCCTGCCAATTCGTTCAACGTCATCGGCAATGATGCCGTAATCAAGAGGTATCGCACCTGCTCTGCCGATCAGTGCGTGCAACAAATAGCGATTGGCCGAAACCTTTTTGCCCGGCACCGGCGATTCCTCGATCGACACGAGTTCACTGCCGCTGCACAGGTAACCGACCACCGGCCGACGATAAACGGGAATCCGGTCGTTACCTGTTACCGCCAGCCAAATCAGATGCTGCCCGGTAATCTCCTCCCCGGCCGCTGCAACTGTTCGCCCTTCGGCGATCCTGCTCCCGGCCCGTTGAATAAAACGCTGTTCTCGCATTAACGACCCGGCCGGCACGACGACCTCCTCGCCAATCTGCCGACAATCCTCCTGCGGGACAACCCGCACCGCACCGGCGGGCACCAAAGCACCAGTCATGATCCGCCAGGCCGTGTCTGCGGCTACCGCCAGCCGATCGGTCCGACCGGCCGGAATCTCCCCCTGGATGGAAAACGTCGCCTCTATGGCCTCGACCGAAGCGGTCGGGCCGAGGGCGAAGCCGTCGCGGGTGGCTTGATCGTAACCCGGCTCGGCACGCCTGGCCCTGATCGACTCGGCAGCAACCCTTCCTTCTGCCTCACCGAGCACCACCGTTTCCCGCGCAAGGACCGGTGTTCGGGACAGAAACCGGGCCAACGCCTGTTCGAGTGTTTGGCCGACACCACGCTCCGAACTCAACAATGCTTTATCGTCCATGCCACTCGTTGTCTCTTCTATGGCCGGTATCCTGGCCGCTTCCGGCATCGCCGTCTCCGGCGATTAACGATAGGGAACCTTGAAAAATTGTCATTCCGCCTAATCTCATCGTTGCACAATCAAATTGTTATCCTTGGAATATCATGTATATGCCTGCGGTAAAATTTTCTTGCGCGCCTCAATCTTGAACGAGATTCCGAATTTTTCAAGCTCCCCAATGGCCCGCTGCACACCGCTGGCAGGAATTGTGGAGCAGCAGCGCTGGATCGGAAAATATTTGACAGCATTTTATATCTGTGTTTAATATGATTGTTTTGTGATTTTGTGCTTTACCCTCATCGAGGCTCACAACTCGTCGCTCGAGTCGAGTGGTCGTTGCTAGTATCGGTGATGGATCCGAGATTCCCCCACTAACGAGATAAACAAGAGGTTCAGATAATGAGTAAAAGAACATTTCAGCCAAGCAATATCAAACGAAAACGGCGCCATGGTTTCAGGGAGCGGATGAGCACCAAAGCCGGCCGTGCGATCATCAACGCTCGGCGGGCAAAAGGGCGCAAACAACTGTCCGCCTGATATCCTTGCGACGCTTTGGTCTTCCGAAATATTGCCTGTTACGGGAGAACCGGGAGTTCGACGCAGTCTACAGGCAGGGAACGCGGCTGTATTGCCATGACTTCGGCTTGGTGTTTCTGGCCAACGGGCGTGACTACAGCCGTATCGGTATCAGTGTCAGCAGAAAGTTGAAAGGAGCGGTTGTCAGGAATCGAATTAAACGAATATGCAAAGAGTCGTTTCGACTAAGTCGGGACATCTATCCCCGGCATGCCGATATCGTGATCACCGTACGACCCGATTTTTCGCTTAATTCCCCAAGCCACATTGATCAGGCCGTGGTCCGCCTGCTCGCTGCCACATCGGTCTAAACTATGAATCCTGTCGGCAGATCCGGGATAATTGCCCAGTTGTTCATCGCTTTTATCCGTGGCTACCAGTATCTATTGTCCCCGGTATTCCCTCCTGCGTGTCGTTTCTACCCCACCTGCTCTGTTTACACAATCGAAGCAATCAGACATTATGGCGCCCTGCGCGGGCTTGCGAAAGGACTGTGGCGCATCCTGCGCTGTCACCCTTTTTCCCGCGGCGGCTACGATCCGGTGGCCTAGTCGTTCGACCGAAGTGTTCGACGGACAACTGCCTTCCCGGGATCACTAGACAACGATCCAAAGAGAACGACCATGGACATGCGCAGAGCCTTTCTGGCTATCAGTATCTCGTTTATCATTCTTCTCGGCTACCAGTATTTTTTCGTTCCTCCGGTCCAGCAGCAACAGGGGCAGCAGGCAACGGAACAGAGCGCTTCACAGACCGTACAGACCCTGGCGGAAACGCAGCAGCAGCCCAGCCAAATCAGTCAGCCAGTCGAACAGGCGGCCGCCATTACACCTCCCGCCCCGAATGTGGTGCCCGATCCCGGCCAGGCGGTGCGCCCGGCCAAAGAGATCACCGTGGATACGAACCTGTTCGTCGCCACCATCAGCGAACGCGGCGGTGTCATCACCAGTTTCGTACTGAAGAATTACCGCCAGGAAAATGACGAAAACGCCCCCGGCGTCGAATTGGTAAAAACCTCTCCGGAACAAGGACTGCCACTGACGTTTTCCTGGGGCAGCTCCTTCCCGCAAGATACCCTCTACACCCTGACCCAGGAAGACGTCGTCTTCTCTCCGGACACCGGCACGGCCACGGTTGAACTGCGCGCACAAATAGCTTCCGGGCTCGAGGTGATCCGCCGTTACACCTTCAGTCAAAACGATTACCTGATCGATCATTCGGCCACCGTTGTCAACAGGAGCGGTCAAGTACTACAGGGCATGGCCGGCCTGCAGCAGCGCAACCTGCCGTTCGTCAAACTGACCAAGGCCAGCAACTGGCTCTTCCGGGGGCCAGCCTACCATGACGCCAACGGACTGCACGAGATCAAACTCAAGGAGTTCGAGGACGGCAAGCAGAGCATTACCGGCTCTATCGATTGGGTAGCGTATGAAGGCACCTACTTCATGTGCAGCATTATCCCGACGACCGACCCGGTCTCGACGCTCACCCTCGATGCCGCCGGCGAACTGGTCAGCATCGATGTCCAGAGCGCCCTCGACACGCTGGCGCCGAATACCGAAAAGACGTATAGCCATCAGCTGTTCTACGGTCCGAAAAAACTGTCCCTGCTCAATGAGATCGGTGCCAACCTGGCCAAGGTCGTCAATTTCGGCTGGTTTGATATTATCGCCAAGCCGATGCTCTACCTGCTGAACTGGTTTTACGGGGTGTTCGGCAACTACGGCGTCGCCATCATCATGGTAACGGTGATCCTCAAAGCCCTGTTCTGGCCCATTACCCAGAAAGGGCTGAAGTCGATGAAGAACATGCAGAAGTTGCAGCCGAAGATGGTCAAGATCAAGGAGAAATACAAAGGCGATCCGACCAAGATGAACCAGGAGATGATGAATCTCTACAAGACGTACAAGGTCAACCCCCTCGGCGGCTGTCTACCGATGGTCCTGCAGATCCCGGTCTTTTTCTCCTTGTACAAGGTTCTCCTGCAGTCCATCGAGTTGCGGCACGCTCCGTTCATGCTCTGGATCACCGACCTGTCGGCCCCTGATCGTCTCTATCTCGGTTTCGATCTGCCCTATCTCGGCGGCCTACCGGTGCTGACCTTGCTGATGGGCGCCTCGATGTTCCTGCAGCAGAAAATGACCCCGACCACCGCCGACCCGACCCAGGCCAAGATCATGATGTTTCTGCCGCTGATCTTCACCGTCATGTTTGTCAACTTCGCCTCCGGGCTGGTGTTGTATTGGTTCGTCAACAATCTGCTGTCGATCCTGCAGCAATACTTGATCAATCGACAACGAAAACCGGCCGTCGCTTCCGGATCATGATGACCGACAGCCAGCACCCCGTAACCGGAGCTTGATAACATTTTCCAGGAATTACCGATGTCACCGGATATAAAAGATTTCTACGGACAAGACGTTCCCGCTGCTATCAAAGATGCCTGCGAAACCCTCGGTGTCGCCCAGGAACAACTCTCCATCGAGGTTATCGAGACCGGCTCGAAAGGTATTTTTGGCCTGATCCGAAAAAAGGCCCATATCAGAGTCACCACGCAATCCCCGCATGACGAATCACCGCCGGCAGTGCCCGCTGTCAAGGCCACGCCGGCTGCTGACCAATCTGCCGAACCACCGCCGCCCCGACGGGAGACGGCACCACCCAGACCTGCTGCAACCAAGAGCGAAATGGTCGATGAGGAAGTTGCCGACAACGATGGAGAAGCAGACGCGGACGGAAGCGAGGACGACGATGATCGGGGCCGTGAGCCGGTTGAACTTTCCGAAGAGAGCCTTGCCATTATCAAGGTTGAATTGCAGCGGCTCCTGGAACTGATGGAATGTCCGTCCGATGTCACCGTCGAGCAGCAAGACGGGTCTGTATTGTGCCAGGTCAGCGACAGCTATGCGCCGATTTTGACCAGTCAGGAAGGGCGAACTCTGGACAGCCTGCAATACCTGCTGCGCAAGATCGTCTCACGAAAACTGCCCGGTCGTATCCAGCTCGGCATCGATGTCGGCGATTATCGGGCCCGGCGCAACGAACAGCTCCGCGACCAGGCGCTGCACTATGCAAACCAAGTCAAGCAAGACGGTAAAACCCAGGTCATCGCCTCACTGAACCCTTCAGAGCGCCGTGTGGTTCATGTCTGCCTGCAGGACGATCCCGAAGTCCGGAGCCGGAGCATCGGCGAAGGTTTGTTCAAGAAGGTGCTGATCTATAAGCCGGGCAAACCGCGTAAGACGAGTGGCCGGAAACGATCACGCGGCGGACCACGCAAGAAGAGCACGCCTCGCCAAAACCAGTAGAACCGGACCGGCTCCGATTGCTGATCTCTAATCGGTAACCGTGCCACAACGCAGCGACGGTAACGGATGCCACAGCCAGCGAACGACAGGACGACCATTGCCGCCATCTCCACCCCTCCCGGGGCCGGCGGTATCGGCATCATCCGGATCAGCGGCCCGCAGGCGCTGACCATGATGCAGCAGGTATTCCGTCCCGCTGACCGGCATTGCAGCTACACTTCTCACCGACTCTACTACGGAAAGATCGTCGAGCCGTCTTCCGAAAGATTTCTCGACGAAGTGCTTGCCGTTTACATGGCCGCGCCACGCACCTATACCCGCGAAGACGTTGTCGAGATCCACGCTCACGGCGGCCACCTGGTACTGCAGTCGATTCTTGAGTTATTACTCGCCGGCGGCGCTCATCTTGCCCAACCCGGCGAGTTCACCAAGCGGGCCTTCCTCAACGGTCGGATCGATCTGACCCGGGCCGAGGCGGTTATCGACATTCTCAGCGCCCGCACCCGGAAGGGAGTCGATCTGGCACTCGAACAGATGAGCGGCACCCTCTATCGGTGTGTCGATGCGATGCGCACTTCCCTGGTTCGTCTCCGGGCCCTTCTTGAAGTTGCCATTGATTTCCCCGAGGAAGATGTCGAGATCATCGATCGACCTGCTTTGCTTGAGCAGCTCGAGGATGATGTCCTGCAGCCACTGCATTCGCTGATCACCAGCAGCACCCAGGGACGCCTCCTCAGGGAAGGGGCCCTGGTAGTCATCGTCGGGCTACCCAATGTCGGCAAGTCCAGTCTGCTCAACACCCTGCTTCAGCAAGAGCGGGCGCTCGTGACACCAGTACCGGGCACTACTCGGGACACCATTGAGGAATACGTCGACATCGGCGGCCTACCGATCAAGCTCGTCGATACCGCCGGCATCCGCGACGACGCCGGAGAAATCGAGCGCCTCGGCATCGAGCGAGCCCGCAACTCGATCAACCGGTCCGATCTCGTGCTCTTTGTCATCGATGGATCGCGCGAGTTGACCGTCGAAGACCGGAATCTCTTTCAGGCGGTATGCCATAAGCCGCTGCTGACGGTGATCAACAAGTCTGATCTGCCGCAGCGCCTCGATCGCGATAGCGAAACAACGATCTGCGACAACGGTTTGACCATCTCAGCGCTCAACCACGATGGCTTGGCCGCCCTTAAGCAACAGATATTTGAACGGATTACCGGCGGGCGAGAGCAATGGCAGGAAGAAGGCTGCGCCCCGAACCTGCGTCAGGACATCGCCCTGCAGCAGGCGCAACGGTCGCTGCTCCTGGTCCGCCAGGGACTCGAAGACGGGGTGAGCAACGACCTGATCGCCATCGACCTGCTCGACGGCCTGAACCATCTCGGCGAAATTGTCGGCGAGACCACGACTGAAGATATGCTCGACGTTATTTTCAACCAGTTCTGCCTGGGTAAATAATCACGATGACCGCCGCCCGCTCCCGTACCGACAACCATACCGATCGCCCACCCGGGGACCGGTCACCGTCTGGCCCCCCGCCCACCTACGGAGATATAGACTGGCATCTGCTGTGGCGCACCGCCCGGGCCACTAAAGCTTGGAAGACCAGCGCACCCCGGGATTGGAGCGAGCGAGCTGAAAGCTATGCCCGGCGGGTCCTGTCCTCCCCCTATGTCAGTAATGTACTGACCATGCTCGATATCGACCATCAGACCACGGTACTGGATGTCGGCTGCGGCCCCGGAACCCTGACCCTGCCACTCGCCCGGCGGGCCGCCTCAGTTACCGCCATCGATTATGCCGCCGGTATGCTCGACCGTCTCAGGGCAGCTGCCGAGCAACAATGCCTGACCAATATCCGAACAGTGCTCTGTGCCTGGGAGGATGACTGGCACCAGGCCTCGGTCAGCGTCCATGATGTCGCCATCGCCTCCCGGTCACTGAATATCGACGACCTTGGCGCCGGCATCGCCAAACTTGACGCATACGCCCGGAAACGGGTCTACCTCGTCGAGCGGATCGCCCCAACACCATTTGACCCGGCAGCCTTTACCGCCGTCGGGCGGCCCTTTGATTCCGGCCCCGACTATATCTATACCCTCAATATCCTCTATACCATGGGCATCCATCCCGAAGTCAGGCAGATCGCCATCTCCCCGGAGGACACCTACCCCGATCTCGAACACGCCCTGGAACGGTATCGCTGGATGATCAAGAACATCACCGGAGAGGAAGAACAGCGGCTGAGGGCTTTTCTCTCCTCCCGTATCATCTCGAAAACCGGTGACAGGGTGACGATCGGCGGATTGGCCCCGCAGCGCTGGGCGCTCATTTCCTGGCAGCCATCCGGCCATCGGGAGACAAACTACTCATGAACGACCTCAACACCTTTGATGTCGCCGTCGTCGGCGCCGGCCATGCCGGCTGCGAGGCAGCCCTGGCCGCCGCTCGAATGGGCTGTAAGACACTGCTGGCGGTGATCAATGTCGATACCATCGGGGCAATGTCCTGTAACCCGGCCATCGGCGGCCTGGCCAAGGGTCACCTGGTGCGGGAAATCGATGCCCTCGGCGGCGAGATGGCCCACAATATCGACGCCACCTCCATTCAGTTCCGCCGCCTGAACACCAGTAAGGGCCCTGCGGTCCGGTCTTCCCGAGCCCAGGCCGACCGACTCCTCTATCGGCTGCGCCTAAAACGGGTCCTGGAACGGCAGGAGAACCTGTCCATCCGGCAGACCGTTGTCGATCGGCTGATCGTCGAAGACGGCCGTATCACCGGCCTGGTTACTTCGCTAGAAGAGAGGTTGCGGGTCAAGGCGGTGGTGGTCGCCACCGGCACCTTCCTCAACGGCCTGATCCATGTCGGCCTCAAGCATTTTCCGGCCGGCCGCATGGGTGACAATCCGTCCGTCAGTCTCGCTCGATGGTTTCGGGAGCAGGGTTTTCGAGTCGGCCGGATGAAAACGGGTACGGTACCGCGCCTCGATGCCACTACGATCGACTACTCCGAACTCGAAGCGCAATACAGCGACCAGCCCCCGGCGTTTTTCTCCTTCGCCACCCGGGGCAATTATCAACAGCCACAATTTCCCTGTCATATCACGTATACCAACGAGCAGACCCACGAGATCATCAGGGGCTCGATCGATCAGTCGCCGATGTTTACCGGCATCATTGAAGGGGTCGGCGCCCGCTATTGCCCGTCCATCGAAGACAAGGTGATGCGCTTTCCGGAAAAAAACCGCCACCAGGTCTTTCTCGAACCGGAAGGCATCGAGACCACCGAGGTCTATCCGAACGGCCTGCCGACCAGTCTGCCGCTGGCCACCCAGATTGCAATGATCCGCTCGATCAAGGGACTGGAACGGGCGGTGATCATCAGACCGGGTTACGCCATCGAATACGACTACGTCGATCCGCTCGAACTGTTGCCGTCACTTGAGACCAAACGGATTGGCGGGCTCTTTCTGGCCGGGCAGATCAACGGCACCTCCGGCTACGAAGAGGCGGCCGCCCAGGGACTGATGGCCGGCATCAACAGTGTTCGTTCGCTCCGTAGTGAAGAACCGTTGATCATCGATCGCTCCCAAGCCTATATCGGGGTGCTCATCGACGATCTGGTTACCCGGGGTACCAAAGAGCCGTACCGTCTCTTTACGTCACGAGCCGAATATCGCCTGTTGTTGCGTGAGGACAACGCCGATGGTCGGCTGGCGGAAATCGGCTATCGCATCGGCCTGTTGCCGGCAGAACGCTACCGGGAGTTCCGTCGCAAACAAGACGCCATCGACAGCGGCATCACCCTGCTGCACAGCCTGGCCGTCAAACCCTCGCCGGTCATGGACCGCATGTTGGCTGATCTTGACAGTACCGCTCTCAAACAGAAATCGACCCTGGCGGAGCTGCTCCGCCGGCCGGAACTGTCCCTGGAACAGGTGACGACCTTAGCGGTCGATCAGGACAACGAGCAACTCCGTCAACTGGCCGATTCACCATTTCGCGAAGATATCCAGCTCAGGGTTAAATACAGCGGTTATATCGAGCGACAGAACGAACAGGTGGCCCGCTTCCGCAAACTCGAATCGCTGAGCCTGCCGGCCGACCTTGACTATGCATCGCTGGCCGGGTTATCGACGGAGGTGGTGGAAAAACTCAGTACCGTGCGGCCGCTGTCGCTCGGCCAGGCATCCCGGATCTCCGGCATCACACCGGCCGCCGTATCGATCCTGCAGGTCCATCTGAAAAAACTTGGAAATCGCCGAAGCAAAGAAATAAACGGCGTCAAGAATTCATTGAAGGGTGACGTGTAAAGCAGATGCTTAGCTATCCCGATATCGATCCGGTGCTGTTCTCCCTCGGCCCGCTGCAGATCCGCTGGTATGGCCTGATGTACCTGCTTGGCTTCACCGCCAGCTATTTCCTGGTCAAACGCCAGATCGCCGCCTTCTCCTTTACACAGCTTCGCGATCAGTTCGAAAACCTCAATGTCGTCCTGATCCTGTCGGTTATTGTCGGCGGCCGTCTCGGCTACGTGCTGTTTTACAATTTGCCCTATTACCTTGAACATCCATTGGAAATTCCGGCTACCTGGAGCGGCGGCATGTCCTTCCACGGCGCCGCCATCGGCCTGCTGGCTGGCGGCCTGCTGTTCTGCCGGTGGCAGCGCATCAACTTTCTGGCAACCGCCGACCTCTACGCCGCAACCGTCCCGATCGGTCTCGGTCTCGGCAGAATAGGCAATTTCATCAATGGCGAACTGTTTGGCAGGCCGACGACCCTGCCCTGGGGCATGGTCTTTCCCGGCGGCGGCCCGGTAACCCGGCACCCATCTCAACTCTATGAGGCGCTGCTGGAAGGCGTCGCCCTCTTTGCGCTACTCTGGCTAGTCAGGAAGCGCCCCTGGCAGAACCGGCGCTGGTGGCCGCACGGCTCGATCCTGTCCCTGTTCCTGGTCGGCTACGGCCTGGTTCGCTTCGGCGTCGAGTTCGTCAGACAGCCCGACCCACAGGTCGGCCTGGTCTTCTCCGTAGTTACCATGGGTCAGCTCCTCAGCGGTGTCATGGTCGCCGGCGGCCTCGGTCTCTGGCTCTGGGCCGCTGTCCGCCGTCGTCCGGATGTCACTGCACCTTGAACTTGCCGGACAATTTTTTCCCCGGTCGGAATTTCACCACGTTGTGCGCAGGGATCACAATCGTTCCACCGGTCTGAGGATTTCGCCCTTTCTGTTCGGACCGCTCGACCACCCTAAACGAACCGAACCCGGCCAGCGTCACCCGCTCTCCCCGTTCCATGGCCTTGGCCATGTGGGCCAGCACACTGTCAAGTGCTCGAGCGGCGGCAACTTTGGTCAGATCGGCTGACTCGGCAATTGTGGCTATCAATTCACGCTTGTTCATATATCCCCTTGTTGCTGGTACCTTCGTTCTCCGGCACGTATCGTCCGCGACGTCCGGCAAAACAGCGGCGGGCATGGCCGTTCGTTCGGCCTGACCTGAGCGCAGACGCGAGCAGTTCTGTCTCAACTCGGGGTATATGTACCGTATCGAAAAAGAAATACCATCGGGGCAATTACCGGTTCATCGTTGGGTATATTTACCAGGTCAGCCCACTAAGACGGGGGATATAATCGCCGTTTCGGGGAGATGGGGGATCGCCGGGAAGGCCTAAAAAAACAACTAAAAAAGGCTAAAACGACAGATGGGACCTTGAAAAATTCGGGATTTCGTTCAAGATCAAGGCGCGCAAGAAAATTTTACCGCTGGCATATACATGATATTACAAGGATAACATTTTATTGCGCAACGGTGAGATTGTGCGAAATGACAATTTTTCAAGGTTCCCAGATAATTGGTCGCCGCCCTGGCGCCGGCGCCGGTGGGAAGGTACCAAGCCCGTCTAATCAAGGGTCACATACCCGTTGCGAACCGCGTAATTAACAAGATCAACGCTGTTTTTCATATTGAATTTTTTCAGTAGATTGGAGCGATGATGATCGACTGTCCGGGGACTCAGGTTCAACAACTCCGCCACTGCCTTCGAGGTATGTCCCTCGACGACCAGTGACAGAATCTGCTTTTCCCGTTTCGTCAAATCACGAAACGGATTGTCCGCCTGTTTCCGGCAGGCACTGAGCAGATCTTCGGCAAAGTCCTCGGCAAGCTGCGGGGAGATATAGGTTCGTCCATCGCGAATCTTGGCAATCGCCGTCAGTAATTCCTTCTCCGAATCGCTCTTGATCAAATAACCGTCAGCACCGGCAGTCATCGATCGATAGAAGAACTGCTTCGTCTTGTGCATCGTCAGCATCAGGATTTTCAAGGCGGGGTAGCTCTCTTTGAGCTGCTCGGCCAGATCGATGCCGCTGATCTTCGGCATCGAGATATCGAGGATCAGCAAATCGGGCAACGCGTCGGCCAGTACGCCGAACAGCTCTTCTCCGTCACTGACTTCCCCGACAATGGTCAGGCTGTCGTCCTGGGAGATGATCTTTTTTATGCCGTGACGAATCAGAACATGGTCATCGGCAAGAACAATCGAATAACAGGATCGATCCGTATCCATTTACCGTCCTTTGGCTCGTTTTCGTGGCTTCACCCCGATCTGGGCACAGTCCTGCCGGAGCAGGCAGATATCACAGCAGGGGG
Organism: Desulfofustis glycolicus DSM 9705; assembly: GCF_900130015.1. Classification (GTDB taxonomy): domain Bacteria; phylum Desulfobacterota; class Desulfobulbia; order Desulfobulbales; family Desulfocapsaceae; genus Desulfofustis; species Desulfofustis glycolicus. Next base: position 131,142 of record NZ_FQXS01000006.1, on the reverse strand, counting down.
CGACCGGTTTACAAATCTTCTGGCCAAAGGCCACCAACAGACGATTTACCTTCAGCCAATAATACTCCGGCAGTTTTTCCCGCAGGGCCATCTCCGTCTCATACGGTGTTCGGGTCTTCGTGTAGCCCCAGATGTTCATGATTCGATGAACGTGGGTGTCGACACAGATTGCCGGAATACCAAAGGCCACTGCCAGCACCAGGTTGGCCGTCTTGCGTCCGACTCCGGGCAGGCTGACCAACGCTTCAATGGTCTGCGGCACGAGGCCGTCAAACCGCTCGAGCAGCAAAGCCGCCGTCGCGACCAGGTGCCGGGCCTTGGTCTGGTAAAAGCCGACCGGATAGATCAACTCCCGGATCTCCGACTCCGCCAGGATTGCCAGACGGTGGACATCGGGCGCCCGGGCGAACAGTCGTGTCGAGGCGACGGCGGTGACTTCATCCTTGGTGCGCGAAGAGAGTATCGTCGCCACAAGGACCCTATACGGATCAGCGGTCTGCACCGCGATCAGGTCAACCACCGGGACACGGTACGCGGCAACTTCGCGTTCCAGTCTATCGAGAAACCGCTCCACCTGAACCGTTGCCGGCACGTCCCTTTCTCCCTGTCAATTATTCTTCGGGAGCAGTACCGATGTGCTGCCCCTCTGCCTGCTCATTATAACGAACAGATCATGATCGCCCACAGGTTTTCTCACCTGCCGGACAAAAGAAGGCGCCTTCGCGCTCTGGCGGCGAATGGACCGACTGTCGACGCCACTGAAAAGGTTCTGGCAGAGTCTCCACTCGTGCATTATTACTTGTCAAGAGACATGTCTTCGTGTCTTTTCCGTCAGTCCTGCGGAGGACGGGTTAAAACCTGTTCCAACGATGGGTTGAGAGGTGACGCTCAGCGCTGATTGGTTCTGACGCAGGGTACCCCTCGTGGAGGGCCGCGGGTCGGAGAACCAGGCCCGAAGGGTTGCGAACAAGACGTCCGCAGCCGGAGAGACGGCCGATCAGAATTTCCAGTGGCCCAGATGAATACCCGTCGCACATTGGTTTGGGATGTGCAGACCCGGTTCATTCCGGTCCCGCAACCGGTTGAAATTCATTTTCGCAGGAACGAAATCCATGGTGGCGCAACAGTTTTTGCCGCTGCCCGCCTCCCTCCAGGAATGCCGGGATCGCGGCTGGCAGGAAATCGATATTGTACTGGTCAGCGGCGACGCTTATGTCGACCACCCGTCATTCGGCCTGGCCGTTATCGGCAGATTGCTCGAACAGCACGGCTATCGGGTTGCCGTGCTCGCACAACCGACATACACCGACGACATAGACTTTCACCGGTTCGGTCGGCCTCGCCTGTTTTTCGGTATCAGTGCAGGCAATCTCGACTCCATTGTCGCCAACTATTCCGGCAACGGCAAAGTCCGCGATTTCGATGCCTTCTCCCCCGGCGGATCACCGTGGAGACCGGGTGAAAAGAGCAGAGAGAACCGGTGGCGGCCCGATCGGGCGGTCCTGATCTACACCAACCTCGCCAAGCGCGCTCACACCGGCATCCCGGTAATCATCGGCGGTGTCGAGGCCTCACTGCGGCGTTTCGTGCACTTCGATTATCAGCAAAATCGGCTGCGCGGTTCCCAACTCACCGACGCCAAGGCCGACCTGCTCATCTACGGCATGGCCGAAACCGCCGTCATCGAAGCGGCACACCGGATTGATGCCGGACAATCACTGGAGGGTATTCCCGGCAGTTGCCTGCGGGCCGACGATAGTCAACTGGAGCAAATCAGCAGCCGGGCCGCCGCTGCCGATCTCGCCATCGAGGTACTGCCGTCCTGGCAGCAAATCGGCAGCGATCCCTCCTGTTTCATGGCAGCGGAGAAAAGCATCGACCGGCATGCCCGAGCCGCTGATCGCACCGTGCTGCTGCAGCGGCAGCAGGCCGGCTGGCTGGTGCACTACCCACCTGCTCCACCGCTCAAGCCGGCCGAACTCGACCAGATCTACCAGCTCCCCTTCTCGCGCAAGCCCCATCCGCTCACGCCCGACATCCCCGCCTACGAAATGGTCAAGTCCTCAGTCACCATTGTCCGGGGCTGTTCCGGCAATTGCTCGTTCTGTGCCATCGCCCGTCACCAGGGGCCAATGGTGACCAGCAGAAGCATCGACTCGATCCTGAGTGAGATCCGGCTCCTTGCCGCCGGCGACGATTTTTCCGGAACCATCAGCGATCTCGGCGGTCCGACGGCCAATCTCTACGGCACCCGCTGCGCGATCGGCTCCTGCCGCCGGCACGACTGCCTGTTTCCGTCGGTCTGTAAACACCTGCTCATAGACGAGCAGCACTTTATCGAACTGCTCGAACGGGTGATGGACTGTGACGGGGTCGAGCACGCCTACATCTCCTCCGGACTTCGCCTCGAACTACTGCTCAAGACACCGAACCTTCTTGAAAGAATTATCCGCTACCATACCCCCGGCACGCTGAAGATAGCCCCGGAACACACCGACAAAGCCGTCCTGCAACTGATGCACAAGGAGGCGCCGGAGAACCTCGAACACTTCGTTACCGTGTTTCGTGCACTGTCCGCCAAATGGGGCAAAAAGCATGGGCTCACCCCCTATATCATCAGCGCTCATCCGGGCTGCGGCGAAACCGAAACCGTCAGGATGATCGACCAACTTCGGGAACTGGGGCTGGTGGTCACGAAATTCCAGGACTTCACCCCGACTCCGGGAACGCTGTCCACGGCAATGTATGTTACCGGCGTGCACCGCGATCATGGCACGCCGATTACCGTCGCGCGCGGCCAGGCGCAGCGAACCAGGCTCAGACTCCTGATCGAGCGGGCATTCCTGAGAAACAAGGCCGCGCCGGATCGCAAAAAACGACAGCAGTCTCGCGGTACCACTCAGCAGCGCACCAGGCAGACCAACAGACATAAGCGGTCTTCTTCTAGCCGTTGATCTCCAGGGGAGCTTCAAAAATTCGACATTTCGTTCAAGGTCGAGGCACGCAAGAAAATTTTACCGCAGGCATATTTTGATATTCCGAGGGTAAAATTTGATTGCGAAACGACGAGGTTGGGCGAAATGGCAATTTTTCAAGGTTCCCTCTCTATTCACCCGAGTTCGTCTGGCCCAAAGCTGACGGCTTGATCGATACACGATTCCGACAGGAGCAGCATCAGAAAGCGATCGAGTCCGAAGGCGATCCCGGCTGCAGTATCTATTGCCGTGAGATCGCGGAGAAAGGTTTCAGGCATCTTCCGCTGCTGTCCGTCCTGGTGTTCCAGGATAGCCAGTTCCTCGGCAAAGCGGGCGCGTTGCCGAACACCATCGGTGAGTTCACTGAAACCGTTAGCCAACTCCATGCCATTGATATAGAGCTCAAACCGTTCTGCGACCGACTCATCGTTTGGCTTCAACCTGGCCAGAGAGGCACAGACGGCCGGATAGTCGACAAGAAAGGCCGGTCCATACCGGCCGAGATACGGTTCGACATACTCGACAAGCAACTCGTCAAATCTATCGGTTGCCAAGGCCTGTTCCACCGTTTCCGGACAATGACGAGCAAACGCCTGAGCGACGCTGAGCCGCTCCCAGGGCGGGTCGACAGCCACCGTCCGCAAACAGGACCTGTCAAGCAACGATTGGAACCGGTCATCTGCGGCGAGATCATCGAGGACATAGCACACCAGTTCTTCGCAATCTCTCATCAGATCACAATAGTCGCTGTCCACTCGATACCATTCAAGCATCGTGAATTCAGTCAAATGGCGGCTTCCGCGTTCACCGGCGCGAAAGCAGGGACAGATCTGAAAAATTGTCCGGCACCCGCGGGCCAGCAGCCGCTTCATGAACTGTTCCGGAGACGGCTGCAGGAACCAGCCGTCACTGGCAACCGGAGAGATGTGCCGCTCCGGCAACAGCAGCGGGGCGCGAACAGGCGTATCGACCTCGAGGAACCCCTTCTCGTAAAAAAAACGGCGGATACTGCGGAAAAGGGCTGCACGGACGTGCAGCCCTTCGACGGTGAGCATTACCTACTCTTTGACGCGGGTAACATATTCTCCGGTGCGGGTGTCGATCTGGATCTTGTCCCCCTCCTCGACAAACGGCGGGACCTGCAGTTGGTAACCGGTCTCAACCACCACCGGTTTGGTGTCCGAGCCTGAGGTATCGCCGCGGGCCCAAGGATCGGCCTTGGTCACCAGGAGATTGACAAAGATCGGCAAACTGATGTCGATCGGGCGGGCGCCGAAAAACAGAACCTCGACTTCCATATTGTCGATCAGGTAATTGATGTTGTCACCCAGTTGTTCCTTTGTCAAAAACAACTGATCGTAATTGGCGGTATCCATGAAATGGTATTGATCATCCTGGTTGTACAGGTATTGCATGGTCCGCTCTTCAAGATCCGGCTTCTCGAACTTGTCGTTGGAGCGATAGGTGTTGGAAAATTGTGACCCGGTGATCATATTTCTCAGTTTGGTCCGATAGAGCGCCTGTCCCTTGCCGGGTTTGGCAAACTCAAAATCGACGACAATATACGGCTCGCCATCGATCTGGATTTTCAGCCCTTTTCGCAAATCAGATGCGGTATACATCTCAAGTCTCCATGAAAACTGCCGTCCACACGGGGTGGCAGCAATGATGAATGGGCGAAGCGTAAACATCCACCTCAAAATTTTAACCTTTCAATATACTCGCCCAAAAAGCAATTTGACAAGCATAAAAATCCGGTAAGCAGTGCCCATCGTTGCAACGACACCCTTGCCAACAGGATTGCATTTCCGAGCGGACCGTGGTTTTCTTGGAGAAGCACATCAATTATCCCGTTTTACAGAACGAACCGGATCGGTACTCACCGGCCATGATAAAAAAGATAGGAATCCTCTCAGATACGCACCGGACCAGCTGCGACCCGGCCTTTACCCTGGCCGTGATGACCGCCTTCCAGGGCTGCGACACCATCGCTCATGCCGGCGATGTAACCGACGCCAGGATTCTAGCCGCCTTTCACGGCAAACGGGTGTATGCCGTGCATGGAAACATGTGTACCCCGTCCACCCGCAGCCTGTTACCGGAATCGCTGAGCTTTTCCGTCGGCGGTTACCTGATTGCCCTGTGCCACGGGCACCGGGCAGACCATGACCGTGCGGGATATCTGCTCGGACGCTTTCCCGAGGCGGACGCTATTATCTTCGGTCATACTCACCAACCGGTGATCCAGAACTTCGGTTCGACCCTGCTCATCAATCCCGGCTCGTTCCGCAGTACCGGTCGTTACGGTAGTCCCGGCAATTATGCTCTCCTGACCATCACCGAAACAGGTCTGCACGCCGAGTTGCATGAACGTACGGTGGTGTCATGAAGACGCTCTGGACCCCGTGGCGCATGGAGCGTATCATCGCCGTGCAAGCCGGCGACAACAAAAAGAAAACGGTCTGCCCTTTCGAGCCGCCCGGCACCGCTCCCGACTCGAAAACAGATCTGCTGCTCTACCGCGCTGCCGACCGGCTTTGCCTACTCAATCGCTTTCCCTATGCAAACGGTCATCTCCTGATCGCCCCGATCCGGCATGTAGCCGATCTCGCCGATCTCAGTTCGGCGGAGCGCGCCGGCATGATGGAACTGGTCAACAGCGCAACCGGTATTCTGAAGCGCGTCCTCGACCCGGACGGGTTCAATATCGGCATCAATCTTGGCATCGACGCCGGCGCCGGGATACCCGAGCACCTGCATATTCACGTCGTACCGCGGTGGCGCGGCGATCATAACTACCTGACAGTGCTTGCCGAGACAAGAACCATTCCGGAACACATCGAAGCCACGTTCGATCGCTTACTGCCCCATTTTCGTAATCTCTCCGTCACCTGACACTATATATAGCCTGCTTATGAGTATGCCCGCCCGCATGACGCCGATGCTTCGGCAATACCTGGAAATCAAGGAGTCGTATCAGCAGGAGATCCTCTTCTACCGAATGGGGGATTTCTATGAGATGTTTTTTGAAGACGCCGAGATCGCATCAAAAATCCTTAATATCACCCTCACATCACGAAACAACAAGGCCGACACTGCCAAGGTCCCGATGTGCGGTGTACCCTATCATGCCGCCCAAAACTACATCGCCAAGCTTGTCCAAGCCGGTCGCCGCGTTGCCATCTGCGAGCAGACCGAAGATCCGGCCGAAGCGAAAGGAATCGTCAAGCGCGAGGTGGTGCGGGTGATTTCACCCGGAGTCATTGTCGACGAGCAGTTACTACCGGAAAACGAACATTGCTTTCTCGCCGCTATCTGTCGGCCCGGGGACGCCCCCGAGCAGTGGGGCGTCAGCTTTCTCGATATCAGTACCGGCAGCTTCTACACCGGCGACTTCATCGATCACGGTGATGCCCCGGACGTCGTCCTCGACCAGCTCAGTCGTATGGCACCCGCCGAGATCCTGGTCGACAGCAAGCAGCATCGACACCTGGAAAAACTGCTCGATGATGCCCAACTGCTCCTGCCGAACCTCTGCGTTACCCGGCGGGAAAATGCAGCGCTTGCCATTGAGGACGCCCGACAGATCCTGCTCGACCATTTTCAGGTTCTCAATCTGGACGGTTTTGGCTGTGCCGCAATGAAACTGGGCATCGTTGCGGCAGCAGCACTCCTCGATTATGTCGGCGATACCCAGAAAACCGATCTCTCGCACCTGAAGAAACTGATCCCCCTCGAAACCGATTCGATTTTACTGATCGACGGCGCCTCACGCAGAAACCTGGAGCTGACCCAGACGATCATCGGCAACCGTCGGGACGGATCGCTGCTGGCAGTACTCGATCGGACCTGCACGCCGATGGGTGCCCGGTTGCTCCGGCAATTCCTGCTCAACCCATTGCAGGATAAGGGGAGGATCAATCGGCGGCTGGAGGCCGTCTCCTTTTTCTTCTACCATCCAAACCTTCGCAAGCAGCTGCGCGATCTGCTGACCAGCGTCTATGACATTGAAAGGCTCAACAGCCGAATGGTCCTCGGCCATGCCAATGGTCGTGACGCCATCGCTCTGAAGACGTCACTGGCATGCCTGCCTGACCTGCAGGATCTTCTCAACAAGTGCGAGGCGCCTCGCATGCGCGATATCGCGGAGCACTTCGACGCCTGCCAGGACCTGCACGACACCCTGCAAACGGCAATAGCCGATGATCCACCGCTGACCCTGCGCGACGGCAATCTGATCAAAGCCGGATTTCACACGGAACTCGACGAGTTGGTCTCCCTGCTCCGGGACGGAAAAGCGTTGATTCTCAGTTTGGAAAACAAGGAACGCGAAGCAACCGGCATCGGCAAACTCAAAGTCGGCTACAACAAAGTGTTCGGCTACTTTATCGAGATCAGCAAAGCCAATCTCGACAAGGTACCGCCGACCTATATCCGCAAGCAGACCCTGGTGAACGCCGAGCGTTTCATCACGCCGGAATTGAAAGAATTCGAAAATCGTGTTCTCAGCGCCCAGGACCGCCGTCTGGAACTGGAATATCAGCTGTTCTGTGCGATCAGAGAAGAAATCGCCTCTCACTCGGCCCGCCTGACGGGCGTCGCCCACGCCCTGGCCCTGCTCGATGTCTTCACTTGCCTGGCAGAGATCGCCGGTCGCTATCACTATGTCAAGCCGGAAGTGACTACCGACCAGCGCATCGTCATCAACGAAGGCCGTCATCCGATCATCGAGCGAGCCCTGCCAACCGGGAAATTCGTGCCGAACGATATCGCTCTTGATCAGACCGACAATCAGCTGCTGATCATCACCGGGCCGAACATGGCAGGTAAATCGACCATTCTCCGGCAAACCGCCCTGATCGTCTTGCTTGCCCAGATGGGTAGCTTCGTGCCTGCGGAAAGCGCGACGATCGGCATCGTCGATCGAATCTTCACCAGGGTCGGAGCGATGGATGACCTGCGTCGCGGACAATCCACCTTTATGGTCGAAATGAGTGAAACCGCAAATATTCTCAACAACGCGACCCCCCGCAGCTTGGTCATTCTCGACGAGATCGGCCGCGGCACGAGCACCTATGACGGATTGGCCATCGCCTGGTCGGTCGCTGAGGCGTTGCTCGACAAAGATGGAGCCGGGGTCAAGACCCTGTTTGCCACCCATTATCACGAACTGACCGATCTGGCCCGCACCCGGGCCAGAGCCCAGAACCTGTCGGTGGCGGTGAAGGAATGGAACGACAGTATCATTTTTCTGCACAAACTCGTCACCGGCGGTACCAGTCGCAGCTATGGCATCCAGGTAGCCGCTCTCGCCGGTGTTCCCGCCGCAGTGGTTGACCGCGCCGGACAGATCCTGAAGAGTATTGATCGCGGTGATTTCGATTACCAGAGAAACGTACCCGACAGCACCACTCCACCGGGCAAGCACTCGCGTCACCACAGGCCGAGCCAGTTGTCCCTCTTCGATCCTCCCGTCCACCCTGTCGTTGAAAAACTCGAGAAAATCGACGTCGACGAACTCAGTCCGCGCCAGGCCTTGGACCTGCTGTATCAACTCAGCGAGCAACTGAACCGCCATCGTGGTTCGGATAAATCGTGAACGACCTGAAAACAGTCTCTTTTTTTTTGCCTTCTCAGCCGGTAACCGTTATATAGAGGATACAGTCGAGAAAGATCTCAGGCACCGCAACGCTGTGACCGGGATCATCCCCCGGCATCCCATCCGGCTTTTTGAACGGCCCAGGTAATGATCTGTCGTCCGCATATCCCACATTTCCTTTTGGCCCTTCTGCTGCTGTTGCTTGTAATGCCGGCAGCGCCCGCAGCTGCCACCTCTGACGCTTATACCCCCCAATCCGACCTGGAGACACATTATCAACAAGCCAAATTCTTCTTCAATCAGCTCAAGACCACCTCAACGCTTGGCGTCTCCCGCGACAATTGGCTGAAAGGCGCCGGTAATTTTCGCCGCATCTACCTTGCCGAACCTAAGTCGGATCTGGCACCGGCCTGCCTGTTGATGCTCGGCAGGCTCTATTCCGATATGTACCGGGCCTTCGGCAAAGGGATCGACTTGGGAGAGGCGATCTCCTATTATCGCGATGTAGATGCCTTGTTTCCCGGCAATCGGTTGGCCGACGACGCCTTGTTCGCCGTCGGTCTGCTGTTGCTCGAAGACGTCCAGGATCCACAACGAGCCGCAAAATCGTTTGGTCGGATTGTCACCGATTATCCGGAAGGTGACATGCGCAGTGCGGCGGAAACCAAACTCAAAGAGCTCTCCCAGAAATACGACATCCCACTGCCGCGGATCATGGTTGGTGATCCGCAACTCATGAACCTGACCAACGTACTGCCGGTCAAGTACTGGTCGTCGGACGACTATACCCGTGTCGTCATCAACACCTCCGGACCGGTCACCTATCGTGAAGAGTTACTCGAACGCGTCGGCAACCAACCGCGGCGGCTCTACATCGACTTCCAGGAAAGCTATATCGAACCACGTTTTCGCGCCCCGGTGCCCATCGAGGACGGTCTGCTCAAACGTATTCGCACCGGGCAGTTCAGCCCCGATACGGTACGGGTCGTGCTGGATATCGAATCCATTTCCAGCTACAAGATCTTCAGTCTGCCCAGCCCCTTTCGTGTTGTCATCGATGTCCGCGGACAGAACAAGACCACTACTACGGACCGGCGGTTAGGCTCATCCGGCCCCGCCTCACCACCGGCGCCGACGCCTCCCACACCGACCGGACGACGTCGGGATCGTGATGCCGACGCAGAGACTCGGCAACCATCTCTGGTCCAGCAACGCGACAACCAGGTGAGAACATCAATCGAACCGGCGGAAAATAAGACCGAGCAGTCTTTGGTCGTTTTACGGGAGCGTAAGAAAACCGGCCTTAGCCAATCTTCCAGTAGCGACAGGGTCGTTCCGCAAACGACATCACTACCGGCACCGGAGGGACGTCGTGCGCCACTGTCTCTGGCTCAGCAACTCGGCCTGGGTGTCCGAACCATCGTCCTGGATCCCGGACATGGCGGCAAGGATCCCGGTGCCATCGCCTACGGGATGAAAGAAAAAGACATTGTACTGCACGTGGCGAAACGTTTGGCTGATGAACTGCGCCGTACTCTCGGTGTCACGGTTATTCTAACCCGGGAAGACGATGTCTTTCTGCCGCTTGAAGAACGAACGGCAATTGCCAACACGAGCGGTGCCGATCTCTTCGTCTCACTCCATATCAATGCCCACCCGTCGCCGCAGATCAAAGGATTTGAGACCTATTTCCTGAATCTCAGCACCAACGACGAAGCAATGCGTGTTGCCGCCAGAGAAAATGCCACCTCTACCCATCAGATGAGTGATCTGCAAGACATCCTGCTCGACATCATGCGGAATTCGAAAATCAACGAGTCGTCCCGTCTCGCCCGGCAAGTCCACGGTTCGATGGCCGGCGCGCTGACCGCCCCCCCGTTCATCCTAAAAGATATGGGTGTCAAGCAGGCGCCATTCTATGTCCTGATCGGCGCTGAAATGCCGGCCATCTTGATTGAACTGGCTTTTATCAGTAATCCTGACGATGCACGTCTGCTCTCGGATGCGACCTTCATAGACGAACTGGCCGGCACCATTTCTATCGGTATCAGATCCTACATCCACGCAACAACAGCTCAGCTCTAAAAAAAAAGGGACGGGCCCCGCCAGGGGTCCGTCCCTTTTTTTGTTCTGCGGTACGAGCAGCTATCTGGTACTGGCTGCCTTGATCCGGGACAATGCCCTTTGCAGAGCGGCTTCCGCCCGGGTCACATTTATTGATTCATCGTGCGAGGCAGCCTGGGCGAGTCGCTTCTCAGCGCGCTCCTTGGCCTTCATGGCACGATCCACATCAATCTGGTGACCAAATTCCGCACTCTCTACCAGAAAGGTGATTTTATTGTTGGATACTTCGCAAAAACCGCCGCTGATCATCAAAAACTCGCGTTTTTTGCCGATTTCGTATGACAAAATACCGATTTTGATGGTGGAGAGGAACGGAGCATGGTTGGCCAGGACACCGAAGTCACCTCCATACCCCGGGGCATTGACAATGTCGACCTCTTCGTTGACCACTGCGCCGGTGGGAGTAACCACCTCCAATGCTATCTGCTGTGCCATCTCATCTCCCTCTGATCTTCAGTGACAATACCCTTACTTCGCTGCCTTCTCGCGAGCTTCCTCAATGGTGCCAACCATATAGAAAGCAGTCTCGGGGAGATCATCGTGTTTGCCTTCGAGGATTTCCTTGAACCCCTTGACCGTGTCTTCAACCTTGACGAACTTGCCGGCCATGCCGGTAAAAACCTCGGCGACATGGAACGGTTGCGACAGAAAACGTTGAATCTTACGAGCCCGGGTAACGGTGACTTGATCCTCCTCGGAAAGCTCGTCCATGCCGAGAATAGCAATAATATCCTGAAGATCTTTGTACTTCTGCAAGCTTACCTGAACACCGCGGGCAGCCAGGTAGTGCTCCTCGCCGATAACGTTCGGATCGAGGATCCTCGACGTTGAATCGAGCGGATCAACGGCCGGGTAGATGCCGAGCTCGGCAATCTGACGGGAGAGAACAACAGTACCGTCAAGATGGGCAAAAGTTGTCGCCGGAGCCGGGTCGGTCAAGTCGTCTGCGGGTACGTAGACACACTGAACAGCGGTGATGGAGCCCTTCGTCGTCGATGTGATGCGCTCCTGTAGTGCACCAAGGTCTGTGGCCAGGGTCGGCTGATAACCAACGGCCGACGGGATACGGCCGAGCAGGGCGGACACCTCGGAACCGGCCTGGGTGAACCGGAAGATATTATCGACGAAGAACAACACGTCCTGGCCTTCCTCGTCACGGAAATACTCGGCCGCCGTCAGGCCGGTCAGCCCGACCCGGGCGCGGGCACCGGGCGGTTCCGTCATCTGGCCGTAGATCAGAGCGGCTTTCGGCAGAACACCGGAGTCCTTCATCTCGTGGTAGAGATCGTTTCCTTCACGAGTACGCTCACCGACACCACAGAATACGGAAATACCGCCGTGGTGCATGGCAATGTTATTGACCATCTCCATCATGATAACGGTCTTGCCGCAACCGGCGCCGCCGAACAACCCCATCTTGCCACCGAGCGGGAACGGTACCAGCAAGTCGATGACCTTGATACCGGTCACCAGAACGCGGACTTCGGTGTCCTGCTCGGTAAAGCTCGGAGCCGGACGATGGATCGGCATGGTCTTGTCGGACGTAATCGGTCCCAATCCGTCGACGGGGCGACCGACTACGTTCATGATCCGGCCAAGCGACGGTTCCCCGACCGGGATAGTGATCGGCGAACCGGTGTCCCGTGCCTCCATGCCACGCACCAGACCGTCGGTCTGATCCATCGCGATGCAGCGGCAGACATTGTCGCCCAAATGCAGGGCCACCTCGATAACCAGATTGTCGGGTTCATCGGAAATAGCCGGGTTGCTGACCATCAGCGCACTCATGATATTGGGCAGATTACCCGCCTCAAACTCCACATCGACTACAGGTCCAATGACCTGTAATACCTTTCCTATTCTCTGCTCACTCATCGGGCCTAACCCCTCCTATAAGTTTGAGATTATCCTGAAATTTATGACATATTATTTAAGGGCTTCGGCACCGCCAACGATATCCATCAGCTCTGCAGTGATTGCAGCCTGGCGAGCCTTGTTATACAAAATGGTCAGCTTGGAAATGATATCTTTACAGGCGTTGGTCGCATTATCCATCGCGGTCATTCGGGCCGCGTGCTCGCTGGCGCCGACCTCGAGCATGGCATGATAGATCATGACATTGAGATACAACGGCTGCAGCACATCCATGATCTCTTCGACCGACGGCTCGTAAATGTATTCCCCGGAGATCTTGGCTGCGGTTGATTCACCTTCGGTCGCCTCACTCGGCTGCACCGGTAGGAAATCATGGCCGGTCGGTCGCTGAACCGCCACGGAGCGGAACTCGCTGAAAATGATTTCGACCTTGTCCGACCCGCCAGCAAGAAAATTCTGCGACACCTCGGTGGCTATCTCTCGGGCATTGAACATCTGGAAGGTGCCCATAATGTCCCGGTAAACCTTGCGAACCTTCTCTGTCTTCTTCAGATATTGGAATCCCTTTTTCCCGACACAGACAAAACTGACCGGCTTGCCCTGGGCCTCGTACTCCCGCATGGTGCGCTCGGCCAGTTTTCCGATATTTGAATTGAAAGAGCCGCACAGTCCGCGATCCGAGGTGACGACCACCAACTCGACCGTCTTCACGTCGCGTTTTTCCATCAGCGGGAAGTTGCCGCCACTACTGGATCGACTGGACAGGTTGGACATGGCTTCGTTGAACTTGGCGGTATAGGGGCGGAACGCCTCCATCTTATCCTGGGCGCCCCGTAATCTGGCGGACGCCACCATGTTCATCGCCTTGGTGATCTGTGCTGTCTTTTTGACACCACCAATCTTCGTTTTGACATCTTTTAAGCTCGGCATAACTGGACCTTCCCTAAATTAGTTAAGACCTTTTGTTGCCTTGAAAGTATCACCGAAGCTCGCCAGCACCTTATCGAGTTTTTCCTTGATGGCGTCGGTAAATTCCTTCTGCTCTTTAAGATCGCTGAAGATCGACGGTTCGTTCGATTCGATGTAATTATACAGCTCATTCTCGTAATCCGCGAGGGTGTCCACCGGCAGTTTGTCCAGGTAGCCTTTGGTTCCGGCATAGAGAATGGTGACTTGCTTTTCCATCGGCAGCGGTTGATACTGCGGCTGTTTGAGAATCTCGACCAATCGCTCGCCGCGGGTCAACTGGGCCTGGGTCTTGGCATCGAGATCGGAACCGAACGCGGCAAAGGCGGCGAGTTCACGATACTGGGCCAGATCAAGGCGCAGGGTTCCGGCTACCTGCTTCATCGCTTTCACCTGAGCGGCGCCACCGACACGCGAAACCGAGAGACCGACATTGATCGCAGGACGGACACCGGAAAAGAACAAGTTCGGTTCCAGGTAGACCTGGCCGTCGGTGATCGAAATAACGTTGGTCGGAATGAAGGCGGAAACATCGCCGGCCTGGGTCTCGATAATCGGCAGAGCGGTCAATGATCCGGCACCGAGTTCGTCGTTGACCTTGGAAGCTCGTTCGAGCAGACGGGAGTGGTTGAAGAAAATATCGCCGGGGAATGCCTCACGGCCGGGTGGGCGGCGCAGCAGCAGCGACAGCTCACGGTAGGAGACAGCCTGCTTGGAGAGATCGTCGTAGATGATCAAGGCGTGCTGACCGTTGTCCCGAAAATATTCACCCATCGAGCAGCCGGCGAACGGGGCAATGTACTGCATCGGCGCCGGATCGGAGGCACAGGCGGAGACAACGGTGGTATACTCCATGGCACCGTGCTTACGCAGCGCCTCGACGACCAGGGCAACCGTTGATTTCTTCTGGCCGACGGCAACATAGATGCAATGAACGTCGGTTTCCTTCTGGGCGATGATCGCATCGACACAGAGCGCCGTCTTACCGATCTGCCGGTCGCCGATGACCAACTCGCGCTGCCCCCGTCCGACCGGGGTCATTGCATCGACGGCCTTGGCTCCGGTGTACATCGGCTCATGGACACCCTTCCGGGCGATAACGCCGGGGGCGATGACCTCAATCTTTGAAAAGTTCTTTGCATTGATCGGGCCCTGTCCATCGATGGGCTGGCCAATACCGTCAACTACGCGACCCTCCATCTCCGGACCGACGGGAACCTGGGCGATACGTCCGGTCCGCTTGACGATATCCCCTTCCTTGATCGCATTGACGCTACCGAGGACAGCACAACCGACGTTATCTTCTTCGAGGTTCAGGGCCAGCCCCATGATGCCGCCGGGGAACTCGAGGAGCTCCATGGCCATGCAATTCTGGACACCGTAGACACGGGCGATACCGTCACCGACGGAGATGACCGTTCCGGTTTCGTCAAGGTCCACCTTGGTCTGGAACTCACCAATCTGGTCTTTGATAATCTGGCTGATTTCTTCGGCTTTGATCTGCATCTATTCTCTCCCCTTGATGGAATCTTTTAAACTTGCAAGCTGTGTCCTGATGCTTCCATCCAGAACCACGTCCCCTACCTTGGCCACAATACCGCCGATAATCGAGGGGTCGACCGAAGCAGTCAGCTCAACCTTCTTGCCAGTTAATTTCTCTAACGTATCTTGAATTTTCTCTCTTAATTCCGTAGTGAGTTCTATGGCCGAAACAACCATGCCATGACTGATGTTCTTGTCTTCATCAACCATGACCTGAAACGACTCGGCGATCTCGGGTATGATCACTGCCCGTTTTTTCTGGACCAGCAGGGTGAGGAAATTACCGGTGACCGTATCGGCTCCGATTGCCTTGATGATCGCGGTCATCGCTTTTTCCCTGACATCAAGAGGATACAGGGGATTGGTCAAGGCGTCTTCCACCTCCGGGGTCGTTGCAAAAAGCTCGGCTATTCCCTGGAGCGCTTCATTATAGGCCTCATACTTGCCGTCTTCCTTGCCGATGGCAAACAACGCCTTGGCGTACCGTTTCGCGAGAATTGTCTGTTTCACTGTACGGCCCCTACCTTATTGAGATAATTTTCGATGATCTGAACCTGATCCTCGGGCTTCAGATTCTTTACAATCAGCTCTTCAGCCATTGCAGCAGCCTGTTCGGTAATCTCGTTTTGCAAGCTCCGACGTGCCTCGACAATCTCGTTATGGATGGCCAGTTCCGATTGACGTTGGAGATCACCGACGGCTTTTTCGGCCTTCTCGATGATCTTTGCCTTTTCGATTTCGGCCTGGGCTACCGCCCGGGCGACGATGGTATCAATATCCTTTTCCACCGAAGCCAGCTTCGCCTCGAATTCCCGGTATTGCCGCTCCGCTTCGTCACGACGGCGCTCGAGATCCTGCAACTCTTCCCTGATTCGCTTCTGCCGACCGCCAAGAGCGCCCGCAATCGGCTTGGCGCCGAATTTGACCAGCAGGAACATCAGCACGGCGAAGTTGATCACGCGCCAGAACAAATCCCACAGTTTTTCCGACGAAAGGCTACCCCCCTCGCCATGGCCGCCGCTTGCGGCGAGTACGATTCCCGGAAGCAGCAAGAAAAGGAGCGCCGCGGCCACGCCGCAGAGAGGCGCCATCTTACACTGTCGGGCGGTATTGATCATCGTTTTCATGGTTAGATCGCCCTCCCCAGAATTTTGCTCGCCATTTCCGTCGCAAACCCTTGCAGATTGGCCTGCAGACCACTGCGAGCCGTGTCAATCTGGGCAGTGATCTCAGCCATCTGTTTTTCCTTGTACGAATCGACCTCCGCCTTGATCGAAGCCAATTTCTCATCTCCAGCAGCCTGTGCCTCCGCCCGGGCGGCGTCGAGAGCCGCCTTTGCCTTGCCTGAAGCTTTGGCCATCTTGGCGTCCACTTCCTGCTGCCTGAGTCGCGCATTCTTGTCGAACTTGGCGATGTCGGATTGCATTCCGAGCATCTTCTCGGCCCGCTCTTTGAGGATCTTCTTGATCGGCTTGTACAGCACCCCATTGAGCAGAAACATCAGGATTACCACGTTGATCATTTGGAACAACAACGTTTTGTCGATGGTGACCATGTTACTTTGCTCCCGCTTTGCAGTAGTATAAACAAGCATTCCCGAAGGAATGAATCCGAACTCATTCGGCCTGCACAACTCTTGTCAATGGTACCCGTTTTGAAAATGAATGGCCATTCACAATAGCAAAAAACCTTTACTGCATATCCTACTCCATGTCAACTACTTTATCTGTGCTTAGTTCCGCGTCTCCACAGTCATTTTTTCTCTTTGCCCGAACCGGCAGGAGTGTTTGTCACAGCGGAGAAGAACATCGCCGATCAGCGGCCGGCACGACCACGCCGAACTGTCAGGCCTGATCAGCGAGCAACATCTCGACTATCCCCGGAACAGCCCCGATCGCGTCGCTTATCTTGTCGGCCATCGGCCCGCCGGCCTGAGCCATATCCGGCCGACCGCCTCCTTTACCGCCGACCATCTGCGCGACACGATTGACCAGTTCGCCGGCCTTGATCCTGCCGGTCAGATCTTTGGAAACCAGGGCGATCAACGCCGCCTTCCCGTCGATAACCCCACCGAGGACAGCAACTCCGGAACCAAGCCGATCACGGACGCGATCACCGACCTCGCGCAGGGTTTTCGCATTGTCCAGTGTGATCTGGGCGGCAACGACGCTCACCCCGGCAACCGTCACACCACTGTCGAAAACGGAATCGAGATCGGAACTGGCCAGCTGTGTCGACAGGAGCGCCACCTGCTTCTCAAGCTTCTTCTGTTGCTCAAGGACATGGTCGAGCTTATCGACCAATTCTTCGCCGACGGTATTGAGCCGTCGGCATAACGCCGCTTCCCGCCGCGCCAACGACTGGACCAGTTCCAGCGCAGCACGTCCGGTAACTGCCTCGATACGGCGCACTCCGGCGGCAATACCGGTTTCGGCGACGATCTTGAAAAGGCCGATGGCGCCGGTCGCAGGCACATGGGTACCACCGCACAATTCTTTGCTGATGGCATCGATCTGCACCAGGCGCACCGTTTCGCCATATTTCTCACCAAACAATGCAATGGCGCCTTCATCGAAGGCCTCGGCCCGGCTCATCGTTTTCGTGCCGACCTGCCGATTGGCACGAATCTGCTGGTTGACCAGTGCCTCGACCGCCTCGATCTCCGCATCGGTCAGCGCCGAAAAATGGGTGAAGTCAAAACGCAGACGGTCGGGCGTTACCAGCGATCCGGCCTGTTTCACATGGTCTCCGAGCGTCCGGCGGAGTGCTGCATGCAGAAGATGCGTGGCGCTGTGATTAGCTTCAGTATCGTGCCGGACTGCCTCGGATACGGCCATCTCGACCTCAGCACCCAAACTCAGGGTGCCTTCGGCCACCAGCACGTGGTGCAAGATCACTCCGTCCGCCTCGGTCCGTACCGTCTCGACCGTTGCCCGACCGGCGGGCCAGATAACCGCACCGACATCACCGACCTGGCCGCCCGACTCGGCATAGAACGGGGTGGCCTCGACAAACAACCGGCCCCGCCCGCCCGCAGCCAACTCCGCAACCTGCTGCCCCGCTTCATCGAGCAGGGCCTGCACGGTGGTCGTCGTCTGCAACGCCTGATAGCCGATAAAGCTGCAGCGGGTCCCGGATTCAATCAGTTGTTTCACCCCGGCGTCCTTGACCTGAACCCCTTCACCCTTCCGCGATGCCCGCGATTGCCGCCGCTGCCGTTCCATAGCGGCCTGAAATCCGTTTTCATCAAAGGAGATCTGCCGCTCCAGGGAAATATCACGCACGATATCGACCGGGAAACCGAAGGTATCGTAGAGCTTGAAAATAAACTCGCCATCGATCCGCGGCGTACCGCTCTGCCGCTGACGGGCGATCTCCTCATCGAGCATGGCCAGGCCGTGTTCAAGCGTCTCACTAAAGCGGGCTTCTTCGTTGTTCACCACTTTTTCAAGCAACTCCAACGTATCACGGAGACGCGGGTAGGCCCCGATCATCGAATCGACCACCGCCGAGCAGGCGGCGAACATGAACGGGGAACCGAGGCCGAGATTCCTGCCGAAGCGGATCGCCCGGCGCATCACCCGGCGCAGCACATAACCGCGCCCTTCGTTGGACGGCAGCACCCCGTCGGCGACGAGAAAAGATGTCGCCCGAGCATGGTCGGCGATGACCCGCATCGCCGTATCATCGGAGCGATCCGCGCCGTAGCGGCGACCGGACAGCTGCTCCAGTCGAGAAATCACCGGGGTGAACAGGTCCGAATCGTAGTTATTGAACTTGCCCTGCAGAACCGCAGCCACCCGCTCCAGACCCATACCGGTGTCGATGCTCGGTTTCGGCAGCGGTTCCAGAGAGCCGTCTTCAATGCGATTGAACTGCATGAATACCAGGTTCCACAACTCGAGAAAACGGTCGCAATCGCAGCCGACGGCACATTCCTCCCGGCCGCAGCCGGCCTCGATACCCTGGTCGATGTGGATTTCCGAACACGGCCCGCACGGGCCGGTGTCACCCATTGCCCAGAAATTATCCTTTTCATCGAGCCGCACGATCCGGCCGGACGGCAGCCCCTCCACCTGCTCCCACAGGGAGAAGGCCTCATCGTCGTCCTGAAAAACCGACACCCACAGTTTATCTTTCGGCAGACCAAGTTCTTCGGTCAGGAATTCCCAGGCATAGGCAATGGCCTGCTCCTTGAAGTAATCACCAAAGGAGAAATTGCCAAGCATCTCGAAAAAGGTGTGGTGCCGGGCAGTATAACCGACATTCTCCAGATCGTTATGTTTGCCGCCGGCACGCATACAACACTGGCTGGTAACGGCGCGGACATAATCCCGTTTCTCCTCGCCCATGAATACCGTCTTGAACTGGACCATCCCGGCATTGGTAAAGAGCAGGGTCGGATCGTTCTGGGGCACGAGCGAAGAACTCTCGACGACGGTGTGCCCGTTTTTCTTGAAATATTCCAGAAATCTGGCACGTATTTCATTTCCTGTCATATGCATTTCCCGTTGTCTTGTTAGCCGGCGTCGGACTTTCGCCGTCTTCCCGTTACCGGTCATTCGAACCGCTCGAACCAGTGGAAAAGATACCCCATCGCCGGTTACGTCATTTCAGTTGTTCGCCCAAAAGTACAAGAAATAGCGCATTAGTAAACTATTTTGTCTCCGGTTGCCGACGCCGACGGCGAGAAAAATCGCTTCTCTTGCCAGCAATCCCGAATAATTCTTCTGTCAACGGCCATCTGGCGGACCCATACCCCTTGAATCAGCAGACCGGCCGCTTTATCTTGAAGCTATGAAACCTTTACAGCAAGCAAGATGGTTAGGCACCTGCCTGCTGCTTTTTCTCGCCGCTCTGGCGGTGATCGGCGGCCGCGCTCTGGCAGTGCAGGACCCGGCCGAAGCCGGAAAAGCTTTTGTGCTGACCGTTGACGATGCGATCGGCCCGGCCACCCGCGACCATATCCTGCGCGGCCTGGCCCGAGCGGAAAAAGAGGATGCCGGTCTGCTGGTGCTGCGCCTCAATACTCCCGGCGGACTCGATGCCTCGATGCGTGATATCATTCGGGCCATCCTGGCTGCCGAGGTACCGGTGGCCACCTGGGTAGCCCCGGCCGGTTCGCGGGCGGCAAGCGCCGGAACCTATATCCTCTACGCCAGCCATATCGCAGCGATGGCCCCTTCGACAAACTTGGGATCGGCGACCCCGGTGCAGATCGGCGGCGGGCAGGACAAACCTTCCCTTCTTGAACGGGCGCGGGATGCCTGGAACAAGGTAAAAGACCGCGAAGAGGCCGAAGATGGACAGGACGACTCATCAGGGCAGGAGGCCGCACCGGAACAACCGGCAGGAGATGCCATGAGCCGCAAGGTCATCAACGATGCGGTCGCCTACATCAAAGGGTTGGCCGAGCGGCATGGCCGCAACGGTGACTGGGCGGAACGGGCGGTACGAGAAGCCGTCAGCCTGACCGCCAGCGAAGCGCTGGCGGAAAACGTCATTGACGTGATAGCCGGAGACCTGGAGGAACTGTTGACCGCCATCGACGGCCGCCAGGTGCAGATGGAATCGGGCTCGCACCGCCTGTCGACCGCCGGCCTGACACCGATCGAGATACAGACCGACTGGCGTACCGACCTGCTGGCCATTATCACCAACCCGACCCTGGCCTATATGCTGTTGATGGTCGGTATCTACGGGTTAATTCTCGAGGGCTACAATCCGGGTGCACTGGTACCCGGCGTTATCGGCGGCATCTGCCTGCTGCTGGCCCTCTATTCCTTCCAGATCCTGCCGGTCAACTACGCCGGTCTGGCACTTATCGTGCTTGGATTAGCCCTGATCGCGGTGGAACTCTTCATGCCATCATTTGGCATCCTCGGAATCGGGGGCATCATCGCCATGATCTTCGGTTCAATCATCCTGTTCGATACAGATGTCCCCGATTTTCGGATCAACACCGGCCTGATCGCCGGCATGGCCGTCAGCTCCGCAGCCATCTTCGGCATCATCGTCTGGCATGCCGCCCGCACCATCGCCAAACCCCGAAGAAGCAGCGGCCGGGAAGCAATGATCGGCCTGCAGGCCGAAGCGGTTGACGATTTCACCGACGGTCTTGGTCGAGTCCATGTCCAGGGCGAAGACTGGTCGGCCCGTGCCGAGCGACCGGTTAGTGCCGGTGAGACGGTGCGCATCACCGGCATGGAGCCGCAGGGATTCGTACTGACCGTTACGCCTGAGCCGGCGTCAACCACCGGCCGCCACCGGTAAACCAGTAACCAGGAGAAAAACCATGGGTATCGATTTACTGCAATTCACGTCGATAATAGTCGTCCTGCTGATTCTCTTGATCGCCTACACGATCAAAATCCTGCGTGAATACGAACGTGGCGTCATCTTTACCCTCGGCCGCTTCGACAAGGTCAAGGGACCCGGATTGATCATCGTCATCCCGTTCATCCAGCAGATAGTGCGGGTCGATCTGCGTACGGTGGTCATGGACGTGCCGACCCAGGACGTCATCTCCTACGACAATGTATCGGTCAAGGTCAACGCGGTGGTCTATTACCGGGTCATCGACCCGGAAAAAGCGATCATCGCCGTCGAGCGCTTTATGGACGCAACCAGCCAGCTGGCCCAGACCACACTGCGCTCCGTGCTCGGCAAACATGAACTCGACGAGATGCTGTCCGAGAGAGACAAACTCAACGAGGATATCCAGCAGATCCTCGACCGCCAGACGGACGGGTGGGGCGTCAAGGTGACCAATGTCGAGATCAAGCATGTCGACCTGGACGAGTCGATGATTCGCGCCATCGCCAAGCAGGCCGAGGCCGAACGGCAACGGCGCGCCAAGGTGATCCACGCCGAGGGCGAGCAGCAGGCGGCGCAGAAATTGGTAGAGGCGGCCCAGAAACTGGCCGAGAGCGAAAACGCCATCCAGCTTCGTTATCTGCAGACCCTGGGCGAGATTGCCGGTGAGAAGAACTCGACCATCATCTTTCCGGTACCCATCGACACCATCAAGGGGATGCTCGGGAAACAACCGTGAGGCCGGCCGCTACCGGGGCTGACGCAACAAGCCGGCAATCACCCGAAGCAAATTCACGACAGGAGCAGTTCAGGGACGGGTCGTGCCAGGCAGAGGTGTTGTAAACACCCTGCCCGGCTCGACCGGGGATCAAGAATTGAGTGTCGAAGAGGCGAAGCTTCCGCTCATTGATTGAGCGACTGTTTGGCCGCAATCAGGTCATCGACGACGCCCGGATCGGCCAGCGTCGAGATATCCCCGAAATCCGCAAAGTCCTCGGCGGCGATCTTGCGCAGGATGCGGCGCATGATCTTGCCGCTGCGTGTTTTCGGTAGGCCGGGCGCATACTGAATCGAGTCGGGAGACGCGATCGGGCCAATTTCGGTGCGCACGTGAACGCGCAGTTCGGTAAGCAGTTCCGGCGTCTCATCCACACCGTCATTGAGCGTGACAAAGGCATAGATGGCCTGCCCCTTGATCGGATGGGGCATGCCGACTACCGCCGCC
Organism: Desulfofustis glycolicus DSM 9705; assembly: GCF_900130015.1. GTDB lineage: Bacteria > Desulfobacterota > Desulfobulbia > Desulfobulbales > Desulfocapsaceae > Desulfofustis > Desulfofustis glycolicus. The sequence goes on along the minus strand of NZ_FQXS01000006.1, from coordinate 108,521 downwards.
TCGGAAACCCGTGGGTGGGAAACGAGGGCCGACTCGATCTCGGCGGTGCCGAGACGGTGGCCGGAAACATTTATCACGTCGTCGAGACGGCCCATGATCCAGAAATAGCCGTCCTCGTCACAACGTGCCCCGTCGCCGGCATCGTAGAAACCGGGAAATTCTTCGAAGTAGGTCGTCCGGTAGCGCTCCGGATCGCCGAATACACCGCGCAACATCCCGGGCCACGGCCGGCGGATAACCAGGTGGCCACCTTCGTTGGCGCCGGCCAGCTGTCCTTCTTCATTGAGAATCGCCGCATCAATACCGGGTAGCGGCCGAGTTGCCGACCCCGGCTTCAAGGGAGTTGCATAGGGGAGCGGCGAGATCATGACTCCACCGGTTTCTGTCTGCCACCAGGTATCGACGATCGGCAAACGACCACCGCCGACATTCAGGTGATACCACATCCAGGCCTCCGGGTTGATCGGCTCGCCGACCGAACCGAGAATCCGCAACGACGACAGATCCCTGTTTTTCAGAGGCTCGTCGCCATGGCGCATCAAGGCCCTGATGACCGTCGGCGCGGTGTAGAAAATGGTCGCCTTGAATTTCTCGACGAGCTGCCAGAAACGATCCGGTCCCGGGTAGGAAGGCACCCCCTCGAACATCACCGTGGTCCCGCCCAGGCCAAGCGGTCCGTACAGGATGTAGGTGTGACCGGTAATCCAGCCGATATCGGCGGTACACCAGTGGACATCATCGTCCTTCAAGTCGAACACCCATTGCGTCGTGTGCAGGGCATAGGTCAGGTAGCCGCCGGTGGTGTGGACGACGCCCTTCGGCTTTCCGGTGGAGCCGGAGGTGTAGAGAATGAACAATATATCCTCGGCGGCCATCGGCTCCGGTTCACAGACCGCGGTGATCGCATCGTCTTCCATCTCCTCATGCCACCAGCTGTCGCGCCCGAGCTGCATACCGATTTCATAGCCGGCCCGGCGGACCACCAAACAGTGCTCGATCGACTCACACTGCTCCAGGGCCTCATCGGCATTGGGTTTAAGCGGAATGATCTTGCCGGCCCGCAGGACCGCGTCGGCAGTCACCAAGATACGGGCCTCACAGTCCTGAATACGATTTTGCAGGCTGACCGCGGAAAAACCGGCAAACACCACCGAGTGAATGGCGCCGATCCGGGCACAGGCCAACAGGGTGATGGCCAGTTCGGGAATCATCGGCAGGTAGACCGCTACCCGGTCACCCTTTTTCACGCCCATCTTTTTCAAGACATTGGCACAACGGCAGACCTCTTCATGCAACTGGCCATAGGAAAACCGGCGCACTTCCTCATCCGGTTCGCCCTGCCAGATGATCGCCGTTTTGTCGCGTTTGCCGCTGGCCAGGTGCCGATCGAGACAATTATAGGAAACATTGAGCGTCGCCCCGTCGAACCAGCGCACCTCCGGTTTACTCAAATCGGCATCAAGAACACGATCCCACGGCGTAAACCAGCTCACCAGTTCGCGCGCCCGCTCGGCCCAATACCCTTCCGGGTCATCCATGGATCGGCGATACTCCCGCTCATAGCTTTCCAGGTCGCCGACAGCAGCAGTCTCCCGGCCGGCTTGCGGCGGTTCGAACACTCGTTTTTCACTTAACAAGCTGGTGATTTTATCATCAACATCAATCATTTGTTTCTCCTTTCCAGTAATTCTCCAGCCCGGCCGCTACCCCTGTTGTCCGGGATCATTTTTCTTCGCTGACAAATCAACTGCAGCGGGCTACAATCACGCGGTCTCCAGAGCACCGTGATTGTTTTAGCCACTCCCGCACACAATCTAGAATAGATTAACATCAAAATCAATTTTTTTGATGTAATGGCCGCTATTTCTCGACCGCCGGTTCTTCTTTTTCCGGGCGATCGCGTCTCTTCCGTATCGATCGATACGGTTTTTGCAAAAACGCTTCCGAGGGGCTGAAAGGGATATCGACGTGCTCTTCGAACCGGGCTCAAGGCCACGCAATCCCCGGTCGAGATCACATCGCATAACGAATGTATGTCACAGGTCATTGTTTTCCGCCATGGAAAATAATGCTTTACAAATTTTACTTGAAAATTAAATTAAAAGCTAAAATTTAGCCAAACCACAACCAGCCTGTTTCCGGATCGTCAAAGAATGAAAGGAGAGAGCCACGATGGATGCTGCGGTAAAAGACGAGCAGATCGAAATCATTTCCAAGCTGCTGAAATCGATGTCTCACCCGATTCGCCTGAAAATTCTCTGCCTGCTCCAGGAACAGGAGTTGTCCGTCGGCGATCTGCGCCACCAGGTCAAGACCACCAACGCCAATGTTTCACAGCACCTCAATATCCTGCGAAGTCAGGGAATCATCGACTTTCGCAAAGACGCCAACTTCATCTACAATCGAATTTCCGATCGGCGCATTCTCGAACTTATCCAGAATATGCGTCATTTATTCTGTCCAGAACACGAATAAACGAATCGACCGGAAGGAAAGCTGGGAGGAGATCATGACCATCACCGACTGGATTCACGCCATCGCCGGCTTTTTTATTCTCTTCAGCCTGTCGCTCGGCGTCGAGGCAAGCCCGCTCTTTCACAGCAGCTACTGGTTGCTGTTCACCGCCTTTGTCGGCGCTAACCTGCTGCAGTTCGGCTTCTCGAAATTCTGCCCGCTTGGCGCCATTCTCAAGGCGCTGGGTGTTCCGGAACAACGGCGACAGATCTAGTCGCGCATCGTCGCTCCACAGGAAGCCTGCCAGCAGCAGGCCCGCTGTTGGCATTCCCGCTGTCTCCGGAAACAGGCACAGTGGCCTTCCCGCTGTTGTACCAGATGCACCAACTCGACGAGTTTGTGCTTACTCGGATCAATACCGAGGCTACCGGCTTTCCGGCGCGCCAGTGCAAGCAGGGCCGGTCCTTTGAGAAACGGCTGGGTCTTTTTTTTCATTCGGTTTACCTCCTCCATCTCCAAACCACCATCCACCAGCCGCCGTTCATCGGACACACCACGATCCAGCACCCTTGGCGACCCTGTGCCGCCGGTCCGGGCTGTTGGGGAATGACGTTGATCGGTGCCGGTCGACCACGAAACAATGCACCACCTAAATCGGCAGAATATGCATTTCTTCCCGAATCGGATGGCGCCCCTTGAGCAAGGTCCCACTGCGCCCGTCGATGGAGACGTGATCGCCAGACTCGATCCGATGACCGTTGATCTCGCAGTGACGTTCATAGACGCGCAATTGACGGCAACCGACCACACAGGTCTTTTCTAACCGCACCGCCACCACGGAGGCATGTGAGGTCTGGCCGCCGCGCGACGTCAACAAGCCGTCGGTCAGCGAGATCACGGTGATATCCTCCGGCACCGTGTCCTGTCTGATCAGGATAAGCGCCGTTTCCGGTTCCTCGGACCGCAGCCGGGCAATGTCTTCCTCGGTAAACACTGCTTTGCCGGACAAGGCAGAGCCGGACACCCCGATTCCTTTGCCGAGCAAGGATCCGGTCAACTCCTCGGATTCAACAAAGACACTGAAATGCTCTTTTTGCTTGATGGTGATCATGTCCCGAGTCTGCAGCAACCAGAGATCGCCGGCTTCCGGGCCTTCGAAGGTGAACTCGATCTCTTGGGCATCCCAGCGTTTTTCGTAGACCAGCTCCCGGGATACGGCAAGCAGGCGCTGATAGATTTTCGGGAACTTCAATTCAAGGGTATCATGCCGGGGGCGCCCATCAAGCTCGGCCTGTTCAACAGAGATGGGATGACTGGTGACCAGACCGGAGACGATATCCTCACCCTGATCACCATAGGCATAGTCGCCCCATAAGGCGACCCGTTGCACCTTGCGGTAGGGATGAGCGGTAAACAACACTCCGGAGCCGGAGCGCTCGCTGCGGTTGCCGAACACCATGGCCTGCACGATCACCGCCGTCCCCCAGTCGGAGGAGACGTCCATGATCCGCCGGTAATCCCGGGCCTTCTGGTTGTCCCAGGAATCAAGAACCATTTCCACTGCTCCAATCAATTGCAGCCAGGGATCGTCGGGGATTCCGAGGCCCTGCCGTCGCACCAGCTTCTGGTAGCGCAGGGCCAGCTCTTTCATCTGCTCCGGTGTGAATTGCCGTTTGAGCGCCACGTTGTGTCGAGCCTTGGCCTCGTTCATCAACTCCTGAAAGGCCTCCCGCTCCACTCCGGAGACCATCGCCCACGATTGCAGGAACCGGCGATAGTTGTCCCAGGCAAAGTATTCGTTGCCGTGTGCTTGAATATATTCTTCGACCAATTCAACATTTTGCCCGACGTTATGGATAGTCGCCATCATACCCGGCATCGACAAAGCGCTGCCGCTGCGCACCGACAGCAGCAACGGCCGCTCCGGTGCTCCGAAAACCTGCCCGGTCTGCTGCTCGATATGGGTCAGCGCCGAGCGGATCTGCCGCATCAGCTCCTGTCTCGCCTTCGAAAAATCAAAAATTACCTCGCGGCAGCGGAACACTTCCGTGGTCAACACAAAAGCCGGCGGCACCGGCAATCGGTCCTCGGTCAGAGTGATCAGGTTGAATCCCTTGTTGCCGAGATGAATCAGGTCATCGGTATACGGGTTGACCTCGTCGAGCAGTGAGATGGCCTTTTCCGGGTTATAGGTCATCAATAGATCGAGAGTATCCTCATCGAGAATCTCTCGCTGGCTCTCAAGGGTCTGGATCACCCGCAGGATGAAATTATCGAGATGCTGCAGACCGAACGAAGAGGCGATCAGGTCCCGGAAAAATGCCTCGGACAGGCTGTGCACGGTATTGGCCATCTGCTCGTCGTTGTAGAGCGAGCGATAGCGGGGCAGCAGGTTGTCCCGGCCGATCTGCGGGATGATCAGCGACAGATTGTTCTGGTGGATGTTGGTATAGTAGGCATAAATGACGTCCTTGACGCCTTCGGACAACCCCCGGAAGATATCGAGATACTGGGTGTAACTGAAGCGCCGGATCTTCAGCGACGAGGTGAGCAGCGCCAGGTAGGTGTCGAGCTTGCGGGAGGCGATGCCGTCGATATGCAGCGCCCGCCGGTACAACTTCAGACAGCGGGCGATCACGTAAAACGTCGCCTTGGTGATAAATGACAGGTTCACCGTCTCCGGCAGCATCTCCAGGTAGATATTGGCCAGGTTTTCCAGACGGAAGGTCAACGACAGACTGTCGAATTTCCGTTCCCGGTAACGGCCGTAGACGGACGGGATATCAACGGCGATATGCCGCTTGTAATAGATTTCCTCACGGGCCTCGAACCGCTCGTCGGACAGGATGTCCTGGCGTAACTGCTCCAGGGCGTCGAGGACCGATTCGATGACCCCTTCGATATCCCGCTCGTCAAGCTTCTGCAGCAGCTCCTCCATCTGCGGAAAGCCTTCTCGAGCAGCTTGCAACAGCTCGGAGCGAAGTTCCTGAAACCCGAGATTGTACTTTTTATGGAGTAGCTTGAACATGCGGGCCAGCAATGCGTATCGGCCCCGCTCTTCCTCGCTGCAATCCTGCTGATCATCAAGAAAACGCTGCAGGTCCTGCTGGTGGACATGGAGCAGGTCATCGACCTGGGACAGATCGAACTCCTTGATGACCCGCTCGGCCAGCACCACCTGTTCGTCAATGAGCGGCCCCTTGGTCCTTACCCGGCTGTAGATCTCCGGGGGCAGATGGGGCAGCAGCGCATCCTTGTCCCTGGTTCGCCAGAAGGTGAAGATCACCCTGATAAAGTCGACGATCAGATTGGAGCTCTCGACATGGCTCTGCTTTCTCAGGAAATGGATGAGCACATCCTTGCGGCGATGGGTCTCGTCCAGCGCGGTCGACACGTCACGCAGGTCGCCTTCAGCGCCGATCTCGTTGAAAAAAACCGGCATCAACTTGGTGAACTGTTTGGTCAGGTTATAGATCGGTTCGATCTGATGATTGAGCAGCTCGGTGATATCACGCTGGAATAGGTCGGTATCCTTGACGCAGGTGCCGGTCAGTTTCAGATGAATGATCAGCGCCGAGAACAGGGTCGCGCACCATTTCGGTTCCTGCATTATCAGGTGCAGCCAGACCCGGATATTGCTCAGATGGGCCGGATTGATGATCGGCTGCCAGTTCTCGTCGACCCCGGTCACATTGGCCGGCTGGAACCCAAAGCGCACGACGCCCCAGAGAAAGGCCTCGACCATGCGGCTGTTACCGCGTTTGAACACTTCCCCGCCGAGGACCTGGATGCATTGCAGCGAGGTATGCGGATACTTTCTGACGTTAACCTTGAGCAGGCGAAACGCGGTCAGCAGGAATTCTTCGATCTCCTCGAAGCTCTGCTGCCTGACCAGGATCACCAGGCTGCGGTTGATTTCCCGAAGCGTTTCTTCATGAATCAGGTGCAGTCCATGCGTGTCCATGATTTTAAACATGAACAGCAATTTGTGGTTCTCGTCCAGCACCGCGGCGGCATCGGCGCCCTGAATCTGACCGCTGGCATCGTTGACGTCGATGCCGCTGAGATGGGCGGGGACCTCCTTATAGAGCCGCACGATATCGATGTGCGACGGCAGTTCGAGCAACCGCCGGACCGCTGATTCCGGGTCGGCCGCCTCGTGCTCAATGGTCTGCAAGTCAGCACGATAACCGCGTATCGCTTCGTGGGAAATGGCGGCAAAAGCCTGCTGTTGGTGAAAATCATCGGGTGTGATGTCGCACCGCTCGAGATACCAGGGAAGCGGGTCGTCCTCGCCGAGCCAGTAGTCGTAATTCTTCCTGAGAAACACAGTGAGCAGCTTGGCAACCGGGCCGAGATCAAGCCTGACCGCGGCCCGATCGCACAGGTGGAGCAGCCGGTTGATCACCCGTTTGACCGACTGCTGGCCATGGACCAGATGCATCAGAATCTCGCCGTCCTGTTGATCGAGCTTGACCAGCCGCAGCATCAGCTCGTTGATGGTCGGCTCGTAGCGCTCCAGGTCGTCGGCTTCCAGTTGGGAGACGAGCTTATCCAGCCAGGCCCACTGGGCCTCGAAGATCTGGCTGAGTAAGAGCGGGTTCTTCTGTGCATCGGCGATAGCCTCGAAGAACAAACCGGAAAAGAGACGAAACGATGTGGGTCCGTATTCACCCTTGCTGTAGTGATGATAGTTCTTCAGCACAAAACCGCGCAGCAGAGGCAGAATGAGCTGCCAGTTGCGGTAGGGATGACAGATCTCATAGAGCAGACTCTCCAACTGGGAGTGAATACCGCGAAACTTCTCCACGGCAACGAGAAGCGGCAACAGATCCGCTCTGATCTCGACCTGTTCGGCCGTCTCCAGCAGATTTGCCTTGAGGGCATCGGAGTCGATTTGGCGCTGGGCCGATATTCCGCTCATTGTCTTGTCTTCAACCTCACTGCTTCTGGTTCCAACAACGCGCATGACCAGGAACCACTTTGACTATGAAAATCGGCATCATGGTCGAAAGGGTTGGCAGGTCCTGCCTCCGGCTTCGGACGTCCTGTCCGTAGCCCTTCGGGCCTGATTCTCCGGCCCGCCGGGCCTTCGCGATGCAGCCTCCGGCAGAACCGTCCAGCCTGGTGTAATGCACGGAGGTGTCGGCACGAACGGGCAATCGCGTTATGCTAGAGCGGTCGTTTCGACTCCATGTGGAGAATCAGATCAAGCATCCGGTTCGAATACCCCCACTCATTGTCGTACCAGCTCATCACCTTGACCGTGGAGCCGATAACTTTGGTTGACTGACCGTCGACGATGGAGGAGTGTGGATCCCCTTGAAAATCGATTGATACAAGCGGCAGTTCGGTATAGCCGAGGTAACGGTTGGCCGCCTGCTTGAGCGCCTGGTTGACTTCCGGGACCGTGGTTTCCTGCTCCACCTCCATGACCGCATCGACCAGGGATACCGTCGGTGTCGGCACCCGGACAGCCAGTCCGTCGAATTTTCCTTTCAACTCCGGGATTACCAGCGATACGGCCGCCGCCGCACCGGTTTTGGTGGGAATCATCGACAATGCCGCAGCCCGTGCCCGGCGCAGATCCGAATGGGGAAAATCGAGCAGGCGCTGATCTCCGGTGTAGGCGTGGATGGTGGTCATCAAGCCGCGTTTGATCCCGAAATGATCGAGGATCACCTTGGCCACCGGCGCCAGGCAATTGGTTGTACACGAGGCGTTGGAAATTACGTGATGACTGGTCGGATCGTACTCGTCCTCATTAACACCCATGACGATCGTTTTGACGTTGCCTTTGGCCGGGGCCGAGATGACCACCTTCTTGGCGCCGGCATCGATGTGGGCACCAGCCGCGTCCGCATCGCGGAAGATACCGGTGCATTCGGCCACGTAGTCGACACCGAGGTCTCCCCAGCGAATGTCGATCGGGTTGCGATGACTTGTCACCGCGATATGCCGCCCATCAACGATAATCCCCGCCTCGTCGCTGTCGATCTCCTGACGACACGTCCCCATGACGGAATCATACTTGAGCAGGTGTGCCAAGGTTTGGTTGTCGGTCAGATCATTGATTGCCGCCACCTCGATATCGGCAAAGAGCGGGTCGCTGGCGATGGCTCTAAAAATGTTCCTGCCGATGCGGCCGAAGCCGTTAATGCCAATACGTACGGTCATGATAAACCTCCTGTGCGCTGATATCGTTTTAGTGAGCGAAGGACAGGATGCATTCTGTCCCCACCGTTCTTTTAGCTAGCGGAGGACAGGCTAAAACCTGTCCCGCCGTTGATTAAGATGATGAGTGCGGCTCTGCCGATACAGCTGCAGATAATCTTTCATCACCTCGGCCCAGGTATGGTGCCGATAGATCCTATCAACGGCCTGCTTCTGCAGCCGACGCAGCAACTGGCGATCTGCAAAAGCCGCCAAGGCTCGAAGCATCGCCTCGGCACACTGCTCCGGTGTGTTATCACGGTAGGCAAAACCGGTCTCGCCGTCAATGACCTTGACCAAGCCACCGACATGATGCACCACCGGCACGTTACCGAATAGTTGCGCGATGTAATCGGTCAACCCGCATGGCTCGTAACGGGATGGAATAACGAAGAAATCGCCGGCAGCATAAATCCGGTTAGCCAGCTTCGGGTCAAATCCCCGAATAAAGCAGACCCGGCCGGCATGGCGATCTTGGCCGGCAATTCGGGCCAATGCATCTTCTTCCCGCGGGCCGCCGCTGCCCAGACAGACGAAACGGACCGAGCTGTCGGCGGCAAGTAGCAATTGCACCGCCGCAATCAGGATATCTACCCCCTTCTGATCACTGAGCCGACCGATAAAAGTAAACAACGGCTGCTCGGGGTCGTCGTCGAGGAAACCGAAACGCTTTTCATCTTCGAGGTCCGGAGGAGAAGCCATCTCCTGAAACAACGCCTGCTTGCAAATTCGTTTTCCGGAAAGATCGTCTTTCTCGTCGGCGGGGTCATAGCCGGCGGCAATCCCGACCGCGTCCGGTTGCCGCGGATCGAAATCGGCCGGATCGATGCCATTGGTGATCCCGGCAATGGTAATGCCCCGGTCACGCAAGCGGTGACCGAGCCAACCGGTCAGATAGTCGCTGTCCGACTCCTGCAACTCCCGGGCGTAATTGTCGCTGACCGTGGTGATAGAGGCATAGTCGCCGGCGGCAATGAACGGATCGAAACTGTGCTCGAGACAAGACGCCAGGATAACCCGCATCGGCAACCCGGTAACGGCCTGCACGAACTCCAGATCGGATACTTCCTGATGATATCCGACACCACCGTTGTGGATGGTGACCACCGCCGCGCTATTGCGGAAGTAGTGCCGGTACCCGGGGCATTCGCGCATCAGAGCGGGCGTAATTGCGGTATGCCCGTCGTGGCAGTGGATGATCTGCGGTCGCTCATCGAGCACGATCATCAAATCAAGCGTGGCTTTTTGCAGCAAGACGTTCATCGCAAAAAAGTCAAAATGTCCTGTCCCCTGCATTTTCCATGATTCTCGCTGCTGTTCCTGGCGGGTATAGGTATACACCCCGCTCTTCTCCAGGAACCGCTCCGCTTCGAGCAGATAGATCGAAACCTTGTCCTGTACCCGGTGCCAGACGCGCACCCGCTCCTCGCGCTCCCTGCCGACATAGTTCATCGCCACGTTGATTTCGAGTAGCCGGCCCGGCTGCTGGGGATCGACAAGCTCCTGAAAGCCGTTTGCCGGCGGATCGATGAAACCGTAGCAGGGCAATACGACATTGACCTTCCGACCGTTCCAGCGGGCCAGCGTCTTGGACAATTGGACGACGACATCCTTGACCCCGCCCGCACCGGCAAGTCGTCCGTATTCGCGGGCAAGCATCCAGACCGAAACGATTGTCTCCCTACCCGACATGACGACTACCGGTCCTTTCTTTCCGCTGCTTCCTGATCTTCGACTCCCCCCGGCACGGCCGCGGGTCGGAAGCCTGTCTTTCACCTTCACCGGTGGACACCTCTCTATCACTGCTGGAAAGTTTGCACTATCTTAATAATATCGGCCACGATTCGGTCGCTGTCAAGAGAGCCGGCAGCAATTGTCCGATCGGCCAGTCGGCGATAGAGCGGTTCCCGCTCACGCATTACCGCTTCATACTCGTCTGCCTGATCACCACTCGTCAACGACGGACGCAGCGAACCGCTGCCGGGATCGTCAGCAATACGCCGCAAAACAACCTCGATGGGCGCCGTCAACCAGACGACCAGAGCCCGCTTCTTGATCTGCGGCCAGACATCGCCGTGCAAGACGGCCCCGCCGCCGGTCGCCACTACGACTCGGTCGAGCCGGGAGCAGCGACGCAGCACGTCGCGTTCGATACCACGAAAAGCGGGCCATCCCCGCTGACCGACCAACTCAGCGATCGTCATACCGACCTCCTGCTGAATCAACTCGTCGGTATCGATAAAAGCATAATCGATACGATGGGCCAGTAGTCTTCCGATATACGTTTTGCCGACAGCACGGCTGCCGATTAAATAACACGATTGTTTCATTTATCCGCCCTCCTGTCGGCGGCGACAGCGGCCGGCCACCGCATACTCGCCGGAAAACGGCCCGCATCGGCGGCACATCGGCGGCACATCGGCGGCACATCGGTGGCACATCGCTGTCGTACCGCCCGTCATAGTTGACGCCGGCACCGGAAACACCTATAGTATCAACACTTAGGCCATCCCGCCCGAATATTCTCAAGCTCACCGTCCACCAACGAGGGAAGCATGATCAGCAGTTCGTTCAGCATCAAGACCTCCGCCACCATGGAGTGTGTTGACATCACCTCTCACCTCAGCCGGGAACTGGTGCCACACGGCATAAAAAGCGGACTGTGTTTCGTCTTCAATCCACACACCACCGCCGGCCTGACGATCAATGAAGGGGCCGATCCGGCGGTTCGCGACGACCTGATCGCCGGACTGCGCCAGATCGTGCCACTGGACTTTCCGTTTCGCCACCTGGAAGGTAATTCGCCGGCGCACATCATGGCCAGTCTGGTCGGATCATCGTTGACCGTCGCCCTTCGTGACGGCCGGCTGCAACTCGGGACCTGGCAAAAACTGTTCTTCTGCGAATTCGACGGACCTCGTACACGCACCGTGCACTACCATCTGCTGCTTGCCGGCTGATCCCTCATGACCAGACCTTCTCCCGATCCTGCCGCCATCTGCTTTGGCCTGAGCACCGAGCTTGATCGCAGTTCATGTGCAGCCTATCTGCGATTGCTTGGCCGGGAACCCCTTGCTTCGACCCTGGCAGAACGGATGGACAGCGCGGAAATCGAGCAGCTGGTGGATTTCTGTACCGCTCTGCTTCGTCGCCATCTGTCAAAACAGGAATACCACCGCCTCTTTCTGCAAGAAGAGCACGCTCACCCCGAACCAACCGACAATCATGACTAAACAACGACTCGACGACCTGCGCAATTACCTGGACCTGCTCGATGCCGAAGGCGAATTGCTGAGGATCGACGAAGAAGTCGATCCCTACCTGGAAATCGCCGAAATCCATCGCCGAGTCATCGCCCAACACGGACCGGCCCTGCTCTTCAACCGGGTCAAAGGCTCGTCGTTTCCGGTGGTAACCAACCTGTTCGGTACCGCCAAGCGTCTTGACCTCGCCTTCGGCAGTAAGCCCCTGCACTTCGTTCGCGATCTTGTCAGGTTGGCTGAAACCGCGATGCCGCCAAGGGCAGCGACACTCTGGGAAAACCGGCAACTGTTGCTCGATGCCGCCCGAATCGGCTTGAAAACCGTGCGTTCCGCACCGATTCTCGATCACTGCCAACAGCCGCCGCGTTTGAGCACCCTGCCGATGCTCACCTCCTGGCACAGCGACGGCGGTCCCTTTGTCACTCTGCCCCTGGTCTACACCGAGCACCCGGACGGCCATGGGCACAACCTGGGGATGTACCGCATTCAACGCCACAGCGACACCACCACCGGCATCCACTGGCAGATTCACAAAGGCGGCGGCTACCATTATTTTGCGGCGGAGCAGAAAAACGAGTCGTTGCCGCTGACCCTTTTCATCGGCGGCCCGCCGGCCCTAATGCTCGCGGCCATCGCGCCGCTTCCCGAAGATATCCCGGAGTTGATGCTCACCTCACTGCTGCTCGGTTCCCGCCTGCCGATGGTTAACGACCCGCGAGGTGGTCATTGCCTTGTGGCCGGCGCCGAATTCGCTATCAAGGGGAGTGTGCCGCCGCATGTCCGCCAGCCGGAAGGACCGTTCGGCGATCATTACGGCTATAACTCGCTGGCCCACGATTATCCGGTATTTCAGGTCTCCCACCTCTATCACCGCAGCGGCGCGATCTACCCGGCCACCGTGGTCGGCCGCCCCCGCCAGGAAGATTTTTTCCTCGGCGACTATCTCCAGGATCTGCTCTCGCCGTTGTTCCCCCTGGTCATGAAAGGGGTCAAGGCCTTGAAGACCTTTGGAGAGACGGGTTTTCACTGTCTGGCAGCCGCCCGCGTCGCCGACCGTTACCCGCGCGAGGCGTTTGCCTGCGGCCTGAGAATTCTCGGGGAAGGTCAGCTCTCTTTGAGCAAGTTTCTGATCATCACCGACGGCAGTGTCGATATAACCGATTTCCCGGCCCTCTGGCGTCATGTCCTGGAGCGGGTCAACTGGTTGACCGATCTCTTTGTCTTCGCCAATGTCTCTCAGGATACGCTCGATTATACCGGCCCATCGGTCAACAAGGGCTCGAAAGCGATGCTGATGGGACTGGGCCGAGAGGCGATTCGGGATCTGCCGCTCGAATTCACCGGTACCCTGCCGGCCGGCTGCGACAAGCCGATCACTTTCCTGCCGGGCACCCTCGTCGTTCAAGGAGCCGCCTATCAAAGCGAGACGGACCTGGCCGACCGGCTGGCCCTGCATCCCGCTCTCAAGGACTGGCCGGTTGTCATGCTCGTTGACGATAGTGCTGCCGCCACGGTCTCACTGCAGGAGTTCCTCTGGACCATCTTTACCCGTTTCGAGCCTGCCGCTGACATCCACGGGGCCACAAGCTCGGTCAGACGTTTCCATGTCGGTCTGGAACCGCCGGTAGTCTTCGATTGCCGGATGAAACCCTGGTATACCGACATCCTGGAGACCGACGAGCCGACCAGACGACTCGTCGACGAAAAATTCGAGCGTATTATTCCCCGGCCATGGCGCTGACCACGGCTGTTCGGCTGCACAAGTACCTGGCCCAGTGCGGCGTAGCCTCGCGACGGGCGGCCGAGGAGTTGATCAGGGACGGCCAGGTCAGCGTTGACGGCCGAGTCGTAACCGAAATGGGCTGCAAGATCGATCCCGGGCGGCAACGCGTTCACTGTCGCGGACAACTCGTTACCGCCGGTGACACCGGGCTCGTCTATATCCTACTCAACAAGCCGGCCGGTTATGTAACGACAATGGCCGACCCGCAGGGCCGGCCCATCGTCACCTCGTTGCTCAAAGACGTGACTACCCGCGTTTTCCCGGTCGGCCGCCTCGATCTCGATACCGAAGGAGCCCTGCTGCTGACCAACGACGGTCAGCTCGCTCACCGGGTCCTCCATCCGAGCCATCAGACCACCAAGACCTACGAAGCTCTCGTCCAGGGACATCCCGCCAGTCAGAGCCTGGCCGAACTGGAACGGGGAATTTTGATCGAAGGACAGCGCACCTGGCCGGCGGTCATCAAACTGGTCAAACGATATCAGCACTCCACCAGAATACGGATAACCATCCATGAGGGAAGAAAACGCCAGGTTCGTAAAATGTTTGGTGCCATCGGGCACCCGGTACTTCATCTGAAAAGAATTGCTTATGGGAAACTGCAACTCGGCTCGCTGCCTGCCGGCAGGTATCGAATGCTCGATGAAAACGATCTGAAAAAAATATTTTTATAGCTTTCCCCTTTACAAAGGCAAATTTAGCTGATTAAATCTAAAGAGTTATACATCCGTCAGCACGACCTGCTGATATATGGTCATGTAACTGTTTGTTCTTGTTGTAAAAACAGTCATTCACGGTTGCACTGTTAACAACCTGAATTTATTCTTTATTTAAGGATCGACTGTTCGGGGGGGGGGCGGTGTTCAGAAGGATCCTCTGGGCACGTGAACTATTTGCTAACGCAAACAGGAGTAGAGCATGAACAAATCAGAATTGATAGAAGCCTTGGCGCAGGATATCGGCCTTCCGCATCGCGAGGCAGCTGCCATCACCAACACCGTTATCGACACGATGACGGAAGCCCTCGCCCGAGGCGAGAGTATTGAAATCCGCGGATTCGGCAGCTTCGTGATCAAACACTACGGCTCTTACGAGGGCAGAAATCCGAAGACCGGCAAGAAGATCAAGGTCAGCCCGAAAAAGCTGCCTTTCTTCAAAGTTGGCAAAGACCTGCGCGAACAAGTGAATACCGGGCGTTAGCTGCTGGCAACGCCGCTTATTCAATCCTCGCCGCTGGTCACGATCCTGCCGACCAGATCATAGACGTGAGCCTCGGTGATTTCGACATCGACGAATTCACCGGGGCTCGTCTCTCCCTCATTGATCAGGACACAACCATCAATATCGGGCGCCTGATAACGGGTCCTGCCCTCGAGCAGCAACTCCGATTCCCGACTGACGCCCTCTACCAGCACCCGCTCTACCCTCCCGACAAAGCGCTGTTGAGTATTCGCCGAAATATCCGCCTGGGCGGTCAGCACGGCGTCGAGACGATGCTGCTTCTCCGCCTCGGCCACATGATCTGCCATCTGTTCAGCAGCACATCCCTCCTCGTTGGCATAAGGGAATACGCCGAGATGATCGAACCGGGCAATCGGCAGAAATTCGAGCAGTTGCTCAACGTCAGCCTCCGTTTCACCGGGGAAACCGACAAGAAACGTTGTACGCAGTGCCGCTCCCGGCACGATAGTGCGGATACGTCCCAGCAGCTGCTCGATGTCGGCTCGCGCATACCGCCGATTCATCGCCCGCAGGACCCGGTCACTGACATGCTGCAGCGGGATATCGAAATACGGGACAATCCGCGGTTCCGCCCTCGCCAGGTGTAACAGCTCATCGGTAATTCCGGACGGATAGAGATACATCAGGCGAAGCCAGGGGATCGAGGTTCCGGAGAGCAACGCCTTCAGCAAGGAAACGAGCTGCCCGCGGCCACCGCGATCCTCGCCATAGGCCGTCAGATCCTGCGCTACCAAGGTGATTTCCCGAACACCGCCCTGTTCGAGACGATCGGCCTCGATCACCAGATCCTCAATTTCCCGGCTGCGCAACGGGCCGCGAATGGAAGGGATGAGGCAATAGGAACAATGGTTGTCGCACCCCTCTGTAATCTTCATCCAGGCCCGAAAAAACGGGGTGGAGAGTCGCCGGGGCAGCGCCGCTGTCATCAGAAAACGATCAGGCAGCACCATCTTCCTCTCCGCCATATCGCTCCGGCCGAGACCGGCCAGCAGTTCAGGCAGGCTGGTGATGCCTTCGGTACCGACGAACAAGTCAACTTCAGGCAACTCTTCCACCAGGCGCCGGCGATAGCGTTGAACCAGACAACCGATAACGACGAGCTTTTTGCCTGGATCGTCCTGTTTCCAGGAAGCCAGCCTGAGGATCTCGTCAATACTTTCTTCGACGGCGGACTGAATAAAACCGCAGGTGTTGATGATCAAGACCGCCGCCTCATCGGGCAGATCGCATCCCTGCCAGCCCTGCGCCAGCAGCAGGCCATAGACCAGTTCAGAATCGACAAGATTTTTCGGACAGCCGAGACTGACGAGATGAAAGGTTTTCATTGCTTGATCCTTCGTCACACCGCCGCCAGTCCATCGCCGAGGAGCGTATCCAGAACGAGTCGGCTCTGCCGCCGAAACGCGTCGGTGCCGAATCCGGGCCGCCAGCGTGCGGTCCAAAGCTCATCGGAAACGATAAAAAGAGCGGCCAGAGCAACACTGCGATAGGCAGCCAGGGTATAGAGTGCCGAGCATTCCATATCGACCCCGGCGACACCGAATTGCTCGCGGAGCAGCATCAACTCGGACCGGCGCTCCCGGTAGGGGGCATCCGTCGACCAGAGAACGCCCCGTCGCGAGAACATACCGTGCACCGACAGGGTCTGCTCACTGGCGGCAAGCGTCTCCGGATTGGCAGAAATCTGATCGGCAGTACCATACCAGCGGGAAACCCCGTCACCGACCACCGCCCGTTCGGCAAGGAGGATATCGCCGATACGCAGCGAGGGATCGAGGCTGCCGCAACAACTGAGCAGGACCAGGCGCCTGACGCCAAGCGCCACCAGCTTCTCCATCAGGAGCACGGCGGCCGGGGCCCCAAGCGCGGGGCCGGCCAGACAGAAGCGATCGTGTCGATCAACCATCAGGTCGGCGTGGGCAAGATGACGGTGGGCAGCCCCAATCCGGCGAGCGACGGTCATCGCCAGCCCTGCTTCGGCGTGGTTGACCACCAGCAGCGCCCGTTCCGGCAGTGCTTTTTCTTTACGACCTCGGCGGGGCCGAATGATAATATCGTGATCGTTGTCAGTCATCGACACAGGGACGCGGAATAGTTGCCGGCGCCATGGTACAAACGCAAGAAGGCCGCAGAACTCGTCTGCGGCCTTCTTGCACCCATAGCGGGTTCTCTTGCTCGATCCGGTGCTACATCAACGGGTTGGCGTACATCAGGATGAGCGAGATAACCAGACCGTAAATGGCGATCGATTCGGCCAGAGCCATGCCGAGAATCATGAAGACCATCAATTTCGGCTGTACTTCCGGATTGCGGGCCAGACCCATGGTGGCGCCCTGGCCGACGAGGCCGATACCGATACCTGCGCCCAGACCGGCAAGGCCGATGGAGAGCGCGGCGCCAATACAGATCAGCGCGAGTTGCAGATTACCTTCCATTTTCTTTCTCCTTGTACAAGTTGAGTAATTGGCCTTCTTCCTTCATTTCCTATGATGACGGCGACACGGTGTCACCGATCAATGGGCATGCTCCTGGGCCTGCGAAAAGTAGACGACTGCCAGCAGGACAAACACCATGGCCTGAACCAGCGAGACGAGGACACCGAGCACCATGATCGGCAGCGGCGCGAAAAAAGCGCCGGCCAGCATGAACAGGATGCCAAGCAAGGTTTCTTTGGCCATGATGTTGCCGAACAGACGAATGGACAGCGACAGCAGGCGGGCCAGGTTACTGATCAGCTCGATCGGCAGCATCAGCGGCACCAACCACCACATCGGTCCCATGAAATGTTTGTAGTAATGCAAGCCGTGCTCGCGAAAACCGATAAAATGATGAGAGACCCAGACAATAATCGTCAGCGCCAGCGTCGTGTTGATGCTCGCCGTTGGCGACATGAAGCCGGGGATGAGACCGATCAGGTTGGCCACCGCGATATAGAGTCCAAAGGTGGCGAGCATCGGAAAGAATTGATCGGTAAGGCGCCGGCCCATATTGTCGGCAAAAAAGTCATCCATGCCGCCGATAACGATCTCCCAGAAATTCTGGCCTTTGCCGGGTACCATCTCCAGGTTGCTCAGCGTCAGTTTGGCAACGATAAACAAGAAGGCCATGACCAGCCAGGTATAGGTCATGTACGGTGCGCACAATTGCTCGAGAATACCGTGTCCGACCGGCCCGTGGGGTACCGGCAACCCCAGTTTCTCCAGGATGATCGAAATGAACAATATCGGATGTTCCATAATCCCCTTTTACCTCCTGCTGAAGTAATACCGCCAAATCACGCCGAAACCGCTCATTGTGATTGTAAATACCACCGTTGTCAGACCAAGGATCAAGCCGAAGACGTTGATGTCGCCGAACCTGATCAACAGCAATAAGACGACGCCGATCACCGCAATTCGAAGCCAGAATTTAATAAGCAGCTTCGTTTTCCCGGGAGCACCGCCCTTTTTTTCGACCGTCGACTGCCCGGCCATTGTATCGATAAATGCGGTTACGTCCCGGTATGACACCCAGAAACTGATTACCGACACGATACCGCCGGCCAGCACCCCCCAGGCAAAGGCCCAGGATACGATGAACCATGACCCGAGCACGAGCAGTCCCAGGTATACCCAGCTCATGGCCAGCATCCTGCTGAGGGATAATGTGTCCACCACCGTACTATTGTTCCTCGTCTGTCTTCTTCTCCATGTTTTTGCTGCTACGCCAGAGAATATCGAACAGACTTTTAAAGCCGGCGGCGATCCCGAAAGCCAACCCGAAAAAGGTAAACCAGGGAGCGGTACGACCGTCAAACACTTTTTGATCGAGCAGGATCCCGGCACCCATCCCGATAAAGATCGATGCCACGAAGGTGATCCCGATATGCCCGTAATGACCGAGAAGAAACATCAGTTCTTTCTTGACATCGGACATTTCAGCCACCACGCCTTGTCACTGCCGATTCCACTTCCAATTTAACTCGGTTTGGTAGCACGCATCCCCCGCAAAGTCAACGGATTTTTTACCTATCTGCCATTTTTTTGAATGACCATTCAGTCATTTTTTGCAGTTTTTCCAGGTCATTTGCGCTATGCGCCGCGGAGATGAAGGCAACCTCAAACTGAGAGGGCGCTAGATAGATGCCCTGGCCGAGCATATTGCAATAATGCTCGGCGTAGCGTGTCGTGTCGGCCTTCATTGCCGATGCGAAATCGGTTACCGGGTCGGTGCTGAAAAACATGGTCATCAGTGATCCGATGCTGTTGATCTGGACCGGTATGTCGCCGGCGGCAGCAATCTCCCGGAGACGCTGGGCACAGGTCGCCGCCTTGTCATTGAGTTCTTCGTAAAACCCGGGACGCTGCAATTGCTTCAAGGTGGCAATGCCGGCCGCCATGGCCAGCGGGTTGCCGGATAGAGTCCCTGCCTGATAAACCGGGCCATCCGGGGCGATCTGGTCCATAATCTCGGCCCGACCGCCGTAGGCCCCGACGGGCAGGCCTCCGCCGATAATCTTGCCAAGACAGGTCAGGTCCGGTGTAATGCCGAAGTGGTGCTGGGCACCGCCGTAAGCCAGGCGGAAACCGGTGATCACCTCATCGAAAATCAGCACGATGCCCCGCTCTGTCGACAATGTCCTGAGCCGCTGCAGAAACGCGGGGTCCGGCAAGACACATCCCATATTGCCGGCCACCGGCTCAACGATCACGCAGGCGATATCGAGACGCTCATCGGTCAGCGTTTTCTCCAGCGAGTCGATATCATTATAGGGAATCGACAGCGTGTTTTTGACAATATCCTCCGGCACTCCCGGTGAACCAGGGATCCCAAGCGTCAACAGACCGGAACCGGCCTTGACCAAAAACGAGTCGGCATGCCCGTGGTAACACCCGTCGAACTTGACCACCATCGAACGACCGGTATACCCGCGGGCCAGGCGCGCAGCGCTCATCGTCGCTTCGGTTCCGGAATTGACAAACCGCACTTTTTCCACGGAAGGCACCGCTTCGACCACCATTTCGGCCAGCGTGATCTCTGCCGGTGTCGGAGCCCCAAAACTGGTACCGGCAGCAGCGGCGGCGCCGATTGCGGCAACGACCTCCGGATGGGCATGGCCAAGGATCATCGGCCCCCAGGAACAAACGAAATCCAGATACCGGTTGCCATCCACGTCATACAGGCTGGCACCGTCCGCCCGCTCGATAAAGAGCGGTGTACAGCCGACCGATCGACAGGCCCGCACCGGGCTGTTTACGCCTCCTGGAATAACCTTTTCCGCCTCGGCGAACATCGCCTTCGATTGCCTGGTTTCCATCTGAGCCTCCATCATGGACTAATGGGAATCTTGAAAATTTGTTATTTCGCCAAATCAATCAAATTTTATCCTCGGAATATCATCTATGCCTGCGGAAAATTTTCATGCACGCCTCGATCTTGAACGAAATTCCGTATTTTGCAAGCTCCTCTAATGAATAAAATGTATCACTACCGGGTCGGGCGGGAGCCTTGTCCAACGGGCGGGTAGATTTGCCGGCCTCGACAGAAGCGATATCGCGCCGATCTGCATATTTCCGGAGCGGCACTATATCACGGCAAAGATTTGGCTGTCAAACCAGATCGGCTTCCTTGACCTTTCATCATTCATGCACAACGTTGCAGACGCATGCCGCTGCACAAGGCGGTCTGACCAATATTTTCCTTGTCAGTACCCAGAGCAGCAGGTAAAGTAAAAAATTATATTCACGCGCTTTAAGCAGCCGCTAACCGGCTGATCAGGAAAGAAAAACTACACGCAAGGAGAGGAACATGGCCAGCGATAAAGTCCTGCAACTCAACGACGCCGATTTTGATACCGCTATCAATGCAGATCAACCGACCCTGGTCGATTTCTGGGCACCATGGTGCGGTCCGTGCAAGGCCATCGGTCCGGTTGTCGAAGAACTGGCGGAGGAATACCAGGGCAAGGTTTCGATCGCCAAAATGAATGTCGACGACAATCCGGTCACCCCCGGCAAATTCGGTATCCGGGCAATTCCAACCCTTATCATTTTCAAGGGCGGCGAGGTCGTCGATCAGATTACCGGCGCCGTCGGCAAGACACAGCTCGTTGAACTGATCAACAAGGCGATCTGAGTCGCCAACGATACGGATGTGCTTCCTTCATCCTGTTCGCATGCGGCAATCGTGGATCGGCCGCTGAGCGTTCGTCGATGAACTCCACTCATCGCGAACTCGTCATTCTCGGTGGCGGACCTGCCGGCCTTACGGCGGGGCTTTACGCGGCTCGGGCCCGGATCGACCACCTGCTGATCGAAAAAGGGGCTCCCGGCGGCCAGGTACTGACCACCGACTGGGTCGATAACTACCCGGGATTTCCGGACGGCTTAACCGGCTTCGAGTTGTCCGAAAAAATGGCTGCTCATGCACGGCGGTTCGACGCCAATATCGTCTCCGCAGAAGTCGCCTCGGTTGAATTCCCCGACAGCGGCTTGAAGGAATTACGTTTCATCGACGGCAGCATTCTGACCTGTAACACCCTCATCATCTGCACCGGCGCCCGGCCGAACAAGCTGGGGGTTCCCGGCGAGACGGAACTGACCGGTAAAGGAGTGTCGTATTGCGGCACCTGCGACGCCCCGTTTTACCGGGATCTGCATGTGGCTGTCATCGGCGGCGGCGACACCGCCGTGGAAGAGGCGGACTACCTGACCCGTTTTGCCAAGAGGGTAACGATCATTCATCGCCGCAGCGAATTGCGCGCCACCGGAATTATCCAGGAAACCGCGTTTGCCAACGAGAAGATCAATTACCTCTGGAACACTCGGGTAACCGCCATTGAAGGAGAGCACGAGGTGCAGCGGCTGCAGCTTATCGATAACCGGGGAGCGATATCATCGCTTGACGTTCAGGGGGTTTTCGTTCTGATCGGCATCACCCCGAACAACCACATCTTGCCCATGGACCGTCTCGATCCTGATCAATGGGGCTTTATTCGGACCGATAGTGAGACCAGAACTGTGGTGCCGGGTGTTTTTGCAGCAGGGGATATTCGCAGTAAAATGATGCGCCAGGTGGTCAACGCCTGCGGTGAAGGCGCCACGGCAGTCATCGCCGCTGAACACTATCTCAAAAACAGATAATTCGAAAAACGATGCCAACGCCCAGACACGCTCACCGGGAAACCGGCTCGACGATCATCATGGAACCACTTCGGCTGCTGCGAATGCTGTCACTCTTGCTGGCAACCGTCACACTTGTCGCCACCATTTCAGGCTGTGCCTCGATCAAAGATTTTTTCGGCGACGAAGAAGAGCAGGTCGACGTCTACCTGCCGGCCGAGCAATTGATCATCAAGGGCATGGATGAATTCAACGTGGGCAATTATCGCCCGGCCCTGCAATACTTCAACGAAATCCTCGATCGCTATCCTTTCAGCCCGGAAGCCCCGCTGGCCGAGTTGAAAGCAGCGGACGCCAATTACTATCTGGAACGCTACGCCGAAGCCCTGGTGCTCTACCGGGAGTTCGAGGAGCGCCACCCGACCAACGAAGCCATCCCGTACGTCATGTACCAGAAGGCGATGTGCAACTATCAGCAGATTGACACGATCGATCGCGACATCACTGGCGCAACTGAGGCCATCCAGGCATTCAACGAGTTGCTGCGGGCTTTCCCGAATTCACCGTATAGCCAGGAAGCACAAGCCCGGATCAAGGCTGCCAAGGAATTTCTGGTCAACCATGAGTTCTTTGTCGTCCAGTTCTACCTGAGAACCGAAAAATACGAAGCTGCAGAGGCTCGCTTGCAGTATATCCTGAGCACCTATCCCGAGTCGCGTATCGCTCCGCGGGCCACGGAACTGCTCGAGATGATCAAAGCCGGGAGCCCTCCCGCCGGTGGCATAGCCGGCTGGTTCAAAGGACTGGCGCTGCCGGACTGGATGGACTTTCTCAGCGACTGATCGACGGGGTCCGGCTACCTTCCGGATCAAACCATTCCCGCCCCAGGGACATCTCCATAGCCCGGACCGGGCAAATCAGGACACACTGACCGCAACCGGTGCATTTGTCGGGGTCGAAGAGGACACGCATGTCTTCCCGGCGGATCGACAATGAAGCCACCGGGCACACTCCGGTGCAAGCACCGCATTGAAAGCACCTTTCGTCATCTCGACGGACCCGCGTCGCCAATCGTTCGATGCTCACTCCCAATCCCTCAAGATAGCTCAGGGCATGCTTGACGTTGACCTTTGTCCCGCGTAATTCGAGGATCATGACCCCTTCCCGCTGGGGCAGAATGTCGGCCCGGAGGATATTAACCTCCACATCATGCTTCTTGATCACATGGTAGATTACCGGCTGATCGCTGGTGTCTTTCGGGAAACGAAAGTAATAGATGCGTGTATACACTTGTTTTCCTAGTTCTATTTCAACAACGAATGATCGGTCGGCGTGGAGTTCTGCGACAGCAGCCCCTCTCCCTGTCCGACCGCGGCGTCGCTCTCGACAAATCGGTCGACAGCTGTGATCAGCCTGTCGGTTTCGTCTTCGGTATTGAGCAGCAGTAACCGGGCCCCTTCAATGGTTGTCGGCACCCGGAAGTGCGCGCGTTGATGAAGGTAGATCTCCCAGCGGCCATCGGAGACAGCGGTCGGATCAACGGCGCGACGGTCAAGCCGTTTCCTGGTCTCCGTCTCCGAACAATAACAATAGATGAAAACGATATCGCACCGCGCACCGCACGCCGCCACCACTTTCTCACGCTCATGCTCTTCCCGATAGGATCCGTCGAGCGCAATCGTGGTCCGCTGCCGGTCGAGATCATCCGTCATTCGGCGGATCATTTCCCGATAGGTGGCCCGGTTGTGTTCTGCACTGTATATACCATGGTTCACCTCCGCCTGCTGGCGGCTTATCGGATCAAGACCGAATAGTTCCTTGCGCACGATATCGGTATTGTAGTACCGGCAGTGGTGCACCCGTGCCCAACGCTTGGCCAGATGGCTTTTTCCGGAAGCGACCAGGCCGAAAAAGACGACCACGCGGGGCCGTTCACTTGCTCTCGGCGGCATAGCGGTCGGCCAACTGGAAGTAACGTTTGGCCTGCTCCGTGCAGGTTGCGGCAGTTGTCGCATCAACGGCGGGGTCGGCGGCGGTGAACAAGCCGATTTTGCCCCGAACGTAGGCTCGATAACACTGGTAAAAGGCAATCTGCCGCAGCAGGTTCGGATCGGCCGAAGCCGTGGCAAAACGATCTAGAAAATAGTTGGCCTCCTCGTCGAGGCCGTGATAATCCAGGTCCATTGCCAGGAAAGCGACATCGGCAGCCACATCCGAATAGCGAAACCGCTCGTTGAACTCGATACAATCGAAAATCTGCACCTGCTCGTCAAGACAGATATTGGCCGAATAGAGATCGCCGTGACAATCACGGATACGACCATCGGCGATCCGGTCATCGAACCGCTTGGTATCGGCCAGCACCGCCCGAGCATAGGCGCCGATCCGCTCGAACTGCTCGCGACTCAGTGCCGGTCCATCGACGAAGGATTCGGTCTGCTGGAAATTTTCCAGGACATTGACACCGACGGCATCGGCCCGGCCGAAGACCTGGATCGCTTCATCTCCGGCGGCAGCGGCATAAAACGGCACCAATTTATCGACAACGGCATCGAGATGGCGCCTCTCCAGGGCACCGGCAGCGATGACCCGGCTCATCATCCGCTCCTCCGGCATCCGGACCATCTTCACGCCATATTCCACTACATCGCCGATGGTATCGAGCCGATAGCGGCCGTCCCGACGGGACAGGGTCACCAGGTCGAGATAGATATCGGGACAGAGGCGGCGATTGAGTTCGAGTTCCCGCTGACAATAGTAAGCCCGTTTCTCCAGCGTGGTGAAATCGAGAAAACCGAAATCGACCGGTTTCTTGAATTTGTAGACAAACTCGCCGGCAATCACCACATAGGAGATATGGGTCTGAACGAGTTTTATTTCGTCAACCGGATGGTCCCAGAAACCCGGGTCCTGAAGTGCGACGATAAAATCCGGCACCTGTTGTGCGCTCATACAGTTCCTCCTGCGCTGACGCGGTCGCGTCGGCGTTGGTAAAAAGTTCAAACGATCACCGACCGATATGCAAACCTGTTTGACACCGTCGGTGGGCACCGATTGTACCAGACTTCAGGCGCCGACGCAAAACGTAGTGTGCGCTCCGCCGCGGTGGACCGGATATCTTGCCGGAGCTCCCGATCGTCCGGCACTTTACAGCTGCCTGTGGGACATGCTACTGTGCGGCTGGATGTCGGCTGCACCGTGCCCGACAGTCGTTCGGATCGCCGTTCGTCTCTTCTCTCTTCGCCAGTGACTCGCATGGACAAAAGCTCTCTTGAAACACTGCTCAAGCGCCTGCTCGACGGAACCCTGACACTTCCAGAAACCCTCGACCAGCTGCATTCATTCCCGGCCGAGACCGTTCGAGACGCCTGCCTCGACCACCAACGCCTGCTCCGCACCGGTATTCCGGAAGTCATTTACGGAGAAGCGAAAAGCGCCGAACAGATCGTCACCATTGCCCGAGCCATGCTCGACAAGAAGGGGCCGCTGCTGGTGACCAGGGTCGACAGTCACAAGGCGATGCTGATTGTCGAGCAGTTGCCGCAACTCACCTATCACCACCAGGCCCGTTTACTGACGGGTCCGCGCACCGCCTCCGGTCCACCAGACGTCCGCGGAACCATCCTGGTCATCTGCGCCGGCACCTCGGACATTGCCATCGCCGAGGAGGCTCGGTTGACCGCCGAGCATCTCGGCAATCCGGTGCAGGCTATCTATGACGCCGGGGTCGCCGGCCTGCACCGCCTACTTGCCCACCAGGAGAAGCTGCGTGACGCTTCGGCAATCATTGTCGTGGCCGGCATGGAAGGGGCCTTACCGAGCGTGGTCGGCGGCTTGGTCAGTTGCCCGGTCATCGGGGTTCCGACATCCGTCGGTTACGGAACCGGCGCCGGCGGCTTCGCCGCCCTGCTCGGGATGCTGAACAGTTGCGCCCCCGGGCTGGCCGTGGTCAATATCGATAACGGCTTCGGCGCCGGCTGCCTGGCCGCTGCCATCAACAGAAATCGCTGACCTGCCGCTACGTAGGTCATTGGCGCAGGAGCGGCCGCCCCTTCGCTCCGGTGATTGATGCCGAAGATGGCAGATAAACCCATTATTTCCCGCCAAACAGCCGGCCAACCTTGCAAGATTCGGGCATTACGTTATAATCGCCTGGCTGGATAGACTGAAACGGATACGAATTTTCTTCTCAACCCTGTCGGAACCCCTTCATATGAACACAACGATGAAACTCAAGGTAGGTCTGCTCGCCTTCCTCGTCACACTGGCCGTTGTCACGGTCGTCCCGTCCTTTTACGCCGGTACGCCCACCTGGTGGAAAACCTACATGGCTCCGGAAGGATTGCGGCTCGGGCTCGACCTGCAGGGCGGCATGCATCTGGTCCTCAAGGTCAACCTGCAGAAAGCCCGGGAAAACACCCTCGAACTAGCCGCCAACGATCTCCGCGACGCGCTCGCCGACCAGTCCATCAGTGTCGTGCAAAGCAGTGCTGCCGACAAGAACGCTATCGTTTTTACGGTGCCGAATACCAGTGCCGTCGACACCATTCAAGAAATCGTCAAGGACGGCTTCGATGAAGAACTGGACATCACCGTCGATGCCAAGGAAGGCAGCTTCCCCCGGATCAGTCTCCGGCTGAGCGAAGAAAAAATCGATTTCATCAACAATAACGCCGTATCTCAATCGCTGGAAATCATCAGGAATCGTATCGACCAGTTCGGCGTGGCTGAACCGGTCATCATCCGCCAGGGGTCCGATGAAATCGTCATCCAGCTGCCCGGCGTCAAGGACCCGGATCGGGCCATGAAACTGCTCGGCGATACCGCCCAGCTCGAGTTCAAACTGGTCGCCGAAAGCAGCGGCATCGACCTGGATCGCCTGGTCGCGCAGGCCATCGAATCAGGAGAATGGTCAGGTAACTGGCAGGATACCGAAGAGCTGACCAAACTCAACCGACTGCTCGCTCCGCACCTGCCGGACAATACGACGATCTATTTCGAACGACACACCGATCGCCAGACCCAGGCGGAATCATTTTCGCCGATCCTGCTGGAAGACAAGGTGTTGATGACCGGCGACATGGTCAAAAACGCCCAGGTCCGCATCGGCGGCTCCTTCAACGAACCCTATGTCGGCATCGACCTGACC
This sequence comes from Desulfofustis glycolicus DSM 9705, assembly GCF_900130015.1. GTDB lineage: Bacteria > Desulfobacterota > Desulfobulbia > Desulfobulbales > Desulfocapsaceae > Desulfofustis > Desulfofustis glycolicus. The sequence goes on along the minus strand of NZ_FQXS01000006.1, from coordinate 81,317 downwards.
TCTCGCGGCGGCAAGGTCTTTGCCACCCTGACCGAAAACAACGTCGGCCGGCGGATGGCCATCGTGCTCGACGGCAATGTCAAGTCGGCGCCGGTTATCAGAGAACGAATCCTCGGCGGCTCCGCTCAAATTTCCGGGAGCTTCACCCATGAAGAGGCGTCCGACCTGGCGATCGTGCTGCGGGTCGGAGCCCTGCCCGCCCCGGTGGACATCATCCAGAACCTGACCGTCGGCTCCAGCCTCGGCCGGGATTCCATCGAGAAGGGGTTGACCGCAGGCCTGTTCGGCGCCCTCACGGTCATCGGTTTCATGCTCATCTTTTATCGGCTGTCGGGCGTCATTGCCAACTTTGCTCTGACACTCAACATCCTCTTTCTCTTTTCCGGTCTGGCTATACTCAACGCCACCCTGACCCTACCCGGTATTGCCGGCATCATCCTCGCCATCGGCATGGCGGTCGACGCCAATGTCCTGATCTACGAACGGATGCGCGAGGAATACCGGCTCGGCAAATCGGTCCGCTCCAGTATCGACGGCGGGTTCGGCAAGGCGATGTCGACCATCGTCGACTCCCAGATCACCACGCTGATCACCGCCTTGGCACTATTTCTCTTCGGCACCGGTCCGATCAAAGGCTTTGCCGTGACCCTGTCCCTGGGTATTATCTTCAACCTCTTTACCGCGTTGTTCTGCTCGCGGTTGGTCTTTGATTTCCTGTCCGGCCGGCACCTGCTGAAAAAACTGCACCTGCTCGAGATGATCGGCGCCACCAGGATCGACTTCATGCGGGTCAGGAACATTACCTTCGCGCTATCCGGAGTGCTCGTACTGATCGGTCTGGTCGCCTTTTTCCAGGTGGCCCGCGGCACCGCCAATATGGGCGTTGATTTTGCCGGTGGCTCTCTACTGCAGTACCAGGCGAGCCAGCCGTTTACAATGGAAGAAGTACGTCAGGCATTCCAGAAGAACGAGATGGCGGAGGTCGAGTTGCAGGAGGTGGAAAACGAGTTCCGGCTGATCGTTAAGGTCAAGAAATCAGAGGAGGTGGTGGCCAACTTGAGCGACCGGGTGGACGAAATCCTCGGCAGCGAACTCAGTGAAAAAGGGTTCGTGCTGGAGAGCCAGTCGGAAATCGGCTCAAGCGTCAGTGCCGTCCTGCGGAACAAGGCCATCCAGGCTATCCTTATTTCACTGGCCGGCGTCATCATCTATCTCGCCTTTCGCTTCGACCTGCGTTTCGGCCTTGCGGCAGCGGCTGCCACCTTCCACGACGTCCTGGCCGTGCTGGGCATCTGCTGGCTGCTCAACGTGGAGATGACCCTGCTGATCGTCACCGCACTGCTGACCCTGGCCGGCTATTCTTTGAACGACTCGGTGGTCGTTTTCGATCGGATCAGAGAAAACATGAAGAAAAAAGACACGTTCCAGGTCTCGAACACCTTGATCAACGACAGTATCAACCAGGTCCTCAACCGGACCATCGTTATCTCGTTAACCACGGCCATGGTACTGCTCGCCTTGTTCCTTTTCGGCGGCTCGGTTATCCATGATTTCTCGTTCGCCCTGCTCGCCGGTGTCGTGGTCGGAACCTATTCATCAATCTTCATTGCCAGTCCGTTGCTGACTGTCTGGAAGCGAACTGCAACCAGATGATGACACAGAATTCAATGCCCATCGGCTCGTACCGTCCGATCGGACGGCACGAGCCGTTTTCCTTTGCCTGTCACCGGGGCGTGGCTTGTTTTACCTGCTGTTGCCACGAACTCGAATTGTCGCTGACCCCCTATGACATCCTGCGCATCAGACAGGGAACCGGCCTGTCATCGACCGAGGTACTGGCTCGCTATGTGATCATCGAACAGGAAGTGGGTGACTCCTTTCCGCAGATGTATCTGACCATGGTCGATGACGGTGCTGCCAGCTGTGTATTTCTCGGCAGCGAGGGCTGCTCTATTTATCGCCATCGCCCCGGTGCCTGCCGAATGTATCCTCTCGGACGGGCGGCAATCGCGTCCGGAGATGGTCTCGAGGAACAGTTTGTGTTGCTCCATGAGCCTCATTGTCTCGGTTTGATGGAGCCGCAGTTGACAAGTGCACATACATACATGCAGTCACAGGAATTGGCGCCCTACAAAAGTTTCAACGACCGTCTGGCACAAATAACCCAGCACGATCGAGTCAAACAGGGCCTGCAACTGAGCGAGTCGCAACGCCAGGCGTTTATCCTGGCCCTCTATGACCTCGATACCTTTCGCGCAGCCTTGCTGGCGGGTACCATCACCGATGCAGCCGGCGACCGCGCGGTTCTTGCCCACGACGATGAGGCATTGCTCGAGTGCGGTCTGCGCTGGATTGCCGACCTCCTGTTCGCTTCCTGAACAACAGTCCGGCCGACAGCTGTCTGTCACCGGCAACCAGGATCTTGACACCATGCTGAAATTGATCGTCTTTGATTGTGACGGCGTCATGTTCGATTCGCGGGAGGCCAACCGTCGATACTACAATGATATACTGGCGGCCTTCTCCCTGCCGCCGATGGATGAGGACGAACTCTCGTTTGTCCACATGCATAACGTTACCGATTCAGTCAACCATATCTTTCGTCACGCTCACCGGGAACTGATGGCAGAGGTCCGCCGCTTCCGGGCCGGACTTGACTATACGCCCTATCTCGACTTTATGGTCATGGAAGCGGATCTGATCGAGTTTCTCGAATTTGCCAGGAAGCGTTACAAACTGGCCATCTCCACCAATCGCACAACAACGATGCGCCCGTTGCTGCAGACCTTTCAGCTTGACGGCTATTTTGACAAAGTCGTCACCGCCGGCGACGTCGCCCACCCCAAACCCGCCCCTGATGCGCTCCATGACATCCTTGCCCACTTCAACTGCACCGCCGGGCAGACCATTTATATCGGCGATTCAGAAATCGACCGGCAACACACCGAGGCCGTCGGCGTACCGCTGATCGCTTTCAAAAACCCGGCGCTGCCGGCACATTATCACGTGGAAACGTTCAATCAGATTCGCCAGCTTGATCCTTTCAAAAGATAGGTATAGTTGTCGGCCGCCGAGCCGATATGACATCAATGCACACCGCGGTCTTCGTCCACTCGTTTGACCCCTTCCATCAACAGCGCCATGAAATCACCTATTTCCGCAGCCTTCATCTGGTGCGGCGACAAACCGGTACGGAAGATGTAAACACCCTCCCGCTCCGCAAGAATTGCGTAAATAGCGTACTGGTTCTCCAATTCCCCATAGTGGGCATTGATGATACAACCTTCACGAAAGGCCACTTCTGCTTCCCGACCACTCAGATAGAGGGTGAGAACCCCCGTTTTCTGGTGCATGTGCAAGATCTGGAAGAGTTCGGCCGGCGCCATCTCCCTGAGTCTACCCTGCATACAGGAATCGAAGGACTGCGATCGGGCGGTGTTGGCCCTGGCCAGTCGCTCGGCAAGCAATTGCGCCATAAACAATTGCACCGACGGAGATTGTTCTATAATCCTGTTAAAATGTTCACCACCGATGGTAATCAGGATGGTTTCCTCAAGAGCAGACACCGTTGCCCCGGCAACATTACCGACGAGATAGCTCATTTCGCCGCAGATCTCACCCGGGCCGAGGGTACTGATGTGTACCGGTCCGTCATCGACACTCAACTGTCCTGATAAAATCACAAAGAGATCGAGGTTCGGCTCACCTTTCCGCATCAGTATCCTGCCCTTTTTGAGTCGCTCTTCCCGGAAAAATTCCATCATTTCGCGGAGCAGAGCGGGCGGCACGGTCTTAAATAGCGGGCAGTCGACAATTCTGCCGAGCAACGCCTGCTGTTCGGTGTCGAGCGGCAGCTCTTCATCGCCGACGGCCGCAGCGTCGGATCCCGGAATCAGGCGGAATTTGATCAAACCGGTACAACCACTGCAGCTATAACGTTTTTCCTCTCCGTCAGCCAAACCGTCTGGCGACTCTCCCAACAGGACGAACAGCAATTCGGTCATTTCACGCACCAGAATCAAGCACACCTCTTTCTTCTCCGGTGGTGTAAAAGAGCGTTCCGTCAGACGAAAACATTCACCGACCTCGTAGAGGGGACAATTGTTGTCCTCTATGACCTCGAACTGCGCAATAAATGATTTCATGCCGATTACGATAAAACCTCGCCATTGGGCCTTAAGTCCCCGAGAGCATAACGATACCATACCAATATACCGAGTGATTTCCGATTGGCGAGGATTTTTCTGTGCCCATCGACGGAAATCCGACGCGGATCAGCGGAGTATGCAAGCTATCCCTGCCACGTGGCGCCACCAACTCGGCAGCGCCTGTCTCTTTGTAACCGCTGGCATCTGCCGGTACCAGTTTTCCCCGGTCGGTCCGGCGACGATCTGATCATCGAACGTTACGTACTGATGAGTATTTTTTTTTGGTGTTGTTTCCAGAAGTTGATATAATGGCTGCATTGAGCTCGCAATTCTCTTTTCCAGCAACCGGTGTCAAACCATGGCGACAGCGACCAAGCAACTCGAGAGTATCTATCAGGAGATCACTCGGCAGTTCTCCGGCAACCGGCTTATCACCGTCGCCCCGCTCGATGGCGATCCTCCGGAAAAATACGAAATCACATACCATATTACCGGTATTTACAAAGATGATTCCGGAGAAATCCAAAGCCGCGATAACCATATCGTAACCATCAACATCCCTTTCGGCTTTCCCCATTTCCCACCAAGTTGCAAGCCCAAGACACCTATCTTTCATCCCGACTTCGATCCCGCGGCCATCTGCATCGGCGACTTCTGGGAAAAAGATCGGACTATAGGTGATTTGATCCTGCATATCGGCCAGATGATTTCGGGCCATGTGTTTTCGACGAGCAATGCCTTCAACGAGGAAGCGGCCAAGTGGTACAAGGATAGCCCCGATCGCCTGCCTTTCGACGAGCAGGATCTCACGCTTGAAGAAGATGCCTTTAGCGGCAAGGACCGGCACGACGAGCAAACCTCGGAAGACGACATGACGCTTCTGCTCGACGACGATCAGGTAGAGTCCGGGGAAATCGTCCCCTCCTTTGATTCAGTCTTCGACTCCGACAATCAGCAGTCTGACGAGCTATCCCTGGCTGACGAAGGACAGACTCCGGTTGACCGTGAAGCGGTCGATACACTGGACGAGAGTTTCCTCGAGACCGACTTTGATTATTTCGGCTCCGATGACCGCGATCAGATCACCGACGAAATCGTTCCACCGCCTCCCGAAACTGACGAATCCGATATATCGCCGGCTTTCGACAGCGACCGCTTCAAACTGCTCGCCAAACAAAAGCGCTTTTTTGAGCTCAACAGCGAACTCGGCGCCCTTTCCCCTACTCATGAGTTCAACGAGCGTTCGCGACTGACCGAGCAGGCTAAAGCCGCCCTGCAGCAGGCGCGGGATGTGTACAATCAAGGCAGCGATCACGAACATCAGGGTGATCCCGGACGGGCTTATGAAGCTTTCAAACAAGTCGAGAAAATCGTCTCCGATTATCCCGGCCTGCAAGAAGACCTGGAACGCACCGCCCAGGCCAAGGAACTCTTGGGAGACTGGCTCGATCCGTCAGCCAAAGAAAGAGACGAACAGGCCGCCTCCTTCGTCGAGGAGGATGCTGCCATCGCCACCGGTGAACGCGACGAGCCGCCGGTCAAAAAAAAGAGTGATCGCCGAACCTTCTTTGAAGATACCGCGCGCCACACGTCAAAATTGATTCCCTACGCCCTCGGCGCCGTGATTCTCATTGTCTGCAGTGCTGCCGCACTCTCCCTCTACCTGAACACCTCGCGACTCGTCAACGCCGAGAAAAAAATGGCGGAATGCCAGACCATCCTGAAACAAAACCGTTTCTCCGAGGCCGAGCGGCAGTGCCAGCAGGCCCTTGACATCGCAAAACAAGTTCAATTTTTCCGGAGCAGCGCCCGGGATACCTTGATCGAGGACATCGAGGCCGTACTGCAATCGGAAGTGCTCCACCAAGGTTTGGCTGGAAATCTCTACTACGACGGGCGCTATCTCCCGAAGCAGGTGGTCAAGACCGTTCGCGCCTTCTCCCATTTCGCCGCACAAGGCGACACCTCCTTCGCCAAAGAAGACTGGCAGGAGGCGCTGGCGAATTACAATCAGGCGCTAGCCCTTGCCGAAAAGGAACCGGAAGGTATCGACCAGGAAATGGTTTTTGCGATTAGCCAGCGGCAAAAGCAGGCGCAATTCAATACGCTGCTTCGCTCGGGAGACGAATTCATCAAGCGCGAGAAATGGGTCCTCGCCACCCAGGATCTCGAACAGGCACTGGAACTGGCCAAAGATCTCACTATTGAGAACAAGGCCGAGATCGTCGCCTCAATCACCACCAGACTCGCCGAAATCGCCGTTGCCACGGCACACGAACAGGGCGACATTGCCTTTGCCGAAGAACGATGGCAAACTGCTGCTGGTCATTACCGAACCGCCTACGATGCCGCGATAAAAACCGCCGGAGCCGGCGATCCGCTGGTGGATGAGATCAAGAACCTGATGGTCAAAGCCGAACTCTACGAGACAATCAACAGCGGGAAAACAGCATTTACCGAAGCGCAGTGGGATCAGGCGATCAATAATTACGAACGGGCCATCGCCATCCTGGAGAGCAACAGCGATCTGCTCAAGCAGAGCAACACCGAAGAAAACAAGAAGAAACTGGCCAGAACCATGCTGCAGGCCTCGGTCATCAGAGACAAGCAGGAAGCCGCCCGTTTTTTGAAGGAAGAGAATTTCCAAACGGCCATCGACAAGCTTCGCTCTATTATAGCAACAATCAAAAACAGTGAATTCCGCGGGGATCCAGAGTTTACCACCATCCTCAAGGAGACGGAGCAGGCGGTGGCACAAGCCCAGACCGATCTGCTCCTGGCCGGCAAGATCTCCTACCTGGAAGACAACTTCAAGGAACTCTTTACCAGGCATTACACCGCGTCACCTGCTGAATCGCTGATCGATCCGCGCGTTATCTACGAGAAACGACTGGATGACAGATTGCTCTTCCGGCTGGAGTGTACGGAAATCGGTCGCGGTCGACCTTTGAAGCTGGTGATGAAATACACCCACAATCTCTCCACCGGGGAGTGGAAGTTCTACAGCGGCAACGACTGATGAACAGTATTCCGGTCCTACAACAGAAACCGGAACTCCCCCTTGCCGAGCAGATCATGCAGGTGAAGGATGCCGAGCAGCATGCCGTCCTCATCGCTTACCGGCAAGACTGTAATTTCGTGATGTTGCATGATGCTCAACGCATCAACCGCCTGTTTATCGTTGCTGATCGTCACCGGATCGGCTGTCATCACCTGCCGCACCGGCGTTGACGGAAAATCGACGGCAGCGGCAATCAGCCGGCGGACATCGCCGTCAGTGACGATTCCGTCGACCCGTCCCGTGCGACCGATCACAACCACGGCGCCGAGGTTTTTCCGGTTCAATTCGGCCACCGCCGCACTGACGGAACCGCCATTACTGACGGCAGGAACAGCGTCTCCTGTCAACATCACTTCATCGACCCTGACCTGGAGACGCGCACCTAAACTCCCGGCCGGATGATTCTTGCGAAAATCGGCTGCCTGAAAGTTGTTGCGCTTCATCAACACGATGGCCAGTGCATCACCAAGCGCCAGCGTTGCCGTCGTCGATGCCGTCGGCGCCAGGCCGAGTCGGCACGCTTCACGGGGAACGGTGATATCGAGCACCACATCGGCGACTGCCGCCAGACTTGATTTCACGCCGCCGGTCATCGCAATGACAGCTGAGCAACGACGTTTCAGGCTGCTAAGCAAGAGATTGAGCTCAGCGGTCTCACCGGAATACGAAATAGCCATGACCACATCCGTCGTCTGCACCATTCCCAGATCCCCATGCATGGCTTCCACCGGATGGAGGAAGAAAGCCGGAGTCCCCGTGCTGTTCATCGTCGCTGCGATTTTCTGGCCGATAATACCCGACTTGCCGATACCGGTTACGATCAAGCGACTTGGGCAGTCAAGGATCAGCTCAACGGCCTGCAGGAACTCCCGCCCCAAGCGCTGACGCACAACGGCCAATCCTTGTTCTTCGATAAGCAATACTTCCTGTGCTTCTTCTAACGACATATTCCTTCCCACCTACGTTTCACGATATCGGTCCTCTCTGCTACGGCATTCCGGGGCATTACCGCCGTATCGGCGATAGCTTGTCACGGGTGCCGAGATCAATGAGAGCCAAGTGTAACCATCCGTTGTCGATGGTCAAGTTGACTACCGCCATTCTACCCCCTTTTCACTTTGGGCGGCAGCATTTTTCTGCATCTCCCTGCCTGATCCTCGTTTATCCTTGACAAAAGAGTCGTTACATCTTCAATATGCGAGGTTAGTGACACGATCAGACAGCTCTACTCTGATCCGTACCGGCACGTCGTCTTCCCGCTGTCACAAGCAGTACTTTTTCAATAGAATCATTGGAGTTATCATGGCACAATACCTTTTCACTTCAGAATCGGTGGCCGAAGGCCATCCCGACAAGGTCGCCGACCAGATCAGCGACGCCATCCTCGATGCCATCATCGCTAAAGACAAGAACGCCCGGGTCGCCTGCGAAACCATGGTTACCACCGGTATGATCCTGATCGCCGGTGAAATCACCACCATTTCCTGGGTCGACATGCCCGATGTCGCCCGACAGACCGTCCGGGAGATCGGCTACAACTCGTCGGAAATGGGTTTTGACTGGCAGTCCTGCGCCGTACTGACCTCCATCGATAAGCAATCGCCGGATATCGCCCAGGGAGTTAACGAGGGCAGCGGTCTCGATCTTGACCAGGGTGCCGGCGACCAGGGCCTGATGTTCGGCTACGCCTGCGACGACACCGACGTATTTATGCCGATGCCGATCCATTTCGCCCATCGATTAACCAGACGTCAGGCCGAAGTCCGTAAATCAGGACTCCTGCCATGGCTGCGCCCTGACGCGAAAAGCCAGGTTACCATCGAATATGTCGATGGGTCCCCGAGTCGCATCGATGCGGTCGTCCTCTCCACTCAGCACGCCCCCTCCATCGACTACGAAGACCTGAAAGAAGGGGTCATGGAAGAGATTATCAAACCGGTCCTGCCGTCTAACATGCTCGATCGTAACACAAAATATTTTATCAACCCGACCGGACGGTTTGTCATTGGCGGACCCGTCGGCGATTGCGGTGTCACCGGCCGCAAGATCATTGTCGACACTTATGGCGGCAAGGGATCCCATGGCGGCGGCGCTTTCTCCGGCAAGGATCCGTCCAAGGTCGACCGCTCATCATCCTATATGGGTAGATATATCGCCAAAAATCTGGTGGCTGCAGGTATCGCCAAGGAAATCGAAGTACAGGTCGCCTATGCCATCGGGATCTCGCAGCCGGTCTCGGTAAACATCAACAGCTTCCATACCGGCCGAATCAGCGACGATCAAATCAGGCAACTCGTTCTGGATCATTTCGACCTGCGCCCCAAGGCAATCATTCAACATCTCGACCTGCTCCGTCCGATCTACAAGGCCACCGCGGCCTACGGCCATTTTGGCCGGCGTCGAGACGACTTCACCTGGGAGCGCACCGATAAGGCAGCCGACTTGAAGGCCGCCGCCGGACTCTAACCACCATCGTTACAGCGAAAAGCTGATTACCCGAGAGGAATCGTAGCAATGTCCACACCTAGCCAAGATTTTAAAGTAGCCGACCTGAGCCTGGCCGATTGGGGCAGAAAAGAAATCGCCATCGCCGAGACGGAGATGCCCGGACTGATGAGCCTGCGTGCCGAATATGGCGCGTCGCAGCCACTGAGAGGGGCCAGAATCGCCGGTTGCCTGCACATGACCATTCAAACCGCAGTCCTGATGGAGACCCTGATCCAATTGGGAGCCGAGATCCGCTGGTCATCGTGCAATATCTTTTCAACTCAGGATCATGCCGCAGCAGCGATGGCCGCTGCCGGCATCCCCGTTTTTGCCTGGAAGGGCGAAAGCGAAGAAGAATTCTGGTGGTGCATCGATCAAACCATTTTCGGCCCGGATGGCTGGCGGCCGACGATGATCCTCGATGACGGCGGTGATCTCACCCTGGTCATGCACCAAAAATATCAGGATGAATTGCGACAGGTCAGGGGGATCACTGAAGAGACGACCACCGGCGTCCATCGGCTCAATGAAATGGCCAAAGAAGGGACCCTGGGCTGCCCGGCGTTCAACGTCAACGATTCGGTAACCAAATCAAAATTCGATAACCTTTACGGCTGCCGAGAGTCGCTGATCGACGGTATCAAGCGGGGTACCGATGTGATGATCGCCGGAAAGATCGCCGTGGTTGCCGGTTATGGCGACGTCGGCAAAGGGTGTGCCCAGGCGCTATCCGGCATGGGCGCAACCGTACTGGTCACCGAAATCGATCCGATTTGTGCGCTGCAGGCGGCCATGGAGGGCTATCGGGTCGTCACAATGGAAGAGGCGGCGGCTGTCGGGTCGATCTTCGTTACCTGTACTGGTAACATCAACGTCATCACCCGATCGCACATGGAGCGCATGCCCGATCAGGCAATCGTCTGTAATATCGGTCATTTCGACTCGGAAATCGATATTGCATCGATCAGGGATTTGACCTGGGAGAATATCAAACCCCAGGTTGATCACGTGATCTTCCCGGACGGCAAGAAAATCATCGTCCTCGCCGAAGGGCGACTGGTCAACCTCGGTTGTGCCACCGGCCATCCCAGCTTTGTGATGAGCAATTCCTTTACCAACCAGGTTCTTGCCCAGATCGAGTTATGGAACCACCCGGAACACTATGAGAAACAAGTCTATTTCCTGCCCAAACACCTCGACGAGATGGTCGCCCGGCTCCACCTGAAGAAAATCGGGGCCCACTTGAGCACTCTCAGCGAGGAGCAGGCACGATATATCGGCGTGCCGGTCGACGGTCCGTACAAACCAGAATATTACCGCTATTGAATCGTCCTCGAGATCGGCCGGCAGACATGCTTTGTCAGTCGGCCGATCCTCTGTTGGTACCTTGCTTTCCGGCCATGCTGATGTCGCCGGAGACCACGGTGTGAATAACGCCCGATTCATCTTCGATTCGTAACAATCCCTTTTCATCTGGTCCGAGACTGACGCCGGCGACCACCTCGCCCGTCTGTGCCACCCAGGTTGCCCGTTTCCCCGCCAGCACATCGAAACGGCGCCAACGAGTCAGCACCTCCTGAAATCCTTCCGTCTCGAAAACGGCGACATCGGCGAGCAGTTGATCACGCAGCGCGGTAAACATGACCGCCGCATCGACAGGTGGTGCCCCTTCAATAGCAAGCGATGTGGCTATCGATCGCAACGCTGCCGGCATCTCTTCGCTCGTCAGATTGAGATTGATACCGATACCGACAATAGCAAAACTATGACTGTCGTCGGTGTGATCCACAGACGATTCGCAGAGGATGCCGCCGCACTTTTTGCCGCCGATCATCAGATCGTTCGGCCATTTCAAACCGACCCTGACGCCTGGAGAGCAGCGCTGCAGCAACTCTGCCGCGGCCAGGCCGGCAACCATGGTCAGGCGGGGATAGGCAGCAGGCGACAGACGTGGGCGAAGGATATAGGAACAATAGAGATTGCGCCCGGCCGGAGAGTACCACGTGCGACTGAGACGCCCCCGGCCGGCGGTCTGCCGGTCGGCCCGGACGCCAGATCCATGGGGAGCACCCTGGTCGGCGAGCAGTCTGGCTCGTCGATTGGTGGAATCGACGACCGGCAGGAACTCATCGTGATACGCCGTTTTCATCGGAAGACTAAAAAAAGAAAAGCGCAAAACCCTTGACGGGCATTGCGCTTACAGATGACGAGAGATCCTGAGAACGATCAGACCCCGTCTTCCCTATCGTCGTTTTTGACCCGACTGGGGGTTGCATACATGGTCGTCGAACCGGAAGACCAGAACATCAATTTCCCTTCCCGGACCAGTTCATTGGCAATATTCTTGATCACCCGCGGTTTCGAATCCGGATCGCAGGCATAAAAATCCTTGACATACAAAGCAGGTTTCGGCGATTTCTCAGCCTTCTCCACCATAGCAGCTTTCAATTCATCAGCACTCAGAGCCATAGCATTCTCCTTTTCTTGAATTGCCCGTAAACAGAGGCATAAAAGCCCACTCCGCAGAGCGGAGTGGGCCATTCTCGTCAAGATCCAGTCAATTACTTAACATGGCTGGTGAACTTGAATTGCGTGGTGGTCCGCCAGGTGTTGTAGGCCAAGCGATAATCGTCGATGCTCTTCTCGGTAAACGGAATATTGCACTTCTCGAAGAAACTCTCCCAGCCGATCCGTTCGGCCCACTCGCCGACGCGCTCGTATTTCTTGGCGTCTTTGGCATAGGCCTCAAGAATCGTCTTGACCGCTTCAACGACTTCCGGCCAACGCGGCGGTGTGTTCGGCAGGAACGGAATGACCAGTTTGGAGAATTTCGGTGCAGAAATCCGGTTGGATATCTTGCCGCCCACCAGAATGGCAATACCGTCGCCATCCGGGTCGGCCAGCGGCATAGCCGGGCACATCGTATAGCAGTTACCGCAGAACATACAGCGCTCAACGGTGACCTTGACGGTCTTGATCTCATTGCCGTCAACCTCTGCTTTAGCCGGCTTGACCGCACCGGTCGGGCAGGAAGCGATGGCCAGCGGCAGCTCGCAGACACCGGTGATCCGCTTGTGATCAATCATCGGCGGTTTACGATGGATACCGAGGATGGCGATATCGGAGGCATGGACAGCCCCGCACATGTTGAGGCAGCAGGCCAGGGCGATACGCACCTGGGCCGGCAACGTCATCGATGTGAAATACTCGAACAGCTCGTCCATGACCGCCTTGACCGGGCCCGAAGCGTCGGTAGCCGGAGTGTGGCAGTGGATCCAGCCCTGGGTGTGAACGATATTGGTTACACCGGCGCCGGTACCACCGACCGGGAAACGGTTGCCGCGGCTGGCCAAATCGTCAAGCAACGGCTGCACCTTGTCCTTGGCATCGACCATGAACTCGATATTGTTCCGGGTCGTGAAACGCAGCTTGCCTTCGCAATGCTTATCGGCGATCTCGCATACTTCGCGGATGAACTGGCAGGTAACCAGGCGAGCGGAACCGACACGCACCGTGTACACTTCGTCACCGGTCTCCGATTTATGCATCAGGACGCCGGGTTGAACGATCTCGTGCCACAACCATTTCCCTTTATTGTCTTTAATGACCTGGGGCATGAATTGTTCGTAGTGTGGCGGACCGAGATCGGTGAGACGACCTTCCATCGGTTTGTCTGGATTATAACCCATGATGCTACTCCTTCTATCTGAATTATTCTGTTCTAAAAAATGAATAGACAGCTCGTCTTAAGCTTTGTGACGGGCACGGAATTCATCGATGTCTCGCGCAAAGCCACCCGGCACTTCTTCTTCATTCCAGAAGACGTACGGGTTTGAACGCGGCTCTTTGATCATCTGCGGAATCGGGTCGATCTCCATGACCTTGATGAAGGTCGGCAGGCCGACACGCTGCATGGTCTCACCGACACGCTCGCGGTTCTTCCCGATTTCCATCCACCAATCCCATACCTTCTCGATCAGCTCGATCAAATCCTCGTATTCGTCATCTTTGGAGATTTTCATGAACGGGATGATCAGGGTCGACATCTGGGCGCCTTCCAGGATCGGGGCCTTGGCGCCGATCAGGATCGAAGCTCCCTGCTCCGCTCCGGGGCGCAGGGCACGCGGCATGACGTTGATGCAATGCATGCAGCGGGTGCACTCTTTGTCGTCGATCTTCAATTCGTCGCCTTCCAGCCACATGCACTGAGTCGGGCAGATATCGATGACCTCTTTCTGCAGATCGAATTTACCCCAGTCACGGCCGCTGTGCGCGCCGCCGTTGGCCGGATAGTTTCCGGCAACGTACTCTTTGACCGCCGCCTGGTCGATGCGGATCTCGTCGCGCCAGGTACCGATAACGGATATATCGGAACGGGCAATGGCCGCGACACAGTCGTTCGGGCAACCGGAGAACTTGAATTTAAACTTGTACGGGAACGCCGGGCGATGGATCTCGTCCTGGTATTTCAGGGTCAACTGGTAGCAAACCTCCTGCGTATCGTAGCAGGACCATTCACAACGAGAAGAACCGAGGCAGCAGGCCGGGGTCCGCAGGTTCGATCCGGAACCACCGAGATCCTGGCCCAACTCATGGGTCAGATCCCAGAAAAACGGTTCGAGATTTTCGGTCTTGGTGCCGAGCAGAATAATATCACCGGTGGAACCGTGGAAATTGGTAACACCCGAACCATGCTTCTCCCACAAAGTCATCAGCGCACGCAGATTATCGGAGGAGTAGTACTTGGAAGCCGGCTGAGCGACACGGATCGTATGGAAGTGCTGGACGCCGGGGAATTTTTCGGGCATATCCGAGTAACGTCCGACGATACCGCCGCCATAACCGAAAACACCAACGATACCGCCGTGTTTCCAGTGAGTGATGCGATCCTCGTAAGACAGTTCAAGCTGGCCGAGGATGTCATACACCTCCGGCTTGGTCTCGGCCTGCTTCTTCAGGTCGGTAACGAAGCTTGGCCAGGGGCCAGTCTCCAGTTGGTCTAACAAGGGTGTCTCATGTTTTGCCATGATTTCCTCCTTTGAATTACTGTTTATACTGCTACCCTATCCAATTATTCTTGTACTAAAAACCTATCCGCACAGAAAGTTGAGCCACCCTCCTCAGGCCGTTAAACTCCTTTCTGCCTGTGCTTCTTCACTTCAGATTGCAGCCATTATCAGCGGGCACAAACCTGCGTGTCAATGCGAAATATGTAGCAGAGGAGGATATAACCGAAGCGTTTTTTTGTCAACAAAAAAGCAGCGGTTTCCAGGTCCAAAAATGAACTGCGATTCAGCGCCGGGAACAAACGCTTGTTCCTTTATTTTTCGAACTCCCGGAGCAATTCCCCGCCGATTGTAGAACCATTATTGGTACCGCTTTTCAGCAGGTCGAGCAACTCGGTCGCCAGTTGTTTGCCGAGCTGGACACCCTCCTGGTCAAACGAGTTGATCTGCCAGACAAACCCCTGCATGACGATTTTCGCCTCGTAGAGTGCCAGCAGGTTACCCATGGTCCGCGGATCAAGACGGTTGCCGACAATGATCGAACTGGGGCGATTACCGGCAAAACGGCGGTTGGGATTGTCATGGTCCCGGCCGGATGCCAACGCCACCGCCTGGGCAAGCAGGTTGGCAATCAGTTTCTGCTGAGAACTCGTGCCGTCAACCGGCAAGTCTTGACCGTACTGATTTTCCCGGAATCCAATAAACTCCACCGGTACGATTTCGGTCCCCTGGTGAAGCAGTTGATAAAAAGCATGCTGGCCGTTGGTTCCCGGCTCTCCCCAGACAATCGGTCCGGTGGCTGCAGATACCGGCTCTCCGAACCGAGTGATCGATTTACCATTGCTCTCCATGTCGCATTGTTGCAAATGGGCAGGAAACCGGTGCAGGGCCTGACTATAGGGGAGAATTGCCAGTGTCGGATACCCCAGAAAGTTGCGGTTCCAGATACCGAACAAGGCCAGCAGCAACGGCAGATTGTCGCGTACCGCTGGGTGCCCGGCGGCCTCGTCCATTTCGGCGGCGCCACGCAGAAAAGCATACAGATGCTCCATTCCGAGGGCAAACCCGAGGGTAACGCAACCGACCATCGACGTGGTCGAATAGCGGCCGCCGATGTAATCGAACATCGCAAATGAGCGCAGATAGCGCTGCGGATCTTCCATCGGCGAGCCAACCCCGGTCACCGCCAGAAAATGGCGGGCGGGATCCAGCCCGCCACTGCGATAGGCGCTTCGGGCCAGTTCCTCGTTGGTCAAGGTCTCCAGGGTCGTGCCGCTTTTGGAAACGATGGTCACCAGGGTTTCGGACAGATCGACGGAAGCGAGCACCGCCGAAGCGTCGTCGGGATCGACATTGGCGACAAACCGGACCTGTCGGCCGGGACGATAATAAGCCCGCAACGCCTCGTTGACTGCACGGGGACCGAGGTCCGAACCGCCGATGCCGATATTGACCATCGTCGTGAACGGTTTACCGGTAGAACCGAGCAGGTGGCGCTCATCGACCTCCCAGATAAACCGTTCGAGTTGTGTCAGCTCGCGCTTGGCCTGGGCGGTCGCTGCCGGGGCCAACGGATTTTCGGAAAATAGATCGCGGCTCGCGGTATGCAATACCTGCCGGTTCTCGCTCGGCCAGCCATCGATTCGGTTGAGTACCGCCCCGCCGCGCATCTCTTGGAATCGTCCGACGAGGTCAAAACCGTCGGCGAGTTCCTGAAAAGCGGTCAGCACCTGCTCGTCGACCCGCTGCATCGCATAGAGCAGCCGCAGGCCGGCCGATCGGCAAACCATGGTGCCGATCCGTCCGGAACCCGACAATGCTCCCGGTGCAGTCAAATCGTACGGTTTTTCGGCCAGTCGTATCAGCTTTTGCCAGATCGTCGTTTCCGTCGGTTTTGTTTTCATGGCGACTCCTTGGGCCGCTTACTCCGGCCCGTTTCGATCCTGCCAGCCGCGAACGGCCTCGACCCGCAATGCGGCGATCACCTCGGCGTAAGACGGCGCCCCGTAGACAGCGGAACCGGCAACGAAGATGTTGGCTCCCGCACGGGCGACCCGATAGATGGTAGCCAAGCCGATACCTCCATCAACCTCGATGCCGATCTCCAGAGCGCGGTCATCGATCAGCCGGCGCAACCGGGAGATCTTCTCCAGCGTCGCCGGGATGAAAGATTGCCCGCCGAATCCCGGATTAACCGACATCAGCATGACCAGGTCGATATCGTCGAGAATATGATCGAGCGTGGTCAGCGATGTCGCCGGATTCAGAACGACCCCGGCCTTCAGGCCATGCTCGCGGATTCGACTGACCGTTCGCTGCAGATGCGGGCAGGCCTCCACGTGAACGGTAATCCAGTCGGCCCCGGCGGCGGCGAACTGGTCGATATAACGATCGGCATCACTGATCATCAGGTGGACGTCCAGCGGGCGCTCGGTCACCCGCCGGGCGGCTTCGACAATCAACGGTCCGATGGTGATATTCGGCACAAAATGACCATCCATAACATCAACATGGACGACATCGGCCCCTGCCGATACGACGGCGCGAATTTCGCCGCCGAGATCGGTAAAATCAGCGGACAGGATGGATGGGGCAAGAAAAATCTCGTTCATTGCATTTCCTTTTTGAGCTGATTTTCGCTCTTACTCGACATTTTCGACTCGCTTTACGAACAACAGGCGGCTGTATCGATTCTCCGCACCCGGTCTCCCGGCAAAATTTCAACACATCCCGCCAACTCGAGCATCAGCAGAAGTTCGCTGAGCCGGGCCGAACCGAGCCCGGAGCGGCGCAGCAAGTCGTCACGCAGCAGCGGATACGGTTCAAGCAACGCCAACACCTGGGCGGCTCCACTGTCGATCGCCCCTGCTTCCTGAGCCGTCTCCTGCTTCGGGACCGGAGATGAAGGCAGCCCCAGGCCCTCAGCGATATCGTCGGCGCAGACGACCAAACCGGCCCCCTGCTGCAGCAGCCAATGGCTGCCGGCACTCTTGGCAGAATCGACCTGACCGGGAACAGCAAAGACCTCTCGGCCTTCTTCCAAGGCATGCTGCACGGTTATCAGGGTTCCCGAGCGTCGGGCTGCCTCGACGACAACCACGCCCCTGCTCAGACCGGCGATAATCCGATTGCGGGCCGGAAACCGGAACCCCTCGGGCTTGGTGCCGAGCGGGTATTCGCTGACCAACAGTCCCGCTTCGGCAATCAGGCGATACAGGCGACCGTTGATCCGGGGATAAACGACATCGAGCCCGCAACCGAGAACGGCGACGGTAAAACCACCGCCGGCAAGACAACCGGCATGCGCTTCAGCGTCGATCCCTTGGGCCAGACCCGATACGACAGTCACTCCCCGGCCACCCAGATCCATGGCCAACCGATGGGCCGTACGGCGACCGTAACTGGTGGCGGCACGCGAACCGATTATCGCCACGGCCGTTGTGTTGCCCACTCCACTCCGGCCACACAGATAAAGGACCGGCGGTGGGCAGGCGATGGAGCGCAGCAGGCTCGGGTAATCCGGATCGGGGTAACTGACGGCCCTCCCGCCGATGTCGGCAAGGGCTGCCAATTCCCGGTCAACCCGCTCGCCGCCGGCGATGATTGCCCCGCGGGCCGGAACCTGTCTCCAGCGCAGCCCCGGTAACGCCTGCCACTCAGCGCCTGACGCCGCCAGGGCAGCTCCCGGAGAGCCGAAGTGGGTTACGAGCGCCCAGAATCCGTTCGGTCCGAGCCCATCGACCATGCTCAATTGTATCCAATCCCTGGTCTGTTTCATCCATCCGGTAGTACGTGCAGGCAAAGAGGACGCAAATGAATCTCAGCCCGACAACGGCGAGCGACGCCCATGGAACGCGACAAGAGGGGGTGATAACGGGCTCGGAGAAACGACTATTCAGTCATGAACACCCGCAATTCCTCAATTCGGGAGGGGTGTTTCAATTTCTGGATGGCCTGGGCTTCGATCTGCCTAATCCGTTCGCGGGTTACCGCAAAACATCGCCCCACCTCCTCCAGGGTGTGATCGTAATCGACGTCGATACCGTAGCGCATACGAAGTACCTTCGCTTCCCGCGGCGTCAGCGTCGACATCACCTGGTTCAGGCATTCCCGCAAACTGGCGGTCATCGAAATGGCATCAGGCCCCGGTCTATCGCTGTCTTCGATAAAATCTCCGAGAAACGTCTCCCCATCATCACCGATCGGAGTATCAAGAGAAATCGCATCCTTGGCGATTTTCAGGGCCGTCTTCACTTTGCTCACCTCGGTACCGAGCTGGTTGGCCATTTCCTCCGGAGTCGGCTCCCGATGTTCTTCCAATAAGAATTCTTTGGATACTCTGAGCAACCGGTTGATCGTTTCGATCATGTGAACCGGCAACCGAATGGTCCGACCCTGGTCGGCAATCCCCCGGGTGATTGCCTGCCTGATCCACCAGGTGGCATAGGTGCTGAATTTGTATCCACGATGATAATCGAACTTGTCGACGGCCTTCATCAAGCCGATGTTACCTTCCTGGATCAGATCGGAAAACTGCAGACCACGATTGACGAACTTCTTCGATACGGAGATCACCAGGCGCAGATTGGCGCGAACGAGCGCTTCCTTTGCATACTTGGTAACTTCACGCCCGGCCTCGATCTCCGAATAAAGCGCGGTGAGCACCTCGGCATCGAGGCCCGACTCGCCCATGAACTGGCGATTGACCTGAGCTTCAACGGCATTGATCAACGACGCTTCCGTTGACGGCGCCGAAGGAGACAGACTCGCCTCCCTCATCACCGCAATGAGAACCTGTCGAAATCGGCGAGACAACTCTTCGAGTCCTGCCGCTACCGAATTAATACATTCCTGGCAGATCAGCCGTTCGCTAAACAGCGCAGCGCATTGCTCGCCGATGGCGACAATCCGCCGCCGCACCCCTCGATATTGCTGCTCTGCCACCTTCCCCGCCCGCACCTGGGCGAGCAGTTCGGCCCGTTTACCATCGAGTTCGGCGGCCTGCCGGTATCGGTCGAGAAACACCTCGGTCTCACGCTTGACTAGTTCCGGTTCGTTATCGGGGACACCGTGAACTATCTGGAAGATCCTGCTGCGACCGGACGACAGATCGGTAGCCAATTGCTGCAACACCGGAAACGCGAGTTGGGTCGAAAGCGCCGCCGTCTGAATACGGAACTTACCCTCTTCCATCATCCTGGCTAACTTCAACTCTTCTTCATGACTGAGCAGAGTCAGGCTACCCATTTCACGAAGATAGATGTTCATCGGGTCGATGGAATGAGTCCCGTTTTGCAGCGGTGATCTCGACAGCCGCCGCCGGTCCCCCTGACGCCGATCGCCGAAGGGACTCTTCCTCCGGTCCCTGACGTTTTTGCGCCGATCCTCCGGCACGTCTTCAGGCAAAACGACCGGAACAGCCTTTTCCTCAGGATGAAAAATTCCGGTCAGATCCCAGATAGACGAATCCTCATCGTCATTGACGAACTGCTCGCCATCTTCCGTGGCCTCATATTCGTCCATGCCAACATCGCTATAGTCATCTGCCGCCATCACTCCCCCATGCCATCTCGTCCCCCAAAAACACCCCAGTCGGTCATACACCGTCACTGCCTGTCTGGACTCACCTATTATTAGAGTATAAGTACATGAAAATCAACAATTCGTATCATGTGTCGAAAGATTTCATCGACCCGATGGCCATTTTTCTTTAATTGGAACAATGGTGAAAAAACAGGCGTTTGACCCGATCAAAGTGCCTTGAGCTCCGTATCGATCACCATCTTTTGTCGCATCAAGCTGTTTATCTGCTCGTAATCGTTATTTCTCTGGGCCTGGCCAAGATCATTCATCAGGGCATCGGAACGTTTCTTCAAGACGATGCGCCGCACCCAGGAGATAATATCCTGCAGACCATCTTCTTCCTGGTTCGGATCGACGGGGAAGCGGCCTGAAAGCGTCGGATCAAGCAGTACGGATGCGACCAGCGATCGCTCTTCTCCTTCCGGCAAGCTCGACAACAATTCTTCCGGCTGCAACGCGGAGCCGCGCTCATCAACCAATCGCTTCAGCTGGAGAACGATGATTTCCCCTATGCTGCCGGACAGGACATCCGTTGCTCCCGCCTGCTCCAGATCCGCCAACCGATCCGGCCTGAAGATCATAAAGGCGAGCAGTTCCCGCATCCCTTTCGGGACCGGCTCCGGCCGCTGTCCCGACCCGCGCGATAGCGAAGCCGGTTTCCGGGACTCATCCGCGGAAGAACCGGGAGCAACTTGGGCGAGCAGCGTCTCCGTGGGAACACCCAGCAAGGAGGAAAAATGGGCCGCCACCAGCGACCGCTGCAACGTCGAGTCGGCAGCAGCCAACAGCGGTTTCAATTCTTCGACGATCTTCGTCTTGCCGTCCAGGCTCAACCCGTGCCGTTCAACCATCCGCTTCAGGGCAAATTCGGGAAGCGTTTCCGCTTGCTCGACGACACTGCTGATCCCCGCCACCCCATGCTGGCGGATGTAGGTGTCGGGGTCCTCCCCGACCGGCAGCAGCGCCACCCGGCCGCTGACCCGCTCGGCAAGAAAGAGCGGGACGGCGCGTTCCGCCGCTTTGATGCCGGCCTCGTCACCATCGAACAGTAGGACAACCTCGTCGGCCAGCCCTTTCAACAGTCGGACCTGATCTCCGGTCAATGCCGTTCCCAGCGGGGCAACCACCGACTCATAGCCGTGCGTCACCAGGGACAACAGATCGAAATTGCCTTCCACCAACGTCGCCCGGCGCCGGCTTCGAATCGCATCCCGCTGCTGGTACAGGCCGAAGAGCAAGCGGCTTTTCATATAGATCTCGCTTTCCGGAGAATTGAGATATTTCGGGTTGCCGTCACCGAGGATGCGGCCGCCGAAACCGGCGATGCGACCTTTAGCATCGAAAATCGGGCACATGATCCTATCCCGAAAACGATCATAGCTGCCGCCCTGCTCCCGGGCAGCGAGCAAGCCGCTCGTCAGGGCAGCCTGCTGCTCGTCCTGATTGAGCTGGGCTCCGAGAAAGTGCCAGCCCGTCTGCTCGACAGACGGGGCATAACCCAGCTGGTAGCGTTCCTGGATCTGTTCACTGATCCCACGCTGCTGCAGATAGCGACGGGCCGCAGCACCTCCCGGCAAACGACACAAATAGTCGCGATAGATGTCGGCGGCTCGCCGGTTGACAGCAAACAATAATTCGCGTCGCTTTTGCCGCTCGGCTTCCCGGGGAGATTGCCGCCGTTGCGGCAATTCGACAGAGCACCGGTCGGCCAGCATCTTCAGGGTGTCCTTGAATTCGAGGTGATGGTAGTTCATCACGAAATTGAAGACATCACCGGCCGCCCCGCATCCGAAGCAATAGTAGAACTGTTGCCCCGGGTGGACCGAAAAAGACGGTGTCTTCTCCTGGTGAAACGGACAAAGACCGAGATACCTGACGCCGCTACGTTTCAGGTTGACGTGCTCGCCGATGACCTGCACGATATCGGATTGCTGTTTGACCGTCGCTGTTGCCTCTTCCCATGTTTCCATAAAAGCTTCCGTCATCGTCTGTCAAAGGATGGTGATTTGCCCGGACGAATCCACTATAATATCGATGGCGAAGCACTGCCATGCTTTTGCCGCGACCGTCCCCCAGGAGAATAACCATGGAAGATATCGACAAAGTTCTCGCCTACGAAATTAAAAAAGACATCGCCGATCGGTATTTCAACTTCAGAAAGATGATCGAGCGGGACAGTGCCGCCTATATCAAAGCGGTTCTCGATGCGACCGTTGAACTCGAAGCTTCCGTCGGTCTCGATCTGATCAGGCTCTATATCCTGCTTGGCGAACCATCGCTGATTAGGAAGTTCCAGGCGCTCATCGGCATCGCCCATGATCTCTACTATGACTCCTATATCTGCTCATCACCAACGATCCGCAAACGCTTGTTCGCCGGTTATCCGGTCAAAGGGCTGACCAGAAGATCGCGATTGCGACTGCTCTTCTCATCTATTTATCGGCGTCTCCAGACTCAATCCGTGACCTACCAGGAAACCCGCAATCAATTGATAGAAGAACAGGAAACCATCCGCGAGCAGATCACCCTCTTCTACCAGAAAAATGATTTGCAGAACATTCTGTCATTTCTCCGCTCTCTCGATCACGATGAAAGCCACGCAATTCTCCAGACCAACACGACGAGTGGCGATCGAAGCGCGCTCGAACGCAAGTTGGAGATGGTCCCTCCCGAGCCGGCGGACAATCTGCTCCCTGATGTCCCGGTGTTACCGCCGTTGAAAACGATTAAAAAGCCCTTATTCGCACTGCTCGATACGGCGCTGAAAAACCCGCCCGAGCTTGACGTCAAGACGCTCTGCTCCCCTTGAGAACAAGGCGCGGCAAGTGGCGCTACCCGATTTTTTGTCGACCGGGGATCGCCGGCGGCTTTTTCGACCACCTCTTTTTTTCCCTTGTATTTGTAATCTTTTTATCAAATTACTATACTCTGTCGAGAAGCACTGTCCCGTCGCACGAAAACCAGCCAGGCAATGAGCAACAGGTGCAATGAACAAACCACAGTGGAAAGTTTTGCTGCTGACGGCAGGTATCGCCTCGGCTGAGCAGATCTCAAATCTACTTGAAAGACACGGTCTCCAACTCTTCGCAGCCGACTCGTCAACTGCTGCGGCAGTACTTTGTCGACGCCACGATTTCGACCTGGTCGTTGCTTGTTCTCCTGAAGACGAAGCAATCGCCCCCTTGCCCTCGCCCCACTGCTCGGCCGACATTCCAATCCTGTTTTTGCCGGCCACGCCGATTTATCAAGCAGAGCTTCCGAAATTCTGCTCTGTCCTGAACGAACCGTCGGAGGAAACCCTGATCGGTCAGATACGTCTGCTCTGTCATGTCCGGGCATTGCAACGCACCCTGGACGAGCGGCAGCAGCGGATCGAAGAACTTGACCGCCTACTCGGCCAGCAGCAGCAATCGATGAAGCAGCACAGCGATTTCCTCGACGTGCTCGCCTCCCGGGACGGCCTGACCGGTCTCTACAATCGGCGTCATCTCAACAAGGTATTGACCCGTGAATTCGACTCGGCCACCGACCGGCAAACCGAACTATCCCTGCTCATCCTGGATCTCGACTTTTTCGATGAACTCAATCAAAATGCCGGACGGTCCTATGGCGACTTCGTGCTCAATGACTTTGCCGCCCGTCTGACCAGCATGACCACACCAAAGGGTATCTGTTTTCGTTTCAGCGGTGAGGTCTTTGTCGCTCTGCTCCCCGATATCGGGCAGGAAGAAGCGGTCACCATCGCCGAGTCGATTCGCCGAAACCTGGCCGACAAGCCCTTTGTCAGGGGAACGGAACAACACCAGGTCACCGCCTCGGCAGGTGTCGCCTCGCTGATCGACCATCAGCCAAACGATCCGGACCATTTCATTACGATGGCCGAACGGGCGCTGTTTCTCGCAAAATCGGAAGGTCGTAACCGCGTTGTCGGTTTTCGCCTTGGCGAACGGTCCGGCGCCAACACCTCTCAGCAGAATTTGGCTCAGGTCAAGGCAACCTTGAGCAAAACGCTCGATAAAACGAAAAAGTCTGCCATCGAATCCCTGCAATTGCTGGCCAAGGATATCGCCGGCAAGGAAAACCAGGTGCATATCAAAACGGTTCGCCGGTACGTCGAGTTGATCGGCCAGCACATGAACCTGCCGGAACCGCTCATTCGCACCTTTAAGAACGCGATCACACTGCACACGTCGATCAGGCTGTTGCTGCACAACGAGATGATAAAAAAACGGCAGGAATTTTCTTCCGATGAACGGGAAGTAATGAACGATTTTCCCTACAAGTTGCTAGAATTGACCGAACTCTTTGACTTTTTCCAGGGTGAGCGGTCGATTCTGCTCCATCATGCCGAACGTTTTGATGGTTTTGGCTCTCCCGAAGGACTCAAGGGCGACGAAATCCCATTGGGCGCCCGCTTCTTCGCCCTCGTCGATGCACTTGCAGCGATGAACGCCGATCGACCGTATCGCAAACGGTTACCGCCTGAAGACATTATTGCCCAACTAACGGAAGGCTCCGGCGCACAATTCGATCCAGACCTGGTTAGCCGCGCCCTCCAGGTCATTGCCAAACATCGGCTCCTCGAAGTCGATCCCGCTCTGATCGATTCATCGCTCCACACCCTCGGCGCCAGGACGTCAGGTCACTCGTCATGAAGCATTCCTTCTCCACTTCGATACTCAAACAGATCGACACCCTGCCGGCCCTTCCTGCTACGGTATCCAAGGTCATGCAGGTAACCGGAGATCCCGAGAGTTCGGCCCGCGATCTGATGCTGGCGGTCATTCCCGATCAGGCGATGTGCGCCACCATTCTCAAACTCGCCAATTCCGCTTTTTTCGGCATGCCCCGGGAAGTGGGCGATCTGGAGAAGGCGGTAATGGTCCTCGGTTTCAACGAGATTCGCAATATCGTTATCGGCAAAGCGGTTTTCACCTCCTTTCAATCCATTTGCCGCAACAACCGAGAAGCTCTCAATCGTTTTTGGGACCACTCATTTCATTGCGGCCTGGCGGCGAAAATCATCGCTGAAGAACGGGGACTTTCCGGCAGCGAGATGTTTATCGCCGGGCTGATTCACGATATCGGCAAACTGATCATTCTGGTCGGTATCAGCGGCAATCACACCGACATCATCGAGCTTTCGGACCCGACCGATTTCACCAGGTATCTTCGGGAAAACGAAACCTATTCGATCGGCCACGACGAAATCGCCATCCGGCTCTTCAACCGCTGGCTGTTTCCTCGATCCCTAATCAATGCAGTGGGCTACCACCACCGTCCCCAGGAATCCCCGTTCTACCAGGTGGCCCCGATCATAATCCAGATCGCCGACCTGCTCTCACTCGCCCACCTCAATCCGAAAGGACCTGATGCCCGGGATATTTTTACCGTTATCGACGACTTTCTTCCGGAGCTCAAAATGTTGTGGCGCAACAACGATCTCGACTGGACCATCGACGACTTTGTCCGCTGGCAGGACGCGCTCGCTGTCAGCAGCAGCCGGGACCAGGCCATTCTCACCATCATGGCGTCTTAACTCCTCTGTCCGCCCGGGACGATGAAAATCACTTCGCTCAGGAAGACGTTCAAAAACACGAAACGATTGGCGGAAATCATCAAGGTCCTGTCTCAATTCGGTTTTCGGGAAGTGGTGACGGAAACCGGCTTGCATCGGATTCTCGGCAAGACAAGAGAGGATATCGAAGCGGATCGACAACCCCATTACGAACAACTGAGCCGCCCGGTCAGGGCTCGCATGGTCCTCGAGCAACTCGGGCCGTCCTTCATCAAGATCGGCCAGATCCTGTCAACCCGGCCGGATCTGATTCCCCCCGAATGGGCAAGCGAATTTTCTCTGCTGCAGGAAAAGGTCTCCCCAGTCGCATTCAGCGACATCGAACACGTCCTTGCCGAGGAATTTCCCGGTCGTCTCGAGACACTCTTTACCGTGATTGATGAGGAGCCGCTGGCCGCCGCTTCTCTGGCCCAGGTGCACCGGGCCCGACTGACCAGCGGCGAAGAGGTGGTGATCAAAGTCCTCAAGCCCGGCAACCGGCAACGGGTCGAGGACGATGTGTCCCTACTGGAAACCATGGCTCAACTCGTTGAATCATATTTCTCCGACCTCGGCTACAGCCCGATCGAGGTGGCTCAGGAGTTCTCCCGGGAACTGCTGCGCGAAGTCAACTTCATCCAGGAAGCCCAGGCAACCGAGCGTCTGCACCGCTATTTCGAGGACGATCCGGACATCTGTTTCCCGAAAGTCTACTGGCAGGCCACCACCCGCAACGCTCTGACCCTGGAGGAAATCAAGGGTCGCTCACTGTCCATGCTCGACCCGACCCTGCTCAAACCGGAATTGCGCCGGACCATCGTCGCCAATGCCACCAAGGCGGTATTCAAGCAATGTCTCAAATTTGGTTTTTTCCATGCCGACCCGCATCCCGGTAACATCTTCCTGCTCGACGGCGGCCGTCTCTGCTTCATCGACTGCGGTACCACCGGACATCTGGACAAGAAAACCGCGGAACAGCTCGTCGATCTGGTTGCCGGAGTAATCAAGGGCGATGTCCCGAAATTGTGTCGGGTCGTTATCGAGCTGACCGATGTCGACCCGCAGGTAACCGACCGTCGCGATTTTCGCGTCGACCTGCAGCACCTGATCGATCAGGTCCAGGCTACGCCGTTGAAACATATTGATATTGCCGAACTGCTGGGCGATTTCTTTACCATGCTGCAGCGTTACAAGATCCGCTGTCCGAGTGATCTGCTGCTGCTCGTCAAGGCGCTGTCGACCATCGAAGGCGTAGCTGCCGAAATCGACCCGACATTTGATGTCCTGTCACACGTGGAGCCGGAAATCGAAGAGGTGGTTACCAATCGCTACGGCGTCGGCGCCATCAGAAAACGGCTGCAAAAATCGATGACCGACTACCTACTGCTGCTCGAGGACATGCCCGGTGATATTCAGCGATTCCTCGATCACGCTCGGCATAATCGTTTTACGCTGAACCTGGAGTTAATGCGAATCGAGCATCTCGGGGAAAAAATCGATCAGGCCAGCCGTCTGATGGGCATGGCGATGATCATTGCGGCGCTGATCGTCGGTTCGTCCATCCTGCTGCTGGCCGACCGAATATCCCAGCAACAGGGCTTCATCGGCCATCTCGGCATGATCGGACTCATTTTCGCGGCCCTTTACTCGGCCGGCTTTGTCGCCTCGTTTCTACTGCCGAAAAAAAAGAATAAATAATCCCGCGACCGGAAGTCACCGCGGACAGTAACAAGCGACGTCGTGGTCGGACGGGCTGGCCGGTCCTGCCTCCGGCTGCTGCGCTACGGCCTGATCGGCTGGCCTCCGAGGCCGGCAGACAGGCCATCCATGGCCTGACCGCCGGAAGCGGACATCCTGTCCGCTCCCCTTCGGGCCTAATTCTTCGTCCTGCCGGGCCTTCGCGAGGCAGCCTCCGGCAGAACCGGCCAGCCCGGGGAACCTTTTTTGCTCACAAACAGGCAGTTAACCGGCAACTGCAGCGCAGATCGCCACGAACGCCGCCGCATCGAGGCTGGCCTGACCGACAAAGAGACCGGACAGACCGGGAATGGCCGCATAGTCGCGGGCGTTGTCGGGGGTTATCGCCCCACCATAGATGATCGGCCGGGCGGGATGGATCTGGCCGATAAACCGTACCGCCTCTTCGACCGTTTCCTTCTTTTCCGCCTCTCGATAGCTCATCGCCTCCACCGGACAATAGGCAATCACCAGCTGTTCGCAATCCAGATCTCCGAGTGGCACGAGCTGCGACATCGCCGAGGCAGTGTCGACACAGATAATCGGCTTGATGCCAGCATCGACCGCCTCGCTGACCTTGTTCACCGCATCCTGAGAAGTTTCGCGAAAATAACGGCGTCGCTCACCATGACCAATGATGGCATAGTCGGCTGAGCCGGTCAACATGTCGGCGGCAATCGCCCCGGTATAACTGCCGCGCGGAAACGGGGAGACATCCTGGGCAGCCAAATGGACGCCGGCCAGAGACAAGTCTTGCAACTGCCGGGCCAGCGGCACGAGCCAGATCGTCGGCGGCGCGATAATTACCTGCAGTTCCGGCTGCGGTCGAAAGTCCTGGGCGAAAGACGTTAGCCAGGCCTGCGCCTGATCCAAGTTTTTACTGCACTTCCAGTTACCAACGATAAATCGTTTGCTGCTTACGGTTGTCGCTTTGCCCATCTGATCACCCATCTCAACCAACGGCGGGACAGGTTTCAACCTGTCCCCCGCTCACTTTCAAAGATTCCGAGGCTGGCCGGTCTTGCCGGAAGCTGCATCGCGAAGGTCCGGAGGGCGTCCGATCAGGCCGCAGCGCAGCAGCTGCGGCCTGATCGGACGCCCTTTCAACCATGACGCCGATTTTTATTGTTCGTTATGACGTCGCGTCATGGCGGTATATAAAGTATGCGTCAGCCTCACTTACCGGCCGACACGACAAGCGCCGCCACTTTGGCCCGCGCCTCTTCTTCGGTCAGCGATTCCAGTAAAAATAATTTCTTTCGGGATTGACTACCGGACAGCAGAACCACGCTCCGGCGACTCACGCCGAACAACTCGGCCAGGTAAGCAGCGACCGCCTTGTTGGCCTTACCGTCGACCGGCGGGGCCGTGACTGCCACCTTCAATGCCTCGTCGTGAACACCGCAACAGCGGTTTTTCGCGGCACGCGGCTGTACGTGAACGCTGATCATTGGTGTACCGTCTTTGCTCCGCCCGATCGGGCCCGCCGACGGATCAATCGTCGTCGCTGAGATAAGCGACTCCTCCTTCTTCCAGCTTGCGGCGCAAATCGTCATCATCCTGGTTGAACAACCCTTCGGAAATGGGTAATTCCATATGAATCGAATCCAGTTCGTCGGCGGGTTGAAACTCGTCAGCAAGCGACTCGGCCGGCCCGTCAGACAGATCCGATTCGTTCAGTTCAGCCGACTCATTCGACCCGGAAGGATCCTCCGGCTGGAAAAGATCGTCCGGCTCGGGAAAATCGATTTTTTGGAATAATTCGTCATAGTCGTAACGGGCGACTGCTTCGTCGTCAACGGCGAACGATTCGAGCTGCTCCAGATGACCGGTCAGGATCGACCGCAACTCGTCACGGACCCGTTTGCGCTGGCGATTGAGTTGTTCTATTTCCTCTGGGAGACGGGACAGCTCGGCATAGGCTTCCCGGCGCAAACGCTCGATTTCGTCTCGGGCTGCCTGCAGTGCCGTAGCAGCTTTTTCTTCACTGGAGGCAAGGACCTGCTGAGCGCGCTGCTCACTCTGACGAACCAATTCCTCAGTTTCCGCTTTGGTCTTTTCCATCAGATCATCGGCAAACCGTTGTGCCACGCCGATGGTCCGCTTGAAATCCACTTCCTCTTTTTTCAACTCACGATTCTGCTCGTCAAGAAAGGCGATCTTGTTGCGCAGGTTATCCATTTCCGACCTGCTTTCACGAAGCAGTTCATCCCGGTCGGACACCCGTGCCTCGGCCTCGCTGAGCTCCTCTTCAAACTCTTTGCGCTCCGCTTCAAAATCGTCCAGCGCCGTCTGCATCTCTTCGATTTCCTTGGCACGCTCCGCCTCTCTGGTCTCTTTCTCCGCGAGGCTGCCACGCAACTCTTCTACCAACCGCTGGGAGGCATCGACGTCACCCTGCAATCGGCTGTTAACCTCTTCGGCAAGCTCCTTCTGCCGTTTGATTTCACCAATTTCCTCTTCCTGCTGGCGCAGTCTTTCCAACAGCTCGAAGAATTCTTCGGCGATCAATTCCAGATACGCCTTAACCTCGACCGCATCGTACCCCCTGAATCTCGTCTGGAACTCCTGGTCTTTGATCGCCTGTGGAGTTATCGCCATAACCTGCCTCCTGTTGAGTCAATGAAGGGTATCATCGGTAGCCCCGTCAGCCAAGACCGTGCGCCAGCTGTCGCAGTGTCGGGACAAGAAAGCTCTGCAAAAACATTATGATGACAATCAAGATCACCGGAGACAGATCGAGACCGCCCATACTGACCGGCAGCGCTCGCCTGATCCGCCCGAGCAGGGGCTCGGTCACCTCGTAAAGAAAGCGGACGATCGGATTGTAGGGATCGGCATTAACCCAGGAAATCACCGCCCGACCGATAATGACCCACATATAGACGGTGAGCAGAAAATCAATGATGCCAGCCACTGCCGCCAGAAAATTACCTGCAACAAACATGATTGCTCCTTGTTCTTATGCCACCTTCGATCCTGGCGCCACGTCCGGGGACAGCGTGGCCAACGTGAATCGTTGCACGCCGTTTTCGTCTTTTTCCTTGGCCGCCAGGACCATCCCCTGGGAAGTAACCCCCATCAATGTCGCCGGTTTGAGATTGGCGACCAGTACGACAGTCAGTCCGACCAGCTCCTCCGGCCGGTAAGAACCAGCCACGCCGGCCACCACGGTGCGCTCCTCCGGGGCCAGCACGGTCAGCTTGAGCAACCGTTCCGATTTCTCGATACGCTCCGCCGCCACGATCCGGGCCGCCCGCACATCGATTTCTTGAAACCGTTTGATGTCGAGCAGATCGGCTTCGAAGGCGGGTAATGCGCCCGGTTCCGTTTTTTTCTTCTTGCTTCGATTCGTCCGGACCTCGCCCGGCTCATCGACCGTATCGATTCGGGGAAACAGCGAAGCGAGCGTGCCGATCTTGGCCCCTGCCGGCATCTTCCCCCAGGAACCGCCCTCGGTCAGCGTCCGCATCAGTGGTGTATCACCGTCGAGGCCCAGAGCAGCTTGCATTTTCCCTGCCGTCTCCGGCATTACCGGTTGCAGGACGAGGGCGAGCAGACGCAGGCTTTCGGTCAGGTGATAAAGGACCGTCTCGAGCCGCGCGCGGCGCTCGGGCTGTTTGGCCAGGGCCCATGGTTCATTCTGGACGATGTAACGGTTGGCCGCCCCGACGAATTCCCAGACGGCCTGCAGACCTCGATGAAACGCGAAATCATCCATCTGCCGGCGATAATCGTCGAGCATCGCGCGCGCCCGGTCCTGCAGGGCGCGGTCCGTCTCCTCCAGTACCGTCGCCGCCGGGATCATGCCGCCGAAATACTTGGTAATCATCGACAGACTGCGACTGAACAGGTTACCGAGATCATTGGCCAGGTCCGCGTTGCGGCGGGCGATGATCGCCTCCCCGCTGAACGAGGCATCAAGCCCAAAGACCATCTCACGCAACAGAAAATAGCGTACGGTATCGAGCCCGTACAACTCGACCAGTTGCCCGGGCCGGATGACGTTGCCGAGGCTTTTCGACATCTTCGTGTTTTCGATGTTCCAATAACCGTGTACATGCAGTTTACGATAGAGCGGCACGCCGGCAGCCAGCAGCATGGTCGGCCAGTAGATGGCATGGGGTTTGAGGATATCTTTGGCAATCAGGTGTTCCGCCCCGCTCCACCAATGCACGTAATCAGGCCCGTCGGGATAACCGATGCCGGTCAGATAATTAATCAGTGCGTCGAACCAGACATAGGTGACGAACCGGTCATCAAACGGCAACGGAATCCCCCAGGTCAGGCGACTGGTCGGCCGGGAAATGCACAGGTCCTCGAGCGGCTCGCTCAGGAAGGAGAGCACTTCATTGCGGTAGCGTTCCGGGGTAATGAATTCCGGATGCGCCTTGATATGATCGATGAGGGGCTGCTGGTATCTGGACATCCGGAAGAAATAATTCTCTTCAGTGATCTCCTTGGGCGCCACCTGGTGATCGGGACATTTTCCGTCAATGAGTTCCCGCTCGATCAGAAACCGCTCACAGCCGGTGCAATACAAACCGGAATAGCTATCGAAATAGATGTCGCCTGCATCGTAAACCTTCTGCAGTATGGAGCGCACGGTGCGGATATGGTCGGACTCAGTGGTCCTGATAAACCGGTCATAATCGACGTTCAGCAACGGCCAGGTCTGGCGAAACATCCCGGCAATCCGGTCCGCGTAAGCACGCGGTTCGACGTTTTCCCGGGCGGCAGCTTCGACGATTTTGTCGCCATGCTCGTCAGTCCCCGTCTGAAAACGGACCTCGTCGCCGCAGAGCCGTTTGAACCGGCTATAGGTGTCGGCAATAATGGTAGTGTAGGCATGCCCGAGATGCGGCTGGGCGTTGACATAATAGATCGGGGTCGTGATATAGGTTGTCATGACGTGCGTGCGTTGGTGTTGTCAGCTCCGTTTTTCCCGGTTTCATCGGTATCCGGTGCCGAAGACGGCCGCTTGCCGTTTCTCTTCGGACTCTTGTCGGACGGAAGCAGCTCTCCGGCACCCCATTCCTCCTTGCTGAGCAGTCGCTCCTCTCCTTCGGAAGTACCGACAACCAGTGACTGCTGCAACGGGTTCTGCCGCTTGACCCTGTATATCTCGCTGCCGATCTTGATTTTGCGCCCGACTTTCGGCATGCCTTTGCGCTGTTTGCGATAGATGTCGTATTCGTAGGTCAGGCAGCAGAGCAGGCGGTTGCACACTCCGGATATCTTGGCCGGATTGAGCGGCAGGTCCTGCTCTTTGGCCATCTTGATAGAAACCGAGTCGAATTTTTTCATAAACGAGCTGCAGCACAGTTCCCGGCCGCAGATACCGACCCCGCCAATCATTTTGGTTTCATGACGAACGCCGACCTGGCGCATCTCGACCCGGGTTCGGAATTCCTGGACGAGGTCTTTTACCAGGGCTCGAAAGTCGACCCGGTTGTCGGCAGTGAAATAAAAGATCATTTTGCTGCCGTTGAAAAACTTTTCAACGTTGATCAGCCGCATTACCAGATCATGTTTGTCGATCAGACGCTCGCACACGGCAGAGGCATCCTGCTCGTGCGAGGCAAGATTGAGATAGCGGTTTTCCTCATCAGACGTCGGCCGCCGCGATATCTCGCAACTGACCGCTCGATTGACGGCGCCTTCGGGATCAGCCGGTGCCGGCCCGTAGACCCGGGCAGGCTCAAGACCGTGATCGGTCTTGATCATGACCGTGTCACCGCGTTTGAGGTCGGCCATGAAGGCGGAAGCGGTGTATTCCTGGCCGTCATCCCGAAATCTGATCCGGTAGAACGAGCGTACCTCTTCGGCAGGCTGGTGATGGGGCTCTATCGTCGTATCGTCGTGCTGACTCATTATCCTCAAACCGTTGAAATCGGCGTCTTTCAAGAACTATTGCCGAACTTATAACGATACCCGAGGCTCCAGTGATTGTAAATCAAAAAGCAGAACCTCGCAGACCAGGGATCTGTTGCAATTCCTGGCCAGTCGGCGCTCGGCGCGATCGATGGCCGCCAGCCGGGCGCGCACCGACTCGCTCCGGGACAGGCCGGTCCGAGGCAGCTGCTCCGCCGCTTGGTCGCCGATATGGAAGCGAAGCAAGTCAAGGAGCAGTGGCAGGTATTGTTTGAGCGCTGCGATCCGCTCGGCAGTCTGCAGTAGTACGGCGATCGAGTCGGCCGAATCGCCCGCGATTTCGGCGAGCAACGACACCAAGTCACGCCAGACCTCGATAATACCTTGGCGCCGCAGCATCAAGGCCAGTCCCGGACTGCCACCTGCGATTGCGGCCAGCGACTCGGCCTCCGAATCGCTGATCTCCGGCTCCTGTTGCCGCAGCACCAGCGTCGTCTGAGCGCTGCTCAGCGGGTGAAAGGGGATGATCTGACAGCGCGAGAGAATCGTCGGCAGCACCTCCCGGCTCGATTCCGCCGTCAGGATGAGCACGTTGTGCTCGGGCGGTTCTTCCAAGGTCTTCAGAAGGCTGTTGGCGGCCTCGCTGCGCAGGGTATGCACATCCTCGAGGACGACGGTCCTGACCGGCGACTCGTAGGGCGGATAGGCAAGAGAACGGCACAATTCGCGGATAGTGTCGATCTTGATGGTCGCCCCGTCCGGACTGACGGTTATAAAATCCGGATGGTTGCCCGACAGGTACTTGCGACACGACAAACACTCGCCGCAGGCACCGGTCTCGGTCGGCCGCCGACAATTAAGCCGCGCCGCCACGAGCAGCGCGCAGAAGCGCTTGCCCACCCCGTCCGGTCCGCGAAACAGATAGGCATGGGCCAGCCGCTGTGAGACAAAGATCCGCTCCAACAGACGCTTGGCCTTCTCCTGTCCCTGCAGTACGGAAAGCGATAGTCGATTGACAGCCATGGCTTTTTTCCCGCTAGAACAGCGTCCGCTGTTTGACCGGGATGTCCTGCTCCTCGCCGATCGCCGCTTTCTCGCTGTCCCCGGACAACGGTCGCAGCAGCAGGAAACGTTCCAGGCTTCGCTGGTAATCGCTCCATTGCGGCATATCCGTCTTGACCTTGCGACTGAGCTGTTCCACCAGATTCATTTTTGCATCCAGGTCATCGATAAAGCTGAGCAGCAGCGCCTCGGCCGTCATCGGCAGCACCGGTGAGCCGAACTCGAGACGGCCGTGATGGCTAAGGACCAGGTGCTGCAGGTGGGTCAATACCTCGTCGGGAAAGCCGTCGATACCGCGCGCCGCACGCCCGATCATTTCACAACCGATCACCAGGTGCCCTTTCAGGCGACCGACATCCGTGTACTCGATAACACCCGTCACATTGAGCAACTCCTCGGTCTTGCCGATATCGTGCAGCAGCGCACCGGTCACCAGCAGATCCCGATCGATGCCCCGGTAGTGATCGGCGAGCAGCGCAGCGACCCTGGCCATCGACAGAGAGTGTTCGAGCAGCCCGCCGAGGTAAGCGTGATGGATTCCCTTGGCGGCCGGGGCCGTCTGAAACAGGGGACCGGTCGCACCACCGTCGAAGATGTGTCTGAGCAGCGCGCGCAGGTACGGCGTGCGGACACTGGTGATCAGCCGGTCGAGTTCGGTCCGCATGTCATCCTGACTGCGAGCGCTGGTGGCGACGAAGGTCTCCGGCTGCCAAGCCGTATCATCGACCGCCTGGACATCCCTTATCTGTACTTGCAGCTTGTTGTTGTACGTCTGCGCCTGGCCGCGCACCCTGACCACCGCCCCGGTAACGCAAATCGGCTCCAGGGCCTCGGCATTGTCCCAGGCCGGACCGCTGATCTCGCCACTCCGATCGGCCAGAGTCAGCAGCAGATAGGGTTTACCGGCCCTGGTCTCGGCCCGCCGGACGCTTTTGACCAGAAAGAGGTCGTCGAGCAGGTCGCCGTCAACAAGTGCTTCGACAAATTGCTTTTTCTCCATTACTTATACTCTTGCGATTGTGCTGAGGATTGATTCGATATCCCGGAAGATGGTACGGTTGTTACCGCATTTCACGATGGCGTGACAACGATGGTCCAGCTCTGGTCGGCGTCTCGAGTCGATAGCTGCCGACGAAACACGCCGGCAGATCGTTTCCCATCGCGAACCAATCAGCGGGGGCGATCAGCGAAAGAAAGTGTCCCGTCCCGGCGACGGGACAGGTGGTAGAGCTGTCCTTGAAACATTTCTTGACAATATCCCATTTCTCCTCAAGACTCTAGCGATTCGTTCCCCTCCAACCCTCAGCTTGTTGCAGATCGGGAGCATTATTCGCCCGCCCCTTCCTGTCTTCGTAGGTCTGATCGACAATTAATCCGACGCTTGGCAGGATCTACTTTCTTGCGATTGGTCTCGGCAGCAAAACCGGCCATGGGTGATTGCAAAAAAGTATGCAGTGACAAAAGCTTATTGTGCTTTTGACTACAGCGCGCCAGACGGCTGATCCTCGAAGCTATACGTGCGTGCTGCCCCCCGAAAAAGCCCCTGAGAGTGTGCTGAGCCACATTCCAAACTGAAAATCAGCAAACGACTTGTTGCGCCGCGATTGAAATCATCTGCCCCCACTGCACGTTCCATGAACAAGAGAAGGGCAGCAAGGATTGACAGAAAACACTATTACACAAAGAGATCGTCGAAGAAAACCATCTATTCGATTGACTCTTCTGTTTTTCGCTCGAATTCTGATAATTGATCCAGTAAAAGCGTCGCTCGATGCTTGGTAAACGATTCCAGATCCCGGATCGCTCCTGCAAACTCTCCGGCAAAATAATGTTCGTTGATCCTTCGGTATGGCTCGAGCAGCCTCGAGAGATACTCGGGTGATAGCTCTTTCTTTATCAAATCCTCCAGACGCTGCCTGAGCCGTTTCCTGAACTGATCCGATTGGGAATACAACCAAGCATACATGTATCGTTTGTGACACGTTGTTATCCCTTTGGGTTCCTGCAGGATATACATGGTCGAACGTGACGGGTCCACTCTGAACCTGCCATCATCATAGGTGAGAAAGCCATGGTCCAGATCCCAATTAATCGTCGTGATGATTGCGCCAGGACTGTCAAAATCATTCTTGATCACTTCCGCACCCTGACAAAAATCGTCATCGGCGATATACATGCTGAGCAGGATTGAATTGACCACATTGTCGATGTTGAAAATTCGGCGAAACGCCTGGAAGGCGGCCTCTCCCTTGGCAAGCCTGACTTGGGCCAGCAGGAGTGTATACAGCTTCTCGACGGACTTGGGGTTTTCTTTTCTATAGTGATAGACAGTAAAGTCATCATGCCCGAGCCAGTTGCCGATCGTCTTGTCCGACAAATGTTCCATAGCCAGATAGAGTCCTTTCGACTCATCGTTCAGATGGAAATCAACCAGGCCATGGCTGGGTACAAGAGCTCCGATATGATCTGCAATATCAAGAGCAAATGAATGATTGAAAGGATTAAAATCCTGCCGTTTCTCGTAGTAGGCTTGATAGGTGTATTTCAGGACGATAGTGCGCAATGGCTTGCTTCGGGGCTGGTCAAAAATAAGCCGTGGGTCAATATCAGCTTTGCCATAACGCTGACGAGCGTATACTCGGTAGCTTTCGGTGTATTTCGTTCGACCGATTCCTCCACCGTGGAAACGAAGTCCGATTTTTTGTTTTTTACTATCCTTGCCGTTATGAATAATGATGTCAGCCGGAACTTCCGAGGCCTTTCCTTTGTTCTCCTTGTTGGTGAGAATGCCTGACGGTCCGGTAAGGTCTTCAGCAGTTGCTGTAATTTGGACGACCGGCGGCATTCCGTCAGTGATGGGTTCCCGATCGAGAGGCTGCAGATTAGCCACAAAACGGCAATATCCTTCATTTCTTTTCCCCGGGAAAACACCTTGATACAAAGCAGATGCCGCACTCTGATCAAACGCAAAAGACAGAGGAGTGACAGTGGTATTGAGGGGGACTCCAGAGGCCGCGCTATTGCTCTGGATACTTGTCACGGCTACTTCCTTGCTAAATGTTCCGCTTTGCGGCAGCCCATCTTTAATGAGCGTCAGATTGCGGCCGAATCTCCCATCAACAATAAGATCCCGGAGAATCAGCTCGGCACCTGATTCAACGACAAACTGCAATTCCAGCCTATCTTCGATATCTGCCTCGAAGGTAAAAGCATAATAGTGCTGACCAGGATAAACAAAGAAACGCTTGGCATACCTCTGGCCCTCCCGTTCTGTCCCATCCTGTTTCACAACAAGAACAACTTCAAGATCACCCTTGCGAATACTGTCAATCCGCATGCGCATTCTGAAACTGTTATGAGGATTAAACCGTCTGACTTCCTCGTCTGAGGCACACATGTCATGGATAGCATATTCAACAGTGTCATCACTGACAGACAGGTAATTCCCTTGACGGAGAAGATTTCCCAAGGAGCCTTTTCTCAGGAAAGCCTCGTTGACGGCTCCTCCATCCTGCCGATCGCGAAAACCTGCAAAATAAAAATGATCAGCGGCCAGAAGTGCCGAGAGGGCGGTCACGATCAGGGATGCATAACCGACAATACGATAGAACATACTTTACATACGACGATAATAATCTATCTGCAAATCCGGAAAACTACGGATCAAAGACTGGATAAAGGCTAGATCATTATCGGTATGGCGCCTGATCGTAATTGAGATGTTGGTCTTCTCTTCATCCATATGCACACTCGAAACCACATGATTGATTCGGTGTTCCGTCAGTTTCATCGATACATCCAAAGCCGCATTGACCGACACCTCACCTCCATTATCGACAAGGATGTTTAGTATACTCGCCTCGGCCTGGGAATCTTTAAATCCAGGCAGAAAGCGAAGAAAAAAGAGCATCAGCAGAACCGACAGATAGAGAATGACCGCGAAAGCAACATTGAAGGTGGCAATGGTTATCGAACAGGCCACAACCAGCAGGATAAAACCGATCTCCTCAGGCTCTTTTATCGGCGTACGGAAACGCACGATCGACAATGCACCCAGCAAGCCAAGCGAAAGCGGCAGAGAAAACTGGACCGTGATAAAAATCGCCGTAATCGCCGGACCAAGCAGCGGAAAAGACCGGTGAATTCTAGATCCCGTCGCATGGGCGTCAAAGAATTTTACATATAATTGTGAAACTAGGATCGCCATGATGATAGATATCACCATGAGCAGTGCGAACCCTGCAAACGATACGTTGCGACTATCTTCTGGAATTGTCGTCAGTATCGACTTAAAAAGATCATAATTGTCCATAAAGGGGTTCTCGTGGAAGATGCGTTATCACTTATTGGTGGTAATTATACAAGCGACGGAAGCACTCGTAGTATTTTGAGAAAGAATCCTTTTTCACCTGCATTCCGAGAACTGCCCTCAATGATCGGGGTAATTCCTGATGGAATCCTTTAACTTCCAGCACCGACTGTTTCAACCAGACTTCACCAGCATGCCTACGAAAACGGGATCGACTACTTTTTGCTTTTATTTCAGTGTCTAACGCAATCCTACTAGCAGTGACCGGATCGACAAAGCGATATCTGGTATAGGACACAAGCACCTGAGGAGTCAGATCGTAAATAGATAACTCGGGCTCGAGTGCACGTATTGTCTTTCTGATCGGCGAGAGAATTCCTGTGTCAAAAACAGCCCCCGGCAGGCGATTTGTATCCAGTTCCAAATGAATTCGCTTTTTTTTTCTCATGGAACCGATTTTTTGTTTGATCTCGAGGAAACAACCCGCTTCGCATTCTGCTCCTGAAGGATCTTGATACCATCGCAGACGCACTTTGGTCTTCAAATAATCACTCGCGGCCTTCTCCATGGCAAAGCGATAATCGTGGGTATCAAAATAAATGGAATTGATGACATTTTTCTGATACTTGTCGTCAGGCTGACAGACGAGCTGTAAACAGCGCAATATGCCCGGAGTGACATAAGAACTGTGGGTAAATTTTGTTTCTCTATCCACCATATTACGCTCTAAACAAAATGATTAACAACCTGGAAGTATAAAGAATTCGGTATCTTTTGTCAAAGGTATTGTCTTCTATAAACCGCTAGTCGACTCTAAGCCGGTGCTTCTTCCTGAAACTAATCAGCAATTGTTTTCCTATCCCTGGTCTTGAAACATGAAAGGGCGAGATTACGCGCAAAAGGAGCGAGCTCTCTATCGTCGAGCGCCCACCAGAACGTCGCTTATATCGATAACTATCTGCTCTATGGCCCTTTTTTCCACAATACAGCTTTCAGAAAGTGGCAAAAAGGATTACTTTAGCTGAAGCTCGAATTGCAGATTTGTAGTCTGAAACGATCCCGTTGCAATCAGTCTTCCAAACCGATGACCCGGGACTAACCCTCCTCGTATTTATACTATCGTACCCATGGCCAACGACCTGCTGATCACCAATTGTTCTCTGCTCTCCGAACCCGGCGGCGTGATCGGCCACCGGAGTTTTGTCGAAATCGGTGCCGGTCGCATCACCGCGATCGGCCCGATGTCGTCATCTCCGGAGCCTGCAAAAGACACCGTTATCGATGCAGCCGGCAAGCTGCTGCTGCCGGGTCTGGTCAATGCGCACAACCACTGTGCAATGACCCTGTTTCGCGGACTGGCCGACGACCTGGAACTGGCAACCTGGCTCAAAGAGCACATCTTTCCGGCCGAGGCGGCCCATGTCAACCCGGAGATGGTCTATTGGTGCACCCTGCTGGCCGCCGCCGAAATGATTCGTTCCGGGACCACCACCGTCGCCGACGGCTATTTCTTCTCCGGCCAGGCCGCTCGCGCCTTGCACGATGCCGGCATGCGGGCGGTGGTAGCCCACGGCATCGTCGATTTCCCGGCGCCGAGCGTGCCGGACCCGAGCAAGAACGTTACCACGGTGGCGGCCTTTCTCGATCAGTGGTTGGGCCGTTCGCCGCGCATCACGCCGGCGGTGTTCGCCCACGCTCCCTATACCTGTTCGCCGCAAACCCTGCGCCGGGCCAAAGAACTGGCCGATCAACAGGGCGCCAGGTTCTTCATCCACCTCGCCGAAACGCAGGCCGAGCAGGCATTGATCATCGATCCCCAGGGCTCAACCCCGGTCCGCCATCTCGCCGAACTCGGCATTCTCGACGAGAACTGCGTCTGCGTGCACGCCGTCTGGCTCGACGACTACGATCTCGACCTGCTGGCGGACAGCGGCGCCGCCGTGGTCGCCTGCCCGCACAGCAATCTCAAACTGGCGGCCGGCATTGCCAGAATACCCGATCTGCTCGGGCGCGGCATTTCGGTCGGTATCGGCACCGACGGCTGCGCGTCGAACAACAGCCTGGACATGTTCCGGGAAATGGACCTGCTGGCCAAGATCATGAAACTAAGACCGCTCGACGCCACCGCCCTGCCGGCCTCCGCAGTGCTGCGCTGTGGCACCACAGAAGGGGCTCGGGTCATCGGTCTGGCGGAGGTCGGCACCGTGGCCGTCGGCGCACCGGCCGACCTGATCATGCTCGATCAGCGCAGTCCGCATTTGACCCCGTTCTACAGTGGCGACCTGCTGGTCTATGCAGCCGCCGGCAGTGATGTGACCACGACCATCATCGACGGCACCGTGGTCATGCACGATCGGCAGATCCTCAGCATCGACCTGGCGAAGGTGTATCGGCAGGTCGCCCCGCTGTCAGAGGGTGTACGCCGTTTTGCCGCGCACCGCCCGAAACCGGCTGTTCCAGTCCGCTGACCGGTACCAGCAACCGG
This sequence comes from Desulfofustis glycolicus DSM 9705, assembly GCF_900130015.1. Classification (GTDB taxonomy): domain Bacteria; phylum Desulfobacterota; class Desulfobulbia; order Desulfobulbales; family Desulfocapsaceae; genus Desulfofustis; species Desulfofustis glycolicus. The sequence goes on along the minus strand of NZ_FQXS01000006.1, from coordinate 40,008 downwards.
CAGAAAATGCGTGTCTTCCGCTTTCGTTTGGAGTATATGCAAAGGCCCCAGGCCACAATCCACTCACCCGTCATCCACTTTCCGAGGTGCACCAGCCGATGAGCAACCACTACATCATCTCGGTTCTCTCCGAAGACCGTCCGGGCATCATCGCCGACATTACCGGTGCCGTCTATGAACTCGGCGGCGATCTTGCCGAATTGAATCAGTCGATCCTCTGCGGCTACCTGACCATGGTCCTGATCGCCACCTTCGATGACGATGTCACTGCCTCCCTGCTCCTGTCCCGACTCGAGGCGATCGACAGCCCGACCAGCTACGATTTTATCGTCAGAGACATCGCCGCCCCCGACGGCTGTCCGCCGTCCGGTCCGCCCGACAAGACCTACGTAATGACCGCCCAAGGCCGAAACAAGAAGGGCCTGGTGCACGGCATCAGTTCGCTCTGCTACCGGCACAACATCAATATTCTCGACCTAGCCACCACCAGAACCGACGACACCTATACGATGATCCTGCAACTCGACCTGAGCAAGGTCGTCGCCATCGCCGATGTTCGCGCGGCTCTGCAGGAACTTGCGGCGCAGAGCGGTCTGCAGGTGATGCTGCAGCACCACGACTTATTCAAGGTAACCAACGAGATACCTCTTTAGACCGACTTGAAAAATGCGTAACCCCAAACCACGACGGGATTGGGCGGAAATGCTATTGCTCACGGCGGCCGTCAGCATCCGTCGTCACTACCAGGGAGTTTAAATCATGTTGCGTTCCGACCAGATCCTGGCGACCGTGGAGATGATCCAGAAGGAAAATCTCGACGTCCGCACCGTAACCATGGGCATCAACCTGCTCGACTGCCGGGCGGCAACGGTGCGAGAAACCTGTCGGGCCATCGAAGAGAGGATCCTGGAGCGGGCCGGCAGCTTCGTGGAAACCTGCAACCTCGTGTCCCGGCGACTCGGCATCCCGGTGGTCAACAAGCGGATATCGATCACGCCGATCGCCTTTGTCGGCGCCGGTTTCGACCGGGACGGCTTCGTCGAACTGGCCGTTGCCCTGGACCGGGCCGCCACCTCGGTCGGCGTCGACATCCTCGGCGGCTTTTCGGCCCAAGTTGAAAAAGGCATGACCAAGACCGACCGGGAATACATCCTCTGCCTGCCGGAAGCCCTGGCCGTCTCCGAAAAAGTCTGCGCGTCGATCAATATCGCCTCATCGCAGAAGGGAATCAACATGGACGCGCTGGCCTTGCTTGGCCGGACCGTCAAGGACATCGCCATCCGGACCAGCCATCAGGGCGGGTTCGGAGCCGCCAAATTCGTGGTCTTCTGCAATCAACCCGGCGACAACCCCTTTATGGCCGGCGCCATCCACGGTGTGGAAGAGGCCGACACGGTCCTCAACATCGGCGTCTCCGGACCCGGCGTCGTCGCCCGTTCGCTGGAACGGCTGATCGACAGCCGCAACGGCAACGGCCAGGGACTGCGCCTCGACGAGATCGCCGAAGAGATCAAGCAGACCACCTTCCGCGTCACCCGCTGCGGCGAATTGGTGGGACGCCAGGTTTCCGAAATCCTCGGCGTCTCCTTCGGCGTCGTCGACCTGTCACTCGCCCCAACTCCGACCATCGGCGACAGCGTCGGCGAGATCCTCCATATCCTCGGGGTCGACGCCATCGGCGCCCCGGGGTCCACCGCCATCCTGGCGATGCTTAATGACGCGGTCAAAAAGGGCGGCCTGTTCGCTTCGAAAACGGTCGGCGGCCTGAGCGGTGCATTTATCCCGGTGATGGAAGACGCCGTGCTGGCCGAAGCGGTCGGCAGGAACGAGCTATGCCTGGAGAAACTGGAAGCGATGACGTGCGTCTGTTCGGTGGGCCTCGACATGGTGGCCATTCCCGGCTCTGTCGATGCCGACACCATCGCCGCCATCATCGCCGACGAGATGGCCATCGGCATGGTCAACAACAAGACCACCGCCGCCCGTATTATCCCGGTTCCCGGCAAGGAAGCCGGGGAGATGGTCAGTTTCGGAGGCCTGTTCGGCGCCAGCCCGATCATGACCGTCAGAAACGTCGGTAAGTCGAGCCGATTCATCGGCTGGGGCGGCAGGATCCCGGCACCGATCCACAGTTTCAAAAACTGAGATCAAGCAGCCTCTCCCGGTCATGGTCCGTCGCGCCGATGACCGGCCAGCACATCTCGGCAGGCACCGCTGCCGCCAGATCCATGGCCGCGCCGCTTCGCGGATGGTGGAGCCTGATCACCCATGAGTGCAAACACTGACGAGCAAACTCCCGACCATCGACGACCGCCGGGCCGCCATAGCGGACATCGCCAAGCAGCGGATAGCCGGCCTCTGAGAAATGGGCCCTGATCTGGTGCATTCGGCCGGTGACCAGTTCCACCAGCACCAGGCTTGACGATCCACGGCTCTGCAGGACGCGATAGCGGGTCAGGGCCTGCCGGCCACCGGCATCAACCGACTTGACCCGATTGCGCCGGCGATCCCGCGCCAGGGTACTGACAAACTCCCCTTGCGCCGGCTCTGGGACCCCGGCAACACGGGCCAGATAGAATTTACGCACTCGCCGGCTGCGGAACTGGTCGGCAAGCGGTCCGTGAGCGCGCGGGTGGATCGAGAAGACCATGACGCCGCTGGTATCGCGGTCGAGGCGCTGGACCATACCGATTTCCAGCTTTCGTCCGAAGCTCCGGTCCCGGCCGAGCCAGATCTGCACCGCCTCGTACATGGTACCCTTATAGCGGGCCGGTGTCGGTTGCGTATCGATCCCGGCCGGTTTATTGACGGCCAGCAAATCGGCATCCTGATAAACAATGGTCGCCGGAGACAAACGAAACGGTTCACGATCACCCCGATCCAGGTGCATTTCAATCTCCTGCCCGGGTGCAAGCTGAAGACCGTTTTTGCGCACCCGTCGTCCGTCGACATGCACCCCGCCGAGATCAATCACCCCGCGAATCGCCCCGCGCGACATGTCCGGCAACCGCTCGTGCAGGAAGATGTCAAGGCGACACTGTGGCTCGGTCGCCGCAACCCGAAATCGATGTATCATTCCCTTGCACCGTCAGCAACACCGGCTGGAACAAAGACGCCGCCATGTTCAGCGAGAAAACAATGACCGTCGACACGAACTCGATTTGAGGCACGGGAGAAACCTGCTACAATCGACGGGGAAGGCAGCATAAAAGAAAATCCGAATATCGGTACCAGATATGTCACGTGATCCACTCCCCCAGCCCGACCAGTCCTTGTGCTCCGACTACCGGCAACTGGTCGTCGAAATCGATTTGGCCGTCAGCCAGTTGATCGACAAACGATTCGTTAATCTGCTCCACTGCCGGCCCGGCTGCACATCCTGTTGCACTGCGTTTCGCGTTTTACCGCTGGAAGCGGCGCTGCTCCGCCGGGCCATGCCCGACAGGGAAGCCATCCAGGCGATGGTCGGTGACGATCGCTGTCGCCTGCTGTTCGAGGAACGCTGTCTGGTCTACGAACAGCGGCCGATCATCTGTCGGACACAAGGGCTGCCGAACGCCTATATCGATGAGACGGCAGGCAAGATCGAAGTGTCCGCCTGTCCGCTCAATTTCGCCGAGGATTACCAACTGGTCCACGAGGACCTGCTCTTTCTCGATCGTTTCAACAGCCGCCTGGCCGAGTTGAATCGGCGTTATTGCCGCAGCGCCGGGATCGACCCGCAGTTGCGGTTGCCGATCAACCTGGTCGCCCCATCGCGCTGACCGACCCGCACCTTGCCGGCATCCACCCGGTTCAACCGCTTATCGGGCATGGCAGAACAGCCCTTCCCGACATACCCTGCGCCAGGCATAAGCAAACAGCGGAACGGCGACAAAGATGCTCAGCACCAGCCAGGGCCAGTGATCGAAGAAGAAATGGCGCAGGCCAAGCACCATCATCACGACGGCCAGACACAGCAGGCTGAGATACCCGCAGAGACGAAACGCTCGCCAGGCAGGCGGAATATCTGTCTGCCCCCGATAGCGATACGAATCGCCTTGTACAGAAGCGACCCGCAGACCGTAAAAAAACAGGCAATGGATCAGCAGCCAGCCGCCGAACAGCGAAAAGGCCACATCGGTGGGCCAGTGGGCGATACTCATGATCCGGGCCGTGGCCATGGCTGCGGCAAAGACTAGTATCAACAATAACAGCAGGGTGCCTCGCGCCGGCCTCCTGTACCATGACCCGCTGTAAATGACGACATAGGCCAGGCCGATCAGCGTGATCGCCAGCGCCGCGTGGCCGCTTGGAAAACTGGCGCGATAGAGTCCGTGATCGAGGAAATACGGTCCGAACTCATACCAGTTGCTGAACGGTTCCCCGCCGAACAGGATCCGTTTCGGCCGGGGCCGGGCCATGATCCACTTCAGGGTTTTGACCATCAGGATCGAGCAACAGAACGAAGAGACAAGCAGGAATTCGAGCCGCAAACGATGCCGGCGCAACGCGTCACAGATCATCGGCCGGACCAGCAGTGCCCGCTGCAGTCGAGGGATCACCGGCCAGCGGGAGCAATCGGTATCAACCAGGGAGGAGCCGATATAGAGCAGCACGGATACAATCAGGAAAATTACGACCAGGTCGCCGCCGCCGGGCTGTTCGAGCTCGAACATCGAATCACCCATCAACTCGACAAACCAGTTGACTCGATGGGCCGAGACAAACCTGGTCAGCGGGATCTCAAAAGGAACCAGCGCCATCATCGCCGCGGCAGCAGAGAGGATGATGGCTGCCAACAGAATGGTGTGGTGGGGAACGCGCCTGCTGCGGGTGGACATGGAAATCATCATTGTTGCCGTCTCCGTGGGATCACTGCATCTCCACGTACCGTATTACATCCTACAATGCAACACTTTTCCGGCACCGCCAATCGCCGAAACGTGCCGGTTTTCTGGTGAAATAGTTGCGCTTCCCGGCCGATTCCGATAATGTCTGGCAGACACGCCCGTTTGTCATCCTTCCAGTCGGCGCCCCTTTTGCAAATCAGGAGAAGCTTTTTTGATCCTCATCGTGGTCCCCTGCTATAACGAGGCACAGCGGTTGCAACCCGACGTGTTTCGTTCATATCTGACCGAAAACAGCGAAACCCTGTTCCTCTTTGTCGACGACGGTTCCACCGACCGGACTCTGGAGAAGCTGCACAGCATTGAAACCGGCACGGGCGATCGCGTCTTCATCCTGGCCCTGCCGCACAACCACGGCAAGGCGGAAGCGATCAGACAGGGCGTTCTGCAGGGTCTGCAGCACCCGGTCGAACAGCTCGGTTTCTGGGATGCAGATCTGGCTACACCGTTGCCGGCTATCGCCGGCCTGACCGGTGTGATGGCCGCCGATCCGGCCGTCAAAATGGTCTGCGGAGCCCGCGTGCAACGACTCGGCGCCGCTATCCACCGTCACTGGTATCGCCATTATCCCGGACGGATCATCGCCACTTCCATCAGTGCATTGCTCGGCCTGCCTGTCTACGACAGCCAGTGCGGTGCCAAGGTGTTCGCCCGGGACCTGGCCGAACAGATTTTCGCCGAACCGTTTCTGTCACGCTGGCTGTTCGATGTCGAATTGTTTGCCCGGACCATCAGACTGGTCGGCCGCCACCAGGCAGCCCGCATCATTCACGAATACCCGCTGACCCACTGGACCGATATCGGTACGTCAAAAATCTCCCCGGCGTATTTGCCGAAAATCCCGTTCGAGTTATGGCGCATCCACCGCCACTATCGACAGCACCTCCAGAGGCCCTGACCATGCAGCTCCTCAGTCGCGTTATGAATCCCATTGTTCTCTTCATCGTTTTCTCGGTCTTTTTCTTCGCCGGCCTCGGCGGACCGGTGGTTATCGACTATGACGAAGGTGTTTACGCCGAGGTCTCCCGGGAGATGTATCTGGCCGATGAGCTGCTGCAACCGACGCTCAACGGTGAAGACTTCTTCGAAAAGCCGCCGCTGCTCTATTGGCTGCAGATGCTCGGTTACGAGATGTTCGGCGTCTCCGCTTTCGGGGCGCGATTCTTCAACGCCTGCTGCGGGCTGCTGACCGTGCTGACCCTCTATTTCGGTGCCCGCGGCCCGCTGGGCGAACGCGTCGCCTTGCAAGCCGCATTGGTACTCGGCAGTTCGATCATTTTTACCTATCTGTCCCGGATAGCGATGACCGATATGGCGTTGACCCTTTTTCTGACCCTTTCCCTGATCGTCTCCTGGCATGGCGTGGAACGGGCTCTGCGGCAACAGGGAGGCGCCGTCCTGTTCTCCCTCGGCTGTCTGGCCGCAGCCCTGGCAATGCTCAGCAAAGGGGCGATCGGCGCGGTTTTCCCCGTGGCCACCGCGTTGACCTACCTGATCTCAATCGGACGCCCCGGCCTGCTCTTTCAGAAAACCTGGTTGCTGCCCGGCACGCTGATTCTAGCCCTGGTCGGCTTTTCCTGGTACCTCGCCCTCGGCCTGGTTCACCCGGGCGGTTTTTCGTTTATGAAAGAGTTGTTCCTCACCCATCATTTCGGCCGCTTTTCCGCACCGATGGAAGGTCATTCCGGGCCGTTCTTCTATTACCTGATCGTACTGGCCATCGGCTTTCTGCCCTGGTTCGCCTACCTGTTTCTGGCCATCCCTGCCGTTACACTCGGCAGGCAGACGCCGGCTGCTCGTTTCCTGAGCCTCATGGCAATCTATACCGTTCTGGTTTTCCTGTTTTTTTCGGTGGCCGCCACAAAACTGCCCAACTATATCCTGCCGGCCCTGCCCGGTATGGCAATCTGCATCGCCGTCTTGTTCAACCGGGAAGGTGGCGCGCAGAGCGTGTCCTGGCGATTGGCCGGCTGGTTTGCCACGGTAACCGTCAGCCTGCTCGGTCTCGTTTTTGCGGCCCTGCCGTTGCTCTTTCCGTACCTGCACGAACTACTCGGCAAAGACGCCAGAAAAGCGCCTATTTTAGCGGAATCGGTCGAACTGGGGATGACTCCATGGCTTATCGCCGCCCTGTTTTTTGCGTGCAGCTACCTGATCTTTCGTGTCCGAAACAACAGCGAGCTCCGGGTCGTGTTCGAGACCCTGCTACTCTGCTCGCTGATCGTCTCCACCGGTCTGTTCCACCTGGTAATCCCGCTCTATGACCGGCTGATGAACGCGCCCCTGGCTCGGATCGCCCAGCGGGCTGCAGAAATAACGGAAAACGATAACTCCATCGTTCTCTTTGCGGTCGATGATCGGCCGAGTATCAATTTCGTTTCCCGGCGCACCACCATCTACCGGCCCGAACGGCAGGCGGACGATCTGCCGAGCCTGCTCCGAGCACCGGAAAGCACCATCGGCATCACCACCGTCTATTACCTGCAGCAACTCCGTGACAAAGCCTTCGACATCGAAGAACTGTCCCGGGACGGCGGTTTCGTGCTCTTTCGGATCGCGGCAGAATCGGCTGCCCGGCCGGCAGACGATGTCCCTCCGACGACATCCTATCAGCCGGGAGTCGACCGCTTTCCTCCTGTTATTGCCGAGAAAAACGAATAGCTCCGGATAGTACTGGGTTGAACGGGGTTATCTCACTTCGAACATGAGTGATAGCAGATCCCGACCCAAAAATTTTTGAAATCCAGGCGAGCAGGGATTTTTTAGGCACCCCGGGGATGGGTGTCGGCCGGCGGTCGCACCGCCGGCCGGTCACACTAAGGTGATGGAGAGATTAACGGCTGACTTCAAGGTATTGGCGACGATGCAACCACGCTCGGCAATGGTCACCATTTTTTCCATCTCGCCACGATCTTCATAGCGTGCCGAAATATTCATGTTCACTTCGGTGAAACGTGTCGGCGTACCGTCCTGGACCCCGGTGATTGCGATTTCGACATCGCTGATGCGCGCCTCTCGCGCCTTGATCGCCGCTAGCAGGTTGCTCATAAAGCAGCCGCCCAGGCCGAGCAGAAACAACTCGCCGCCCATCGGCCCGACATTGGAACCACCCTTGGCCTCGGGACGATCACAAGAAATTTCAAACTCACGAGCCCGGCCTCGTGACGCTGAATCGGAGACCTGCCGCACCGCCACTTTTGCTTCTGCTGCCATAGATACCTTCCTTTTCGTTTTCTGCCGTGTTTACCTGAAATAATTTCAAAGGTTTGAACGACTACCGCCAAACCACCCGGACCTTCAGCGATCCACCGGCTCGGACCAGGAACAGGGAAAGGTTTTGAACACTTTCTGGTCGATGGTCGTCGCCAGCTTCACGTGCACATGGTAATCATTGTGCAGCAGAAATGAAAGCTTGACGATGGTACCCCGTTCCTGCAACAGAGGCTCCTGCCGACCTTCAACAGTCAGAGATATCTGAACCTGCCGGCCCAGCAGGGCTCGTGCGGTTTCTTTCTTGGAACATTTCATCGAAAAGCAGATACCGCTGCGCGACAGGTCGACCACTGCGCCCTTGAAGTAGGACGAGGTAGCCCTGCCGTCGCGGTCCAGAATGACGGCGGTAGCCAGTGCCGTCAACGGATACCGCGGATGGGTCCGTCGCTCCAGGTTCTTCTGTTTGACCGCCTCTTCGGCCCTGCCGACGCGATGACTCCAGTCCCGAAGCTTGTCGAACAGACCGGGCTGGTCGTCAGGCCAGCCGGCGCTGTCAGTGCGACTTAAGTGGCGGAAGGAGACTTCCGAACGAGTCACCGCCGAAAAGGTGCAAAACGATATGCCGAAAAAGGTGTCCTCACCGAGGATCGAACCTCTTCCAACGGTAGCCAGGGCCACATTTTTCGCCGCGGTCCGAAAAAAGAGCGTTACCTCGCCTTCCTCCACGAAAAACAGACGATTGTTCGGCTTTCCCTGAAAAAAAATGACCTTACCGGACGGAATCCGGTCCTGCTTGAGGCGATAGTACAGCGTATTGGTCTCCTCTTCGCTCAGCTCATCGTAGAGATCCTGCCAGAGCGCCAGATGTTCGGAGTCGAGCCGTTTCGTCTTTTCTTCTTCGATATACTCACCGGTCGATACGATCAGGTTGATCGCTCCGGGATGGGCGCGCAGCAGCTGCTCCCGGAGTGCGTCGGCTTCGGCAAAAGCACCCGCAGCGGCCAGACTCCTGATTCTCTGCGCCAGGGCATCGCCGCTGGAATCCGGTCCCCATGCGTTCTCGGTCGTCATCACTTTCTCCTGGTCCTCTGGGGCGCACGCCGTGTCGGGCTCGGCATGGCAAAAGATATCCTTTTGTCATTATTACCGATACCGAACAATTATGTCAAATGACGATGCATGTCTTGCCCCTGTCCGCTGGCCCGGTTACACTTCATTTTTTTATATGAAATCAGTTCCACAGGCTGAACTTCCCGGGCTAGTTGGTTCTCTCGTAGGCTGCATCGCATAGGCCCGGCGGGGCGGAGAATCAGGCCATCCGACCACGATACCGATGTTCATCGTTCGTTGTGATGTCTTGTCATGGGGGGTATATTAAAATCACTTCACCGGGCTGGTCGGTATAGCCTGGGCCGATTGTTGCGACCGGTGTTCTGGGAGAAAACAAGGCGATGCTGACCATCCTCTCTTCATCAAAGACGCTACAGTGCCGGCTTCTCCCCGGTCTTTCCCATCGGCAGCCGGCACTGCTCGACAAGACGGCTGTCCTCCTGAACACCCTTCTTCACCTCGACCGGCAGGGACTGCAAAAGCTCATGGGTATCAGCGAACAGTTGGCTGCCACGACCGACGAGAGGCATCGCCGGATTTCTCTGCCGCACACCGCGGATTCGGCCGGTCACGCCCTGGCAAGTTTCAGCGGGGATGTCTTTTCGATGATGGAACTGATCCAGTATACCAAAGAAGATCTGCTCTTTGCCGACGGCCATCTCCGCATCCTGTCGGGCCTCTACGGGCTCCTCCGCCCGCTCGACCTGATGCAGCCGTATCGACTCGAAATGGGAACGAAGCTCGCCGTCGGTCAGGCGGCGCAGCTCTATGAATTCTGGCAGGAAGCGGTAACCGACAAACTCAACAGAACGGTCGCCGATCACCGCGAACAGGTCATCGTCAACTGTGCTTCACGGGAGTACGCACGGGTCGTTGACACCAAGCGCCTGGCGGCGCGAATGCTCACCATTTCATTCAAACAACGGCAAAACAACACCGTTAGGACCGTTGCGATCCACGCCAAACGTGCGCGCGGAAGCTTTGTCGACTGGCTGATCGTCAACCGGATCGACCGGACGAGCGACCTCGCCGCTTTTGATCGAGCCGGTTACCGATTAGCCAGTGAGGAATCGAGCGCAGACGAACTGGTCTTCATTACCGATTCCCCCTGAGAGACTCCCCATTCCTTACCGCCGGGCGGCATAACGGTCGACCGTTATGCCGCCCCTGCGGCGACGGGACGCCGACCGCGAAGCAAATGAAAGACAAACAGGGCGGCGACAGCACCCAAGGTATCGGCCAGGATATCTTTCTGGGCATCCCAAACATCGCCCTGAGAACCGAGGACTTCGATGCCCGCCTCCGGATTACCGAGAATGGCGAATTGCCATTCCAAGATTTCATACGTTCCCGCCACCGCCATAATGGCGAACAGCGCAAACAGGTAGGTGACGGGACGGGCCGTGGACAACTGTTTCCTGCTGAGGAACTCGGCGATCGGAAAAGCATAAAAACCGACGGAAAAATGGGCGATCCGATCGTAGTGATTTCTTTCAAAACCAAAAAAATCGGTGAACCAGTCAAAGGGTACCGCGGCAAAGGTATAGTAGCCACCGATGGTATGCATCACGACGAGTATCGACATCAGCAGATAGCTCAGATTAGAGAATCTAAACCACCATCGATGACAGAGTATCAGAAAACCGACGATACAGACGATTGGCAGGTTCTCGGCCAGCCACACCTCCCGCCCGCTGGGTGGATCGACGGCAAGCGCGACAAAAAGGATGAGATAGCCGCTCAACAACAGGTGGGGAAGATATCCAGCAAAACCTTTCATCAGCCGAGCTCCTTGCATAACGACCCATTTCACCCCCGTCTGGCGCCGCCAGATCAATACTGTAGGGAACCTTGAAAAATTGCCATTCTACCCAATTTCATCATTGCACAATCAAATTTTATCCTCTGAATATCAATTATATGCCTGCGGTAAAATTTTCATGCACGCCTCGATCTTGAACGAAATGCCGAATTTTTCAAGCCCCCTGTATCAGTGAAAATCAGGGCCACCGCGTCACAATCATAACAAAGGGTGCTTGCGAAACAATCTTTTTCTTTCCGAATCAGATAATTAACCCGAAACCTCACAATCCCCCCGGCGGGTGCCTGGCAAACCCGCGCAACTATCGCTTTATCAAAGCCAAACGATCAGTTAGAGTGGAACAGTACAATTGCTTGAACCAGGCGACGGCAACCCATTACGGTGCGCGAGGCTTCATTGCGGCACTGTCCATTCTCAACAGGTGCATACGTATATCGCTTCCTCGACCGCGATGATCGATATCGAGAATCATGCTCAACTTCTAGATTTTCTTGTTCAATCAGGATTGCTGGGAGAACGGTCGCAGCCGCTCTGCACCACCCTGCACGGCGGTGTATCAAATCGAACCGTCAAGATTTCCTGGGCCGACGGCAGCGGCTGGGTTGCCAAACAGGCCCTGGAGAAACTCCGCGTTCAAGCCGACTGGTTTTCGGATCCCAAACGGATCCACATCGAAGCGGCAGGCCTCAGGTGGCTGGCCCGACTGATCGGGACAACGGCCGTTCCCTCGTTCGTCTTCGAAAGCCACGAGCAACGTCTGCTTATCATGTCGGCAGTCCCCGAACCGCACCAGAATTACAAAGAGCTCCTGTTGACCGGCCTGCCCGCGCCGCACCATGCCGCCGAATTCGGCACATTACTCGCCCGGCTGCACGACAACGCTTTCGCCTATCGGGAGGAGTTGTCTCTGGAATTCGCCGACACCACTTTTTTTGAAAACCTGCGCATCGATCCCTACTACATCTATGCCGGCCACCATTTGCCCGCAGCCGCCCCCTTTCTGTTCAGACTGATCGACGGCACACGTAAGCGGCGTTTGACCTTGGTACACGGCGACTACAGCCCGAAGAACATCCTCATCCACCGGGATCGGCTGATCCTGCTCGATCACGAGGTCATCCATTTTGGCGACCCCGCCTTCGATGTCGGTTTCTCGATGGCCCACTTTCTGAGCAAGGCCCATGCACGCGTTTCGCTGCGCCACCAGTTCGCCGCTTTGGCCGATACCTATTGGCAGTCTTATTGCCACCAGGTGGCCGGCCGCCCCTGGGCGGTGGATCTGGAGCGATGGAGCATCAACCATACGCTCGGCTGCCTGCTCGCCCGGGTTGCCGGAAAATCGATTCTGGAGTATCTATCCTCTTCACAGAAGGCCGCGCAGCGAATGGCTGTCCAGCAGCTGATCGATAAGCCACCCGCCACCATGACGGCACTGATCCAACAATTCACGTCACGATTGAGCGACTATGAATAGCATTACTTCCCTGACAGCCCTGGAAATTCTCGACAGCCGCGGCTGGCCGACCATCAAAACCACCTGCACGCTGGCCGACGGCACCCGCGCCTCCGCCTCGATCCCATCCGGGCGCTCAACCGGCGCCGCCGAAGCCTGCGAGCTGCGTGACGGCGACCCGGCGCGCTATCGCGGTAAGGGCTGCCGACAGGCGGTCGCCAACGTCAATACGACGTTGCACGAGGCTCTCAGAACCACCGCCTTCGCCAGCCAGCAGGAACTCGACCAGGCCCTGATTGCTCTCGACGGCTCGCCCAACAAGCAGCGACTCGGAGCCAACGCGCTGCTGTCCGTCTCCATCGCCTTCGCCCGGGCCATTGCGGCCCAGCAAAAACGCCCGCTCCACGAATATTTTTCCTATCTGATCCGGGAACAAGCGTATCAACCAACCCGTTTTCCGCGCCTGACCATCAATCTTTTCAGCGGCGGCCGGCACGCAGGTAAACAGGTGGCCATCCAGGACGTACTGATCGTCCCGTCAGCGGCCCGATCCATCGATGAATCCCTGGTGATGATGAATGACATATATCACGCCGCAGCCGACCGGACCTTTGCCCGCTACGGCATGCGGCTGCTGACCGCCGACGAAGGTGGCCTGGCGCCGCCTTTTGAAGATTCCGAAGCAATGTTGCAGGCCGCCGTCGCAGCTATCGAGAGCGCCGGCTGGCAGCCCGGCCGCGATGTCCATCTCGCCCTCGATATCGCCGCTTCCCACTTTTACCGCGACGGCCGGTATCTGCTCGACGACCGCCGGCTGTCCCCGTTAGAAATGATCGACCATCTCAGCGACTGGTGCCGACGATATCCGATCGTCAGTCTCGAAGACGGTCTGGCCGAGGATGACTGGCAACATTGGCCGCTGTTGCAGCAGGCACTGGGCGAGAAGATACTGATCCTCGGCGACGACTTGCTCTGCACCAATCCGGAACGAATCCGCCGGGCCATCGACAGCAGGGCCTGCAATGGCCTGCTGCTCAAAGTGAATCAGATCGGTACGCTGTCCGAAGCGGCAGCAGCTCGATCGCTGGCCAAAGCGGCCGGCTGGCAGGTAACAATCAGCGTGCGCAGCGGCGAGACCGAGGACAACTGGGCTGCTGATCTGGCAGTAGGATGGGCGGCGGACCAGTTCAAGAACGGTTCGATTACCCAGTCCGAACGCCTCGCCAAGTACAACCGCCTACTCGAAATCGAGGCGCAGCGGCCGCTGCCGATAGTTGATTGGCCGCTGGTCTGAGGTGCGGTAGCGCTCTCTCGACCGGCCAAAGCAGCGAAAAATGGCTAAGCTCTGAATCATCAGGGGAGCTTGAAAAATTCGGGATTTCGTTCAAGATCGAGGCGCGCAAGAAAATTTTGCCGCAGGCATAGACATGATATTCCGAGGATAAAATTTGATCGCGCAACGATGAGATTGAGCGAAATAACAATTTTTCAGGCTTTCCACCAGTGAGAACGATGGCAACAACGATGGAGAAACGGCGCGTCTCTTCCGGTATTGCCGAACTAGACCGGTTGCTCGGCAACCTGTTTATCGGCGACAATGTCCTGTGGTACGAAGAGGCCGGCAGTTTTTCCTCTACATTTTGCCTGTGCTTCATCAACGAGACGCTGCAGGCTGGAAAGCCGCTGATCTATGTTACCTTCGATCGCTCGCCGAAAAATCTCGTGTCGTATCTCGGCCCGCTGGCCGAGAGCCAGAAACTGACGATTCTCGACTGCTTTACCAACGGCAAAGGCGACCGAAGCGACGTCTTTAATAAATTCTACGAAAAAGACGGCGCGATGTGGCCGTATCAGGTGATCAAGGTTAACGAACCGGCCGATGCCGGCCAGGTTGCCGAGGCTATGTACGGCCTGCACGCCACCCTGTCCGGCGATGTCCACTTCATCATCGACAGCTTGACCGGCATGCAGTCTCTCTGGGGAGAGGAATCGGTGCTGGATTTCTACGTTCGCACCTGCCCGCGCCTCTACGAGCTGGACACCATCGCTTACTGGCTCATCGAGAGAGGTGCCCATTCCGGTAAACTCAAGGCCAATATCAACAAGGTCGCCCAGGTGGTTATCGACCTGGCGGTGCGCCGCGGCAGCTCGAGTCTGAAAATCATCAAGGCGGAGAAACGCCAGTGTAAACACCTCAACGAGCAACACGCCTTTTCCGCGGAAGAGACGGGTATCGTTTTTGCGAGCCAGAAACCACCAATCGCCACGTTCGATCTTGGCGCGCGCATCAAGGACATCAGGCTGAAACAGGGATTGTCGCAGAGACAACTGGCCGACCTGATCGGCGTCACACCGAGCACCATTTCGCAGGTCGAAAAAAACACTATTTATCCGTCGCTGCCGGCCCTGTTTCGACTGGCGGAGAGTCTGTCGGTGGACCCCGCAACACTGTTCAGGGAAACAGGCAGCGATCGGGGCGCCCTGATCTATCCGGCAGCGACCCGCTCACCTATTTCGATCCCCCGTTTTTCCAGGGAAGTAGTCGAGGCGGAGCGGCTCCTGTCGCCGGATAGTGACCTGCCGGCGGAGATCATTCTGATCAGGATTCAGCCGGGCAAAAAACTGCCCGGTCATTTTTCCGCCCGCAAAGGCAAGGAGTTCGGCTACTTGGTAAGCGGCTGCCTAGAGTTGAAGATAAACGGACGGAGCGAGACCCTGGCACCGGGTGATACCGTCCTGCTACCCAGAGACACACCCGAACGCTGGCTCAATCCGTCCACCGACAACGTTGCCGAACTGCTCTGGATAATCTTTCCCTGATCACCGTTTCCAGGTATGCCACCGCGGACCGAGGAGGTTCGCTGGCCATTCGATCCGCGGCGGCGCCGGCAAAAACCGGCGCTACCTGTTCATCAAGCCAGCAGGATCTGCCGGGCGCTTTCGTTGTTGGCATCGGTAATGAATGTGATTCCGGTCTCCTGAGCAGTCTCTCGATTCGCGGCAAACAGATCGTTGCGGCTGATCTGGTCTACCGAGAACTTGCGCGCCCCGGCCAGCAATTGCTGCAGGCCGCACGCCAGCTTATCGACCATCGTGCACATGGCAATGGCGCCGTAGGGAATATTGCGCATCTCTTCCCGCCCGACCTTCTTCTCCACGTCGTAGTAAGACGCAAACAGTTCTTCCGGCGATGAGCCGAGGTCGCTGACCGATTTCGGCAAACTGTTCCAATTGCCGCTGATCCAGTTTTTCCGCTCTGGGTGCAGGGCGCCTTCGATGTTGGCGCCGAGGAAACCGGGGATCATAAAGGCCCGCCCCATGCAGACCAGCTTGACGAACGGCGCACCGAGGGCCAGACCCTTGAAGATAGCGTCCTCCAGAGCAAACCCGCCGGCAAAGGCAAGATCCACCACCCGTTTGCCCTGACCGGCCAGCAGACTGGCGTATTCATACGCTTTGGCATGGAGGTTGATCGACGGAACTCCCCAACTTTGCATCATATTCCAGGGACTCATGCCGGTACCGCCACCGGCGCCGTCGATGGTCAACAGATCGAGCTCGGCATCGGAAGCGAAGCGGATGGCCATGGCCAGTTCCTGCATGCCGTAACATCCGGTCTTCAGAGAAATCCTGGAAAAACCGAGACTGCGCAGGTAGTCCACCGACTTCATGAAATCCTCGCGCACCAACTCGAGCGAGGCGAGATTGGTCGAACCGAGCCTGCTGTGCCGGGCAAACGACTTGATCGCACCTTTGGCAAAGGCCTGCTGAACTTCCGGCAGCGTCGGATCCGGGTCTACCACATAGCCGCGTTCTTTCAGGAAAATCGCATAATCGAGGCTGGTCACCTGAATTTCACCGCCGATATTCTTGGCGCCCTGACCCCACTTAAGCTCGATAATGCAACGGTCCCCGTATTTCTCGGCAACGTACTCGGCCACCCCATTACGGGTGTCTTCGACGTTGAGCTGGACGATCATTGCGCCGTAACCGTCATAATAGCGCTGGTAGATCTCGATCCGCCGGTCAAGCTCGGGCGCCTTGTTGATCGTTCCTCCGCTGAGTTCCGACTCCTTGTCGACACCGACCACGTTTTCCCCGATGACGATCGGGATGCCGGTCAGTGCGCAACCGACTGCAAACGAATCCCAATACTTGGCGGCAATAAAGGTGGAACCGAGGGCGCCGGTCATCAGCGGCAGGCGAACCTTTGTCTTGGTCGCGTTGCCAAACGATGTGGTCAAGCCGACATTGGGAAAGATGCAATCATCCGGGTCACTGCTCAATCCCTGGGCCAGGCCCGCGGAACCGTAGGCATAGCCCTGGATACGCAGCGAGTTGTAAGAAACTCCGACATGGGTGGTATTGTTCGCTCCGGCGGTTACCAGCCCGAAATCGCGGGGATAGAGAAGTTTCCGACCTACCAGGCTGGCCTTCCAGGTCTCGCATTTGCCGCTGCAATCGGCGCGGCACAACGTACATAGCCCCGATTCGGCGGGATTGCCACGATTAGCAGTACCCAATACATCATTGATTTTTTCGACCCTCATCATCACTGTCTCCTTCGTATATTCGTTCATCCCGAGGACAGTGCCGACGGCGGTTAGTCCGCATAAAAAAAGGCGTCTGTCCCCGAAAGGGAAATCAGACACCGTTGTCTTCTCCCCGGCCGATCCGTACGCCGTTGTACGAATGACCGAGCATCAATAGTCAGCCAGTTTTTTAGCTGGACTGAATTACCTTGTCAATAAAAAAGTGTTGATTATCGGTTCGCCCGAGCCACCGCCAAGCTGGCCGGCATCAGTTACCACTCGTCGGAGAGGATAATGGCCTCGGCCACATCCTGCATTGATTTGCGGCTGTCCATGCTTCGTTTTTGAATCCAGCGATAGGCCTCCTCGCCGCTGATCTTTCGCCGATCCATCAGGATCTCTTTGGCCCGCTCTATCTGCTTTCTGGTCTGCAACTCCCGCTCGACCACCCTGGTTTTGATGATCAACTCGGTGTTATGGATGGCAATGGCCGCCTGTCCGGCAACGGCGGTCAACATATTGATATCGGTCTCTGAAAAGTGATGCGGGACGGCGGTAAAACAGTTGAGCACACCAATTACCCGGTCTTCCCGTCCCTGCAGCGGCACCCCGACCATCGACACGAGACCGAGGGTGCGGGCCATCTCCTTTTCCTTGAACCGCTCGTTGCGCAATACATCTTCGATGACATAGGGCCGCTGGGTCGAGACCACGTAGCCGACCACCCCTTCATCGAGTCGCAGGGCTCGATCCTTGATATAGACAGGCTCCAGTGCCTGGGTCGCTTTCAGCCGGATCAGTGGCGGATTGACATTTTCATCGACCAGCCAGAGCGAGCAGATCTCCACCCCGGTCACCTTGGCCGTGACCATGACGATCAGTTTGAACAGGTCCTCAAGAAACAGATCCGAGGTGATCGCCTGACTGATGTCCATCAGGGCCTTGATATAATTATCATAGGTCTGCTGGTTCGATTGATTCATCGCTCTTTGGTGGTTATCAATATGCCTGTCGCCGATCACGCCCGATCGACAGGGGAGCGCTTATGCCGCGCCGACCGCCGGCTCGCCGCCGATGCGGACAGGCTGGCGCTGCCGCAGCCAGCGAAGCCCTTCGGCGGTAATCAGGTGATAGCGAAGATCCGGGTCCGACTGGATCACTCCCATCCCCTCCATGGTTCTCAGCAGCGGCCGAAGCTGATTGACGCCGCATTCCAGACGGCCGGCAATAGCCGATGTGGGAACCAGCTGTGGCTGAGGATTGACAAGATTTTCCGACAAAATGGCCAGAACCTGAACTGCATCATTGTCTCGCGACATACCGTCTCCTCTCGGCCCTGCCGGCCGACCCCCGGATCGGACAGCAGGAAACCGGCTCCTTGGTTGCAGGTAAAGTCGTTGTTTATCCATGGTTTTTCAAGGTATCATTGTAACCAAAAGCGACGGCACTGCAAAGCAAAGATTCACTTCAGATAACTTTAACGGCAGAAATAAATTTCTGCTAATTTCCATAACGGGACATCACAACGAACAATGCAAATCGGCACCATATGGTCGGAAGGGCTGATCGGTCCCTATTCGGGGTCCTTGAGCAGAAGAAAAGGAAACAACAGCAGAGCTGAAAACCGGCAAAGGACAACGATCATGCAGACACGGCGACAGCGGCCTGCATGATCGGAGAACAGCGAGACGCTGCTTTTTACTCTTTAACCTTGTGTTCGGCCAGCTTCTCCAGGGCCAGAACCATCGCCGAATGATCGAGCCCACTGTCACCCTGGGCCGCTACTGCGTTGAACAATTCCTGGGCAGTGGCCGTGTTGGGCAGCGCGATCTGCAATTTTCGGGCATTGGCCAAAGCCAGGTTGAGATCCTTCTGATGCAGATTGATCCGAAACCCCGGCTGGAAGGTTCGCTTGATCATCCGCTCGCCATGGACTTCGAGAATCTTCGAAGAGGCAAAGCCGCCCATCAGCGCCTCGCGAACCTTGGCCGGATCGGCCCCGGCCTTGGAGGCGAAGAGTAACGCCTCTCCGACCGCCTCGATGGTCAGGGCGACGATGATCTGGTTTGCCACCTTGCAGGTCTGGCCGGCTCCGTTGTCCCCGACCAGCGTGATATTCTTGCCCATCAACTGGAAAAGGGGCAAGACCTTGTCGAAGACCTGTTGATCACCACCGACCATGATCGTCAATGTCGCCTGTTCGGCGCCGACCTGGCCGCCGGAAACCGGGGCATCGAGGTAATCACAGCCCTGCTTGTTGATCTTGGCGGCAAACTCTTTGGTTTCCACCGGCGAGATCGAACTCATGTCCACGACGATCTTGCCGCTGCTCAAACCGTCGGCCACACCGTTTTCACCGAAAAGAACCGCCTCCACGTCAGGGGTGTCAGGCACCATCAGAATGATCACCTCTGCCGCCTCGGCCACCTCTTTTGCCGAATTGTGCAAGACGGCACCTTTTTCCTTCAAGGCCGGGGGCACCGTATGGGAGCCATCGACAAAGACCTGGTGGCCGGCATCGAGCAGGTGGCCGGCCATCGGTCCACCCATGATTCCTGTTCCGAGAAAACCTATTTTCATTTTTTCCTCCTTGTTAACGATAGGGATCCAGCCAGCCAAGCCCCGCTTCGGTGCCCGCCGCCGGAATATATTCGCAACCGATCCAGCCCTGGTAACCAAGGTTGTCGATTGCTCTGAAAAGATAGTCGTAATTGATTTCGCCACTACCCGGCTCATGACGACCGGGATTATCGGCCAGCTGGATATGGCCGATCCGCCCGATCAGCGCCGTCATGGTGTTGACCAGATCACCCTCCATGCGTTGCATGTGGTAGATGTCATATTGCAACTTGATATTTGCATGACCGACCGCATCTATCACCCGGCAACCCTCCGCCGAAGTGGTCAACAGAAATCCGGGGATGTCCTTGCTGTTGAGCGGCTCGATGAGCAGTCCGATTTCCTCGCGGGCCAAGGCCTCGGCGGCAAAACGCAGATTGGCGGTTAACGTCTCGAGTACTTTCTCGGCGTCCACGCCGGTGGGCATCAAGCCGGCCAGGCAGTTGAGCTGCGGACACTGCAAGGCCTTGGCGTACTCGATAGCCCGGCCCACCCCGTCCTGAAACTCACCTTCCCGTCCCGGCAGACAGGCGATACCGCGTTCGCCGGCCCCCCAGTTTCCGGCCGGCAGGTTGTGCAATACCTGACGCAGACCGTGACGCTGCAAACGCTCTGCCACTTCTGCGGCCGGCCAGTCATAGGGGAACATGAACTCCACGGCGGAAAATCCGTTGTCAGCCGCCTTGGCAAAGCGTTCGAGGAAGTCGACTTCCTGAAAAAGCATGGACAGATTGGCACTGAATTTCGGCATAATGTTCTCTCTTTTAATAGCGTACGGCAGGCATCATCGGCATGCCCGCGATTGACGATTGCATATTGCCCGGGATTGTCCTACAATAGCAAAACCATCAGATCAGCATATCATCTGATGTTTACCGTATCACTATTGCACTTTCCGTCTGCTGTCAACAGAAAACTCCCGCCGAACGACAACCGGCACGGCGGCGACAGGGATGGAGACAACCGCCGGCGCCGGGAGTCCACACGGCTCGGCCTGTAAAAACGACTTGACCATGGCTGACACAACTGTTCCGTTGCACCGCAAGCGATTGGCCGACCAGGTGGCCGATCGTCTGATGTCAATGATTGCCGAAGGCGTATGGCAACCTGGAGACCGCCTGCCCCCGGAACCGGAGCTGATGAAGCAGTTTCAAGTCGGCAGAAGCTCGATCAGGGAAGCCGTCGGGGCCCTGTCCCTGATCGGTTTGGTCACCGTCCGTCCCGGCCAGGGCACCCATGTTGCTCCGTTTTCCGCAGGCGATCAGCGCCGGTCGATCGGCCTTCTCGGTATCGGCCGGGACAAGATCCGGGAATTGGTGGAGGCCCGCCTCGAGTTGGAATGCACCATCGTCCGGCTGGCTGCGGCGCGCGCCACCACAGAAGATCTGGAAACAATCCGAGAGGCCCACCTCTCGTTACGCATTGCTCTTCAAAACGGTGAATCCCCGATCGCTCAGGATCTCGCTTTTCATCTGGCCGTCGCCGGCGCCTGCCATAACAGTGTGCTGATCCGTTTCCTGAAGGAAATGCGCCAGCCGATCCGCAGCTGGATGGAACAAAAGGCCCGGCACAGTTGGGGCTACGACCGGGTCTTCGAACAGCACGAAACGATCATCACGGCCATTGAACACGGCAACGGCGCTACTGCCGAACAGGCCCTCAAATCACACCTGCATGCCACTTCCGAGCGTCTCGTCACGGCGATCCTGACCGACGGCTGACGACGGCAGCACTCTTTTAACAAGGAACAAAACCATGGAATTCAGCTTACTCTACGGCCGATCCGATTTGACTATCAACCTGCCGCCATCGATCGGCATTCGTGAGATCGTCAAGTATCCGATGCCGACTGTGGAGGACGGCGACGGCCCGATTCTCCAGTCCTTTGCCGACCCAATAGGGTGCAAGCCGCTGTCCGAACTGGCCCGCGGCAGGAAAAACGCCTGTATCCTGATTTGTGATATTACCAGACCGGTCCCCAACGGCCGCCTTTTACCCCCGCTGATCGATACACTGATCAAGGCCGGTATCGATCACGAGCAGATTCTGATCCTGGTGGCTACCGGCCTGCATCGCCCCAACGAAGGCGAGGAACTGCGCGAGTTAATCGGTTCTGATGAAATTTTCTCCTCGATTCGCATCGAGAATCACTTCGCCCGGGACCGTGAAGCTCACGTCGATTTCGGTGTTACTTCAGCCGGCATCCCGATCGGTATCGACCGTCGCTTCGTCGAGGCCGATCTGCGCCTGGTCACCGGTCTCGTCGAACCGCACTTCATGGCCGGCTACTCCGGCGGCCGCAAGGTCGTCGCTCCCGGCGTCGCCTACCAGGACACCATTTTATCGTTCCACACGGCGCACGTGCTTGAACATCCCCGAGCCGTCAACTGCGTGATGGACGGCAACCCGCTGCATGAGGCGCAGATCGAGATCATCCGGAGAATCGGCGAAATCTACGCCGTCAACGTGGCAATCGACGACAAACGGCTGCTCGGCCGGATCACCTTCGGCGAAATCGAGACGAGCCACCTCGAGGCAGTAAGGTTCATGCGGCGCTATGCCGAGGTGGACGTCGACCGCAAGTTCGGCACCATCATCACATCGGCCGGCGGCTATCCGCTTGATCGAACATACTACCAGACGGTCAAAGGTATGGTCAGCCCGCTGGACATCCTCCAGGAAGGCGGGACGATCATCATTGCCAGCGAATGCTCGGAAGGCATGGGCAGCGGGGAATTTGTCACCGCCCAGGAGGAGTTCTGCCGCCGCGGCACAGACGGCTTCATGAAAATGCTGGCCAGGCGCAGCGTGGCCCTGATCGACGAATGGCAGACGGAGATGCTCATCAAACCGCTCCGCCACGGTTCCATTCAGCTCTATACGACCGGGCTTTCGGAAGGGGATCTGGCCCGAACCGGTATCGAGCCGGTCACCGATCTGCGCGAGGCGATCATGGAAAGTGTCCACCGGCAGGGAGACAGCGAGATCGCCGTCATTCCGGAAGGACCGTACGTGGTCCCCCGCTACCGGTCAGCAGGCTGATCGACCGGTCCGCTATCGATCAATTCAACGACTCGCCCAACCGCTTCCGGTACCGCCCGCCGAACAATATCGGTCAACCCGGTGCCGAGTTCGTTGAAGCAGCTTCCTTCGACCCCGACCAGATAGACGTTTTGGGCCGCTTTGTCTGGATAGAGCCGGCGGCAGACCTGCAACGCCTCCCGGATACCGATGCCGTGGCCTGAAACCGGGCGCAGGTCGCTCGCCGGAATATCTTCCCACGGCAGGACTCGCACCGTTCCGGCGGGCTGGCCGAGTTGCACGGCATCGACGACAATCAGCAATTCCTCTCCGTCGAGATGGTCGATGATATCGATCCCGCCAAGGCCCAACAAGCAAACGCGCACGCCGGACGGCAGTGCGCGTTTGCTCAATTGTCTAAAAATCTCGTGCCCGACGCCGTCGTCGCCGACCAGGTCGTTGCCGATGCAGACGACCAGCGTCCGCATCGTCACGCCTTCAGGCCGCTGAACGCCAGCTTGAACACACAGCGGTCGCCGGCCTCGACCGTCGTCGGACGAGCCGGACTGCCGGTCAGTTCGGCCATGATACCGGCGATATAGTAGTGAAACATCTGGCAGGTCGGACCGTCGAGTGCCAGATTACGCTCCTTGCAGACGGAGTTTATCGGGCAGTGATCGATGGTAATGGTCGCCTCTTTGCCGGCAAAACTGCCGGTGATATCAAAACCCTCGGAAAAAACCCGAACCATCTCGCTCAAGGCCAGTGAAGCGTTGGCTTCATCGAGGTAGATCGGCATATTCTTCGCCATTTTCCGCCCAGCGGCCACCGCCAGCGACGGGGTCGACTTGCCGACAAACGTCTCGATGGTGTCGACGAACATATCGAGCAGGAAGGATACCTCGACAAAGGCCTTGTCGTGATCCTCCATGGTCTGTCGTAATTCGATGGTATCAATCATAGGAATTTCTCCATACGCTGGCTGAAATAGAGATTGCGGTAGAAATTCTTTACCACGTGATGGCCGCTGTGGCTGATCGCCCCGGACGGGCAAAGATATGCACAACTGAGACAACCGATGCAATCTTCAACCGTTTTTACCACTGCTTTCTGAGTAGCCTCGTCAAAGGCCAACGCGTCGGTCGGGCAGACATCGATGCAGAATTTGCAGCCCCGGCACGCTTTTTCTCGAATTTCCATCTGCACCATGATCACGTCCTCCTGATACGTCGAACCATCCGCCCGCCGCACCTGACTTCCACAGCGAACTCCATGTGACCGATCGCATGGGTCGAGCAGGCCAGGCACGGGTCATAACAGCGGACCACGAATTCGAGCCCGTTGAGCATCTTTTCGTCATCGCCGCCCTCGAGCAGATTGATCGCCCCTTCCTTGAGCGATTTGTTGATCGCCGCGGTGTTCTGCTGGGTGGCCACGATCATGTTGGCCGCCTGGATAATGCCGTCCTCGCTGATCTTATAGTCATGGATCAGCACGCCGCGCGGCGCCTCGATATGGGCGATACCGTGTTTTCCGTTAATAGTGGCAGCGACCCGGGACGGTCCGCGCAATTCAGGGTTGCCCATGATTTCGCCAGCCTTTTCACAGCAATAGACCAACTCGACCAACTTGCAATACATCTGGAGAATCGCATTGTGGCTCGGCCGGCCGTAACGATTGCGGAACTCCTCGAACTCTTTCTGGGCGAGCGGCGTTTCCATGCCGTCGACGACATTCATCCGGGCCAGGGTGCTGACCCGATACATATGCTCGGCGCCATCGACATTGAGAAAGACCTCTTTGGCGTAGCTGCGCTTGACCGTCCGCTCCGCCAGATAGGAAACATAGTCAGTGGCGTTGAATTCGGCACGGATCCGGCCATCTTCATCCATGGCCCGAAGGGTGCCGTCATAAACATTGAGCTTGCCGCCGTTAACCGTTCCGAGATACCAGCTCGGCACGTTGAGCTTGTCGAGCAGCACCGGGTTATCGTCAAACAGCCTGAAGAGCAGCTCCTTGGTCACCGGTGCCAGTTCACAGGCCAGCGTCAGTGCCTCGTCGGTGAGTTCCTTGAGGCGGTCGAACTGGGCGTCGGTGAGCTTGGCGGCAATGCCCCCGGCGATGGCGGTAACCGGATGAATGCCGCGTCCGCCGATCACCTCGTTGATTTTCTGACCGAGCGAGCGCAAACGAAGTCCTTTTTTGCTCAACTCGGGGTTATGCTCGACCATGCCGACGATGTTCTGGCTAGCCGCAGCGCCACCCAGTCCGAAGACCAGGTCGGGACCGGCAAGAACATAGAGAGACAGACTGTGCGAATGGATCATGTGCCCCATATACATCAGCTCGCGGAGCAGCCGGCCGGCCGGCGGCGGCTCGACGCCGGCGGCATTGTCCAGCGCTTTGGCCGCAACCAGGTGATGAGCGGTCGGACAGACCCCGCAGATTCGAGCCGTCACCTGCGGCATGGTGTGTGCCTCCATGCCGACCAGGATGCGTTCGAAACCGCGCAATTCGTTAACGATGAAGAAGGCCTCCTCAACGGTGCCGGCATCGTTGCACTCCAGCAGGATGCGGGCATGCCCTTCTATCCGTGTTACCGGATCGATATTGATTGTTTTAGCCATGTGCTCCTGCCTCCACGTCAGCTATCCATTTTTTGATCAGGAAGGTCGGCTTGTTGCCGATCATCTTGGTGGCCATCGCGTAGGCGTACTGGGTCTTGGCCGTTCGTTCCATGTGGGTCTTGATGGTCTCGCCATCGATCGCGGTCAGCCGCGACATCCGGTCGCTGACCTCGGTTCTGATATCGCGATTCGGTTCGGTCAGGATCTGCATGGTCGGTCCGGCACAGCCGGTGCAAGCCACGCCGTGGTTAGGGCACGGCGCCAGACAGCGGTCAAGCGTCACCGAACCGAGGCAGATATAGCCCTGGCTGAGAAAGCAGATGTTGTCGTCCGGTACACCGTCGAGAGACTTCTTGATGGCGTTCACCTCGCTTTTGACCATCTGACGATTGCACCGGGCGCAGACCGTGTCTTGGGTGACTCGCGGCGCACGCTGTTCAATCAGGGTGGCCAGGCTCTCGAAGATAAAATGTGCATGCGGCGGACAGCCCGGCAGGTAGAGATCAACATCGATCACCTCATCAACCGGCGTCACCAGTTTGGCTAGTTCCGTCACTTCGCTGTCGGGCACCGTGTCGGTCCGGGTGGTCGGGTTGTGCCGATAGACACGGTCGACGATTTCTTCCCGGGAATGGGCCAGCCCGGCGCCGTGCAGCCCGCCGTAAACGGCGCAGGTGCCAAAGGCGATGATCGTCTTGCATTTCTTGCGCATCTCTCCGGCGGCATGACGGTCATGCTCGGTGCGGATCGAACCGGTCAGGATGCCGATATCGGCCTCCGGATAGTCCTTGATGTCGGTCAGAACCGGACAGTGCTGGATGGTCACCGAATCGAGGACATTGAGGATCTTTTCGTGCAGATCCACCAGCGCCACGTGGCAGCCGCCGCAATCGCAGAGCCACTCGGTGTTCAGGCGTATTTTTTCACCACTCATGATGGATTCCTCATTCTCTGTGCCCGGATTCAGGCGGTAACAGTCAATACCTTCAGGCAGGCGTTTTCTCCGGCATGCTTGATGTCCAGCCGAGTTTTCTTACCCATGATATTCTCCAGGGCGCCGGCGAAAAAGCCATACATCATGTTGCACAGCGACCCCTGCTGGGGATGTCCGAAACGGAAAAGGGACTGACGAATCATGCAGTCCTTGAAGACGAGTAGTAGCTGCGTTTCACCGTTTTCATTGGTGGTGATCATATCCTGCTGCCCGCTCGGCTGGAAGGGCTCGAAGCCCCACAGGCAGTGGTTTTCCTCGAGAACCCGGCGAACCTCGTTGATCGCGGTCAGTAAATCATCGGTCTTTGCGGCGTTCTCGGAAAATTTCCTGCCGAGGTTGCGACCGGCGGACATGGTCATGCTGTTGGCCCCCCGACCGAGGATCGGCTCGATACCGGCCGACAGCGCCGCCATGAAGTTCATCGTTTCCTGTAACGTCCTTCGACGCTTACGGATTTCATGGATGTCTTCCATGTATCCCTCCTCCACTGATTCTGGTTGTCCCCGTGTCCACAATGCGGATGCCGGGTGAAGGTCCTGGCTTCTTTCCTTTGACAAAGAAATAGCTCAGAATAGTTCCATCATCCCGAAAATACAAGCACAAATATTTGAGACAAATTCTCAATTACAATATCGTACCATACTCTCGCCGATTGCACCAGAGAGGATTGACGGGAAGGGTGAGGGCGGCAGCCGATCGCCGCAGGACACTGCGAGCACAGTCCGGCCGTTCGAGCAATCTATTATTTCCGCGAATCCTTGATATACATCACCGAATTGTCGTGCCTCATCTTGATCTCGAACAGATCGATGGCCCTGATCAGGTCGCCGAGTTTCTTATAACCGTAATTGACCGGTGAAAACGATGTCTTATTGGAAATATACTGGCCGATGCGGCCGAGATGGGACCAGCCGTCCTCGTCTGCCGCCTGCTCGACCGCCGTCCTGAGCAGCTTGACCAGTGTCGCGTCCTGCTTCAACTCGCTACGCGATTTCTTCGTTCCGCCCTTTTCCTGCGGCTTTTCCTCTTCATCATCGAGAGGTTCGAGATTTTCGGTATAGATGAACTGCGAACAGGCGCGGACGAAAGCTCCCGGCGTCTTCTTTTCACCAAAGCCATAAACGGTGATGCCGTTGGCAAGAATCCGCATGACCAGCGGGGTGAAATCGCTGTCGCTGGTCATCAGCGCAAAGGCGTCGAGCTTCTGGGTATAGAGCAGGTCCATCGCGTCGATGATCATCGCCGCATCGGTGGCATTTTTGCCAGTGGTATAGGCGAATTGCTGGATCGGCTTAATGGCGTGCGGGTGCAGTTTCTCCTCCCAGCCTTTCATGTTCTCGCTTTTCCAATTACCGTAGGCGTTGCGGATATTTACTTTGCCATACTTGGATAGTTCGTCGATCACCCCCTCGACGGAACGGTGACTGACGTTATCACAATCGATCAACAGTGCGATCTTGTTGTCCTCGGCCATGGTTGTATCCCAAGCTACTATTTATAACCAACGGCGGGACAGGTTTTAACCTGTCCCCCACTAACTTTTAGCAACGGCCAGACCCTGCGCATGGACTGCCAGGATGTCGTACACCGCCGTGTTGAACGGTGCCGGAACCCCGAGCTTTTCCCCGCGCCGACTGACATCGCCACTGAGCCACTGGACCTCCAGCCGGTTGCCCCGCTCCAGGTCATGATGCATCGAAGCGGTCATCGACTCCGGTAGTTGATCGCAAAAGGCCATACGGTCCTCGACAAAACCTGGTGCAAGGGGTACCCCTTCGGCCCGACCGACGTCGACAACCTCCTGCATCACCCCTGCCAGCAGGTGCCGGGCCTGCGGGTTGGCCCGAACGATACCGATCGGACAGCGCGTGGTCGCCGTCACCGCCGAGAAACCAACGAGAAAGACGAACTTCTCCCAGATCGAACGGCGGATGTCGTCGCTGATTTCCGCGTCGATCCCGGCCTGCCGGCACATCTCGTAGAACCGTTTGACTCGCTCGGAAAGCCGTCCTTCGTACTCTCCGAAGACCAGCTTCTGCATGGTGCCGGTATGGGCGATGACACCGGGCTCGGCAATGGTGGCGGCTATGTAGCAGACCCCGCCGACGACGGCCTGTGGACCGAACATCTCCACCAGGATATCGTCCTTGATTACCCCGTTTTGAAATGAGATGACGCCGGTATCACCGGTGATCAGCGGTCTGATCGCCTCGGCGGCCGTTTCGGTGTCCCACAACTTCACCCCGAACAGGACGAGGTCGACGGAACCGATTTCCCGGGGGTCTTCCACCACCGACGCTTGCTCGATCAGCACCTCGCCCAGCGGGCTGCGCACCAGCAGGCCATTTTGTCTGATCGCCGCCAGGTGCGCTCCACGGGCGATAAAAGTCACCTGACAGCCAGCGGCGGCGAGTTTTGCCCCGAAATAACCCCCGACGCCTCCGCTTCCCATCACTGCGATCTTCATGATTCCTCCACAGGCTTATGAACTGTTGTCCATCGAAAGGGGAGCTTGAAAAAATCGGAATTTCGTTCAAGATCAAAGCGCGCAAAAAAAATTCCGCAGGAATATACATGATATTCCGAGGATAAAATTTGATTGCGCAACGATGAGATTGGATGGAATGACAATTTTTCAAGGTTCCCTATAGCGGTGCCGCTGTCGCTCTTCTCTTGCTTCGCTGCTATCTATGGTGCCTCCGGTCGGCGACGCCTGATCGTTTGGATGGCCTGGTCAAGATGTTGAAGAAATCGGGACCGATCACGTTTGGTCAATGGTGGCGGTCCACCCGTCACTTCACCGGCGCCACGCAGATCGGAAAGCAGATCGCGAGTCGCCAGCGCAACCCCGATCATGTCTTCGGAAAACGGCTTTCCGGTCGACCCGATCACCAGCGCCCCTTTCTTCAGGCAGCGGTCGGCCAGTCCGATGTCGGCGGTAACCACGATATCGCCCTCTGCCAAGTGCTCGACAATCCAGTTGTCGGCCACGTCGCTGCCGCTATCGACAACGACAAGTGTAAGCCACGGCTCTCTGGGGACAGTCAGCCGACTATTGGCCACCAGGGTCACTGCCAACC
Source organism: Desulfofustis glycolicus DSM 9705 (assembly GCF_900130015.1). Lineage (GTDB taxonomy): Bacteria > Desulfobacterota > Desulfobulbia > Desulfobulbales > Desulfocapsaceae > Desulfofustis > Desulfofustis glycolicus. The sequence continues at coordinate 10,648 of NZ_FQXS01000006.1, read as the reverse complement.
GATAACGTTCGGCAACGCGGTATACCTCCTGCTTGACCGGGCAGGCATCGGCATCGACATAAATATCCAGCACGTAAAAACTCCTTGCAAACTGCACCACATTTGTCTCACGGCATATGTTACCGTTCAACGATCGAATTGTCATTGAATTCATGATCCGAAGAACCAGCCGAAACAAGCAGAGCTCTGATGAAATCGCGCTTCATCTCGCGCCGGTAGCCGCCCCTGGCCTGACAGTCACCCGGACAGGCCGGCCTGGTCTCGACTTGACTTGTCCCAATCAATGTCTACCTGTTGATAGGGACGGAATAATCTTCCCGCCAGCAGGCGGCGCAACGAGCTCAACGATATCGCTCGTTGTGGCGCATCTGCTCTTTTCATGCAAGGAGAGATACCATGAAACAGATTTTAGGTGTCGTTGCCGTCATCGCGCTACTGATTGTTGCCGGCTGCAGCAACGAAGACAAAGAAAACGTCGCCGAAAAAGCCCAAGAAGCAGTAACGGCCGCCAAGCAGGCAGCTGCCGAGGTAACCGACCGGGCAACTGAAATCAGCAAGAGCGCGGTATCGGCCACCAAGGAAACCGCAGCTGAAGCGAAAGACAAAGCAGTGCAGATCGGCGAAGAGGCTGCAGAAACCGCCAAGAAAGTCGCCGGCGACGTCAAAGATAAGGCCGCCCAGGTCACTGAAGACGCTGCTTCGACCACCGAGAAAGCAGCCACAGAGGTCAAAGAGAAAGCTGCAGATATGAAGCAGTGAGGAGGCGCAGCTTTATGAAATTTCTGCACACCATGATCCGGGTCAAGGATCTCGATCACTCCGTCGATTTCTTTACCAGCAAACTCGGTCTCGTGGAAACGAGAAGAAAGGAGTATGAGCAGGGGCGCTTCACGCTCGTTTTTCTGGCAACGGCCCCCGGAGAACCGGAAATCGAATTGACCTATAACTGGGATCAAACAGACGACTATACCGTCGGCAACAACTTCGGCCACCTCGCCTTCAGCGTGGAAAATATCTACGATTACTGCCGGCGACTGATGGACAAAGGGGTAACGATCCTGCGGCCGCCGCGCGATGGCCGGATGGCCTTCATCCGTACGCCGGATCAGATTTCCATCGAATTGCTCCAACAGGGCGACAGCCTTCCGGTCACCGAGCCGTGGGCGTCGATGGAAAACAAAGGGGTGTGGTAAGCCGAACCGGCACCCCTGCTCCGTTGAGCCGGACGACCAAACAACTCCTTACCGCCGTACCAATCAACGATGGCCACAGATCAATCATCACTGCCTGAACGGTTGTCCCGTCTGCTCGACCGCGGTGCCGGTGATCTGCTCAGCGGCGGCACGATCGGCATCGAGAAAGAGAGCCTGCGGATCGGCCGGGATGGGCTGATCGCGCAGACGCCGCACCCGACGGCGCTCGGTTCGGCACTGACGCACCCGCACATTACCACCGACTACTCCGAAGCCCTGCTGGAATTCATCACGCCGCCGTTTACTGATTGCGACGAAACCCTGCACTTCCTGTGTGACATTCACCGCTTCGTCTACGAACAACTCGACGGAGAGCTGCTGCTGGCAGCTAGTATGCCCTGTGGCATCGACGACGACGAGAGCATCCCGATCGCCGACTATGGTTCGTCAAATATCGGCCGGATGAAGCATATCTATCGCCGCGGGCTCTGGTATCGTTACGGTCGGGCGATGCAGTCCATCGCCGGTATCCATTTCAACTATGCGGTACCGGAGCGGCTCTGGCAACAGCTCCACCGGATGGAAAACAGTCCGCTGGAGCTCAGTCGATTCATCTCCGACGGCTATTTTTCACTGATCCGGAACCTGCAGCGACGGGGTTGGCTCATCCTCTACCTGTTCGGCTGCTCGTCCGCCGTCTGCAAACGCTTTTTCAGCAGTCGCCCGGAGTTGATGAACGGCTTTGATGAATTCGACGCACATACCGTCTATCATCCCTGGGCGACATCTCTGCGGATGAGCGATATCGGCTATAAAAGCGACAATCAGGCGATTCTCGATATCAACCACAACTCCCTGCCGGATTATGTCGCCGCACTAGACCGCGCCACCAAGACTCCATTCCTCCCCTACCAGGAGATCGGCGTCAAGGTGAACGGAGAATACCGCCAACTCAACAGCAATATCCTGCAGATCGAAAACGAATTCTACTGCATCGTCCGACCCAAGCAAATCGCGCGCTCCGGTGAGAAACCATCATTGGCCATGCAGCGCCGCGGCGTCCGCTATGTCGAGCTACGCTCGCTGGATCTGGACCCGTTCTGCCCGGTCGGCATATCCCGGCAGACGGCCCGCTTCGTAGAGGCACTCCTGCTCTCCTGCCTGCTCGAATCAAGCCCGCTGACCACCGGTGAAGAACGGCGCGCCAATAACACCAACCTGATTACTGTCGCCCGGCGGGGCCGCGAACCGGGGCTGCAGTTGACGTCGGCGGGCAAACCAATCCCTCTGCGGGATTGGGCGGAACGGATTTTTGCCGAGATGGAACCGATTTGCACGCTGCTCGACGGCGACAACAGCAACAGGCCCTATACCGCCAGCCTCGCTCAGCAACGCGATGCCGTGCACAATCCGGAACTGACGCCTTCAGCGGCCATGCTCCGCGCCATGAGAGAAAAGAACTCTTCCTATGCCTCCTTTGCACTGGAGATGTCCGCCGAACATGAACGATATTTCCGCAGCCGCCGGCTTGATCCCGCACGAAGGGAAACCTTCCGGGACATGGCTGAGCGCTCCCACGCCAAACAGAAAGAGCTGGAAGAGGGCGACGATCTGTCCTTTGACGACTTCCTGAAACGCTATTTTGCACAAAATATGCCGGCGTGACCCAGGCAATCGCAACAGGCCGTTTCATCAGGCTGCAAAAATCGACCTCTTCTCCGGCCACAACGCTCCGGCAGAAAGCATAGTCAGTCCATGTCCTGTAATCAGCGCCATTCAGATGACGAGAAGTTTTTCATCTTTTTGCAAAATATCGGTGAGCGGCTTGCCCCAATAGATCACTTCGACACCGAGGCTTTCCAGCAGTTCCACCACGCCCAACTGGTCAGCACAGGCCTTGCAAGCCGAAACCCGGACTCCGGCAGCAATCGCCTCCCCGACCATGGCCTGCACCTGTTCGTCTTCTCCCACTAATTTGGCCGCCGCTCCCCAGATGATCAGGGTCACCTGCTCCCACCAACCGTATGCAAGCGCATTGACCGTGTACATGAAGACCATCTTGTCGGCAGTAATCCGGTTGTCACTGGTCCACAGGACATAGAGGTGTTTTTTGCCGCTCATCTCATCACATATGTGCTGTTAATACCGGATCGAACATTAAAACCCGCATTACGATCTGGAACAGCTCCCTTCCCCTTCAGGAAGAGCGAACCTGAAGGTGGTGCCGTCCAGTGCAGACGTAGTGAACCAAACACTGCCACCGAGGACATCCTCACCGAGAAACTTCATTGAATACGTGCCTACCCCTCTTCCCGGCTGTTCCTTGGTACTGGAATTACGTTGAAAAATTCTGCCGACGACAGACTCGGGGATCTGTTGACCGTTCCACACGCTAAACACCACCTGTCCCTCTTTCCTTTCCGCCCACACGCTGACAGGGTCCTGTTCATGAGATGCCTCCAGCGCATTGATTATCATGTTGCTGACGATCCGCGAGATCAGATATCGATCGGTATAAATCGTCACCTCCGACGGACCATTCTGGAAACATAGCTTCCTGTTGCCAGCCGCCGGATGATTGACAAATTGCGCCTGCAACTCCGCCAACATCTCAGTCGGCGAGATTTCTTCATTGAGCGGCCGGTAGCTATGAGCTTCATCCTCTGACAGACAGCGCTGAATAGCTATTTCCTTGTGCAACCGGTGGGCTCCGCGGTTGATCGTCAGAGCCAGCTCCGAGGGGTCTCTGGTCACCAGTAATTCACTGGCGCCGACGAGCATACACAAGAGGTTGTTGACGTCGTGGAAAAATATTCTCTCGAGCGCTGCCCGCTGCTGCTCTCTGGTAATGTCCTGGATGAAAATCAGCAGGTATCTGCTGCCGGTAAGTGAAAAGGGCTGCGCTTTGACGCGCAGGGCCAGATCTTCCTGGCGCGCACCCCGGCGAGACGACAGTGCGCAAATCCTTTCGGCAGGCTGGTTGTCGGATAGGCTCGCGACGATGGCGATGGCCGCGCCACAACTCGAACACCATTTGGTTGTACCGCAACCGGCCGGTTCCTCGGCAGCGTAGATGCAATTGAGTGCTTCACCGAGACGCAGCCCGAAGGCCTGGGCAGGGTCATCCACGCCAAGCAGTTTCAACAGCGAATCGTTGAGCGCCACGAGTTGTCGGCGCTCATCGAGAACCGCCAGCATGCCGCCGGCGGACTGAAGCAACCCGGAAATCATGGGGTTGTTGCTGATAATCTGGATTTCTTCGGCAAGCTGATCGTCGGTCGTTCTTTCTGCAGGTGCAAAAAACGTTTCCATATCTTCTGATGCTCCTGTCGAAGTGAAGTGCTTTGAACAGTGCATTCTTGAGCGATGAACGGGCAGATCGACCGATTGGGAGTCAGCCGTGCGGGCTAACCATCCATCGGCGTGTCAGACGTTAGCTTACCACAAGAAGGCGGCAGGTGAGAAATGTATTGGATACTATTTCGCAGTGCTGTCGAAAAAAAGCAACGAATCAAGTCCGGTGCTGAAAAAGAGATCATTGCCTGGAGACCGGTATCCACCGGCCAGCATAACCACTGAGAAAATCAACGGGTTGCCTCAGCGAGATCGGCACCGAGTTGTGCCGCACGGTCAAGGACATTGCCCCGCTCCTTGACCCCGGCCCGGTCAAAGATGCCGAAAACCGCCAGCTCACCGACGATCTCGTAGCCCAACGCCTGAAGCGGCCGGCGCATCGCCGGCAGGGTAAAGCCCATATCCCGCTCGTCCGGCTGTTCGCAGATAGCCGCCAGGACGGCTTTTCGTCCCTGGCCGGCAAAACGGCTCGACCAGCCGCGCGGCCGATCGTCGTCAAATTGATAAAAACAATAGAGACGATCGATAAAGGCCTTCATCCACGAGGTCACATTGTAGTTATGGGTCGGCGAGACCAGTACCAGCCCTCGGGCAGCAATAACGGCCGGATAGATCAGGGCCATCCCGTCCCGCAGACCGGTGCAGATGCCCGCCGCTCTGCATTGTTCACAGCCGATACACCCCTGAAATTGGAAATCCCGCAAATACACGGCCTCGGCGACCAGGCCGAGAGGCGCCGCCCCGGCAAGAATCGAGCGGAGCAGGTGATCGGAGTTACCCCCGTGCCGAGGGCTGCCACCGATTCCCACAACGCGGGGCTCCGGCGGTTGCTGCACTAGTTCCCGGCATGCACGATGAACAGATGAATCCATGATGATCTCGTCCCGGCAGGTCGATGCTTCTGTCGCGGCAATCACCGGTGGCCGGTCACGCGACGTTTGCCGTACACCGCTCGACAAAAGCGGCAACGATGGGGCCATGGGTCATGGAGATCAGATGCCCGCCATCGGCGATCAGTTTGCCGTCATCTTTCGGCGGCAAGATCACCTTGTCCTTCCGACCGTGAATTCGGCAAACCGCGCCGCGATAATCGGCCCGGCCTTCCCAGTTGAAGATGGCCCGACACATCGCCGTCACAAAGTGGCTGTCGGCCCGTTCGAACATTGCCAGCAGTTCGCTGCCGTGATGATCGTTGATCTTGCCGGCCAGGGCCTGGACCATCCGTATCGGCGTATAATCGGCAAGGTGGCTCACCTTCTGCAGAACCGGGTTGACCTCGCTTGGCGATGTGGCGCTACCGATCAGCAGAACCGTGCGATTACCGGCAATCTTGGCAATCTCCAAGGCCACCATGCCTCCCAGAGAGGCTCCACCGACCACCATCTCGGGCCCGACAGCGTGCTCGTCGATCACCCGTCTGGCAACTGCGGTCAGCGACTTTTCCCCTTTGTAGGCAGGCCATTCGGCAATAACAAGCTGATCCAGATGGGAGTAGTCCCGGCTCGGATACATCGCCGCATCCGCTCCGAGGCCGGGCAACAAGAGTGTCTTCATCGCGTCACGCCCCCTCTGTCTCGATCATGGCCGGTGGAGAGCCTCTCCCCCTGCACAGTGCCGTTCCGCACCGTCCGGGCAGCAGCCCCCACTTAACCGTCATCTCGTGGAGCAAGGCAGTTCCAGCATTGGCCGAACTGCGCCTCGCATGTTTCACCGCAGGCGGGACACACCCAGGTCGGCCCGGAAGAAACGGGCCGGCGCTGCAGTCGCTCGTAGTCGGCAATGATCGCCCGGGCCGTCTGATACTGTTCACCGTCGCGAATCCAGACAGTCGGCGCCGTTTCCGTGGTAATCGGCACCCCACCCTGGGCGGCGGACAGGGACTCGCCCCGAATCTCGCAGGCAATTCCCTGCTCTTCGAGCAAGCCCTTGACGTAATACGCCTCGGGCGAGTGCTGTGCCGAATAGATGCGCTTCATATCGTTCCCTGCTCACACCATCTCTCGCCCGACGGGTACCTCGAGCATGATGGGCAACCATCACCCACCTGCACCGATTGTATCATACCCCCCATGACGGGACGTCACAACAAACAATGAAAATCGGCTCCTGGTCGGAAGGGCCGGTTGGTTTTTTAAAGTCAGCGGGGGACAGGTTAAAACCTGTGCCGCCGATTTTTATATAAAACCGTTCACAATCGGTGTTATTTTCCGCCCGCCGCATCGATAAACGAGCCGGTAACATAGGACGCCTCGGCGGAGAGCAGCCAGAGAATCGCCTGCGCTACCTCGTGCGGCTGTCCGCCCCGTTGCATCGGCAGAGATGTCCGCAGTCGTTCGACCCGGCCCGGTTCGCCGCCGCTGGCGTGGATGTCGGTATGGATATAGCCGGGACGAACACCATTAACGCGAACCCCCTCGGCAGCCACTTCCCGGGACAACCCGATGGTAAGGGTGTCGACAGCTCCTTTCGAGGCAGCATAATCGACATACTCGCCGGGTGATCCGAGGCGAGCCGCGGCCGACGAAACATTGACGATCGCCCCGCCACGCCCGCCATGCCTGGTCGACATCCGCCGCACCGCTTCTCGGCAGCAGAGGAATGGACCGACCACATTGGCCGCCAGGACACGCTGCAATCGATCGCCGTCAATCTCATCGACTCGGCTCTGCCGCTCCAGGATACCGGCGTTGTTGACCAGGGCGGAGAGCCGGCCGAGCCGGCCATCGACCGTGGCAAACAACTCCATAACGTCAGGCTCTTGCGACACATCGGCGGCCACCGCCAGAGCCCGCCCGCCGGCGGCGGTGATCTCCTCAACCACACCATCTGCCGCAGTCCGGTTGCTGAGATAGTTGACACAGACGACGTACCCCCGCACCGCCGCCAGTTTCGCAGTGGCCGCACCGATACCGCGGCTGCCGCCGGTAACGATCATCACCTTGTCGCTCATCGCATCACCTGTCCGTTGTTTCCGGCAGCCGGTGCTGCCGAACTGCAGATGTATTTCACGGCACGACCCGACCCAGCACCACTTCGTGCTCGCCGTCGGCTCGAACAATAATGATCTCGCCGGATGCGGGATAAACACCGGTCAACGCGGTTATGTTGACCTGATGGGTCACCAGGATCGATGGCCGAGTCGGCCGTAGTTCCGCGATAAAATCTCGTAATGCCGCTGTTTGCTCCTCGGCCCGCGCCGGCTCGGCAAAAAACGAGTTAAGGGCCGGGACCGCGTCAACGGGTCCAAAACCGAGTAATCCGGCAGTCTCCAGACAGCGGCACCACTGACTGGAAAATACCGTTGCCTCAATGATGCCCCGAGCCCGAAAGGCATCACCGATGCGACGGGACTGGACTCGCCCCTGCTCGGAAAGATTGCGCTGCGTGGCACAATCACCGATCTTAAAGTTCGGCGGATCACCGATCCCCGGTGCGACGGCATGGCGGATCAAGGCCACCGCTTCACCCTGGCGGAGTGCCTGCCAGGCTGTTTCAAGCGATGTAGCCGCCGTGGCATCCCGGCAACCGGCAACAACCAGCAGCACAAGCAACGACAGATGGAACACAACCGCTTTCATGATTCGCTGAGATCAGGGTGTCACTGCCGCCTGGGCAATACCGGCAAGCGCCTTGCCCAGGTTCTCGATAACCGGGCATTGGCCGACACCATGGCGTTCCCCGAGATACACCGGATCGTTATAACCAAGCCACACCTGACCCGACTCGTCCTCCCATACCAGCGCCTTAAGCGGAAGATCGATTCCCGCTGACTGGGCGCATTCCATAAACGGAGTACCGCCCTGCGGGTTCCCGAATATGATAACCTCGGTCGGCCGAAGCTCCTTGCCGACCGAGGCCGCACCGGCGGCATGATCGATGCGCGCAAAAACCTTGAGCCCACGCTCTTTGACGATCTCTTCAAGCCGGTCCATGGTCTCCGGGGCGCTGCGCTGACTCTTCATGGTAATCAAGCCGTCGGCAGCGAAAACGGTCGTGGCAAGGATAAGTCCTGCAACCAAAACTATACATCGAAAAATATTCATCTCGTATCTCCTTTCACATTTTTCATGCTCCCCTTATGTAACAACCGGACATGAGGGGAAGACGTTATCCCTCGTCTTTCCAACCGAACACGAAACATGTTCTGTGCGAGGAATTCGCTCTCTGGTGCAAAGAGCCATGGCAGGACAAGATTTAGCCGATGGGGCCATAAAGCCTCTAGCGCCGGTTGATGCCGGCAATCTTTGAAATCGAGAACTGCACGTAATCTGCCTTGTCCAGCAGCTGCGTACCATCCCCGCCAAACACCGTGTCCCGTGTTTCTCCTCGGCACACTCTGGAAGCGCGGTCGACATAATGGACAAGTATCTCGCGCACGCCCCGACCGACAAAAGAAACCACGACACCATCGCCCGGATCCGGACCGGCCTCGAATGAGCCTTTGTTGGTTGTCAGGAGCAGTTCATCTATATCTCGATAGTTCGCCATGATCTCCTCCGCGATTGCCAAAACAAGAGATGCACAGACATAGGTACTGCGGTTTCATCCTGCTGTCGGCAGCGTTGATCGATCCCGTTCTGCCATTCCCGCAAGTCCACGAATGGAAATGACCCTCTACCGCCATACCCTAGGCATCTCCGACGGAAATATCCAGACTGATTCGTAGCTTTATCGTTGTGGCCGGCGATGAAGACGAATAAACGCTGTTTTGGATATACCTCTGCATCGAGATCCGCCTTACCCGATCCCAATCGCTCTCGAGCAACCATCTCCTGGTATCATCGTTCGCTGAATGTTGGAACGAACTACCGAAAAAGGAGCCCTTATTGCCGCCTGTTGTGCGAACGAGGAGCGGGATAGAAACTGCTGCAGAGATGTTGTTCAGAACTGTTGAGGAGTGTTCTTTTTCCTTTTTACTATTTGGCTCAGGCCTATCAGGCCAAGTCCGAAAAATAGCATGGCGGGAAGCTCGGGTCTCATTGCGACATCATGAGTGCAACAGCGACATCCCTTAGCTTCTTCATGAACAAGCACGTACCAAGCACTCATTGGCCAGTCGAGATCAGATCCTCTCGCTGTGCTCGACCGTTCTTTCGTTCTGCACGTTGCCCGTATTGCGCACTGTTTTCGGCTCAAACAGCATGACGTGGCACTCGCTATGAGCGACAGGAAGATGCTCGACTCCCCGGGGTACGATGAAAAACTGCCCCTCAGACAGATCGATATCCCGATCTTTCAACTTAATCGTGAGCTGCCCATGCACGACGAAGAACAATTCATCTTCGTCTTCGTGAAGATGCCAGACAAACTCACCCTGCAACTTGGCGATTTTCACATATTGACCGTTCAACTCGCCAACAATCTTCGGCCGCCACTGCTCGGTAAAGAGTGTAAACTTTTCTTTGAGATCGACCTTTTGCATTGTCATCACCTTTCGCGCCCTTTAAATCGGTTTGGACGTCGTATATCGGAGCGAAAACCATTCAGGCCGTAAACCTCAGGACCTTTTGTTTTCAGCTTCCGGTTGCCTTGATTCATCCTTCTGTTTTTCGACCTTTTTTTCTGTTTTCTGCTCCTGCACCTGCTGTTCGTGCTCGATATCGCCCGACCACCCTTCCTCGCGCTGGCTCAAGTTGCGCAGGGTATCCGCTCTGCCGTAGAGCACGAGGGTGTCGCCCGCCTCGATAACCGTATCGCCGTCGGGTACGCCCAAATACTCTCCGTGCACCCGGTTGATCCCGAGAACACTGATTCCCTCTTTGCGCAGAGAGCACTCGGCAATGCGCATTCCAGCCAGCCAGCCCTGTTCAGTACTGGACATCATTTACAACTATGTCACCACATCGCTTACACATAGTTTCTCTTTAAACGGCCTTTTTCATCCTGGATTCGAAGGCTCTTTTCGTCAAAGTATCCTAACAACTTTTGCCGAAAATACACTCGCCATATTCCCTCACCAATCTCTTCCAGTCCAACATGTTTGTCAATTAATGCCGTCGATACCATGACCCACTTGGTCGATCGCCACCGTAATGCACCATTTTTCGTAACCCTTCTGACCTGGCAGCTCACCGGGTAATCCCACTCCCTGACCTTTTCCT
>NZ_FQXS01000007.1 GCF_900130015.1 Desulfofustis glycolicus DSM 9705 | reverse complement strand
GACAGCAGAAGGAAGCTGCCGAGCAGGAGAAAATCGAAATAAATTCAGAATATTGAGGGGCAAAATCGGCCTTTCTATATTTGGAACATCCGTTTGAATATCCTGACTCTGTTCGACAAATTCCCGATAACCGGCAGTTGTCCGCGGCTGAACCAGCGACGTAAAGAAGTGATGCTGCTCACGCAATCCGGCATCAGCAATCACGCGTCGTTGCCGGGTATCGAGAAACTTCAGGGCCAGCTCATTCTGGCGGGCCAAATTGCTGCGGAGCAGCATCGACCATCGAACTCATCTCCTGAAACGAGGCCTCGTCCAGGCCAAGCGAGTTGAGATCTGCGAGGAGCTTGTCCATATCGCCAATGCCCGATTCCATCGTCTGCAGCAATTGATGGTAACGACCGGTATCTTCAATAACCGGCAACTCTTTTGACACTGCGGCGAATAAAACGATGGTCCGTCCGAGCCCCTGAGCATCGGCGACAATGGGGAGGGTTCTGGTCATGATCTGCCTTGTCTGACGCTCGCTGAGCTGCGTCAGGACCATGCCGATCAACGCGGATACGGCGGCAAGAAGAGCCACCGCCGAAAAGGAAAAAATGAGACGGCTGCGGACACTGCCGTCAAACAACGCTTGCTTGGCCAATCTTGATATGGCCACCTAATGAGTTCGCGGAAAACATCACCGAGGCAAAGGACACTCATTTTCAGCAATTCACTTACAACACGAGGACATACGTTCAAAGTTACAGAACACATTGCTTACCTCTATGCGTTCGAAAGGCAGCCAGCTTTTCTCTCTGCTTCAACTTCTGGGTTGAAAGATCTGCTTGTCTCATAAACACAAGTCGAGCCCTATCGTTTTCTGATCCGTCGTCTTGTTCTGGAACCCTCGACAAGTAAGGCATCACGCAAAAAGCTTAAAAACCATTCCAACACAGACGATGACGTGATTTATAACGATTCATTGATGTTTATACATACGTCGAAAGAAACCCTTAAAAGTAGTTATCCGGCACGAATCAAGGCTCGACTTGATCAACAATTGTGTTATAATGCAACCCGTTTTCTTTTAGACAGTCAACAACCTATCTTTGCAGTAATAAAATGACATTCGCCAACAAGGTTGGTGACGCCTAAGGGTAAATCCGAGGCTAAGTCGTCGACGCCAGAAACAGAAGTGTGATTGGAGGGTATACCTGTGCACATCTTTCGAATATTCATTGCTCTCTCTCTCGCGAGCCTCTTGCTAACCTCTTGTGACCTCTTTGAAGATGACGACGACGATGGAGGGACAAGTGCAGGGAGCGGCACGGTCGAACAATCAACCAGCAAAACCGCTGATACTACCGATACTGCATCCACAGACAGCGTTACGACGACATCGCAGACAACGTCTTCACAAATTTCTCTCAACGCTTTCCAGAGTTTTTCCTGCACCAGCAATTGGTCAAATCGTGACGGGGCCCTCGGCTTGACCGCTCACACGGGAAGCGGTACTTGCTTTACAACTTTTCCAGGAAAATCAGGAAGTTATCAAATAACCTTGATAGCTCAAACCGAGTTTGACGGGCGCTCTCCTTATCAAATCTCTATCAATGACCAAGTCGTCAGCGCCGGCTCATACCCTCTCTCCAGCTCGCTCTATTGCGATTGCCCTCTGGATCAATGGTATATCGTCTGTCCTGACAGAAATGTCACTATTGATGCCGGAATTCATGCCATCAAAACTGGTGACAAGATCAGCTTTTGGGGAGATCAAGTCTATCCATGTGGCGATCACGGCTCCTATGCAAAGTGGCACGGGATGACCTTTACACCGGCCAACTGAACCACCGTACACACCGGCGCACACAGTTTTTCGAATAACGAAAAACCAACTCTAAGATCCGAGACTCAGCTATTGACCATCTCGCCGACCGCCCGGCCATATTGCTGACAGGCCTTCAGACCTTCATCGATACCGATTTTAGCTTCCTCAAGATTCAACGGCCCGAGGGTAGTCATGTCCATCTTGAAGACGTGCTGCATGGTATCGTAAATCATCGGAGCCGCTTCACCGCTGTGGGTATGCGAACCAAATGCGCCGCCGATCTTGCCCACCAGATTTGCTCGTTCGACAAGAAACAGGAATTGCTTCATGTTACTCGTCATATCCTTGTGATAGGTCGGGCAGCCAAAGATGTAGCCGTCATAGCCGATGATTTCCGCATCGCTGGCGATTTTTGATACACTGGACATCTCTACCGCACAACCGGACATCCGCACGCCCTCGGCAATGTATTGGGCCATTTTTTCAGTTTTTCCGGTTCGGCTGAAATAGACGATCAGAATCTTTTTCATGTTCCCTCCTCAGGGTGAAATCAGTTAGCTGTCCTCATCCGGTCATGCTGCGTTCCATCTGACGCCGTACGGCATACGCCGTACTGCTGTGGTCGATTTCCACGTGATCATAGGTGACCACGTCACCCTTGGCAACCGGCGCCGTTACCCGAGCCCGGCCGCTCAAGCCAAGCGGCAACGCCCTGCTGTTCAGGCTGTCTTGTGCCTGCAGCAGTCTGCCGAAAACGGTATAACCACCCTCCCCGTCCAGGATATCTCCGGGTTGCAGATCTTTCTTGGCACAGGCGGCGACATCGGCAACGAACTCCCGGCTGCACCCGGTAGGTTCGCCGCGCAAGGCGATACTGGCAACACTGATGCCGAGTTCGAGGCCGATAAAATGATAGGGCCGATAGAGGGCGGCATAAATGCCGCTGCTATCCGTTTTCATCCCGTATTCCTGAAAACAGCGGGCCACGTACGGGGTGGGAGCGCGAAATACCACGTAGACACCCCAGCGCAGGTCGGCAGCAACAGGGGTTCCATCACGCCATTCGCTGGCAATGACCTCCACGGTTCCATCCTGTTCAAGGATACCGCCGTCTGACACCGGTTTCAGCACCTCGGCCAGATCATTGATATCCACCGATGGAAACTGTAGGCCGGCGCGCTGCGGCACGAGCCCCGAACCGTTGGCGACAGCACACATTTCGATCGCCGATTTGCTGCCGTCGAGAAAGGAGTTGAACATCTGGCCATTGTAATCGCCGCTGGCCACCTGCTCTTCAGAGAAGCCGTAGTATCCCCAGACCGTCTCCGGTGTCGAATAGTGATATTCTGGCTGGTAGCGAGTCCCTTTGCCGGCGCAGACCACCTCGAAACCGACGGTGCGGGCCCAGTCGAGTTGTTCGGCAATCAGGGCCGGCTGATCCCCGTAGGCCATACTGTAGACGACCCCTTGCTGCCGTGCCAGCCGTGCCAGTTCCGGACCAAGCAGGCAATCAGCCTCGACATTGACCATCACCATGTGTTTGCCCGACTTGATAGCCCGGAGCGCGTGGGTGGTACCAGCCTCGGGATTGCCGGTGATCTCCATGATGATCTGGCAGTCGGCATCGATCAGGGCAGACGCATCATCGGTCAGGGCAATTCGGCCACGCCGTGCGGCATCGCTGATTGCCCCTGACGAGTCGGCGGTTGCTGTCTGTGACGAGTCCCAGCCGGTTTTTACCAAAGCCTGCAAGGCCTTGCGGGGATCGAGGTCGGCAATACCGACGATCTGCATGCCCGGTGTCAAGCGCGCCTGGGACAGGAACATGGAACTGAACTTACCGGCCCCGATCACCCCTACCCTAATCGGATTATTCTCTGCCGCCCGCTTCTGCAGCATTGCATAAAAATTCATCAAGCCCCTCCCGACCTTGGTCTTTTATCAAAAAACGGAGCCGCGTCACAACAGCTGGCGGCGGCCGCCACCACTTGCCGATTCAGGCTGAACGGCGTTTTTCGTCAGTTCCGGCAGTCCCTCCGAACAAACGGCGCAGCCAGTTCCAAAATCGTTCCCACCACCCTTTCTTCCTGTTCTTCTCAATGATTTGCTGACGACGCCGCTCGGTCTCCAGAATCTCCTGCGGACTAAAATCCTTACGAAAGAAATTCTCGGCAATCTCGACATCAAGCATGCCGAGTTCGTCACCGCCGAATTCAATGACCCTGACATCCACCTCCTGCCAGCCGAGATTTCTGCAGGCACAGAGGCGCCGATAGCCGGCGACCAGATTGTCTCGCTCGTCAATCAGAAGCGGATTGATCAGACCGACGGCGGCGATCGACTCCTGCAACGGTTCAAGGTTGCCGATATCCTTGCGAACCCTGACCTTCTCGTCCACCTGAATGCGCTCAATCGGTATCTTCATCATCTCTCCTGTGCTGTCGGAGTATCCGGACCATGCATGCGGACCGGCAGCTCTCCGGATCACGATAAAAGCTTCGTGACACTCTAGTACATCGCCCGATACCCGGCAAGCGCTATCGCGGGACCCGAGGGGAGAATGGCGTCCCGAAGCTGGTCCCGCTCACCCCGACATCAGATGCCAAACTGCCTCTTCCAACCCTTCTAGAAATAACTCAAACATTGGAAAAATCTGGCGAATCATACCGATACTGCGTGTCACCGGCCAGCGATTTGCGGCAACGGGGTTGATCCAGGCATGGGAACGAAACGTCCGGGCCAGCATGTGGAGCTGCTCAATACTCGGTTTCCCGCTTCTCTCAAACGCATAGATCGACCCATCCGGCACCAGCAGCTCATACGGGGCCATGCTAGCATCGCCGACAATGATCAGCCGCGTCTGCGGGTCCTGCTCGCCAAGCCGGTCGATGGGCACCGGCCGACGGTGACGCCCCGGATCCTGCCAGAGCAGATCGTAGATTGTGTTATGGAAATAGTAGATGGAAAGCTCCTTGAATTGCGATCGGGAATAGGCAAACAACACCTGCACCAGATCGACATACGGGTCCATCGACCAGCCGCCGTTGTCGATCAGCAGCATCACCTTCAGCCGATCGACAATGCTGCGCTCGAAGACGATTTCGATCTCGCCGCCGTTTTTCATGGTCTGACTGATACTTTCATCCACGTTCAACCGGTCGCGAGCCCCCCGCGGTACCATGTATCGGAGCTTCTTCAAGGCTTCGCCGACCTCGCCCGCCCCCAGCGGACGATCCCGGGAATAATCGCGGTAGCGACGTTCGGCGGCAACCTGGACCGCCGAGCGTCCTCTCGATTCGCCGCCGACTCGCATGCCTCCCGGGTGAAATCCGGAATGGCCGACGGGTGAAGTGCCGCCAGTGCCGATCCATTTTGAGCCGCCGTCATGTCGGCCATCCTGTTCCCGCAATCGCTGACGGAAGTATTCGAGCAGTTCATCGATGGAGCGGTCCCGCAACACCCGCTCGTCCACACCGAGCTGCGCGGCCGCCTTCTTCGGGTCGCGCAGCCATTCTTCGAGCATGGCATGGGCCCAGAATGATTCAGCACTCGGATCCGTCTCAGGCAGGTCGGTACCGTCAAAGAGGTGGCTGAAAACCTGGTCGTAGCGATCAAAAAATCGCTCACTCTTGATCAGGATAGCCCGGGCCGCCACATATAGATCATCGAGCGACTGCACCAGCCCTGCCGCCATCGCCCGCTGCAGCCGCAAAAAAGAGGTCGGACTGACCGGCACGTCATGGGCACGCAGCAGACTAAACAATACGACAAACATCCAACCGCTCACGGTTATTCAGCTATGGAGAAACCCGCCCATCAAGATAGGAGGGCGGCATACTATACCCTCGCATCCTTGCTTCATCTCTTTCCCCCCGAGGCACTGAAGCACCGGGCATTCGCGACGTTTTTCCGACGGCACAGGTGCGATCCGACCGCCCCTGCGCGCCATCCAATAGAGAGGACACACACCACTGCCGATTCGTATACCATGTCATCGGTCGGCAGGATATACTGACCGCACTGGACGCGTGACTGAGACAGCATTTTTCCAAACCCGACAAAAACCATTGAAGACGCCGGACACTGGGTACATAGCGAACAGCCCGATCGGTTTCTCGATATAAAGTGCGGAATTTCTGATCTCCGGCCAGATGCCGGCAGAAACATACCCTGTGTCATGATCATACGCGCTGACCAACCGGCCAAGAATCAGACGCAGCGGCAACGATGCTCCCCTGCCTTGTGCATGATCACAGCATAAACGGGGTACTCTCGTCAAATGCTGTCAGATTACGGTCGATCGAGTCGAAGATCTTGAGGATCTGGTCTTTTACGGCAAGGGTGTTCTGGACAGTCTCTCGGTTACTCACTTCATGGAGTTCGGCCTGTGCCGACATAACGGAATCTTTCATTTTCTGCAGCGACTGGTGCGCCTCTTCCCGGCTGCCTGAAGCCGCTTGCCCGACCCGTTCCTCAATCTTGCGGATCGTGTCCTGCCAATGAGCAATCTTGTTGTCAATCAGTTCCTGATAGGTAGTTGACGGCATGGCTATCCCTCCTTCTTCACAGAATTGAGTGGTCGCATTCCGACTTTTTCAGGCTTCCTCTATTCTACCAACCTCATTGATGGAGGAAAAGGGGAAGTCCCCTTTTCCATCTCCTTTTTCTAACTGCGAAACAACCGTCGCTTGCCCGGCACCGCCAGGGATTTCTGGTAATCGCCGCTTTTTTTGAACAATATGCCGAGGTAGGGGATTTCCCTGACCAATGCGTCGCCGCTATGAAAGTCCGGATCAGCCTGCAGGGCGCGGATCCAGTTAATCAGCTCCCGGGTCGCCGGTTTCTTTTCGACGTTTTCCAGAGAGCGAATCTCATAAAAAACCCGAATGGCCGCGGCGGCAAGCGCCTCACTGATATCGGGGAAGTGCGCGGCGATAATGCGGCGCATCATATCCGCATCGGGAAAGGCGATGTGATGAAAATTGCAGCGACCGAGAAAGGGGTCGGACAAGTCTTTCTTGGCGTTCGAGGTGATGATGATCACCGGCCGATGCTTGGCTCGAATCGTTTCATCAGTCTCAAGGATATCGAATTGCATCTGATCGAGAACATCGAGCATATCGTCCTGAAAATCGGTGTCGGCCTTGTCGATTTCATCGATCAGCAGAACACAGCGCTGGTCCGCGGTAAAGGCCTGGCCGATCTTGCCCATCCGGATATACTCTTTTATACTGCTGACATCTCTCCGGGAATCACCAAATCGGCTGTCGTTGAGTCGGGTCAGAGTATCATAATGATAGAGGGCCTCGATGAGCTTCATACTCGACTTGACATTGAGCACGATCAACCGCATGCCGAGCCGTTCGGCAATGGCGTGGGCCAGCATGGTCTTGCCGGTACCCGGTTCACCTTTGATCAACAGCGGCATCTCCAGCTTCCTCGAGATGGTGACGATCCGCGCCAGTTCTTCGTCAAGCACATACGTGATGGAGCCGTCAAATGTGTTATCCAGCATCATTACTCCTTGTTGATCACTCTCGTCTCATTACCGTTCAGTTTTTCGAACGTGGCGCCCGACGATCCGTTCGGCGCCGACATACCAGAGCAGGGCGAACAGCTGCAGCGTCGCCATCAGAGCGAAACCGGCCCGGTATCCTTCCGGAGCATAACCTCCATCCGGCCCGACCGGCCACCACTCGATAATAGTGCCGATCAGCCACTGCCCGAAGAAAGCAGTGGAAAAAACCAACAGATTGAGCGCCGTCGATACCCGGCCCGATAAATGCAGATCAAAGGCCTGAGATAATGCAGGATACGCGAGAATACCCGATGTACCAAAGAAGCCAAAGGCCAGCCACAGCGGCAGCGCCCAAGCCGTCGGAGCGATAAGCAGCAGGATCTGGATGACGAGAAACAGCCCCATGCCGATCGCCGCGAGCGACATCAACCTGCCGCCGCGACGGACATAGCGACCGGCTCCGCTGCCAAGAAAGATGAAGCCGCAGATCATCGCAATGGCTATTGCAAACAGCGAGACGGCCACCCCATCCCGATCCAGCCCGGCCACATCCCGAAACCACGGACCGGCCCAGAGCCCCTGAATTGCCAATAACGCCGTCTGGGACATGGTGGTCAGCGGGGCTGCACGCCAAAATGAATAACTCGAGAAGACCTGTTTTACCCCCTGCAACTGACGAGCCAGCGGTTCGACGGCTACCCCCTCGTTTCGTTCCGGCACCACGAGAAACACGATAACGGCAACCGCCACGGTCGCCCCGGCCAGGACCAGGAAGACGCCGCGCCAGTCGGTCAGCCCGAGCATCAGCTCCACCGGGTAGGTGGCGGCAAGCGCCCCCAGGCCGCCGCTGGCCATCTGAAAACCGTTGATCAACGGCCAGTACTGTCGATCAAACCAGATCGTATAGGCCTTGAAAGCTGCCATCAGGCAAGACGAAACACCGAAACCGATCAGCGCCCGGCCGACAATGAGCCCGATCAAACTTTCAGCCCGGGCGAACAGCAGTGCGCCGAGTCCGGCAAAAAGCAGCAGCAGCGCCTCGATGCGGCGAGGTCCGAAGCGGTCGAGCAAAACTCCGAGCGGCAGTTGAAACGAGGCAAAAGCGATGAAATAGGTTGCCGTCAGCAGACCAAGTGCCGAGGGTCCGATACCCAGGTCGACCGTGAGATCGGCGGCAATGACCGCATTGACGACACGATAGAGATAGGAGAGAAAATAGCCGGCGGCAAATGGCAAAAATACCCGCCCGAGGATCTGCGGCAACGACAGGTTCAGCATCGATCGATGGCCCGGCAAAGTGCGGGCAGGGTTTCAGCGGCGTCACCGGCGAAAAAATAATCGGTCATGATGTTTATCCCGCCGAAGCCGTGCTGGCCGAGAACCTGTTCCCGGTTGAACTCGAAAATTATCCCGCCGTTGCCCTTAACTGCCGGTACCAGCCCGGCCGCCGGATAGACCTGGGCCGAGGTGCCGGCAACGAGCAGCAGATCGCACTGGTCGATCAACTCCTCGATCTCGGCCAACGCCCTAACCGGTTCACCGAACAGCACGACGTTTGGCTTGAGCGGAAAGGTACATTGTGCACAGCACGGTACATCCTCGACGTCGAGCACGCCCTCGTCCATTGGGGCCAGCAACCCGCAACGCAGGCAGTGCAGGTGCTGATGCTCACCGTGCATCTCGTACACCGCCTGGCTCCCCGCCTGCTGATGGAGGCCATCGACATTCTGGGTAATCACGCCGTGCAGCAGCTGCCGTGCCTCCAACTCCGCCAAGGCCCGATGGGCTGCATTGAACCGCCTGCCAACCAGCACCCGGCCAAGCGCCCGATACAGCCGCCAGGCCTTGGCCGGATCGGCATAAAACACGTCGAGCGTGGCATATTCATCCGGTGAAAAATTGGTCCACAGACCACCGGGACTGCGAAAATCCGGGATACCGCTGGCGACAGAAACGCCGGCGCCGGTCAGCGCCAGCGGCAGCCGGGCCGACTGCAGCGCCCGGGCCGCGGCCTGCAAACCACTGCCGGTCTCTTCACCAGTGATGACAATCACTGCGCCTCCTCTTTTAAACAATGCCGCTCATGAGCGGCAGCTACTGCCCCGCTGGTCGATTCTCCACCGAACACCATGCCCATTGCTCGCCTGTTACCACACTCATAGTTGCCGGTTGCCGGGCGATATGCAACTTCTTTTTCTGCGCTCAGCCGCGAGACAGGCGCCAGCTGGGATTACCATACTGGTCGGCCTGACCCGACGCAGGTCGTCAGACCTTGAAGGCACCGACGATCTCATTGAGTTCGGAAGAACGGTCGAGCAGGGCCTTGGCGTTGTCTTTCACCTCGTTGCTGCTGCCGGAAATATTCTGAGCGGCCGAAGAGACTTCGGTGATGTCTTGAGAGATGACCGAGGACATGGTCGAACTCTGGTTGACATTCTCGTTGACCTCCTGGATCCCCTGACTCGCTTGGGCGATATTTTCGGCAATCTCTCTAGTGGTGGCCGTCTGTTCTTCGACCGCCGTGGCGATGGTGCCGACAATTTCGTTGACTCCGCTGATTACTTCGGAGATACGATTAATTTCTCCTCCGGTCGACCTGGTGGTCGTTTGCACGTCATCGATCAAGGTCTTGATGTCAAGCGTTGCTTCCGCCGTCTGCTTGGCCAATTCCTTGATCTCGTTGGCGACAACGGCAAATCCTTTGCCCGCCTCACCGGCCCGGGCCGCCTCGATGGTGGCATTGAGGGCGAGCAGATTGGTCTGTTCGGATATCTCGGTGATGGTCTCCGTCACCTTGCCGATCTTATTGGCCGCTTCGCCGAGTTCAACCATCTTTTCCGAGGCATTTTGCGCCTGCTGGACTGCTTCCGTGGAAACTCCACGCGCCTTTTCGGCATTCTCGGCGATCTCGTTGATCGTTGAACTCATTTCTTCGGCGGCCGTCGCCACCATATTGGTGTTGGTCGCCGACTGTTCCATGGCCGCCGCCACGTTGCTCAAATTGGTACTCATCTCTTCGGCGGCGGAAGCAACGCTGACGGCACGCTGGGATGTCTGCTCGGCATGTTCGAGCAGGCTTTCGGAAATGCGCGACAAGAGTTGCGAACTCGATCCGACACTGGTGGAGTTGTCGGCAATTTTTCTGATAATATCCTGTAGCCTTTCAATAAACGTGTTGAACCAGCGGGCCAGTTCGCCGACCTCGTCGTTTGTCTCGCAGGGGAGTCGCTTGGTCAGATCGCCCTCTCCCTGGGCGATGTCCTTCAGGCTGACAACAGCGGCGTTGATCGGATTGACAATCGCCCGGCTCACCGCCCAAACGAGGCCGAGTCCGGCGACGATACCGACCACGATGCTGCCAATCAACAGCATCATCGCGGTGTTATAGGTTGATTCAGCGGCATCGCTTGCCGCCTGGGCGCTGGCCAGATTCATTTCGGTCAACTTGTCCATTTGATCACGCATCGCTTCAAATTTGCTGCTCGTTTCCCCAAGGGTCAGGGTCAGCGCGCGTTGCCGCGATTCTTCGGAATTTCGAGCCACCTCCTGGAGAACCTGGCGCGATGAAGTCTGCCATTGTTGGCGAGCCTGATCATGGATATCGACAATCGCCTTCTCGTCGGCGGACGTGGACAAGGCCTTGAAATTTTCCCAGCGCTCGAGGGATTGGTCGAAATTTGTCTGATAGTCGTCAAGCAGCTGTTTCGCCACGTCCGAGCCGGGTTCGGCAAAGATCAACGAACGTTCGGCGACGAGGAGTTGCTGCAGATCTCGATCGGCCTCGATCAAGTAGTCGATACTCGGCAACCGGACACTGTAGATATCGATGAGATTTGCCTGGATGCTCTGCATGCTCCGAATGGAAAACAGACCGATCACCGCCATGATGACCAGCAAGATGAAGCACACAAAAAAGATCTTGGTCCTGATACGCACGTTGTTCAAAAAGTTCATAAGAAACTCCCCTTCAATCTGGCACTATCGCCATCAACCTCACCATAGAGCGGCTGCATTAACGTCAATAAATGCTATCGCAGATAAGAGCAGCTGGTCAAGCTCGGCGGGAAAAAGAATTATTGCCGTTGGGAAGGAAACACAGATGGAAGCGCCGCTGATCAGCTATTCACGTTCAAGGCAAGAAAATCAGCCGGCGTGCAGCCGTCGATCCGGAAATGTTCGGCACAGGCCACTGCATGGCTCGAGAGAACCCGGGTCAAACCGCGACAGAGGCAATCGAAGCGGGAATCATGCACGTTACCGGTCGCTTCGTCCATGAACACCTTTTTGATCTCGATCGGCAGGCACAGGCCACCGGGATGATTGTTGCTGAGATATTCGGCCTGGTAACCTTTGCCGGCGAACACTTCATCCACCGCAGTCCGGTTGATGATTCCCGGCACCTCGATGGTGTGCAGCCCGTCCAACAACAGATCAAGCAGCGGTCGGAAACGGTCCCGGTCGACAAAATGGGTGCCGACGTTGAACAACGGCGGATCTCCGGGAAGCCGGGAATAGTTGTAGGAGTGCAGATCGTAGACGACGTAGCCGGAAAAACGCTGCTCGAGTGCGCCGATCACGGCGTCGAGAACCCGGTAATAGCTGCGGTGCAAATCGAGAATTAGCCGTTTCTGCCGTTCGGGCGGTACCCGCTCCCTGACCGTTTGTCCCCAGGCTTCCCGGTAGATACACTGTTCCGGACAACGGTTGATATCATAACAATATCGGGAATGATGCACGGTTAGAGAGATGGCGAACGAATCGGCGATCGCCCCGGTAAACGGATCCTCCTCGAAACGTCGTTGCTCTTCGGAAACCAGCACATCCCCGGCGATCTCAGCTGGAATGTCATGGCCATCGTGGATTGCCGTGACCACCGCCGGCACATAGCGGGCAATGGCAACACTGTATGCGCCGCCGGTAACGGTGGCCCGGAACCGTTTGCCGGCGGCGATGCGTTTGATGATTTCAGCTTCCGTCAGCACGTCCATCTCTCATTCTCCCGATAAAAATGAATCAGCGCACGGAAAGCGGCCGCTCCCGTGTCTTCCATCTCAATATCTCGACCGGCACCGCGGGGGCATGCCCCGCGGCTTTTTAACGAACGAGGGTTATTGTAGAGCGCTTTGCCAGATCTCTCAATGACGTATCGCTGCCATTGGCACAAAAGCGTCGCTCGCCGGCCGTCGCCATGGTACATTTTGTCTCCAAGCGGCCAGCCCTGCATGTCAACGGTACCGCCGAGAAAACGATACTCGCATTTCAGAGACACCGACTATGAATTTCATTTATGAGAAAATCACCTATCTGTTCGATCCGCTCCATCATCGATGGGAACACGAACGGTTGGCAAAAAAAATATCGGTCGGCCTTGTTCTGTTTTTCCTCGCCGGTCTACTGTGTATCGAGTTGCAGCGTCTTGGGCTGCTGCCGGCCTCGCTGGCCGCCCTGATCCCGCGGAGCCATTTTTCGGCAATCGAAATGGCTTTTACCGTGGTGCTCATTCTGGAAGTCATCAGTCTTATTTTTACCCTGCCGTGCTCTTTTTCCCGCTCGGTCGGCAAGCAATTCGAACTGCTTGCCCTGATCCTGCTGCGCAACTCGTTCAAGGAACTCTCCGAGTTTCCGGAACCGATCGCTTTTGCCGGTAACGAAGAGGCGGTGCTGCGCATCCTCTCGGACGGGTTCGGCGCACTGGTAATTTTTGCGCTGCTCGGCGTGTACTACCTGATTCAGCGGAAAAAGCAGGACGAGACCATGACATCGACCGACCTGTTTAGCTTTGTCGCCGCCAAGAAGGGAATTGCGCTGCTGCTGCTGGCTGCTTTTATTTTTATGGGATTACGCAGCATTTACCTGACCCTGACCGATGTCAGCCATTCGGATTTCCTGCACGACTTCTACACGTTGCTGATCCTCACCGATATCCTGGTAGTGCTCATCTCGCAATGCTTTCAGCCGGGGTTTTACGCGGTCTTCCGCAATTCCGGTTTTGCCCTGTCGACGGTGATCATCCGGATCGCGCTGGCAGCCCCACCCTATTTCAACGTACTGCTCGGCATCGCCGCAGCGCTGTTCGCCATTTTGCTAACCATCGTCAGCCAAAAGATCTTCAGCGGACTGCCGGGCAAGCGTCGCTGACGCCTCCCGTCAGATCCAGATACCGGCCACCGGCCGCTGACACTGCGGGCACCGACCATTTGTCAGGTGGTTGGCAACAACGAGAAATCCGCTCCGTTCAATCAAGGTGCCGGAACAGGTAGGACAATGGGTCGTTTCACCGTCGCTGCCACGCATATTGCCGACATAGACATAGCCAAGACCGGCCGCATGGCCGATATCTCTGGCGGTCAACAGTCGCTGCGCCGTGGTTGACGGACGATCGAGCATTTTGAAGGTGGGGTGAAATCCGGAAACATGCCAGGGGATTTCCGGGTCGCAGCTGACCAGAAAATCGGCAATCGAGCGCAACTCCTCGTCCGTATCGTTGAGTCCCGGGATGATCAGCGTGGTCACCTCGACCCAGACCCCCTGCTCCCGAAAAAACCTGACGTTGTCGAGAACGGGTTGGAGCCGGCCACCGCAGACGGTCCGGTAGAATTCATCACGGAAAGACTTGATATCGATATTGATGGCACTCAGTACCTCCGCCAGCATCTCTGCTGCCGCTCGGCTCATGTAGCCGTTGGAGACAAAGATGTTGTGCAGCCCTTTTTGCTGAGCGGCCCGGCAACAATCGTAGGCAAACTCGAAAAAGACCGTCGGCTCGCTATAGGTGTAACTGATCGATCGACAGCTCGCGGCGGCCGCCTCGTCGGCGATTGCCGCCGGTTCCCGGTAGCGGTACGGTACCACCTCGTCGACCTGACCGGATATCTGTGAGAGCGTATGGTTCTGACAATGCAGGCATTTGAAATTACAGCCGGCCGTGGCCACCGAGTAGGTCAGGCTGCCGGGCAGAAAATGGAAGAGCGGCTTTTTCTCGACCGGGTCGATGTGCTCCGCGGCGACCTGACCGTAAACGAGTGAATAGAGCTCTCCGTCACGGTTTTCCCGAACACCGCAGATACCCCGCCGTCCCGGTTTGATGGTGCAGTGATGGGCACACAGATCACAGGACACTGTGCCGTCGGCAGCGTTTTGATAGAGGCGCGCTTTCTTCATCTTCTCTCCGGCCGTGTTACCTCGCCGATCCGGACCGGCTCAACAGCGCGGCGAGTCGTTTTTTCAGGCCGGCCAGCCGTGAATCCGGACGAAAATCTATCTTCCGTTTCCCGGAAAACAGGCCATCCGTCCGCCGGTCGGGAAGAGCCAGTCTCTTGAATCGACGATTCCCCGAGTTATCGACAATACTCTCCAGATGCCACCGCTTCATAGACACCCCCGCGACCAACGAGACCGATCCAATACCGCGGTTCCTGACATATACTATCATACCGAACGGGGTCCTCGTCAATTCAGGGGACACGTAAATGGCAAGATAAGCGCTCAGCACTCGTCGCAGCGCTGCCAGGTCTCGCCTTTTTTCAGATAGTGGGGACGAAACCGCGCTTTGTAGTCCATGGCCGGAACGCCGGCGATATAATAGCCGAGATAGAGATAGTCAATCCGTTTCTGGAGACAGAAATCGACCATGGTCAGGATATTGAAGGTGCCGAGGCTTCGCTGGGCCTCGTCGGGATCGAAATAGAAATAAACGGCATTGAGCCAGTTCTCACCAATGTCGATAATACCGTTACCGATCAGCCGACCGTCAAGCCGATAATGCAATTCCAGGGACGTGACGATATGGTTGAGAAAAAATCCGGAATAGTAACCAAGAGCGGTGTTGTTCTTCTGCGGGTAGCGCTGCCGCAAAAACCGCTCACAGAGCTGCAGGTTTTCATCATTCATCTGCACCGAGTTGAAATGAACGGAGAGATCGTTGTTTTTTCGCAGGACTCGGCGCTGGCTACGGTTCATACTGAACTCGCCCGGGTGGAGCCGGATCGGGATACACGCGGAACAGGAGGTGCAGCGCATGGTGTAGAGGCTGTTGCCGTTGCGTCGATAACCAGCGGCGAGAAACAGCTCCATGACATGATCGGTCAGCGGGCCGAACAGCGCCTGATAAAACGTCGCTGTGTAGGGCAACTGATAGGGGCAGTCCATGCGCATATTGACGAAATATCGGTCGAGCTGCCGCTCGAGCCGGGCGATCTCAAGACTGCACTGACGATCATACCAGGACATCTCCTTGACTCCCGCTCTATCTGCCGGACACGCTCACCCCTGTCGATGCGTCGGCTGGGGTCGCGGCGGTTGGGGACGCGACGCCCCCTTTCGTTTGCTGATCATGCCGACCGAGCTGCGGCCGTCGCAGGTAACGGACAGGGGCCGCTGCAACCTGAGATGGCGGACCCAGCGTCCGTCATGGGTCGGAGCGGCCTGCTGCAGCCACTGCCAATCGATCCGATCCTGCCCGTCAGCTTCCTTTGAACCGTTGTTTTCGTCAACCGTCAGGTAGGGGATTCCCAGAGAGGTAAGGTTCTGGAAAAAATGCGACCCCTGCGACGGATCGGCACGCAACTGCCGATTGCGCACCTCAACGATGGCCTGGACATTGGAGATATCACTCCACTGCACCGGGATACCGAGCCAGTGGTCGTTGGTCCCCCAGCGCCCCGGGCCGACCAGCAGGAAGTGGCGCTTCTCAGTCACCAATTGCCGGTTGAGCTGGCCGATCTCCCGCGCGATATCACGCGTTGCTGTGGTATCGAACGTATCAGGTTTGACATAGATGATATCCCGGATCGTGGTGATCTGGCCATGACCAAGGCTCTGCGTTGAATAGACGATCGCCGTCTCGGCATCCTCCGGATGGATTACCACATCCACCCGCTCTGCGCCGGTCACCATTGGCCTGATCTGGAGCAGGTAAAAGGTGCTTTCCGCCAGCGTCGGACCGAGTTGCACGGCAAACTCGATCTCAACCTCGCTGCCCATACCCGATCGGCCGATGGCCAGCAGTTCGAGCAGAATATCACCCAGCGGATAGGCGGAGTATTTGAGGATTTGGGCGAACGTCAAGATCTTGACGCCCGGCATATCGACATCGCGAATACGATGTTCGTCCGGAATATAGGTCGAGGCAAGCAGTTGCACTGGCAGGTCGGGGGCGACATCCTGGACGTTGTAACGCACCAGGTTTGCGTTATACCGGTTCAGGCAATCACCGGAAGACAGATCGAGTGCGTAGAGCTGCCGCTGGCAATTGGCAAGGACGTCTTCAACGGCCGAAAACTGGATCAGTTTTTGCGGATAGGCCGGCGAAAAACGCAGGTTTTTCTCACCCTCCACTACCGTCTTACCGATCCCCAACGCAATATGGGCGATCCCCTCGTCCGGCAGCATGCCCTGCACCGGATAATAGTTATGGGACTGGGCCACCCCGGAAATGGCCGGATACCACCTGCCGTTGTAGTCCTTGCCGACCAGCTCCTGGATGATCACGGCCATTAAATCCTCGCGGGAACCAGAACCGACGCCCCGGGAGTAGGCCTGCGGGCTCTCGAACCAGATGGAGGCATAGACCATCTTGATCGCCGACTCGAGTTGACCGAGACGGATCGAAAAATCGGGATGGTTGTTGGCCAGAAAGTAGGTCGAGTAGAGCCCGGCGTATGGTCGGAACTGCCCGTCTTCAAGCAGGCTGGAACTGCGTACTGACAACGGAAAATCACATCGCTGCAAAAAGATTTCCAGCTCCTGACGGAGCCAGGAGGGCAGCCGGCCGTCGATAAACAGATCGGCGATATGCTCGTCGGTTACCGCCAGCGGCTGGGTGAATTGATTCTGGCTGATAAAATCGTCGAACCCCTGGGCGGTAACCACCGCCGTTTTCGGAATGGCGGCAGGGTACCGCTTCAGGATGGAGTGCTTGTTTCCCGGTCGCTGCAGGCACGCCCAGATAAATGCCAGACCGCGGGCCTTGCCGCCGATCGGTCCGTTGCCGATCTTGACGAATTCGGTAATCTCAGGGTCGTAGTGTTCGGGATCGAAACCGGTAATAACGCCTTTTTGCCGGAGCCTGCGCAACGCCCGCACTTTTTCGACGATGTCATCGCGCATTGACGGAATTTTGTTGATATCGCCAATAAAATCACGATGCAACTGGCGCGCCAGACCAACTTCTGAACGGGCCATCATCCAGTTGGAAAAATGGTTGCGCACCGCATGGTAACGCAGGCTCGCCTCCGGCACCATGCCGACCGCCCGTTCGAACTCCATGACATTGGAAGCACTGCAGACCGGCGTCCCGTCAGGCATGCGAAAGATGAAATCGCCAAACCCCAGGTAGGTCAGGCAGAATTCATGGAGATCGTTATAAATCTCAGACGACTGTTTGGCGATGAAAACCGCCGGGATGGATTCCGCCCGGATCCGGTTCTGCTCCTCCGAGGAAATCATCAATAACGGCAGATCCGGTACTTCTGCTCGAATATCAGCCAGTAGCCGCTCACCGGCGCAGGCATCGATCCGGCCGTTACGGGGAAAGCGGGCATCGGATATCACCGCAAAGACATACGGTTGATACGCCTCGTAGAGTCGTCTCGCGTCCTCGTAGGTGTGGGCCATCAGAATCTTCGGCCGAGCCCGCATCCGCAGGAGGCGATGCCGCTCATTGATGCTCTCGTCGAGCACCGCCTGAGTCTGCTGCACCACTTCACGGTAGATAGCCGGCAAAAACAGCGAACGAAAATCGGGCGAGTCCTCGACGTAGATAATCACCCGCACCATGGCCCGGGCCGTATCGTTATCAACGTTCGCGTGGTCTTCGACGTTCTTGATGATGGCCATCAACAGATCGTCCTCACAGCACCAGAGAAAAATATTATCGATATGGTTGGCCTGGTAATCCAGCGGCAGCGGGTAAACGGAACGCAGGTTGTGGGCCATCAGGATGACCGGCAGCCGTGGCCGGTTCTCCTTGATCCTCCGGCCGAGCTCAAAGGCGTTCATACCGCTCAGGTACGGCATGGTGATAACCAGGTCGTAACGCTTCCTGGCCAATACCTCGAGCGCCTCTTCACCGGTTGACACCCGGGTCACCTTCGGCGCCTTGCTCAGGTTGAGGCCGTGGTATTCGTGAATCAACCGGGTGGTGATACTGCCGTCCTCCTCCATGATAAAGGCGTCATAGAGACTCGAGACCAGGAGGATTTCCTGGACCTTGAAAGGCATCAGTTCGTGAAAAACCTTGAAATGCGGATCGAAAGCCGTCGGCAGGATTGTGGGATGTACGGTCATGGTGATGGCACTCCGGGTTGCGGGGCGAGACGTCGGTCGCGTTTATCTGCTTGCAGTGCCAGTCTATTCTTGATCAACAAAAAATGAAACGACAAACAAACCCGGCCGGGGGGTTTTGACCGAATCCGCCGCCGGTGACTTACAAGTCCTCGGCCCGATTGACGTTGCGCCAGGCACCGCAGAGATCGGCGGGGATCTGCGGCTGATGGACACCGGGCCGGCCGCGCAGCTTGCTGATCCGCAAAATGCCGTCGGCAAGCAACTGGTCGAGCAGCGGTGCACAGCGAAAATCGTACCAGGCAAAGAGCGGTTCGCTCCGGCCGCTCAGCGGATTGAACGGAATCACTGCTATCGCACCCGGTCGACGCTGCTCCAGGAGCCAGGAGATGGCCGGCGCCGATGCATCGGGCATATCGCAGGCCACTACCAGCCAGGAGGTCCAAGCGCGGTAGTGCAGGGCCGCACCGATACCGGCGAGCGGGCCGGCCACCCCCGGCAAGTCGGTAATTCGGGTGAGGTTTCGGCACGCTTCAGGCATGGCGCCGCCTCCGGAAACAACACATTCGTCAACAAACGGGCGCACCCGCTCGACCGCATGTTCCAACCAGGTTCGCCCATCGCTGGCGGGCAGCAGGTGCTTCGGCCGGCCCATTCGCGAACTCCTGCCGCCGATCAGCACGCACCCCCAGACCGGCGTCAGACCGCTGCACCTATCGAGCCAGCCCTCGAGCACGTCGCAACACACCGCCACT
This sequence comes from Desulfofustis glycolicus DSM 9705, assembly GCF_900130015.1. Lineage (GTDB taxonomy): Bacteria > Desulfobacterota > Desulfobulbia > Desulfobulbales > Desulfocapsaceae > Desulfofustis > Desulfofustis glycolicus. The sequence continues at coordinate 160,009 of NZ_FQXS01000007.1, read as the reverse complement.
TGCTGCCGCCCGGTGCAGTAAAAGCGAGGACGCAACGGCTCGGCCGGCACCGATTCGGCCTTCTCTCCATCGCCGCAGACCAGCAGCTCCGCCGTCGCCGCGAGCCGCCGACCGGCGACAAAAACCAGATCAACGGCGATTGCCGCCCGGGCAACGCGCTGCCGGCAGGCCTCGTCTTCGACGGGCCATGGCTCGTCAAGAACCCTGGCCCTGATGCCGCGGGCGGCCAGGCAGTCGATCAACTCGGCGAGCAGGGACTGCGAGTCAGAGTTGCACTCAACCCGATGAACCGCGCAAATCGGCAGATAGCTGGGAAACATGGTGATGGGGGCGGTCAGCCGCGACAAAACGGAGACGATGTTCCGGCCGGCAGCGCGCCGCAGCTGCGGCCTCGCCGGAAAAACTCCTCCACCGCAGCGCGGCCGGCAGCTCCCGGATCGAGTGAATAATCATTGACGTAGAGACCGATGTGATTATCGATTACCGACTCCTCGGTCTCCTGGGCGTGGCTGCGAATATAGTCGCGGCAGCGCTGCGGGTCGCGACGGGCAAACAGCAGGCTCTCCCTGATCCGCTCCTCGATTCCGGCCAGTGTTTGCTCCGGGAGGGTTCGACGCGCGGCGATACAGCCGAGCGGAATGGGCAAACCGGTCGTCTCTTCCCACCACGCCCCGAGATCCTGCAGACATGTCAGACCATGCTGCCGATAGGTGAAGCGGGACTCATGGATGATTACCCCTGCGTCGACTTCACCGGCGGCAACCGCCGGCATGATGCGGTCGAACCGCATCTCGACGGTCTCCACTCCAGTCGGGAGAAACAGAGAAAAGAGCAGCGCCGCGGTCGTATAGACGCCGGGAACGGCGACCCGGCCTCCGGGAATCGTATCGAGTGTGCGGTTATCGGCGGCGACCAACAGTGGCCCGCACCCCCGACCGAGAGCGCCACCGACACTGAGCGCGCAATAATCATCGAGCAGATGACCGAGGGCATGAAACGACAACTTGGTCACCGCCAGGCGTCGTTTAAAAGCCCAACGATTCAAGGTCTCCACATCTTCGAGCAACGGCTCGGCGAACTCCGGCTCACGCTGAGAGCACCAGCTGTTGACCAGCGCGGCAAAGATGAACGTGTCATTGGGACACGGCGAAAAACCAAGCGTCAACAACGGTTTCATAGCACCTCCCGGAGACCGTCGAGCAGCAGCGCCGTAACCGAAGCGGCCCGCTCACAAGCCTCTTCGATCTTCCAGGCCGCACCGGGGCGATCCTCAACCAGATTGGAGATGACCCGTACCTCGACCATGGGCAGCGAATACTCCCGACAGGCACGGGCAATTGCAGCGCCTTCCATATTTTCGCACAGGGCCTGATACCGCCGCTGCAGGGAATCACCGCGGGCTGCGGTGCCGCTGGCCCCGGCAACGGTGACGAAGGTGCCCAGGCGATAGCTCAACGAAGCCGCCTCGAGAATCTGCCGGGCTCGCCGCAACAACGCTGCATCCAGGACAAAGTCGCGGCATCCGGCGCCTGACGAGGCATCGAGCGGCTCGATGTCGGTGCCGAAACTAACGCCGAAATCCCCGAACAGCTCCCGTTCGGCGAGACAAATGTCGAGCAGCCGGGCTGCCGGGCCATCCGGTTGGCGACGGCGATAACCACCGGCGATGCCGAAATTGACGATGGCCCGCGGTCGTTCGTGCTCAGCGGCCAATCGCCGCGTCACCGAAACGGCAGCCTCCAGCGGACCGACTCCGGACAGACAATAGGCCAGATCGCCGGCGTCACGGCAACGCGCCAGCAGCGGCTTCATTTCAAATTCTGTTGCAGCGACAGCTAGGAGCATGGTAGAAAAACCCGCTTTACGGTAATGGAGGTGACGTGCTAACGTGCTGCTCTCTTTCTAACCCACATGACGGGACGTCACAACGAACAATGAAAATCGGCGGGGCGTAAGGGCTGGCCTGTCCCGCCTCCTGCTGCTGCGTTGCGGCCTGATCGTCTAGCCTCCAAGGCCAGCAGACAGGCCATCCATGGCCTGGAGAGAACCGTTCGGACCTGATTTTCCGGCCCGCCGGACCTTCGCGATGCAGCCTCCGGCAGAACCGGTCAGCTCGGAAAACCGATTCTCATATAAAAGAAATGGACTCTGCGATGCAAGAGGATTTGACTCTGGCAGCCTACGATTACGATCTGCCGGAAAGCCATATCGCCCACTATCCCGCCAACCGACGGGACGACTCGCGTCTGCTCGTCCTCAATCGGGCCACCGGTGTTCGGCGTCACCTGCACTTTCGCGATATCGTCACCTTCTTTCAGCCCGGAGATCTGCTCGTCGTCAACGATACCAAGGTCTTCCCGGCGCGATTGTTCGGCACCAAAGAATCCGGGGGGAAAGCCGAACTGTTCCTGCTCTCCTATCCCGCACCAGTATCGGGTGAGAAAACGGACGGGGCGGTGCGGTTCGACAGTGAGGCCCTGATCAGGTCGTCGCGCCGGCCGGCTATCGGCTCCCGAATTATCGTCTCCGACTCCTGCTCCTGCCGCGTTCTGGCCCACCGCGGCGGCGGCAAATGGCTGGTCCGTCTCGCTATTTCTGCAACCGGCGGACTCGACCAATTACTCGGTGAAGCCGGTCATATCCCGCTGCCGCCCTATATCAAGCGACCGGCAGGCCCAACCGTCGAGGACAAGCGGCGTTACCAAACGGTATATGCCAATCGCCCCGGCGCCGTCGCCGCGCCGACCGCCGGCCTGCATTTCACCACCGATCTGCTGATGGCCCTCACCGCCCGAGGCGTCCGACAGACCACGATCACCCTGCACGTCGGTTACGGCACCTTTGCACCGGTACAGAGTGAAGATATCAGAGATCACCATATTCATCGGGAATTTATCGATATCTCAGAAGAAACGGCAGAGCTGGTAGCGGCAACGAAACAGGACGGCGCCAGGGTCTGGGCGGTGGGAACCACCACCGTCCGAGCCCTCGAATACGCCGCTTTGGGCACCGGTTCAATCGAGCCGGTCTGCGGCTGGTGCGATCTTTACATCACTCCGGGATTTTCATTTCAGGTGACCGATCACTTGCTCACCAACTTTCACCTGCCCCGCTCGTCATTGCTCTTCCTGGTGGCGGCACTCTGCGGCAGGGACCGGCTTCTGGCCTGTTATCGGGAGGCGATTGATCGCGGTTATCGATTTTATTCCTACGGCGATGCGATGGCCATTATCGGCTGAGTTGCGACACCGACCGTTATTTGCCGGCAGCGGCGGGGCAACCGGCACAACCCGTCCCGGTCTGGCAGGCCGGTGGCGGCGCCGCCGGGGTGCTTGCCGGTGTTTCTTTCGGTTTGTCTTCTTTCGGCATATCCTTGGTTGAGGCGTATCCGTCGCTATACCAGCCACCCCCCTTGAGCTGGAAGGAGGTCATCGATACCAGCTTCCGAACCGGCCCGCTGCAGTGCGGGCAACTCTTCAGCGGCGGATCGCTCAATTTCTGCTGCACTTCAAAAACAGAATCACAATCTGAACATTGATACTCGTATATCGGCATGGCAACACTCCATCATGTATCTCCCCAGTTGCTCGAAATTTCGAACAAACCGAAGCGAGTCGGGGGGCAGGTTTTTTTCCCGTCGCTACTGTAATGACCCCACCTGCAGATGTCAACACAATCGCCCGATTTTCCCATCTCCCGTTCGACGTCGGCACCACGATGGTAGTTGTCGATGGTGTCGGGCCGGCCGAACCCTCCCCCATGCTTGTTGTTGTGCCGGCGATCTGGTATAGGTTACACGTTTATCGTGACCCTGCAACCGGCAGGATCCCGATCCCCCAACACAATGGAAAGAAGCGATGATCGGCGTCTATGATTCGGGAATCGGTGGATTGTTGTTGGCCAGGAAACTGGGCGAGCGTTATGCCGATCGGTGTGTCAGTGTTTTCTGTGATACAGCCGCGTCCGGCCTCGCCGCCCGAACGCTCGAGCAGGCCGCCGAACGATGCCGTAGCGGGCTCTCTTACTTGACCGAACAGGGCGCCCGGCTGATTGTCATCGCCTGTCATGAAACGGTGATGGACGTACTGGCCAGACCGGGAAAACCGTCGGTGCCCGACCTTCCGCTCATCGATGCGGTCGGCGTAACCGCACGAGCAACCCAATCGGTCTCGACCGGCGGAAGAATTGGCATCATCACTTCGAGAACCGTCGTCGAAGGCGGCATCTACGAACCACTGCTGCAGACTTCAGCGGGGGAAAAAGCGCTCTTTTTTCAAGCCTGTCCATTGCTGCTGCCATTGATCGAAGAGGGATGGTACAATACGGTGGCAACCAGGATGATCATCAAGCGATATCTGCGCCCATTGAAAGAGCTGCAGATCGACACGCTGATTCCGGCCTGCTGCTCGTATCAGCTGGTACTGCCCCTCATTGCCGCCCGGTGCGGTCGCCGGACACGGGTCGTAGACCCCGGTGGGGCACTGATCGACGCCGTGGCCGAGCAATTGGTGTACGATGATACGGACGGCGCACACCCGGGCCGTCCGCGCTATCTGGTCCATGTAACGCAGTATCACGATGGAATCAGTCGGGTACTGCAGACAATCTTCGGTCGATCAACCGATCGCTACGAGGTTCTATGATTCTCTTATCGCACGCTCACCGTCTCGCCGTGCTACCGACAATTTTCCTGTTGCTCACGCTGCTGCCGCCGCTCTGTGGTGGTGCTGCCGGAGAAACTGCAGAGCTCGTGGTGCAGCGTCTGCAGGTTCGCTATCAGCAACTGACCAGTCTCCGGTTCCAGTTTGCCCAACAAACCAGCGGCCAATTTGCCGGCCGTCCGAAAATCGGCAGCGGCAGCGGCATCCTGGTTAACAACGAGCAGCAGACGCTGATGCGTTGGAATTACGACAGCCCCGACCAGCAGGTCGTCATCAGCGACGGTGTTTCGGTATCCATGTATTTCAAGGATCTCAACCAGATGATTATCGCTCCCGCCGATACCGCGCAAACCGACGTACTACTCTCGTTCTTCACCGGTGATCGTGCCCTCGGCGAGACCTTTCTGATCCTGCCACCCGAGCCAATGGTGGCTGCAGCTGCAGCCGATCAGGGACGGCACTTCACCGGCGCGCAGCTCGTCCCCCGGCAACCGCACACGCAACTGCGCAGTGTGCATCTCTTTATTGACGACGATTCACTGATCAGGCGCATCGACATGATGGATCATTTCGACACGAGGACGATAATCGATTTCACTTCGATCGATCTCGATCCCATTGATCTCCAGGACGCGGCCGCCATCGAGCAGGCTTTTTCGTTCACGCCACCACCCAGCACCGAGATTATCCGGCAACAACAGTAAAATGCGGCAGAGGCCGCTGCCGCTCTAAGAGCAGGTCCGGCCTGTCGACCAGTCTTCAACAAAACGGATTACAACCATGCCATCTGACAACGACACCTTCGAAGCACTACTGAAAGCCAGCGAGGAAACATCATTTAGAAAACTGTCCCCCGGACAGAAACTGACCGCGACAATCGTCGGCATCGACGGCGAGACATTGTTTCTCGATGTCGGCGCCAAGAGTGAAGGAATTATCGATTCGTCTGAATTCGTTGATGAAAACGGGAAAGTAACGGTAACCGTCGGCGACAATATTGAAGTCTATTGCCTGAAAAGCGGCCCGTCCGGACAGGTTTTCACCCGGCGGCTCGGCGCCGGCAGCGCCGGCGCCCATCTGGAAGAGGCCTGGCGCAATGCAATTCCGGTCCAGGGAACGGTCAAGGCGGAAATCAAAGGAGGCTTCGAGGTCACCGTGTCATCGTCAGTCCGGGCCTTCTGTCCCTATTCGCAAATCGGTCTGCGCCGGGTCGACGACCCGGCTGCAGAGTATCTCGGCAAGCAGCTGGAATTTCTGATCACCCGCTTTGAAGCCGGTGGTCGCAACATTGTCGTCTCTGCCCGCGCCCTGCAGGAAGAAGAGCGGCGAATCAAGCGGGAAGAACTGCAACAAACCCTTACCGAAGGTCAGGAGGTGGACGGGGTTGTCTCTTCGATCCGCTCCTTTGGATTGTTTGTTGATATCGGCGGGGTTGACGGCCTGGTACCGATCTCCGAGGTAGGCTGGAGCCGGGTCGACAATCTGGCCGACACGTATCAGGTCGGGCAACCAATCAAGGCGGTTATCAAAGGTCTCGATTGGCAAAATGACCGAATCAGCCTGAGCATCAAGGAAACACTACCGGACCCCTGGCAACAGGCCGCTACACAATTCGGCACCGGCAGCCGACACACCGGAACCGTCTGCCGGCTGGTCCCATTCGGAGCCTTCGTTACCCTGGCACCGGGTGTCGACGGTCTACTCCACATCTCGAAGCTGGGCCAGGGGCGCAAGGTAAATCACCCCCGGGAGGTGGTTGAGGAAGGTCAGCAGATCGAAGTGATCATAGAAACCGTCGATCCCGATGGTCGCAAAATTTCCCTGGCGCCGGCCGACTACGTGTCGCCGGCAGCCGCAATCGAAAAGGAATACGAGGAGTTGCATTCCTATCGGACGACGCGCCAGCAGAAGCGGAAAGAAAGTGAATCGCTGAGCAGTTTCGGAGCCCTGCTGAAAAAGAAACTCGACCAGAAAAAGAGTTGACCGGCCGCCGACAGAGCCTCAAACCCGCTTCAACGAGGCTGATCGCCCTTGTGTACCAGCAGGCTCTGCCGATGCATCTCGAACATGATTACCGCACCGGCCACACTGCTGTTAAGCGACTCCATACCGCCGGCCATCGGAATGGTCACCAATCGATCGCAATGGCGCCGTACCAGCGGCCTGATCCCCTGTCCTTCATTGCCGACGACGAGGCAGACCGGCAGGTCGAAGTCGGTCTGGTAAATAGATTCAGCCGCCTCGTCCCTGACCGCGCCGAACACCCAGGCACCCGCCTTTTTCAAGCTCTGCAGCGCACCGGCAAGATTAGTCACCTGGCAGAGATGAACCAGCGACAAAGCGCCTGCGGCCGCTTTTGCCGCCGTACCGCCGAGCGGGGCCGAGCGTTCCCGGGTCGTGATGACAAACCGCACGCCGGCCGCGTGCGCCGAACGAATGATTGCTCCGAGGTTATGCGGGTCTTGCAGCGAATCGCAGGCCAGGAGCCGCGGCCGCTGCCCGGCGGCAACCGCTTCGGAGAACAGGGCGAGCAGATCATCGAATGGCATGAGCCGAGCCGCCGAACCGCGGGCCACCACCCCCTGATGATTGATATTCCCCTCCGGACTGCCGGTGATCTTGATGCGTTGCGTAAAGGAACACTTGATCCCCGCCGCCCGGGCGCTCTCGATCAATTCCTGCCAGCGGTTTCCCTGTCGATCTTTTTGTAGGATCAACTCGGTGATCCGTTCCGGATCCCGGCGCATCGCCTCGGTTACCGAATGAACACCCCAGAGCAGATCTTCGCTATAGCGGATACGCTGCTCACCGGTACGGGGCCGCTCTTTTCGACGTGGCTCCGTCATGTTCGAAAACCGCTCAACGGACTGCCGTCGATGCCTCGCCGGCAGCGCGCCCGCTCCGCAAAGATGATGCCACACAACATGCTGACCGCATCATCGAGGCGATCGTTAACAATCAGGTATTCATAGTCGTGCCGCTGCGCCATCTCCTGACGGGCGTTCGTCAGGCGCCGGCTTATCGTCTCTTCATCGTCACTGCCTCGACCACGCAACCGCTTTTCCAATTCATCGAGATCGGGCGGAGCGACGAAAATCGATACCGCCGGGAAGGTTCCGGCCGCCCTGACAAGGGCCGCTCCCTGCACGTCGATATCGAGAATCACGTCATTGTCCTGTTCCAATCTGCTCGACAGTGGAGAAATGGCGGTCCCGTAATAATTGTCATGGACCTTGGCCCACTCGAGAAACGCGTTATCCTGGATCATTGCGGAAAAACGATCGGTATCGACAAAATAGTAGTCTCGCCCGTCAACCTCTCCACGTCGCGGCGACCGGGTGGTATGGGAGATGGAGAAGACAAGGTGCCCGACCTCTTGCATGACCCGCCTGAGCAGCGTCGTCTTTCCGGTACCGGACGGCGCGGAAACGATAAAGAGGCTACCGCCCATCAGCGCTCTCCGTCTGCTTCCAGGCGCGTCGCCTCGCGCGCCTCGGCCAGATGCGGGACAGTCTGCAGCGCGGCGACGCGCTGGGCTAGGGTGTCGGGCTGCACCGAAGAGAGAATGACATGATTGGAATCGGTGATTATGATCGAACGGGTCCGGCGGCCTTCGGTCACATCAATCAGACGCTCAGCATTTTTGGCCAGTTCCTTGAGCTTGCGGGCCGGGGACGAGCCGGTATTGATCACCGCGACAACCCGCTCCACCATAACCGTGTTGCCGTAACCGATATTGAGCAGTTGCATTGTGTTGTCTCAACAAGCGAAGGTTGTTCGTGGTCGAAACCCGGCTATTCGATATTTTGGACTTGTTCCCGCATCTTTTCCAACTCGCTTTTCAACGCGACGGTTTGCTGGGCAATGCGGGCATCGTTGATCTTTGAGGCCATGGTATTCACTTCCCGCAAGAACTCCTGGATGAGGAAATCAAGGGTGCGACCGACCGGTTCGGGCGACTCGAGCAAATCATCAAATTGCTTGATATGGCTGTGCAAACGGACCAATTCTTCGGTAACATCGGTCTTGTCTGCCAGCATAGCCACTTCCTGGGCAAGACGGGCCGGATCGAGCTCGACATGGCCGAGCAATTTGTCCAGCCGTTCCTTGAGGGCCGTCTCCCGCTGGCTGATCAACTCCGGGAGATGATCTTCAATACTTGCCAAAACGGTGGCAAACGAACGCAATCGCCTGCCGAGATCTTCGCTGAGGTGAGCCGCCTCTTTTACCCGCATTTCCAGGCAGCGCTGCAAGGCTTCGCAGACCACCCGATCGATGGACGGCGCGATGGCATCGAGATCTTCAGAACGCTGCTCCCTGATCAGGATGTCGGGCAGATTGGCAAAATGCAGCAGATCGATGTCCGGGGAGAGACCGGTATGCGCGGCAAGACTGTGCAGCGCCTGCTGGTACGTAGCCGCAATCTTGGCGTCAAAGCGAATCGACACCAGATCGGAAAAATCGCCCCCGACCGACAGCGACAAATCTACCCGGCCCCGCTGGTGAAACTCGGCAACCCGCCGGCGTATCCCGTCTTCCAACTGGCCGTAATCACGCGGCAGCCTGATCTTGGCATCGAGAAAACGGTTGTTGACACTGCGCACTTCAACACTCCAGATCCTGCCATCACGCTCACATTCAGCCCGGCCGTAGCCGGTCATACTCTTCCATCCCATGATCATTCCCCGACCCGATATTCCTGCCGGCTCTCTTGAAAACTATTTGATGAAAAAACGGAGCCGTTCGGCCCTTCCGCTGTTGGCAAGGCCCCTCGTTCATCGCCTGCGCCACTCGGCCGTAGCCTACATGACAGATATAACGTGCCGGGCCTTTCGCGGCAAACAGCAAAAAAAAAGCACGGGTCGATCACCGCACCCCGTGCTTTTTTACAAATCCATCGCGACCCTTGGCCACGCCTCTGCTCAGCCGGCCGTGATTACTTGGCCATGGCGGCATCGAGTTCGACGATGATCTGATCGGTAATATCTATCCCCTGGGCAGCATGCAAGACACCGCTCCGAGAATCGATGAGCAGCGAATAGCCGTTGGCTTCACCGTAATCCTTGACCACTTTCTCGAGGGTTTTCAAAATAGGGTCCAACTCCTTGTCCTGCATCGCCTTCAGTTCAAAGCGGGCATCTTCAGCTTTTTCCTGAGCCTCCCGCCGTTTCCTCTGAAAATCCCGCATCTTCTCTTGCTTCGTATCTTCACTCCAGGCGGAACTCTTCTTTTCTATGTCTTTCTGCATTGCCAGCAACTCATCTTCTTCGCTCTTCAGCGTTGCCTGCAGTTCCTGCATTTTGTCATCAAAGCGAGCCTTGGCGGCTTTACCGGCGGCACATTCAACGAGTACCCGCTGGACGTTCATCACTCCCAGTTTCACATCCTCGGCCTGAACGCCTCCGGACCACAGCAGCAAGACAGCGCACACCCCGATACCGGCACTGCGCAAGAATCGTTTCAACATGACTCCCCCAAAAATAGATTGCGGGCCCGCAGGCCCGCAATCAAAAAAACAAAGAACAAAATTATTCGGCAATGACAAAGTCGTCACGGCGGTTCTGGGCATAGGACAACTCATCCTGTCCATGCACCAGCAATCGCTCTTCACCGTAGCTGATCGTCGTCAACCGCTCCTCAGGAACACCAAGATTGACCAGGTATTTCTTGGCACTGAGTGCGCGCCGTTCACCCAAAGCCATGTTGTATTCGTTGGTGCCGCGCGGATCGCAATTGCCCTCGATGCGAACCGTGCCGTCATCGCCTTTCATGAAATCGGCATTGACCTGAATCCGGGAAACCTGATCCTGCCGGATGTCAGAGGAATCGAAATCGAAATAAACGGGCAGCATACCTTCCGAAGTTCGTCCCTCGGATATTCCAACTCCTTTCGACTCAAGAGACTCTTCCTTGCCCATCGCACCGGCGTCGCCGGTGGAAGGTTTCATCGCTTCATCCGTATCGCTGTCGGCACAACCAGAAAACAGGACAAGACTGAGAATCATCAACGCGGGCAGTAAGGCCCGTACTCTGCTCCACATGGTAAAACCTCCCGAAATTGTATTTTTTTTAAGTGCGACGTGTGCTCGCGGAAACGCGCTGATAGTTCCAAGCGGAGTTTCAGCCGGAGTTTGCTTGGAACCTCTTATTGGACTCTAAATATAAAAAATCGTGTAAAAAAACACAAGAACAATCGACAGTCGCCGGCGCTTATTTGTATTCCAGCCAAAACCACTTTGCTCTGGTGCTATTTTTGATTTCAGTTTACAATAGACTGTTGATTTTTCAAAAATCCCGACAACTCCCCGTATCACCGGCATTGCCCAGGAGACAAATAGATGGCCAAAATGCATGTTAATCCCAATCGCGCCACCGACAAAGCCGTGCGAGCAATCGACCGCAAACGCGAACAGGAACGCCGCAAGATGTTTATCTTTGCGAGAGATCACGCAGATCTACTGGCAACCAAACTGGTTCAGCGACTGATTGATAAAAAAATTATCGAAACGACATCGGTTGAAGATATCCGCAACGCTTTTGAAAAACAACTCCGCTCCTTGCATCTGCTCGAAGAGTTCGATCTGCAACTGAAACTCGCCCCGGTGCGAACACTGGTCCAAGACCCCAATATCGTAACCCTTTATTTGACGCAGTTCATCATCGAAGACCTGGTTGACCACGGCAGCATCCAGGATGTCTTTGGTGAAGATATCGACATTTACCGGGCCGTCGATTCCGTTACCAAGGCGCTTCGCCCGAAGTGAAGCACCCCGTCGCGACGCCTGCACTTGTCTTTGCCGACGAGCAGGGTCGTATCCGTGATTTTCCAGATCTGGCCATGGCCGGCATGGCCCATGAGCAGATCGTCCGCCCGGCCACCGCCGACCTGATCGAGTTGCCCGAGGGCAGTGAATTATTCGTCCTGCCGGGCCGGTTGCCGGTCGGTACCGACCCGGCAACCGGCGAACCGCTGCTGCTTGAAGAACATCCCGGTCAACCGGGCAAGCCGATCCTGGCGGTGGCCGCCTTCATGGCCCCTGCCCATACGGCACTTTACACCGCCGCTTATCAGCGCCGTGCAGACGCACCGCTCCTGCCGCTCTTCGCTTACACCGCCGTCGGCTGGCACCTGGGGCGTTTCTGGGTTACTGGTTTTCGCAGCGATAGCGATCAGCGCCAGGATGCACGCAATTTCAGGCAAGAGCAGATTACCCGCTTGACCCAAAAGTTGTTGAAACGACACCGGGATAATCGTCTGATTCAGCATCTCGGCATCTGTTGCCTGACCTACCATTGCCCGGCTGCCCGGAATTATTTTCTCGGGCGCTGGGAAGCCCCGCTGCCCTCCTCACCGATCTGCAATGCTCGCTGTCTCGGGTGTATTTCCCTCCAGGAATCGGGTTGTTGCCCGTCCACCCAGGATCGCATCGCATTCGTGCCAAGTTCTCGGGAGATCTGCGAGATAGCCGTGCCGCACCTGCAAACAGCACCGTCACCGATCGTCAGCTTCGGCCAGGGATGCGAAGGTGAACCGCTCCTGCAGGCCAATCTGCTGGCAACATCAATCCAGGCCATCCGCCGACAGACGACCAGGGGAACCATCAACTGCAACTCCAACGCCTCGCTGCCCGACGCCGTCGATCGCCTGGCCCGTGCCGGCCTGGACAGCCTCCGCGTCTCGCTCAATTCCGCCAGAGCGTCCTACTACGAAGGCTATTACCGGCCTCGGGGTTATCGGTTTGCCGATGTTCGTCAATCAATCCGCACTATGAAAAAGCGGGGTAAATTTGTTTCCCTGAATTACTTCATTCTTCCGGGTTTTACCGATACGATCGGGGAACTCGAAGCGCTTGCCGATCTGGTGCAGACCGACGGCGTCGATTATATCCAACTACGTAATCTCAACATAGACCCGCATTACTATTTTTCATCCCTTGCCGTGCCAGCCGAACCCGGTATCGGCCTGCGCCACTGGCTGACACAACTGAAAACACGATTGCCCCATCTGCGCTTCGGCTACTTCAATCCCCAGGTGAATGCTGATCGGTAATGATTGACAGAACATGGCAGGCTGACTGAACATTTTCTATTGAATTTTTTTTTCATTCTATTATGCTAATAAGAAATTTTATCAATTTTTATTCATCTCGGGATAACTATTATGGATATTGATGATCAGTCACCGAAAATGAGGCTCACCGCACAGCGCCAGATCATCCTTGAAGAACTCGGCAAGGTGACCTCGCATCCGACCGCCAACGAGGTCTATGATATGGTCCGCAAACGGCTGCCGCGGATCGGCCTGGGCACCGTGTACCGTAACCTCGAATTGATGGCTGAGACCGGGCTGATCCTCAAGCTGGAGGTAGGCGGCACGCAGAAGCGCTTCGACGCCACGACAATTCTCCATTATCACGTTCGCTGCAGCGAATGCGGACGTGTCGACGACATCGAACTGCCGGTCCAGAGCAAGCTTAATCGGCTCGCCGCCAAAGCCTGTGATTACCAGATCCTCGGCCACCATATCGAATTTTCCGGAATCTGTCCGGATTGCGCCCGCGCCGCCGCCAAACAGGTAACGATCAACTGAGAACCTGTAGCCGGCATACCGGCATGAGACAAAACGAAACCGGCCCCTGCTCTTTCACAGAGCAGGGGCCGGTTTCGTTTTTTTATATGAAAATCAGTTCCACAGGCTGAACTCCCCGGGCTGGTTGGTTCTCTCGGAGGCTGCATCGCGTAGGCCCGGCGGGGCGGAGAATCAGGCCCGAAGGGTGGCGGCCAGGTCATGGATGGCCTGTCTGCCGACCTCGGAGACCAGCCGATCAGGCCGCAGCGCAGCAGCCGGAGGGAGGATCAACCAGCCCATCCGACCACGATACCGATTTTCATGCTTCGTTGTGACCATCAGTCATGGAGGTTAGAACGACAGGAGAAGGCGCGGGTCAATCAGAGAAAAACGACCCTGCAGAATCGCCGTTTGCCGACCTTGACTATCTTCGTGCCGCTCGGCGCCACCGTACAGCCGCTGTCGGTTATCTTCTCACCATCGATACTGACAGCCGACTGATCGATCATCCGCCGGCCTTCCGAAGTAGACGAGACGAGACCGGCATCGGCGAGCAGTTTCGGCAGCCACACCGCTTCGGTCGCCGTCAGTGCATATTCAGGCAGGTCATCGGGCACTTCATGTTTGCTGAAAACGCTGGCGAAATTCTCCTCTGCCTGGCGGGCCGCGTCCGCAGAATGAAAGCGCGCGGTCAATTCCCTGGCCAGTTGCTGCTTGACCGCTTTCGGGTGCAGACGACCCTCTTCCATTCCCGTTCGGAGCGCGGCGATTTCCTCTATCGAGCTGTCGCTGAGCAATTCGTAATAGCGAAACATCAGTTCATCGGAAACAGACATGGTCTTGCCGTAGATATTGGCAGCGCTTTCGCTGATGCCGATGTAGTTGCCCAACGACTTGCTCATCTTGTTAACCCCATCCAGCCCTTCCAGCAGCGGCATGGTCAACACGACCTGGGGTTCCTGATTCCGGGCGCGTTGCATGTCCCGACCCATGAGAAGATTGAACAGCTGATCGGTACCGCCCAACTCGACGTCCGCCTTCATGGCCACCGAGTCATATCCCTGAATGAGGGGGTAGAGAAATTCGTGAATGGAGATCGGTCGTCCACTTTCAAAGCGCTTCTTGAAGTCGTCGCGTTCGAGCATTCGCGCAACGGTCAACTCCGAAGCCAGATGGATCATCGCAAAGGAATCGAGCTCACCGAGCCACTGACTGTTAAAGGCAATTTTCGTCTTCTCGGCATCGAGAATCTTGAACACCTGTTCTTTGTAAGTCTCAGCGTTTTGGGCGATATCTTCACGGGTCAGCGGCTTTCTCGTTTCCGATTTGCCGGTCGGATCACCGATCAACCCGGTGAAATCACCGATCAAAAACCAGACCTCATGCCCTAATTCCTGAAAATGCTTCAGCTTCTGAATAAGCACCGTATGCCCGAGGTGCAGATCCGGCGCGGTTGGATCGAATCCCGCCTTGACCTTGAGCGGAACGCCGGTGTCGATCGAGCGTTTCAGTTTATTCGCCAGTTCTTCCCGGGAAATAAGGTCTACGACTCCCCGCTCGATCAATTCCAATTGTCTTTCCAGTTCACCCATTGCCTTTTTTCTGCTCCTTCCTGCTCCTCATTTCCGGACACCCGTGTTATCTGGCATATTCGACGGCCCGGGTTTCCCTGATGACCGTCACTCTGATCTGACCCGGATAGGTCAATTTTTCCTCGATCGATTTGGCAATGTCTTGGCTGAGCAGCACCGCTTCGCTATCGCCGATATGCCCGGAATCGACCATGATGCGCAACTCGCGGCCGGCCTGGATGGCGTAGGATTTTTCGACCCCTTTGAATGAATTGGCAATCCCTTCCAGATCCTCCAGCCGCTTGACATAGCTCTGCAGCATTTCCTTGCGGGCGCCGGGCCGTGCCCCGGACAGCGCGTCCGCAGACTGCACAAGAATATCGAGGACGCTCTGCGGCGGAATATCTTCATGGTGGGCGCCGATGGCATAGGCGATCTCGTCGACCTCACCATACTTTTTAGCCAGATCACGCCCGATGATGGCATGCGATCCCTCGACCTCGTGATCAACTGCCTTGCCGATATCGTGCAACAAGCCGGCCCGTTTGGCCAACTTGACATCCAGGCCTAGTTCGGCGGCCATAATGCCGCAGAGGAAAGCGACCTCCAGGGAGTGCTGCAAGACGTTCTGGCCGTAACTGGTCCGATACTTCAACCGACCGAGGATCTTGATCAGCTCTACGTGCACGCCGTGGGCTCCGACATCGAAGGTCGCCTGCTCACCGGACTCGCGCATGTCGGTATCCAGTTCCTTGGTCACCTTGGCGACCACCTCCTCGATACGTCCGGGGTGAATGCGCCCATCATTGATCAATTGATGCAGGGCAAGGCGCGCCACTTCCCGGCGAACCGGGTTGAAGCCGGACAGGATGACCGCTTCCGGAGTGTCGTCGATAATGATATCGATTCCGGTGGCTGCTTCGATGGCTCTGATATTGCGACCTTCCCGGCCGATAATGCGGCCCTTCATTTCGTCGGAGGGCAGGGGCACCATGGATACCGTACGATCCGCCACATAGTCGCCGGCATATCGGGAAATCGACAGCGCAATGATATTTTTAGCCTTTCGATCGGCCTCCATCTTCATCTCGTTCTCGATCCGCGCCAAGCGTTTAGCAGCATCCATGCGAGCCTGGCTTTCCAGCGAATCCATTAGCAGCTTTTTGGCTTCTTCCTGGCTGATCTCGGCTATCCGCGCCAACTCGTAGCGCTGCTTGTCCAATAGTGAGTCTATTTCAGATGATTTTTCTTCAAATTCTCGTTGCCTGCGCTTCAGCTCTTCTTCGACATCGAGCAACTCCTGGCGCTTCTGGTCGCAACTTTCCCATTCATTTTTGAGCAACTCCCGCTTCTTGTTAAGCTGCTGCCGATCTTCTTTTATCTCGCGGCGATCGGCCTTCAATTCCTCTTCCGCAGCCTGCTTTACTTGATAGGCCTCCTCTTTGCTCTGGAGCTGCGCTTCCTTTTTCAGCTGCTCCGCCTCGACAATGGCATTTTCGATCAATTGCCGGGCCTGCTCTTTGATGTTGCTGGCATGCCCATCGACAAACCGTTTACGTAGATAAAATCCAAGCAGGCCGCCGAACAGCAACCCGATAAAGACAAAAACGGAAGGGTGATTTAATGCATCCATGGAAGGCTTCCTCAATAATATGATACGATTACGGGAAGCAGACAGCCTATTTCAAGCGTGAGTGGGAGCGAACGTGAATAGGACTGATAAGGGTTGACAGGAACGGTGCTGTCAGTTGCCCATGATGCCGGAAGATCGCTGTCGCCGGCCGTCACCTGTTCGGAAAGAGTGTCTCCGTTTGTTTGCCGACGCCGGAGGAACATGGCGCCGAAGGCAAGAGAACATACGCACCATCTATCGAGAAAAACCAGCCGCCGGCAGTGAACTCGGTTTTTCGACCGACTCCAAGCCACCGAGACTGATGAGCATCCCGTCAACCATCCTTACAGTCCTGCCACCCCGAGGCGCTGCTGTAATCAATCGTTTTTACTCTGTTGCGGCAACTGGAAACTTCACTCCTTGACAGGCACCGGTTACCGATATAGTAAAACGATGGTCGGTACTGGTACCGGCCATCGTTGTTCACCAATTTTCCCCACCCTGCCGTGTTTGTAGAACACGTTAAACCTATCGAGATAGGTGGGAACCGCATATCAACGTCTGAGAAATCGTTGGATTGCTCATCTGACTGACAGTGGTGGCTCCCTAACTGTGAGGGTTGGCTCAACAACACTACAAATCACCAACAGCGCAGGGAAAACTTTTGTACTCTTCGCGTTCCCGCTCACGCCGCTTGCGGGGACGCCGTATCATCTCCTTATGACAAAGCTATAATCACAATAAAAACAATAAACAACCTCTGTTCCATATGATTCTATCATAGCAGATATTACCAAAAACAAAAGACAAAATTTAGCGGCCGCCGAAAAACGAACCCGACCGACAACCACAGCCCACCACCGACCAAATTCCTCGTCTGCAAAGCCCCTGCCGGAGCACATCCGCCTCGCTGGTCACGACTCGGCTGTCACAACGAAGCAGGGACATCCTCCCACACCCGGCAGGACCGATTGACTATGGGCAGGCTACATCAAGGAGGTCCGGTGGTTTCGTGATGGTGAGCGGAGGACAGGTTAAAACCTGTCCTCCGCCGGTTGAGATTGCCTCCGGTTGAGACGTTCAACCGGACTACCGATCCGTCGTCAATACCGCCGCCACCTTTTCGTTGAGGATTCTCACTTTCTCCTCGGCGCTGCGCCGGTAACTCTCATGTTCGTTTTTTAGTCGCAGATAGCGGGAAGCAAGATTGAGACAGGCCATTACCGCGACCTTACTCACCGGAATCGTGCCGCTACCACGGTCGCCGTTCTCCTCGATCTGCTTTTTCACCAGGGTCAGAATGGCATCCATTTCCTCTTCCGAGGCCCCGGTATAAAAAGCGAAATCCTGGCCAAGCAGATGAAACCTGATCAGTCGTTCTGTCTCGGACATGTGCTGCTACTCCTCGGGACTCGCGGTCGGCAAGCACCACCAGCATTTACAGCGAACAGGCGGTAACCGGTCAACGGGAAAAGAGGCTCCCCTGGATACCGCCGTCCCGTTCTTGCTTATTCTCAAGGTCCGTTTCCACTCGAGCCGTCGCCTGCTGTTCGCCCGTTTCTGACTGTTCTTCGGTCGTCGACGGCTGGCCGGCCGGAGCGTCATCGACCGGCACGGTCTCGTCCGGCAACTCCGCCTGCCAGTTCTCTATCCGGTCGATCAAAGAATCAACCCGTGTCGTCATCTCCTGGCGCTCTTCAGTCATCGTTCCGAGCTCCCGCCTGAGCTGCTCGTTATCGGCGACAGCCGTCGACAACTCCCGTTCAAGCCGCCGATTTTCATCCCGAACAGCGGCAAACCGCTGCAACAGCTGTTCAATGTGACGCTCCAAACGAAGCAGTTCGTTATCTTTTGCCATGATTCTCCTCGATGATTACCGCCTGTCTCAAAACCTTTGCTACGGTCGGCAGAAGCTTCATTGGTTGGTTTCCCGAGCAAAAGGCAGGTAAAACCTGTCCTGCCTGGTTTAGTTAGCGGAGGACAGGTTGAAACCTGTCCCGCCGATAATAAAGATTGGAATCAACATCTGGCGAAAGTCCAGGCCAACGGCTTATTGCCGGCGTAGGGCATGTATCCGTGAAAAAGACGCGGGTCGTTATCGAATACCAACGGCAGGAAATGCCTGTCTCCGTCCCACATCGGTAACTCCGCCAGGCGCTCGATCGGGTGCCAGAGCAACCGGCCTTCCTCGTTGCTGGTGAACGGCACACCGGTGAAGCGATCTATCCGATAAATAAAACCGAACCAGTCCTCACCCTGCGGCCCGAAACCGGTCCAATTGATCGTCCCGCGAAGAACCACCCGGTCGCAGATAATTCCCGCCTCTTCCTTTATCTCCCGGCAAATACACTGATAGATGGATTCCTGCGGCTCCATTTTACCGCCAAGCCCGTTATACTTCCCGGCATGGGGGTCGTCAGGGCGACCGTTACGGTGCACCAGCAGGGTCTGCCGTTTGTCCGCGGACAGCACATAACCAAGCGTCGCGACGATCGGAGTGTACAAACTCTCTCCTTGTTATTCAGCCAGTTTTCGGTACAATACCGGAAGACTCATCGTCCTATCGGGCAGCTGCAGCAGGCCTGCGTGCCACTGTCGTTTCCCTGGACAATAGAGTAACTCGAACGACACTGCAAGCAGGCATTGATCGCACCCCTCCACCGTTTCGAACAAGAGATAATCTCCCGCATGACCAGAATCGTCGCCTGTTTTTCTTTTTTTCTCCGGCGTTATTTCTTTTTTCAGATGGTTCTGGCGGCTCTGCTGCCGGCCGGACTACAGGCAAACGCCGACCCGGCATTTTTTCCGCACTACTCATCGATTTCGGCCAACGTCGCTTTCTGGGAAAAAATATACTCCACCTATTCCGTTAATACCGCAATAATTCACGACCGTGAGGACCTCCGGCGCGTCTATGCAATTATCGACCTGGCCGACCAAAACCAACCGGGAGCAGCACACAAAAACGAGGCACTGGTGGCAATGACAAAGAAGCGCTACGTCGATCTGCTACTTCGGCTTGTACACGCTCCGCCGCAAACAGCGGAAGAAAAACGGGTTGCAGCTCTGTTTCCTGGGAAACCTGATCCAGCCACGTTAAAACAGGCAGCCGGTGCGATCCGCTCGCAAACCGGCCTGAAAGAGCGGTTCATCGAAGGCGTGATTCGTTCGGGCGCCTACCTGCGCACCTTCAAACGCGTTTTCCGCAGCCACGGTCTCCCCGAAGACCTGGCCTACCTCCCCCATGTCGAATCCTCCTTCAACCCCCGGGCATTCAGCAAATTCGGGGCCGCCGGCATGTGGCAGTTCACCACCGGCACCGGGCAACAATACCTGCGCATCGACTACATCATCGATGAACGACGCGACCCGTTCCTCTCAGCCGAGGCGGCAGCTCGCTTTCTCAAAAGCAACCACCGGGTCCTTGAATCCTGGCCGCTGGCCCTGACTGCCTACAATTACGGCACCGCCGGCATGAAGCGGGCGGTCCGGGAGCACGGGGCCTACGAGCAGATCTTCCACAAGTATCGCAAAGGATGGTTCAAGTTCGCCGCCCGCAATTTTTATCCATCGTTTCTCGCTGCGGTAAAAGTGGCCAAACATTTCGAGAAATCCGGCACTCTGACCCTGGACCGGCCGGTTGCCTCGGTCTCCGTGCGGGTTCCCGGTTTCGTCGCCAGCGCCGCACTCTGCAACCACCTCGGTATCAGCCAGGCGACCCTGGCCCGTTACAATCCGGCACTGCGCGATCCGGTGCTGCAGGGAGAAAAATACATCCCGAAAGACTACCTGCTCAACCTGCCGGCTGAGTTAAAGAACAGTGCGGCTTTGACCTCTCTGCCAGCCGCCTTGTTTTACCCGGAACAGAAGCGAAGTCTTTTCTACCAGGTTCGCCCCGGCGACACGGCCGGTGCCGTGGCCCTGGCTCATAAAGTGCCGCTCAAACGCCTGATCGAGGTCAACGGTCTCGATCACCGGGCAACCGTTCGGGTCGGCCAGAATCTCAGGATCCCGGCCGCTTCGACATCGCATTCACCGTCGCCGAAAGCGCCATCCCGCGACATCGCCGTGGTCACGCTGGCCAACACGAAAAAAAGCGAACCGATGGCAGCTGCTGTCGCCGCCCCGCCACCGGTCGATCTGACGGTCAGCGGCAATCTTAAAGTTTTCGACACCACCAGAAAAGGCGATTTGCTGTCCGGCAGAATCGAGACACAACCCGATGAAACAATCGATCTGCTGGCCCACTGGCTGAAGGTGACTCCGCAGTCGCTTCGCCTTGCCAATCACCTTGCCGATCAGGCGGACGTCGCGCCGGGACGGACCATCACTGTCGATTTCGTCAATGTTCCGATAGCCGTTTTCGAAATCGCGCGATTCGACTTTCACCAGGAAAAACAAGAAGATTTTTTCAAAACATACAATGTCGTCGACGTTCACAGCTACACGGTCAAACCGGGAGACACCCTGTGGGAACTCTGTTATAACACGTTCGAGATTCCGCTGTGGCTGTTGAAAAAATACAACGACGAACTCAGTTTCACCCGGCTCGATTCGTCCACCACGTTGCAGATACCGGTTATCAGAGCATTATAGAATTCACCCCACGGAGACGCGCCATGGACATCAACGCAACGATCGCCGCCCTGAAGGCCAGGCCGGATTTCGCCGATCACGTCGGCATGATCCTCGTCCATAACGGAACGGTACGTTCCTGGTCACGGTCCGACAAGAAAGCCGTGGCAGCACTGGAAGTGACTGTCGACCACGAGCGGGTCGATCACCTGCGCCGGGAGTTTTTACAGCACCAGGGCATCTATGATATCATAATCGAGGCCCGGGAAGGTCTCCGCCGACCGGGTGACGACCTGCTTTTTATCGTCGTCGCCGGCGATATCAGAGAGCATGTCAAGGATGTCCTTGCCCGTTTGCTCGACCGGATCAAGGCAGAAGCAGTCAGCAAGCGCGAGCTGACCGCCCTGCCGTAATCACCGGAGATACTGGTTATGACCGCCGCCCAGGAGTTGATTGCCAGCTATCGCAGCTTCAAGACGCTTCCGCACGTGGTCACCAAGCTGTCGCAGCTGATCAACGATAGCAACACGACCATGAAAGACTTCGAGGAAGTCATCAAGATGGACCCCACTCTGGTGGTCAGACTCCTGCGTCTGGTCAACAGCCCCTATTACGGACTCAGCCAATACATCGAGTCGATCGGCCGGGCGGTGGCGCTGATCGGCATGAAAAATCTTTACAATATCGCTGTCACCGATGCGTTGAAACACCTGTTCCGGGAACGCGAGGTGTCCAGGATTTTCTCTCGACAGAAACTCTGGCTCCATTGCGCCGCCGTGGCGATCTGCAGCCAGATGTTGGCCGAGCGCGTCTTCGGCATTAACGGAGACGACGCCTACCTATGCGGTATTCTGCATGATTTTGGCCTCATCGTTGAAGAACAGGCCGCTGGCGCCGTCTTTTACGACATCTGCCGGGCAGCCCTTGAGCACGGCTCCCTGCCGGAGCAGGAGCGAAAGCGGCTCACTACCGATCATGCTGAAATCGGCTATCTGATCACCGATGACTGGGGTATTCCGCATACCATCAGGGAGGCCATCCGGGATCATCACAGCCTCCGCGATGCTATCGAGCCGACCAGTCTTACCGGCATCCTCCAGATTGCCGAATATCTCACCGGACAATTGGGTTACACCATTCTCGCCATCCCTGTCACCGAGCTGTCCCCGGTGCTTGCCGACCATATCCAGGATAATATCGACGAATACCGGGTACTGCTTGACGATCTGCCGGCGGAAATGAGTAAGGCCAGCGAGATTTATCGTTCCACGGAGCACTGATATGGCGGCCCGGACCGATCTTCTCTTCGATGCGCAGACAACCGCCAGAAAGACGATTACGCGCCTGCTCGCCTACCTGGAACGGCGTCAGCAGAATGGTCGATATCTCTGCATCGACCGCCACCTGACCCACCACCAGGGATCCCGCCCGCTGACCCTGCCGGCCACAATTGTCCCGACAACCCCCGCTTCGGATCGCTCGACCGCCCCCCCCCCGGAACCGGTCTATCTGGAAGGCTCCATCTACCTGTTGCCCGTGCCGCAACTCGAGGCAACCTTGTATTTTCAAATCACCGCCACCCCCGATTCGGCTCAGGTGGCAGCAACTAACGTGACCCTGCTGACCGAAGTGTTTTTCTCCCACCTGCGTCTCGATGATGCCATTAACAGACAACAGGTGCAGAAGAACCAGTTTGACCGGAAGATCAAGGTACTCGAGAACAAATACCAGGAGATGCTCGAGGAAACCCAGCACAGCTATCGCCTCATTCAGCAGCAGCAGGAACTCTATTCAAAGACATTGCAGATCGAGATCGACAAACAAACCATGGAACTCCGTGCCTCTAAAGCGGCGGCCGAGAGTGCCAATGTTGCCAAAAGCCAGTTTCTGGCCAGCATGAGCCACGAAATTCGCACGCCGATGAACGGCATCATCGGATTCACCGAAATGCTGCTCGGTTCAGAGCTCGATGAAGAGCAACGGGAATGTGCCGCAATCATCAAGCGCAGCGGCGAGGCACTGCTCGGGCTTATCAACGACATTCTCGATTTTTCCAAAGTGGAGGCCGGTCAGATGGGGCTCGAGTACATCGATTTCGACCCGGAGATCACCGCCCACGATGTCTGCGAAATGATCCGTCCCCGGGTGTCCGGCAAGCGTATCGAGGTGCTGTGCCGCATCGGGGAAGACGTCCCGGCCCGAGTCAAGGGAGACCCCGGCAGGTTTCGCCAGGTACTTGTCAACCTGCTCGGCAATGCGGCAAAATTCACCGAACGCGGCGAAATCGAACTTTCCATCGACCTGCTCGATGAAAACGTGGAGACCATCACCTTGCACAGTGCCGTCAGGGATACCGGTATCGGCATTCCCGAGGACAAACATGAGGCCGTTTTCGCTGCCTTCAAGCAGGCCGACGGCTCAACGACCAGGAAATACGGCGGCACCGGTCTGGGCTTGTCGATCTGTCGCAGCATCGCCGAGCTGATGAACGGTCGGGTCTGGGTTGAGAGCCGGGAAGGAGAAGGCGCCACCTTCCACTTTACCGCCGAGATGTGTGTCGCCGATCACCTGCCGGAAAGCCGCAGCCCCAGTGATGACCTGCAGGGAACCAAGGTGTTGGTCGTCGATGACAACCGGGCCAACAACGAAATTCTCCGTTCGGTACTCGAGCAGGCCGGGATAACCGTCGCTGCGGAAACCGACGAACGCTTGGCCATTGCCAAGCTCCGGGAGGCCGCCGAAACAGGACGCCCGTACGATCTGGCCATCATCGATATCATCCTGCCCCACATCCCCGGGTTTGATCTGGCCACCCGAATTCGTGCCGATGAATCATCAATCAGGACCATCCCGTTACTCGCCTACACCTCATCCACCGAACGGATTGCCGCAAAATGCCGGGAAACGGGGTTTTCCGCCTTCCTGACCAAACCGGCACGCCGCTCCATTCTCTACAAGACCATCGCCAGGGTGTTGGGTGATAGCACCACAACGCAAACCGCAAGCAAACCGCTGATCACGCAATATTCGGTACGCGAGGCGATCAAGCAATCAATCAGACTGCTGCTTGCTGAAGACAATCCGGTCAACCAGAAGCTGGCATCGATGATGCTGCAGAAAGCCGGGTATGCCGTGGAAATCGTCGATAACGGCGAGAAGGCTGTCGCCGCGTATCACGATGATCCACGCCGCTTCGACCTGATCCTTATGGATGTCCAGATGCCGGAAATGGACGGCCTGGAAGCGACCCGGCAAATCAGGCTGAAAGGGCACCAGGTACCGATTATCGCGATGACTGCCAACACCATGAAGGGCGATCGTGAAAAATGCCTGGCGGCGGGCATGAACGACTATGTCGCCAAACCGCTCAAACGGGAAACTGTTTTCAAGCTGATCGAAAAATGGCATGAACAATAACTCGACACAATCGCTCCTCCGCAAACGCTCGTCCCGTTTCCCGCATCGCCTTTTACGTTGGGCCGACGGGCCACCCCCCACCATTCCTCCACTCAGATGGCTGCACAGCTTGACCAGGATCGCGCTGATCGTCCTGCGCGAAATGGAGTTGAACTACCTCAACCTGCGCACCGGCGCTCTGACCTATGCCCTGCTGTTGTCAATGGTTCCGCTGCTGGCCATGAGCACGGCGGTGGTTAAGGGCCTCGGTGGCGGCGACCAGTTGCGGGACATCGTCTTTTCCTATATCGACACACTGGAACAGACGGCACCGACCGTTATTGCCGGCCCGGACCAGCAAGCTACGACGCAGCTGTCACCACCGGCCTCAACATCGGCCAATCCCCCGTCCGCCACAGAACCCGCAGCCGATTTGACCGGTCACCTACGCGCCGCCGCTGCTCGTCTCTTCGATTACGTCGACCGAACGAGCTTTGCCACGCTCGGTACATTCGGCATTCTCGGGGTCTTCCTCTCGGTGATCCTGGTACTCAGTCAGATCGAAGCCGCCATGAACACCATTTGGCATGTCGAGAACAGCCGGTCGCTGCTGCGCAAAATCGCCGACTACCTGACCCTGATGGTCCTGCTGCCCATCGCCATCAACGTCGCCCTGGCTGCCGGCACGGTATTGACCAGCAAATCGCTCAGCGGCCATCTGGACCGCATCATCCCCGCTGCCTGGATGCAATCCGTACTACTCGGCGGCATACCGATCCTGTTTTTGACGGCGGCCCTCTATGTCGCCTACATCTTCTTTCCCAACACCAAGGTCAAAACGATCCCGACCCTGATCGGCGCCCTGCTCGCCGGCACCCTGTGGTTCGCCACCCAGAATCTGTTCATCGGGCTGCAGGTCGGCGTCGCCAACTATAATGCAATATACGGATCGTTCGCGACGATTCCGCTGTTTCTCGTCTGGATTTATTTTGGCTGGCTCTTCGTGCTGCTCGGCGCCGAGGTTGCCTATGCCATTCAGCATCACTCGTCGTATGCCCTGCAGGAACGGGCAAGCGATGGGGTACAGCAGCTGAGCGCGGCATTTGACATCTGCGCCACTGTCGCAGGCAGGTTCGAAGACGGCCGGGGAACCACCATCGATGATTTGGCCGCCGCCTCCCCCTGCTATCGTCGCGGCCTTCTAACGGCGACAGTCGACAAGCTGGCGGCCGCCGGTCTCCTGCACCATAGCGGTGAAACCGGGGCCTTGATGCCCTCCGCTCCGCCCGGCAGTATCGACCATCGCCGTCTGATCAGCGTTATCTTCGGCAGTAGTCCCCCCGACACCACCGGCGGCAAGCGCACCGCCGAGCTAATCGCCGCCGCCCAGGCCGGCCTGCAGCACAGGGATCCTGCAGAATCCGGGGATGCACCAACAGACGACCACCGCACCGATCAATCGTCCGCGCCACGGCCGGTATCGTCGCCCTGATCGGTTCCACGTAGAGGCTGCCAGGGACAACATTCGGGCACTACCACCGAGAAGACCGAACCGCTACCGAGTTGTGAATTAACCTCCAACGTCCCCCCATGCGCCTTCAGAATATCCTGACAGAAAAGCAGGCCCAGTCCACTGCCCGGCTCGCCGATCGTTCCCCTGCTGCTTGTCTTGACGTCGACCTTGAACAGGTTTTCAACATAATCCGGACTCATTCCCTTACCGTAATCTCTGACGGCAACGATCATCGGTCGACTCCGATCAGGTTGGCAGATCTCGATGGTTCCGCCCGGCTGGCTGAATTTGATGGCGTTGGACAGCAGATTGTTGAGGACAACGAAATAGAGGTACTTGTCGGCATACACCGGACAGTCGAGCGGCAGCAGGTTGATCAGGTGCAGCGATTTTTCCGAGGCGAGGTGATTGAAATTGGTTATCACCTCGGCCGCCATATCGGTTGCATTGAAAAAGGTTCGTTCCAGTTTGACCTCGGCAGACTCGAAACGATCCATTGACAGCAAATCGTCGATCATCTGCAACATCCGGTGGCCGTTGGTGACGATGTTTTCCAGGAACTGCCGGTGCACTTCCGAAGAAAAGGTCTCCCGCTCGAGGATCCGCTTGAGCATCTGGGTGATCGAATAAAACGGCGACTTCAGGTCATGTGCAACCAGTGCCACGAAGCGGCTTCTCATGTTTTGGGCGATCTCCGCCTGTCGCCGAGCTTCCTGCAGAAAATGCTGCAATTGTTTCTGCTCGGTGATATCGATGGCGATCTCGAGCTTGACGTATTTACCGTTGGACCACCTGATCGCCAGATCCTTGGCGTTGTACCATCGCTTGTTGAAAGGATTTTGATATTCCCATTGATACGGTCCGGTCGGCTCGCCGTCTTCGCCCAACAGATGGTTGTTGACGCAGAACGAACAGGGGCCGTCACCGCTGGCGTGAATGAATTGCCAGCATTTTCTGCCGATCGGGTTGAATCCGAACAGTTTTTTCAAGTAGGTATTGGCATAGAGGATTTCGTGGGTATCAAAATCGGCGACATAGATAATGCCGTCAATACTCTCAACCATCCCGGAAAACAGCTCGTTGGATTGCCGCAGGTGGATCTCCGCGTTAAGCCGTTCGGCAATCTCGGCGCTGAGCTGCAGGTTTCGATCATCCAACTCCCGGGTTCGCTCACGCACCTCCTGCTCGAGCCGGACCAGGTGTTCAACCTGTTCAATGGCCCGCAATTCCGTCTCCCGCCGAGCCCTGACCCGGGCCTTGGCCCAGAAAAGACAAACGACAAATGATGGGATCAGCAAAGCCAGGGCCAGAATTGCGAGGAAGAGGAGATAGCTTCGTTTCTGGGCAACAAAATATCCGGCCGGCATCTCGGAGACCACCGACCAGTGCTCAACTGCCGCACCCCTGCCTTCCGGCGTGGTTTCTGGACTCGTCTCCCCGCGGTCGCCGGAGGTGGACAGAGCGGAGAGGGTGAACTGGGTATAAGAATAGAGACTACCGTCCAGGAAGAGGGAAGTGGTGTCCCGCCCACCGAGCAATCGCTTCACCGCCGCGATTCGAGCTGCACCTCCACCCGTCTCTTGATTTCCGGCAAGCGCGCCGGCGAGTTCACCCTGGTCCCGAAAGATCATCAACGTTCCCCGCTCACCCGTTCCGATTTCACTGACCAGATCGTAAACGACAGACATCCGGTAATCGATAATGGCGATCGGCTTCGCTCGTCCATTGTCGGCAGAAGAGGTCAGCCCGACACTGATCCGTTGTTTGCTCGTTGTACAAGGAGCGCCGCGGCAGAGGCTGAGAACCGGGGGTGAAACCTGCAGTTCCCCAGGGGAGGTGGCAAAAAATGCAGCTAGCGCGGAGCGATCGTCAGCATTTCGATTTGCCGTCCCAAATGCTGCCGCCTCCTGGTTACCGCCTGATCGAAGCCGGGCTATTTCTCGCCCATTGGGCTCGAGCAGAAGCACCTGCTCATAGAGCGGATGCTTCGCCAGCGTATCGGCCAGCAAGTCGGCCACCTCCGGTCCTCGAAGCGCTGCATAACCGGAATGCGCAAGCAGCGAATCGATGTCGTCGAGAAGCTGTTTCAGGTCGGTGGATGCGGCATGATGTCCGCTCTCCAGGAAAAGCGCCACGGCGCGTACCAGCAGCGTTTCTTTCTGAATCGTCAACTCGTTTAAATTATGGACTCGATCGTAATAGAGCGCCCCTGCCACCAGTACAACAGTCAGCAGCGGCCAGAGAAACAGACCGATGACCTGTCCGGCAAAACGCTCGCCAAACGTCGGTACTGCTGGGTCATCTCTGATCTCATCCATGGCATCGAATGGCTGGGCCGAGCACCAATCATATCGGCCTGTTCTCTTTTACCGGGATATTACGCTGCAGCGCTTACAAGAAGGGAAAACGACCGGAGACCGTGTCGGAGACGGCAGGAAAATCAGAATTGACGGCCGCGTCAATTCCCTCGACAGGCCAGCATATCCCTCGGCCATTATCACACAAGCCGAGGGAAAAGTCCATGGCTGCCGATAGTAGGACCGAACCCGGCCGGCTACCTGGCCGCACGCATCAGCCCAAGGGCAGGGTGATGGTGAAGGTACTGCCGGCACCGATGGCACTGTCGACCTCGACGGAACCGCCGTGCGCCTGCACGATATGCTTGACAATTGCCAGGCCGAGGCCGGTACCGCCGGCCTTGCGGTTGCGCGCCCGATCGCTGCGGTAAAAACGTTCGAACAGGCGCGGCAGGTGTTCCTTAGAAATACCAATGCCCTGATCGACGACACTGATCTTGACCAGTCGCCGCGACGGATCATCGACCTCGGCGACGCTAACCTGCACACTGTCACCCGGATCGCTGTAAGTTATGCCGTTGGTCAGCAGATTGACCACCGCCTGCTCGAGCAGGGTCCGGTTCATCCTGACAACGAGCTGTTCCGGACAACCGAGCGTGAGGGTCACCTGCTTTCCTGCGGCTTGTTGCCGGCAGGTTTCCAGAGCCCGGTGAAGGACTGGAGATAATTTCTCGGCAACGAAGGAAACGCCGGCTTCCTTGGTATCTTTTTCGATTCGGGATAGAGTCAGCAGGTCATCGATAATGGTGCCGAGCTGTTCCGACTGACGCAACACGATCTCCAGAAAACGCCGCGCGTGCTCCCGATCGTCAAGGGCTCCGTCGAGCAATGTCTCCACATACCCCCGAATGGAGGTAATCGGCGTTTTCAGTTCATGGGAAACATTGGCCACGAAATCGCTGCGCAACCGCTCAAGTTTGCGTAAACGGGTCACATCGTTGAGCACCATCAGAGCACCAACCGTCCGCCCATCGCCACCGTACAGCATCACCACATTGGTATGCAGATAGACGTTGTCGCCCCGCCTGGTCAGCACGATCTCGTCTTCAAAGGCCTCGCCTGTTTTCAGGATACGGGCCAACTGGTCATACAGGTCGACGTTGCGAATAACCTCCTGCACCAGTCGTCCCGGGGCTACCTGTTGCCGGACACCGAACATCCTGGCTGCGGCCCCGTTGATGCTGACGATCCGCTCTTCACGATCGATGGCGATGACCGCTTCGACCATGCTGGAAAACACCGTCTCCAACTGGTTGCGCTGATTGATGATGGTATTGATTTTTTCATCGAGTTGACCCGCCATTCGGTCCATCGCGGCCGCCAGCATGGCCACTTCGCGGGATGCCGTTTTCTTTTGGTTGATCAGCATCCGCTGGCTGAAATCGCCGTTGGCATAGGATTCGGCGCTGCGAGTCATTTCTTCGAGCGGCCTGCTGATATTGCGGACCACGAAAAACGTGATGACAAAGGCGACCAGCAGCGCCCCTCCGGTACCGATAACCAGTTCCCGATTGATATCGCTCAAGGCGGAATTGATAGCCAGTACCGGCACCGCGACCCGAAGAACGGTATTGACCCGGTTCCCGTCGCCGATGGAAGCCTCGCTCTTAAAACGCTCTTCAAGACCGATGGCACCATAAAGCATCCTTTGACCGAGGGTGTTGCTGAAGCGCAGCGAAAAACCGCTTACCCCGGAAAACGCAGTGTCGATCTCCGGGCGCTGCCGATGGTTGTCCATGACCCCCGGATTCTCTTTAGTATCTGCCAGGACCGTGCCGTCGGCAGCGACGACCGTAATCCGGGTATCAGCTGCCCGGCCAGAATCGACGACAAAGCTGCGCAGGCCGGCGAGATCGCCGCTGGTCAGTAATTCGCCGACCCGAGACTTGATCAGATAGGCACGATTTTCCAGATCGCGGCGCAATTCCCCGACATAGAAATCATCGATGGAGCGCGAGCCGAACCAGGCAACGCTGGCAATGGTTCCCAGGATGATCACCAGCGTGACCGGAAATATCTGCCAGAACAAGGTTCGCTGTTTTGCTATCATCCCTTTCCTCTATGCGTCGGAACGAAACCGGTACCCGACACCGCGCACGGTCTCTATCATCCGTCCCGACGAGCCGAGTTTCTTGCGCAGGCCGAAGACCTGAACGTCGATCGCCCGTGGCGTAATCAGAAAATCATAGCCACGGACCGAATCGATAATCTGCTGGCGGGTGAACACCCATCCCGGTTTGCCGGCAAGCAGTGCGAGAATACCGAATTCGGTCATGGTCAGGTGCAGCAGTTCCTTACCAAGCTTGACCTCGTGCCGCCCCTTGTTGATCTCCAGGTCATCAAGGATGATGACCCCCTGGTCATCATCGGCCTCGGCCTGTGTTTTTTCGAATCCCCGGCGCAACACCGCTTTGATCCGGGCAATGAGTACCTTCGGGCTAAACGGTTTGGTGATGTAATCGTCGGCGCCGTAATCGAGCCCCGAGACGACATCTTCCTCCTCCCCTTTGGCGGTCAGCATGATGATCGGGATATGGTGTCCTTGGCGACCGTTTTTGCTGCGGATCGCCTCGCAAACCTCCAGCCCGCTCATGCCGGGCAGCATCAGGTCGAGGAGGACACAATCGATATCCTCGCGCAGCAAACACTCGAGCGCTTCCTCACCGCTGTCGGCGCAGGTGACGTGAAAGCCCGCCTTGATGAGGTTATAGCTCACCAGTTGCTGAATGGCAGCTTCGTCTTCAACGACCAGAATGGTTATTTTTCCCATGGCTCAGTAGGTGTCTGATATTATCTCTCGGCAAGAAGTCAACTTCCCTTCCCACACCAGCTCTCGTGCCCGGGATCGCTCATCACGCGATCTATATGTTCTGCATTTTCCTGGGGCCCGCAAGGCTTTTCCGGCCGATAACCAAATCCTAATACTGCCGTAACCAACTCTGAACAGAGAGGGAGTATCGTCTGGAGCAGCTCGGGGATGGCGGTCGACGCCGCCACCTCATCACACCACCATAATCAGCTGAACAGCCCGCGGAAAGACTATGGGGTCATATTACACGTTCCATCTGGAATTGGAAAAACTCAACAAAAAACTGCTCAACCTGACAGCTCTGGTCGAAGACCGGGTACGCCGGGCGGCATTGGTCATCGAGACCCACGACCACGGGCAGGTGCAGTCGATCATCCTCTCCGACTATGAAATTGACGAGGCGGAAATAGATATCGAAGAGGATTGCTTGAAAATTCTCGCGTTGCATCAACCGGTCGCCAGCGACCTGCGCTTTCTCGTCACCGTAATCAAAGTCAACAACGAGCTTGAGCGTATCGCCGATATCGCCGTCAATATCGCCAATCGGGTCTCGGCCATAGGTACATCGCCGAGCCGTGAACTGGTCAAGGGCATCGATTTCTCCCAGATGTCCGACCTGGTGACGAGAATGTTGAAAATGAGCCTTGATGCCCTGGTCAACCGTGATGTAGCGCTGGCCAGGCAGGTGTTTCTGCTCGACGACGAAGTCGATGCCCATCGCAACCATGTCTACCATGCAATCAAGAATATCATCCGCCACCACCCCGAACACCCGGGCGGCCTGATCAACACCTACCTGCTCGCCCGACACCTTGAAAGAATCGCCGACCGAACCACCAACATCGCCGAAGAGGCCATCTATCTGGTCGAGGGCGTGATAACCCGAACCATCTCCTGACAGGCGGCCGCTCGATCATGACCATACTCTTCACCTACCTGCCGCCGATCATTCTGGCTATCGCCGCCACCGCTTTTACGGCCGGTCGCCTGCGCTCGCTGAAGGTGGCCGAATCGGCAGGTGGGATCAGGGCACTCCACTCACTGCCGAGCAACTATGGCGTACTGACGGCCCTGACCGGACTGTTGCCGGCCCTGGTTATCTATGGCCTCTGGCTGTCCCTGGAAACGGCGGTGGTCGATGCCCGGCTGATCAATGAATTACCGCCCGCCCTCGCTGCTGTCGCCGCCGGTTCCGGAGACCAGTCACTGATCCTAAATGATATCAAGAACCTGTTGTCAGACAGCGTGATCGTCAACCGCAGTCCGGCCATCGAGCAGGCCGCTGAGCGCTACGAACAGATCAGAGATTCGTATCGATCTGTGCTCACCGCCTCGGTGCTGCTCTTATCTACGGTGCTCAGTTTTCTGGTCTACCGACGTATCACGCCATCTCTGCGCGCCCGTAACCTGGTCGAAGGCATTATTCGCTTTCTGCTCCTGCTCTGTTCCGGGATCGCCATTCTGACAACGCTCGGTATCGTGTTGTCGGTATTGTTCGAATCGATCCGTTTCTTCAAGGCCATCCCGCTGCAGGAGTTCCTCTTCGGCCTCAACTGGAGCCCGCAGATGGCCATCAGGGCCGATCAGGCCGGCTCGTCGGGGGCTTTCGGGGCCGTACCGATCTTCGCCGGCACCTTTATGATCGCCGCCATCGCGATGATGGTCGCCATTCCCATCGGCCTGCTGTCGGCCATTTACCTGTCTGAATTCGCCAACCAGACCTTCCGCACGGTGGTTAAACCGCTGCTCGAGATCCTGGCCGGTATCCCCACCGTGGTCTACGGGTTCTTCGCGGCACTGACGGTGGCGCCGCTGATTCGCGACAGCGGGGGACTGCTCGGGTTATCGGTCGCCTCGGAGAGCGCCCTGGCCGCCGGCCTGGTCATGGGTATCATGATCATCCCCTTCGTTTCATCACTATCCGACGATGTCATCCACGCCGTACCGCAATCCCTGCGTGACGGGTCCTACGGTCTCGGCGCCACCAAATTCGAGACGGTGCGCTACATCATCTTCCCGGCGGCGCTGCCCGGCATCGTCGGTGGCATTCTGCTCGCCGTCTCGCGGGCCGTCGGCGAGACGATGATTGTCGTTATGGCCGCCGGGCTTGCCGCCAACCTGACTGCCAACCCGTTCGAAGCGGTGACCACGGTCACCGTCCAGATCGTCACGCTGCTCGTCGGCGACCAGGAATTCGACAGCCCCAAAACGCTGGCAGCCTTTGCTCTTGGCCTGGTGCTCTTCGTCTTCACCCTGATTCTCAACGTCATCGCCCTGCGCGTGGTACGAAAATACCGGGAACATTATGAATAGCGACAACCACCGGACGATTATACCGGCAACCGCGCTTGACAAGTCGGCCAGCGGTTTTTCCGTGGCTTTCAACAAACGTTTGCAGCGGCGCTACCGTGCTGAACAGCGTTTCAAGTGGCTCGGCATCGCCGCTATTTTCAGCGCCCTGGCCTTTCTCGCCTTCCTGCTGACCACCGTCATCGGCGACGGTGCCTCCGCTTTCAGGCAGACGGTTATCCAACTGGAAATTTCCTTCGACAAAGAAGAATTCACCCAAGAAGACTTGTTGCAGGCCGATTACCAGCGCCTCGTGAAAACGGCCCTGAGCGAGCGCTTCCCCGAGGTGGCCGGACGACAGGACAAGCGCTTGCTCTACGATCTGGTCAGCAGCGGTGCGTCCTATAAACTGTTGAATATGGTCCGGGACAACCCGAAGCTTATCGGCAGCCGGCAAACCATCTGGGTACCGGCCAACGACGATGTAGATATGCTGATCAAGGGCAAGATCGACATGGATCAGCCGGAGGGCAATCGGCGGATCAAAGACCGTCAGTTCCAGTGGATCAGCAGCATCCGAGAAGCCGGACAGGTCGAGCTGCGTTTCAACCGCGCCTTCTTTACCAATGGCGATTCGCGAGAACCGGAACTCGCGGGCATCAGGGGCGCGATCAAAGGATCGTTTTATACCTTGCTGATCACCCTGCTGCTCTCCTTTCCGATCGGCGTCGCTGCCGCCATCTATCTCGAGGAATTCGCCCCGGACAATCGCTTCACCGCGTTCATCGAGGTCAACATCAACAACCTGGCCGCCGTACCGTCGATCATTTTCGGGCTGCTCGGCCTGGCCATCTTTATCAATTTCTGGGGGGTACCTCGCTCCACCCCGCTCGTCGGAGGCCTGGTACTGACCCTGATGACCCTGCCGACAATCATTATCGCCGCCCGGGCCTCACTCAAGTCGGTACCGCCATCCATCCGCGAGGCTGCGCTCGGCGTCGGAGCCTCTAAGATCCAGACGGTCTTTCACCACGTCCTGCCACTGGCACTGCCGGGCATGCTCACCGGCACTATCATCGGCATGGCCCAGGCCCTCGGCGAAACCGCACCGCTGCTGATGATCGGCATGGTCGCCTTTATCGTCGACGTCCCCGGCTCGATCACCGATCCCGCTGCCGCCCTGCCGGTGCAGATCTATCTGTGGGCGGACAGCCCGGAGCGGGCGTTTACCGAAAAAACGTCGGCCGCGATCATGGTCCTGCTCGGCTTTCTGGTGATCATGAACGCCCTTGCCGTATTTATGCGCAAAAAATTCGAAATAACCTGGTAACAAATTGATTTTTAATCTGATCATATCGATCAGACAGGCAACAAACAACACATCACGTAGCAAAAAAAGGAGAACAGTATGAAAGTAACAGGACTGATTGCCGCAGGTGCCCTGCTGGCAGTAACGGCGATGACCTCGCCGGCCCAGGCTAATCGTGACTACATCGCCATTGTCGGCTCATCGACGGTGTATCCGTTTGCCACCGTCGTCGCTGAACAATTCGGCAAGACCTCCCAGTTCAAGACCCCGAAAATCGAATCCACCGGCTCGGGCGGCGGCCTGAAGCTCTTCTGCGCCGGCGTCGGTGTCGAACACCCGGACATCACCAATGCTTCACGGACGATCAAGAAATCCGAGCAGGAGCAGTGCGCCGCCAACGGCGTCACCGACATCGTCGAAGTCAAGATCGGTTATGACGGCATCGTGCTCGCCAATGACAAGACGGCACCGCAGATGAATCTGACCCGCAAGGACATCTTTCTGGCCCTGGCCAAGGACGTTCCAAACAGTGACGGGAAGCTCGTACCGAATCCCTACAAGACCTGGCAGGACGTCAACCCGGAGCTGCCCGCCGTGGCAATCGAAGTACTCGGCCCGCCCCCCACATCGGGGACCCGGGACGCTTTCGTCGAATTGGTCATGGAAGAAGCTGCCGGAGAGTTTGAAGCTATCAAAGAACTGAAGAAAACGGATAAAAACGCCCACAAAGCGGCAACCCAGAGCATTCGCGAAGACGGCGCCTATGTCGAAGCCGGCGAAAATGACAACCTGATCGTGCAGAAACTGCAGGCCAACCCGGACGCCTTCGGCATTTTCGGCTTTTCCTTCCTCGACCAGAACGCTGATGTTATCCAGGGCTCTATGGTCGAAGGCGAGGCACCGACGTTTGAGAACATTGCTGCCGGTAAATATCCGGTATCCCGCCCGCTGTTCTTCTACGTCAAGAAGGCTCATGTCGGCACTATTCCGGGCATTACCGAATACCTGGCCGAATTCACCAGCGAGAAGGCCTGGGGGCCGGAGGGTTACCTTGCCGACAAGGGTATGATTCCGATGCCTGATGCAGAACGCGCCCAGTTTGCCGCCGACGTCAAAGAACTGAAGCCGATGGCAATGAAATAAGTCGTTTGTCCCATTCAGAACCAGCACACCGCTCCGATCACCAGCCTGGTGGTCGGAGCGGCACTTTCCCGAAATGAGCGATTCATCACCGGCAGACACCATGAACACCGTAACGGACGTTATCACGCAGCCGGCCTTTCCGGCAATTACCGGACAGAGAGACACCATGGCAGTTACCAAGCTGGATACCCCACTCGAAAAAACCGTCGGCAATCCGTTTGTCGAAAAGCCGCGTATGACCTGCCGCGACGTGTTCGTTCACTACGGAGAAAGCTGCGCCATCAAAGACGTCAGTATCGACGTCGCCGGCAACGAAGTGCTGGCGATGATCGGCCCGTCCGGCTGCGGTAAATCAACCTTTTTGCGGTGCCTGAACCGGATGAACGATACGGTGTCGAGCTGCCGGGTTAGCGGTGAAATCCGCCTGGACGACATGAACATCTATGATGCCAGTGTCGACGTCGTTCCCCTGCGCGCCCGAGTCGGCATGGTCTTCCAGAAACCAAATCCCTTCCCGAAGTCGATCTACGACAATATCGCCTACGGTCCGAAGATCCACGGCCTGACCCGAAACAAGGCGGAACTGGACGAAGTCGTCGAGACCTCTTTAAAAAAAGCCGGCCTCTGGACGGAAGTAAAAGACCGTCTCGCCGAACCGGGCACCGGACTGTCCGGCGGACAGCAGCAGCGACTCTGCATTGCCCGGGCGATCGCCGTCAGTCCGGAGGTCATCCTGATGGACGAACCGTGTTCGGCCCTCGACCCGATCGCCACCGCCAAAATCGAGGAGTTGATCGCCGAATTGCGCACCCAGTATTCAATCGTTATCGTCACCCACGCGATGCAGCAGGCGTCCCGCGTTTCCCAACGGACCGCCTATTTCCACCTCGGCAACCTCGTTGAAGTCGGTGCCACGGAGCACATTTTCACCAACCCGAAACATCGGTTGACCGAGGATTATATCACCGGCCGCTTCGGCTGATCGGCCGTCTCGTGCGTTCTGCACCACCCCCCGGTCAGGTAGTCTTTCCGCTCGCTTATTCCCGGAAAATCGTACCCCGCTGCATTGCGCCCGAACCCGCTTGACCGTATAATAGGTGATGAACTGAGATAGAAACATCCGGAACATCATCATGGAAAGCACGCTCATCAAACACCCCAGGCTACGACTGAAAGGACCTGATATCGGCTACCTGACGGTCGATACCAACCTGATTGTCACGTCCTGTAACCAGCAGGCGGCGGCCATCATCGGCGTTGACCGGGAGGATCTGCTGCAAGCCGGTTTGGTGGAGGTCATCGCTGCCGATCATCGCTTCCGTCCCCTCCATGAGCACCTCTGCAAACCGCTCCACAAGGAGACCGACGAACAACTGCTGCTGGCCGACTATCATCCCGGGCAAAAAGACGGACTCGAGGTTCGCATCATCCACATGCCCGCCCGGGATGGCTCTCTGCTCGGCGTCTATATCGGCCTGATCGACCGTTCGACAACGGTCACCACCAGGACACTAGCGCTCAACAGCATCGCCGACGGGGTATTCACCGTCGACGAGGATATGAAAATCAGCTCGTTCAACGCCGCTGCCGAGTTGATGACCGGATGGACACAGAAGGAAGTGCTCGGCCGGCCCTGCAAGGTCATTTTCAAATCCAATATTTGCGGCCATGCCTGTGCCGTTGCCTCCAGCATCATGAAAAACTGCCGGATTTTTCATGACCGCGATGTCTATATGGTGCGCAAGGACGGCACCACTTTCCCGGCCAGTATCAGCGCCTCACCGCTGATCGATGCCGAAAACCGGATTATCGGCGGCGTCGAATCATTTCGCGACATCAGCGAGACGATCAAGAGTGATCTGATCGTCAATGCAGTTGCCGAAGGGGTCGTCACCTTTGATAAACATGGAGTCATCACCTCGTTCAACAGGGGGGCGCACAACATCACCGGCTGGACCGAGACGGACGTGGTCGGCCGCCCCTGCGACGAACTCTTTTTCGCCGCCGACGGCGTGTCCGCCTGCCCGCTGATCGACAAAAAGGGCGAACCGTGCAACATCATCGACCAGGACGGTTACGTCACCGACAAGGACGGCTACAACCTGCCCATCTCGGTATCGATCACGCCGATGCTCGACGCCGACGGCCAAGCCATCGGCTGCGTCCAGACCTTCAAGGACAATACGGACGCGCTGCAAAATCGTCTCATTCTCGATTCGATCGCCGACGGCGTCTTCACCGTCGACAGAAATTGGAAAATCACCTCGTTCAATCTCGCGGCCGAAATCATCACCGGCTGGGAACGCGAGGACGCCATCGGCAGTTATTGCAGCGATGTCTTTCACTCATCGATCTGCGGCAAGAACTGCGCCGTCGCCGAAAGCCTCTACAAAGGGCGACCGGTTACCAACCGGTCGATTACCATCATCGATGCCGACGGCAAAAACAAATCGATCAGCATCAGCGCCTCACCGCTGGTCGACGTAGTCGGCAACGTAATCGGCGGGGTGGAAACTTTCCGCGATCTATCCGTCGAGGAAACGCTGCGTAAACAACTGATGCAGCGCTACACCTTTGACGAGATCATCAGCAAAAGCCCGGCGATGCAGCGCTATTTCCAGATCCTGCCGGACATTGCCACCAGCGACAGCACCATACTAATCCTGGGTGAAAGCGGTACCGGGAAAGGCGTCATGGCCGAGGCGATCGTCAACGCCTCAACCCGCAAGGATAAGCCGTTCGTTTCGGTGAACTGCGGTGCCATCCCTGAAACCCTGCTCGAATCGGAGCTGTTCGGCTATCGCTCCGGCGCCTTCACCGATGCGCGGAAAGACCGTGAAGGGCGCTTTGCCGCGGCCGACGGTGGCACAATATTTCTCGATGAAATCGGCGACATCCCGCACTCGCTGCAGGTCAAGCTATTGCGGGTCCTGGAAGAGCGCGTCTACGAGCCGCTCGGTGCAAACGACTCGATCAAGGTCGATATCAGGGTTATTGCGGCGACCAACAGGGACCTGAGAAAGGCCGTTGAAGAAGGGACGTTTCGTGACGATCTCTACTATCGTCTCAATGTAGTAAACATCAACCTGCCACCACTGCGCGAACGCCGGGAAGACATTCCGCTGCTGATCGATCATTTCGTCGATCGTTTTCGCGCTGAAAAGAAAAAAGACATTGCCGGTATCAGCGACAGCGTCATGTCCGTTCTGATGCACCACGGCTTCCCCGGCAATATCAGGGAGCTGGAAAATATCATCGAATACGCCTTCATCCTCTGTCCGGGCGGATTCATCCAGGAACATCACCTGCCCGAATCATTCCATCCGGAACATACCGAAAACGGTCAGTCGGCGATCGCCTCTCTGCCGGGTATGACCCTTGAAGAGATTGAGAAGGAAGCGATTCTCGGTTCATTGCAGCGGAACAAATGGCGCAAGATGATTACCTGCCGGGAACTAGGAATATCGAAAGATACCCTACGTCGCAAGATTGAGCGGTACGATCTGGAACAGACGATGCCCACTGGGCGTAGCCTGAAAAACCTCATGTTGTAACCCCTTCCCTCTACTCCCCTGATGAGATAGAGAATCACGACGGAACATGATAATCGGCTTATGGTCGGAAAGGCTGACCGGTCCTGCCTCCGACTGCTGCGCTGCGGCCTGATCGACTGGCTTCCGAGGCCGGCAGACAGGCCATCCATGGCCTGGCCGCCGGCTGCGGACGTCCTGTCCGCAGCCCTACGGGCCTGATTCTCCAGCCCGCCGGGCCTTCGCGATGCAGCCTCCGGCAGGACCGGCCAGCCCGGGGAGCTAGCTGTTAGGACAGATCAACGAGAATAGCCGATCTTATAAAGATCATTAAGATCTTCGATACCGCCGGCGCGGAGTTTTTTGATCAGCAGCAAGAACAGGCAAGCAGACTGCACCGCATCCTCGAAGGCATTGTGCGAGCTGTAACTCGGCAGGCCGAAACGTCTGCTCAAATCTGCAAGTCGATAGCTCTCCATGGTACTTTGCTGAAACAGATAGCTTTGGTGCCACCGACTGTACCCCTGGGCAAGTCGCATCGTATCAATACCGGGGTTGGCGAGAACGCCGCCCAGGTGGTCCCAGGTGGCCCGGTTGAGGAAATGCATATCAAGGTCGATATGATGTCCGACAATGAGAGAGGTGCCGATGAAACGCAAGAAATCGGGCAAAACGGCTTCAAAGGCCGGGGCCATCGACAACTCACCCGGCGCCAACCGGTGGATAACCGTCGAACCGGTACGCGCCAAAGCCTTCGGGCGGACCACCTGATAAAAGGTGTCACCGAGATCGATCTGCAGATTGGTGATCCGCACCGCTCCGATGGAGATTATCTCGTCTTTGCGGCGATCAAGTCCGGTCAGCTCGGTATCAAACGCCACGAACGAGCAGTCTGCGAGTCGTATGTACCGGGAAAAACTGCTGAAATATCGACGGTTTTCAACGATCAGCGGGTGTGCTCGACGAAACCAGTTACGTGGGTTGAGCCAGTACATCTGACGATACCTCGACCCGCCGGGCGCAGTCAGGGGGCCGGATAGATGGTTTCCAAAACCGTTTGCAGTCGCTCAAAAATCCGAAAACTCTCTTTGAGCATCCGCCGCTCCAAGTCGGTCAGGTCAGCCGGATCGATATGATTGTCCGGCAGCCCTTTCTCTTCCAACTGCCCGAGTTGATGCAACAACCGCAGCTGCATAAGCAGTTCGTAACTGTCCGCCGCAGCTCCGGCCAGCTGTCGATCGAGATGACCTTCGTCGGCCAGCACTTTTAACCGCGCCAGCGTATTGGTTTCTCTGACGCCGTATCTGAGAGCCAGGATTCGGGCGACGTCGACATACAGAGCAATACCCGTTCGTTTGATATCGAGTCGGTGTCTATATTCACCGTTTTTTTCGACGACGAAATTGCGAAAAAAGGAAAGCGGGGTACGAACGGCCAGTACCTGTCGAGCCAGGTGGAAGAGAAAACTATCCTGCCGTCTGATCAGCGTCACCAGCTCGTTGCGCAGTTCATCGGCCAATCGATTTTCTCCGAAACCGGCTCTGAAATCAAAGAAAATGGTGGAATTGAGCACTTCCTGTGGATCAGAGCGACACACCCACGAGGTAAAATAGTCGCGCCAGACCGAATATGGCTGGCGCCACCGAGGACTGGCCGCCATGACTTCTCCCGGGCAGGGCGGATAACCGCAATTGGCCAGATGATAGGCAGCCCGCTCGGCCAGCTCGGTGAAATAATGCTTTGCCTGGAGTCGCTGGGCATCGTTTTGCGGATCGGCGTAGACCAGGGCATTGTCCTGGTCTGTCTTGAAGGTCTGTTCGCGTCGTCCTTCACTACCGAGCAACAACCAGCAATAAGCAACCGGCGGCGAACCGAGTTCCGTCTCGAGCAGTGTCAGCAATCGAGACAAGACATGGTCATTGATGATGGCGATCATCCTGGTGATATGGCTTGCCTTGCCGCCCTCCTTGAGCAGGCCTCGGACCACGTCGGGAATCTTCTGGGCCAGAGGGTATAAACCGCTGATTTGATCCTGACTGATAATCTCCTTGAACAGATGGTAGGGGGAATTGCCCTGCAGCGACATGATGTCGCTGGAGGTGACGACAGCAACAATGCGATCGCCCTGCTCAACAGCCAGGTGGCGAATACCGCGGCTGAGCATCAGCAGCAGCACGTCGAAACACAACGCTTGGGAAAGTACCGTCTGTACCGGACTCGACATAATCTCGGCAACCGGTCGGTTTAAGGCACGACCCGCCGCCACCACCTTGACACGTAGATCCCGGTCGGTAATGATTCCGACAATCTGTCCGGGACGCCCCGATTCGTGAACGAGCAGCGAACCGATCCGCTGCTCGGACATCAATGCGGCGGCAGCCTGGATGGTAACTCGTGCATCGACGGTAACCGCCTGCCTCTGAACGATATCGCCCACCGTATTGCTAAAGAGCAGTAAATCCTCGAAAGATCGCCGCTTCAATTTGTCGCGACGCAACTCGCTATAAGCGGTGTGCGCCAGCTGGTCGGAGAAATCCTTGAGATAGTAACCTGCAAAGTGCGGCTGAGTGTCGAGCAACTCGAGAAAGTACCGTTTGGGCAGCAGGATGCAGAAGGTGTCTTCGACGGTTTTCACATCGACGTTCGCCCGGGAGCGCTGAATAATACCGAGTGCCCCGAAGAACTGCCCTTCGCCGCGCAGATCCTGTAGCGAATCGGTGCCCTGCGCATCAACGATATACTTACTGACCGCGCCGCTCTGGATCAGGTAGAGAAAATTCACTTCCGATTCCCCGGCGATCAGGATACGTGTACCTTTCGGATAGAAATCGAGCTTGCAGTGACGGGCGAGTGACCTGAGCACCCCTTCGTCAAGTTGGTCGAACGGCACGGTCTTGCGGAAATACGCGACGACTATCTCCGGATCGGCGCGATAATCGGACACTTTGTCTGCTGCCACCATAAAGATTCTCCCCGGCACCAGGCCTGAATGAACATTCACCGGCCAGACTCATTCTACCCGCTCCACCAAACAGAGGCAAAAACAAAGGTGCCGGCCTGCCCGACGGGTCGCGGTGATTGACGAGGCGTCGAAAATATGGGAAAAGACGAGCTGCGTTCACCTCGAGCGCGGGCGAGATCAAGCATTTCGACAACTGGTTATCACATGGTACACGTACTGATTATCGGCGGCGACGCGGCCGGCATGAGCGCCGCGTCCCAGCTCAGGAGACGGGCACCGGCCACACGGATCTCCGTCTTCGAGAAAGGCCCCTATACGTCCTATGCCCTTTGAGGCATCCCCTACTACGTCGCCGGTCTGGTCGACTCCGAGCACAGGCTCATCGCCCGCACGCCCGAAACGTTCAGAGAGAAGATGGACATCGAGGTCCACACCCGCCACGAAGCCATCGAGATCGACACTGCCAACAAGACGGTACTCGTGGCGGATCTCGATCACGGCACCACCCGGCGACACCACTTCGACCACCTTCTGATCGCCACCGGCAGCACGCCGATACGGCCGCACCTTCCCGGCAGCGACGCGGTCAATATCCACGATGTCAATTCGCTGGCCGGCGGTATCGCTCTGAAACAGGCGTTGCAGCGAGAAAAACCCCGCTCGGCGGTAATCGTCGGCGGCGGTTATATCGGCATCGAAATGGCCGAAGCGCTAATCATGCGCGGCCTGCAGGTACACCTGATCCAGCGCGGCGACCAGGTTATGTCTTCTCTGGATGCAGAACCTGCCAACCTGGTAGGCTCGGCCCTTGAGCGGCACGGGGTGAACGTGCACCTTGGCCAAACGGTTGTCGGATTCGAAACGATTAACGGCAGGGCTGTGCGGGTTATCACCGACCAGGCCACTCTAGCCGCCGACATCTTTCTGCTCGGCCTCGGGGTGAGACCGAACAGCGCTCTGGCCGGGAAAGCCGGTATCCCTCTCGGCGCCGGCGGCGCCATTGCCATCAACGACCGTCAGCAGACCAAGGTGCCGACTATCTGGGCCGCCGGGGACTGCGCCGAATCATTCCACCTGGTCGGCCGCCGCCCGGTATTCTTTGCCCTCGGCACGATCGCCAACAAACAGGGGCGTGTCGCCGGCATTAACCTGGCCGGCGGCGAGGCCCGTTTTCCCGGAGTGGTGGGCACGGCAATCACCAAGTTCATGGATACCGAAATCGCCAGGACCGGGCTGAGCGAACGGGAGATCAAGGAGTTGAATATCCCGTTCGTCACCGGACTCGTCGAGGCCCAC
The DNA here is from genome assembly GCF_900130015.1 of Desulfofustis glycolicus DSM 9705. Taxonomy (GTDB): domain Bacteria; phylum Desulfobacterota; class Desulfobulbia; order Desulfobulbales; family Desulfocapsaceae; genus Desulfofustis; species Desulfofustis glycolicus. The sequence goes on along the minus strand of NZ_FQXS01000007.1, from coordinate 116,417 downwards.
ACCCTGCCCCGCTACTATCCCGGCTCCGCGCCGATGACCGTCAAGGTGCTGGCGGAACAGGGTCCCGGACGGCTGCTCGGAGCCCAGATCGTCGGCGGCGCCGGTGCCGGCAAACGAATCGATCCGCTGGCAGTCGCATTGCACGCCGGTTTTACACTGGACGATCTGCTCTATCTCGATCTCGGCTATGCCCCGCCCTTCTCCGGAGTCTGGGAGCCGTTTGTCATCGCCGCCCGGCTGGCCCTGAAAAAAAGCTGACTGCGGCGATGATGGCTGGCATCCCGTCAAAACGGCTTAATCACCAACTGCGCTCATGGCGGCAAACGGCACGAATCGCACTGTGTCTGCCACCTTTTCTCTTCCTGCAACCGGACCGGGCTGCAGCACTCGATGTCGCCACTCCGGTTACGTACACTGCTCTGCTGATGGCGGTTGAATTCGCTGCGATCAATATCCTGGATCTCAACCACCACTCGATCAGTTACGACAATTTTGAGCGAACCGTCAAAGACCCGTCACCTCGGGAAGATGACGATAGCGATTTCGTCAATCACATCCTCCATCCGCTGATGGGCTCGGAGACCTACCTGCGCGCCCGCGAAGGCGACTTCGGCATACCCGGCAGCATCGGCTTCAGTCTGGCGGCTTCGATAACCTGGGAATACGCGGTGGAATCATGGACGGAACACCCGTCGGCAAAAGACATTTTCGTCACCACCGGGGTCGGTTGGATGATCGGCGAAATCCGTTACCAGATGAAACGATACGCCGTCGAAAATGATCTGTCCTATGTCCTGGTGGACCCGATCTGGGCGGCACTCGAATACTTTGATGTCTCGATAACCAAAAGGGACTCCGAGGTCACGGCGCTGTTTGGCTTTACCTTTCCACTGTGACCTCGGCACCGGCGCCATCACTCCGGCACTCCGGCAACGGTTGGAGCGCCTTGCTCCGGTACGTGCAGCAGACCGATGCCGAAACCACTCTGGTTGCCTTCGGTAACGAACTCCTCGGTCGGAGCCCGCTGTTTGAGGCGTTTCCAGAGATGATACACCTGGTTGGTCGGCAAAGGCTGGTTTTCCAGGATATCGTGGAAGGCGATCAAGCCGCCGGGACGAACAAAACCTCGATAGTCCTCATAATCGGCGGTAACCCCTGCTTCGGTATGATCGCCGTCGATGAAGAGAAAATCCACCTGGTACCCGGCCAGTTCACCGGCCACCCGCTCCCTGAACGACGGATCATGGGAATTGCCGCTCAGAAGGATCACCCGGCACGAAGAACCGGGCGGCGGGAAGCGGCTAAACAACGGCCGTTGCCGGCTCATGTCGATCAGATCGCAGCTGATCACCCGTTCACTGGCCAGCGCGGCCCAGATCAACGCCGTACCGCCGCTGGCGGTACCGATCTCGAGGATGATCCGCGGCTTGATGGCGGCCACCGCTTCTGCCAGCCTGGTGATCTCCGACGGAAGCTGCAAGGTCTTGACCCGCATCCAGCCGCCCCCGCCGAAATGCATGGCCCAATCAACCACCTCGGCAAGCGACCGCGGCGCCGCATGATATTCCTGCAGACGCCGAAATGCGTAGCGCGCATGAAACGGTTGGCGCACTCGTCTGCTCAGGTTCTTGAATACGCTCATGGCTCCGTCACCACTGACCCAAAAGAAGCCAAACGGCTCAGGACTGCTGCATATGCGGGCCGAGAATCATATCCTTGTATCCGAGTCCGGCCGGTATCCGGGGATAGAGCATCTCGTCAACATCACAGACAACTTCGAGAAAACAGGATCCGGTGTTTGCAATCATATCCGCCAGCCCCGCAGCCAGATCGTCGCGCTTCTCGATCCGTCGAGTAAACGAGAACCCCATGTCCCGGGCCACATTTGCGAAACTGACCGGCGTGATCTTTTTCGTCCCGACATAGCTGCCGCCGTACGCCAGATCCTGAATATTCCTGACCATGCAGTCCCCGTGATTATTGAGCATCAGAACCTTGACCGGCAGGCCGTATTTGCCGATGGTAAATAGTTCACCAAGGTTCATCAACAGGCTGCCATCACCATCGATGGCAATGACAATGGCCCCGGGGTTGGCATATTGGGCACCGATCGCCGTCGGCAATCCGAAGCCCATCGTGCCGTAGCCGCCCGAGGTCAGAAAGGCCTTCGGGGTCAGCGTGGTCAGGTATTGGGCGGCCAGCATCTGGTGATTACCGACACCGGTGGTGACAATGGTATTTTCGGTGATCAGGCTGGACAATGCCTCCATTACCTCGGCCTGCTGAATAGCCTCGGCCTGACGGTTGTAATCCAGGCGATAGGTCTGTTTGAGCTTGCTGGTGTAGTCCTGCCACGGCCCGATATCGAGGCGGATATCATGCGACTCGGCATAACGAAGCAAATCGTCGAGAGCCGTCTCGGCCTTGCCGATAAACGAGAATTTGGGATTTCGCGAAAATCTGACCTCCTGGACCTTTTCCGGATTAATGTCAAAATAGGCGATATCGGCCGCCAACCCGGTCTCGCCGACTTTCTGCGACACCCGGTCGTCCCAGCGAATACCGAAGGCAACGAAGAGGTCGGTCTCCTGGATCGCCATGTTGGCGGCCGGCACGCCGAACATGCCGAGCATGCCCAGGGCCCAATCACCGGTCTCGTCAAGCACACCTTTGCCCATCAGACTCCAGATCGACGGGACACGGTAGCGACGATTAAAGGCCCTGATACGGGCGCTTCCCGCGGCCGAGTTGAGACCGCCGCCGATGTAGAGCAGCGGTCGTTTGGCCTGTTGCAGCAGTTCGAAAAACTGCCGACACTGGTTCTCGCCGAGGTGCCGCTCTTCGTCGTATTTATAACGGAAGCGCTCCGGCTCGATGGCGCGATAGACCCCTTCCGTCTTCTGGATGTCAAACGGAAAATCGATGACTACCGGCCCCGGCTTCCCCGATTTGGCCAGGAAATAGGCGTCCTTGACCACTTCCTCGACACTCTGCAGTTCATTGACGACAATGACTTTCTTTGCCGCTCCGGCAAAAATGCGCTCGACGTTGATATGCTGGAACTCATCGGTCCCCATTTTCGTGCGGGCCACCTGGCCGGCAAAGACGAGCAGCGGGATCGAATCGGCGTTGGCATCGGCCACAGCGGTCAGGGTATTGGTGATGGCCGGACCTGAGGTGACGACCGCCACTCCGACCTCGCTGCTTGACCGCGAATAACCACCGGCGGCAAAAGCGCAGGACTGTTCGTTGGCATCGACGATGATGTCAATGCCATACTCTTCGATGGCATGAAAGACCGGTAAGATGGTCGCACCGGAAAAACCGAATATCCGCTTGACCCCCAAATCAACGAAACTTTTGGCTAGAATCTGTGCATTATTCATAAAAACCTCTCCTCTTGGTATCGCCGCTGACGACAACTGCTCGTGTTAACGAAAATAGCGCCGTATCCGTTCGACACCATCGTTCATTCGTTCGACATCGGTGGTATAAGCAAATCGAATGTGCTGCGCGGCACGATTGGTCCCGAAATCCTTGCCCGGCGTAACCGCTACCCCTTCCTTTTCCAAGAGATCGTAAGCCAGCCGAAAGCTGTCATCGGTCAAGGACGAACAATCGGCGTAGAGATAGAAAGCACCTTGCGGGACAGCCGGAAAAGAAAAACCGATCTCCTGCAGCGCCGGCAGCAGAAAGTCCCGGCGCCGACGAAACTCCTGTCGACGCTGTTCAAAAATGGCCAGGCAGTCGTCGGAAAAGGCACGTAGCGCCGCATATTGTGCCGGGGCAGAGCAGGAAAGAAAAATATTCTGGGCGAGACAATCGATAGGGTCGACAAAAAACGGTGGCGCAACGATCCAACCGAGCCGCCAGCCGGTCATACCAAAGTATTTTGAAAAGCTGTTGAGCACGAAAATATCGTCGGCCACGTCCAGGGCGGTAAAGGCCTCCAATTCGTAGATCAGACCCTGGTATATTTCATCGACGATGAGCACGCCGCCGCGCTCCCGGACGACCTGATATATTTCCCGCAACGCGTCCCGCGACAGCACCGTGCCGGTCGGATTTGCCGGCGAGGCAACCAGCACCGCCCGGGTCCGCTCAGTCCAGGCCTGCCGGACCATCTCGGCGGTCAACTGATAGTCGGTCTCGGGACCCACCGGCACTGATACCGGCACGCCGGAAACGAATTCCACGAAATTCTTATTACATGGATACCCCGGATCGGTCATCAGCACTTCCTGGCCGGGGTTGATCAACACCCCCATCAACAATTGCAGGCCGCCCGAAGAACCGGGAGTAACGATGATCCGGTGCGAATCGATGGCCAGACCGAACCGATCGCGGTAGTGATCGGCAATGGCCTGGCGCAGTTCCGGGATTCCGGTGGCCGGCGTATAGCCGGTCTTGCCGGCATCAATCGCCGCTTTGCCGGCGGCGGCCACCGGCGCCGGGGCGGCAAAATCCGGCTGACCGACCTCCATATGAACAACGGAACGGCCGGCGGCTTCCAGCTGTTTGGCCTTGGCCAGCAGATCCATAACATAAAACGGCGCGATCCGTTCCATTCGGCGGGCAATATACTGCTCAGTCATAAACCATCTCCAAACTCAAGAACTTTCAGCGACTACTGCGATGGGAATCATCCAGTTCGCGATAAAGCGCCAGCACGCCCGACCTGGTCAATTTTTTGATCCCCAATGGTCGCAATAAATCGATAATCGCATTGACTTTGTCTTCGGTTCCGGTCACTTCGACAATGTAAGAGTCGATACCGGCGTTGACGATCCGGGCATGAAAAATGTCGGCTATCTGAATCAGTTCGGTCCTGTTTTCCGAGGTTATCTCGACACTGATCAAGGCCATCTCACGTTTGATAGCCTTATCTTCCATAGTCATATCGCGTAGCTTGATGACGTCGATCAACCGATTGATCTGTTTCTGGATGTCGATATACTGGTCGGGTGTCGCTTTGGTCTTGATGGTGATCCGAGAAATACCCGGATCGTGGGTGGGCGCCCCGCAGATGCTTTCCATGTTGTACCCTCGGCCGGAAAACAAGCCCGTCACCCGAGAAGTCACCCCCGGTTTGTTGGCCACGAGCATCGTCAAGACATACGATTGTTCTTCCATGTCACTCTCCTTGATCGCGATCATGCCGAGACACCGCTGTCCGGGCACTTTAACCTGTTATAATAGGAAACCATCGCAACAATGACAACACAATTCCGGAAGGCAGGCCGGGATAGGCACCGGCGTCAATCGCCCCAAAAAAAAGGGGATCGCCACGCGAACCGCCGAAAGACGGTTACGTGTGCCGATCCCCACTTCACGTGCAGGTGTTAACGGACAGTGACGCTGCTCTTATCGGGAAGATGTCTTGCTGTCGGACTCTCCTCCCCGATTTTTTCCGGCCCGCAGAGTGATATCCCGCTCCTTGGCCCGCCGTTCCGCCTCCGGATCACCGGCCAGACGTAGCGAGCGCGGAATGGCAACATCGACACGGGCCGTACACGACTCGCAGACTTCCCGAGAACAATTGGCAATCTCCCAGCACGGCGCGTAGCGCAGCAGCTTCTTGATCCCGGGAATGGAAATACCTTCTTCGTGGATCATCGAGCGGATGCAACTGATCCAGATGATATCGTTCTGGGAAAAATAGCGCCTCGTTCCTTTGCGTGACGGCTTGACCAGTCCCTCGTCCTCGTAGATCCGAAGCGTTCGTGGGTGCACGTTGAGGAGTTGGGCGGCAACGCCAATCGAGTAGACCGGCGTGTCTGCCGCAATTGGTTGTACTTCCACTTTCTTCTTGACTCTCATCGAACCTCCCGGCCGCATCTGGTCACTTTCGTCCTCCGCTGGTCGGAAGGCGCTGTCACCGCTGATCGATACCATGGTTGCACCTACCGCCCCGCTAGTGGGCTTCGCTCAGGTGACCGCGAAACAACCGCTCGCCGGCGATGAACAGGAAGAAACAGAAGGCAATCCCGCCGATGGTCACCAGCCACTCATGGACTGTTGGAGAATAAGTAAACATTTCCGGATAGTTGACGAGTCCCATTCCATGATAATGCGGGACCAGCTGACCAACGATAACCAGGTCGTAGCGCATGAAAAAGATACCGACCATCCCAGCCAGTGAAGCAGCGAATAAGACCCGCATATTATTACCGCGAACCGCCATAATCAACGCAAACGGCAGCACCATACCAAGCAGGATCTCGCCCATCCAGAAATTCAGGGCATAGGGACCGTTGATCAGGGTCATCATCGCCGCATATTTGCCCGGAGGATTACCGGTTACGCCGGCAATCATTTTCCAGGAAGTAAAAAACAGGATGACCGCCATCATCAAGGCTCCGAGTTTGGCGACACTGGACAGAGATTTCTTCATATCATCACTCATCTGCCAGTTATTGACTCGATAAGCAAGATAGGTAAAGAAGATGATCGCGACACAGCCGGACATCGCCGCCGAAATGATGAAATAGATCGGCATGTAGGGGCCATGCCAGAACTCACGCCCGTTGAGCAGACCGAACACGGCGCCGAGATTGGAATGGGCGACGACACCGGTAAGCAGACCTGCCAGACCGAACATGGTGGCCGTTCTGTGTTGTTCTTTCTGCAACATGACGAATTCCACCATCATGAAAAACAGATAGGCACCATAGAGGGTTCCCATCCACCAGATATTTGAAGTCGGATTGGCGCCGATTACGTTGCCGACCGGCATCCGCCAGGAATTTTCAATCTCGAAGGCGATAACCAGAAATCCGGCGACGATCGTTGCAATCGATAGAAACACCGCTCGTTTGGCGATCGGCGTGAAATTCTTGAAACCGAAGACGTGGCCGACCGACGAGACAATGCACAACCCGGTCGACGTGACCACGAAAAAGACATACGCCGCGATAAGCAGGCCCCAGGGCACCTCGCGAGTCACACCGAACGTATGCTCATGGCCGGCAACGATCGAGTGGATACCGAAGGCCACGCCAACAATAGTCAGCAAGCCGAGGAGAAACAACGCAGCCGTGTGTTTCCACGAACTCGCAGACTCCAACCCTCCTTCCTGCGGGAGTACGCCCGCCAGCAAATTGTTCATCTCCAGCACTCCTTTGAATTATCGTTTGTTCTACGCTGCACAAGCAGCCGCCATTTCAGATACTGCGCTTCAGGACCGACCGCCTGAACCACTGTTTGACCTTCAAATCGTAGAGCGTATGAAGGATCGCACAACCGAACCAGAACACCAAAAACAAGAAGCCTTCCATGAATCCACCCTCCATACCGATTTTCCGGGTAACACCGAAAGGACCTCCCTTTCGGATCATTCTGAGTTATTAACGATCGTATAATTGTACATATCTGTTGTCAAGTTATTTACGCTAATAACTTGCGTCATCTGGCAAATTATTTTTCCGATAATCACCGATTAAAAGGTGTTTAATACTATATTATCATATGTTTATATGATTCATTAATCGTCATTAATTTTTTTTGGCGGAGGGCGAATTTTTCGCCCTCCGCCAATCGCCATGGAGAAGAGGACGCAATATAAGCCCTTTTCTCCATGGCGATTGGCGGAAGAAAACCACAAGGAAAGAGGGGAGCTTTTTCAGCACTACCTGGCCGGAACGGTTGAGTGCCGGGAGGACTGGGATTGCACGTTGTCGGGACGCAGAGATTGACCGAAGGGAGAACGGCACGAAGGCAGCATTTGCTGATAGTCAGCCAAGGCCGGGGTAACACGTGCGCCGCGATTGCCGGTGACTTAAAAACGGCGCGCGGCAGCAGATGCCGAACGCAGAACGCCCCGTACCGTTACAGGCGGTACGGGGCGATAGAGGTAACGCGTATCGAACTGACGTTTTCCTAGAAAGCGACCTTCTTTTTCCGTTGCGGAACCGGCTCCAACCGCCTGATCTTCTTGGGAACCATGGTGTTGGAAAAGAAGGCGCTGCACCGTTGTCGCTTCTCAAAGGGACAATCGATGATGTTCCAACACGGCGTATAGGAAAGCAGTTTCTTGACCGCATTGATACTGATACCGTGATCGTGGATCATCTCCCGCAGGCACTCGATCCACTTAATGTCACGCATCGAATAGTAACGCCACTTCCCTTTCCGCTTCGGACGAACCAGGCCGCTCTCCTCGTAGTTACGCAGCGTTCGCTGGTGGACACCGAGAATTTTCGCTGCCATGCCGATGGTAAATATTGCTTCGTCTTCAGAGATCATGGAGGGCCTCCTTACGATTGCTCTTGGTGTCTCGACAGTCCTTCTCATCAGTCCTCATGATGGTGCCGGAAACTCTCCCCGAGATAATATTCACCGATCAGAAAACAGGCGCCAAGAACACCGATACCGCTCAGAGCAATGGCGATTTCCGGCGCCGTTGCGGTATACTGATGATAAGCCGGCATACCCTCATAACCCGAGTATTGCGGAATGATCTGGCCGGCGACCACCAGGTTCAGCCGGGAAAAGAATTGTCCGACCAGGATCATCAAGGCCGCCAACGACATGGCCTGAACCGACTCCAGGCGGGTAACGAGCAGGACCACGAACGGCAGCAACAGCCCGATCCCGATTTCAAAGACCCAGAAACTGTTGGACAGGGGACCGGAAGTCAAGACTGCAGCAGCATTACCAAGAGATTCCGAACCGACGAGCGCGTTGAGGAATTTCCAACCCGTAGCGATACCGATCAGGAAAATCATCAGCATCATTACTTTACCGCCGGTCTGCATCGCCTCGAAGGTCTCCTTGCTGAGCGATTTGCGGCGAAGAGCAAATGATCCGTGCGTGAAGAGAACAATCGCCGCCGCGCCGGAGAGAAAAGCGCAGGCGAGGAAGAAAACGGGCAGTTGCGAACCGTACCAGAACGGCCGAGCGTTAAGAGAAGCAAATACAGAGCCGAGATTGCTGTTGGCGAAGAGTTCGGTAACCGCTGCGCAGACCCCGAGAATCACCGCCAGTTTATAACGCCTGGTAATGATCAGAAACAACTCGGCCATCATGATGCCAACCGCCATGCCATAAAGCGTTCCCATCCACCATATATTTGAAGTCGGATTCGGGTAGAGGATCACACCGAGCGGCATTCGCCAGACATTTTCAAGTTCCAGACCGATCACCAGGAACGCCCCCATGATGGCGGCTATCGACAACCAGACCATCCGATTGGCGAGCGGGGCCAGATTATTGCCGCCGAACAGGTGACTCAACGCGGCCAGAGCACAGAGACCGGTTGAGATAATCGCCAGATAGGCATAGGTGGAAATGGCGATCCCCCACGGAACCTCGCGGGTTACGCCAAGTGATTGGTGGTGACCGACATAGAGGGCATAAAGACCCGCCGAGACACCGATGGCGACAAGACCAAGCATTACGGCCAGCAACAGATTGAACTGCGGCCGGCGAAACTCCTGTGCTCCGATAACGGCTGCCTGTGACTGTAGAGACATGATTCCTCCTTGAAAGTTATACGATATTCTGCTGTTATTGACTTATTCGTCGATTCGCGCCGGTTCCGTCATGTCTGCCCCGGTTGCCTGCTTGCTGAAAACAAAACCGAGAGCGATCGGCGCAGCAAACGGCCCGAGAATCATGAACAGGACCAGACACACGGAAAACCAGAAATACTCACTCGCTTTCTCGCGCCACCGTTCCTGGACGAGCGCCAGGGGAGCCGTGAAATTCCGAGTTGTTTCAAGATACGTTGCGGCCATGTCGATCTCCTTGTTGGTGGTGGTTACGACGTCCTTTGCCTTCTCTAAAGCAATGGACATGCCAACACTTCTTGGAACCGCTTAACATGCGCAAAGTTTAATGATAAAGAGCTGTATTAAAAAGAAATAAAGATTTTAATTAAAAAACAAACCGTCTTATTTCCCGGTCGTTTTTCAGGAAACATCTTCCCCCTATGGCGCACTATGCGTCCTCAGGCAAAAAGTAGTGGCGCATAGTGCGCCATCTTCCTTTTCTCTTTATTTCTTATTATTATTTCAGAGTGTTACAATGAGCGGCGATTCATTTGGCAAGAAATCGCCTCGAAAAAAACAGGCGTCGCCGCCGAGGAAAAGACAAAGATAAAACTAATTCAGGAAGTTATAAGATAGGAAGAAGAAGGGCGAAATATGCGCCCCGACCAGGTGTTATCCTGGATATATGGAAACAGGATTCGACAAGATTGGCAGGCATCGATGTAAACGAGTCCGCCGGATCGCACACCGGCGGACTCGTTTACTGGTGGATCAGTGCTCAGCTCCGTGAGCCGGGGTCTCCGCTTCACCCATCAACCGGGCATATCCTCTGACCCCGATATGACAGGTGGTACAGCGGGTATCAGAAGCAAAGGCGGTACTGCCGTCGTGACATGCACCGCAGTAGAGCCCGTCGTAGAGGGAGGCCATGACAAAATCATCGGCTTGCTCTGCGGCGCCGGCCTGCATCGTGAACAGGTCGTCGTGACAGGACTCACAGTCAAGTCCCATATCTTCCGAATGGGTCTTATGCTCGAAAATAACGGCTTTAACCGGTTTGGTCCAGACGATGGCATCCTCCGGCTGCTGATGGCAGGAGGCACATTGCGAGTTCACATCGAACGCCATGCTGCCGTCATGACAGGCGCCGCAGTACATGCCGTCACCCATGGCGGCCATCGTAAAATCGTCCTGCCCCTCAGCGGCACCGGCTTCCATCTCGAACAGATCATCATGGCACGATTCACAATCAAGCCCCATTTCCATGGTATGCAGCTGATGACTAAAAAAAACACCCTTGACCGGCTCGTTCCAGACGATCAGCGCCTCCGGGCCGTAAGCGTCCTCGTCGTAGGGCTCCTGCTCTACAGCTGGCTGATCCGCAGCGGAGATCAACAGATAACTGAAGAGAATGGCACCGACAAATCCTATGGCAACTATCTTTTTCATTCTTCTCTCCCGCATGCTCCTCGACTCAGACGAGCATTCCTGGTGGTATTAGAGTCTGCATCCACAAAGCATCGCACCTCAGGCATTGGTGTAAAAAACATTCGGGATGGCACCGGTTTCCGGCCGAAGAACCCAGACGATCGAACCGGGTGTATGGAGCAACTGAAAGACCCTGCTGTTGTGATCAGCCAAATCACCGAAGACCCGAACATCGGCGGGGCACGCCTCAACACAGGCCGGGGTGGTTTCTCCTTTGGAGAGACGACTTTCCCAGCAAAAATCGCATTTGTCGACGGCCCGCGTCTCCTCGTTGAAGTAGCGGGCATTATAGGGACAGGCGGCCATGCAGGTTTTACAGCCGATACACCGGCTGTTCTTCATCACCACGATGCCAGTCTTTTCGTCTTTCCAAGTTGCCGTGGTCGGGCAGACACGGACGCAGGGCGGCCGGTTGCACTGGTTGCAGAGTACCGGCATGAAAATGGTTTCCTTTTCACCGCCGACAATGTCACGCCGTCGCTCGAGAATGGTGGTCCGATACCCGTAAGACGGTACATTGTTGGTCTTGACGCATGCCTCCTTGCAGAGCTCGCAGTCGATGCAGAGGTGCTCACGAAGTACCATGGTGTAATGAGGACTGTAGGGGTACTTACCGGAACTAGGCACCGGACCTTCCGCCAGGGCATCGACGACCGACGTCAGAGACAGAACGGTACCACCGAGATAAACCCCGGTCACGGCCAGGCCGATTTTCAGAAAGTTCCGTCGCTCTGCAGATGGGAGGGTATCAGGTGATTCCGCTTTCAGGGTTGCCAGTTCGTTTATTTTCATCTTCAACTCTCGTAATGGTTCCAACCAAATCGCCCGATGGGCGGGCCGGCCCTCGGTGCATCCCGACAGACACACGCCGCTTATTCCACCCGGTCGGTACCTCGCGGTAACACCGGGCCGACACTGCTGCTCCGACGATCACCGCGATCATGCAATTCTCGGCCGCATCCGGTCCCGCTGACGACCCGTACCGACCAGCGATTGATCGTTCGGCAGGCTCCGGTTATTCCATACCACTGACCTAAAAAAAACGCCTGTGCATAGTGACAGATCGACACGGTAAAAGCAACCGCAATAAACAACATATGCACCAAAATTGGCGTAGTTACAAATACCACAATGTATCAGCACGCACTCCTCTTGTGGCCATTAATTAATTAATTGATTGTCAAAGTGCCACCTGCCAAAACTACCCTGGTACTACATGTGTGTCAACGCTCTTTCGTTTACCCTCGTTCCCGATTCGCCTGCATGGACAAGATAGTCGGTCGGACAGCTGACGGATCGACGCTGACCCGGCGGGTAGCGGGAGTTGTCTCCACCCAGGCTCGTTGATCAGCCTCCGGAAGGCGCTCACCCTCGGCAGGTCCGGTGGAGCCGGGCTGGTAGGCGACCACCGGCGGGGCCACCGCTCTGAGGCGGTCGATAAACCGCCAACTGGCCCGCAACCAGTCCCAACGGGTGAAAAGCAGCGTATCTCCACGCATGGCACTGGCCATGATCGCCTCGTAGGCTTCCGGCGTATTGGGACCAAAGTGACAATGGTGGCAAAAATCCATCAATACCGATTCCGCCTCGTTGTCCGATCCCGGTTTTCGTACATTAAACGCCAGGGCAATACCCTCATCCGGCTGAATCCTGATGACGATCATATTCGCCCGGCCAGGCGTATCCAGACCATCGCAGCGGTGCTGTTTATAAACGATCCTGATCTCCGCATAGCGGTGGGCGAGCCGCTTGCCGGTGCGCAGATAGAACGGCACCCCCTGCCAGCGCGGTGTATCGACGAAGGTACGCAGGGCCACATACGTCTCGGTAACGGACTCCGGCGCCACACCGTCCTCGTCGCGATAGGCGCGGATGTCCCGATCACCGATCCGTCCGGCACCGTATTGGCCGAGAACTACGTCCGCAGTCTCAGGTGGGCGAAGATGTTCGACGACGCGGGCGGCCTCGTCGCGGATCGCGTCGGGATCATTGCTGGTCGGCGGTTCCATGGCGGTAAACGAGAGTAATTGCAACAGGTGGTTTTGCAGCATGTCACGGATTGCCCCGCTGTGATCATAGTAACCGGCCCGTTCTTCCACCCCGAGGGTTTCGCTGACGGTAATCTGCACGTTGTCGATGGCATCCCGGTTCCAGGCACAGCAAAAAATCTCATTGGCAAACCGCAGGAAGAGAATGTTCTGTACCAACTCCTTGCCCAGATAGTGATCGACGCGAAAGATATCCTCCTCACGCAGCACCGCGGAAATCGAATCATTCAAGCGCTTGGCCGAATCGAGATCTGCACCGAACGGTTTTTCAAAAACCACCCGCAGCCAGCCGTCTCCGCTTACCAGCGGTTTGATCAAGTCGGCAACGGCACCAAAGGCGCCGGTCGGCAGGGCCAGATAAAAGAGTTTATTGCCGCCGCACCGGTAATCTCGCGCAACCGCCTGCAGCACCTCGGTCAACTGCTCGGCCGTTCCGGTCTGCAGATCGAACTGCCGATAGTGGAGCAGCCGTGAGAAACGCTCAATCAGTTCCGGCTCGTCACCCGGCAGAAACCGCTCAACCTGCAGTCTCTCAAGAAAATCGGACGGCAAGATATCTCGGCGGCCGAGGCAGACAATCGGCATGCCATCGGTCACCTCGCCACGCCTGAGCAATCGCAGCAAGCCCGGCAGTAGCTTCCTCCTGGCCAGGTCTCCGGTAGCTCCGAAGATAACGATCATCTGTGGTTCCGGCTTCGTCATAGTTCATCTCCACAATCGGTCAGGACAAAATGTTCCTGCACCCCTTTGATCAATCGTGCCGGACACTGCTCTATGGGGCCTTCTTCATTGAGGTAGTCGTGAAACGCCGCCCGTTTTTCGTGCCCGACAAAGAGTAGTACGGCGGTGCCCGAAGCACCAATCAACCGTGGTGAAGCGCTCATCCGACCAGGCGGCGGTTTCGGGGCTGTCCCGGTCAGCAGAAAAAACGGTGCAGTGCTGCGAATCGTCTCGTGGTTGGGAAACAGCGAGGCGATATGCCCATCAGCCCCGGCCGACAGCAGCGACACATCGAAACAGCCACCGAAATCCGTGAGCAACTGGTGGTAGCGCTCTAGCGCGGCCGGGCCGTCTTCCGGGTCATAGCGAAAGGGGTGCAGGTTGTCCGGCGGGAAATACGGCTGTACAAAAGATGAAACGAGTTGAAAGTTGCTGTCCGGGTGATCGAGCGGCACCAATCGTTCATCGACCATGAACAGATGCACTCGTTTCCAGTCTACCAACTCCCGGCCGAGTTGCGCGAGAACCGGCCCGACGCTGGAACCGCCTACGACACCAAGCACCGCCAGATCGCGGGCACCGATGGCCTGGCGGAGCGCCTCGGCAACCAGCCAGGATGCTTTTTGCCGAACTTCCGCCCGTTGTGCCCTGATAATCATTGTGCCTTCCCGGTGGATTTTTTCGCAACTCGTATGTATCATCGTATAGCAGAAGAACGTACAAAAGACAACCGACTGTCGAGCGACTCCGGCTACCACCGCCACCTCATGACAAAACCAGCCCAACCCGTCACCGTTTTCGGCATCCCGATCAAACCGGTACTCTTTTTTGCCGTCATTGCCGGTATCGTCCTGACCGACATCGATTATCACCGTATTATCGAGTCTTCAGGGAAGCTACCGTTCACCGAGCAGCAGGAAACGGATTCCGGACAATCAAGCACGGGGGGGCCGCGGGATATCGTCGCCACACCGGAGATGATCGCCCGCGCCCGGCAGAAGCTTGAGGCCGCGCGCCGGGATGAACGGGAAAACGCACTCCATCCCGCTGCCGCCGATCGTTTTTATTACATTGTCGAGCTTTATTCGGGCGGTGACCTCGAGTCAACTGAGTTGACCATCCATCCCGACCGAATCGTCCTGACCTCCGCATCAGGAATCAAGACCGTCATTGAACGCCGATCCGTCAAGAACATCCACCGCATCAAACTCCCGCCGGATCGTCCCTGAAAAACACCGACCGTTCACCCCCGCCGGTGAGCGCCGTCTTGCCCGTGCGCTCCCGGCGCGGTATACTTACTTGACGCGATGCATATCGGACACTGCAGGACCGGCACGCTATCTGCTTACCCCGGCGCACACCCACAATCAAACCAGGAGTCTCCATGTCCACCGACCATTTCCACGGCGTCTTTCCCTATATCGTTTCACCGATCACCCCTGCCGGCGACATCATCGAAGACGTGCTGACACGGCTCTGTGATGATCTCATCAAGGCCGGCGTCCATGGGCTGACACCGCTCGGCTCGACCGGCGAATTCGCTTACCTGTCCTGGACACAGCGCCGGCGCATCGTCGAGGTCGTAATCGCCGCCGCAGCGGGCCGAGTGCCGGTAATCGCCGGCGTCGCCTCGACTACCATCGACGATGCAACCCGGCAGGCACGCGAATTTGAAAATCTCGGCTGCGACGGTATACTGGCCATCCTCGAGGCCTATTTCCCAATCTCTGAAGATGGGGTCTACCACTATTTCAAAGCGATTGCCGATAGCGTTTCGCTGCCCGTCGTACTCTACACCAACCCCAACTTCCAGCGTTCCGATCTAAGTCTGCCGACCATTGAACGACTCAGTCACGTTGCCAATATCGGTTACATCAAAGATGCCTCGTTCAATACCGGCCGGTTGCTGTCGATTATCAATCGGGTTGAGGGACGGATGCAGGTCTTTGCCGCCTCATCACATATCCCGGCCTGCGTGATGATGATCGGCGGAGTCGGCTGGATGGCCGGGCCGGCCTGCCTGGCACCGGCGCAAAGTGTGGAGTTGTACGAATTGTGCCGCAGCGGTGACTGGCAAACCGCCATGGAGCGGCAACGACGGCTATGGGGCTTGAACCAGGCCTTTGCCCGCTACAATCTGGCCGCCTGCATCAAGGGAGGATTGCAATTGCAGGGCTATCCGGTCGGCGATCCGCTGGAACCGCAGACGCCGTTGTCCGAACAGGGCAAAGAGGAAGTGGGTCGGGCACTACGCGCCATAGGGGCGCTGTAACGAATTTTTCCTGCAAAGCAAACACAGCCGACAAAAATTCTTCGACAAGGGTCGCACCAGCGCAACAGCGATATTCCCCTGAATAAACGGCCAGCGGGGGTTGAACTGTTCTGCAGCAGCCGTTGTCATCTCGGTGCAAGCTACCGCCGGGCATTGAAAAAACAGCCCCGAAAATCTTCCGGGATTGCCTGAGATGGATGGATGGGAGAGAGGGAGGAAAGATCCCTCTTCTCAGTCCCCTGGTTCTGTTACGCCGATAGCGGCAGCACGGTCTCCCCTCTGATAACGCTGCCGACCACCCGATTGCGGCCTCCCTCCTTGGCCCGATAAAGGTTCTGGTCGGCGGTGGCCAGAAAGGTCTTATGAGAAGAAGCAATGGCCGGGTGGATGGTGGACAGGCCGATACTGACCGTCACGTAATCGGCCGCCCGGGAATGGTGATGGACGATATTCAGGTCGGCAATCTTTTTCAGTGAGTACCGGGCCACCTGCATCGCTCCTTCATGATCGGTCTCCGGCATCAGCATCACGAACTCTTCACCGCCATACCGGGCAATGAAGTCGGCCGGCCGGCGCAGCACGTCGGAGAGGGCCTTGGCAATCCGTTGCAGGGCAAGATCCCCCATCGCATGGCCGTAGTGATCGTTGTACTGCTTGAAATAGTCGACATCAATCATTGCCAGCGAGAACGGACTGCCGCTCCGCAGCGAACGCTCCCATTCTTTTTTGAATTCTTCTTCAAAGCGCCGTCGGTTGCAGATCTCGGTCAACCCGTCGAGATGCGCCAGCTGATCGAGCAGTTTGTACTGGTGGATAATGCGCAGATGGTTGCGAATGCGGATTTTGACGATCGGCGGGGAAAACGGTTTGGTGATATAATCGACGGCGCCGAGCCGCAATCCGAATTCCTCATCTTCGATAGAGCTGAGCGCGGTAACGAAAATCACCGGGATATTCTTGGTCTTATCGTTGTTTTTCAGATACTTGATAACCTCGTATCCACCCATCTGCGGCATGATCACATCGAGCAGGATCAGGTCCGGCGGCGTCTCGCTGAGCGCATGCTGAATCGCCTGGTCGCCGTTGCGGGCCAGCACCGGGACATACTCATCCTTGAGCAGGTCGGCGAGGACCTTGAGGTTCATTTTCTCATCATCGACGATCAAAATACGCGGGTTATCGAATATCATCTTGTCAGTCCGTCCGGTGTTCCATATGCTGCAGCAATTCACGGGTCAAAGCAGCCGCATCATCGTATTCTATATCATCAATCGCAGCACCAATCGTGCCAAGTAATTCGTCGACCCCAGCCCCGGAAAGTAGCCCCTTGATATCGTCGAAAATCTGTTCGGCCGCCGCTTCTCCCCGTTCCAACTGGCCGACCAACTCGTGCAGAATCTCCAGTTTCCGGTCGATGTCGAGATCCTCCGGCCGGTCCCCGTCAGCCGTTTTCGGTTCCAGCGGCGGCAGCGCCGACAGAGCTGACAGCACGGAATCGAGCGCATCGATAAAGACCGGCAGCAGACCACCGGCCTCGTCGCGGCGCTGCTCCTTTAACAGCTCTTCCAATTCCCGGGCCGTCGCTCCCAGGTCCGGGGCCCCGATATAGCCGGCAATCCCCTTAACGGTGTGGGCGTAGACAGCTATCTGCTCCCATTGTCCGGTCTCGGACAACTCTCTCAGGCGAGTCGGCAGCAATGCATATTCATGCTTGAACTCATAAAGCATCTTGCGAAACAGGGACGTACTGCCGTTGAGTATCCGGATCGCCTGCTCGCTGTCGATCCCCGGAAGTTCCGGCAGGACGCAGCCATCGGCCGACTCCGCCACCGGCTCCTCCCGACCGGCTGCCATTGTGCCGTTTGTGGGCCGAATCCACTGCTTGAGCGCCTGGTAGAGAATTTTCTGGTCGATTGGCTTGGTGATATGGTCATTCATGCCCGCTGCCAAGCTTTTGTCGCGATCACCGGTCATCGCGTGGGCGGTCATCGCGATGATCGGCAGGTCGCGGTGGAGCGGTTTACGACGGATCCGCCGGGTCGCTTCGAGGCCGTCCATCTCCGGCATCTGGATATCCATGAGGACTAGGTCGAAAGATTGTTCTTCCAGCGCCTGCAGGGCCTGACGGCCGTTGCCGGCGATTGTTACCGCCATGCTGACGTTGCGCAGGAATTCGGCGGCAACCTCCTGGTTGATAATATTGTCGTCAACCAGCAGGATGCGGGCCCCGCTGATGTCGCCCAGGTCGACCTGCTGATTTCGTTCCGTACCTCCGCTAACTTCGGAATCGGTTTCCACCCCTATGATATCGAGCAGGGTATCGTGCATGATCGAGGCATAGACCGGCTTGAGCAAAAACGCGTCGAGACCGGCATTCTTGGCTTCGACATAGGCATCCTCGCGGGCGTTGGCGGTAACCATCAGCATAGCCGGGATACGGGCGATTTCGGCGTTGGCCTTGATCCGTCGGGCTGTTTCGATCCCGTCGATGCCGGGCATTATCCAATCGAGCAGGATCACGTCATAGGATTGCCCCGCCCGGGTCTGCTCTTCGAGCAGGGCTATGGCCGATTCCCCGTCGACCGCGGTGTCGACCTCGATTCTCAGGGAACGCAGCATCGAGGCGAGCACGTCGCGCGCGATCGAATTGTCGTCGACGACAAGCGCCCGCAAACCGCCCAATTGCTCGAGCAGTTTCGGCCGGGCCAGCGATTGCCGCTCCGGGCACTGCAAGCGGGCGGTAAAGATAAACTCGGCGCCCTTGCCCGGCTCGCTCTCGACCCGGATCGTACCGCCCATTAGCTCGGTCAATTGCTTGCAGATGGCCAGTCCCAGACCGGTGCCGCCATATCTGCGAGTGATGGAATCGTCGGCCTGGCTGAAGGCGGAAAACAGGGAGCCGATCTGTTCCATGGCCAGGCCGATGCCGCTGTCTTTCACCGAGAAACGAATCCCCAAGTCGTTGCCCTGGCGCCGTTCGACCCCGACGGATATGACGATTTCTCCGTGCTCGGTGAATTTCACCGCATTACCGGCCAGATTCATTAGGATCTGGCCAAGGCGCAGCGGGTCGCCGATCAATTGATGGGGCACCTGCGGATCGACGCGAAAGAGAAATTCCAGCCCTTTCTTCTCGGCCTGCATACCGACGACATTGGCGACGTTGCCGAGAATGTCTTCGAGATTGAAAACCACTTTTTCCAGATGCAGCCGGCCGGCATCAATCTTGGAAAAATCGAGGATATCGTTGATCAGATGGAGCAGGGTGTTGGCCGAGCCGATCAGTTTTTCAACGTAGTTACGCTGTTTTGATTCGAGCGCTGTCTTCTCCAGCAAGGAAGCCATGCCGATGATGCCGTTCATCGGTGTGCGGATCTCGTGGCTCATCCTGGCGAGGAAATCGCCCTTGGAGGCATTGGCCGACTCCGCCGCTTCCTTGGCCTCGATCAATGCTCCCTCCATCTCTTTCTGCAGGGTCATATCCATCGCCGCAAACAGGTAACCGGCCACCCGGCCGTCCGGATTGAGCAGCTGAGTTACCGACAGGCTCACCGGCAGATGAGTGCCGTCCTTGCGCAAGTAGACCCACTCCCGAGCCCGGCTCTGCTTCTGTTTGACGATCTGGTCGAAGACCTCCATGCCCCGCAGCACAGACCCGCCTACACCGCTGATCTTTTCACCATAGCGTTGCAGTTCTTCGGGCAGGTGCAGGGAGAGAATGGTTCGCTCGCCGATCATCTCCGTCGGCCGATAGCCGAGCAGGGTAGCGGCGCCCTTACTGAACAACCGGATGGTGCCGTCCAGATCGGTAGCGACGATCGACAATTGGGTGGCGGCGTCGAGAACGGCCTGGCGCTCGGCATTGGCGACCTGGAAACGGTGCAGCATCCGCTCCGTCTGCTCGAACTGGCGAACCACGAAGTCGGCGGTGGTCTGCGCCGCCTCCCTGGCCACACGGATCTCCTGGCGGAGCATATTGATTTCCTGCTGCAATTCTTCGCGGCTCTTTTCCATCACCGGCTTCCCTGTAAACCGTGGCGCGCCACCTCGATGCTGAGCCGGGCGGCCCGTTCGATCAGCTGCGCATCATATGTCCCTTCAATGCCGACCACGGCGATCTCCCGGGGCATCTCTCCGTCGCAGACCTGCGGCAGGACGGCCAGCAGGTAACCGATGCCGGCCCCATGGTCGAACCGATGTTGCTCCGGCCAGGTCGAAATCTCAGCACCGTCGAGCAGGACGAGCCGATCGGCGTCGTTATCGACAAAACCGCTGACCGCATCGACAAACACCACCCTCCCACCGCGCTCAAGCAGTGGCAACAGGTTCAGTCCCTGCAGGCCACCGTCGACGAGGTCGATCTCACCGGTTGGCAGAGCAAGCTCTCGCAGCCGATCGTATACCGTCGGACCGGCCGCATCCGCCGGTACGAATCGGTTGCCGATACAGATGATCGTCGCCTTCACCGGTTGCTGTCGATCTTCATCCGCCCAGTGCGGCGCCCGCTCTGCAAACAGTGAACGGCACAGACCAGACAGGGGTCGAAGGAGCGCACCACGTGTCCGGCCGCCACCGGGTTGGCCTGATCGGCAATCGGTGTGCCGATGAGCGCTTCCTCCCAGGCGCCGCGCCGTCCTTCGCTATCCCGCGGCGATCCGTTCCATGCAGTCGGGGTAATTATCTGGTAGTGACTGATCTTCTCGTCCCGGACCTTGACCCAATGGCCCAGCGCGCCTCGCGCCGCTTCCACCATGCCGACCCCTTCACCGTCGGGAATCATCTTGACCGAGCGGTAGAACAGGTCCATACAATGCTGCCGCAACTCGTCGGCCCACACCCTCATCGGCGGCAGCAGCGCGGCAGGACGGACAAACCGCGCCAACTGCCGGGCAAAAACGCTCGGCCCTTGCCGCTCGATCAGGTCTTTGAACAGGGGCCGGCCGTCGATGATCATCTCGGCCAGCGGCCCGGTCTCCGCCACCTGGCCGTCGTAACGTGGAGCCTTGACCCAGGAATAGACCTGGCCGCTGTGTCCCGAAGCATACGGCTTGGTCTCGCCGTCGAAGGGGTGAAGTGGTGGTTTGCCCGGAGCGAACCAGGAGTGGGAGGTATCTTCGGTGATCTTACCGGCGTCCAACGGGAAGACCTCGGCGCCCTCGGCCCAGCCGGCCCGCGATACCTTGCCGTCGAAACCGCCGACCGTGGTGTCTTCCGGCAGCACCAGGTTGCCATACGAGAGAAACCGGTTCGGCCCCCGACCCAGCAGGTGCAGGTCGGACTGCCGGGCGATGCGCAGGAAGAAACCGAGTTCGCTGTCCTGGTGGGCATCATTCTCTTCCAGCCAGTTCTCCAGATCGGTCACGCTGCCGACCTGCTGCCAGCGCTCCAGGCTGCAGCCGAGAATGGTCCGCTCATACCAGGCGATAAAGCGCTCGATGATGATCCGGCACTGCAAGATTTTCGACACGTCAGGCATCGAGGTGACTCCACCGGGCACCATGAACGACGTATGGGGCCACTGGCCCCCGATGATCGCCACCCCCTGCAACAGCCGCTTGGTCTCTCGAACCACCTCGATCGCTGCCCGGCCGGCCAGCGGGCTGTAGCGCTCACAGGCATCCTCCAGCAGCGGCAGGTCATGATAGGCCTGCCGGTTGGCGAAATCGACCATAAACATCAGGATACTCTGCCGAACGTCGCTCTGGATGGTTTCCATCATCAACGCCAGGTTACGGAGCCGCCAGGCATTGTCGGGCGGCTCCACGCCGGCGATCGCATCCAGCGCCGCAACCGCGGCGGACAGATGGGTCAGGCTGCAGATACCGCAGACCCGGGGCGTCACAACCAGACCGTCCAGTGCTCCGCGACCACGCATCATCGCCTCAAAACCGCGATACATCGTACCGGCACTCCAAGCCTCGGCAACGACACCGTCTTCGATCTCGACCCGAACCTCCAAGTCGCCCTCGGCCCGGTTGAGGGGAATATTGACTCCCCGGGTGACTATGCTCATAGGTTGTCGCCTTTAGCTCTTGATTATACTTTGGATGTGCGCTTTTTCAGATGGTCCGGCGCCGCCGCAGCGGCCATGCCCTTGTAGACCATGTAATGGGCACGATTGACCCCCATCGGCAACGAGATCGGAATCCCTTCGATATTGGGGGTCTGGAAAAACGGCGTGGCTCGTGGAAAGTCGGGATCGGTGCAGCCGAAACACGGCACGCCGGCACGCGGCTTGGAAGATTGCTGATTCCACAACAGCTTATTGCACGGTCCCGGAACCAGCGGCCCGGCGCAGCCCATGTGGAAGAAAAGACAGCCCAACTCACCGAAATCGGACTCTTCCACCCGATATTCGTGATACTCGTTGCGGGTACAGCCCTGGTGCACAGTGGTACCGAACCATTCGATGGGCCGCTGATATTGATCGAGTTCAAGATTGACGCCGCTGGCCGCCGAGATCAAGGCCCCGGCAATCACATCATGGTGGCAGGGGCAACCGGCCAGATTGATGACCGGCTGGCCACTGGCCGAGCGGAAATCGCTGCCGAGCAGTCCGCCCCGCTGTTTCCTGGCGAATTGCAGTCCAATGGCCTCGATCACCTGGTCGTTGCCGAATCCGCCGAAACAGGCGCAGGTGCCGACCGCCATGACCAAGCCGGCCTGACCGGCAAGATTGTAGATCATTTCTTTTTTGGGCTGACCATCTTTGGTATCGAACATCCCGGTACCGGCCGGCCCGCAGATCACCGACCCCTCAACCATCAGGATATCCAGCGGCTGCTCACCGGCCAGGATGTCGGCAAGGAGTCGCGCGTGCTCCGCCGGCGACAGGTTGGAAAGCGAGGGATGCCACAGCAACTCAAGCTCGAGTCTTCGAAATAACTCGATGATATTGGGGAACTCACTGCTGAGAAAGGAGAAAGTATCCCCACCGCAGCCGCCCCCTTGCAACCAGTACACCGTTTTCTGTCGTTTCATCGCGATGCCACGCCGAACAAAAACGTCGGGAATCCGCGGAATGGTTCGACATCATTTCCACGGAAGCAGATGTTTCGTAAAAACCGCCTGATCAGACCGGCCAACCTGTAGATTCCTGCCAGCGAGGAGGCTTACCGGCACTGCCTGAACTGATTTTCACAAAGCCGTCAAGCCACGGGTGACAACGTCGAAATGCTAGCTGATAGCGATAGATTTTACAAGGTTTCCGTCGCCTGCCTTGCACATTTTCCCGAGACCGACGAACAGACGCGGGCCGGCCTGTCGGCCATGCTTGATCAATCGGAAATGTTGAATCTCAACGAAAACATGGTACAACGGTGCTCATGATCGTCGACGCCCGCTAAAACCACCACCCCGGCCGGCAGCCCTGTCACACGGGCACGGCGGTCTCGAACCGGAACCATGAGGACTGCTCAACAATGAACAGGCATTTTGATAATTATCTGAAATTGCTCGTATTGATCGGCATCGGCATCTTCCTGGTCGCCGTGGCGGCAAGCCTGTTGCCGGCGGAGACGGGAGCCGCGCTGGTGCGTGAAAATGGATCGGTGGAATCGGCAACAGCAGTACTCTATCTGATCGCCGCGTTCTGGCTGCTGGCGCGCAGCTTCCGGGACAATCCGCGCTGGCACCTGACGGCCGGACTGATGGTCGTCCTGTTGCTGCTGCGCGAGTTGGACGCACATGCCCGTTTCACGACGATGGGGGTACTCAAATCCCGTTATTACCTGAGCCCCGACGTCCCGGCCGGTGAAAAAGCCGTGGTCTCCGTCGTGATGATTTTGCTGCTGATCGTCGTACTGCGTTTCGTCTGGCGCGCTGCGCCGTCATTCTTCCGTGCCGTACGCCACCGGCAGGCCCCATCGGTGGCCATTGCAGCGGCGATCGGAACGGCCGTGGTCAGCAAGACACTGGACAGCTTTTCCGGCCCGATCCGGCATGTGCTCAGGCCACTGTACCACGACTCAAAAACCTACCTGCGAGTCTACGAAGAAATCTTTGAATTGGCTATTCCGCTGTTTATCCTGCTCGCCCTCCTCTTTTCCACAGCCAGCCGAAGAGACTCGACCAAAGAATCTGGGGTCGACGCTTCCCGGCCAACCGGTTGATCAGACAGATTGATCGTCGGCCGCCAACTCCGTGAGCAGTTCACGGACCCTGGCCAGGATCAGGTCCATCCCGCACGGTTTGAAAAAGACGTCCCGTTCGGAGATGCCGACTGAGCGGAGGTGTTCGGAGACCGGCAGATCGACCGAACCGGTATGTACGATGAAGCGACGACAGTTCCCGGCCGCCGCCGCCGCACGGATAAATGACTCGCCATCCATACCGGGCAATCTGATATCGACGATGCAGACCTCGGCCGGTTCACCGGCCAGCATCTCCAGAGCCAACTCCCCGCTCTCTGCCGCATCGACACGAAACTCATCGAAGTCCTCGAAATAGAGCAGCATATGCTCCCTGATCTGCTGTTCATCCTCAACGATGAACACGTTCGGCAGCAGTGTGCTCATATTTCACCCTTCGGATCGCTATCCGCCGGTAGCTCGATGATAAAGCGGCTCCCGCCTCCCGGCGGCGATTCCGCCCGCATCCGGCCGCGATGACTCTGGGTGATGATAAAATAGGAGACGGACAGGCCAAGGCCGGTACCAATTCCGGGTGGCTTCGTCGTATAGAACGGCTCGAAAATCCGGCGCCGAATCGCCTCGGTCATACCCGGTCCATTGTCCGCGATGACGATCCGCACCGCCCCGGAAAGACCAGTCACGGAGAGATCGATACGCGGCGAGACCACCGGCGGCTCGGCTTCGGCAATGGCCTGAGCAGCGTTGCGCAGCAAATTGAGAAAAACCTGCTCGATCTCGGTCGCAATGCAGGAAATAGAGGGCACGTTCTCTGCAACCCTGACATCAACCTGAATCTTTTTGAAGTCGTAACATTTTTCCAAATCGTAATCGCTGCGCGCCAGGCTCAGTGCCTGATAAATCAATTGCTCTAGGTCACAGAGTCCCCGCTTGGCATCGCTGCGCCGGCTGAAATCGAGCATATGCCGTACAATATCGGCAGCCCTGAGAGCGGCGCTCTGAATATCTCCGATAAATCGATCGAGCTTACGGATCCGCAGATATTCATTCATTTGTGCCAGGTCGAGGCCGACGCTCTCGGC
This sequence comes from Desulfofustis glycolicus DSM 9705, assembly GCF_900130015.1. GTDB lineage: Bacteria > Desulfobacterota > Desulfobulbia > Desulfobulbales > Desulfocapsaceae > Desulfofustis > Desulfofustis glycolicus. The sequence goes on along the minus strand of NZ_FQXS01000007.1, from coordinate 91,226 downwards.
AACGGCACGATTCTTGGCAAAATCAATCCTGGTGCGATTTTCCAGATTCTGGGCAGCCTGGAGAATAATACCCAAAGGGTTGTTGATCTCATGGGCGATACCGGCGGCAATGCCGCCCATGGAAACCATCTTCTCGGTTTGCACCATCATCTCCTGCAACAGCCTCGTTTCGGTGATATTGCGCATCACGGTCAGTAGAAACGACTCGCCGCCAAGCGTCAACGTAATGCTGGACAGCGAACAGATCAGCGCCGTCCCGTTTTTATGACGAACACCGACCTCCGCGTTTTCCAGATGTTCGCCGGCACGCAGCCGGCGAAAAATCGCCGCTCGCTCCGCGGTCTCTTGATAGATGCCGAGCGCCAACGTGGTCCTGCCGAGACATTCCTCCCTGGAATAACCGTAGAGGCCGGTAAACGCCTTGTTGACGTCATGGATCGCCTCACTGTCAAGGTGGACCAGCAAGATCGCCTCCGGGGACAACTCGAAGAGCGTTCGGAATTTTTCCTGGGATTTCCGCAGTTCGTCCTCGGCCCTCCTGCGTTCGGTAACGTTGACGGTCATCGACAACATGCTGGCTTCACTGCCAAAGGTAATCGGAACCGAGGAGAACAGAATTTGTTCCCAGGATCCATCCGGCCGCAAGATTTCCATATCCCGATTAAAGACGCCGCCTTCTTTGATCACTGCCCGCCGGATCGACGCCGCTTCCCGCGGCGGCACCATCGACAGCCGGTCCGGTTTGAGCCTCCCAGACGGCTCTTTGCTAATGCCCCATCGCCGAATGAAAACCTCGTTGGCGTCAAGCAGCCTGCCGTCTTCCAGACTGGTCACGACGATAGCATACGGGGCATGATCGAAGACCGACTTGAATCGCTGTTCGCTGTCGCGCAGCGCCCGGTTCGTCTCGTCCAGCCGCCGATAGGACTGGTTCAGCCGGTCCGTCATACTCTGGAAGGTCCTGGCGAGGCCCCCGACCTCCCGACCAGAGCCTTCGAGGTTGTCGAGCGGCAAAAGCCTACCGGCCTCCAGCGAGCTTACGGCAGCACCAAGCTCACGCAGCGGGGCAATAACGAACCGCCGCAAACGCCACCGCAACAGGGTCAACATGCTCAACAGCGTCACCAGCAGCAGAATCGACAGAAAAATGAAAAACATGCGCAACTGCCCGCGCAGCACGGACAAGTCGTAGACGATAGCCAGCCAGCCCATGTTCTCGCCCATTGCTCGAATCTGCCGGGTAAAAAACAGGGTGTCGAACCCGCCGGCCACTCGGTAGCCGCCACCGGCACGCAGATCGGCGGCGGGCAGCTCCGGTGCCGGACGGCCCGACTCTGCAGCACCTTTCTGGGTGACGTGAACCAATCTGCGGAACTGTATGTCGTAGAGGCTGATGGAAATCACATGCTGCAGCGAGACCATGTCCTGCAGGCGCAGCCGCAGGGCCGTAATTCGCCTCTCGAACAACTCGTTGGCCAGATCACTCTGCTCGGTGGAGACAATGGCATCGAGCAGTTGGTAGACGGTATCGATATGGTCGTTTCGCCAACGAAGCTGCATGAAAAAGCCGACGGCGACGAACAACAGCGCGATAACGAGAAAAGTGAGCAAGATGTCACGTTTGATTCGGTCGTCGATGCTCCCGCTCATCACTGGGGCTCCATACGCGTGACATAAGCCGCCCCGGCGTTCGTGATTCGCAGAACGACAATAGCCTTTGCCGGATCCCGCGACCCCCGAAAGGAGATGGTGCCGCTGGCGCCGGGAAAGTACCGTGTTGCCGCTAGTGCTTCACGAATGGCGGCACGGTCGAAACGACCGGCCCGCCTGACGGCATCGACAAACAGATTGAGCGCGTCATATTCGGTCGCATTGCCGGTATCCATCATGCCGAGCGCCTCGTCGCCGTAGTGCGCGCCCAGGGCGCTCAGCAAGGTGCGACTGGACGGCGTGCCAATGGCCGGATGCCAGTGCGAAGTGTGGTAATTATCCCCCGGCAGCGGGCCGAGATGGGCATTTTGCTCGATGCCGGTCCATCCGTCGCCGCCGAGAAAGGGCATGGTCAGGCCAATCCGGCGGGCCTGCCGGAGAATCAATCCGACATCCCCGGTATACCCCGGGACAAAAACGAGATCCGGAGAAGCTCTCTGCACCGCGGTCAACTGCTCGGCAAAATCGACAGAGGTCTGCAGGTACCGAAGCTGCACCTCGACCCGCCCACCTCGACCCGCAAACCGCTCGATGAATTCGGCGCTCAGGGTCTCGCTGTAGATGTCGTCGGCAATGGTCAGGACCGCCATCCGGCGCGCTTCCAGGTTTTCCCAGGCAAACCGGGCCAAGGCCTCAGCCTGGAAATCGTTGGTGTAGCAGACCCGAAAGATATAATCGCCGAGCCCGGTCACCCCGTTGGCCGTCGCTGTCGTAGCAATCATTGGGATGCCTGCTGCTTGCAGGATCGGTGCCATCACCATGGCCTGTGAGCTCCATGACGGCCCGATGACCGCCAGCACATCGGCCTGTACGACCTGCTGGGCTGCCCGGCGAGCCCCGAGCACGGTGCTGCTGCTGTCAAACTCGAGCACCTTGATCGGCCTGCCGAGCACGCCGCCGCGATCGTTGACCATTTTGGCCGCCAGCTGAACCATGTCATAACTCGGCAAGCTCTGCAGGCTACCGTGCCCGGTGCGGGCGAAAACAGCGGCAACGATAACCGGCTCCGGCGATTGCGCAGCCACGGGCTGAAAAGCCCCGGCCCACAAGCACCAGCCGATCAAAACCGGCAACAGCAGCGGCACGCAGAGAGACGCCGCCGGCGAAGAGATCCACTCTGAAAAACGGATAGGCGCCCCCTTCACGAACTGCTGGTTTGAATTCCCCCATGCAAGGCACTGCAGATCTTCTTCGACAACGAGCACTCCGGGCATTTCTTGGCTCCCCGACACAAGGGACCTACTCTTTCAGATGGAAACCCGCCGATGCGCCGCTTCGGGGACTACTCCGTTCCGATCGCTGTCCAGCACCTCGGTTACTTTGGCCAGCAATTCACTGAGCAGATAGGGTTTGCCGATAAACCCGGCACCACCCTCGGCGATGATCTCGGCTTCCTGACCCGGTGCCGAATAGCCGCTGGCGACAAGGACCCGAACGCCGGGATCGAGTGCGAGCAATTTCCGCAGACACTGATACCCGCCCATGCCCGGCATGTTCAGATCGAGAATGATCATATCGATGGTCTCCGCCAGATCACCATACAGCGACAGCGCCTCCTCCCCGCTGGCAGCCAGCAGGACCTGGTAGTCGAAATCGTCCAGAGCTTCGGCGGTCAAGGCGCGGATCTCGGCCTCATCATCGACCACCAGTATCGTAGCCCGGCTTTCCGGCACCAACTCGCTATCGCTCATAACGCTTCTAAACCGGTCAACGCGGTGTCGGTTGCTGCATCGCTGATCTCCCCTGAAAACAACTCCATCCTCATCTTTTCTATCATCTCAGAGAGTCAATTGCAATTTCAGCAGGTTTTTTTGCTGATCATGACACTCCGAACGGTGCCGGCGGACAGGGGCGTGCATGACGGCTGACACACCGGTACTCACCGGACGAGCAGCCGCTCCGCCCGATCGATGCTGGCCGCGATCGCGTCACTGACCAGCTGAATTTTTCGTCGCTCATCGAGCAGGTAGTCCCCGGCCTGCTGCAGCGCCTCGTCGCTCTGCGGCGGCCGGTACTCACGCATCCAGGTCATCATCTGACGATGGGCCTGCTGCAGCGCCTCGATCGCGGCACCAATCTCCGGGTCCGGGCCACTCCCGCCGGCGCGCCCTTCCAGTTGCAATCGCAGCTCGTGCATCTGCGTCATCTTGGCCATCGCCTCGTCGTGAACGGTCATGACATCTTCTGCAAGGATTCGGTTTTCCTCGACTTCTTGGTTTTGGCAGGCCACCGCCAGAACGAGAAAAGACGCCAGCAGCAGCCGCCACCGCACCGACCCGACCACATGAGAAGCGATCATTTGCAGTCTTCCAACCACGTCTCCACCTCGATTGCTCTGTTTTCGTCACCCCACAGGGCTTGCATATGGGAAATGATCCGGGCTATTTCGCCGGCCGACAGAAGGGAATTGCCGGGCATGACCTGGTTGAAGACCCGTCCGTCAACAACGATCTCGCCGCGCAGACCGTACCGGATAATACACGGCAACACTTCCGGTTCATCGGCAAGAATCCGGCTACGGGCAAGCGGTGGGTAGAGACTGCGGAATCCCTCCCCCGCCGCACCGTGGCATGAAGAACAATGCTCAGCGAACAGTGCCGATCCGCTGCCGGCGGTCGCCGGCACCGTCTCGGCCGCGGCGAGGCCTCCGGCCGTCCAGACAAGCGCCGCAACCACAACCGGCAACGCAGCGGCAACTCGCTTAGCGAGATTCACTATAGAAGAGCTTGAAACATTCGTCATTTCATTCAAGGTTCCCTAAAAAGAGCGAGGTCTTCAATCAGTCGGTCCACCGCTTCTGAATCGGTTCCGTCGTAATAGCCGCGAATCTGCCGCTCCCGGTCGACCAACACGAACGAACCGCTGTGCAGATAGCCACCCGGAGCTTCTTCGTATTTCATCGCGGCCAGCATATAGTGCTTGGCCATGGCAAAGATCTCGTCCTGCGGTCCGGTGACCATGTGCCATTTCGCCGTTTCGATGCCGAGTCCGTCGGCATAGTTCTTCAACACCTCGACGGTATCGTGCTCCGGGTCGATGGTGTGCGACAGCAGCAGTACCCCCGGCTCGTCTTTAACGGCCTCGTAAACACGGGTCATCTGCCGGGTCATGATCGGGCAGATCGACGGGCAGGTGGTGAAAAAAAAGTCGGTGACATAGACTTTGTCCTGGAAAACGACAGGCGTTACCACCTCGTTGTCCTGATTGACAAAGCTGAAATCCCGGGTCACCTCGCCGAGTACCGGAAAATCGTCGACGCCGCGGTTATCGCAGCCGAAAAGGACAAGGGAGAACAGCAGGGCCAGAGGCAGGCACACGCCGCGGCACGGTGATAGGTGACTGAGCTTGAGCATCGTCTTGTACCGGAGATTGTTGAGGATAGGCCTACTCATATGGGTACCATGTCTTCTGAGCAATTGCAATTACCGGGGCGCCTGACGAGCGCGTGGTGATGCCGCACGTATCGAGGACCCTGCTATTTTTCGCTCTTCTCAGCACCCGTCTGCCTTTTAAAGACAGCTGATGCACAACCGGTGTCAACCAGCCGCCAACAAAAAGATGCCCCGTGATGAAAGAGGAGTGAACCTTTTTCCAGTCCGGAGACACTGACAGTAAAGCAAACGAAAAATACTTCGAAAGATGGGTATCAGGAAACACGATGCCGAACCAACCGGCATCAAAGCACTCAACAACAATAAGGGGGAATGAACATGTTTGCTATGACTGATCTGATTGTTACGTTGTGGCTCCTTCCGGTAACTCTCTCCATCGCTCTGCCGCTGGGGATGCTGGTTGTTTGGACGTTAGCCCGGCTGGCCAGGAAGATGACCGGCACGCTGACTCCTGCCGGGGCGCGCACAGAGCGGGCCGGTATGGTGGTCGGCGCCTGTCAGGTGGAAGCCGCTTAATGGAGAACGACAAGCAATCCGGAAACGGCGGCCGCAGGAATCGAGCGCATTCCTCCGGCCGCTTTTCCCCTGGTGATTTCATGGAGCATGACGTAAGCTCCAGTAACAGGTTGAACAATGCCGACGCCCGGCCAGACATGCCCGAAGTTCCAGGGCATTCTGCCCGCACGCCAGATACCGATCACTCGCGGACACAACAGGAACGGCCCAACCCGCTCCAGCTCATCAACAGAACAACCTCAGGGAGACAGCCATGCCATCAGACAACTCACGATCCTTCGCACGCCTTTGTTCAATCATCCTCGTTGGTGCCGTGGTCCTTTTGACGGCAGGCACTGCCCTGGCCGAGACGAAGCATAATATTGTTGACAAGCGGAATTCGACACTACCAGGTGCGGCGAACATTCCGACACGGCAGCTGTGCGCCGATCTCAGCGTGAATCTCAAGCTCACCAAAAGCAGCACCGGTCTGCTCACGTTGAGCGGTGTCGTCACCAATGTCGGCAATGCAGATTTTACCGCTGCCGCACGGACCTCATTCTTCATGAATGTCCGCTACCTGCCCAAGTCCTACAACCAGACCGGGATATCCGAAGAACTGTGCCCGGCCTCATTTGCCCCGTTGAAAAAGGGCGCGTCCCGACCGGTAGTCTGTAAATACCAGATTCCCGATTTCAAACGGTGGGCCGATCATCCGTCCCTCCGGGAAAATACCATGCGGCTCTTCACCCTGTCGGTCAAACCGGCCGGCCCGTCAAATTTCCAGGCCGGTGAAGAATGCAACCAGGCAAACAACGCGAACCATGTCGAAATCGGCTATCTCAAATAATGCCCTTTCGTCAGCGACAGGTACCTGCGCCATGAGAGTCACGGGCACCCTAATACGCCCGTGGGACCGGTTCAAGGAACCAAGGCTATGGTTTCCCGCAGCATTGAACCGTGCAGACCGATTTGCTTGCTTGCCATCAGCGGAGTGATTTTCCTGGCCGAGGATATCGGCCATGGAATCAAGAAATAGTCAGGAGACAACTGTTAGCCGGCCCCGCACACCGTCGCCAACATATCGGCCGCGCGTGATGAATCGACCCTGTCCTCCTGCTGTTAACCGTCGAACCACGGAGAGATATCATCAAAAGAGGACTATCGCTTTCCACCACCGGGTACCGAGGTTTACCGTTTTTCTTTCTCTTCGTGGTTGCCCTCATCTGTCAAGCGGCGACTGCGCACGCATGGCCGTGGGATTCAGATGAGGAATATCCTCCGCACTTTAACGTTTTCTGTTCAGGTACGGACATGCAATTCAAAGGATACGGGTTTACGGATTCAGGTCGCGATTACAGATTTTCCGGACCCTGCGAGATGAAACCAAACTCTAATTATGCCACCAACGCCGATCTCCATTTTACCTATGAGATCCACGGCACCTGGAACAAAACCACACGGACGGCGCAAGAAGTGTTCAGCATCAAAGGGGCGACATCCGCTGCAAACGGAACCGTTACCTCAACCCATACATGCGATTTCGATCCCTGGCTCGACCCTGATGCCGTCTGCACATTTCCACCAAACGCCCCGGCGCAACAAAATAATAATATTAAGGGGCATCATTTTTGGGATGCCGATGACGGCAACAGTACAGGTCTGGTTGTCGGGCCACTCAGACTGCAGCACAGCAGGCAGGTCTCCGCCAGCAGCAGCAGCAGCCGAAACAACATCATTTGGGAGGCCATGGAGCGATCCCTGAAAATCATCGATCCCACTCCCGGCAAGCATTTCAACGATCCTTCAGCGGTCATGGTGACGACGGTAATGGACCGGGTTGTAGAAAATCCACCCATTGTCGGACAAACGATTAATATCCTCGGTTATGGCACTATTGGTTCCATGGTTATTGGCCCCCAAAATCCGGTCAAATCAGGGAATGTCCTGTTTACCTATTTCCCCCTAAAAGACATAGTTCACTCATATGCCATGCCGTATTCATACACAGTTGATCTGTCTTTTCGTAATTCAACACCGATTGATTCCGTCAAATTCACAATTAACTCATATCATCGACTAAAAATTCTCTCACCACAGGCAGGCCAGGAGATCAACGGCGATGTGGTCGTAAAGCTGGACCTAGCTAATCATGGTTCTACAAACATGCCGGTCGAACTTGACTGGACCTGGTCGCCGTTCAGCGAACCGGGCAGTTGGCCACCCATCCCCAAGGATATGAATATCCGCCCAACGATGTACAACGACGAATTGGTCATCCCGCGCTCCGCGTTTACCGAAGAAGGCATTTGGAGTCTGACTGCGACACTCAACATATCCAAAATCTATCAAGATCAAGAAGGCCTTTCCATCTCCGATCGAGTCAGCTTCAAGATCAAAGGAAGCACTCCGATGACTGACCAGTTGCACCTGCCGCCGACGGCCGCGGCCCATGCCAAGATCAAACCTACGGCAACGCTGCCGACCGAAAAACAGCAGGTCAAACCGTTTAAAACCACCGCGCAGGCAGCACCGACGACCGCCCTTAAGGCACCACAGTCAGTTGAGCCGCAGACCAAGGTGCTGCAGAACCGGCCGATCGCCGCGGCGATCAGTGCGCCGAAGGCACCGCCGACCATTATCCGGCCGCAGGAAAACCAGCGTTTCGACAAGCCGGGCCCGGTCCAGATCAGCGCCCGGGTCAGCGCGGCCGATGCCGGCCTGGTCTGGGACGTCGAGTACCAGGCCTTCAACGCCTCTTCATTCGTCAGGCAGCGACAGCCATCGGCCGGGTCGCTGGCGGCCGGCGGCGGTACGGTGAAGATGGCCCGCCTGACCTTCCCGGCACCGGGAACGTATCGGTTCCGGGCCAAAGAAGAGGGCGACCAGGCACGGTGGAGCCCCTGGCGGACCATCGTTGTCGGCTCACCGCCGGCGCTCGCCCCGGCCGCTCGAAACATCAAGTTGACCGCCAAACCGGAGTTGAGTACCAAACCGAAGCTGCCGGGCGATGCCGTCAAAGCGGCACCGGTGACCGAAGAGGCACCGACGGCGGCACCAATCCGGCAGGTACCGACCGGCGTTACGCCGAGCGCAATCAAGCCGAACGCGGTCCCGAAGATCAAACCGCTGCCGTAGCGGGCAGGTTCAGGCGATCAGGACACCCCCGGCACTGCTCAGTCATCTGCCTGCAAGACCACGGCAAAGCAACTGAACAGCACCCAGACCGCCATGCCCACCCGCAGGTCAAGAACGCTTCGCTGGGCCGAGGAAATAATGGCGCAGACCTCGACTCCTTCGGACACCCGGACCACGCACTCACTGGTCACCGGTCCAGGCGTCACCGCGACAACACTGCCTTTGAGCCGGTTATCGGCAGAACAGAGCGGCGGCTCCTCGCCGGCCTGCAGCATGACCAGGGGCGCCTTCACCTCGGCGGTCAGCAGCCGGCCCCGGCACAGTCCCAAACGTTCGAGACTGTCGTTGGTAATGACGGTAGCGATTGAAAAACCATCGATGGTAGCCAGCACCACCAGGGACTGGATGGTGCCGCGCCTGATCGTTTCCACTTTGCCGAAAAACGTATTGCGCGCACTGGTGCGGCGCCGGTCTTCCCGCTCCAGGAAATGCCGGGCAACACTGCGGATCTCCTCTGCGGAGAAGGAGACGTAGGATGAGGTCAGACTCGGTGAGGAATGGCCGAGCATCATCTGCACTGCCGGCAGCGGCATATTGCCCTGCAGCAGCTCGGTGGCCCGCGCCTTGCGCAGCATCTCCGGACCACCAAGTCGTTTGGCAAAACCGCAGGCAACGGTCCGCTCATAGAATTTTCGCCGGACGAATCCCGGATCGAGCTGCAGTCTCTGCTCCGCGAGCGGCTGTAGGGTCGGCTCATCGAGAAGATCACGGAGTGCAGCAGCCAACGTCTTTGACAGGTGAACTTCCCGCCCCGAGGCCACATCATCCTCAGCCCCGCTGCAAAAGCAAACCACCGAGCGCTCCCAGTCGAAATCCCGATTAGGCTGAACCATCAGGACCTCATTGAGTTTGGCGCCGGTATAGCGGATCAACAGGAAAACCAGAAGCAGCCGGCTGCGGGACCGCCTCTGGTCGGTGCGGCGGGCCTGTCGTTGCCACTGACAAAACGATTGCTCCAATTGCCCCAGCTGGACACTATCAAGACACGGGCTGTCGTCACGGGAAGACCCGCTTCTACCGCGATGGGCTGCTTGTTTTGTCTCGCTCGGTGCTGCTGTTGACGTAGCGACTCTGCGCTCTGTTTTCTTTGCCGATCTGCCGCCCATATGAATCGTCAGCGCCTCCTGCTTATCCATGGATCCACTCTTCCAGCCGGTATTGTTATTAGCATATGCACCCCCAACTGCCACGAATTTTTCCTGGCACACCCGAACTTCCCGGGCAGAGAGAGGCTCTGAACAGCGACGAGATTGAGCGTGGAGCGAGATGGCACTTTCTCAAGGTTCCCGACAGATTTTCACAGCCCCCATGGCAAGACGAAACACGGCTTGACCGGGCGAGACAGATTCACTATAATCACGAATATAGTTATTTTCGTGTCTATTAACAAGGTATAGCGCTACGGAGGCCCCGTGCTGTTCCAGACCGCCGGTATCGAAGTCGCTCCCTGGCTGCCGCCGCTGGTGGCCTTTGTTATTTCCTTTTTCACGTCCATGGGTGGCGTCTCCGGCGCCTTTTTACTGCTGCCGTTTCAGATGTCAGTCCTCGGCTACACCAATCCTTCGGTCAGCGCCACCAACCAGGTGTTCAATATCGTCGCCATTCCGAGCGGCGTTTATCGGTATTGGCGAGAAGGAAGGATGGTCTGGCCGCTGACCTTGTTGGTGATCGCCGGCACGCTGCCTGGCGTCTTTGCAGGTGCCTTCATCCGCATCGTTTACCTGCCGGATCCACAAACCTTCAAGGTATTCGCGGCAGGAGTTCTGGGCTACATCGGCATCAAGATGATCGGCGAGTTGGTCAGGGGAAAAAAGGCGAACGGCCCCGACACGGGCGGCGGCGAGCAACGGTTCCAGGAGATGGTACGGCGCTATCGCACTCGCTCTGCCGACCGGGGCAAGACGGCGCACGCATGGTCCCCGGTCACCGTCACCCATTTCGCGATGCGCCGTCTCGGCTACACCTTTTACGATGAACGCTTCGATGTTTCCTTCTGGGGTATATTCCTGCTCAGCCTGGTCGTTGGCGTTATCGGCGGCATATACGGGATCGGCGGCGGCGCAATTATTGCACCATTCTTCGTCTCTTTTTTCGGCCTGCCCGTCTATACCGTTGCCGGAGCAGCACTGATGGGAACCTTTGTTACCTCCGTCGCCGGCGTCGTCTTCTATCAGGCGATAGCCCCGTTTTATCCGGATCTGTCGGTAGCACCCGACTGGCTGCTCGGAATCCTCTTCGGCATCGGCGGTATGGCCGGCATGTACCTGGGAGCGCGTTGTCAGAAATTCGTATCGGCCAGAGCCATCAAGTGGATGTTGGCAGGCATCATCATCCTCACCGCCGCAAAATATTTTAGCGATTTCTGGGGAAGATGAACTCCACAAAAAAAGACCCCCGGAAAAAACGCAAGGGTTTCTTCGGGGGTCTTGCCTCAAACCAGGCGGGAGACGGCAATCCCATCGTTACCAGTCTCCCGTCCCTATAAAACTACGGTAAGGCTATCGTTTGCTTGACGCTCTTACCGCTCACCCTTAGTGTTGTCCAGGAATCGCTTGGTCTCAGCAACGACCACCCCACTCAAGGCCAGCAGGCCGATCAAGTTGGGAACCGCCATCAGACCGTTCATCACGTCGGAAAAGGTCCAGACGAAATCGAGTTTGGCCACCGCGCCGACAAAGACGAAGGCGACGAAGGCGACGCGATAGTAAATAACCGCTTTTTCGGAGAACAGGTATTCCATACATTTCTCGCCGTAGTAGCACCAGCCGAGAATCGTCGAGTAAGCGAACAAAATAATGCCTACGGCGACGATGATGCCGCCTTTGCCCGGCAAGCCGACGTTAAAAGCTGTGGTGGTCAGGGCCGCCCCTGTTTCACCGGTGGCAAGCGCACCACTGGTCAGGATGGCCAGGGCGGTGATCGAACAGACGACAATGGTGTCGATAAAGGTCTGGGTCATGCTGACCAGCGCCTGACGACCGGGATAGTCGGTGCGTGCGGCGGCAGCGGCGATCGGCGCACTACCGAGGCCGGCTTCGTTGGAGAAAACACCCCGGGCCACGCCGTAGCGAATCGCGGCACCGACGGCACCACCGAAGGCTGCCTCGCCGCCGAAGGCTGATGAAAAGATGGAAGCAAGCGCAGTCGGGACTTCGGCAAAATTAATAAAGATAATGACCAATCCGCCGATCGTATAAATCGCCGCCATGAACGGTACGAGAAGCGCGGTGACCCGGCCGATGGACTTGATCCCGCCGAGGATAACCAGGGCAGTCAACACCGCCAGGACAATACCAGTTACCATCGGAGGAATGGAAAAGGAGGTGGAAACCGCGTCGGCGACCGAGTTGGACTGGACCATGTTGCCGATACCAAAGGCTGCAACGGCACCAAAAATGGCAAAGAGGACACCAAGCCATTTCCAACCCATCCCCTTCTCGATATAGTACATCGGGCCGCCGCACATCTCGCCGCGGCTGTCGGTGACCCGGTACTTGACTGCCAGAATGGCCTCGGAATACTTGGTTGCCATACCGACCAGTCCGGTCATCCACATCCAGAAGACCGCTCCCGGACCACCGAGGAAAATGGCCGTGGCCACACCGGCGATATTACCGGTACCGATGGTCGCCGCCAGGGCTGTAGTCAGCGCCTGGTAGTGGGAGATATCTCCCTCGCTCTTCTTGTCGCTGGTGAAAATCAGCTTGTGGGCATAGAGTAGCTTGGTGAACTGCAGCCCGCGCAGTCTGATAGTGAGAAAAATTCCGGTGCCAACCAGTAAAATGAGCATCGGTGGACCCCATACCAGACCGCTAATCGAATTGAGTAATTCCATAACCCCTCCTTCTCATTGCTCGGAAAAAGTCATACTGCCGATACACTCACACGCCACAACCCCTCCGGACAGGCGCCTGTCCAGGTTTTCTACCCTAGTCGATCATACTCGGCAAGGCAACTGTTTTTCTGTTACTTTTTCCATACAATTCGAACGATTGCCGATCGATTTCTTCACTCGGCACGGTTTCCGATATTCCTTTACCATTTTTATATGTAATAAATCGTTCTATCGGACAGGTTGGCAATCCTGCAGGCTGCCTTGCGGAGTCCCGGCAGGGCGGAGAATCAGGCTCGAAAGGGTGCGGAAAAGAACGTTCGCAGCCTGAGGGAGGGGCAACCAGTCCTGCCGGTCGTGGCAATAATTTTCATGCTTCGCAGTGACGTCCCATCATGGTGGTTTATCTGAAAATCAGTTCCCCCGGGCTCGCCGGTTATGCCGGAGACAACACCACGATCACCCACTCTCCTCTCCCGCCGCCAACGGTTAGGCCGCCGACACGACCAGCGGTTGACCGTTATCCCCAACGAACACTCTGGATCCGGTCGACAACTCCCTGGCCGCCCGTTCCTGGTAGATTAACTGCAGTAATGTCGACTTGCCGCTCCCCTGTCCGACTGCCCCTACCTCCGCTTGTATCTGGCAGAGATCGGCGCCGGGTGGTAAGGTGGCTCTTCGGCGGGCCTTCTGCTCCCGGCTTCGCCCAGTCCCCGGCGCCCCGGCATCAGGCAGGGGGACGGCGAAACAAGAAGCATGGCGGCCGGGTCCACCCCGGCAAGGATCATCGATGAAACCATTTTGCGACATGCCGCGGTCGATCCGCCGGCAGATCAGGTTCGTGCTCACCGATATCGACGACACGCTGACCCTGCACGGCAAATTGCCGGCCGCTGCTTATCAGGCCTTGGAAGATTTGCAGACCGCCGGCATCAGGGTCGTGCCGATTACCGGCCGGCCCGCCGGCTGGTGTGACCACATCGCCAGGATGTGGCCGGTATTTGCAGTGGTTGGCGAGAACGGCGCCTTTTATTTCCGCTACGATGAGGCCCGGAGGGAAATGATGCGCAGCTATGCCTGCGACGAAGAGTCACGCCGTAACAACCAGCACCGTCTGAAGCAGTTGCAAGACGATATTCTCCGGTCGGTGCCGGGGTGCCGGGTCTCCGCCGACCAAGGTTATCGGGAAGCGGATCTGGCCATTGATTTCTGCGAGGATGTGGTACCGCTGGCGCGGACCGCCGTCGATCGTATCGTTGCATTGTTCGAAGCGGCCGGGGCCACGGCCAAGATCAGTTCGATCCACGTCAACGGCTGGTTCGGCAGCTACGACAAGTTGACCATGACCAAACGGCTGTTCATGGAGTCATTGGCCATCGATGTTGCCAGCCAGCGGGAAACCTTCGTCTACGCCGGTGATTCACCAAACGACACGCCGATGTTCGGCTTTTTCCCGAACTCGGTGGGTGTTGCCAACATCCGGCCGTGGCTCGACGAATTGACGCACCGGCCCGCCTGGGTGACCGATAGCGAGGGGGGACTCGGTTTTGCCGAATTGGCGGCGATTCTGCTTGATCGCTGAGGATAGTCAGCGGAGGATAGTCTAAACCTATTCCGCCGTTGGATTAGATTATCCGTTTACGGATATTGGTGACCACCAGTTCGGCGATAATGACCACCGAAAAAATACTGAGCAGAACCAGGGCGACCCGGTCCCAGTGAAACAGGTTCATCGCGGTATCGAGCACCATGCCGATGCCGCCGGCGCCAACCAGCCCGATCACCGCCGATTCCCGGACGTTGATATCCCAACGAAACAGCGCGATCCCCCAGAAGGCCGGCGCTGCCTGGGGCCAGAATCCCTTGAGAAAGACGCTCGGCCACGGGGCGCCGGCAGCGGTAAGGGCTTCGATCGGTCCGGGATCGCATTCCTCGAGGGCCTCGGCAAACAACTTGCCGACAAAGCCGATGGAACGAAAGGCGATACAGATCGTGCCGGCCAGCGCTCCGGGACCGAACACCGCGACGAAGAGCAGCGCCCAGACGAGGGTGTTCACCGACCGCGACGACACCAGAATCAGCTTGGCCAGCCAGTTCAGCGCCGGCACCCGGACGATGTTGCTTGCCCCGAGGATCCCTACCGGGATAGCCATGACAATGGCCAGCAAAGTGCCGAGCGAGGCGATATGCAACGTCTCCACCAACGCGTGATGAACTCCCTCCGGATAGTAGCTGTATTCGATCGGCCACATCCGTTTGAACAGGTCGAGAACCTGGGTTGGGGCATCGTAGAGAAATTCGGGAATCACCTCGACTGTCCGCATCGATGCCGCCAGGGCGACTGCGAACCCGAGAAAGACGGCAAAACGGGCCAGTCGTTCGCGAGGAGTGAAGCGCTGCCAGCGATAGTGGTCTGCCGTCGTCACTGAAACACCCGCTTGATCCGTATCGAGATGAACTCGGACAACATCACCAGCCCGATGATGGAGAGCAGGATGGCTGCCAGGAAATCGTAGTCGAAGCGCTGAAAAGCGGCAAACATCGTGCCGCCGATACCGCCGGCGCCAACGATTCCGACCATCGTCGAGTTACGCAGGTTGGCGTCGAACTGGTAAGACGCAAAGCCGATAAAGCGATTGAGTACCTGCGGCAGGACCGCGTAGATGATGACGCTGATGAACGGCGCGCCCGAGGCGCGCAGGGCCTCGACCGGTTTGAGCGAAATCTCCTCGATGGCCTCGGCAAAAAGTTTGCCGATAAATCCGATGGAGGCAAACACCAGGGTCAGGATGCCGGCCAGTGGACCGAAGCCGACCGCCTTGACGAACAGGATCGCAAAAATGACCGGGTGAAACGAGCGGCAGAGCGCAATAAAGGTCCGGGCCGGCCAGGTGACCCAGGAGGGCAAAAGATTGCGGGCGGCGAGCAGGCCGATCGGCAAGGAAAAGAGCACTCCGAAGGCGGAGGCGATAATGGCGATCTCTACGGTCTCGATCAGGTTATCGATCAGCAGCTGCCATCGGGAAAAATCGGGCGGCACCATCTCTGCCAGAAACGTCGCCCCGTTACCGAGACCGACGACGAAGCGGGCCCAGGAAACGTCGAGATAATTGGCCGCGTACAACGCATAGAGGATGGCCGCGAACCAGGCACAGCGGACCGGCCAGTTGACCTTGAACGGCCGCTCCCGGCAAAAAGCTTCGGCACCGCTCATTGCAGCCAGGCCTCGCCGCCGTAGATAGTTTTCAGGTGGTCGTTGGACAACTCCGCCGGCGGTCCGTCAAAGACGATGCCGCCCTGCGACAGACCGATGATGCGGGACGTGAATCGTCTGGCCAACTCGACATCGTGAATATTGATGATCAACGGGATCCGATGGACCTCGGACAGCTGCACCAGCACCTCCATGATTTCCACGCTGGTCTTCGGATCGAGCGATGAAGTCGGTTCGTCGGCAAGGAGTACGTGGGGCTCCTGCATAATCGCCCGGGCGATACCGACCCGCTGCCGCTGTCCGCCGGACAGACTGTCCGCCCGCTGGTGGACAAAATCGGCAAGCCCGATCGACTCGAGCAGAGCGAAGGCCCGGTCGATGTCGTCCTGGGGATAGGTCCGACGCCAGGCCTGCCATACGGAAACGTAGCCGAGTCGACCGCAGAGCACGTTTTCCATGACGGTCAACCGCTCGACGAGGTTGAACTCCTGGAACACCATGCCGATCTTGCGCCGGGCATGACGCAAGGCCCGGCCGGACAGACGAGAGATATTCTCACCACTGACAAAGACCGCACCGGAGGTTGGTGGAATCAACTTGTTGACGCACCTGATCAGCGTACTCTTACCGGTACCGGACGGTCCGATGATGGCCACGCTGTTTTGGCCTCGCACCTCGAAGCTGATATCGTTGAGCACCGGCTTGCCGGGCTGATAGGCCTTAACCAGATGTTCGACGCGAAGGGACCGTTCGGGCTGAGCTGCGAGAGCGTTGCCTGTCCTGGTTGTCATGAAAAACCGTTACTAGAGGTTCTACTGTTCCGAATGCCCGCACGGCGCCGGTGCCTAACCCTTAGCAAGAAGGCACCGGCGCTTGCCAACCATCGATGCTATTTCTTTTTCGCTTTGTCGGCGGCTTCTTTCTCGATCATCTTTTTCAAACCGTCCTGATTGTAGGACGTCCCGGTCGCAGCAGCGATGTCACGGATAACCTCCCAGTCTTTCAGGTAGGTGACCGGGAAGAAACGGTCGGCACCACCGAAGGTTTCCTGCATGTCCGGCGGAAAACGATAGGCGTAGAACGCATCGACGATCTTCTTGACCAGATCGGGATGCAGGTTATGGGCGTAGCCGAAGGAAGAAGTCGGGAATCTCGGACTGGTGAAGACGATCTTGAAATCGTCTTTGTTGATCCGACCCGCTTCAGCCATCCGTTCAAAGACATCCGAAGCGACCGGCGCGGCATCGTAATCACCGTGGGCGACGCCGAGAACTGACTGATCGTGCTTACCGGAGTACATGACCGTGTAATCCTGATCGGGAACGATGCCATGCTTCGGGAAAAGGGCTCGGGGTGCGAGGTTCCCGGAGTTGGATGAGGCCGAGGTATGAGCGACATTCTTTCCTTTCAAATCTTCAAGTGAATTAATATCGCTGTCTTTCTTGGTAACGACAATCAGGTTGTAGCCCTGGAAGGAATCTTCGTACCCCTTGACGGCGATCGGAACATAGCCGGCGAGGTTGACGGCAAAACCGGTCGGCCCGGTGGAGAAACCAGCGATGTGCAGGCGACCGGAACGCATCGCCTCCACTTCCGCCGAGTTCGACTGCACGGTATAGTAGATGACTTTCTTGCCCGTCTGTTCGGCCAGATACTCTTGGAAATCGGCAAAAGCATCTTTATAGACCGCCGGATCCTCGACCGGGGTATAGGTAAAAACCAGGGTGTCCGGGTCTTTCCAGTCATTCGGGTCTTTTGGCTGATCGGCAACGAGATCGTTGTTCTCGTCGCAATACATTTCATCGAGGGTGCCACGATTCGTGCAGTCGTCAGCTAACGCCACGCCCGTCATCATGAAGCCCGCAATCACGCCCGCCAGCATCTTCTTCACCATGTTCGACCTCCCAGATTCAGGTTTGGAGAGAAACACTCCCGGTACCACGCCTTCCCGATATAGGTCCTGCAAGCTATCGGCCGGGCCGGCGCTTTCCGCCGACCTGCCCGCAGCTCCTTCTTTCTAGCGGTTTTCAGTTACCGCTGTCAAGTGCTATGCTGCCGTCCTCATCATTATTGTCGGCCGACTCCTGCACAATCCGCAATCATCCTTACCTTCTTTGGTCAATCCGTCAGCCATGCTGTCACGCACGCCGTGGCAGCCGAAAAAGCAGAGCCCGGTATCCGGCAAGACTGGCAATTCTCTCCCCGCCGTGCTACATTCACCGGCCTCGCCCCGGCCATTTCGCCGTCAGGCATTTTCGGCCGATTCGCCGCTAACAGGAGACCCGCATTGTCGCCGCAACAAGCCAGATGGCTGCCCGTCCTCAGCCTGTCCACCGCCATGCTGCTCTGGGCCAGCTCATTCATCGCCCTCAAAATCGCTTTCACGGGCTACGACCCGATGCTGGTCATCTGGGGCCGCATGCTCGTCGGGAGTTTCTGTTTTCTCTTTCTGATCGGCAAACTACGTTCGATCGTCTACCGCCCGGGCGACGGCAAGTATCTTTTATTCATGGCAATCTGCGAGCCGTGCATCTACTTCATCTTCGAGGCCAAGGCCCTGCAGCTGACCTCGGCCTCCCAGGCCGGGCTGATCACCGCCATGCTGCCGCTGCTGGTCGCTTTCGGCGCCAAGGTCTTTCTTAAAGAAACCGTTACCCGTCAGACCATGACCGGCTTTGCCGTCGCCATTACCGGTACCTGCTGGCTCAGCCTGGCCGCCGACTCCTCGGCCGACGCGCCGCAGCCGTTGCTCGGCAATTTCCTCGAGTTCATGGCAATGGTCGCCGCCGCCGGCTATACCTTGTCGCTGAAACATCTCAGCGCCCGCTATTCGCCTTTTTTCCTGACCGCCGTGCAGTGCTGGGTGGGAGCCGTCTTTTTCGCCCTCTTCCTCGCCTCGCCGGAAACCAACCTGCCCCGCGAATTCCACCCGCTGCCGGCGCTGGCCGTTTTTTACCTCGGCAGCTTCGTCACCCTGGGCGCCTACCTGCTCTTCAACTACGGCGTCAGCATGATTCCGGCCAGCCAGGCGTCGGCCTACGTCAATTTGATCCCGGTCATTGCGGTGGTCCTCGGCTTCATCGTTCTTGGCGAACGCTTCACTCTGGCGCAATACTTCGCCTCGATGCTCGTCCTTTTCGGCGTCTACCTCAGCCAGAGACGGCCTCGGCCACTCTGATGGGGGCCTGATCAGTAATCGATCCCCGGCTGCGGTTCGATATCGCGGCGATATGCGTGTTTGATCTCGTCAACCCGACTCACCGTATCGGCCTGCGCTACAACGTCGTCGTGGGCGTCCCGGCCGGTCAAAACCAGGTGCAGCCGCTCGGGCCGCTGAGCAAGAAGGGTCAGCACCTGGTCGCTATCGACCAGCCGAAGATGAACAGCGTTGTTGATTTCATCCAGAACCAGTAGATCGAATCGGTTCGATTTCATCTTCGCAAGCGCCAGGTCGATCGCATCCTGAGCGTTGCGGCGATGTTCGGCATGTGGAAAAGGATTGCCCTGAATTCCGCAGAATCCCTTGCCGGTGACATGCAACTCAACCTGGTCGCCGAGGAGTTTGACGCCGTCCCACTCGCCCGTATAGAGATCGCCCTTCATGAACTGGATCACGCAGACCCGCATACCGTGCCCGACCGCCCGCAACACCATGCCCATGGCACTGGTCGTCTTGCCCTTGCCGTAGCCGGTCAACACCACCACCAGGCCGCGGCGCTGTTTCGGCGTCAATTTCGTTATTTCCATAAAGCCCCTCGCTGGTAATCCGGTCGTTTACGCTCGTCCCGGCCGCTCATGTCGAGACGACAAGTCGGCTCCGTCAATATCCGCATGGCACGGCAGACCGCACAACGATGTCGCCCGGACAACTGCGGCAATCACCGCCCGCTCGACCACCCGGGCCGCGAGCATGCCGACCGCGCTGAGGTCGGCCGCAACATCTCCGGTAGACAGCGCAAATAACGTATCGCCGTCAAACATTGAATGGGCCGGCCGCAACGTCCGAGCCAGGCCGTTCTGGGCCATTGAGGCCATCTTGGTCAACTGCGCCTTGCTAAACGAGCCGTTGGTGGCGACCACGCCGATGGTCGTGTTGGCGGTGAACAGGTTGGTCGGATTGGTGGCTCCGGCGAGCATCACCGCTTCGGTATCAGCAAGACTGCGCCGATCCTCGTCGAGCAGTCCGGCAAGCGTGCGACCCGTCTGTGGATCGATCACGTCGCCGAGACAGTTCACCGCCACCAATGCCCCGATACGCAAGGCGCCAACGGCCATCGCGGCAGCGCCGATGCCGCTTTTCATGGCCCGCTCCATGCCCCGTATCTTACCGACCGTCGCTCCGGCCCCGGCCCCGACACAGCCCTGCTCGACAATCCCGGCACCGGCGGCGCGACAGGCCTGCCGCCCCATGTCCCGATCGGGCCGGATCCGATGATCGCCGATCGTCAGGTCGAACAGAGCGGCGCCGCAGACGATGGGCACCCGGGTGACACCGACATCAAAACCGACAGAGCGATCCTCGAGAAACTCCATGACACCGGCCGCCGCGGCAAGGCCGAAGGCGCTGCCGCCGGTAAGCAGCACCCCATGCACCTGCTGGACGAGATTTTCCGGTTTGAGCAGATCGGTCTCGCGGGTACCCGGCGCCCCACCGCGAACATCAACGCCGGCGGTAGCGCCTCCCTCGCACAGTACCACCGTACAGCCGGTGGCCGCCTGGAGATCATCGGCATGGCCGACGCAAAATCTGCTGACCTCGCTGAAATCAATTTCATGACCCATGCGTTGTATTCCCCTTTTTTTTATGAAGATAAGTGCCCCGGGCTTGTCGCCAAAATGATCAGTGTAGCCGATAACCGGTCAAATCACGATGCGAAATCGACCGGCCCGCCGGGCATCTTCTTCTTGCCAAAGCGGTAGCTCTCTGTTAGCAATAGGAGCAATTATTAGCAGATGCCGTTCCTTTGCCACTTTCACGTTCATTGTGCATGAAACAACTCCTTACTACCGACACCCTATCCCCAGACTCAGCTCATAACCCGCCGTCCCGGACAACCGCCCGCATCTCTCTCCTGGCGGTTGTCTGGTTGGTAACGCTTGCCGCGACGCTGCAGGCACAGACACCGGAGGACGACCTGATTGCCGCCGCGCTGGCCGAGCAGCTCTCCTGCCGCAACGTCGAGTTGGTGACGATCAAAGAGCAACAGCCACTGCTGCAGCAACGCGACATCTGCCTGGCCGCCATCTATCGGGAAACGGGCGGCAACCCACTCTGGGTGAGCGCTGCCGGGCCAGGACCGGCAGCCGGCGTCATCATCGACCGACTGCGCCGCTGCCACCTGGACGGGCTGGAACCGGAAGAATACGAAGTTTCCCTGCTCGAATCCCTGTGGACCGCAAACCGGCCGGACGATTTGGCCCGGCTCGACACCCTGCTGACCTACAACCTGGTCAAATACATCCACGATATCAGCTTCGGCCAATTGAAACTCCACCTGGCCAATCCGCAACTATTCGCTGAGGCCGGCAACACCGGGTTCGACCCGGTTCAGTCTATCCGTATCGCCCGTTCCATGGCCGATCTCGGCGCCTATCTCGATTCCCTGCCGCCCCAGCATCGCTACTATGTAACCCTGAAAGAAGCGCTGGCCCGTTTTCGACAACTGGCCGTCACCGCGGACTGGCCGAACATTCCATCCGGACCTCTGATTCGACCGGGCGACAGCGACCGGCGACTGGCCGCAATTATCTCCCGGCTGACCGCCACCGACTCGACCGAAGGTATCGACACCGATGCCCCCGGACGCTACCATGAACCGTTGGTAACCGCCGTCCGGGCATTTCAGCGCCGCCACGGCCTCGAAACGGACGGGATCATCGGTCCGCAGACGCTGGCCATGCTCAACCGAACCCCGGCCGAGGCGGCCGCTATCATCAGGGCCAATCTGGCCCGGTGGCGCTGGCAGGACCACCATCTCAGCGATACCTATCTGATGGTCAATATCGCCGCGTTTCACCTCAAAGCGGTTCGGCAAAACCAGGTGGTCCATGACCTGCCGGTAATCGTCGGCAAGTTCCAGCACCAGACGCCGGTATTTTCCGACTCGATCCGCTATCTCGATTTCAATCCGTTCTGGAATGTCACTCCGAGCATCGCCCGCAACGAGGATCTGCCCGCCCTGCGAAAAGACCCCCGTCACCTGGTCGATCGCCATATCCGGTTATTCTCGAGCTGGCAGCCGGATGCCCATGAACTCGACTCGACCGCCATCGACTGGCACAACGTTAGCCGTTCACAGATGTCGCGCTACCTGCTGCGCCAGGATCCCGGCCCGTGGAACGCATTGGGGCGGGTCAAGTTCGTCTTTCCCAACCACCATAACGTCTACCTGCACGACACCCCGACCCGCGATCTGTTTCAGCAGACATCACGCTCCTTCAGTCACGGCTGCATCCGGGTCAGTCAGCCACTGCTTCTGGCCCTGTTCTGCCTGCAGCTAAACGATGAGACATGGACCATGGCAGCCATCGAAGATATCGTCGCCAGCGGTCGCCGCAAGGTTATTTCCCTGCGGAAGCGTCTGCCGATTTATCTGACCTATCAGACCGCCTGGGTTGACAAAGGCGGTCTGATCCATTTTAATGCCGATATTTATCAACGCGACACGAAACTATTACAGGTCCTTGAATCGAGATAAATCCACAACTGCCGGGCCGCTGCGCACATCAATGACGCAAACCGCCGCCAAGCCTCGTCTGTCCCGTCGCTCCTTTCTGATCGCTGCGACCCAGCTGGCAGGAGCGGTGCTGATCGGCAGCCTGCCGACGCCTTGCCCCGCCGCCGCAACCGCCGGTCAGCGGCTTTCTTTCTACCATACTCACACCGGCGAACGGTTGCAGATCGATTTTCACCCCTCTTCCTGCTCCCCGCGGACAATTCAGCGAATCAACCGTTTTCTGCGCGATCATCGTACCGGAGAGATCCGCCCGATCGATCTGCGTTTGCTGGAGATGCTCTGTCACATCAAGAAAGGCGGGCGCAGCTCGGGTACCATCGAAGTCATTTCCGGCTATCGTTCGCCGAAAACCAACGCGATGCTGCAGCAGAAAAGCTCCGGCGTCGCCAGCAAGAGCCTGCATCTGCAGGGCCAGGCCATCGATATCCGCTTGCCCGACCTGAAAACGAGCAGGGTCCGAGATATCGCCAGGTCTCTGCAATCGGGCGGTGTCGGTTATTATCCCACCTCAGATTTCGTCCATCTCGACACCGGCCGGGTGCGCTTCTGGTAGCGGCAGAGAGCCGCCGCCGACCTGACCACACGACCACACCGATCGACAAATGCCTTCTCAACCGGTCCCGTCTGTCATATAATCGAAGCACCATGATCCCGCCGGTACCATGAGCGTTTGCTCTTGCGCCGACTTGACTTTCTGACCCAAAACCTCGACAACCGGATACCATGGATCACCGTCTTCTTTTCAATCTGCGAAAATTCCTCGTTCCGGAAATCGTCTATGGCATCGGTTCACTGGAGTTGGCCGGACGACATGCCCGTAATCTCGGTGCTTCCCGGGTCCTGCTCGTTTCCGATCCGGGCATCAGGGCCTGTGGCTGGCTGGAACGCGTCGAAACCAGTCTGCAGGAAGCCGACCTGGCTAGTGCCACCTTTACCGACATCTCACCGAATCCGCGCGACCATGAAGTGATGGCCGGCGCCGAACGCTACCGCAGCGAAGGCTGCGATCTGATCGTCGCGGTCGGTGGCGGAAGTCCGATGGACTGCGCCAAGGGAATCGGTGTCGTCGCCACCAACGGTGGCCATATCACCGATTTCGAAGGCGTGGACGAAATAGCCAACCCGGTCCCCCCGCTTGTTTTTATCCCGACCACTGCAGGATCATCCGCCGACGTTTCGCAATTCGCCATTATCTCGGACACCCGGCGCCGGGTGAAAATCGCCATCGTCAGCAAGATGGTGATCCCCGATATCGCCCTCGTCGATCCGCAGACCACGACGACCATGCCACCGGAACTGACGGCCGCCACCGGTATTGACACACTCTGCCATGCCTTCGAGGCAGCCGTCTCGACGGCATCCTCGCCTTTGACCGACATGGCTGCCGATTCGGCAATCGCCTTGGTCGTCGACAATCTTCCCGGGGCCTGCCGGGAACCTGACAACATGCGTTATCGCGACAACATGATGATGGCCAGCCTGATGGCCGGCCTGGCCTTTTCCAACGCCAGCCTTGGCATCGTCCACGCCATGGCGCACAGCCTCGGCGGTAGGATGGACCTGGCGCACGGCGAGTGCAACGCGTTGCTGCTGGAAAAGGCGATCGTCTTCAATTACCCGAAAACACCGGACGTATACGATCGCCTGGCCGCCCGGATGGGCTTGGAAATCGACGCCCTGCCGCCGGAACGGCGGGCAGTGGCCATTGCCGACAGCGTGGCCTCTCTGCGCCGGACCATCGGCATAACCCAGCGCCTCGGCGACTACGGGATTCATGTCGACGACCTGGGCCAGCTGGCGGCAATGGCCGTTCATGACCCCTGTCTGGCTACCAACCCACGCGAGGCAGACCCTGCCGATATAGAGACCCTGTATCGACAGATACTTTGAAACCGCTGGACACACTCGTCTAACAACCCGCCATGGCTACATCCCCGAAAGGTCCACGTTTCAAGTCGGCACGCGAGAAGTTTCTCGGGCTGAGCCTCGAGTCGACCCGCAAGAGCTATTATCCGCAGCTCAAAGAACAGCTTGATTCGACCCGGGAGAACGAACAACGATTGCAGTTGCTAATCGATTCGCTGCCTGCGTTCATTTCCTATATCGACGCCGATCAGCGCTTCATTCTGGCCAACCGGCGCTACGAGAAGGCCTTCAATCTCCGCAGGGATGAGATGGTCGGCCGAAGCCTGCAAACAATTGTCGGAGAAACCAATTATCTCCGATTGGTACCGTACATCGAGCAGGTTCTCGCCGGCGGCGAAGCGCACTTCGAACTCCGCACCGTGCTGCCCGACAACTCCGAGCAGTGGTGGGAATGCTCCTATATCCCGGTAACCGACCGTGACGGCGCAATCGCCGGATTCTATACCCTGGCCCTGGATCTCACCGAAAAAAAGAAAGCCGAGGAGGAGCGCTTCCGGCTCGAGGAAAAATTGCGGGAAGTCGATAAATTCAAGGCCATCGGCACCCTGGCCGGCGGTATCGCCCATGATTTCAACAACCTGCTGATGGGCATCCAGGGACTGACTTCCCTGATGGCCGTCGGCATGACGCCGGATGACCCGCACCAGGAACATGTCCGGGCGATCGAAGAACACATCCGAAGCGCCGCCAATCTGACCAGACAATTGCTCGGCCTGGCTCGCGGCGGCAAGTACGAGGCCAAACCGATCGATCTCAACGAGCTGGTTTTCGACAGTGCCCTGATGTTCGGCAGGACCCGCAAGGAGATCACCATCCACCAGGATCTGCACCCGGCCCCGCTGGTGGTCGAGGCGGATCGCAACCAGCTCGACCAGGTCCTGCTCAATATCTTCGTCAATGCCTGGCAGGCCATGCCCGACGGCGGCGCCATCTACCTGAAAACCTCCGTCACCGAATTGGACGAATCGGTTTGTGCAGCCCACGATATCGAACCAGGGTTCTGCGTCAAACTGTCGATCACCGACACCGGCTGCGGTATGGACGAGACGACCCGCCAACAAGTCTTCGATCCGTTCTTTACCACCAAGGACAAACAGCGCGGCACCGGACTCGGTCTCGCCTCAGTTTACGGCATCATCAAAAATCACGGCGGCCTGGTCACCGTCTACAGCGAGGTCGGCCACGGCACCACTTTCACTATCTACCTGCCCCTGTCCGACAAGACAGTCCAGGCCGAACCTCCCCTAACCGAAGAGGTGCAGCAGGGATCGGGCACCATCCTACTGGTCGACGACGAAGAGATGATTCTCGATGTCGGTCAGGCGATGTTGACGGCCCTCGGCTACCAGGCGGTGATTGCCAACGGTGGCGAACGAGCCCTGGACGTACTGGCCGACCGGAGCTACCATTTCGACCTGGCCATTGTCGACCTGATCATGCCCGGCCTCGACGGCGGCAAGGTCTTCGACGGCATTCGCGCCATCCAGCCCGATCTGCCCGTTATCCTCTGCAGCGGCTACAGCATGAACGGCCAGGCAACGGCGATCATGGCCCGCGGTTGCAACGGTTTTATTCAAAAACCTTTCAATATCAAAGAACTGTCAAGAATCCTCCAGCAGGTACTACCCGGCGGGCAACGGCAGGGCCCGCCGGCGACATAAGGGAACCTTGAAAAATTGTCATTCCGCCCAATCTCATCGTTGCGCAATCAAATTTTATCCTCGGAATATCATGCATATGCCTGCGGTAAAATTTTCTTGCGCGCCTCGATCTTGAACGAAATTCCGAATTTTTCAAGCTCCCCATAAGACTGCCAAGGAGCCTACCGCTTCGTCAACGATCTTCTATTTCCTGTTGCCAGGCTTCGATGACCTCTTTGGCCGCCCGGAACGCTTCGATGCCGGCGGGAACACCGCAATAAACGGCGGTCTGCAGCAGCACTTCCTGAATCTGTTCGATACTGCAGCCGTTGCGCAACGCCCCGCGTACGTGCGCTTTCAATTCGGTGGTGGCACGCAAGGCAGCCAGCGTCGCCAGCGTAATCAAACTGCGCGTCGCATCGTCGATGGCCGGTCGCGTCCAGATTTCCCCCCAGCAGTTTTCCGTCACCAGGTCCTGGAGCGGCCGGGTAAATTCGGTCGCCCCGGCGGTCGCCCGATCGACATATTCGTCGCCCAGCACCTTGCGCCTTACCGTCATGCCCTGCCGATATTTTTCGCTGGCCATTTTGTCTCTCCCGTCATCTGTGGACCTTGAAAAAGTCGGATTTTTTTCAAGGTTCCCGTCTATTGAAGATTTTTTGCCATTGTTGCAGACCCAGCATACCACACTATGCCGGTGCCTGAACAATCGCTTTTTCCGTCGCCATGCAAAACTATTGCGGTCGTCAGCGGGCCGCGATAGGATGGGACGGTCCAAGGCGCGCAGCACACGGCCTTCAGCCTATCTGAAATCCTCCCTGTACCGGGCAAGGAGACAGCAATCATGACCACCCCGCTCCGTCAACGCAAAAGACCGACCGGCTTACCTATCTGCATGCTACTGGCGCTGTTGTTGGGTCTGGCTGGCCCATCCCGGGCAGAAACGATTCGTATCCCACTCAGTATCGATCTGCCCCTGTTGCGGACGATGATCGTCAATCAGGCCTATCACGATCCCGGGGAACAAACCACGATCGTTTCCATGGCCCAGAGGTGCAACGAAATCACGCTCAGCAGACCGCAGGTGGGCAGCGACGGTGAACGGCTGCTCTTTCAAACGGCAATCACCATACACTGGGGCACCCCGATCGCCGGTGCCTGCCTGGCGCCATTATTCTGGGAGGGATCCCTGGTACTCAGCCAGCAGCCGGTGATCGACGGAAACTGGCAGCTCCGTTTCCAAACCATCGATTCAACTCTTTTCGACCGGACCGGCCAACCCGCCCAGCTGGCCGGACTCCTCTGGAATCTGGTCAAAGAACATGTCCACTCCTATCTCGGCACGATCACGCTGAACTTGGCCCCGCCGGTGGACAACCTCAAGCAGTTCATGCTCAACCAGACAAGCGACAGCCAAAACGAGCAAACCAGTCGCGTCCTCGCCGGCATGCACCCCGATCAGCCGGTGGTAACCCCGGCGGCACTGCGCATCGACATACTGGCCGAAGCCTCGCCGATCGACCACGGCGGCGGGACTGATGAACCGGAGGCAGCGATGGCGACCGACGCCGCTGCACAAGCCAGGATCATCGAACTCTGGCAGAGCTGGGACGCCATGTTGATCCATCTGATAGGCCAATTGGCAGACAAACCACTCTCTGTCGAAGATCGCCAGTTACTGCTCGACGTGATGCTGTCCGTCCGCTACGAGTTCGATGCTGCCTTGTCGGGAAATCAATTGACCGATTCCTTCGTTCGCGATCAATTCGTTCGCTCCTGGCAGGTGCTCAGGCCGCTCTTCCGTCGTCATCTCGATGCCGACACCTCGGCCAGTCTGCTCGGCTACCTCAGTTTTTTTACGGCGGCCGACGCGTTGACCACCCTTGATAGTCTCGGCCCACTGCTAGGAGTTGACATCAGCCGCGCCGGCTTTTACCGACTGGCGCACATGCTCGATGAAGGACCACTCGACGAGAGCGGCAACGTCAACCCGACCCTGCGTCGCATCCTCGGTCTCGGCGAACCTCTGGCCGTACCGGCGGACCGCCCCCCAGGAACCGAAGGAAGCAACGAAGCTCCCGAGCAGATCCCGGAACCGGTAGCCGATCCACCGCCGGCACCCACTTCATCGCTCAACCGCTGGTTGCAGGCCGCCGGTCGCCTGGCCGCCCTGCTGCCGGCCGGGCCGCGCCCGGCGCATGCCGACACATTGCCGGGCATTGCCGAACTGAGGAGTTGGACGGCCGGCATCACCCCGGCCGACCAGCTGCTGCCGCGGGTTCACCGGATTCTCAAGCAGGTCGCTGCGGATCAGTGGCGTCAGCCGGTGGTCAAAGGACTCGACGGCAGCTGGTTTACCCGGATGATACTGGCCACCGCCTGGCAGGAAAGCTGCTTTCGCCAGTTCGTGGTCAAAGACGACAAAATCGTCTTTCTGATCTCCTACAACAACACCTCGATCGGCCTGATGCAGATTAACGAGAAGATCTGGCGCGGGATCTATGACGCACAGCAATTAAGATGGAATATCAACTACAACGGTATGGCCGGCGCCGAAATTCTCGCCCTCTACTTGGAACGCTACATCAGTAAGCGACCGGCCAAGATGTCCCTGAAAGATGGAGCCGGCCGACGCTATCTGGCAGCCTGGCTCTATGCCCTCTACAACGGTGGTCCCAGTCAGCTCGAAAAATTCCCGGCCCGGCACCGGACGGGCGATTTCTTTCGCAGCGACAAGCTTTTCGCGGAAAAATACGACCGGATCAACGGTCCCGACTGGCCCGCGTCAGTCGACTGTCTGCCTGCCCGGTAAAAACCGACGTTGCCCGCCTCGGCCAACTCTTTTGCGTGCCCTTGGCCCAGATGCTGCCCGCCGCCATCAAATGACAATCACCACTTATTCCAATTTGCGATCAAAATGATTCTAATTTCCACAGCCATACGGGCAACGACCTGAGTTCTGCAGAAGATCGCTCCAGGCAATTTTGCCCACGTGCTGCCTGAATTAGTGCGGCGCCGAGTGAATCGAAGACTTTATTGGTAAATTCCTTTTCGCGCAGTTCTTCCCACTGCCTTTCCGCCGGGTTCAGTGACGGTGAATATGGAGGCAGATGGAGCAATTCCATATTTCCCTGCACTGCCAGCGTTGCCGAGCGATATGGCGAAGAAACGAACTCACAGTCAGTGTATCCAACTTCGCCGTCAACATCCAATCCAAGGCAACGTCTACCGGCGTCACTACCGCATACATACATGTTTACTCTCTTACCAATGACACAGCAATGGAGCTGATACCCAACAGCGCCGCGGATCACTCATCCTGCCAAGGCGCGCCCCATCTTGAAACATCACCCGCACCGTGTTTTCTGTTATGGCTTCCACCAGACTTTTTGCGAAGTTTGTTTTAAACCATCCCGCGCTGCAGCAACTCGTTTTGGATGATAGGTGTCGGAAGATACCATACGCCAGCCATGTCAAGCCAGCAATCGATAGACCTTCGAAGCAAGAACAGAACAACCAAGTTTTTCCTCAAGGGCGACCTTGATAGACGAAACAACCAATAACCACCGGATTCAGCGGTGCTGTCGAACAAGGTTTGATAAATGCTTTTTCTTCTTACAGACTCAACAATTGTCGTCGGCGGCCACCCCACGATCAATTTGCCTGTGCCATTCCACTCGCTTGATTGCGAATTTCCCGTTGCGGCCGCACAACAGTTGTTACGCCAAAACCAAGAATGCTATTGGTGATAAGGTTCGTCGCCGCACACTTGTTTAGGAATCAGCACACTCAAACATGCCCGCAAATCTCTCGCTGTCTTGGCATGCTGAACAATTTCCTGAGCCATTTGAACCATCTTGCCACTAATCTGATTCTGCAAGGAGTGTCTTTCCTTTTCCGGCTCTACCGCTTTATGACACGACCATACCCATCAAGGAACTGCTCCCCCCCCCCTCCCCCCAGGGGAGGATCAGGATGTTTTGAGCTCTGCCATGAACATGCGGAGCTTATCTAACATCTCTTCAGCTATTTCTTTGTTTGCAGCTGCAATGTCGTTGAGCTGGAATGGATCCTTGCGACGGTCATACAACTCGTCGCGCTCCGGAACCTCACTGCTAGCGGCCGAGGTACAGGTCCACTGATCTTCGCCATCCAGCGTAGCTGCATTCTTATGCTCTTCATAAGCACGGTTGAGAAACGCAGTATCTCTGTCTTCAATACCACCTTCTCTTTTCACTTCAAGTATGTGCGCTGTTGATTCGGCAAGATCACGGCCATAGATTCCGAACCGTGCGTCGGCAATGCTTTTTTCATCATCCTTGAGCCAGTGTATATAAGAATAATCTTCTGTGATGATGGACCAGGAATAGCGGAAATAGCCGGCAACGGCAAAATCGCGCACCTTGTCAACCTCACCTTTGGCCAGCGGAACCAGGCTGTGTCCCTGCATACTTGGATGAACACCTATGCCGAGAAGATCCACGACGGTGGGGGCAACATCGCAGGACTGGACAAAACCTGACAAACGCTTTCCGGCAGGAATATTTGGCCCCCTCATGATAAAGGGAATATGGACCAGCTCTTCGTAGGGCCACGGTCGACATTTGCGCATGATACCATGTCCATGCTCGTTGTTTCCCATGGGGGAGCCATGGTCGGAAACCAGCAGAATCGTCGTGTTGTGGTCAAAACCCATCTTCCGCACCTGATCCATGAACCAACCGAACCATTTATCGCACATGGTAACCTTTTCTGCATAGAGCATGCGTACATGGTGCAGCTCTTCTTCGGTGTAGAGCTTATCCACGTCGCCCTGGATTGGCAGAAACATGTCTTTACCGGTGTAGTCAGGATCATACGGACATTTTAGTTCTGGATCATACACAGACGGCGGATCCCAAGGCTCATGCGGATCAAAACTGTCGATCCAGAGGAAAAACGATTTGTTGTGATCCGTTTCTTGTAAATATTTGGCAGCCTGCTTCATGATTTGAGCGACATGCTGATCTTCATCGCTCTTCCAGTACTGCCGCTGCTTCAGGTGGCAAGCGACCTGATTGAGCATGGGTTGCATAACGTTTTCGCCCAATATCTCATCGGCCGATTTCAGGACATGATCTTCGTAGAAATCCTCCGGCTTCAGCCCGTACAGCTCATCTGTAGCATAGTACTGATGATCCGTCTCATGGCCATGAATGAAATGGACTTTATCAAAGCCGCGGGAATAGCCGAACTTCGGGAGCCTGAATGGACCCGAGTCGTGAATAAGTGCCGAATCGATAGGTTGGCCCCAACAAAGATCAGCAATAGTGGTGTCTTCTATGTCGAGCTGTGACCAGCCTTTTACCGGCAGCGTGTAACGACCGGTCAGCATAGCGCGCCTGCAAGGAATTGTAGGCAACCCTTCTGTGTATGCATTTTCGAAAACCACGCCTTGCTGGGCGAACGTATCTATATTCGGGGTCCTGATCCAGTCATTACCGTAACAACCGAGATAGTTGAATTGCAACGTATCCAGCATTATGACGATAACGTTTTTCGGCTGTTTCATGCTTTATCCTCCATCATGGTGGTATGTGTTTTATTGTCCGATTCTTTTGCTGAGAAGATCGATACAAGCCTCCAGATCAGGCTCACCGTCTTTGCTTCGCCAATGATTACCATCGATCTCGAGCACCGGCACCTTGTCGAAAAGGTTTGCCCGGAAAAGTGAAGGCGGCTCAGAGTTGCACGTTACGATACCCTTGATCCCCAACCGCCGAAAAGCCATATGAAGGTATCTGTCTATCCTGGCAATTCTGGCTGGGTCCGTATCCCAGATGACGACGCTTATCTGCATAAAAACCGGTGAGCTTCCAGTGCAGCTATCGTCCCGTCCGACATTGCCGTCGTGAGCTGCCGGTACCGCTTGGCGACGATGTCTCCTGCCGCATACACACCGGCAATATTTGTTCCCATATCCGGCGTGGTTTCGATGTAACCATGGCTGTCCAGCCCGAGGATTCCGGAAAATGCGGAGGTAGCCGGTTTCTGTCCAATAAAAACAAACATGCCGTCAGTTTGCATAACCTCCTTTGCTCCGGTCCGCGCATTCACGAGGCAGATTTGAGCCTTGCTTCCCTGCGGCCTGATATCCGTCAACGTGGTGGATGTGCGTATGCTTACTTTGCCAGTCGCCAGGGTTCTTTGTATCGTCATTTCGGCAGCCGGGCACCTCTCGAGGGCCTCGACGATGGTAATGCTTTTGACTCCCAGTCCTTCGAGATAGAGACTTTCGTCAAACGCTGAGTTGCCCCCGCCAACCACGATGATGTCTTTTCCTGCATAGAAATTCCCATCGCACAGGGAGCAATAATGAATATGGTCATCCCAATCCGCTTCGATGGGCAGATGAACCGGTGTCCTTCCCATGGCCAGAATTAAGGCGCGAGCGGCAAAGACCCCTTCGTCGGTCGTGATGCTTTTTTCCTCCCCGGTGATATCGAACTTCTCAATATCGACAATTTCCCTGAGTTCTGCACCGCATGCAAGCATCTGCTCCTTGACGAGTTCCATCAGTTCCATCCCGTTGATGCCTGGATGCGAAGGAAAATTTTCGATCGTATGGGTCTGGTTGGCAAGACCTCCGCAAATCTCCCGTTCGATGACAAGTGTTTTCAGATTCGATCGCGCTGCGTAAATCGCCGCTGTCATCCCTGCGATACCAGCCCCAATGATCAGAAGATCATACGCTTCGCTCATGACTGATCTCACGCTCTGAGATAAAGGTCTTCAAGCTCGGCAGGCTTCATGACACCTGACTTGCGTGTTTTTTCTTCTCCACCTTTATAGACGAGCACCGTCGGCACCCGACCGATAGCAAGCATCCTGGCAACTGCCTCTTCATCCTCTGAACTGATACAGGCCATCGCAATCTCCGGGCGGCCTGCCTTGCATTTTTCCATGACTTTCAACAAAACCTTGCAGTTTGGACACTTACTCTTGAAAAAAGCAACGAGACAATCGTTGTTCTTCACAAATTCCCCAAAACTTTCCCGGTTGAGCAGTGTTATCTTTTCTTCCATATCGCTTTAAACCCATGAAATGTATTTGTCTGGCTGTTGCTGTCAATGCGGCGTTGATTTCGAAGAAAGGCGTCTCAAGAGGGCCGCCGACGGGGCAACCTCTCGGCCACCCCACTAAATAACCGCGGAAACCTCTAATTTCTTTACGGCTCTTCAATAAATTTTTTGCCGCTGGAAAGATTCACCTCCAAACCCAATCAGAGGAAACGCCTCTCAGTCAATTTTGATTTTGCGAAAAGTGCCATTGAATGTCAATAACAAAAAAACAATCGGCTGACAAGAACAAGGATTAATCTAATTATATAATCGTATTTATTGAATATTATTTTGTTAAAAATTTGCGTTGACTGAAAAATGTATATAATGTAGCATAAAATTAACATTCGGGCGGCCCATATGGCCTAATGCCATTTATCCGGGACCTTGGAGTTGGAGCGGCATATGCATGGATCACTGAACAGGAACCGAGTTACCGCGCTGGTATTTATTTGTTTGGGGGCTGCACTTCTTTACGTCGCCCTCACGTTCAAGCCCGGGTATGTCGATGACTCTCTGGTGATGGGGCCCATGAGCTACCCCAAATGGCTGCTTATCGGCTGGATCACCTTTTCTATTATCTACCTGGTGACCGGCAAAAATCGGGAATGTGGCGTCGATCTGACAAAAAGCGCCCGTCCTCTTCTGGCTGCTCTGGCTGTCATTACCGCGTATTTTTTCCTCTTTCCCTTTCTTGGGCTGCCTCTCGCCACCTTTCTGTTTCTTGTCGCATTCTGCTTTCTCGAAGGTATGCGAGATTTCAAAGTGGTTATTCCCGTTGCCGGCTTCACCGCAACAATGTTCTGGCTCGTCTTCGAGGCAGTTCTGAGAATTTCCATGCCGCGCGGCATCATGGATCTACTGGGTTGAGGAGGGGACATGCCTGAGCAATTGATGGCGGCACTGGGCATGGTACTTTCGCCGGATGTGATACTTGTCCTTTTTGCCGGTGTTTTGTTTGGTGCTATTGTGGGTGCCATACCGGGACTCGGCACCGCTGTCGCCATAGTCGTCTGTCTTCCTTTTACCCTGAAGATCGGGCCGATTGCAGCCATTGCACTGCTCATGGGAGTTTACGGGTCTTCCATATATGGCGGATCTATATCGGCAGTTTTGCTCAACACACCCGGAACACCCCAATCCGCCGCGACCGGTATGGACGGCTATCCGATGGCCAAGGCGGGTAAGGCAGGCCAGGCATTGGGATGGGTCACAGCTGCGTCGATCTTCGGAGGGCTGCTTTCTTGTGCGGCACTGATCCTCTCTGCTCCGCTCCTGGCGGATCTTTCACTGAAATATGGTGGGCCGCTGGAAATATGCGGCCTTATTTGCATGGGCCTTGCCTGTATCAGCTCGCTATCGGAAGGAAACCAGATCAAGGGAATCCTGATGGGGTTTGCCGGCCTGATGCTTGCGGCCATCGGCGACGATCCGGTAAGCGGTGAGATGCGCTTCACCTTCGGGCTCGATTTTCTGGCCGGGGGCATCTCTCTCATGCCGGTCGTCGTCGGGATCTACCCGCTCGCTGAAGTCTTCTACCGCATTCATGAGTTGCGAACTGCTGCACACGTCGAGGCTATCCGCTGCTCAAAACCAATTTTTCCGAAACTGCGAGAGTGGAAAGGCCGGATATCGAATCTGGTCCGCTCATCCATGATTGGCATAGGGCTCGGCATTCTGCCGGGCGTCGGTGCAACAGCCTCGACATTCGTTGCCTACACGACGGCCAAAAAGTTTTCGAAAAACGGAGACAATTTCGGGAAAGGAGAACCGGATGCACTTATCGCCGCTGAATCCTCAAACAATGCGATTACCGGTGGCGCCCTCATCCCGACACTTGCCCTTGGTATTCCGGGAGAACCGGCCACGGCGTTGATGCTCGCATCGATGACCCTGCACGGAATCATTCCCGGGGTGCGCCTGATGGTAGACAATCCGGATGTTGTTTACTCCTCGTTCATTCTGCTCATATTGTCGAATATTCTTCTTATCCCTGCAGCATACATCGTTATCAGGGCTTTTGGCCATGTCATAAACTTTCCCCCTCCCGTGTTGTTGGGGCTGATCGTGGTCTGTTCGCTAATAGGCGTCTATATTCCGAGTGGTTTATTTTCCGATATTCCCGTAACTCTTGTGATCGGGGTACTGGCTTTCGGCATGCGGCTGTATAACTTCCCAGTCACACCCCTTTTGATCGGCTATGTCCTCGGCCCACAGTTGGAATTCAACATGAGTCAGGCGGCGATATATAAAGGAGACATGTCGTTGCTGGCCTATCTGGGGACTTCTCCATTGGCGATTGTGCTTTTTTCGGTGGCAGGGCTGTTCATCTTCGCTCCCATGATGAAGTCGCTCTATCTCACTGCTCGGCGTCGTTAGCTGGGTCGGAGAAGAGGACAGGTACATGGGCTGCATTACTCGATGGACCTGGCATACATATCAAATAGCCTGAAAACGAAATCGGCAGGTTGCTCGATATCTTTTTTCAACCACTCTCTTGCTTCTTGGGAATCGCCGGCCTGAAGCGCCTTTATGATCTGATAATGGTGATTTATCCCAGATGTCGGCTTCGGCACGAGCGACTGGCGAAAAAGGATCTGGTAGTACGGACTCGACAAGTCCCAAAGTTCTTTGATGATGTCCAGCATTTTGGCCGAGCCGCAGTCCTTGTATGCAAGCAGGTGGAACTGCCGATTTGCCTCGTGAAATCCCAGGGGATCTCTGTCCTGATCAATGTGCTCTATGGTCTCCTTGACATGTTTGAGCTGTTTCAGGGTTTCCGGCGCAATATTTTTTGCAGCACGGCTAATCGCTTCACATTCAAGAAGAATCCGAAGGTCGAGTATTTCCTTGAGCTTCGTTTGTGATAATTCGCTGACAACCCACCCGCGTTGCGGGTGATGGACAGCAAACCCTTTCGCCTCAAGGCGGCTGAGAGCTTCTCGTACCGGCGTGGTGGAAACATGCATCTGCCTGGCAATTTTCTCGGGAAACAGTTTCTGGCCCGGGGGAATTGTTCCGCGGATGATATGTTGCACGAGATCCTTATAAACCAGTTTCTGGATCGAAGCGGTCTTTACTGAAGAAAGGGAGCCGCTTTCGTTTTCAGTTATTGACGCATTGGGCACTCGATCAATAGTGAGCGGGCCAAGTTTTTGTCTGAGTTCGGGCAATCCCCGGTAATGTTTCAGAGCGGTTCTTTCCAGCGTTGTGTGAATGAGACGGGAAACACTCGTCGTCGTCAATTGCCTTCCGCCTTTTCGCGACCTGAAAAGCAAGTCTGAGGCCCCAACCTCACCCTGCATCAGCAATTGATTAAAAGCCCGTTTGATCGCAGTTGTAAGAACAGGCCCCTCTCCTTCGCTCCATGTTGAATTGACAAGTCTTTCATTCTCCTGGCAGGAAGAAAGGTCATCGACCCGAATCTTGAGAACATCGCTGGTTTTGCAGTTTTTCTGGAGCAAAAATTCGAAAAGAAGCAGGTCGCGAGGCTTTGAAGACAGATATCTTCTTAATTTTTCAAGATCTTCTCTCTTTTTTTCCAATTGTTGTCGCATATTTTATTCTGGAGTCACGGAATTTCTTTGTAGGGGAACTATTGTGCAATAAATGTCATTTAATGTCAATTGACAATCTCAATGCAAAGAATAATTTATCTTCTTTATCCGTGTAATTAATTGTAAATTATTATTAATTAAAAATATCGCCAGGTCGCCTTGACGAAAAAATATATATAATGTAGTATAAAGTTGTCATTCATACTGGTGGTTTCTGTTGTCAAATTGTGCACGAAAAGAGGGACGGAGTCGTTCATCCGGTTTGGCGAGAGATGCGGTTTTCTTATGCACTGTGGGACGGCCGGCAGAGACAGTTGGATGATCCCTCCTCTATAACCTTATCTTGTTTGAGCAAAACATCCTTGTTCCTTATGGAGTAAGGTTTTACACCAGGTGCCCGGGCCGGGACAGATACGTCAGCCTCTGCCGGAACCTGGCGAATATGATCAAACCACAACAAAGTGAGGAGATGAAGCCATGTTACGAAAACTGTTATTCGCAGCAATCGCACTAACTCTGCTGGCAGGGAATGCTTTGGCGGGAGCATTTCCTGATCGCACCATAACGGTTGTCATCCCGTTCGGCGCAGGTGGAGAAACAGACATCGTCGCCAGAGTACTGGCAAAAGAAATGGAGGCAATTGCCGGTGTCACCGTAGCGCCAAAGAACATCGTCGGAGCCTCCGGCATGAATGGCTGTAAAGCCGTTGTTTCTGCAAAACCTGATGGTTACACGGTTGGTGTGATCCCGAGCGCCCCTCTGGTCATGCACCCGCACATGCGAGAGTTGCCTTACACGCTGGATAATTTTAACATAATCGGCAGGATAAGTTACGACCCTTATGTCGTATTGGTTCGCAAAGATTCCCCCTGGAACACGCTTGGTGAGATGGTCCAAGAAATGAAAGCGAATCCCGGAAAATTCCACTGGGCTTCGGCTGGTGCCGGAAGTGTTCCCTATTTTGCCGGCAAGGATTTGTTTCTGAGTTTTGACCTGGATGTCAAGCATGTCCCCTTCCAAGGGGATGCAGGAGCATTGCAGGCAATGGCTGCCGAGCGCGTCAATGTCTACACCAGCACTGCAGGCGTATTGAACAAGCACGATCTCAAGGCTCTGGCCATCTTGGCTCCGCAGGCATCAGAAAAGCTTCCCGGTCTTCCTCCTGTGACCGACTCGGGCAAGGAAGTCTTTTACAGCCAGTTCCTCACACTCGTGGCTCCCCAAGGCTTGCCGACCGACGTTCAGCAGAAGCTTGAGGAACTTTTAAAACAGGCGGTGGCATCAACCGGCTTTGTCGCCGATCTTAACAAATTGGGAATGACTTCTGCCTTTCTCGATTCTGCAACAGCAAAGGACTTTGTCCTTGCCGAATATGAAAGGAATGGCAAAAACATCAAGATGCTCCTTGAAAAAGCAGATTGATCGGTAGAGGCAAAAGGGGTCACCCTATTGTCCCAAATGCTGAACAACCTGCCGTTTCAGGCATGGCAGTTCCTCAGTCGAGCCCGAATTCCTCATTCCGATAACGAATAGGAATTCGGGCTTTTTTATTTTCCTTTCTGCGCGGGAAGTGGCGCGAGGCTGGCATAACAATGAATTCTGTCTCTAAGGTACTTGAGGTTATCCACTCCTGGAATCCTCCCGAGGGTTGGCAAAAGATTTCCGTTCTCGATGCGCACACAGGAGGAGAGCCGCTCCGCATCGTCCTTGCCGGTCTCCCGGAAATGAAGGGGGACACCGTGCTGGAGCGTCGGACGTTCATGAAGAACAATTTCGATCACCTGAGAAGGGCGCTCATGTTTGAACCAAGGGGCCATGCAGACCAGTATGGAGCGGTCGTCATGCCTCACTGTTCGCCAGACGCCGATTTTTCAGTGCTGTTTCTGCATAACGAAGGATACAGCACCATGTGTGGACACGCGATCATTGCCCTGACCACGGTGATGCTTGAAACTGGAGCGGTCGAGATGCAATACCCGGAGACGACTCTCAGGATCGAGGTCCCCTCCGGCATCGTCACTGCCATGGCTGAATGCAGGCATGGAAGAGTTACCAATGTACGTTTTCACAACGTGCCTTCTTTTGCCTCAATGCTCGGCGAAAAAGTACACGTGCCCGGACTCGGTCAAATCACCTTTGACCTGGGCTTTGGCGGAGCTTTTTATGCCTACGTCGATGCCAAGGCCTGCGGTGTGAGAATGGTCCCGCAGCATTATCGTGACCTCATCGAGGTCGGAAAGGCGATAAAGAAAGCAATCATTGAGAATTTCCCGATCATTCATCCCTTCGAAAAAGATCTTTCCTTCTTGTACGGCACCATTTTTCTGGGGCCGGCCATGACGCCCGGCGTTGACAGCCGCAATGTCTGCATTTTCGCCGACGGTGAAGTAGACAGGTCGCCCACTGGGTCCGGAGTCGCAGGCCGAATGGCTATCCATCACGCCAAAGGCGAGTTGAAAATCGGCCAGAAAATGACCATCGAGTCACTACTCGGGTCCGTTTTTACCGGCAGTGTTGTCGAAACGACCACGTTCGGCCCGTATGAGGCGGTTATTCCACAAGTGGAAGGGCAAGCCTGGATAAGCGGCACGGCGAAATTCTATATCGACCCGAACGATCCTTTCAAGGAAGGGTTCATTCTGCGCTAAGTCGGCACTACTGAAAAAACGTAAACGGCGTGAAGCCGGACGGGCTCATGGCAGTTGAAAGACCGCCGTGCTGACAAAATATGACGTGTGGTCCACCCCGCTTGCCAGCAATAAAGCTCTTGCGCAGCGATTATGATTAATGCGCCCCGGTCCCCGTGCCCCCTGGCCAATTGCAAACAAAGGTAGCGTCAGCGCGGCCATCACCAGCATATCTCGCTCGAAAACCTCTGGCCCGACGACCATCGGGTGAATCGCTCCGGCGATGCCGACGACCGCCAGCGTGTTGAACAGGTTCGATCGCAAAACGTTCGCCAGTGCGATGTCATAATCCTCTTTGCGTGCCGCGATAACCGACGAAGTCATTTCGGGCAGCTAAGTGTTGAAAGCGACGATGTTCAGACCGACAATGAGATCGATGCCTCCGAAACACTGTACAATCTCGATCGTTCCCCAGATGTCCTGACATATTATTAGCGCAACGTCGCCAAAAACAGACGCTTCGTCATGTCCCAATTATTAAATTTTCATTAAATTTTCTTCCCATTATTATCGGTTTATGGCATTATAGCGACCTGCTGGCCAGAGAGATCGAATGCAACACAGCGCTCGACCGAATTTACTAAAATCGTTTCGAATCAGTACTATAGATGCACACGAAGGAATGCGCGTGCCGGCCCCTCCGCTGGTTCATTCCTGTTGTCAAGGCTCTCTAACCCGTCGCTCCAACCACTTCAGGCATTGACAACATCCTGATAACAATTCACTAACCGGCCGAAACTCTGACTTTTCGACGCTTTTCGCCGGAAGATCCTCTTCCCATGACTAGAATCAACACTTTTATTTGCGTGACCGTCGCTCTCGTCTCCCTGTGTTGCTGGGCGCTACTCAACCGTCCGGAGATCGAACCACCCTGGCCTGATCGAATCCAAGGGTTTTCCTTCTCACCATTGCGTATTGGCCACAATCCGGTCAAACAGGAAGCCCCGTCCATTGCTGAAATCGATAGTGACCTGCAGCTTCTGGCCGGCCAGACCAACGCAATCCGAACCTACTCGGTAGACGGCATCCTGCAGCATGTTCCATCCCTAGCCCAGAAATACGGACTCAACGTGACGCTCGGCGCCTGGATCAGTGATGATCTCGAAGAAAACGAGAGGCAACTGGAAACGGTCATCTATCTGGCCAGACAGCATTACCACAATGTCATTCGAGTCATCGTCGGTAACGAGGCATTGTTACGAGGTGACGTCTCAACTGCCCGGTTGCACGGTTATCTGGACCGAGTCCGTGAAGCGCTGGATATCCCGGTCAGCACGGCGGAGCCATGGCACATCTGGCAACAACAACCAGATCTCGCCGATCATGTCGATTTCATTGCCGTTCACCTGCTGCCCTACTGGGAAGGAATTCACCTCGACCGGGCAGTCGATCATGTGATCGACCGCCACGATATGCTCAAGCTGACATTTCCGGAGAAAGAAATAGTCATCACCGAAGTCGGTTGGCCGAGCAACGGGCGCATCCGCCAGGACGCCGTCGCCTCGACCGCCAACCAGGCCGCCTTCCTGCGCCGCTTTCTCGACCGGGCCGAACGTCTCGACCTGGTCTATTACGTTCTCGAAGCATTCGACCAACCGTGGAAACGAACCAGCGAGGGAACTGTCGGCGCATATTGGGGCGTTTACGATGCCGATCGCCGCCCCAAGTTCCCGTTCACCACGCCGATCGTCAACATCCCCAAATGGCATATCCTCGCTGCCATATCGGTGGCCCTGTCGCTGCTCGTCTCTACGCTGCTGCTCATCGACAGCCGGAGCTTACGAAAAAGAGGCTGCGGTTTTTTGGCCGCGGTTGCCGTGCTTTGCGCCAGCGGCGCGGTCTGGATCGTCTACAGTTACTGGCGTCAATATATGACCCCCGGCGCCCTGACGATCGGGGCGCTGATGCTCATCGGCCTGACCGGTGTGCTTGTCGTCCTGCTCGCCGAGGCCCATGAGTGGGCCGAATCGCTCTGGGGCGGTGTCGGTCGCCGTTTTTCCCCGCCGATCACCGTCACCGACGATCTGTTACCCAAGGTTTCCATCCATGTCCCGGCCTACAACGAGCCGCCCCAGATGTTGATCGAGACCCTCAATGCCCTGTCCGAACTGGATTACCCCGACTTTGAAGTGATTGTCATGGACAATAACACCAAAGACCCGTCCGTCTGGCAGCCGGTCCGCGAGCACTGCCTGACGCTGGGCGAACGGTTTCGCTTCTTCCACGAAGACCGACTGACCGGATTCAAGGCGGGAGCCCTCAACTACGCTCTGGCCCGCACCGCTGCAGACACGAGCGTAGTCGCGGTCATCGACAGCGACTACGTGGTGAAACGGAACTGGCTTCGCGACCTGGCGCCGCATTTTCTCAAACCACAGGTGGCCATCGTCCAGGCGCCTCAGGATTACCGCGATGACCGGGACAACCTGTTCAAGACCATGTGCTATGCGGAATATCGCGGCTTTTTCTGTATCGGCATGATTACCCGCAACGAACGCAACGCAATCATTCAGCACGGTACCATGACCATGGTACGGAAAGCGGTGTTGACCGAAATCGAGGGGTGGGCGCCGTGGTGTATCACCGAAGATGCCGAGTTGGGTCTGCATATCTTCGAAAAAGGGTATGAAGCGATCTACGTCCCGACCAGCTACGGCAAGGGGCTCATGCCCGACACCTTCATCGACTTCAAAAAGCAGCGGTATCGCTGGGCCTACGGAGCCGTTCAGATCATGCGGCAGCATGCCCGCACCCTGCTCGGCAGCAGCGACAGCCGGCTGACCCGAGGACAACGCTATCACTTTATCGCCGGCTGGCTGCCCTGGCTCGCCGATGGCATCAACCTGCTCTTTACCTTGGCCGCACTGGCCTGGTCGGCGGCGATGATCCAGGCACCACTTCGTTTCGAACCGCCGCTTTTGATGATTTCATTGATCCCGTTATCTCTCTTTTTCTTCAAACTGGCCAAGATGATCTATCTCTATCGCCGGCGGGTCAACGCCTCGGCAGTCCAGACGATCGCCTCGGCCCTGGCCGGACTGTCGCTTACCCACACCATTGCCAAGGCCGTCCTGTTTGGTCTTGTCAGCTCGAATCTGCCCTTCTTCCGGACGCCGAAACGGGCCGCCGCCGGCACTATTCGCTATGCCCTGCAGGCCGTCCGCGAGGAAGGATTGCTGGCGACCGCGCTGCTGGCGGCTATCTATGGAATTATCGTTCGACAGGGCGTGGAATCGCCCGACTTGCTGCTCTGGGTCATGGTGTTGCTCGTCCAGACCATACCCTATCTGGCTGC
This sequence comes from Desulfofustis glycolicus DSM 9705, assembly GCF_900130015.1. Taxonomy (GTDB): domain Bacteria; phylum Desulfobacterota; class Desulfobulbia; order Desulfobulbales; family Desulfocapsaceae; genus Desulfofustis; species Desulfofustis glycolicus. The sequence continues at coordinate 48,443 of NZ_FQXS01000007.1, read as the reverse complement.
CGTGCTGGTGTCGTTCATCGCCGCCGGCACCCCGGCTCCGACCTCTCTGATCGCCACCCTTGCCAAACCGATATCCGTAACCGGCAACCGGCAGGAAGGATCCACCTATGCCCCGTTGCATGAACGCTAGAGAGGGCGGGAAGCGGCGGATGTTCATGCTGCCGAAGGCGGTGGCCATCCTCACACGCCAGCCGATCCTGCTCGTCCTGCCGCTTCTGCTGCCGGCGATCTGGCGCCTGGCACAAACCGGCGTTACCCAGCCGGCCGGTCTGCTCTCCGATTTCGGCAGCGCTACCCTGGTCTTCAGCCTGCTCTGGTACACCCCTCGCCTCTTTCGTCCGGCGCTGCTGCTGTTCTGGTGCCTCATCCAGATCGGAGCAAGCGAACTGCTTGGTGCGGTACATCGATTGCCGAGCTGGCAGGACGCCCGCTATCTGCTGGACCCGGTGTTTCTCCACAGCAGTACTGCCGGACTGCACTTGCAAGCGCCCGGATTTACCGCCACCCTGATAGCTGCCGCAACAATTGCCGCCGTCGCGCCGATTCCCCGCTCCTCTCTGCGCACACTGACAGCTGGCCTGCTGACTGTGCTGCTGCTCCTACCGTTGCACGACTCGCTTGCCCGCACTCTGAACGACCAGAAGGTCGATGATCGCTATCAGGTCCTGCACTGGCTCATTATCGATGCGGCTGCCTCCGCCGCCGGCCACCGTGTGCCGGCGGCAATGCAGGCAACGCTGCCCGACGACCTGCTGCGCGCCGACCTGGGGGGACGCCGGCTGCTGCTTCCGGCTACGGCAGATCGTAGCCGCAACGTATTGCTCATCGTTCTCGAAGGAATCCCCGGCCTCTACCTGCCGGACATCGGCTCTGCCGTCGTCGGCGACGAGGCGTCTTTGCGCCTGCCGGCCTTAGCCGAGGCCACCGCCTCAGCGATGCTCGTTCCCGCTTTCGTCACGCACAGCCATCAAACGATCCGCGGTCTCTACGCCATTCATTGCGGCGACTTCAGCAAGCTCTCGTTCACCACCCCGAAGGCCTTCGAACTGCAGAATGCGCCACAACGATCCGCACAGTGTCTTCCGGCGCGGCTGGCCGCCGCCGGCTACCAGACCCATTATCTCCAGGGTGCGCCGTTGGCTTTCATGAACAAGGATCGTGCCATGCCGACCATGGGGTTTCAGCAGGTGCACGGTTTGGAATGGTTCCCCGAGAATACCGGCGCCGATTTTATCTGGGGCGCATCGGACGATTCGTTTTTCCGCGGCGCCGCCAACTATATCGATGCTCTGGAGCAGCAACAACAGCCGTGGTTTCTCTCCCTGCTGACGGTGGCCACCCATCAACCGTATGCCGCCGACGAAAAGGCGGTGCAACGCTACGGTTCACGCCAGGCCGCAGCCATCGCCCATCTCGATCAGGCTATCGCCCGGTTCCTCGATGATCTCCGGAGCAAGGGCACCCTCGATGACACCCTGGTCGTAATCACCTCCGACGAATCACACGGCGCCCCCGGTGCCGGCTGGTATTCCAGCTGGGGACTGGCAATCGTGCTCGCTCCGGAACAGGACGCGCTGCCCCGTCTGAAGAGCGAGATGTACGGCCTGGTCGATATCGAGGTCTCGATCCTCGATTATCTCGAGCTCCCCATCCCGCCGGCAATCCTGGGCCGAAGCTTGTTCCGCGACTACGACCGATCCCGAACCATGGTCTCGTACACCGGCGGCCTGCTGCGCTGGCAGACGGCGGACGGCAGCCTTTACGAATGCAGCCGCGACGCCATCTGCCGCAGTACCGAAAGCCCGATGATCGGGACCCGACCCGAACAAAGTACGACCGCAGCGCCGGAAGACGGTGCCCACCTCTTTGCCCTGGCCGATCAACTCGACCGCAGCGTCGCTGCCGGGCCGACCTCCACCCTGCAGTTCGCCGGCGGGGAAGTACGAACCCTACCGGTTGTCATCACCAACGACTGGACCGACAACCTGATCGGTGCCCAATACCTCGACTTTCCGCACGATTCGACGATCCGGGTCGATATCGGTGTGCAGGCGTTGTCCACCGAACCGGAAGGCCTTCGCCTGCAGCTGACCATGCGGCAATTCGAGCAAGAAGTCACGACGATCACCCCGCCAACCTTTCCACTGCTGCACAGCGGTGAGTCCTGTTCCGTCAGCTTCTCCTTCACCAACGAACAGGCTCGCCAGGCTTTTTCCTTTCATCTGCTCGGAGCCGGGGAAAACACCCGGATCAGGCTCGACACCTTTACCGTCCAAATCACCCCTGATCATGGCTAGGCATGCAGCGAACATCACCGCAAGCCTCTATGCTCCCACTGCACCAAGGAGATTGACCGGTATCGACAATTATGCTTATACTGCCTGGAGTTAACAGAGTTACCGCCGGCTAGCCCGAAACGAGAGTTTTCCATAGTACCTTCCCGAGAGAACAGGAAAGGAGCAATCATGCAGTTTTCTGCCGATCAACATCCAACAGCCGACGGATTTGTCTGTTCCGGCAAGCGTCTGCCATGACCGACCGACCGCCAGCGATTTTTTTCGATAAAAACGACTACCAGCTCCTCGATATCGTCGCTGAAGTCCTGGACCGGGACAGCGACACCGCGGTCCTGCGCTCCCTGTTGACGGAACACATGCACCCGCAGGGCATCAAGGAACTGGCCGCGCCGAGAGGCCTGCGCATTGCCTACGCCATTGCCGGCCTGCTCGGAAGCTTTGCCAAAGGGACCGCGCAGGATCGGCTCAAGGCACTGCGCTCCTTGCGCGACGAGGTTTTTCTGTCGGCTACCGTCTTCTACCAGAAAAACACCGCCCGAGTGCTGATGCAGATCATGAAGGAACTCCTGCGCAGCTCCGGCGACAGGGTGCGCCAGCTCCAGCTGGCCCATGACTTCCGCATGGTCTCGACCGGCAACCCCCGTTTGGTTCGGGCCCAACTGGCAAAATACCATCTGCTGGAAATGCCGGAGGAATGGAACCAGTTCTCTTTTGACGACCGCGTCCACGACTCCGCCACCAAGGGCCGGAAGACCCCGACCCATCTGATCATGGATGCCTGGATCAAAGGCATCCGCCGCCTGACCGTCGTCTATTACAACTACGTCAGCAGCAGCGTTGTCGAAGAGTTGATCGAAGCCAGCGCCCTGCTCGATATCAGGGTACAGGTCGGCGTTGAAATGTCGGCCCGATTTCGCGACAAATATATCCGATTTACCTGGGAACCCCACGGTTTCAGCCATAACCAGGCATTTCTCACTTTTCTCAGGGAAGACAAGGTGGTTGAGTTCATGGACCAGGGCCGGAAGGTCTCGGCATACCAGCAACGCTATGTTTATGACGTCCTCTCTGCTTTCAACACCCACCATCTCCCCGAGCTGAGGAAAGAACTCGGCCTTTCGCTGCCCCCCCTCGCCGAAAAGGAGTTCGCCTCGTTCGTCGGCGACGGCCAGCCGTCACTGTTGCACCTGGCCCGGTTCATTACCCGGGAACTCGCTCCGGCGGCCGACACCGAACTGAAACGGTTGAAAGACGAGATAGCGGTCTCCGAAGGCGACCGTGCCGATCTCCTGCGACAGCGCTTCAACCGCCTTGCGTCCCTTACCATCGACACCATCATCGAACAATATCTGACTCCCTGTCGCAATCCCGGCGTGCATGACCCGTCACAACCGGCTCAAGACGACAACTCACCGGAGTTGCTACGCCTCTCGCCGCACCAGGTGATCAGCCGCCTGCAGACCTTGCATACCGGTTCCCAATTCACTCTCAATCTCGGCAACCTCTCAGTTCAGGACACCATCGAAATCCTTTATGCCTGCAAGGGCATTATTAGCCATATTGAGATCTACAACCTCAAGGACGCCGCCCACGGCATCGCCTCGGATTCCGCGCTCGACTGCCGCTACACGAGCGGGGTGGCCGTCGACCTGACCAGTCCGGATCGTTATTACCGCCTGATCGGAGCATTACAAAAGGCCCTCAACGAGGACAACGTGATCGGCCTAAAACGCTCCATTCGCGAGATTATCTGGGATCTCGAAGAACAGCGTATGCGCCTGAAAAAAAGCATTGACCGGTTGTCGGTCGACCTGCCGCTGCGCGACAAACTCGATGGCGATTACACCCGGTTGCTGGAGAGGAAAAACGACCTGCTCGACATCCTCTATGACCTTGAAGCCTTCCACGGCTATTATAAAAAACGGACGCTCGAATCACGAATCGGCTCCAGTTCTACCGGGCAGGCCGAACACCAGCATGGGATGGGCTTCGTCGTGCTCGACACCTTGCCGGCCCGGCCGCGACGTACCGCCCTCGAGCAGATCGCCCGCCAGGATCGCTCACTGCTGCCGGTTACCGCGCTGCTGACCAAAAGCACCCATCTGCGCAGCACCGACCCTGTAGAGCCGGGCGCGCTGTTCGGCAGCTCCCGCCGAAACGGCGCGTTCTTTCGTACTACCGGCCGTCGTTGGCAGGACTGGTCGCTGGACGGATGTCTGGTCCACCCGGGCCAGGCCGGCAATATCGCTACTCTCGGCGGCTCCAGCCAGACGATCGGCAACAACGGTCGAATCGGCGAGACTCGACAGGACGGGCGGATTCGACATCCCTGGACCTATCTGAACACCGACCTGAAGAATTCACTAAAAGTACTTCTCGGGTTCATTCCCGCCTTTCTGACCTTCTGGCTGACCAAGGACTGGTGGCTGCTCGCCTACTTCGGAGCGGTAATCTGGTTCTCCATCACCGGCTTGCGCAACATCTTCCAGTCGGTTCTTGGCGGCGGCGGGCTACGGCGCTCACCACTGCTGCCCTGGAATTCACTGGTCAGTTGGAGCAGGATCGCCGATTCGCTGCTCTACACCGGATTTTCCGTGCCGCTGCTCGACTATCTGGTCAAGACGGTGCTGCTCGACCGCACCTTTGATATCACCACGGCAACCAATCCGGTACTGCTCTATGTGTTCATGGGGCTGGCCAACGGCATCTATATCTCAAGCCATAACATCTTTCGCGGCCTGCCGAAAAATGCCGCGGTCGGTAATTTCTTCCGCTCCATCCTCGCCATTCCGCTGGCCATTGCACTCAACGGCCTGATCGGTCAATTCATGCACGTGGCCGGCGTCGTCGACGTTTACGGCGAACTGCAGAAATGGGCGGCCATCATCTCCAAGCTGGCCTCCGACTGTGTCGCCGCCGGCATCGAAGGTCTGGCCGATCGCCAGGTCAACATCAGGGCGCGGCTGGCCGCCTATCGCTCGAAGATCTCCCAGCTGTTCGCCGTCTTCTCACGGCTCGACCTGATGTTTCCCGAAGAAGACGTGCTGGATATTTTGCAGTCACCGAAAATGATGCTGGAGACCCTCAATTACGAAGCCCGAGAGCAGGGGACGCTGCTCATCGTCAACGCCCTCGACCTGATGCATTTTTGGATGTATCAGCCACGGGCGCGCAAGGCCCTGAAGCGGACGGTACAGGAGATGTCCCGTGAGGAATGGCTGATCTTCTACCGCTCGCAACTGGTGCTGCGCCGCTACCAGGAAATCAGCCAATTTTTCGTCGATGGCCTGGTCGGCAAGAAATTCTCGAAACCACTGTCGTTCTATCTCGATCACTTCGAGCACTACCTGGAGGACCTCGAACGGCTCGAAACACGGCACGCCTCGCCTTGAGACAATAACCGGTTGCCGGCCGCGATACCTCTCTCGCCCAGAAACGCCCGGTCAGGACAGCAGCGCGACGGCCCGGACCGGCGAGCCGTCGCCATCTTTCAGGCGCAGCGGCAGGCAGGAAAAAAAAAACGAGTGGTGCGGCAAAGCCGCCAGGTTGTTAAGGTTCTCGACGATAACCAGCCCGCCCGCCAGTAGCAGCCGGTGAACCGGCAACCCGGCTGCGGCGGGGGCATCGACCGACATGGTATCCACGCCGACACCGCGCAGCCCGGCAGCGACCAGCCAGCGGGCCGCCGCTTCGCTGAGCACTGGGTAGTCGGCGAAATATCGCCGATCGCCCCAGAATTTGCTCCAGCCGGTGTGCAGCAGAACAAAGTCATGACCGCTGATTATCGCTTCGTAGGGCCGGAGATCCTGCACATCGACGGTCGCGGTGTCCGGCCGGGTAAAGTCAAGCACCAGCGCTTCACCGACAAAGGACGCCGGTGCCAGCTGGTCGACAGTCAGGCCGCCGGCAATCAGATGGGCCGGCGCATCCAGGTGCGTTCCGTGATGGGTGCACAGGGTCATCATCATTTCCCGGTAGCCGTCACTCTCGATCGTCGCCACCTGACGAAACTGCGGCTGCGGGCTTCCCGGATAAACCACCATCCCGGGTGCCAGTTCCTGACTCAGATCAATCACCTGCAGCATGCTCTTCCCCCTTTTCCGGACGATCCCGTTGCTCATTGCGTCCTTCGACACCACTATCGGTCCGGTCGCCGCTTGCCAACACGACATCCATCTCCCGATGAAACGAGGGGATGAGCAGTTGATAGCCGAACGGGTTCAGATGATCCTGGTTGGCGTAGATCACCGTACCGTCGAGCAGGGGGCTGTCGATTTCCCGAAATGGATCGTAGCTCGGAATCTGCAGTGACGCGCTCAGCTGATCGACAAAATCGATACTTTCCTGCTGCCACTTCTCGATAAAGCCCCGGTCAATGGTGCAGGACCGCTCCTGCGCCAGCCACCGCTTCAGGCGCGGCTCCCACAGACAGTCATTGATATTACCGAGAATCGGCACCTGCTTCAAGATGATCGGGGTCTTCCCCGCAGCCCTGAGACGCTCGACGGTATCGATCAGCCGCTCCCGGAAATAGGTGGTGTGATCAACGATGATCCTGCCATCGGCACCCTTGAACATGATCTGTCGGTCGGTGTTGAGAAACCCTTTACCGTCGTAGAAGAGATCGAATCGCTGCGCGATCATGACGACCTTGATCGCCGGGTCTTCGACGATTTCCGCCTGCAGAAACGGCAGGGCTCGGGCGCAGTGTTGCTCGTGCTTGTCATCGATAATGCTGTCGATCTCGACATCGCCGAGCAACATCGGACAACCGGGCACGCCCAGATACGTCACGTCGTAGCCGCTTTGCTGGGCCCACGAGACAACGGCAGGCAGATAGTGCGCGGAGTGAGAGTCACCGACCAGGGCAACACGCGGGGCCTGCCGCCGTCCCGACACGCCGCACTCCAGATAGGTGACGCCGTCCTTTTCTTTTTGCTCGCACGAGTCAGGTACCCGCGCCGGCGCCGGCACCTCCGTGGCAGCATACGGGGTAATGCGCCAGGAGGCCTGATCGTTGTCTTCCAGGATCTTGAATCCCCGGGCGAAGACAATGATGACCAGCAGAGCGAGCAATAATACCACGCGATCGGACCACCCGGTTTTCCTGGCCGGCTGCTCGACGAAGAAATAACTGAGCGTCGCCAGTGCCAGGGACAGGGCAACGATGGCCACCGCGGCAACCACGCCGATCTCATGGCTGTTGCTGAAAATCTTGTAGAAGATGATGACCGGCCAGTGGTAGAGGTAAAGGGAATAGGAAATCCTGCCGACACCGACCACCACCGTGGAGACCAGCAGCCGGTTGATCATTCCGGACCGGCCACCCGCATAAATGACCAGCGCCGCGCCGATGCAGGGCAGCAGCACACCACCTTGCAGAAACGAGCGCCCGAGATAGGTTTGCCCGACGAACAGGAAGCTGTAGCCGAGGAACAGCAGGCCGGTCACGCCGGCCACCGCGGCCGTGCCGACTCCCGCCCGCTGCTCCGCGCTCCGAAGCGCGACAGCACCGCCGATACAGAACTCCCAGGCCCGCGTATAGAACATGTAAAAGGCCAGCTTCGGTTCGGCCTCGGCCAGCACAAAACAGGCAACGAAAGAAAGGGCCGCCAGGACGACAAACACGGCCAGCACGGTGTGCCTGGCGCGTTTGCCGGCCTGCCCGTTGCCGCGCTCCGATGAAGGTTTGGCATCAAGGGCAGGGTCAGGAGCAGCAGTGGCGCGCCCGATCCGCCGCAGGACATAGAAGCAGAGGAAGATGAGCAGCGGCCAGCACAGGTAGAACTGCTCTTCCACGCCGAGCGACCAGGTGTGCAGCAGTGGCTGGCCGGAAAAGCCCTCCTCGAAATAACCGACCTTGCGAGCAAAAAAGAAGTTGGCCAATTGCGCCGCGGCATAGCGGGCCGAAGCCATGAAATTGGTATACGTATCGGGGACGAGGAGAAAAATAGCCACCGGCGCCGAGAGCATCAGCACGACAAAGAGCGCCGGAAAAATCCGCTTGACCCGGCGAGCGTAAAAGTGGGCAAAAGAAAAGGCGCCCTGCCGATTTTCGCGCAGGATAATCAGGGTGATCAGATACCCGGAGATGACGAAAAAGACGTCGACACCGAGAAAACCGCCGGGCAACAGCTGCGGATAGAGGTGGAAGCAAAAGACGGACAGGACCGCCACCGCGCGCAGGCCATCGATATCCGGCCGATAACCGATACGTGGTGAGCCGGTCGTCAAATTAGCTGAAAAACGCTTTGCTGCAATCATCGACAATCATCTCGGACACGATTACCGGCTGGCGGTCTTTCGCCGGGACAGGGAGCCGCTCCACAGGTTCATATGAAAATCATTTGCCCGGGCTGGCGGATTCAGCCGGAGACCAGCCGATCAGGCAGCAGCCCAGCAGCTGGAGCCAGGGCCGGCCAGCCCTTTCGACCATGACGCCGATTTTCATTTTTCGTTGTGCCCCCCTGCCGTGGGAGGTTCATTATTGCTCAAAATGGGGGAAGTAATGGCGTAAATGGAGAAAAATAGCAAGGAGCATTCGTCGCAGCGTTTCCCCTGGCAACGTGCGGTGAAAAGATTTATAGTTCGCGGCTGTCGCCACCCACAACACCCCCCACAAACCGAGTGGCGCTGTTCATTATTAACCGGGAAGCCAACCGATGTCCGCCAACCTGAAGATCCTCTTTGCCCTGACCCTGGTTCATTTTACCGGGGATTTCTACAGCTCTTTCATCAACCCGCTGTTTCCGATTTTTGTCGACAAACTCGATCTCTCCCTGACCCAGGTCGGCATCATCGCCGGCGTCATCCGGATGATGGCCTTTATCATCCAGCCGTCGGTTGGCTACCTGGCCGATCGCTATCCGACCCGGATCTTCATCTTTACGGGTCTATCGCTGGCCGTCATCTTTATCCCGCTCTCCGGTCTGGCCCCCAATTTCTGGGTTCTGCTGTTCTGTGTAACCGTCGGCTCCATCGGTTCGGCCATGTTCCACCCGTCCGTTACCGGCATGATACCGCTCTATGCCGGGCGACACGCCGGCTTCTCGATGTCCATCTTCAATACCGGCGGCACACTGGCCTTCGGGCTCGGACCACTGTTCATCACCTGGGTCGTGGCCACCTTCGGCCTGTCGGCAATGCCGGCCACGATGATCATCGGCCTGCTGGTCATCGGTTATCTGCTGGTCGTCATCCCGCAACCGCAGAGCGAAGGGCTCAAGGACTTCGGCTTTCTCGGCGCCATCAAGCAAAGCCTCGGCGATGCCTGGAAACCGGTATCGCTGATCTGGCTGGTGATGTTCCTGCGGGCCGTCGTCGGCCAATCTTTTTTGACTTTTATGCCGGTACTGTTCGTCCAGCAGGGCTTCAGCGTCGTCGCCGCCGGCGGCATCTATGCCGTCTTCCTGCTCGCCGGCACGGTAAGCGGCCTGCTCTCCGGCCATATCTCCGACCGCATCGGCTTCAAGCCGGTGCTGCTCTTTGTCTTTCTGCTGATGCCGCCGGCGCTCTGGCTGCTCTTGGGCGTTGGCGGGGCCTGGGTCTACCTGGGCGCGGTGGTGGCCGGCGGGTTCGTGCTCGCCCCACTGCCGCTGGGCGTCACCATGGCCCAGACTCTGGCCCCGCGGGGAAGGTCGATGGTAGCCAGCTTGATGATGGGATTTGCCTACGGTCTCGGCGGGCTCACCACGCCGCTGATCGGCAAGCTCGCGGACATCTACACCATCAAGCCGGTCCTGACCGCCATGGCGGCCATTCCGCTGCTCGCCGTCGCAGTCATAACGTTGCTTCCGAGGACCAAAGCCAACGGCTGAGCCGTCTCAATCTGGCCGCCGCCGATTTACCGGGCAGCAAGAGCTTGCCGGACAGCACAGGCCAGATCCTTCCGGGAAAACGGCTTCTGGATAAAATGGACATCTTTCTCCAGTACGCCGCGATGGGCAATCACATCGGCGGTATACCCGGACATAAACAGGCAGGTCAGATGCGGACATTGTGACCGGAGGCGGTTGGCCAGATCGCGGCCGTTCATTTCCGGCATGACCACGTCGGTGATCAGCAAGGCCAGTTCATCACCATGACGCTGCATTAACTTCAGGGCCGCAGTCACGGTCTGCGCGGTAATCACCCGATAATTGAGCGAGTCGAGGATGCGCTCGGTCAATTTCATGATGGCCGCTTCATCCTCGACCACCAGGATCAACTCTTTATCGCCGATCGGCAGCTGCACCTCTTGCACTTCGACGGACTCGGCCATATCCCCCCGGTAGCGTGGCAAATAGATCCTGAAGGCGGTGCCCTCGCCCGGTTCACTGTAGACGTTGATAAATCCTTCGTTCTGTTTGACGATACCGTAAACCGTGGCCAGGCCGAGACCGGTCCCGCGTCCGGTTTCCTTGGTGGTGAAGAAGGGTTCGAAGATCCGCTCCCGCGTCGACCGGTCCATGCCGCAGCCGTCATCGGCAACACCAAGCATCACGAAATCTCCGGGGACAAAGTCGATGTGGTCTACACAATACGCCTGGTCAAAGGTCACCCTTTTCGTCTCGATGGTAATGGTGCCGACATCGACGATTGCATCACGGGCGTTGACGCAGAGATTGGCCAGAATCTGATCGAGTTGGGCCGGGTCCATCCTGACCGGCCACAATTCCGCGCCGGGCATCCAGACCAGATCGATGTCTTCGCCGAGTAGCCGGCGCAGGACCTTGAGCATGGTGGCCACGCCCTGGTTGAGATCGAAGACCTCGGGAATAATCGCATCCTTGCGGGCAAAGGCCAGCAGTTGCCGGGTAATGTCCCGGGACCGGCCGGCGGCGGCCAGGATCTCCTGCAGGTCGTCCCGCAACGAATCGTCTTCGATATCCTTGCCGAGCGCCAGTTCGGCGTGGCCGATGATGACACTGAGCATGTTGTTGTAATCGTGGGCCACGCCGCCGGCCAGCCTGCCGATCGACTCCATTTTCTGGGCCTGCAGCAGCTGGGCCTCGATAAGTCTCGCCTCGGTGATGTCGATGACGATGCCCTGAAAGTGGGTGACCGCTCCGTCTTGCCCCCGTCGGACATGACTCCGCTCATCCACCCATTTGATCCCGCCGTCTTTGGTCACAACGCGGTAAGGTTCCAGCCGGCATTCCTGAATATCCCGATCCTGCTCGACATGTTTCATCTCATGAACCACCCGGGCCCGATCGCCTTCGTGAATGATCGCTTCGTAAACGACGTTCCCGGACAAAAACTCGTCAACACGGTAGCCGAACAGGTCGACAACGTTGTCAGACACGAATTCGACCGGCCAGCCCGGCGCATTTTTCCACAAAAAAGCCACGGCCGGACTCATATTGATGATCTGGTAGGCTTCCTGCAAGCGATGCTCGGCCTGCTTCTGCTCGGTAATATCCTGAACGGTGGCAAACACCTGCGGCCCGTTGCCACTACTCCTCTCGATAGTGCCGACGGTGCGGACGAAGCGGGTCGCCCCGTCCTTGCGAATGACCCGGTATTCATGCGGCGTCAACCGCTCCTGCCCGGAGTCGAGACATCGCTTGAGCCAGCGCGACACCCGGTCGACATCGTCGGGATGATGAACGGTCGCATTTATCTGCCGATAATTGAAATTGACGAAGTGGTCGTAGCCGAGCAGTTCACACAACGATGCCGACCACCGCACCTGCCCGCTGTCCACGTCCCAAGTGAAATCGCCGATGGCAGCAAGCCGCTGGGCGGCGACCAGGCGCTGTTCACTCTGGCGCAACGCCACCTCCACTTTTTTGCGCTCCTCGATCTCACGCTCGGCCTCGACCATCTTCTGTTCGAGTTTACGCACCAGGCGCTCATTGTACAAAACGAGCAGCTCTTCCTCATCGGCCGGATCCGGAACAGTCCCCGAGGCTCGGCTGCCGGCGGCAACAAGATCGTCGACGACTCCGAGCAGAATGTCCGGCTCACACGGTTTCTGCAGAAACCGGTCGGCACCGATCTGCAGCGCCAGCGCTTCGTCCTGCGGTCCGGTGTAGGTAGCGGTGTAAAATATAAACGGAATGTGACGTAGCGCCTCGTCCTTCTTGACCTGCCGGCAGAGCTGAAACCCGTCCATCACCGGCATCAGGATATCGCTGATGATCAGCTCGACATCCCTGCCTGCAAGTTTCTCCAGCGCTTCGTTGCCATGACTGGCCGTCAGGACCTGATGCCCGTGTCCTTTGAACAATACTTCAAGCAGATAACGACTGTCCTGCCGGTCATCGACAACCAGGATACGCATCAGGCACTCCCTTCTCTGCGGTGATCCGTCACAGATATTCTTTGATTTCGCTGATAAAAGTATCAGGATTGATCGGTTTTTCAATATATCCGGTGGCCCCGGCCGCAAGAATTCGCTCACGATCGCCGGCCATCGCATAGGAGGTCACGGCGATAATCGGAATGCTGCCCAGCTCCGGGTGCGACCGCAGGGTCGCGGCCACGTCATGGCCGTCCATCTCCGGGAGCTGGATGTCGAGCAGGATACCGCGCGGCCGCCGCTCCAACGCCAGTTCGATACCGAGCCGTCCGTTGTCCGCTCCGATTACCGAAAAACCATGCTTCTCCAAGAGAAATTTCATCAAGTAGAAATTGTTGGCATTGTCCTCGATCACCAGCAGCTGATCACCCATCGTTTCCTCCCGGATGCTTGGGCAGACGAACGGTAAAGACACTCCCTTCACCCAGATGGCTCGTAACGCCGATGGTACCGCCCATCAGCTCGACCAGTCGGCGACAGATGGACAGGCCGAGGCCGGTTCCTTCGTGACTACGCGTCAACCCGCTGTCGATCTGGTGAAACGGCAAAAAGAGCTCCGCTAGGTCTTCCTCCCTGATGCCGATGCCGCTATCGGACACCGCCATTTGATACTGATCGCCGTCACTGCTGCAGCGTACTTCGACATACCCCTCGGCGGTGAACTTTATCGCGTTATTGAGCAGGTTCAACAGGATCTGCTCGAAACGTCGCTGATCGGTATAGATCGTCGTGACATCCCCGTCGATCGTGCGTCGCAGCTCGAGCCCTTTCTGCCGGGCCAGCGGAGCAACGCTATCAACACTCTTGCCGACGACGGAGGGCAGGTCGAACGTCGCCGGGTCGAGGGTCAATTGACCGGCCTCGATCTTGGATATGTCAAGCACGTCGTTGATCAGGGCGAGCAGATGCCGAGAACTGTCGCGCACCATGGTCAGTTGCTTGCGCTGTTCATCGTTGAGCGGTCCGGCCAACTCCTGCAGCAGGATGCCGGAGAAACCGATGATCGAGTTGAGCGGGGTGCGCAGTTCATGGGACATGGTGGCGAGAAAAGCCGACTTCAGCCGGTCGGCCGCCCGCGCCTGCTCCATCGCCGCGGCCAGTTCGGCGGTCCGCTCGGTCACCTGTTCTTCCAGCTCCGACGCGTGCTGCCGCACCGTTGCATAGAGGCGCGAATTATCCAGGGCAAGGGCCACCGCAACGCAAATATTTTCGGCAATGTCCGAACCGTTTATACCAGGGGCGAGCCTTCCGGCGGACAGGGCGCAGAGCAGCCCGACCACTCGGTCATGCAGCATGATCGGGAAGACGATGCCGGCATGCCCCTTCGCCTGTCCCGCCGCGGCCGCCGGAAAGGTAAAGACCGGCTCCGCACCGTTGCCGCCGGCGACGCGGCGATAACACGTTTGCGCATAGCGCTGCGCCACTATGCCGCTCTCCTCGTCGAGGCCGACGGATCTTCCCGGCAGCAATGTGCCGGTATCTCCATCGACCAGGTAGAACGCTCCGGCCGTGCAGCCGCTCAACTCCAGAATTCCATTTAGCGCATGTTCGATAACATGGTCGAGATCCAGGCGCGACACCGTCGTGCGCAGGATCCGGTTCATGACCTGCAACTGCTCGCTACGCCGGGCGATCTCCCTGGTTCTCGCGGTGACCTGGCGGCGCATCGCCGCAGTTCCGGCCAGGGCCAGCAGCAGGATCGCTCCCACCCCGATGAGACCGTTTTTCAGCCAATCCGGCACGCCGAGCCGGGCTTCTTCCGCGGTCCACCGTTTCAGCGAGCGATAGTAGACCGATTGCGGATCGCCCTTCATCTCGGCCAGATGATCGTCGATGGCGACCAGCAGATCACCATTGCTGTCGTCCGGAGTTGCAAAATAGAGCCGGGATGGATTGAAGATCACCGCCGTGTCCTGTAAACCGTAATCGGCCGCATGCATCACGCCGAAAAACCGGTTGGTGATCGCCGCATCCGCCCGACCGTCGGCGACCATCTGGAAACTGGCGCGATAATCGGGCAGCGGCAACACCGTAACCTGCAGGTCAAAGCCGGCTGCCAGGACGGCAAAGGCCCGCTCCTGGACCGACTGTTCGAGGACCACCACTTTCTTGCCGTCCAGATCGACGATCGAGGTGATGCCGCTCCCCTGGCGCGCGTAGACCTGAAACCAGGAGGAGAGGACCGGCGTGCGGTGGAAATCGAACCGCTGGTCACGCTCCGCGGTCAGTGCGACATCGGGCATCAGATCGATCCGACCGGCGGCCAGACGATCCAGCCCTTCGCCCCAGGTGCCGTCAATAAAGGACAGATACCACCCCTCCCGGCGGGCAACTTCGCGTATAATGTCGACAAAAATGCCGGCCGGCCGGCCGGACTCGTCGATGAAGACCTTGGGCGGGTTATCGTAGATGCCGACACGCACGCTGCGTTCGGCGGTATGGCCGAAACCGGTCGTCACCAGCACCAGGCAGAACGCGTTCAGCAGCGGCCGGACGATAGCACCCAGGCATCGCCCGACAAGCTGCCGCCGCCGCGAACGCTGCTGATTTTCCGCGATCTGTGTCATCCTCTGCCCACCGTCAAACCAACGGTAACGAGATGGTAAAGGTCGTGCCCTCCCCTTCCCGAGTCTGGCAATTGATCGTCCCGCCATGTTTTTCCACGACGATATCCCGGGCAATGGCCAGTCCCTGCCCGGTCCCCTTGCCAACCCCTTTGGTGGTGAAAAACGGGTCGTAAATGCGGTACCGGATCGACTCGGGAATGCCGGTCCCATTATCGGCAACTTCGATCACCGCCTGACCTTCCTCGACCCTGGTGCTGATGCGAATCCGTCCTTTGACGAAATCGCCGTTCTTGACCCGGGCATCGATGGCATGAGCGGCGTTGACGATCAGGTTGAGAAAGACCTGATTCAACTCCGCCGGCAGGCAGGAGACGGGCGGCAGATCATCGGTGAAATCGGTCTCCAGGTCGGCTCCGTACTTCCATTCGTTGCGCGAAACGGTAATGGTGCTCTGCAATGCCTTGTTAATGTCGACCTGCACCTTCTCTGTCGATCCGGGGTGGGAGAATTCCTTCATCGCCCGGACAATATTGCTGACCCGACCGACGCCATCAAGACTCTGCTGGGCGGTAACGGGAATCTCTTCACGGAGAAAATCAAGATCTGCGTCCTGTCGCAGAGATTCGATCGCATCTTGCCAGGTATTTTTCGCTTCTATATCTTGCGCTGCCTGAAAAAACTCCTCATAGCCCTGCAGCACGGAAAGCAACGCTGTGAACGAATCGGCAAGGAAGCGGATATTATCGCCGACGTATTGCACCGGCGTATTGATTTCGTGAGCGATGCCCGCCGCCAGTTGGCCGATCGCCTCGAGTTTCTGGGCCTGTCGGAGTTCACGCTCCAGGGTCAGGGCCTCGGTCTGGTCCTCGAACATGATGATCACTGACTTATTGCCGGCGGCGTCGGTTGGAATCAAATCGACGGTAATCTGGAACATCCGGGTCCCCCTCGTCAATTCCAGTTGTGCCTGCAACCGGCGACCTTCCCCGCTCCCGAGCACCCCGGAAACTGCCGCCGGCAGGTAATCGGCCTGCAGTCCCTTGACAAAGGCGAGAAACGATCCCGGGCCGGACTGCTCGCTGAGCGGTCCGAACCAGGAGCGCATGCGCTTGTTCGCCTCAACCAGTTCCATGTCCCGCCCCAGCACGAGCAAACCCATCGGCAGGTTATCCATAATCGCCCGATGTTCGTGCTCCAATGCCAACCGAGATGCCTGCTGCTGACTTTCCAGTTCGTGCAGCCGCAGGGCATTGGCCACTGTAATCAGCACCAGGTTTTTGTTGAATGGCTTGACCAGGTAGCCGTAAACTCCGCTTTCCAACACCTGTTGTGCTTCGGTGATATTGTCGATAACCGTGGCAACGACGATCGGCAATCGCGGATAGTATCTTTTGACATGGTCGATCAAAACGAACCCAGACTCCTCAGGCATATTGATATCGGTTACGAGCAGATCAACCTGCCGCTGGTTCAGGATACTTCGCCCTTCGGCAACACTGTCCCCGACCAAGACCTGATAGCCTGCCCCGCGCAGCACGGCACCGAGGAGTTTACGAATCGATTCGTCGTCGTCAATGAGCAGAATGGTGGTTTCCATTTCGTGCATAACTCCTTGAAAATGCCGGCAGGCCGCTTCCAGCCACCGACGCTATGTTAGTGCACTACTTGCTCAACTGCGGTGTGAGCGGGTGAGCAGATTGCGGATTACGGTCATTATTTGTTTGCGATCGACCGGTTTGGGTACTACTTCGATGGCCGGGTGGTCGGCCAGCGACTCGGGAAGTCTGGCAGTGTTGCCGCTAACCAAGATGATCGGCAAGGCGGGGAAAAGCCGGCTGGTTTCCAATGCCAACCTCTCTCCGGTCAAGCCCGGCATTGTCATGTCAGTGATCAACAGGTCTATCTGCTGTCCTTTCTCCCTGATCAGCGTCAAGGCCTGGATACTGTCGTTTTCAGTGTATACCTGATATCCGGCCGCTTCCAGCGACTTCTTGGCCAATCGTGTAAGACCGGGTTCATCGTCGACGACCAGCAGGTACTCACCTCTGCCGTACAACTCGCCCTTGATGTGCCCATCTTCAAATTCATGCTGTTCATCGACGGCGCGCGGCAGATAAACGGTAAAGGTCGATCCGCGGCCCGGGACGGAGGCGACATCGATAGCCCCGCCATAATCTCTGACGACGCCATGCACGACAGCCAAGCCGAGGCCGGTCCCCTCTCCCTGTTGTTTCGTCGTAAAGTACGGATCGAAGATCAATGGGAGCAGATCGCTCTCCATGCCGCACCCGGTATCGCCGACCTCCAGGCGGACATATCTCCGGCCCGACGACAACTGCTGTTCCGTCCGCCCATTCTCTCCGGCTACACAGGTATCCAGCGAGAGCGACAATATCCCTCCGGACTCGCGCATGGCGTGGGCGGCGTTGGTGCAAAGATTCATCATGATCTGGTGAATCCTGGTTGGATCGGCCAGGACCATGCCGACATCCCGGGCAATACGGCTCTTGATCTCGATGGTCGACGGCAGCGTTGAACGAAGCAGTTTGACCGCCTCCTTGATGATCAGCGCGATATCGAGCGGCTTGGTCTCCTGTTCCGTCCGCCGGCTGAAGGTGAGGATCTGATGAACCAGTTCCCGGGCTCGCAGACTGGCCTGATAGACCTCCTCTAGATCCTCTTTCATGGCCGGATCAGCCGTCGCCCGGTCCAGGCACAATTCGGTAAAGCCCAGGATCGCAGTCAGAATATTATTGAAATCATGAGCTATACCGCCTGCCAACGTACCGAGCGACTCCAGTTTCTGGGCCTGACGTAATTGGTGCTCAAGCGACAACCGCTCGCTGATATCTTCAGCCACCACGACAGCTCCAAGCACAGTCTGTTCGTCCCCGATCACCGGACTGACACTTACCGCCAGCGTCGCACCCGTGTTCGTCACAAACGTCTGGCGCTGCATGCTGCTGCTGAGAAAAACCTCGTGGACCGGACAAGTCCCGATATCGTTGCAATCACGGCAGTAGATGTGGTCGTATGACCGGCCGACATAGTCAGCAAACGACATGCCAGCCTTTGTGCAGGCCTGATCGTTTGCCCAGACCACCCGCTCGTCGGTGTCGAGCAGGAGTACTTCCTGGTGGATGGAATTGAGAATGGTCTGCAGCCGGAGTTGTCCAGTTCGAACGATCTGTTGCTGCTCCCTGTCTCTGGTGATCTCGTTGGCAATACCGACGAGATAGCGCGCCTCGCCATCGATGACAATCGGCGCCTTGACGGTGCGGAACCAGCGAAGATCCCCCGAGTGATCGGTAAACGATTCCTCGTCGACGAACAATGGTTCGCAACTGGCAAAGACACGCCTGTCGTCCTGTTGAAACTTCTCCTGCTCAGCACTCGGCAGCCCACGACTGGTAATCAATTCCACGTCGTCACGGCCAATCATCGCTTCAGGCCGTACCCCGTACATCGCAGCGAGGGCATTGTTGGCAATCAGGTAACGGTCTTCACTATTCTTGACAAAAACCAGGTTGGGTGAGACATTGACAATATTGTGCAGCAGAATTTCACGGTGTTGCAACTCGTTATGAGCTTGTTTGATCGAGGTGATGTCTTCATGGGCAACGACGATCCGGTTATCCCAATCCTCGGTCAAACGAGTCACTCGCACCTGAAACCAACGCTGCTCCTCCGGGCTGTGACAGGGATACTCAAGGACAAACTCCAGTATCTTGCCGCGAAGCATCAAGTCCGTCTGCTCGATGAACGACCGGGCCTCATCGCATCCCTCTGCGGCACTGGCTGCACAAACCGAAAAATAACTGCAGCCTTCCGACACCCGATCCGGATCGGCCCCATTCTGCTTGGCAAACACTCGCCAGGAGCGATTGACAAACAGAATAGTGCCGTGTCGATCGATAATGGCAATCGTTGCTGTCAGCGAATCGAGGGTCGCCTGATAAAACTGGAGGGAATGCATATCTCTATTCAAACCTTTTTGCTCCTTACACCCCTTGGTCGGCCATCTGGAAAAAACACGTGATGAGAGGAGGTCGGCAGTTCTTGCCAGGGACTGCCACAAGGTCACTGTAATTATCGGCTATCATATGCGCAATTGCCTATTGATGTCAAATCATCGGCATATCGACATTTTCCTTGTGCTTTTTTTGTCGAATGGCACATAGTGTATAAAGTTGGCTCTTCATAAAACCATACCCGACTCAATGACTATGCCGGACAGCAGTAACCAGACAACCGAAACCATACTCTTCGTCGACGACGAATCGAATATCCTCGACTCGATGCGGCGGCAACTGCGCAATCGTTTTTCCATCGAAACGGCAACCAGCGGCCAGGAAGCGCTCGAAAAATGCAAGAAGAACGGACCATTCGCGGTCATCGTCGCCGATATGCGGATGCCGGGAATGGATGGGGTACGGTTGCTCGGCATGGTCAAAGAGCTCTATCCGGAAACAGTGCGGATGATGCTCACCGGCAATGCCGATCAGGGAACGGCCAGTGAAGCGGTCAACAAGGGGCAGATCTTTCGCTTCCTCACCAAACCCTGCCCCGTCCCAACTCTCGTTCCGGCCCTGGCCCTCGCCCTTCGTCAATACCGGCTGGTTACCGCCGAACGGGAACTGCTCAATAAAACCTTGAGCGGCAGTATCAAAATCCTCTCTGAGCTTCTCAGTTACACCAATCCGGCCGCGTTCAGCAGCAGCGTTCGCATTCGGCCGGTGGTACTGACCATCGGCCGTGCCCTGGCGGTGGATGACCTGTGGCAGCTGGAAATTGCCGTCCTGATGTCGCAAATCGGCTGCGTTACCCTACCCGCCGAAATCCTTGCCAAACACTACGCCGGACGAGAACTGGATCCGGAAGAGCGAAGGCTTTTTGTCAATCATCCCCGAGTCGGTACCGATCTGTTACAACACATCCCCCGCATGGAAGGGGTCGCCAGGATCATCGGCAATCAACTAAAACCGTTCTGCCACTATGACCACGGCGACACCAACTACGGCGATGAGGACCTGGGCGCCCAGACCATCAGGGCTGCTTTCGATTATGACCTGCTGCTCACCCAAGGCGTCAGCCACGGCCGGGCCATCGGTCAAATGGCCCAACAGCCGGACGAATACAACCCGGAAGTCCTCACCAAACTGGCCCGCTGTCAACTCAGCGAACACTCCCACGTGGCCTCCCTGCGCGTTCGAGAGCTGCGTGTGGGCATGATCGTAGAAGATGACATCGAGGCCCTCAACGGCACCCTGTTGGCACCAAAAGGCCAGGAGATTACTTGGCCGGTGTTGCAGGGGCTGATCAACTTTTCCCGACAATCCGGCGTCAAAGAACCGATTCGGGTCCGCATCAGAGAGCAGAGCACCAGCGAGTCAAATTGACCCACCACCCACCCGAGACAGCAGCACCAACAGGAGCGATCATGAAGAAAAGCATTCTCTTTGTCGACGACGAGCCGAACATCCTGGCCGGTATCCGACGAATGCTCCACCAATTGCGTGGTGACTACGATCTTCGCTTTTCTGAAAACGGCGAGCAGGCCCTGGAGTCGATGGCAGAGCGCCCGGCCGACGTCATCGTCTCCGATATGCGTATGCCCGGCATGGACGGCGCCGAACTGCTTGCCACCATTCAACAGCAGTACCCCCATACGATCAGGATTATGCTGACCGGTCAGGCCGACGACACATCGATATTGAAAACCGTCACCGTCGTCCACCAGCTTCTCGCCAAACCCTGTGAACCGGAACGCCTCAAAGAGGTGCTGCATCGAGCCGCCGCCCTCCATAACCAGCTGACCGACGGCCACCTCAAAGACCTGATCACCGGTATCAGTAGCCTACCGAGCCTGCCGTCGGTCTATGCCAGACTCCAGGACACTCTGAAAGACCCCGAGGCCTGCCTTGACGACGTGGCGGCCATTATCGAGCAGGACATCGCCATGACCGCCAAGCTCCTGCAATTGGTCAACTCGTCGTTTTTCGGACTCTACCAGAAGGTGGAAAGCCCGGCCCGGGCGGTCAAACTGCTCGGACTCGATACCATTAAAGTGCTGGTACTGGGCATCCAGATCTTCTCCGAGCTCAAAGCGCCGGGCCAGAAAGCTGCTTTTGCGACGCTCTGGCAGCATAGCATGGCTGTTGCCCAGTGCAGCAAAAGGATTGCCACTGAGGCCAGCGACAATCTTGATCTGATCAACAATTCCTTTATCGCCGGCATGCTGCACGACATCGGCCGACTCCTGCTGATGTCGCAACTTGGCGGCGACTACGCGGCTATCATCGAAACCGCCAGACAAGAAGGAGCCCGGATCGAAACCGTGGAGACCCGCCAACTGCAGACCACTCATGCCGACATCGGTGCCTATCTCATCGGACTGTGGGGGTTTAACGGAGACATCATGGAAGCAATCATCTTTCACCATCAAATCGACCGATTGCCTGCCAAGAGCTTCTCTGCAGCACTCGCTGTGCACCTTGCCAATCACTACTATTATCTCCGGTACCCTGAACACGTCGTCGGCCAGCCGCCGCCACTGAACACAGATTGCCTCGCGGCACTCAACTGTGCCGATGAAGCAGTCGCCTGGATGTCCGAATGCCAGGCACTGATGGAAACCGACGAGGATAACTAGCAATGACTGCCATCTTTAATCGACCGCAATGAATCGCCGCAGGCAAAGAATTATCATGTCTCGAACACTTGCTGGTCTGGTGCTCATCTGTTGCTCACTGCTGGTTGCCATTACCGACGTGGCAGCCGAAGACCGAGGTGACACCGACAAACAGACCTTCACCTCCGCTTCGGAAATCGATTACCCCCCGTTCTGTCTCCTTGATCGGAAAGGGCTGCCGGACGGCTTCTCGGTCGAGTTGCTGCGCAGCGCACTGGCCGTCATGGGCCGGGAGGTCACCTTCCGTACCGGCCCCTGGCATGAGGTCCGCGGCTGGCTGGAGAAAGGGGAAGTAGACGTATTGCCGCTGGTCGGCCGCACCCCGGAACGGGAAGCGCTGTTTGATTTCACCTTTCCCTATATGACGCTGCACGGCGCTATCGTTGTTCGTGAGGGAACAGACGGTATCAACGATCTCAATGACCTGCGCGGCAAGCAGGTGGCCGTGATGCAGGGCGATAATGCCGAGGAGTTCCTGCGCCGGGACAATCGTGGCTTCGTCATTGTGACCGCACCGACCTTCGAGCAAGCGCTTCAGGAACTGTCAGCCGGTCTGCATGACGCGGTCGTTGTCCAGCGACTGGTCGCTCTGCGGCTGATCCAGGAACATAAGCTGGACAACCTGAAAATAATCAATCGACCCGTTGAAGATTTCAGCCAGGATTTCTGCTTCGCCGTTCACGAGGGTGATCGCGATATGCTGGCCCTGCTCAATGAAGGATTGGCCCTGGTCATGGCCGACAGTACCTACCACCGCCTCCATGCCAAATGGTTCGCACGATACCAATTGCCGCAACGGACCATCATTATCGGCGGCGACCATAATTACCCTCCGTATGAGTTCCTCGACGAAAACGGCCAGCCGGCCGGCTATAACGTCGATCTGTCCCGGACCATCGCCGAGTCGCTCGGTCTCGAAATTACCATTCGCCTCGGTCCCTGGCCCGAAATCAGAGAAGCCCTGGATCGCGGTGAAATCGATGCACTGCAGGGCATGTTCTATTCGCCGGCACGCGACCTTAAATTCGATTTTACTCCGGCCCACGCAGTCAATCACAGTGTAGCCGTCTCGCATAGCAACAGACGGCAACCGCCGCAAACGATAGCGCAGCTCAAGGAGCTGACAGTCGGAGTACAGAATGGCGATATCATGCACGAATTTGCGCTCCAGCAGGGCCTTGAGGAGCGGACCCGAGTCTTCGGCAGCCAGGAAGAAGCATTGCGCGGGGTACTCGACGGTACCGTCGACACCGCTCTTGTATCCCGAATGACCGCACTCTATTACAAGGATCGGCATGATTGGCGGGAATTGGCCATTGGCCGCGAGGCCTTTCTGTCGCCGGATTACTGCTATGCCGTCGCCCCGATCAACCAGGCCCTTCTCGCTCATCTCGGTGAAGGGCTGCGCCTGATCAAGGACAGCGGCGAGTACCAGCAGATCAGGGAAAAATGGATGGGCGTTTATGAACGCTCCACACCGGTTCTCGCGCTCAAGTATGTTGCCTTAGTCGCCGTACCGCTGCTCCTCGTTATCGGCATTATCAGCCTGTGGAGTTGGTCGCTGCGTCGTCAGGTCGCTCAGCGGACTCGAGAACTGATGGACAACACCGAGTATCAGCGCGCCATGGTCGCCTGTTCCCCGGTTGCACTCTACAGCATCGATAAAACCGGCACGGTGTTGACTTGGAACAACTCGGCCGAGCGGCTATTCGGCTGGAGCGAAGACGAGGTGTTCGGCAAACCACTGCCGATCGTTCCGGAAGACAAAGAAGAAGAGTTCGCTTCTCTACGCCGGATAATGGATACCGGTGACACCATCTCCGGTATCGAAGTGATTCGCCGAAAAAAAGATGGCTCCCTCTTCGATGGCAGACTCTCTCTGGCACCGATCAGAGACGATAACGGGGTTGTGGTCGGCATCATGGGTGCCATGGAAGATGTCACCGATCTGCAACAAGCCCAGCGCAGTGTCATCCATCTCAATCACGTCCTGCGCGCCATCCGCGATATCAATCAACTCATCGTCCGGGAGCGGGACCCGGTGCAACTGATCGAGAAAAGCTGTGCCGTTCTGACCGGCAGTCGCGGTTATCGCTCGGCACTTCTGGTATTGTTCGCAAAAGACGGCACACTGAGTGCCTGGGCCCATACGGGCGATCCCAAATGTACGGAGCAGCTGAACAGCAGGCTGAGCCAGGGAGATATCCCGCCCTGCTGCCGGACCACAGAGTCGTCCGATGCCACGTCCCGCATCCTTCACGACGCGCCGCAATGCAGCCATTGTTTTCTACCGCCGAGCGCCGACTGCCGAAAGAGCCAAGTGCTGTGCGCGCACCTGCGGCATGAAGGCCTGCTACTCGGCCACTTGGTCGCGACCCAAGCTCCGACCGGCGACGTCGACCGGGAAGAAATGCACTTATTTTCCGAATTGGCCCAGGACCTCGCCTACGCCCTGCACACCCTGTATAGACAGAAGGAGCTTGCCGCATCGGAGCAAGAACGAAAGTCGCTAGAGCAGCAGCTCATCCAGGCTCAGAAGATGGAATCCGTCGGCCGGTTGGCCGGCGGCGTAGCTCACGACTACAATAACATGCTCGGCGTCATCATCGGCAACGCCGAACTGCTTGCCGACACGCTGGCCCCGTCGGATCATGGATATGAAGAGATAGAAGAAATCCTCAACGCCGCCCGCCGTTCGGCCGACATCACTCGGCAGCTGCTGGCGTTTGCCCGCCGGCAAACCATTGCACCGCGATCTATCGATCTCAACGAGGCCATCGAGCTATCGCTGAAAATGCTGCGCCGGCTGATCGGCGAGAATATCGAACTGATCTGGCACCCGGGACACGAACGCCGGAAAATCACCATCGATCCAGTCCAGATCGACCAGATCCTGACCAATCTCTGTGTCAACGCCCGCGACGCGATCGATGACACCGGCACCATCACCATCGAAACGGCCGGCCGCACCTTTGATGAAGCCTATTGTGCCGACCATGCCGGCTTTATCCCCGGCGATTTCGCAGTGCTCGTCGTCTCCGATAACGGCACCGGCATGACCAAAGAGCAAATGAACTCCATCTTCGAGCCGTTTTTCACGACCAAACCGCTCGGCGATGGGACCGGACTTGGGCTGGCCACCGTTTACGGCATCGTCAAACAGAACAACGGCTTTATCAACGTCTACAGCGAACCGGGAGCCGGGTCGACCTTCAGGCTCTATTTCCCGCTCGAGGACACTGCTGACGAACAGGAGCTACGACCGCAGCCGGATCGCTCATCATTGCGGGCAACCGGGGAAACGATCCTGGTCGTCGAAGACGATCCGGCCATTTTGAAAATGACCGGCAAACTCCTCCGTGACCTGGGGTATCGCCCCCTGCTCGCCGACTCGGCTCCGACGGCCCTGGAACAGGTGAAGCGGGCGGACACGATTGATCTGCTGCTCACCGACGTGATCATGCCGCAGATGAACGGCGCCGAACTGGCCAAGGAAATCCGTACCATATGTGTCCATATTGGCGTGGTGTTCATGTCTGGATACACCGCCAACGTCATCGCCCACAAGGGCATCCTCAACGACGACATCACCTATGTCCAGAAACCGTTCTCTCGCACCGAACTGGCCGCCGTGCTCAAAGATGCGCTGGCAAAGCGGTAACAGCGCAGGTCGCCGACGATCCTCGGCAAGTGCCGGCAACCCGATTCCTGCTATCGTCGCCCCAGCAGCAGATCCTTGGCGGCGTTGATCTTGGCGGCCAGAAAGGCCGAGCCGCCGCTGTCGGGATGCACTTTTTTCATCATCCGCCGCCAGGCCTGGTGGATTTCCTCTTCGCCGGCACCGGGCTGCAGGCCGAGAATCTGGTAGGCCTCCTCCCTGCTCATCTGCTCGAACTCGTCGTGACTGCTTTCTCCGTGGCCCCCCCCGCCTCCGGAATCCGCACGCCAATCTGGAAAACGCCGATCGAGATAGGCCTCGAGCACGGCCCGACTCTCTGCGTCACCTGACAGCTCGGCGTACAGGGTCATTAAATCCTTCCGCCCGAGCTGTGAAAGCCGTGAGCCGGAAAATTGCCCCCCTCTCACCTGCCCATCCATATCCCCGGTATCATGATCCAACTCCATGTCCAAGGCTCCGGTCTGGACCCGCGATCGCTGTCCCCGTCTCCCTCCGCCGGCACGTTGTACCGCGCGCTTCCGCTGCCACCAGGACAGCCCGATCAGCGTCATCGGCACGCCGATCACACCGCGGCCCAGCAGGGTCAGCAATACGCCGACTCCCACCAGCGATAACGGCAGCAGCGAAACGATCACGGCGGCGCTTTTTTCCGGTGGAGTTGAGAGGATGAGCCAGCCGGCCAAGAAGAGCAGCAGGACCAACGCCAAGGGGAGATAAACGATCATAGGGCAATCAACCTGTCGAAACCACAGCTCACCCGCCCAGCTGCGTTAATAACCGTCGCGCTTCCCGCCTACTGCTGTCGGCCAGCGCCGGCAGGCCTCCTTTCGCGTAGATGGCAACTGCCGCGAGCAGTTCGGCGAGTTCCTGGGCGGAATCGGGGCCGAGTCGAAAATATGCCCCGCGGGTCAAACGGGCCATTTCACGAAAAACCCGCTCGACGACAGGATCACGCCCTTCCTGGAAGAAAAAGCAGCGTACACCGAGCAGGCCTATTTCTCCGGCTTTCTGGCAGAGTTGGTCGGCTTCTTCTTCAAGGGCATCACCGATAAACACCAGCGCGGCAACCCGTTCCTTCTGCGTTTCACGCTGGACATGACCGAGGACTTTGAGGAGTTGGGTGTGGCCGCCGCGGCAGTCGATGCCGGTCATCAGGTCGCGCAGGGCAGCGGCGTTGATCACCCACTTCGACGCCCGGCATTCGCCAAAACCACGGAAATAGACAAGCTGCACAGCCAGCCCGCCGGTTTTGCCAACCGCGTCAAACATCGAGGCCTGGATGGTCATGGCCCGGTCCCAGGTCGGCTGCCTGCTCATCGTGGCATCAAGCGCAAAAACGAGCCGGCCGCTACGTGCCGGATTGATTTTGCCGGCAGCTTTCAGGAACGAGGAGATCTCTTTTTGCGAAGAACGCTTTCCTACTGGCAGATTCGTCATAACAAAAGCCGGTCTGGCTGACCATTGCTTGCAGGAGTGAATATCAACGAGGCAAAAGAACCCCTTCCGAAATCGACGCCTCTGCAGTCACAGCCGGCCCCCCGGAAAGACCACTATTCTATCGTTTCGTTATTAGTATAACTCCCTTTGTCCAGGAAGGAAGATGCTTCGCTGCGATCGGGTGGAAAAAATGGTCACCGGTATCCGGCCAAGCTATCGTCGATCCGGCGGCTCCGCTGCGACGGAAACGACCTGCTCCAGAAGAAATAGAGCATCAGTCCTGCAATTAACTGATGCTATCAAAGCGAACAGTCAAAAAAAAGGCCGGTGTCTTTGGCGACACCGGCCCATCGAATCAAGTCACGGGGAAAAAACGTGAGCGATCAACCGTTAAAGTAAATGGTAATGCTCCTCGCCCGGCTTCCCGGATCAGCATAAACCTCCATCGTCGGCGTCTCTACCAGAGTACGACCCGGCCGATAGCCTCTACCAGGAACGGTATCGACGTGTTTACTCGTATCGGGAACAAACATTTCCTCGCCACTGTCAAACACGATATGCATTGTCGGGCCGTATTGGGGACCAAGTTTTGGCGATACGAACTTCGACCGTAAGACCCTGTCAATCATGATATCGCCGGTTTTCGGAATTGTCTCGCTGTGTGTGTACGTTCCACTGCTGGTACTGAAACCGTCGGTCGCCGCCTGATCATCCGTCGTCGTTTTCTCCTCAGCTTTCTCCAGTTCCTGGTTGACTCTCTCGACTACTGCTTCCAGAGCACCCGTCGTGATGGCGTGAGCCGGCAACGTACCGAATTCGACAAGCGGTGCCACCCACTTACCGGGGAGAACACTCAACCCGGCAACGGCGGCAGATCCTGCAGCAATTTTTCTAACAACTAATCTCCGTCCTCGACTTTCCAGCCCAGCAGCCTCTGCTTGCTGGTCAGGACCGATGGGGCTTTCGTTCACTTCTTTGTTCTGGCTGTTGTCAACAGTCATTGTGCTCCTCTTGGATAAGGGGGGTGGGGATTGTACTGCTTGGGTTTCATTCACCGGAAAGAATACCAGCAAATAATAGGAAATCAATGTATTTCGGTACTTTGAAATGTAGTACCTGCCGATTTTGACATCCGGCATGTACCATCGGGAAAAAAATACCGACCCGCCAAGACTGGACGAACAGAACAAAGTCTTCTCCGGATCATGCGACAAGACGCCAGACAAGACTGATATATCATTTTATTATCAATGACATGGATCGCAGCAAAAGACGCCGTGCGGGGACAGGGGGTGCCCCCGCAATAGTCATACGGCACCGGAAAACGATCAGCTGTCTGTATGTACTGGCGAAATTTACATCGCGTCGGCCACATAAGTTTTCAGCCAACGCCAAATCGATCGCGGATGCTCAAACCAGCGAGCCTTGAGATAGGAAACTCCGGAGAGATGGCCATAATAAACGTGCAGCCACCACTGGCCGGGCCAGATCGTATCAAGAACAAAACGGAACAGATCCATCAACGCAATGTCTTTGACACTTTGCTGCGGCCATCCCCTGTATGGTGTACCTACCGAACGTGAAGGATGATCGATGGGCAGGCACAGCTTCTCTACAAGATGGTCCGGCCATGGGGTCAGGAAATGAAAGCGAGACAGAACATGTATCAGCGTCGTGTCGAGTCGATCGATTTCCTGCCAGTCGAAATCTTCAGAAAAGGAGTCAACAAGACTGACCATATCAGCGACATGGATCAGTCTGAATGGTTCATAGGTCAGCGGAGCCCGAAAGCCATGAAGGCACAAATACCATAGAGTGTCCTCGAGGCAAAGCGTTCGAGCCTCCTGATAATCAATCTCAATGGTACGAAATCGTCCAGCAGATCGGGCCAGCGGCCAGAGAGGGTATGTGGCATGAAACGGCAAAAGGTTATGGTGCACTTCAACACTGACCGGCAAGCCATCGAGTTCTTTCTGCATCGGGGTCAGGTGATAGAAATCGTTGGGAAGCGGATGTTCCTGATCGGCAAGAAAGCCCAATTCTTCGAGAATCTTTTGTGCTGCTGGCAAATCTTCCTTAGCTACCAACAGATCGATATCTCGCATCGGACGCAACGCCGGGTCACTGTAGATCCAGTTGCTCAAGGCGATTCCCTTGACCGCCAGGACTTCGATGTTTTCAGCCTGATAACTTCGAAGTATTTCCGAGGCTATTTCATTGCGAACATTGTTGGCGTGGCGATTCCGCAGATAGAGGGCACGCAGGAGACGCCAGGCGGCACGCGGTACCTCAACATCAAGTGCGGATAGATGCTTGTGGACCAACGGGCTAAGGCCCTGGCGCTCAGCGTGCGAGACTAGGTCATCCCACGACGATCCTGAAGCGGTGAAGTCTGCAACCGCCTGCCGGAGCTGGCGGTACATGGCAGAATGGCCGTGGTCGCGAGAACAGAGGGCAAGAATTTTGCGGATTATCATAGAGAAACCGAAACACTCGTACGCCCAAGCATTAACCGAATCATGAATTCGTCAAAAGCTATAGCCGAGCGTAACATACGCAGACGTCTGAGTACTCTCGGCTTCCTGACGAAATGAGCCAATCGGCACGCCGATACCATACTCCTGGTATTGATTGCCATCCACCTCGATATGGAGATAATTAAATGTTGCTTCGACAAAGAATGCGGGGGTAATGAGATAGCGGCCGCTCACTTCAACCAGGTAGGCTGTCCCATCCATATCGCCACTGGCACGTTTCCCCCCGAACTCGCGAAGCAGATGGTGGTCGCTATCTTCAGCTTGGACAATAGGCGAGTAGGCGAAACTGCCAAGAATTTCCAGCCCGGCAGCCAATTGCAGATCTGCCCCGATTTTGACATACGGCAAGGAATAGGTCATTTCATAGGTAATCCCGGTCCGCCCATCGCCGACGGAGGCAAACCCTTCAAGTCCAGAAGGACTGTATTGATAAAGCAACTCGGATTCATAATCAAAATTTTGATAGACCATACCAGCACCAACATACAGGGAAATTGCCGGCTGCCGGAAAAAAAACCACTCAATATCCGCATCGACAATAAACACATCGAAACTGCTGATACGAAATTCCGAGTAAACATCAAGCTGCGCTGGATCAGCAGGAGTGAGCCAATCCGAATCGTTCATGTCATTTTGCGGAGTAGATAAGTTTTTGCTGATGCTCACCGTGGCCCGCCACCGATCATTTAAGGTCGCCACACCGTCAATCGTCGCTAACCAGAAATCAAGAGGCCATTCCAGCTCACTAAACGGGAAATACCCAGCATACCGCTCACCGGTTGGAGCAACTGCTGGAAAACCGATCTGATAAACCGTTTCTCCGGCCATTTTTCCGGTACCGAGCCCGATGGAAAAACCCGGTTTCGCAGAACCCGAAGCCGGCACTGAAGCCGCGGCTGATGACCGACTAACGGATGAGAATAGAAAGACCACGGCACATCCCAGGACGCACACTAGCATTGTCTGCTGTTTCATGTATCTATCCTCCTCTTTTAAGACTGCTATGAAATTGTGGGAATACAATCCAGTAGACGGCTCACAGAAGTGTTTACACCAAGGAAGTACCGTGATCAATCCGCCGCCCCTCATTCTTTCGAGACAGGAAGTAATAGGAAGCAGACAGGTATGGTATGCCTGGTCAGCACCAATGCCGAAGTCATTGCCTTACGGGGATAGTGGCGCTCGTTACGCATTCGATCGGTATATCGACCCAAAACCGGAAAAACTTTGAATCGAACAAGAAGCCCCAGTATGATGAACAGAACGCGCATCTGCAATTGATAAGTGGATTTGAGCCTGAACCAATCCTCAGAGCACTATCCCTAACCTGATTAAGAGCGACGAATTATTTATTATTCTTCATATACTCTACACTTTATGCAACTACTATCTGTCACGGGCAGAAAATATCCAGGCAAATACCGACAAAAACACGGTTAAGCAATGGTATCGAACAGACGGTTCCTGACCAAGCCTCTTTACATCGCCCACAGGGGATTGAGTAGCCGCTATCCGGAAAACACCCTGGCCGCCTTTCGAGCCGCCATCGATGCCGGGGCCGGAATGATTGAACTCGATGTCACCTTGTCTCGCGATCGCCGGCTGGTGGTTATCCACGACAGCACGGTAAACCGGACCACCAACGGCCGCGGCCGTGTCAACACCCTGACCATGGCGCAACTACGCCGGCTCGACGCCGGTAGCTGGTTCGCCGAACGCTTTGCCGGTGAGCCTGTGCCGTCGCTGGAACAGGTGCTCGATGCCGTCGGGGGAAAGGTGCTGATCAACATCGAGATCAAGCCTGAAGCATTCGAGCCGCGAGCACCGCACGATGCGGTTGAACGACAGATTGTCGAGATGGTAACCGAGAGACAGATGGCAGCAGATGTGCTCATCTCCAGCTTCGCCTGGCGAGTGCTGGCGCGGATTCGCGCCCTGTCGGCAAATCTTGCCATCGGTCTGCTTTCCGAGTTGCCCGCCGACGAGCGGCTGCTCTACTGGTTTCGCCGGCTTGACGGCTTTTCCTGGCACCCCGACTACCGGGTCGTCAGTCGCTCCCAGGTCGAAATGCTGCAGGGACTCGGGGCCAGGGTCTACCCCTACACGGTGGGCGGCCGGATCGACACCATGTCTCTACTGGCCATGGGTGTGGACGGGTTGATCGTCGATGATCCCCGGCAGATGGCGGCCTAACTTCTTTGGGGCGACAATGAAAACCTTGATGGACCGAGAGCATTTTGAACAACTGACCGAATCTGTCTTTGAGGCATTGCCGAAAGCGCTGCTCGATAAAGTCGATAATGTGCTGTTCGTCATCGAAGACTGGCCCGACGGCGAGACCATGAAGACCATGGCCTTGGAGTCCCAGTTCGGTCTGCTCGGCCTCTATCGAGGACTTCCGCTGGCTGAGCGTAGCATCGACATGAGCGGCACCCTGCCGGATGAGATCCTGCTCTACCAAGGGCCGATAGAATTCTGGGCAAATGAGGACGGGATGAAAGTTTTCGACGTTATCTACGACACGCTCCTCCATGAGATCGGCCACCATTTCGGTTTTGACGAGGAGGAACTGGCCGCACTGGAGCAGAACGGCCCCACCTCATAACGCTCGCTGGATGATCCGCCTTCCGTTGCCGATGCCGGGAACCGTTAGTGATGGTATTAAGTCAGAGGAGAAAAAGTGAACTTGAACACGCCAGGACACCATTTCTGCCGGCCGGCAGCAACCCTGCTCGCCATTCTGCTGCTCAGTCTCTTTTCTGTTGCAGCGACAACAGCGCACGGGCAGGAATTCGAACGAAACACCCTGTTCGACGGCCTCCACATAACCGGTTCCCCGGTCGATATCGATGCGGCCACCTATCGACTGGCGGTCACCGGCAAGGTCGAGAGGGAACTCTCCTTGAGCTTTGCCGACATCCAGGACATGGAGGCCGTTGAGCGCCGCCTACTCCTCGAGTGCCCGGGATTTTTCACCGACGTCGGAATCTGGACCGGGGTTCCGGTCCGAACCATCCTCAATCTGGCCGGCCTGCACACCGATGCCAAGACCATTATCTTTGTCAGCGCCGACAACATCTACCGTACCCGGTTTCCCGTCGACTACCTGCTTCAGTCCGACGACACACTTATCGCGTACCGTTTCGAAGGCAGACAGTTTCACCGCGTGCACGGCTTTCCGGTGCGGCTCGTGGCCGGCGGCAGGGAAGGCAGCGACTGGGTCAAGTGGCTTGGCTCTATTATCGTCGAGTAAGCTATGTTTTCGTGGTTTCAAGTATCGGCTTGACGAGGCAGCCAAACAGCACCAGAATGACAAGATGACGGATTCTCGAAATAGGACGAAATCAACGGTCCGAAATCACCGGCTCACCAAACTGATCCTCCTCGGCTTGCTGCTTGGCGCGGCCGGAACGGGCATCGCTTTGCCGTTCGCCTACGAATCGACAACGATGTGGTATAAGATCGGCCTGGACAAGACGCTGCTCCGGGCCGGTAAAATCTGCGGGCTGCTAACCGTTACCCTGATCTGTGCCCAATCGCTTGTCGGTCTGAGGCCGAAAGCGCTCGAACAAGCCTTCGGCGCGCCGTCGCTGCTGCGCTGGCACCGGCGAAGCGCCGCGCTGATCGTGCTGTTCGCCGTGCTTCATGCCCTTTTGATCCTTGTGCCCGAAGGGTTGAAAAATCTCCCGATCGGCTACAAGTTCTGGCCGGAAATGATCGGCGGCGGCCTACTGGCGCTTCTCGTCAGTCAGGTCGGTTATTCCTGGGCCAGGGAGCGGTGGCGACTCGCCTACCAGCGCTGGCGCACTATACATCGGTACCTCGCCTGGTGCATCCTGCTGCTGGCGCCGGTACACCTGCTCTTTGTCAGTGAAATGTTCAGTCAAACTGTTCCCCGCCTCTGGGTTGCCGGCGTAGTCGGCGGCACCCTGGTAACCCACCTGACCGTTCGTCTTAGTCGTCGTTTGGCTGTGCACCGGCGCTGAGACGATCGCCCACCGGCTTGCCTTTCGGCTTCCGCACCTTATCGTCTGCCTAACGGCAGAAACCTGGCGCTGCCAATACCGAAAAACCTTCTCCAACATCCCAAGATGAGGATATCGTCATGAAAAAATATAAGATTTTTACATTGATCGCCGTTATCGTCACGCTCGGCACAAGCAGTGCGGCCATAGCAGCCGCCCGGCAATGGGAGATCGACAAGCCGCATGCCAATTTCTATTTCAGCGTCGATCACATCTACTCGAAGGTTCGTGGACATTTTGACGAGTTCTCGGGCCAGGTTCATTTTGACCCGGCAAACCTTGCCGAGAGCAGTTTTGTCTTCGACATCCAAGTCGATTCCATTACCACCGCCGTCGCCAAGCGCGACAAGCATCTGCAGTCGGCAGATTTCTTCGATGCCGACAGCTTCCCGCTGATGAGCTTTCGCTCGACATCGATCACCGATGCCGGTAACGGCGTCTACCAGGTCAACGGCACGTTCACCGTGAAAGGTGCCGACCATGATCTGAACTTCCCGTTGACCCTGGCCGGCATCAAGGATCACCCGGCCGCCGAGGGCAAAGAGGTCGCCGGGTTCAATGGCAGCCTCACCATTGACCGGCTGCAATACGGTGTAGGCACCGGTAAGTTCTACGATCTCGGCATTGTCGGCAAAGACGTGGAGGTCTTTATCAGCCTTGAGGTATTAGCCGACAAGTAACTATCCATCACGTTCTGTATTCCGTTCTTGCCGACGTCATACACACCACCTTCGCTCGGGAGCAACGTTAAAGACATTACCGGGAACACCAGTCCGGTGGTTCCTGTTAGAACAGGTATTTTATTGTGTTTACTTGAAGAATATCGTAGAGAGAAGAAATGTTCCCCACCGAGGCAAGCAACGCCATAGGCACCTGCGGCATACGGACGATGCTCTCCTCAAACCTTTTTTGGTAAACCCAAAACCAGGAGGTGTCCGGTGAAGAAGCTTCTCTTTACGGTACTAATGCTCTCTCTGCTATCCGGCTGTGCTACCACCAGCATGGTCTCGCTCGATCAAGCCCCTGATCTGACACCACGAACTGATCAAGCGACTCTGGTGATTGTTCGAGATACCTTTTTTGGCGGCCCAATCGTTTTCTGGCATTACTTGGACGGCACATTTATCGGCGAGACTCAGGGGCAATCATATTTTGTTACCCCGGTCTCTCCCGGTCCTCACTATGTCGTCGTAACAAGTGAAAACACCGCGGTCGCTTATTTCGACTTCAAGCCGGGAAAAACCTACTATCTCGGCGAAGGCGTCACCATGGGCGTGTGGCGGGCCCGCACCTCCGGTTTTTACCCGCTGACTCGAGAAGCGGCGTTGGAGGCCATGAAATCAGCCAGTCATCTGCAGTATGATCCGGCACGCGGCAGTGAAAACATGGACGCCGTTCTTTATCAGCAGGCGATTGAAGAGTATCAGCAAGATGTCAAAGAAAATCCCGATTCCTTCAAGGAGATCCTCTCATACGACGGGGTCTGATAGATTTTCCTGACGACGAAACGCCGGCTCTCCAGGCGGAGCGATTCTTCTGATGCCGCTTTCCTGTGACCCGGCCGGCAACGAGAACGTATCATACACCGCCGGATTGAGCCATCAACAGGCTCAATCAACTCAGAAGCCCTTGGAAAAACTTGGGCCCCCACCAGAGCACGATCAGGATCCGAGCGTCTTCAGCTTCTGCTGTTTCCGATAGACCAACCCGTTAAACCGGGCGACCACCCGGTCCTGCTGGTCGGTGACCAGCACGTCGTAGGCGCCGATCCGGTTCGGATCACAGACTTCCGTTGCCGTCGCCAGCAGCGTACCGGAAGAGAGCGCGGCGAGAAAAGAGATATTGACGTTGATCGCCAGGGCCAGTTGGCCATGGCTGTTGGAAGCCACGGCAAAGGCGAGATCTGCAAGGGTGAAGATTGCCCCGCCCTGAACGACTCCCGCAGCGTTGAGGTGTTTGTCTCCGATAACCATGCGCGCCGTACAGCGGCCGGGGCCGCTCTCAATAATCTCGATACCTGCCAGCGCGGCAAACCGATCCGCGGCAAAAAAAGCTTTCGCGTGCTCTGTTTCCATTTCCGATCCAATTACCTGAAACTCATCTCGATACACGACAAACCGTCACTCATTTGGCCGATCCGTCGGGCGTACCCCCCACCCCCAGGCGTCCACCCCGCACTGGTTTACCTGATCCGATACAACATCAATTGCCAAACATCGGCCCCTCCGGCCCGAGATGGCACGAATAACAGCCAAACCCGCGCCGGGTGATCAGGCTGAATTCATCCTTGCCCAACGCTGCAGCCATCTCCGGCACCAACCTATCCAGTTTCAACCCGGTCGTCTCCGGATAGTCCCGAAATTCCCGTCCCAGGAACAACTCCCCGCTCAAACGCGGTAAATGAACAGTAGGCATCCGGAAATCCTCGCTGGCAGCCCCGGCACCATGGCAGAGAGTACAACCGATCTCATCATATTCTCCCGGTCGCCAGGACTGGAACACCGAGCCGGCAATGGGCAACACAACCTGTTCCATGTGGTGCTTACGCTGCGCGACATTCATTTCGGACCAGGCCATCTCTTCACCGTCAATGAAAAAACGCTTCTTAGGACCAGTCGAGCAACCGGCAATACTTATCAAGACGATCAAGTGAACAAACAAAAGTTGTGCTCGTTGAAGGCCGGAAAGCATGTAACCGAAAAATTCGTGGTCCTCACCATTCATTCGCCCTCCCCGAGCCTCACATCGCTCTGATCTTATCTGTTTTCGTGTTCGATCTATGCTTCGTTTCCATATGCATCAAAGCGGCAACCGGTGTGACCATCGACTCTGTCCCTGGCGCTCCGTTACCCAAGCATAACGATTATGAGGGATCGGGCCGCTTCCATTTGTACGGCAACTCTTTGATGGTTCCCGGCTCGGTCATTGTCTGCAGTGCCTCCAGTCCATCCATGACGATTCGTCGTTGGCGTTCTTTATTTCCGGGTTCGCCGAACATGCACCCCCGCGCGAATTTGACGAGCAGCGCCCGGGGCGGTTTGATAAGCGACATCCGGTCGATGGCGTTGCCCATGGAGATAGTCGGGATGCCCGCTTCCTCGACCGCCCGCTGGATCAGACCCACGGTCTGATGGCATTTCGGTCAGACGGGCACCAGGAAAAGAACATCGATCGCCTGCGCTTTTAGTCGCGAGATCAACTCGGGCAACGTTTTTTCAACGAGCCCCACCGCGTTGTTGACGTAACTGAAACTGTAGTGGGTCTCCGCCAGTGTGCCGATCACCGTTTCCTGTTCCAGTTCGATAAAACGATGGATCGGGAAAATCGTGTTGATGTCCTGCTCGGCCAGGCCGTGATCGTAATGCTTATGGGCAATACCGAGATCCTGCTGCTGCACTGTTTTGGGGATCTCGCGAAACGAGATATCACCGTGAATTGAAGCGGTATCAAACGCCGGCTGGCTCTCTTTGAGGTAGAGCCCGCCACTGGAGAGCAGGGCAAAGGTCTGGTTTGCCGGATCGCCACTATACGCCGTCCAGGGGATGTCATCGGGAACGACGAACGGGTACGTTTTAATGATATGCTCCATCCTGCCGGCCTGGTAATCAGGCAGGCTCTCTTCGACCCACTTGTCATAGGCGGCTCTGAATCGTTCAAGGTTGAGCGGCATCTCGTCCTCCTCTTGCTACATGGTTCGGCAGGTATTCGACCTCACTTGTGCGGGTCATATACCATTGTGGTTTTGGCAAGCCATCTCTCGATCTTCGGCAGGATAGCTGCAAGCAAATCTTCGCGTTCCAGGTACGGGCACGGCTCATCGTAGGGAAATTCCCGGCACTGGCGGGGCCGGGCATCATGAATGGTGCATCGCGCCCGGATCCGCTCCCGGCTGAGGAAAATGCAGGAACCGTCCGCTCCGACCTTGAAGGTGTTTTTGCCCTCCAGGTACCGTGCCCGCACCGCTCCGTCGGAAATATTGAAATACCGGGCGATCCGGTTGATATCGAGCGCGTCGAGATAGAGCGTGGCCCCCGGCAGCCGGTAGCAGCAATACCCGGGACAAAATGTGCAGTAGATCCGATTGCGCACCAGGCAGTTACTTCCCTGGGCGCCTTCGACTTCACCGGGATTGATCGTTTCGTTTCGCTGCATCCACTTCCCAATGGTGTTACAAGAACTTATAGGGGCGGCAAAAAATAATTGAATTTTTCTGTTCCTGATGGAATCAGATTACTCCAGAAAGATCAAATCGAGATAAACCGGTTCAATCTCATATACCATTACCATTTTTTTATTCTTGCCCCCATAACAAGACGTCACAATTATGACCTCATATGGAGCCCCCCCAACCAGTGGTGGTAAAACCAGCGAGACAGCCTGAAGCAACAAGGCTTCATTTAGAATTCAACACCGAGGAGCCCGAGATATGAATACCCTGCTCATTCTCGACAGCAACGCTGCGCGCTACAAAGCTCTCGTCGAACAACAATGTCTCGGCGACCTGGACATCATTACCGCCTGCGACCGCTCAGCTGCCGCTGCGCTCGCACCTACCGCCGACATCATCCTTGGGCGCCCCGATCTGGTTGCCGCCATCCTCCTCCGAGCCACCCGGCTGCGCTGGGTTCAATCGACCTTCGCCGGAAACGATGCCCTGCTGGCGCCCGGGCTGCGGACCGACTATCTGCTGACCGGTATAAAAAATGTTCATGGCCCGCTGCTCAGCGAATATGTCATGGCCTACATCCTTGCCCGTGAACGCCAGCTCTTCACCATCTTTCAACAACAGCTGGACCACCAGTGGCATCCCGTTACCTATCGGGGCCTGAACGGTTTGATCATCGGTGTCGTCGGTCTCGGCTCTATCGGTCGCCACATCGCCAAGACCGCTCAATCGTTCGGCATGCATGTCCTTGGTATGAAACGGAACCGGGACGAGGTCGACCATGTCGAGCGCGTTTTTCTCCCCGCCGAGCGAGCCGAATTCCTGCCGCTGCTCGACTATCTCGTCCTGGTTCTGCCGGCAACGCCGGCAACCAGGAATTTCATCGGCACAACCGAGCTGTCCATGATGAAGCACGACAGTGTACTGATCAATGTCGGCCGCGGCTCCGCAGTTCACCCCGACGATCTCTGCGCCGCCCTGCACAGCGGCACCATCGGCGGCGCGATCCTCGATGTTTTCGAGCAGGAACCGCTCCCCAAGGATAGCCCCCTCTGGGATGCGCCACGAACTATCATCACGCCCCACATCGCCGCTTTCTCTTTTCCCAACCGAATCGCGGCA
The DNA here is from genome assembly GCF_900130015.1 of Desulfofustis glycolicus DSM 9705. Taxonomy (GTDB): domain Bacteria; phylum Desulfobacterota; class Desulfobulbia; order Desulfobulbales; family Desulfocapsaceae; genus Desulfofustis; species Desulfofustis glycolicus. The sequence goes on along the minus strand of NZ_FQXS01000007.1, from coordinate 9,638 downwards.
ATCTTCTGCGACAACTACCGGCGCTATCAGAACGGCCTGCCGCTTGAACACCGGATCGATTTTGCCCGAGGGTACTGACAGCAACCGGGCGCCCTGCGTCACCATCACAAGAGCCCCAAAGCTTCCAGAGTCTGGAACAAGGAGGGATATTGCCGGTATTTACACCGGTAACAAAAACCGCGGCTATTATCGGGCGACAAAACATCCCATACGAACTCGATATCGAGTTGGATATCGCTCGTCACCACGCCCATATTATGTTAATATCGCTTAACGTAAAAACTATTTAATCCATTTACTGTTAACTTTTATTAACATTATGTCAGATTGCGATTCAGTCTTGAAGCAGCTCGGAGAGCGGTTGAAGGCGGCTCGGCTACAGCGCAATGAAAGTCAGGCAGTCTTCGGAGCACGGCTCGGGCTGACACGCCAGTCGTATGCAAAAATGGAAAAAGGCCAGGGGACCGTACCTATCGCTTCGTGGCTGGAGGCAAGCGATATACTGGGCCGATTGCACACCTGGGACCAAGTGATGTCAGAGCCGCAGGATCTGTTTGAACGCTTTGACCGGCAACAGACAGCCCGCAAGCGGGCCGGCAGCCGCAGATAACAAGAAGGATCATGATCAAACTGATCGTCTGGTTGAATCTGGAAATCGGACGCCCGGTCCGGGCCGGTGAACTCGTCGTCGCCGATCCCGACCCGCGCGGCGGCCTGCAGGGCCAGTTCCGCTATGCCGAAAGCTATCTGACCTCGGGAACCGGCTTTGCGCTCGATCCAATCCATCTGCCACTGGAAGCCGATCTGCTTGAGGTCAATCGGCCCCAAGCCGGTATCCACGCAGTCTTCGAAGACAGCCTGCCAGACGATTGGGGCCGGCAACTGCTGGTCCGTCGCCACCGTCTTGCAGGCCACGCCCGAAGACCTCCGCAACTGCTGCCGCTGCTTGCGGGTGATGGCATGGGAGCGCTCAGCTACAGCAGCTCCGACCGAGTGCCATCTCAGCAGACACCTGTCGGAGGTCGCAAGCTGGCCGAATTGCAACGCCAGGCCATGCTTTTCGAATCGGGCATCGCAACGCCTGATGAAGATCTCACACTGTTGTTCCAGGCAGGCAGCTTGCCGGGTGGAGCCCGGCCAAAAGCACTGATTCAGAAGAATGGTACCGCCTGGCTGGCAAAATTTGCCAGCAGCCGTGATCATTTCGACGTGGTTGCTCTGGAAGCGGCCGCAATGCAGCTTGCGCGTCTGTCCGGTATAGACACACCCCAAACCAAGCTGACCTCCTGTGGCGAGCATAAGGCTCTGCTGGTCGAACGTTTCGATCTCGACCTCCAGAAGCAAACCCGTACCCACGTTATCAGCATGAAGAGTCTGCTGGGCGTGGAAGGATTTTACTACCTGGGATACCAGGACATGGCCGCAGTAATCCGCAAAATTTCCAGCTATCCCGCGGAAGACCTGCTCAAGCTCTTCAGGCAGATGGTGTTCAATGCTCTGATCGGTAATACCGACGATCACCTGAAAAATTTCTGCTTCTACTGCAATGGCCGCAGCTGGCGACTCAGCCCAGCGTTTGACCTGGTGCCCGATATCGGCCGCAATCGGGAACACGTCCTGAGAATCGGCAGTTCCACCATGCCCCCCGACCGCCGAACTCTGCGACAAGAAGCAAAACACTTTGGCATCAAGCGTCAGGCACGTGCTGACGAGGTCATTGACACCGTGCTCTCATCGGCCGATCATCTGGAGACGGTATTTACCAGCTGTGGCGTCCCCGAAGCAGACCATGACCACTTCAGCCGCGATATCAGTCGGCGCCTGAAACGGTTGCACGACTGAAAGGCAGACGCCCTCGGTCAGCCGCCGGCCCCGGTGGTCTGCTCTTCTGCATCGGGCAACGAAGTCAGCTTGGCGTTGACAGCGACGATCACCGTGGACAGCGACATCAGGACGGCCCCGACGGCCGGACTGAGGATGATCCCGGCAAAGGACAGGACACCCGCCGCCAGCGGGATCGCAAAGGCGTTATAACCGGTGGCCCAGATCAGGTTCTGGATGGTCTTCCGGTAAGCCGCCCGGGAGAGGTGGAGGATGGTCACCATATCCAGGGGATTGCTCTTGACCAGGACGATGTCGGCGGTCTCGACCGCCACATCGGTCCCGGCGCCGATGGCTATGCCGACATCCGCCTGGGCCAGGGCGGGAGCATCGTTGACGCCGTCGCCCGTCATGGCGACGATCAGCCCCCGTTCCTGAACATCCTTGACCCGGGACGCCTTTTCGTCCGGCAGGACTTCGGCAAAATACTCGTCGATACCGAGCTTCTTCGCGACCCGGGCAGCAACCTTTTCGTTGTCTCCGGTGATCATCATCACTTTGAGCCCCATCTCGCGGAGCCTGCTGACCGCCTGCTTCGATTGTTCCCGAACCGCATCATCAAGGCCGATAGCACCTATCGGGGAGTCGTCCCGCAGGACGAAAACCACCGTTTTTCCGGCATCCAGAAGATCCCGAACCTTTTCCTCGGCAACGTCGATGGACTCTTCCTTGAGGTAACGGCGGGAGACCACACTGATCACCGCCCCGTCAACTTCGGCCTGGGCGCCCCGGCCGGTGATGGATGAAAAATTCTCGGCCCGCTCTGGGTTCTCCACGCTGCCGGCGATGGCCTGGGCGATGGGATGTTCGGAACTGGTTTCGACCGCGGCGGCCAAGCGGAGGACCTCGTCTTCGTCCGGATCGCCGAGCCGCACGGTATCGCTCACCTGAAAGGTCCCCTTGGTCAAGGTACCGGTCTTGTCGAACAGCACCGCATCGATTCGGCGAGCTTGCTCAAAGGGAGTGCGATTGCGAATCAAGACACCGCGGTTGGCTGCCAGGGCGGTCGTCACCGCCACCACCAGCGGAATGGCCAGACCGAGGGCATGCGGGCAGGTAATGATCATCACCGTTACGGTCCGCTCCAGCGCGTAGCTGAACTGCTGTTCAGAGAGCAGCAGCCAGGCAGCCATGGTCAGGCCACCGGCGCCTAGCGCGATAAAGGTCAGCCATGCTGCAGCCTTGTCGGCCAACCCCTGGGCCTTCGACTTCGAGCCCTGGGCCTTTTCAACCATATCCATGACCTGGTTGAGAAAAGAATCGGCACCGACCTTTTTGACCTCGATGGTCAGGGAGCCTTCACCATTAACCGCACCGCCGATAACCTCATCGCCACTGCCCTTGGCTACCGGTTTGGATTCGCCGGTCAGCATCGACTCGTTGACCGATGAATTACCGTCGACAATTGTCCCGTCGGCGGGAACTTTTTCGCCCGGCTTGACCAGGACCTTGTCTCCTTTCTCCAGTTCGCCGACCGCAACGTCTTCGGTACTTCCATCTTCCTGCAGACGGTGGGCCTGTCCGGGCACCAGCTTGGCCAACTTTTCCATGGCCCCGGAAGCGGCCATGACCGAGCGCATCTCGATCCAATGCCCCAACAGCATGATGTCGATCAGGCTGGCCAGCTCCCAGAAAAAGACCTTCCCTTTGACACCAAGCGAAACCAGGCCCGAGTAGCCGTAAGCAACGGTGATCGCCAGGGCGATCAAGGTCATCATGCCGGGAGCGCCATCCTTGAGCTCATCGACCAGGCCCTTGAGAAACGGCCAGCCGCCGTAAAAGAATATGACGGTTGCCAGGACGAGCATTACCAGCATGTGTCCCGGGAAAAAGGCCGCGTCGTCGAATCCGACGAGCGACCGCAGCATCGGCGACATTACCGCCAGCGGCACGGTGAGGATCAACGAGACGAAAAAGCGCCGCTTGAAATCCTGCACCATGTGCTCATGATGGCTGCCATGATCTTCATGGTTGCCATGGGCTCCCTGGTGATTATCGCTCTGTCCTTGATGATGGTCGCCATGCCGGTTGTGCTCGGCATGGTCTGCGTCAGTATCACCGCTACCAGAATGTTCTGCATGTCCATGTTCTGCAGGTCCATTCTTATTCTGTTCTTTCATGGTAACTCTTTGATTTTTTTATATCATTAATGTTCTACCCCGGCACTCGCGGGAAATCTCAGTTTTCTATCGTCCGCCTGTCACCTGTCAGGTAGTTTGCAAGTATCATTCCACCACATTGTGGCACAATACTTGTATGCAACCATTATGTCGGGTTGTACCAGTCGCTGAGCAGTTACCGCTCTTGAGTGACACATGACCCGGAAAGACCGGAATAGAGAACTCGTTTATTCCGGCCCTAGTGAACCCTATTGGGTAATGAATCAGAACTCTGGAGGTATAAGATGGAAATTAAAGATTATTGCCGTAACGTGGAAATGGAGCTGAACGTATGGAAATCACGTCTCTATGATGTCGTTCGCAAGATGGATCAGGCCGCAACCGGTGACAAGGAAAAAATCTTTGAGGATATCAACGGACTGCATATCCTGGTGAGCGATCTTGAAGATCGGGTCGACACCTTGCGGACGTCTTGTCCGACCGATTGGCAACCGGTAGACGAAGAGATTAAAGTGAAACTCGGCGATCTGGAAAGCCGCTACAAGGAAGCCAGAAACGTCATGGTCGACTACGACTTTGGCGGCTGATCCTTTTTAGCACCACCCCAGTCGGCCGCAAACATCCAACCCTGCAAGCCGGCCGGAAATCTGCCGGCCGGCTTGAACACGCACCTTTTCCAAACAGTATCCCCCATAAAACACGGGGCATACCGACAGCCATCAGCGCTGGCGGGATGCCCCGTTTCAGTTATCGCAACCGAACCCCTGTCCAGTTCTTTCGGACTCCCGTCTTGTTTTTCTGGATGCGGGAGCGAAATCCAGTGAAAGCAGTCGATAGCCCTCTCAGATAAGCCGGTAGGGGGCCGCCCGCTTGGTCCAGATACTGTCGGGATACTGCTTAGTAAGGATTTCCCAGGCTTTTTTCAGCTGAGTTGGATCATTATCCCGTTTGTACAGATTAACCCCCCGAAAATAAATCGCCTCGGGAGTCACATCGGAGGGTGACGAACTGCTCGCCAACTCGCCGAGGATGACTTCGGCAGCGTCGAACTCTTCCAGACTGAAGCGAACCTTGGCGATCCCGAGCTGGAGCTGCACAATAAAATCGGCCGGAGTAAAAAAGCCGACCGAACGCTGCGTCTCCTTCCCATAATAGTCGAGAACAAGCGTCGTCGGGGTCCAGATGAGTTGATATTTCTCGTAAAACGACGTGTCGTTGATGTCAATCCTGACCGGAATCAGGTTCTTTTCGACGAACTCCACGACATCTTTTTCCGGATACGTAACCGCATCCATCTGCTGGCAGCCAATTCATTCGGGATTGAAAAGATCCAGCAGGATCGGTTTACGTGTAGAATGTGCCGTATCCTCGGCATAACCAAGTCTCGTGTGCCACTGAATTGCAGACATGATACACCTCATCATTGCTGATTGTCGATTTCACGCCCCGACCGGCGGGAGGCCTGTGGGGCGCCGCTGCTCTAACCTTTGCAAAATGTCTGCCGGACGGGAGGTCGACACCGAGCTTGGGCTCGGCATGATACGTTGTAGTAGCTAATTATCTAAAACTACGGGGAAGAAGATTTTAGAACACGGCAATAATGTCGATTTTCTGCCTACCGGCCGCAAACGCAAGAAAACCTGCGCCTCCATCAAGCATCGTCGTGCAATAACTCTTCTCCGGATTTTAGCAGGGGTACAATCCAGGCTGAGTTGTAGGTTTGGGGGGAAAAGCCGTCTTCAGAAGAAATTATGTTACGGCGACGACTGCTGTCACATCATCCCGGGAACCGGCGCGGACTGCGGCTTCCAAAAGATTGTCGATCTGATCGACGGCCTCTCTTGCCGGAGAAAGAAGAGCGCCCATCTCCGCTTCTCCCAGAGGCCTGTAGACGCCGTCTGAGCACAGGAGCAGGATATCCCCGGCGGCAAGGGAAAAAGAGCCACTGTCCGGCACGGTGTCGGCGCAGCCAACACATTGATCGAGCATGTGCGCCATCGGATGCTCTGCCGCCTGTTGGGGCGTATACGTGCCGTCGTCAATGAAATCCTGCAGAAACGAATGGTCTCTCGTTATCTGTTGCAATTGCCCATCTCTGAGAAGATAGAGCCTGGTATCACCGACGTGAACCCAAAAGATTTTACGGGCCTGTATGATTGCTGCAGTAACCGTGGCCCCCATGCCGGTCAGATCGGTGTTTTGTGCCACCCTTCCCAGGATTGTCGATTCAGCCCGGGCAACAGCATCGATGAGAAACGGCAGCGGATGAAATCTCTCTTTTGGCCAATTCGTCAGGCTCCTCAGAATATCTGCTGCAGCAATATCACCGGCTGGATGACCGCCCATGCCATCGCTGACGGCAAGCAGCATGGAATCCGCCATCGTCTCGACAAGAAAACGATCTTCGTTGCACCTCCTGCCAACCCCCTTTCGCGATCCGCCGGCAGCGTCAATAGGTACGTGTTGTTCTTTCATGACAATTTCTTGATTCGGCACTACCGGAATCTGATTTCATTGCTGCTGCACGACGAGTTTGGTGCGGAAACCGACAGTATCAAACCCCTCCCATGGCTGTCTTCGCACCGGCGACTTATTCTCCCGAGCCAGCTGTCCATCCATAACCCCGGAGGCATAGGCGTTTGCTGTCTGTTCGGTCTCTTCATCACTGTTTTTGGTCTCTACCCGAACCCATTCTTTCAAATCCCATCCGGGGCTCTGCCCTGATCGAGCTTCGCTCTCTCCTTCCCCCGGCAAAATGGATGATGCCTGCATATGAGGCATCCCGCCAGATTGGTCAGCGACTTGAGTATCTGCCATATTTGCAGGTAAATTCGACGAATGATAGCGGTAGGTATAGTGCCACTCTTTGCCGGTCAATAACGATTTGCCGTAGGTGGCTGCGTAACGAAAGGCGCCGTGATACGTTACGCGCACCACGGGATCGGTACCTTTGCTCTGATCGCTGAGATGGAAGGTGTTGTGCAGGTAGATAATGGGTGTCTCGTCGGGCGGGCTGCCGATATAGAAAATGATTTGTTCGTCGAGACGAACAACACCGTTATTAACCGTCACTGCATCACCAAGATGGTTGAGAAATTCGACGAAAAGAAAATTTGATATCTTTTTGTCGTCAACGTAAAAGAGTGGCTCTTCCTCGGGACCGCCAGAGATACCGGTAAGTATCATCCTGCTGCCGTCCCTGCCGACAATGGTTGGTGGCGGTATTTCACCGGAATCAAGTTCGATACCCCCCGGTTCATATCCGCTTCTTTTCTGATGAACAGACGGCGACAAACTTGGCCCGCTGACAAATTTCGGGCTGTCCATCAGGTGATATACGGTCATTGCCGCGACGGCGAGGATGGCAAGAGCGGCGGTTGTCCAGCCAATCAGGGGGGAAAAACCGGATCGCGCGGACGTTTCCGACATTCTACCCCCAGACGAAAGTATCGGAATTTTTCCCTCAAAGACGGCCAGGGCTTCCTGGATACCACTTCTGAACTCCTGTACTGACTGATAGCGTCCTTCCGGCTTTTCGTTTGTAGCCCTGAGCAGGACGGTATTGAGCGCCTTCAAAAAGCCGTTGGTGGGGTTATCAAGCGAAACGGCGGTAAAAGGGAGTGTGTTCTCCGTGAGGGTCCCCCGGGCGCCTTCATAAAGAATCTTTCCCAGCGCATATATATCCGTTCTGAGATCGGCGTTCTTGAAATCGGCGCATTGCTCAGGTGACATGTAGGCAAGGGTGCCGAGCATCTCCACGGAGCAGGTGAGCGCCTTCATCCGAGAAGACCGGGATAGACCGAAATCGGCGATCTTCGGCACTTCACCGTCAAGAAAAATGTTTTCCGGTTTCAAATCCCGATGCACGATGCTATGCGTGTGCAGAACCTCGACCCCGTTGAGCAGCGGCAGAAAATAGTTGGATATCCATGTGGCCAGCAATTCCGGGTCGTCATCCCGACCGTCTTCATCCATGGTGAAGCGCAGGGTGTTGCCCGGGATGTATTCCATGGCGATATAGGCCGTATGGAATTTCCCGGCGGCCTCGGCATTCGGTATCTCGCCGTAGTCGTAGATTGTCAGCACATTGGGATGGCGAACCTGGGCCATTGCCTGAACTTCGCGCTGGAACCGTCCGAAGGCTATATTCAGCTCCTCGGGGTCCTCCTCGATAGCGGCCAAGACCTCTTGTGAAATAATCTTGATGGCAACGTCGCGTTTCAGATTCCTCTGGTGAGCGCGATACACCTCTCCCATGGCACCTTTGCCGATCAATTCAATAATGATCCACTTATCTTCGAGAACCGTACCCGGCTTGAATATGGAAGAAGGTGATTCGCTCATTGCTGAAGTTCCGCCTGACTGATATCAAAGGTGATGCTATGAGGATTGGCCCTGCGGAATGACATGGCGCGGGTGGCCGTCCATTTTCGCGGGCACGTGAAGACCATGCCAGTGCACGATAGACACTTCAGGGATGGAATTTTCGAAGCGAATCCGTATTTTTTCACCCTGATTGTCAAGAAAGAGACGTGTATACTCCATCACCGCCCCTAGTACTCTCCTTGGGCTATAACCGGGTTCTGACTAGCATGCGGCTATGGAAAGACTTTGTTGCGAAGCTGCACAGATAGCCCGCCACGGGCCATAGAGCGGCAATCATCGCTGCGATGAGCTTTTGTATTGCGTTCCATTTTCTGTCTCTACCGGGTTTTATGATAGCTTTTAGTTCGCCAGTTCAGAAGCGGCTACTTTCTGAAAGACGTTCGGCTTTTTCAATACACTGCAAACATCGCGCCAAGACACTGAACGCCCGACCATTAGAGAACATTTTTCAATGTATTGTTAAATAGTTGACTGATATACTTCTTCCGACGGAAAGAATCGCGCCAAGATATTCGGGCAGAAATCTGTCTAAAAAATACCCACATTAGTTCAGTTTGCACGACTTTGTGGGACAAAACTGGACAACCTTCGGGTTGGGTGAGGCTTGTGTCCTTTAAAGCCATCCGGGGGTGATCGTCTGCCTATCGTTGGTCCTTCATCTGGGAATCGGCAACCGGCGGCGTAACCGTTGTTGCCGATTGGAGACACTTTCCATAACTTATCGAAAGCATTAATTCAATTTATTTTAGCAAGTTAGCTATGTTGATTTTCTTCTGATCTCTGGTATGCTGTGAGCAATAGGCCTGTCACTGTAGTTTCCGCCGGCTCTTGTGCGGCGGACCAAAAATGGCAGCGGGCCGACGCCTTGCCAACCACCGCTGCCATACCGGACCGAGCGGGTGAGTGACCCAGCCGGAACCATTCGCCAGACGACCGTTGTTGTTCCCCACAATATCTGAATGAAAAGCAGCGGTTTTTGTCAGAATCGTTTATCAGTGCTCCATGACAATGCAGATTATTTTGATCCACTGAAATAATCTTTCTTTCTCACCAGCATGGGTAGGGGACAGGGCCTTGGCCAAGGCCCTGTCCCCCCTCCAGTCAGGAACAAGCCTTCCTGAAAGGAGTTTAGCAACTGGTACTGTTTGTCGCCGTATCCGTCAAGGAAATTGCCCGTCTCGGCACGGCCTATCCCTGGCATAAACCTGCAGCCTGTCCCTGTTGCGGCGGCAAGTTGTGGTGGCACGGCTT
>NZ_FQXS01000046.1 GCF_900130015.1 Desulfofustis glycolicus DSM 9705 | reverse complement strand
GCACGAATTTGTCCAGACAGTAAAAGACTACGGCTGTCAACTCAGCATGGATGGCCGAGGAGCCTGGCGTGACAATATTTTTGTGGAACGCTTATGGAGAACGATCAAATACGAACGAGTTTACCTTTATGCGTATGATTCGGTGGGTGAGGCACGGGCATCAATCAAGCAGTATCTCGCTTGGTATAATCAGGCCAGACCACATTCAAAGCTGGAAAAGATGACACCAGATGAAGCGTATGGAATGATGCTGCCTGCGGTAAACCTGGCAGCATAAAAACAGGCAGAGGTTCCACTTAAGAAACTATGGCAAACTGTTCAAACGGATCAGGCCACCTCTATGCTGGTAACAATTCGTTGCAGGGAGCAGATGGTAACGACCAACTCTTTGGTGGTGCCGGTAATGATAATCTGAGTGGTGGGGCCGGAAGTGATCTGCTCTACGGCGGGCTGGGCGACGATACCTATAGCATCTCTGATCTTGAGGACACGATCGTCGAATATGAAGGTGAGGGATTTGATACCATCGACAGCCAGGTCTCATATACCCTTGGCGATCACGTGGAGCGGCTGCGGTTGCTTGGTACGGCGGCCACGGCGATCGGTAACGAGCTTGATAACGAACTGATCGGAAATAGCGCAGACAACCTGCTTGACGGTGGAACCGGGGCAGATACGATGCTCGGTGGCGCCGGAAACGACACCTATATCACCGAGTCAGCCGGTGATCAGATCATTGAGGGGACCGGAGCCGGTATTGATACCGAGCAACGTGGCTATGAAACCACCAGTCAACTTGCCGGCGGGGTGGAGAATCTGATGCTTGGCACCTCGGTTATAAATGGCAGCGGCAACGAACTGGACAACACGATAACCGGTAATGAGCAGGATAATATCCTGCACGGTTGGGCAGGGCAGGATATCCTGATCGGCGGCGCCGGCAATGATCAACTGGAAGGTGGGGCAGGACATGACGAGCTTATCGGCGGCAGCGGCGCCGATAGCATGTGGGGGGGAACCGGAGACGATATCTATATCGTGGATGACGCCGGTGACCAGGTCATCGAGTTTGCCGATGAAGGGTTCGATACCATCAGATCGTCGCTCGATATCGTTTTGCCCGACAATGTTGAGATGGCCTTTCTCACCGGTGATGGTGACACAAACATCACGGCGAACGATCTGGACAACTCTCTCAGTGGCAATAGCGGCAATAACATCATCGATGGCGGTGCCGGCGCCGACTATATGGCGGGTATGGACGGAGACGATGTCTATATCACCGACAACGAATATGACCTGATAGCCGAGGAGGAGGATCAGGGAACGGATACCGAGATGCGTGGCTATGAGACTTCCTATTCTCTGAGAGATAATGTGGAAAACCTGACCTTGACGGGCACGGTGTACCGTGGAAACGGCAACGAGCTTGACAATGTAATTACCGGCAATGATGCGGAGAACAACCTCTGGGGCCGGGAAGGGAGCGATACCCTGTATGGTAATGGCGGAGACGACTCGCTCTTTGGGGACCTTGGTGACGATCATCTGGAAGGTAATGGTGGAGACGATTACCTCGACGGCGGCGAGGGTGACGACATTCTGCTCGGCGGCGAAGGAAACGATCAGCTTGATGGCGGCGCCGGCTTCAACGAGCTGCGCGGCGGCTCCGGTGATGATGTCTATGTCTATCGCGCGGATGCTGGAGACTATGTGATTGACAACAGCGATGGTGGGCAGGACTGGTTGATTTTTACCGATGATATCACTGCTGATCGGTTGACTTTCGTCAGATCCGGCGATGATTTGGTTGTCCAGGTCAACCGGGGGGAGTCCACTAACTCCGTTACCGTGACAAACTGGTTTGCCGGTGAAAACTACCAACTGTACGGTATCCAGCCGGCGGGCGCCAGCGGCCTGCTCGCTGCCACCATCAATCAGATGTTCCCGCCGGATAATCCCGAGCCGGACGGCATCGTCGTCCCCGATGAAAGTGAGTTTGATGCCGCGTTGCATGGGACATTGGGGAATGATCAGTATCCTGACCACGTTGGCGGTACCAGCGGCAACGATATCCTGCGCGGCTACCAGGGCAATGATATGCTGTACGGCGGCGCCGGCAACGATGTCTATATTTTCGAAGCCGGAAGCGGCGCAGACGTCATCGATGCCAGCGGCGGCGGCATGGATTTCCTTTATTTCGATGAGGGGTTGACCCTGGATTCACTCGGGTTCTCTCGATCAAGCGACAATCTCGTGATCACGGTGGAAGGAACCGATGACTCGGTTACGGTGCTCGATTGGTTTGTCGATGCCGATCATCAGCTGGAGTTCATCCAGCCCTTCGGCGGCAGCATGCTTTCCGCCGCCCAGGTTAGCAACTTGGTGGCCGATGATCCGCCGCCGGTCGGCGATTTTGATACCGTTGTCGAAGGAACTGCCTCCGGGGAACAATTGGTTGGTACGAGTGGTGCCGATCAGCTCAACGCCTATGAAGGAGATGATCAGCTTTTTGGCCTTGCCGGGAATGACGAATTGAACGGCGGTGACGGCGCTGATTATCTCGATGGTGGCGAGGGGCATGATGTACTGAATGGCGGCGCCGGCAACGATCAATTGAGTGGCGGGACCGGTGAAGATGTGCTGGCCGGAGGTGCAGGCGATGATACCTATATCTACGGCAGCGGTTCCGGCGCTGATCTCATCGATAACAGTGGTGGCGGTACCGACTGGCTCTTGTTTACCGATGGCATAACCAGCGAGCGCTTGAGCTTTATCCAGTCCGGTGATGATCTGGTGATTCGGGTGGATGGAGATGAATCAAGCCAGGTGACGGTAACCGGGTGGTTCCTGGGGGCGCAATACCAACTCGCCTATGTTCAGCCGGATGGTGAATACGGCATCTCCGCCGCTACGATCAACGAATTGTTTACCGGTTCCGGCGACGAGCCAAACCCTGATGATTTCGATTTTGTGCGTACCGGAACCGCTGCTGCCGAACAATTGGTCGGCACGAATGGGATGGACCTGATCGACGGTCTGGGCGGTGATGATCAGCTGTTTGGCCTGGGCGGCAACGACTGGCTCAAAGGAGGTGACGGGGCCGATTATCTCGGCGGCGGTGCCAGCAACGATTCACTGTTCGGCGAAGCGGGGGATGATGTCATTTTTGCCGAGAACGGTGACGATTACCTTGAAGGTGGTATCGGCGGAGATTACCTCGATGGCGGCGCCGGCAACGATATGATCGTCGGCGGCGACGGTAATGACCAGCTGCGTGGACAGGGCGGTAACGACACGCTCATCGGCGGCGACGGTAACGATAATTACGTGTATCAGACGGGCGGCGGAGCCGACCTCATCATCAACAACGGCGGCGGGCTCGACATCCTGTTTTTCCAGGACGGCATCACCCTGGAGCGGCTCTCTTTCCATCAGTCCGGCGACGATATGGTAGTGCGGGTGGACAACGATGACGCCACGTCGGTTACTATCCAGGATTGGTACCTGGATGCCGATAATCAAGTCGAGTTCCTGCAGCCTGACGGAGGATACCTGATATCGGCCGCCCAGATTACCGCACTGGCCCAGCCGGATCTGATGATGGCCGGACCGACGGGGCTGATGGCGCTCTCCGCCGGTATGATGAACGGTGACGACTATACCAATTTTCGCACCTCCGCAGGAACTTCGCTCTTCGGCACTGATTCAGCCGCTCAGTCCGTATCTCACGGACTTGAGGATCTGACCACCAAGAAAGATTCCGTGGTCGGAGATCTGATGATCGCTGCATAGGGTTTTTTCAAAGATATGGTTAATAGGGTGAGCCGGTCTCGGCTCACCCTTCTTTTATGACTTCCCTCAGACAGCGAAATGAATAGAGCAGCAGAATCTTGTTCCGAGCCTGATGGCGGGCTTCTGGCGTGTTGCAGGATACTTGCGGAGCATATCGAGAAAGAGTCGTTTGTCCGGCAGCTCGAGAACCTGCAAAACGACGCGGTAGCGTTTGACAGAAAACGTCTTTTTGAAGAGATTGCCACCGCGGCGCGCGGCGAGGGGCTCAGATCTGTTGTTCTCAGAGCACGGAAAGAGCAGTTTTTGTTAATTGCAGCAATGCAACCCGTGGCTGTCGAAATGACGGATGGCCGCTACCTGGTTGTGTCGAGCCGTGGTCAAGGCAATAGTGACGCTGCCGATACACTCGTTGTCACCACACCATGTCCGGCAACCAGGGCCGAGAGCCGTCAGCAGGCTGTCAATCCTGCAGAATTCCTGCAGCAGTGGACCGGAGGTGTGCTCTATTTCGTGCCGGTCAATACCGCGCTTGTTTGTTTCTCCATCGTTGCCCAGGAACACAAGATAGAATTGACCCAGGAGCGCTTGCGGCACGAATATGGTTTAGGCACTGACGAGATCGAGCGGGACACCTTGCTGCGCATGTGCAAAGACCATGGCTTGAAGGCGCGAAAGGTAGTGCTTGACTGGCAGCAGGTGTTCGATCTGAAAAAGGCGTTTCCGGTTATTGCGCGGTTGCGTTCCGGCCGGCATGTAGTTGTTGCCGGTGTCATCGGCCATGAACAGACCTCTGCAGATGCTCAGGTTGCCTGTTACGACCCCCTTGCCGGAACGAACGGTGGGCACATTCGCCTGAAACAGGCCGAATTTGAATCGATCTGGGATGGTGACGTCTATGTTATTAAACGACACTATCGACTGACCGACGATAATCAGCCGTTCAGCCTGCGTTGGTTTGTCCCGGAGATCCTGAAACAGAAAACGGCCTTTGTCGACATCGCTCTCGCCGTTCTTTTTATTAATGCTATCGCGCTGATTACTCCGATTTTTTTTCAGATAGTGATCGACAAGGTCTTGGTCAACCACGCGCTTACCACCTTGCATGTGCTCGGTATGGGCATGGCCGCCATGTTGTTGGTCAACGCGTGTCTTGATTTTCTGCGGGACTACCTGCTGCTCCATGCCACCAACAAGATCGACCTTCGGGTAACGGCCCGGACTTTTCGGCACATGCTGCACCTGCCCCTGGGGTTTTTCGAGCGGGTGACCGCCGGGGTGTTGACCAAGCACATGCAGCAGACCTCCTCCATCAGAAGCTTTCTGACCGGAAATGTCTTCCTGACCATGCTGGAGGCGACGTCGCTCTTTATTTTTCTCCCCTTTCTTTTCTTTTACAGTATCCAGCTCACCTGCATCGTCCTTGTGGTTTCGACCCTGATTGCGTTGGTCATGGTGGTGTTGATCAGGCCGTTTAAGCGGCGTCTCAACGCCTTGTACGATGCAGAGGGGAATCGTCAGGCCATGCTGGTGGAAACGATCAACGGCATGGCAACGGTTAAGGCGATGGCGATCGAGCCGAAACTGAGAAAAGAGTGGGAGGAAAAGGTGGCCAGGGCGATCGGCATGCAGTTCCGGGTCGGGAAGATATCGATTACGGCAAAATCACTGACGGGATTCCTGGAGCGGATCATGGTCGTCATCCTCATCTGGGTGGGGGCGGGCCATGTCTTCAGTGGCGCGATGACGGTCGGCGCACTGATCGCGTTTCAGATGTTGGCCGGTCGGGTCACCTCGCCGTTGGTCCGTCTGGTCGGCTTGATTCATCAATACCAGGAAGCCGCTCTTTCGGTGGAGAAACTCGGTGTGGTGATGAACGCCAAGACCGAGTGGGGCGCGGACCGTCATGGGGCGCGGCCGCCGCTGAAGGGCGATATCGAGTTTGACCGGGTTGGCTTTCGCTACGCCCCGGATCTGCCTGAAGTGCTGAAGGATATCTCGTTTACCATCCCGGCTGGATCAATGCTGGGGGTAGTCGGGCCGTCCGGTTCCGGTAAGACGACCTTGACGAGGATGCTGCAGAAAGCATACTTCCCGACGTCCGGCATCATCCGGATCAACAATTGTTATCTCAATGAACTCGATACCGCTTATCTTCGGCGAAATACCGGTGTCGTATTGCAGGAGAGTTTTTTATTCCGGGCCAGTGTTGCCGACAATATCCGGGCCGGCCAGGCGGCTGCGACCCGGGAGCAGATTATTCAGGCGGCCCTTCTCGCCGGAGCCGACGAGTTTATCGTCAAGCTACCGCACGGCTACGATACCCTGCTTGAAGAAGGCGCCAGCAATCTGTCCGGAGGGCAGCGTCAGCGGCTTGGCATTGCCCGCGCCTTGTTGACGCGACCGGAGATCCTCATTTTCGACGAGGCGACCAGTGCCCTGGATCCGGAGAGCGAGCGGATCATCAGGGAAAATCTCGGCCGGATCGGCAGAAACCGAACGGTGATCATTGTCTCCCATCGTTTATCGATGTTGAAAGGGGCAGACAGGATTGTGGTGCTGGACGACGGCGCAATGGTTGGCCTTGGAGCTCATGATGAGCTTTTGCAGAGTTGTGATTTGTACCGTACGCTGTGGCGAGAGCAGATGGAACTGGTATGAAAAAACGCACGAACAGCAGCTCTGAGACCCTGGCGTATCAACCCGACGCCGTTGAGATTGAGGAACGCCCGGTACCGGGCACGATCCGTTGGGTGCTGTATCTCATCATCGGGTCCATCGTGGCGGCGGTTATCGGAGCGATCGTCTGCAAAGTTGATCGGATTGTCGTTGCCGAAGGTGAGCTGATTACCACGGCGCCGATGATTGTCGTACAGCCGCTGAGCACATCGGTCATCCGCCGGATTCATGTGCAGGTCGGAGACGTGGTTGAGGAAGGACAGATCCTGGTAACCCTCGATCCGACATTTGCCACCGCCGATCTCTCCCAGTTGACCAAACAGGAGATAGCTCTTGCTGTCCAGCTCCGCAGAATCAGGGCCGAGCTGTCGGGGGAGTCTTTTGCAGCGCTGCCGGAAGAGGGTGAGGACGGAAAGCTGCAGGAGCGTATTTTGCGACAGCGGCGGATGGTCTTGGCCAAAACCAAACAAACCATCGACGACAAAATAGCCGCTTTGCGTGCCACGATCGATTTGTACGATGCCCAGCGTCATGGGCAACAACAGCAATTGAAGCTGCTGCGAGATATTGAGGGAACGGCGGCCAAGCAACCGCAAACCGGCAACGACTATCGTCTTCGTCTGCTGGAGGCACAGAAGGCGAGGTCTGAGGTCGAAAGCGGAATTGACACGATTACAGCCCAGGAAACCGTAGCCGTGCATGAACTCAAGCAGGCCGAATCCGATTGGCAACGCTTCGTCGAGGAGCGGCAAGAGGATTTGCTGGAGCAGGAAGTGCCGCTGCGTAACGAGCACCAGAAAATCGTCGAGGAACTGCACAAAGCGCGACTGATGCACCAACTGGTATCGCTTCGCGCGCCGGAGAAAGGCGTGGTGCTGAAACTGGCCGAGCGTTCCGTGGGGTCCATCATTCAACAGGCGGAACCGTTTGTCACCCTTGTCCCGCACGGGAGCGTTATCGAAGTTGAAGTGAATGTGGAATCTCGGGATATCGGTCGTATTCGCACCGGTGATTCGGCGCGGGTCAAACTTGATGCCTTCCCTTTTCAGCGGCATGACACGCTGCCGGGAGAGGTGCGGGTGATCAGCGAAGATGCGTTTTCAATCGATCCTCCGGCAACCTCTCCAACCTCGGTTAGCGAACGCGAACATCTGCCCGGCGCGTTCTACCGGACACGAATAGCGTTGCTCTCAGGCACCCTTCGCGATGTCCCCGACGGGTTTCGCCTGATGCCGGGCATGAAGGCACGAGCCGAAATCAAAGTCGGGACGCGCTCCGTTATCTCATATTTTCTTTATCCGGTCATTCGCGCTCTCGACGAGGGGTTGCGGGAACCATAAACTGAACAACTCTTGAGCTATTGAAATGATAAAACATATCGCTGTCCTGTTGATTTTTCTGGCGATGGCTGTTTCGCTTTCGGGCTGTGGAGCCCTCACTGGAATCCCCGGGCATGGCGGTGGTAAACGATTTGCCGTCGAACAGGAACTGGTAGCGGCTGCGACCAGAGCGGCGATTAAGGAAATTGACGTTACCTCGATACTCGGCAAAAAAGTCAATGTCTACGTAAATGCCATTGGCGATACCGGGGCTGGTAACCTGCTAGGTGGTCGTTTCTCGGTGATCTCGCAATTGCGGGGTGATTATCTGCACACCCCGACGGTATCCGAGACTGCCACCTATCCCCGCTACACGAGCACGGCAACCACCGCGTCAACAACGAAGTCGTCTTCTCGCTCTGAGAGTGAGTCAACTCAGGGGGTGTTTGAGGAGAGCACGGAGGGTAGTGGTTCCTCTTCGACATCGAGCTCCGAGCAGACGGTTACTGACACGATGCTGCCGTCTCCGATTGCCAAGCGTACCAGGCAAAAAGGAGGAGGGAGTGAAATTCAGGCCGGAGTCCAGTACGAAGGGCTTGGGACCTACCATAATTCCGAGGAGATAACCTCGAATGATCTGCAATACCTGTCGGCACTGTTGGAGACGTATCTCTTTCTCAAAGGGGTATTTGTGGTTCCGCCGTCCGAGGCGGAAATCGATGTTTACGTAACCGTTGATGTGTTTGGCACGGTTCGCACCCGGATCGAGTGGTTTCTGGCCAACAACGAAATCCTGCAGGCCAGGACGTCGCTGGAAGTGATGGCGGTCGATCACCAGACCGGAAAACTGGTTATGCCACCACAATCGGCAGGGGCCGAGACGGAATACAATGAGCAGTATATTCTCTGGGCCGGTCCGGTGACAATTAGAAAATACCTCAAGGACGGTGATCCGCTCCTTGCGGATTTTACCGATCTCAGGGAGCAGCAAGATGGTTTTGAAGCACGTGGGATCAAAGAGCAACACGTCGATGTCCCGTATCCATTTCAACACCAATTTTAAGGGGTCAGGTCTCAACTTATGACATGAGTTTTGCTTCCACCCGCTCGAGCAATTCTTTCTTCTGGAATATTCCCGGCTTTCAGCAACAATCTTTTGCTTGATCGGGAAGTCGCCGCATCGCCCCTGCCGAACCGTTTTCCATTTTCCTTGAACGCACGTGCTTCTCCTGTGCGTATGGAAGCCTTAGATAACCAACATTTTCTGGAGGCGCGTTACGGCACTTGGCAGTTTGGCACGGCACTGCGTGCCGGTAGAGGCTGTACCGCGGCCAGCGCAACGGCTACGAGAAATTCTCCTGACTTCTCCTGCAGTTCGCTTGGACCGACGGGTGCATCGTCGTGACCAACCGCGAGATGGATGAGATCTGGGAGATGGTGGAAGTGGTTACGCCGATTGTCATCGAACACGAACAACGTCCCATTTTGCGCCGGAACTTCCAGCCACAGATGGATTTATGTCCGATCAATCTCCCGCAGGTAGTCTTCCAGCCTGTCCAGCGCTTCCGGCATATTCCTGCGGCCAAAACCGATTCGAAAAGCGTTGAACCAATCGCCGTAGAGCGTTCCCGGCAGCAACAAAACTCCCGCTTTTTCCCTCAGCTCTGAGCAAAACCGGTTAACGTTATCGGTGGTCATGGTGGGGAAGGCAATTGAGCCCGCCTTAGGTCGATACCAGTTGAACCGCCTCGTCTGGGATGCAAAAAAGCTGTCGAGTCGGTCCAGGTTGGTGCGGATGATCTGCACATTCCGCTCAACTATCTGCTTTCTGTTGCGCAAAGCAAGGGTTGCCAGGAACTCGCTCGGCGCACTGTTGCAGATGGTCGTGTAGTCCTTGAAAGCGGCCAGATCTCTGAAAAGGCGGTGGTCGTGCGTGGCGATCCAGCCGATCCGCAAGCCGGCAAGCCCGTAGGTCTTGGACATGACGCCGAGCGATACGGCCCTGTCGTTTATTTCGACCAGCGCCGGCACCTGGTTCACAGGATCAAGCTCGAGGCCACGATACACCTCGTCTGCAAAAATGGTGAAGCCGTGATGATCGGAGAGTGTGGCGAGATCATGGACAAAATCACGGGACGGCAGGAAGCCTGTCGGGTTGTGCGGGAAGTTGACCACCACCACCTTGGTGTGCTTGGTGAGAAGGGTTTTGAGATCAGCCAGATCGAGTTCCCAGGCCCGTTCCGGCCTGCCGTGCCATTCCAGGACTTCGGCGCCGATACCCCGGGCAACTTCCCCGAGAGACTGGTAATACGGTGAATGCACGACGATTTGATCACCCGATTTCACCATGACATGCACCGCATTGAAAATAGCCTCTTCCGCCCCCGCATGGACCAGGATTTGCTCGCTATCCACATTATCGTACAACGTGGAAATCGTCTGTCGGAGATCAGGGTTGCCTTGCGATTCCGTGTAGCCGAGCCAGAGAGAGGAAAACCGCTCTTTCGCGTCCGGCTCGAAATCAAGCAATTCGCCCGCCGTCAGACTTTCGCAGTCTGAGGAACACAGGAGATAGGGTGTTGAAAATTCATGTTGAGCAAAATATCGCTCAAGTTTGAAAGGGGTGAGTTTCAAGGGTCAGGTCTCAACTTTTGACGTTAATTTTGCTTCAATTCGTTCGAGCAATTTTTTTGTTTCCGAATTTTTCTCGGCCTTCAGCGACAATCTTTTGCTTGTTTGGGCAATTGCCGCATCGCTCATTCTGAACCGTTCTCCAATTTCTTTGAGCTTGGCTCCGCTATACTTATGGCAGCAATAGATACTTATTTTCCGAACGAACTTTTCGTCGATCGACTCAGCTTTGATTGTCGTTATGATCTTATCCATACTTGGGTGGGATCTCAGTGCTTTCAACGCTGGGACGTTGCGCTCATCGCGCAATTCGCACAATTTTTGGTTCGATATTTTATCGACAAACTCTGGTCGTCCCAAGAGCGTCGAGGCAATGATTTCCTTCAGCGGGCTCTCATATTCTCCGGTGAGCAAGGCTTCGACAAATTTTCGATAATGATCAGGCGCTTTCGAGCTATTGCCCGCAAAGTAACTCAGGATGAAATCCGTATTCAACCAACCAATCGTTTTGCCCTGGCCCGTATAACTCCGGTAACTGGACCAGTGGTATTCTTCAGGCTTTGATACCAGGGCTGCCCTAACCGGATTCAGGTGGATATAACGTGAGAGTTCAGTTGCGTACTCGTCGGCTTCGACTAGTATTGCCTTGTATCGACCTTGGAATAAGTGACCGGATCGAGAGTGCTTTATGTTGAAATAGGTCGTATAGGCCCCGTTTATGTGCCTCATGATTTGAGAAAGGTTTCCCTGCGGTGTTTCCACGAGCAGATGATAATGATTGCTCATCAGGCAGTACGCATGAATAACAGCCCCGTAGCGTGTCACGGCTGATTCCAGAAATGACAGAAATTTTTCTCGATCTCTGACGCTCTTGAATATATCCTTCCGCTCGTTGCCTCGGGATGTGACGTGGTAAAATGCTCCAGGATATTCGATTCTTAATGGTCGAGCCATCGCTTTCTCCTGAGGTTGGCAGGTGTTTTCGCCAGGGTAATCAAAAAGCGTGCTATTGTCAAAAGTTGAGATGTGACCCCTCTTGTCTCCTGTAATGGTGGTGTCATCGCTTCCACTTTGGATCGTTCTGCAGTCTTGTTGAGTAATGAAAAATGGTTGATAATGTCAAAAGTTGAGACTTGACCCCATCGTTTTGTGACCCCATCGTTTTGGAGACTTGCCCCTCCCTTCAGACCTATTTCAACGGTTGAAGTTCTATCGCCTGGTAGGGATTGGCTCGGCCGGGAACCACCTCGCGAGATTCCCGGTATAGTTCGAATCCATCGGCTTCAACGACCAGGATATGGCTGCCGGGCGTAACGTCATAGAAGGCGAAGGCGTTGCCGCACGCCCAGTCTTTTCCTTGCTGGTAGGCCGAGAAGACATCCAGATTCACACAACTACTCGGGGAAAGAGTTCGCTGTCCTTCCAGACCGGTCAAGGTTATGGAACGGATGGCGAGTTTTTCCTCAAACGGCGGGAAGACACCGGCGGGGTCGCCGTCCTTGTAGAATTGTGTGGTGATGAGCCCGCCGACCGTACCGCGGGGAATCAACTGAAATAATACCTCTGCCGTTTTCTCTGCTCCCAACTGGACATGATACTGACCGGGGACTGCCCGATGAGCGTCGGCGACCAGGACAACCCGGTAGTCCCCTGCGGGAAAGGGGCCGAGCAGCCGACCGTCATCAGCCGGACCGAGTTTGAGGAAAATCGATCCCGCCCCCCCCCGGTGCCAGCGACTCCAGGAAGAGACTGGGCCACAGTCCCGGATCGCTTGCCTGGGCGTTGCCGGAGAATCGCACCTGCAGCATGCCGGCAGCTTCCGGAGGGTCGACGGTATCAGCCGGCCCTGATGATAGAACCGTATTCACCAGGGCGGCGCAGGCGCTGCTGGTCAAAATGGAGCTGTGATCCTCGTCAAATCCGGCGACCATTTTTGCTTCGGCCTGGGCCCGCTGATCCAGTTGGGTCGCCAGCGTGATCACCCCATCGTTGTTGGGGCGAAGCGGGTTTCGGTTGCCCTTGTAGCTGAAGAAGAGATACGGTTCGATTGCTTCCGGCAGCTTTCTGCGGTAGATGGAGCGGGCGAATTCGCTGTCCGGTCCCATGTCCTTCCAGACCGGTATGACCCCGGGCGAATACGTGACCCCATAATCGGAAAGGGCATCTCCACCCCACGGCGTGGAAATCGTGATAAACTTTTTGATGGACGGGAAAAACTGTCCATAATCGACCAAAAACGACCGTGCGACCAGGCCCCCCATGCTATGGGCGATGATGTGGAGTTCCGGGACTTGGTAGCGGGACTGGAGGTTGATCATTTTCCAGAAGAGCAGGTCCGCCATTGATTTGATCGACGCCCCGGACGGGTAGTAATAGAACCACGGCTGGAACCGGTTCAGGTCGAGATAGTCGAGCAGATACTGCCATCCGGCCGGGGTGCCGGTAGCGCCATGCACGAAGAGGACGGGGGTCTTTGCCGGATCGTAGGGCCCGAGAAAGATGATATTTCCGCCAAATTCCCGGAAGAACTCTACCGGCTGCCAGAAACCCTTGCAGCCGTTTTCTTCGGCGAACAGTGGATCGTCCAGGGAGAGAATGATACCCGGCGAGGAGAATGGTCGGTGGTCCGGGCGGGGTGAGACCACCGCCGTTCCGACGGGCAAGTCAAATCTCTCCGGATCATTGGAACCGATGACGATGTTCAACTCGGTGACGACGCCGCCTCCCGAGTCAACCGGGAGCGGCCGGGAGCTATGCTGGCCGGCCGGTTCGTCCGCCTGCCGGGCGAAGTCGCCGTTGGCGTCAGCGAAGGCGACGACATAGTAGTTGCCCCGGGGGACCATCAGTTCATAAGGGCCCGATTCATGGAGCAGGGTGAAGTGGGCTATCTGCGTTACGCCGTTAGTCCGGGAGCAGGCCGCCACCACGACAGGTGATCCGCCAGTTTCGACCGTACTGGTGACGATGCCGACCAGGATTTTGGAATTGTTGATTTTTGCGACTTCTTCACGCAGGTGCAGCAGCGCGCACCCACTTGCCGACCAGCATAAGACGGCGAGCGAGCAGGCGATCAACCAGCCTCGAGCACGTTTTTGATGCATCTCTGACCTGGGGAAGTTTCTCTTTTTATTGCTTGTCGAGAGCGACCCTGTCTTTCTTCGGGAGTTTGCTGGCCACCAGCGCATATGACTCGTCGGCAAGCTGATAGAGCAGGTCCTCCGGCAGTTCACCATTAAGGGAGATGGTGATCCAATGCTTTTTATTCATATAATACCCGGGTATTACCGAATTGTATTGACCGATTAACATCGCTCCGTCTTCAGGGACGCACTTCAGCGTGACTCTCTGCACTTCCTCCAACTGCGAGACAAGGGCGAACATTTTCCCCATTACTTTATAGACCAAGGCCTCCGGGCCGAATGGATAGCTGCTCTGCGAACCTTTGAAACGCGCGAGGTAGGTCTCGATGGTTTCTTTTGACATGGTATGTGAATTCCTGGAGTTTGGCTCCGCTCTATTGATAGTCGCAAGAGATGCCTGGTTCCCGAAAGAGCTTTTCATCACAATCACTTCCTTCAGGGGCTATCGTATTCTCTTTTGAGTGGGAGTTCGACACATTTTCACTCATTGTCTCCCGCTTTCGGGCCATTATCCGCAACATTGTCCAGGATGAGATGCGTATTCAATGAAGAGAACGTTTGGAAAGTACTTTGTCTCGCAACGATCCTGGGGTACACTCTCCTCCCGGTAGCGTCAGGGATATTCGGGACTCAGCGTAACAGGAGCACGGCTATGGACGGCATGAGAAAAATCAGAATCGGCAAGGGGCCTGTCGAGGCCTCCGTGCTCGGGCTCGGTTGCTGGGGCATGTCCCATGCCTATGGCCCTGCCGACCGCGGCGAAGCCCTGGCCACGATCCAGGCGGCGGTGGCGGCCGGGGTCAACCTGTTAGACACGGCTGATGTCTACGGGGCCGGCGACAATGAGGTTCTGGTCGGTGAGGCGGTCAGGGGCATCCGCGACCAGGTGGTGATTGCCAGCAAGTTCGGCTTTCGCGGCGACGAGCACGGCCGTCTGGAGGTCTGCGGGCGGCCCGACTACGTGCACCAGGCCTGCGATGCCAGCTTGCAACGCCTCGCCACCGACCGCATCGATCTCTATTTCCTGCACCGGCTCGACCCGCAAGTCCCGATCGAGGAGACGGTTGGGGCCATGGCCGAACTGGTGGCGGCCGGCAAGGTCAGGGCGATCGGTCTCTCCGAGGTCTCGGCCGAGCGGTTACGCCGCGCCGAAACCGTTCATCACGTCGCCGCCCTGCAGTCGGAATACTCGCTGTTCAGCAGGGATATTGAGCACGCCGTCCTGCCGGCCTGCCGGGAACTGGGCACCACCGTCACCGCCTTCAGCCCGCTTGGGCGCGGCATCCTCACCGGTGCGCTGGGAAAACAGAACCGCTTTGCCGAAGGTGACTACCGCCGGAATCTTCCCCGCTTTCAGGATGAGCAGTTTCACGAGAACCTGAAAATCGTCGAAGCACTGCAGGCGTTCGCGGCCGAGCGGGGTTGCACGGTCGGGCAGTTGGCCCTGGCTTGGCTGCTCCACCAGGGCAACGATATCCTGCCCCTGCCCGGTACCCGGAAACGTCAGCATCTGCTGGAGAACATCGGCGCCTGCTCGCTCTCCCTGAGCACGGAAGAGACCGAGCTGCTGCGCCGGCTGACCACCGGAGTTGTCGGCGAGCGGCACAACGAGGATAATCTGCGCTTTATCGACAGCGATTAACGCTGCCACCCATCAGCACGCAGCGAGGAGGTTCACCCGATGGCCAGGGAAACAAAACCGGTCGTCTCCTTTGACGAAACGTTCGCCAGGCTGGACATCCGTGTCGGCCGCATTATCGACGTGGAACCCTGTGTCCAAACGCCCAAGCCAACCTATAAAATGGTCGTCGATTTCGGTAAATTCGGAGTCAGGACCTGTTACGGCCGGTTCACCACCCAGCCGATCGACCAGGTGAAGGATCGACTGGTCCTGGGCGTTCTGAATTTCCCGGCCAAGCAAATGGGAGAGGTGGTCTCGGAGGCCCTGCTGCTCGGCGTCCAGGTACCCGGGGCGGACAGCGGCGAAGCCCTGTTCGTCGTACCGGCCGGAGATGCCAAAATCGGCAGCAAGTTGTTCTGACAAGCCGGCGCACCAGAGCCGGCAACCGCGTGAGGCGAATGGCTTGGTCGACAGCCGAACACAATACCGGGGTGAGGAGGCGATCGAGCGGGGCATCAGGGCGTGTGCTGCTGTTCGGCGAAGCGAGCCAACTCGCGCAGGATGGAGACATCCTCCGGTAGATTCATTTCCCGTTCCGCCCGCGCCAGCGCCAGACGCGCATGCCGGGTCGCGGCGTTGCGCATCGACTCGGTGCCGACCATAAACGCCTTGGCCACCTCCGTGCACTCCGGTTCCCCGGACTCTTCGTCTGCGCAGACGATCCACGCCAGCGGCCGCTCGGGAAACGCAAAGGTACCCGGCAACGCCGCCACCCTGATTCGGCATTCCATTGCCTCTGCACAGGTCTGCAATGCGGTCACATCGACACGCTGCACATAGCCGATGGTCGGCGAAAACACCGGCCGTCCCGCGGTCGATGTGACCGCGGTTCCGTGGAGCCGGGGAGTGGCTCGTCTCTTGAACAGGGCTGATCTGGCGGCTTTTTCGACCAGGTCAATGGTGGTTGCCAGGCGGCCCAACCGCGCCACGCTGTCCACCCAGCGGACAATGGTCAGAATCACCACGGCAAAGACGAACATGGTCAAGGAAAACAGAACAAAGCGACCGGCCGTCTCCAGGTATTGCTCCGGTGTCTAAATATCGAAGTCATGCCGCATATCGGACAAGTGGATGTTTGAAGTAACTTTTGACATGATTTGGTCGTCGCTGAAGGGTCTTCATAAACGACCTCGTTTTCTTTGCCAGATCGTCACTATTTCTGGCCGGCAAACCGGACCGTATTCGTTGCTTGAGATTCCCGTTCAAGTATTCATCCGGGTTGTGTTCCGGCGTATACGGCGGCAGATAAAAAACTTCTATCTGGTCCTGATGTTCAGAAAGCCATTTCCGCACGACCTTGCTGTGATGAACCCGAAGGTTATCCAGGATCAGAAAGACCTTTCGCTCCACATCCTTGATCAGCCGGGACA